>JAWKRP010000017.1:0-205513 GCA_041389565.1 Myxococcota bacterium
CGTGAACGTGACGTACACCCGCAGCGGGTGGCGCGCGGGGCTGTTCGGGGGTCGCCGCGCCATCACCACGGGCCGCCAGACGCTCGGCTACGACACGTTCCTCCCCGCGGTCGGGGGTTTCTTCGGCCTGCAGCGCGACCGGTTCGGGGCCGACGCCACGGTGGCCTGGTCGCAGGATCTGCTCCGCATCGGCGCGTCCACCGAAGCCATCGAAGAGACCGCCGGCGGGCTCTCCGCGGTGGTGCGGGCGAACGCGCGCCCCGTCGACACGGTCTCGTTCGGCGGTCAGGTCGCGGCGCACCAGCAGGCGAAGTACCTGCTCGGTCCCACCTGGTCGGAGGCCACGGTCGAGGTCCAGGCGCTCGGTCTGTTCAACGCCCTGGCCTGGGTGAGCCTGAAGCCCACCGACTGGCTCCGGGTCGACGTCGACGGCATCCACCAGAACGTCGCGGTGTACGCGGCCGGCACCATCGAGGGTGGCGAGAGGGTCGAAGACCTCCAGGAGCCCCGGTTCACCGATGCCCGGCTGCGCGTGCGGCTGGGTCCACCGAAGATCGGCTGGCTGCGCCCCGAGATCCGCTACCGCGTGCGCCCAGACCGCACCGAGCTCCGCACCGGCGTGCGGCTCGACGTGAACGACCTCGGCGTGCCCGGCCTCTACACCACGTTCCTCGGAATGGTCGACAACATCTCGGGCGAAGACCAGAAGCAGGACGTGGGCTCGCGCGACCGCACCATGGGGTCGGCCGCGGTCGGGTTCCACGACTTCGGGCTCGACGCGCGGGTCGGGGCCTCGTACGTCGAGCGGGCCGCGGCTCCGGTGAGCGGGCGGCGCGTCGACCCCGCCAATCCCGGCCTCCCCACGACGAGTGACGACCTGCAGCCCTTCACGCTCGAAGCCGATCCGATCCTGTTCGCGCGGGCCTTCTACAGCGGGCGCCGCTGGTTCGGTGGCGTCGACTTCGAGAAGCACCTGTCCGAGCCCGAGGTGCGCGCGCTCCTCCAGGTGGGCATCCTCACCGAGGTGGGCTGGTGATGCAGTCCGACCCCCGCATGCGCCTGCTGGCGGCGCTGTTCGCGTGTGTGCTCGCGATCGGCGGGCTGGCGCTGGTCCCGTCGGGGGCCGGAGCCGACGAGACGCCCGCACACCCGGTGTCTCCGCAGAACCGCGACGCGGCGTGCTCGCACTGCCACGAGAACCCGCACGAGGCGGATGGCGCGCAGTTCGGCGACTGCGCCGGATGCCACGCGGCCGACCACTTCGCGCCGTCCACCTTCGGGGTCGACGACCACGCGAAGCTCGCGTTCGCGCTCGACGGCAAGCATACCGACGTCGCGTGCCGCCAGTGCCATGCGTCCGCGAAGCTCACGGGGCTGCCGTCGGAGTGCGCAGGCTGCCACATCGACCGTCACCGCGGCATCCTGGGCGAAGACTGCACGGAGTGCCACGCGGTCACGGGGTTCAAGCCCGTCGAGGGCTTCCAGCACGCCCGCTCGGGCTTCGAGCTCGAGGGCCCGCATGCTTCGGCGGCGTGCGAGTCGTGCCACAAGGGCGAGAACGGTCTGAAGCTCCGCCAGGGGCAGGGCCAGGCGTGCAGCCTGTGCCACCAGCCGGGCCACGGCGACATCGGGCAGGCGTGCGAGTCGTGCCATTCGCTCTCGAGTGGCGCCACTTTCGCGAACATCGTGGGTGCGAAGGTGTTCGACCACCGCATCACCGGGTTCCCGCTCGAGCGCCGCCACGCCGCGCAGAAGTGCGGTGCGTGCCATGTGCAGGCCGCGCCCCCGCCCGACACCCGGTGCTCGGGCTGCCACGTGTCTCCGCACATGGGCCAGCTCGGGTACCAGTGTCAGGACTGCCACCGGGAAGACCGGTGGAACCTCGCCCGCTTCGACCACGACCTCGCGGGCTTCGTCCTGCGGGGGTCGCACTTCACCGCCCCGTGCTCGAGCTGCCACACCAACCAACGGTGGATCGGCCTGTCCACCGAGTGCTGGGACTGCCACGCGAAAGACGCCGCCCGCGCGCCCCAGAGCGTCGACGCCCACCGATTCGGTCGCGTCGACTGCAGCGATTGTCACAACGCCTGGCGCTGGCGCTTCTAGAAACGCACCCCCCGTCGTATGGTTCGCGCGGGGGACACTCATGCCGCACGATCTGGCGACCGATGCCGCAACCGCACTGGCCGACGGGGCGCTCGACCCGGTCGAGCTCGCCGACGAGATGGGTCCGAGCCCGGATCTCGACGACTCCGCGCTCGAGGGCTCGCGCATCAGCCCGAGCCGGGCGCGCCGACCCGAGATCGCGCGCACGCTGAAGGAGCGGTTCGGCTTCCCGGCCCGCGACCTGTTCAACGATGCCGTCGAGCGCCCCAACAGCCTGAAAGACCTCGTGCAGGTCGTCGCCGACGGGCTGAAGGACAAGAAGCGGCTCCGCATGGTGGGCGCGTCGCGCGGGCACTCGGCGGCCTCGCACCCCACGAATGCACGCATCGTCAGCTCGGAGAGGCTGTCGCGTATCTTCTCGGGGGTGGGCACCGACATCGACGGTCTGTCGCTGCGTCCCGGGGCCACCCAGGTCGTGCGCGTGCAGGCGGGGGTCCCGGTCCGCGAGGCCCTGCGAGCGCTGGCCGACCAGGGGCTCGCGATCCCGAACCACGGCAGCGGCGACTTCCAGAGCGTCGTGGGCGCCATCTCCACGGGTACGCACGGGTCGGGGTCCAGGTTCCGGTCGGTCGCGGGGTTCGTGCGGTCGCTGGTGGTCGTGCGCGTGAAGCAGACCCCGAAGGGTCCCGTCCCGTGGGTCGAGCTCGTCCAGCGCTCGGAGGCCGCCACCACCCAGGCGCCCGTGTTCGCCGCGCCTTCGGGCGGCAAGTGGCGCGCGCGCACGGGGAACGTCGACATCCACCCCGTGTTCGACGACGACCGGTTCTTCGCCCACCTCGTCGGCATGGGCAGCCTCGGGCTCGTGTACAGCATGACGCTCAAGGTCGTCCCGATGCTGCGTCTGCAGGAGTGGCGCGAGCCGAAGCTCCTGACGGACGTGCTCGCCGAGCTCCCGCAGCTGAACACCGACAACCGTCACGTCGAGCTCGTGATCGACCCGTATCCACGGGAGCCTTCGTCCGATCCCATCGCGAAGCGCAAGGAGGTGCTGAAGAGCGACACGTTCGACTTCGGCGCCCTGCGGTGCCAGGTCGTCCGGCGGAAGGAGACCACGGCCGCAAAAGGGGGGCATCGCCCGCCCACCATGGAGTACGGCCGCCTCCCGTTCGCGGCCGGGGCCATCGGCTCGCAGATCCGCGGGGTCCTGAAAGACCCGGTCGACAAGGGCCCGAAGGCCGGTCAGGCGCTCATCTCGTGCACCAGCATGACGAAGGGCGACTACATCGACGACCTCCCCGAGGTCCTCCTGCTCAACCTCAAGTACGCGGGGCTCGGCGCGGAGTGGGCGGTGCCCCTCCCGAAGCTCGAGGCCGCGCTGAAGCTCATCCTCGGCGAGGGATGCTGGAAGCCCTACGTCGCGCGACGCAAGGCGGGCACCCCGTCGCTCGATGCCCAGGTCGCGTCGCTCGAGAAGAGCGCGCCGTTCTTCCAGGGCCCGTCCGTGCGGTTCGTGCGGGGAGAGGGTGCGCTGCTGGCGGGCTCGCACGAGAAGGGTCCCGGGAACACCGACGTTCCGGTGTGGGCGCACATCGAGATCGGGTTCCTCGGCTCTCCGGAGCTCGAAGACGCGTGGCGGCCGCGCAAGCGTCACCTCGGCCTCCGACCCGAGGAGACGGTCGTCGATCAGGTCGTGCCCGCGCTCGTCCAGAAGCTGAAGAAGAAGGACGCCCAGAAGCCCAACGCGCCCGATCTCGTGCCGCCGCAGAACCTCCCGGCGATCCAGCACCCCAAGAAGCGCGACCTGATGCGGCTGTACGCGGCCTACGAGCGCGGTCGCGAAGCGTCGCTCGTGGAGCTCGAGAAGGGCATCCTCGCGCTCGGGGGTCGCCCGCACCAGGGGCTGTGGCACGCGCTCGAGTGGTCCGACGTCAAGGCGGCGTGGGGCTCGGCCGCCGACCGCTGGCGGGCGTGCTTCCTGGCCACCAATCCCGTGGGCACGTTCGACGGCGCGCTCACCGACCAGTGGCGGATCCGTACGACGCCCTGAGCAGTTCTTAGCGGGTTTCAGAGGCTTTCAGAGCGGGGGGCGCGTACATCGGCGGCGCGACACCGGAGTGCGGTGTGCGCTTTGTCTGTTGGAGCCCCCATGTTGTCTGTCGTCTCGACCCTGCTCGGAATCTGTTGCGTCCATGTCGGCGGTGCCGTCGCGCTCACCTGCGCTCACTGGGCCGCCGACCGCTACTGACGCTCGAGCGAGGCGCGCAGGGCCGTCACCGCGGGATCCCCGCCCGACAGCTGCCGAGCCGCGTTGTCCTCCGCGAAGCGCGCATAGGCCAGCGCCCGCTCGCGGTCGGAGCTCGCGAGCGCGCGTGCCAGGCCCGCGAACGGACGCGGGTCCGCGGGCACCGCACGACCGCACGCCCCGAACACCTCGGGCGCACGGGGGTCTCCGCGGGACAGCAGCGTGTCGCCCAGCTCCAGCAGGGTCTCCGCGAACAAGCGGAGCGGCTGCGGGGTCTCCAGGGAGCGGGTCAGCGAGGCCAGCGCACCGTCGAGATCCCCGGACTCCCGGGTGAGCTGCGCGGCCTGTGCGGGAGGCAGGAACACGCCCCAGGCGCGGGCCACCTGCCCGATCCGGCCGTCCCGACGGCTCCAGCTCACGAGCCGGTGGCGGAGCGCCCATGCGGGCAGGCCCATCGGCATCAGCGCCATCCACACCACGCCCGCGAGCATCTCCCCGCCGTCTCCGAACACCGGGCGGAGCGCCAGCACCCACCCGCCCCCGATCACGGACCACACGCCGAGCGCGACCAGCGCCCACACCGGCAGCTCGGGGTTGCGCAGCCTGCGGAACGCCGGGCCCAGCACGCCGAGCGCGATGTACGCTGCCGCCACCAGCGTCGACATCTCCCAGCCCCACAGGACCCACCCGATCGCGGGCACCACGGAGGCCAGCCCGAAGAACGCGAGCGTCGCGAGGCCCCGGTCGCGAGCCCGGATGCCGAGCGCGGCCCGCACGTCCTCCGCAGCGTGCCGGTGGTGGCGCTGGGCCCACCGGTTGAGGAGCACGATCCCCACGAACGGGAGGGCCGCGGTGAGCATGGAGATCGCTCCTGCACCGACCGGACCGTACCCGTAGACGATCGCGCCGAGCGCCCCGCCGAACAGGTTCACGTACAGCACGCCGGTGAGCGCCAGCAGCCCCACGCGACGCACGAGCTGCTCCCGGGTGTACGCCTGACGGAGCGACTCCAGCTCCGCGGGATCCGGGAGCTCCACGCTACGTGTTGGCGGGCGCGTACGCCTGGCCCGTGTACGACTCCACCTGCACGCCCGCCGCCGTGAGGAACTTCGTGGGCAGCACACCGCCCGCGAACACCAGCACGTACTCGTTCTTCAGGGTCTCCTCGCCGTCTGCGGTCTTCAGCGTCACCGCGTCTTCCGTGACCGCGGTGACGTTCGACTTCGGCAGGAACCGCACCTTGCCCCGCTCGATCTTCGCTTCGATCTTCTCGCGGTTCTTCTTCTTCGCCCGCGAGAAGTCGTCGCCGCGGTACGACAGGGTGACCTCCGCGCCACTCTCCGCCAGCGCGACGGCCGCTTCGAGCGCGCTGTCGCCGCCGCCCACCACGAGCACCGCGGCGCCCGCGTACCGCTCCGGCTCGAGCAGACGGTACACCACCTTGCCGAGATCCTCGCCCGGAACGCCGAGCTTACGGGGCGAGCCCCGGCGACCCATCGCGAGCACCACCCGCTGGGTGCGGAGCGTCTCGCCCTCGGGCAGCCGCACTACGAACGAGCCGTCGTCCTGGGGGTCGATCCCCTCGACACGCACGCCATTCCGGACCTTGAGGCCCGTCTTGTCGAGGATGTCGTTCCAGATGTCGAGCAGCGCCTCCTTGCGCACCTCGCCCACCCGCACCTTCCCGTAGAGCGGCAGGTTCACGGGCTTCGTCATCACGAGCTTGTGGCGCGGGTACTGGAGCACCGTGCCGCCCACCGACTCCTGGTCGAGCGTCACGAAGTCGAGCCCGGCCTTCTTCGCGGCCAGCGACGCGGCCATGCCCGCCGGACCGGCACCCACGATCACCACCTGGTGCACGCCCTTCACCTTCGGGGGCGGGGTGGCGACGAGGGCGTCCATGCACTGGAGCGCCTGCGTCATCGCGTTGTAGATCAGGCCCATCCCGCCGAGCTCGCCGACGACGTAGATGCCCGGCACGTTGGTCTGGAAGTCGCGGTCGACCATCGGGATGTCGACCCCGCGCTTCTCGGTGCCGAGCACGAGCGTGATCGCCTCGACCGGACAGGCCCGCAAACACTCGCCGTGCCCGATGCAGCTCGTCGGGTTCACCACGTGCGCCTTGCCGTCGAGCACCGCGAGCACGTCGTTCTCGGGACACGCGTCGACGCAGGTGCCGCTGCCCATGCAGCGCCCGGGATCGATGCGCGGGTACAGGCTCGGGGGGAGCGCTCCGGTCTGCACCGTGACCGCGAGGTCGCCGCGCGCACGCCCCTCTCGCACCATCCCGATCACCACGCCGAGAACGGTGGCGAGGCCCACCGCGCCGATGGCGAGCACAGCGAGGATGATGACGATTTCGACCAATCCAAGACCCATGAGTTCTCCGGGAGCCCGACAGACGCTACCATCGCGCCGTGCTCCGATTCATGCCCATCCTGTACGGTCTCCTCCTGGCGCTCGAGGTCGTCGGCCTCACGGTCCTCTACGTCTTCGCCACCCCCGATCCCAGCGACCCCATCTCGGTCTGGCTCGGCACCCTCGGGCTGCTGTCGATGATCGTGATGCTCGTGTACAGCGTGGCCCGGCGCATCAAGCTGCTCCGGAACGTGGCGCGCCTGTCGTACTGGCTGCACCTCCACATCTTCCTCGGGCTCCAGGGCTTCGTGTTCGTGTGCTTCCACAGCCTGCCGATGTTCACGGGCTCGAAGTTCATGTGGCTCAACCCCGGCGTGCTGAACTTCCTCGCGGTGTGCGTGGTGATCGCGTCCGGCATCTTCGGGCGCTGGCTGTTCTCCATGGTCCCGAAGACCCTCGGTGGGCAGCACATGGCCGCGAAGGAGGTCGAAGCCGAGCTCAAGTCGCTCGACGTCGACCTGCCCGACAGCGTCACGTCCCTGTGGAAGGGCCTGCCCGAGACGCGCTCGATCTTCGGCGTCGTGAAGTCCGACCTCGATCGGCGCACGGCCGTCCGGAAGCTCCGGTCGATGAAGCTCGAGCCCAAGGTCTACGAGCTCGCCGCCCGGCGCCTCCAGCTCGAGCGCCACAAGGCTGCGCTGTCCGTCACGCAGCGGATCTTCAAGTGGTGGATTATCCTGCATCGCCCGATCGCCGCGATCCTGTACATCCTGTCGGCCGTGCACTTCCTGCTCGCGCTGATGTTCACCCCGTCGCTGCGGTTCTTCTGAGGTCCCCCTGAAGCGCACGTCCGCCATCGTCCTCGCGCTGCTCGTCTCTTCGGTCGCCGTCGCGGGCACCTGGAAGACCCTCCTGTCCCCCGGTCCGCTGGGCACGGCCCACCAGGCCGAAGAGGGCAACTGCGACGCCTGCCACCTGTCGTTCGCGGGCATCCCCAACGACAAGTGCCTCGGGTGCCACGAGGGGCTCGCCGCCCGAATCTCGGCAGGCAAGGGCTACCACGGCACGCTGCTCGTCCGTACGCAGGAGTGCATCGCGTGCCACGGCGACCACGTCGGGGCCGACGGGTCGCTCACGAAGCCCGACGCGATGCGCGGGTTCGACCACGCGAAGACCGGCTTCTCGCTCGTCGGCTCCCACGCCGACGTGAAGTGCGCCACGTGCCACAAGGCCCCCATCCACGAGATGCAGGGCGTCTGCGGCGACTGCCACGAAGACGTGCACAGCTCCGCGCTGGGCCCGTCCTGCAACGCCTGCCACGAGCCGATCGACTGGAACAGCGGCCTGCGCGCGCTCAATGCGCACCTCCTGTCGATGGAGGGCAAGCACGGCCAGCAGAAGTGCGAAGACTGCCACACGCACGGCGCGAACCTCGAGAGCGAGGTCCCCTGCTCGAACTGCCACGACGACGTGCACGGCGGCACCGTCGCGCCGTGCGAGCAGTGCCACGAGGTCACGGGCTTCAAGCCCGCCGAGTTCGACCACGGGCCCTGCACGTGCGCCTTCCCCGGCAAGCACCAGACCGTCGAGTGCCTCGCGTGCCACGAGGGCTTCAAGTTCACCGACACGCCCATCGTGTGCTCGGGGTGCCACGAAGACGACCGTCCGCACGACCCCATCGGTGAGTGCTCGCGCTGCCACACCGCCACGAGCTGGTCGGAGAACCAGTTCGATCACAACAAGCAGGCGAAGTTCCGCATCGAGGGCGCGCACGACGCCGTGTCCTGCGTGCAGTGCCACGAGGGCGGTCAGTTCCGCGGCGCGCCCACCGTGTGCGAGGGCTGCCACGAAGAGGGCGGGCTCAAGGCTCACGGCGACTTCAGCAGCTTCGGCGGCTGCGCGTCGTGCCACGCCATCACGGGCTTCAAGCCGTCCACGTTCGACCATGCGAGCACGGGGTTCGTGCTCGAGGGGCGCCATGGCACGCTCGCTTGCCAGAAGTGCCACGCCGACAAGGTCGACGGCTACCCGGAGTAGGCCAGCGCGGTAGGACGACGGCACGTCGGGTCTCACGCAAAGCCGCGAAGACGCAAAGGAGGGCTGGCGGATGTAGGCTCCGGGTCGCGCGCCAGGTCCCGATCGCCATCGAATACGACGGGATGCGCTTCGACGAGGCGTTCCGCGCCGACCTGCTCGTCCTTTGCGTCTTTGCGTCTTTGCGTGAGGTCTTTCCACGACGGCGCCTCGCGGAGCCGGGCGACGACCGCGCCCGGAGTGGGCCATCAGGCGCGGTAGGATTGCGGCACGTCGGGTCTCACGCAAAGACGCGAAGACGCAAAGGAGGGCAGCCTGACCGAGAACGACGTCGCCAAGGTCGTCGTGGATGCAGCGTTCAAGGTCCACACGACGCTGGGGCCCGGGCTGCTGGAGTCGGTCTACGAAACGGTGCTCGCGCACGAGCTGAGCGTCCGTGGGCTCCGGGTCGCGCGCCAGGTCCCGATCGCCATCGAATACGACGGGATGCGCTTCGACGAGGCGTTCCGCGCCGACCTGCTCGTCGAGGACCTCCTGATCGTCGAGCTGAAGTCGATCGAAGCCATCCGGCCGGTCCACAAGAAGCAACTCCTCACCTACCTACGGCTCTCCCACCGCAAGCTCGGCCTGCTCATCAACTTCGGCACGTCGCTGATCAAGGACGGCATCACCCGCGTCGTGAACGGCCTCGACCGCTGACGGCTCGCCCTTTGCGTCTTTGCGTCTTTGCGTGAGGTTCAGGTCCAAGCTCACGACGGCGCCTCGCGGAACGGGGCGACGGCTACCCGGAGTAGTCCGTCAGGGGCGCGGCGCTTCGAGCTCCGCGATCATCTGCTTCAGCGTGGCCCGGACCTCAGCGTCGGTGACGTGGCCCTCCAGCGTGCGCAGGTGCCGCACCGCCTCGGCCCGGTGGTGCGCTGGGTCCGCGCCCGCAGTCTGGGAGTCCCGAGAGCCCGCAGGGACGGTCTGTGAGTCCGCGACGAACACGTGGGCCTGGGCGAGCTGGAGCAGGCCCGTCGGGTCGTCCGGGTGCGCTCCCACCCACGCCTCGCAGGGCTCCAGGCGCTTCTCCCACGGTGCCGTCTCGTCGTCACAAGCGGCCCGCGACAGCTTCCAGGAGCCCGCCACCAGCGCGGCGAGCGCCGCATCATGGGCCCGCTGCGCGTCCGCGGCCTCCCCCGCCGCATCACCGACCTTCGCCGACGCCTCCGCCATGCGCGCATCGAGCTCCGCTGCGAACGCGTCGACCTCGGGATCGGGCGGGAGCTCCAGCAGCGCCTGCCGGGCCTCGAACGCCTCGAGGTAGGCCGCGGTCACACCGTCCATGCCAGGAGGCGGGTCGGCCGCCGGGGTCAGACCGACCTTCGCGACCGTCACCCGCGGGCCACACGCCACCTTCACCCGCTTCGCGAGCACCTCCATCTCCGCGGCCTTCGCGTCGAGCCCCTCGGAGTGCAGCAGGTCGCGCAGCCCGCACACCGTGGGCCCCGTGAAGCGGTGCTTCTTCAGCCTCGGCGCCTGCGTCTCGATCGACCCCTTGTACAGCGACACCGAGAACGGCCGCCCCTCCCACGGGTACTGGAGCACCAGCGTGTACGTCTCGAGCATCCGCGCGAGATCGCTGTCGGTCTCCCGCCGGAACGCGTTCGCCAGGCTGCCCGCCGCGGCGGTCGACTCCACGGACGGTGCCGCCACCGCCTCGTCGATGGCCGCCTCGACCTCCGCGAGCGTCGTGGCCGACGCCGCCGCGAACATCCACCACATGGGACCTCCGCGGGCATTATGCAGCGTCGGGAGGCCCCGTGGAGCCCTTCAAGAACCGCATCGGACCCCACGCGGTCGCGCAGATCACGCAGCTCGTCGCCGGAGAATGGGACCCACACGGCTTCGAGCGTCGCGCCCTCGCCGGCCTCGACGCCCTCGAGCTGAAGGACCGCGTGATCCACGTGGCCGACGCCCTGCGCGCGTCGCTGCCCGCCGACTACCCCACCGCGCTCGGACAGATCCTCGCTGGGCTCCCCGAGAGCCCCGACCACACGAACGAGCTCACCGAGCGCTTCGAGCTGTGGCCGCTGTGCACGTTCGTCGAGCGCCACGGCCTCGCTCACCCCGACCTCTCGCTCGACGCCATGCCCGCGCTCACGGCGCTGTGGTCGTGCGAGTTCGCGATCCGCCCGTACTTCCAGGCCGATCCGGAGCACGTGCTCCGGCGCCTGGCGTCCTGGGTCGATCACGACAACGTCCACGTCCGGCGCCTCGTCAGCGAAGGCAGCCGTCCCCGCCTGCCGTGGGGCATCCGCCTCCAGCACCGGATCGACCACCCCGAGCGCATGCTCCCGCTGCTGGAGCGCCTCCGCGACGACCCCGAAGAGTACGTCCGGCGATCGGTCGCCAACCACCTGAACGACATCGCGAAGGACCACGAAGACCTCGTGCTC
This sequence comes from Myxococcota bacterium, assembly GCA_041389565.1. GTDB lineage: Bacteria > Myxococcota_A > UBA796 > UBA796 > JACKEQ01. Next base: position 11,179 of record JAWKRP010000017.1, read on the forward strand.
GACGTGGCCGCCGACTGGCTCCGCGACGCGCCTGCGCCTCGCCGCAAGCTCGTGAAGCACGCGCTGCGCACGCACATCAAGGCCGGGAACCCCCGCGCGTACGGGCTCATCGGCCTGCAGCCCTTCGTCGGCACCGTGCAGACCGCCCTGTCGCCCGCGGGCATCGCGGTCGGCGAGGCGGTGCACCTCGACGTCACGCTCACGTCGTCGGCGAAGCGGAACCAGCGGGTCCGGCTGGACTACGGCGTGCACCACCTGCGGAAGAACGGGTCGCGCACCGCGAAGGTGTTCCACTGGACCGAGCGCACCGTGAAGCCCGGCGAGACCCTCGTGCTGCGCAAGTCCCACACGGTCGCGAAGGTCAGCACGCGCGCGCTGTACGCGGGGCAGCAGGCGCTCGACCTGCGGGTGAACGGCGAGCCGACCGAGGCCTGGCCGTTCGACCTCGATCTCCGGTCTCAGAGGTAAACCGAAACCTCCATCCGGCTCGTCATCACCGGGGTTTCCGCGGGTCTCAGAGGAAAACCGGAACTACTCCAGCTCCACGCGCGTCCACGCGCCGTCGACCCGCCGGAACTCCTGCGTCGGCCAGTACTGCCGGTCCATCTTGAGCGTGCCCACCCACTCCTCGCCCTGCAGGCCCTGCATCCGCAGGCGCACCGCCGAGCGGTCGGCCCGACCCGCCACCTTCGCGACGAAGTCGTCGAGCCCGGACACCGGCTCGCCGTCGATCTCCACGATGCGCCGCCCGTAGCCCGTGTTGTAGCGCTGCGCCGGGCTGCCGCCGTAGTACCAGGACAGGTACACCCCGTGGCGCGGCGTCTGGCTGTACAGCGCGACCGCCGGCGGCTCCTCCTGGACCAGCGCGCCCGCCCAGAGCACCACGCGGTCCGTGCCCTCCACCGGGAGCTGCAGCGCGTCGACCTCCACCTCGACCACCGCACCGCGCCGCACGAGCGTCAGGGGCAGCGCACCGGGCCGCGCCAGCACGGCGTTCTGCAGCTCCGCGAACGTGGAGACCGTCCGGCCTTCCGCCGCCACGATGAAGTCGCCCGTCCGCAGCACACCGCGCGCAGGGGCGTCGCCCGACAGACCCCGCACCTCCAGCACCATCGGGCGCCCGGGCGCGTGCTCGCGGATCGCGGTGGCCCAGTCTTCCGGGAGCCCCGCCTCGCGGGCATCCACGAGCGGGCGCATGCGCAGGTGCACCCCCAGATCGGGCACGGACTCGAGGCCCGTCGCCCAGCGCTGCATCGCCTGCAGCCCGTGCGACACCGGCACCGCGTACATCTGCGAGCGGTACTGGTTGTGGTCGTCGCGCTCGAACCGCTGGAGCAGCCCGACCACACGGCCCCGCTTGTCGCACAGCACCCCGCCGAGCGCCGGCCGGTCGAGCTTTCCGAGCCGGACGAAATCGACGTCGTGGATCTGCCAGCGCGGATACGTCGGGTCGCCGAACCCAGCGGGCGACAGCCGGTCGACATCGACCTCCTGGCGGAACACCTGCCCCTCCCCGTCGATCGCGACCGCCTGGAGCGCGTCGCCCACCGCCAGGGGCGTGTCGACGAGCTCGGGGGCGGTGAAGTCGCCCAGATCGAGCTGAGCGGGGTCGACCTGCACGATCGCCACGTTCAGCACGGGGTCCATGTACAGGAGGGTCGCCGGGAGGCTGGGGGCATCGCCCATCTGCACGCGCACCTCACCCGTGGTGACGGGCGCCACGTTGCGGTCGGTCAGCACGAGCCCACGCTCCGCGTCGACGAGCACGCCCGGCGACTCGCGCTGGTTGCCGTGGATCGAGTCGAGGTTGAGCTGCGGACGGAACCGCACGGTCACCAGCGACTGCGCCGCCGGACGGAACCGCGCCTTCTTCTCCTCCGCGAGCGTCACGTCGTAGCGGGCGTCTTCCTTCGCGGGCGGCGGTGCGTCGACGTCCGTGCACGGCCACGCCCCGCGGTCGTCGCGCACACAGCGCTGCACGGGCCAGAACGCCCGGTTCATCAGCACGTTCGACACCTGCGGCTGGGTCGGCGCGCCCTGCTCGGTCCACCGCACCTGCACGCGCTCGCCGTCCGGCACCGCCGACAGGGCCGCGATGGCGTCTTCGAGCGTGTCGACCTCGGCGTCGCCGATCCCCTCGATCACGGCATCGCGGGGGATGCCGGCGCTCGCGAACAGCCGGCCCGACCGCGCCACCGACACGCCCCGGGTCGCCCGCGGCACCCGCACCGCCGCGTGGTAGCCGAGCGCGTGCAGCACGCCCTCGCCGATCTCGAAGTACGACGACGGCGACAGCGCGTGCAGGTCGCGCACCTCCACGTCGACCTCGACCGGCGCTCCGCCGCGCAGCACCCCGAGGTGCACGGAGCGCCCCACGGCACCGTCCAGCGCGGCTTCCACCTCGATGAACCCGTACACGGACGCGCCGTCGACGGACAGCAGGATGTCGCCCTCGCGGAGCACCCCGTCGGCCGGGCCTCCGGCGTTGATGCGGGCGACCGTGAGCATGCCCGTGCCCCCGTGCTCGGACCGCGCCTTGCGTTCCAGCTCCGGGGTGAGCCCCAGCCGCCCGAGCTCGTCGTACGTCTGGTAGGCCAGCACGGTCTGCAGCGTGCCCCGGCTCGGGATGCGCCCGTCCTGCAGGGCCTCTACGGCGTACTCCACGCGGGGGAGCGGCAGGAACAGGGACGTCGCGGCATCCATGCGCGCGCCCGCGTTCAGCGCGACCACCTTCCCGTCGACGTCGAACACCGGCGACCCCGACGAGCCCCCCGAGGTGCTGGACGCCGCCTGGAGGTAGAACGTGTTGAAGTCCCAGCCCGGCGCGTCGCGGTCGAGCCGCGAGAGGGTGCCCGCGAGGATGCTGATCTGCTCGGCAGCGTCGTTGCCGATCACGCGGATCTCGGTGCCCACACGGGCCCGTTCGGGGGCGAGCTCGAGGGAGCGCGGCGTGATGAACCGCAGTGCGGCCGGGTCGTACTGGAACAGCCCGAAGTCGTGGACGGGGTCGCGGTACAGGGGGACGAGGTCGATCTCCTCCTTGTCGTGGAAGATGGCCTGCGCGACGGTCGGACCGGTGGTGACCACGTGGCGGTTCGTGAGGATCAGGCCCCGCTCTGCGTCGATCACGAACCCCGACGCCTGCGACGACGACTGCGCGTTCCCGTCGAACGGCCGTGTGCGGTCCATGTGGATGATCACCACCGAGTCGAGCACGGCGTCGATGGTGTCGTTCCAGGAGGGCGGCGCTGCGACGGCCGCCCACAGCAGGGTCAGCACGCCGGACCGCTCCGCGTCACGCGCGTGGGGCTCACTGGGCGGTCTCGTAGCTCGCGACCACCGTCAGCACGCCCGGCGGGGGGACCTTGAGCCAGACGAGCGCGTTGCGGGCGGGCTCGTACATGAGCGGACAGTCGGTGGGCACGGCAGACCCGACCGGGTCTTCGTCGGAGCCCGTCGCGGAGGGCGGCGCCTTCGAGCCGGCTTCGGTGGGGGCGAGATCCGCGTTGGGATCGCCGGATTCCGCGGCATCGGTGGCGGAACCCCCGAGCTCGTCGGCCGAGCACACCCGGACCACGGACTCGCGCGGCGCTCCGGCCATGGAGGTGTCTTCGAACACCAGCTCGAGCGACGACAGCCGCGCCGGCACGTGCGACAGGTACAGGCGCGGGGGGCGCAGGTCGGACGCGAGCGAGGCGAGCGGCAGCGCGGGATCGTCGATGGAGGCGAGCTCTCCGCCGGTGGCGGCCACGTAGCTCGCGTACGCCTCGGCGCCGTCGGGCACGATCGCGTGGACCGTGCCGCCCCGATCGGGATCGTGGAGGACCCAGGCGACGAACTCGCCGGCGTCGGGGTTGACGGACAGGTCGTCCTGGCCGCTCACGAACACGATGTGCAGCTCGGCGTCGTGGCGCCGGAAGCCCGCGTTCACGCCGCTCGTCTGCGTCTGGAGCGCGCGGTAGGCCGTGAGCCGCCCGAGCCCACCCTCGACATCGAGCGGGCCCGCCTCGCGCCACAGCGCCGGGAAGCGCTGGCGGTTCGTGACCCAGCCCAGCATCACCCCGACAGAGCGGGCGTCTCCGGCGTGCGCGAGCGCGATGCCCACGTGGTAGTCGAACCCCTGGTCTTCGAGGCCGTCGAACAGCTCCGGCAGGACATCCGCGACCCGCGCCAGCTGCTCGGCGCTGGTGGCCTCCGACGGATCGACCACGACGAGCACGTCGGCCTGCGGCGCCGCCACGTCGAACCGCTCCACCACGAGCGTGTCGTCGGTGTCGGGGACGTACGAGTGCTCGGGCAGGCCCACCACGACGGACGTCTCGCACGACCCGAGCGAGGGGTCGCAGTCCACACAGCCGAGGAGCCAAGCCAAGCAGAGGAGCATTCAAGCGTCCTTCATCGTACGCTCTGGCAAGATAGCCGATGATGGACCCATGGGCATCGCAGACCTGAAAGCGCTCCGCTCGTCCCTCGACGCGGCGCCATACCTCCCCCTCACCGGGCGCTTCCACAGCCACCTCACCGTGGCCACGAGCGAGCTCGAGCGCCTCCGTGCATTCTGCGCCTCCGAGCGCATCAAGCTCACAGTGGTCGACCTCGACGACGCCGACGGGCGCGTCCAGCGCGACGTGATGACCACGCGGTACCACAAGGACGAAGCGCCCGGCGCCATCGGGCGGATCGCCGACGATCTCGTCGACCTCGGCAACCGGCTCACCGGCGCGGGCTTCCTCGTCCTGCGCGCGAAGCTGGAGCACGAGACCGAGCCGAGCCTCGAGCCCTACGGCCCCGGGCGGTACCACGAGGTGCACGTGAAGCTCGCGATCCCCCCCGACGGGTACGAGGCCGCGCGCGCCTGGCTCGTCGAGAACGGCCGCGCGCACGGGTTCGTGGCGTCCTCCAACCCGCGGGAGCGCACCGATGAGGCCGTGCTCCAGTTCGTGAACCTGCGCATCTACGAGGGCGACCGTGCGGCGGCCGACGTCCGCGTGGCGGAGATCCTGGCGCTGCTCGGCGACCAGGGCTTCGACATCGTCGAGGTGAAGCGCGAGACCACCATCTTCGACACCCACCACGCCCTCGATCGCTGGTGGGCGTAGGCCCGCGCCTCGCCACCGGCTTGCCCTGCCCGGCTCGACCGGTGAGAATGCAGCATGTTCCTCCTGCTCCTCGCGTGCGGCTCCCGTCCGATCGCCGCCGGTAGCGCCGACTACGAACGGTTCGTCGAGTTCTGCGCGTCGCGCCCGAAGATACGGGCTCTCCCGCACATCTCCGAGATCTGCGAGTGCATCGGCGAGGGCTTCGTCGTCGGCAAGACCGTCGAGGACTTCAACCAGGCGCAGGTGGGTGAAGGGCCGCACGTCGCCGAGTACCAGGCCGTCTTGGAGCGCTGCACCCGCGCCACCTACTGACGCCGCGCCGGCAGCTACCCGAGCTCGAACGCCAGCGCGCCGTCCAGGTCGGGCTCGTCGAACCGGAAGCCCGCTTCCAGCGCCCGGCGTGGCGCCACCCGCTGGCTCGCGAGCAGCAGCTCGTCGGCCTTCTCGCGCCCGAGCACCATGCGCACCGCGAACGCCGGTGCCGGAACCACGGCCGGACGGTTCACCGCGCGGCCGAGCGCCTTGGAGAACGCAGCATTGCGGACCGGATTCGGCGCCACCCCGTTGAACGCCCCGTCCACGGGGTGCGTCAGCAGGAAGTGGAACAGCCCGACCAGGTCGTCCACGTGCACCCAGCTCATCCACTGCTGGCCCGTGCCCACAGGGCCTCCGCCCGCCGCCCGGAACATCGTCAGCAGCGGACCGAGCAGCCCGCCCTTCGCAGACAGGACGAGCCCCACGCGCACGGTCGCCACGCGCCATCCCGCCTCGCGCGCGGGGTCGGCGGCCGCTTCCCAGGCCTCGCCCACCTCCGCCAGGAAGCCCGTGCCCGGCGGGCTGTGCTCGTCGAGCGGCTCGTCCTTCCGGTCGCCGTAGATCCCGATCGCCGACGTGGTGACCAGCACCTTCGGCGGCAGCTTCGCCAGCGCGTTGCACAGCGTGCGCGTGCCGACCGTGCGGCTGTCCTTGATGACCGCCTTGTACTCGTCCGTCCAGGCGTGCTCCGCGATGCCCGCGCCCGCGAGGTGCACGACCGCGTCGCAGTCTTCGAGGCCGGGCCCCACCTCGCCGCCCTGGGGGTCCCAGAAGATCCCGTCTCCGCCGCGCTTCCGCGTCAGCGGCACCACCGTGTGCCCGCCCGTCGTGAGGAACGCGGTCAGCTCCTGCCCCACGAGCCCGCTGGCGCCGGTCATCGCGATGCGCAGCGGACCGGTCTCCGCGTCGGCATGGCGGCGTAGATCCCGAGCGAGCCGCTCGTGCCGCCAGGCGAACATCTGCTCGAGCCGCGGCCGGATGATGAGGGGGTCCGCCACGCGCCCCGCCGGACCGAGCGGGGCCGTCCACTCGATGCGATCCTCCATGCGCGTGCCATCGCCGTCGGCGTGGAACCGGTGCTCGTGCACCCAGCTCGCGAACGGCCCCGACTCCTGCACGTCGGTGAACCCCAGCGGGCGCTCGCAGAACGTGTGCTTCGCGACCCAGGCCCCGCGCACGCCCGCCACGATGGGCGCAGACAGCTCCAGGCGCCCGCCCACCTCGATACCGCCGTCCTTCGCCACGACCTTCACGTCCTCCCAGGGGGGCGTCAGGCGCTGGAAGGTGCCGTCCTGGGCGTGCCAGTCGAACACGGTCTCGGGGGGGTACGGGAGGTGCGAGGTCTGGGTGTGTACGGGCATACGCCCGCCTAACCCACGCAATCGGACTCTTCGTGGGCGAAGGTCATTGGCGCAGCGCGTCGACCCACCCACGGATCGTGGCGCAGGCCTCGTCGAACGGGTTCCGCGGGCCCCAGAACATCGGCGCGATCCTGGCGTACGCCCGCTCGACGGCGGCGCGCTTGAACGGTTCGTCGAGCACCAGTGACGGGTCGTCAGCGCTCGGCAGCGCAGCGATTCCCTTCTCGGCCAGCATGTCCTCGGCCAGCGCGAGGGCGGTGGTCTCGATCGGGGGGAGCCGGTCGAGCGCCTCGATGATGCGGGCGGCGTCCTCGTAGTGCCGCACGAAGGCGTCGGCCTCGATGACGTCGCGGTTGTAGCGCCGCGAGAGCGCGTCGAGCTTCTCGAGGAGCGTGACGACGGGGTGGACGCAGCGCACCGCCCTCGGCCGGTTGTCGACGTAATCGTCGCTCATGCCGAGGCGTGCGAGGTGTTCGTGAACGAAGGACGTGAGCGGCATCACGGCGAAAGGGACGACCCGCGCCCGCCCGACCTCGAAGCGCACGAAAGGGCTCATCGCGCTCGGCAAGCCAGCGACGTAGGCGCCGGGGTAGCAGCCGATGTAGTCGGCGGCGCGGGCGTGCTCGTCCTGCCGCTGCGCATCGAGCTCCACCGATACCCCCGGGATTACGAGTGCCCCGGGCAGCGCGTCGTAGAACGCGCGGCGCCGAGCGGTTGGGCCCCGGTTCGTACTCTTCCAGTTCGTGACCTCGGGCAGCGTCGTCACGCCGCCGCGCTCGATCATGAGGTCGAGGTCCTCGGAGAAGCGCTCGATGATGGAGAAGCCCTTCGAGAGGCTGGTCCCACCCTTGAACCAGATGGCGAGCTCGGTCTCGTGAAGGGCCCACAGGCTGTGGGTGATCCAGTAGTCCTTCTCGACGAGCGCGGCGGCGATGCCGGTCTCGGCCGAGACCTGGAGTGAGCAACGCAGCGAACTCGGAGTCTTCGTGGACGAAGGTCACCTGGCGCTCTCCTCCGTGTCGTGGAGGACGTCGTCGACGAGGGCGAGCGTCGCCTTGGTGCCGTACGTCTCGGCCATCTCCCGAAGGCGATCCCGGTCCCAGCGGCCGAGCCGGAGCGTGGCCGTCAGCCCCGCGCGCAGCTCGCTCAGCGCGACACCGGCCATGTCGTGGTGCTGCACCAGGTCGACCACGAACCACTCCGGGGTGGGGACATCGGGGAAGTACACGCGACGCAGCAGGAAGCGTCGGCCGTCGAGGACGACCTCGCCGGTGCGGCGGGTGTTGTAGACGAGCGTCGTCGCGAACATCGCCGTCGAGCCGAGGCCGAGCGCGTTCCAGCGCGGCGGGCCGGTCATGAGGAAGGGCTCGTCGCCCAGGAAGACCCGGAGCAGCTCTTCGTCAGCGGCGGGCGCCGACCCGAACTTCGTCGGGACTGGCGCGTAGTAGAGGCCGTGCGCCGCCTCCCGTAGCTTGCCCTCGTCCACGAGGCGCCGCGCCAGCCGCGTGGGGTTCGCGCTCCATCGACGGAGATCCCGCGTCCGGTACGCGCGGCCGGGCTCGAGGTGGGGTTGTGCCGCCGTGCTCATGGAGCCTCTGGAAGAATTCTACCGTAGAAAACGTACGGCACCGACCGCAGCATGGCAAGGCGGACGCGGTCTCCTGGACTCGTGGCGCCTGCTCCCTACTCGACGGGGCGGGCGTGCCCGCCCTCGATCAGAGCGCTGGGCGAGTGGAGCCCGCGCACGTCGCTTCGATAGACGGCGAGGCGGTAGACTTCGCCGTCCCAGTCGAGCTCCCACCAGTCCTTCGAGTCCGCGGTCCCGGCCAGGAGGAGCTCGCGGGCCGTGGGCGCCGCGGACAGGCCGGCGAGATCCTCCGGCGTCACGCCGCTGTTGTAGCTCGAGCCGATGGGATGGACGGCGATGCCCTCGTCACGGAGGAGGCGAGCCACCATCTCCTGGAGGTCGAGGAGCCCCCGCCCGTCCATCGCGCGGGCACGCTCTGCCTCGAGGTCGAGGTGGACGCGGGTGTCGAGGACCGGTGAGACGGTGGCCCAGCTCCCGTCGGCTTTTCGCACGTGGGTCGGAATCCACTGGAGCACATCACTCCGCCCCTCGACGGGCACACTCCGGAACTGCCATCGCGCCTCGGGACCGAGCAGATCCCGCAGGTCGGAGGGTCGGGGAGCGCCGGCTGCCGTGACCGTGACGTCGACGACCGTGGTCTTCCGGAAGTGCCGTGCCCATGGCTCGCTCCACTCGCAGTCGGCCGGGCAGCTGTCGTACAGCTCGACCATCAGGCGAACGCCAGCTCGCTCCGCGGCAAACCGGGCCCGGGTGAGCGAGTCGCCCTTCCGGAACCGGACCTGCTTGCCCAGGAACTCCGAGACGAGGTGTCGCTCGACATTGATGGCGTCGCCGAGACTCACCGGTGGCTCGGCGGCGAGTGCCGCGAACAGAGGAAGCCAGACCAAGCGTCTCACCAGCTGGAGCTACAGGGGAAGGACACCCCTATTCGGATCCGGGCAGATCAGCGGGTTCGCGCTCCATCGAGATCCCGTGCGCGGCCCCGGGACGCCGGTCCCGGGCGGCGCGCCCATCCACCACTGAGATGCTCTGTTGACTGTCAAGCGGCGACTCGCGAGGTGTGTCGGTGCGGGGCGTAGGCCTCGCCACCCGCTAGAGCGTACCCCAACATCCGCGAGTGCGGAGCGATCCGCTCCCTGCAACCACCGAAGATTGCGACACTTGCGCGGGCGAAGTCGACGCGCCACAATAGTCCCGCGCGATTGACCTCTCGACCCCAGACTCAGAGCAAACCAATGCTGTTTCTCGCACCATACCTGACGATCGGCATGGCTCGCGCACAAATGCCCCCTCCGGTAAGCAACAACCTATGTGATTGCCAAATGAGCGTCGTCCGACTGGACGGGGGCCTTCTGAGCGCTCCTCCGGAGCTCCCACCGTCTCTTGTTCCCGTTCCAACAACTGTGTCTGGTGACTCCCGCCACCTGTCGGTTCGGGTTACCAGGAACGGAACGTACCCATTTGGCGGCGAATGCACGTACCGGATCTGGCCGGAGGGCCAGGTCGGAGCCACCGCAACGAATCCGCCGAGTCCATTGGAGATCAACCTAAAAGCCGGCGAGACTGGAGCCTTTGCCGTTACCATAGACGCCGCGGCAGTTGGGGGCATCATAGATGCTAGCGGCTCGGGGCGAAAATTCGATTATCGGATCGCCGCAGGTGGCTTCTACGACGAAAACGCACCAAACGGTCATTCGTCCACTGAATTCATGGGATATTGCTCGACGGGAGGCCCGTTTGACCCCCCGCTTGCAAACGCTTGGGAAAGCACAAGTGAGTGCGTGCTCCCGTCCGACGACGTGTCCATCGCCGAAGGATTTGGAGAAGAGCTCCACCCATACGACGTCGTTTCTGGGGGCTTTACAGCGTGCTCCGGTCTCAACACCCAGGTCAAAGCGCATTTCAGAAGCTACCTCGAGCCGTCGACGACGGATTTCACAGACCGGGTCGTACAAGAAGATGAGCTTCTTGCGGGGGTGACCGGCGTCGACACCTGCTATGAACACGTGATGGCAAAGGCTCCAGCCGCCTGGAGAGCCGAGTTTACGAAATTCTGCTCAAAATACACAAGCATTTCTGCCGCAGGATTCCTCGGAGGACTCCACGTTACACGCGGAACTAAGCCGCACAGCTCCCTCGGAGGCCCGTCGGGCTCCCACAACTATTACGGATCCCGGCCGGCGGACTCACATGTGTTCGACTACTTTGGACGACCGCCAATGTGCGTCGACTACATCTTCAAGACCATGGTGCTGACCGGCAAGACGAATTGCAGTGCCACGTTTAATCAAACGATGTTGATAAACTGCGGGCCGGTGGTTCCATCGCAACCCACTCCATACGCGATAGTGGAGCACCACAATTTCTCGGAGGAGATGCGGATCGACGCCGGAAAGCAGATAATCCGTTCTAGGCGGGATGGAGTCGTGACGGAAGTTGGGTTCAACTCACCAGACCCGTATCAAAATTGTCCCGACCCCACGCCCTTACACTAACGAACGTCGCGAATCTGGGAGTCGAACTGCTCTCACCCGTCGACTCGGAGTCCACCTCATGTACGCAATGTTTCTAGTGCAATGGGCTGTCGCCGCACCACCCGGCGCCGCCGGTTCCGTAGACGCCCGCGCCCTGCCGTCCGTGCGCCTCGACTCGAGCTCGCCGCTGCAGGAGGGAGCGTGGGTGCTGATGGCGCGGCACGGCGTGCCCATCTGCGTCGAGCAGACGTCAGCAGACTACGGAGCGATCGTGTTCCGGATCGGTGCCACCGCCCAGGAGAGCGTCGCACACATGGTCGCTGCGGTGAACGAGGGATCTTCCGTCATCCAGTACGAAGCCTCGGAGGCGAACGGACGGATCTGGATCCGGCCCACTGAGCCGTTCTTCGACACCTCGCCGCTCGACCTCCCGGTGTCACTGCCGGCGGGTCCCATCGCGTTCTGGGACCTGGCCAAGACCATGCAGGAGCAGACGCACGTCCCCACCGACCTCGTCCTGTCCCAGCGGATGTGGCCGTCGGAGCCGTTCGAGGGGAGCACGAAGACGCTCCTCGATGCCGAGCTCTGTACCGGCTGCTTCGCGTTGGTCACGCACTGGCCCTACAAGGTCTCCGACCCGGTCGCCCGCGCCCTCCCCCGGAGGATGGTGATCAAGGTCGAGCACGTCCAGGAGATCGAGGACGAAGCCCGGTCGTCCTACCGTCGCACCGCGATGGCATCGGGCGCGGAGTGGCCGTTCGAAGAGCCCGACCCCGGGCCGCAGCCGGAGCGGGAGACCGTCGACGACCGGATGGAGCTGCTGTTCCGCCGCGCCATGGAGCGACACCCGGTCGACGAAGCCTCGGCGCTCGCGGCGGCGGAGGCGGTGCTGACGCCCGCCGAGACGAACGCCGTCAACGAGCTGCTGCCGTTCGACTGGCCGCGAGAGCAGATCGTCGACAGCATCGCGTTCCGCATCCGACTCCGGCTCGGACTCGTGGAGCTCTGACGGCGCGCACGTCCGGCATACTCCCGGCATGGACGACCCCAAGGTCCCCGTCGTACGCGCCCTCGCCACGCGCCCCGATCTGTGGGTGTTCCGCGGCAGCCTCGTCACCGCCGCACACATCGCGCCCTGGCCCCGAGAGGCCGACGACGTCGACCTGATCGCGCTCCCCCACCTCACCCACGCCACCGGCCTCGACGCCCTCGAAGCCCTGTTCGGCACGCGCGAGCACGAGGTGATCTGGGCCGAGACCGACAGCCCCGGCCTGCGCCTGCAGATCGGCACCGTGCAGGTGGACCTCGCCTTCGGAGACCCCATCGTGCCGGACCCCATCCCGCTCGAGGTGCTCGGGATGCCCGTGTCGGCGGTGCGGATCGAGTCCATGATCGCGTGGAAGCTGCACGGGCTGTTCGAGAACGAGAGCCGGGCGTGGCGGCCGAAGGACCTCGCCGACCTGCACGACCTGCTCGTGCGCCCTCCCCGCCTCGACAGCGCCGCGCTCGACCGCGCCCTCGAGACCGCGTTCGTGTCCCGCGACGCCCCGTTCCGCCTGACGGATCGGCTGCGGACCCGCGAGATGGGCCGGACCCGCGGCAGCCGGAAGACGTGGACCCGCTACCTCCGCAACCACCCCGAGCGCCGCGCACAGGACCTCCCCGACGTGCTGGACACGGTGGCCGCGCACCTCGAGCCCCACCTCGAGCCCCTCCGCAGGACCGAGCCCGACCCCACCCCGTTCGCCGTGGACCTCACCCTCGCGGAGGTCGAGGCCCTGACGCGGGACCACCCGGGCTTCGCGTGCTTCGAGCACGGGCCCCTGCGGGTGTTCGCGACCACCCGGAACACGGCGGTCGAAGACCCTTCGCGCGCGATCACCCACCGCGAGCACCGCCGTAGGCAGGTGCTCCGCGAGTGCCGCGGGCTCACGTTCCACGCGGACGGGCGCCTGCTCTCCCGGAAGCTGCACCGGTTCGCGGGCTTCTCGGAGAAGGACGTGCCCCCCGGCGCGCCCCGGGCCGTCGAGAAGCTCGATGGCTCGATGGTCAGCCCGCTCGTGCTGGACGGCACGGTGCGGCTCGTCACCCGGCGCGGCCCGTCGGAGCTCGGCGATCGCGCCACTCCCCTGCTCACCGACCGGGCCCGGCGAGTCTTCCGCGACCTGCTCGCGCGCGACCAGACGCCCGTGCTCGAGTGGACCAGCCGGTCGCACCGCATCGTGCTCGCGCACCCCGAGGACCGCCTCACGCTGCTCGCCGTGCGCGACCACGCCACGGGCGCGTACGGGGACTGGGACGCCCTCGCGGAGATCGCCGCCGACGCGGGCCTGCCCGTGCCGCGCACCCTCGGGCGCATCGCGGATCCCGTGGCGTTCGCGGCGGAGGTCCGCGCGCAGACCGACGGCGAGGGCTGGGTGCTCCAGTGGGACGACGGCACCTGGATGAAGCTGAAGTCCGACCGGTACCGCCGGCTGCACCGGGTGGTCGAGGGGCCGGACGCCGAGCGCGCGCTGTGGGCGGCCGTGCTCCACGGGGAGGGTGCGCTCGCCGAAGAAGCCCTCGCGGCCCGCGGGATCCCTGTGGCACCTGCGGTCCACGCCCTCGAGGACGGGCTCGCCGAGCTGGCCGAGCGCGTGCGCGCCGACGTGGCGGGCCGCACCGACGATCCCGCCGCGCGCGCGGAGCTCGCCCGCCGCACCGCCGAGCTCCCGGCCGCCGAGCGTCGCCTGCGCTTCCGGGCCTGGGACGGCGACGACCCCGATGCGCTCGTGCGCGAGGTGGTGCGCGACCTCGTCCGCATCGACTTCGCGCAGGCCCGCGCGCTCCTCGGGCGGTGAACGCGGCGCTCCCACCGTACCGGGCGCGCTAAGCTCTCCACGGAGGCCGCACATGGGCTGGTTCGACGACGCGAAGAAGAAAGCGCAGGACACCGCGGACGAAGCGAAGGAGAAGGCGGCCGAAGAAGCGGGCAGGGCCGCGCTCGCCGCAGCGACCGGAGCCGCCAAGAAGACCGTGGGCTCGATCTTCTCGGGCATCGTGTCGTCGGCGGAGGGTCTCGTGGCGTCCGCGGAGGCGTCGCTCGAAGCCGCCGAGAAGGAGCGCGGCCTGCGCGATGCCCCGGAAGACGACGGCTCTGACGCCTCCGACGGTGCGGACGACGCGGAGAGGTCCGCGGAGCCGGAGGTCCCCGAGGTGTCGGCCGCGGAGCGTGCCCTCGAGGAGCTCCGCCGGATGAAGGGCGCGGCACCGGCCCGCTCCGCCACTCCGGAAGCTCCGCCAGGAGAAGTTCCGCTCTCGAGCCGCGCCCGAGACGTGCCACCGGCCGATCCGATGGACGCCGCACTGAAGGCCCTGGAAGCCGCACGTCGAGCTCGGGGGGCCCCCGTCGAAGAAGCCCCTCCGCCACGACGCGACGGGAATCCCCTGAGCGCGGCCGAAGCGGCCCTCGCAGCGGCTGCGGAGGCGCGGGCCACGGTGCAGGCCGGGGGTCGACGCGCGATCGAGCGCGAGAACGCGGCCCGCGACCAGCTGGCGGCCCTGAAGGCCGCGAGCGGCGGCGGCCGGCGGGCGTCCGACCCGTCCGCGCCGGTGAAGCGCTCCGACCTCGGTGGAGACGAGCCCGACGACCCCTTCGCGCCAGCGACCGCCCCGAAGAAGCGCTCGCTCTGAGGGGCCCTACCGCTTCTTGAGGGCGTCGAGCCCGGCGGGCACCTCGGCCGACGTTCCGTAGCGCTTGCGCGCGCCTTCGATGGCCTCGTCGAGCCAGCGCCGCGCGGCGTCGGACGTGTTCAGCATCATCACGTGGTGCGTCATGCCGCGCTTCGGGCGGATGGCGAGCCCCACGGGGATGACGTCGACGGCCTTGATGTCGGCGAGGGACATCCGGATGTGCCCGTCGACGGACGTGAAGCTCAGCGAGTCGCCGTCGAGCACGAGCTTGCCGGGCTTCGGGCGGTGGGCCCGCGCCTGCAGGACGAGGCCGAACAGCGTGCCGAGCACCACGAGCATCGCCGCGAGGCACAGCAGGGGCCCGGCCGCGAGATCCCCTTCGACGAACGCCGCGAAACACCCGATCCCGCCCACGAGCTCGCACACCAGCACGACGGGCATGATGCTCCGGAAGCAGCCCACGAACCCCGTGGGGAGGGCGCCGACCAGGGCGACCTCGAACCCGCGATCGGTGAAGGTGACGTCCATGCCGGAGGGCGGCTCACGCATCGGGCTCCTCCTCGCCGCGAAGGCGGGCCAGCGCCAGGGGTACGTCGTCGAAGCCCCCGTGCCGCACGATGGCTTCGCGGATGCGCTCCGCCAGCCACGCGCGTGCACCGAGGCTCTGACCGAGCTGCAGCGCGATGGGCTCGCCGTTCTGCTGGAGCAGGGTGATGCCGGCGAGCGTGAGATCGACGCGCTGGAGGGTCTCCAGGGGGGCCACGGTGTCGGGGCCCTCGACGTGCAGCGCGCCGTTCTGCACACGCAGCCCGTGCACCCGACCGCCGGTACGCGGGACCAGCACCAGCGCGAGCACGACCAGCGCGGCCCCCACCCACGGTGCGTCGGCGAGGGCGGCCAGCACGGCGACCCCCACCACGGCGACCGGAACGGCCAGCGCGAACGCGCCACTCGCCCCCGAGACCTGCACGGAGAACCCGCCGCCATCGAGGTCGGCGTACGAGAGCTCCGCCTGGACGGCCGCGACGGCGACCTGCGACGAACCGGTGACGAGCTCGGTCATGCGCGCTTCCCGCTCTCCCCCGTGATCACGGCGGCCCCGATGAGGTGCGCCAGCCGCAGTGGCTCCGGTACCTTGCCACGATCCGTGAGCCGCTTCAGCGCGAGCGCCGCCTCGGCCGGCTCCGCGCCCACCACCTGGAACACGAAGCCGTCGCGCTCGTGCACGGGACCGGCGCGCTGCACGCACTCCCAGCGCGCGGCGCCATCGGGCTGGGTGTCGAGGGTGCGCCGGAAGCGCGGGAGATCCGGGGCGCGGCGCATCACCGCGATGCACGGCACGCCGGCGCTGGTGTGCAGAGCGGCGAGGTCGAGCACGTTGAGCCCGCCGATCGTGAGCCCGTCGGTGAGCACGACGTGGACCTGTGCCGCGAACTTGCTGCGCGCGAGCAGGCCCGCGATCACGTCCGTGCCGTCGGACCCGTCGCGCGTGGCCTGCCCCCACAGCATGCCCTCGAAGCGCGTGCCCGACGTGACGATGCCGCTCACGGGCACGGGGGCGCCCGCCGACTTCGCGAACGGCGCGTCGTCGAACCCGATCGCGCGCAGGCGACGGCCCGCACGCAGGACCTCTGCGAGGGCCTTCACGGCTGGACGAGCACCCGCGACTGCCGCGCCCCGAGCGGGATGGTGATGCTGTCGCCGGAGCTCGTGAAGCTGTCGCCGGTGAGCACGTCGACCCACGTGCCCTGCGGGAGGCCCGCGAACGCGAGCCCGTTCGTGAGCGTGCGCTCGAAGCCCTCGCGGTTCACGAGCACGAGCACGTGGTCGTCGCCCGCCGACCGCGCGTAGCCGAGCACGCTGTACTCCCGCCACCACTCGACGGCGGGTGCGGCCGCGAAGGCCGGGTGGTCCTTCCGGGCCTGGGCGAGCGCGCGAACGTGCCGTGCCACACGGGCCTGATCGGGGGTGAGACGGCTCGCGAACCCCTCGACACTGGTGACGCCCTCGAGGTCGGCCAGCCACCACAGGGGCTGGCGGTTGTCGGGGTCTCCGAAGCCCGGCATGCCGGCCTCGTCGCCGTAGTACACGAGCGGGACGCCGGGCTGCGTGAACACCACGGAGAGGCCGAGCATCATGCGCTCGTAGGGCTCGGGCTGGCCGGGCACGGGGGCGATCTGGAGGTTGCCGTCGACGCAGTACGCCGACCCCTGACCGGCGGCCTCGGACATGAACCGCGCCACGTCGTGGTTCCCGAGGAACACGCTCATGAGCGCCCCGGCGTAGCGGGCCTCGCTGTCCTGCATGGCCCCGAGGAGACCGGCCAGATCGTCGTTCCCGACGAAGGCGCCGCGGAGCGCCCAGTACATGGGGAAGTCGAACTGCCCGTCGAGCTGGGTGTCGCCGACGTACCGCTCGATGGCGGCGTGCCCGTCGAAGGTCTCGCCGATGGTCCAGAAGCGCTCGTCGCCCCCGGCGAGCCGGTGCTCGAGCTTCTCCTCGACCGCCGCGTTCAGGTTCCACACGACGCTGTGCGGCATGTGCTTCACGGCATCGACCCGGAACCCGTCGAGCTTCAGGCGCGTGGCCCAGCCGATGCCGTCGTCGACCATGGCGAACAGCGGCTCGGGCTTCGTGTAGTCGAAGTCGGGCAGGTACGGCGCGAACCAGCACGTCTCGGGGATGCGGTCGAAGTTGATCTGCCCGTCGACGTAGTCGAGGCAGTTCGCGGGCCCGTTGAACCAGTCGGGATGCTCGGTGACCCACGGGTGCGTGTCGTGCACGTGGTTGCCGACCCAGTCCATCACCACCCGCATGCCGCGCGCGTGGGCGTCGTCGATCAGCGCGGCCAGCTCGGCCTCGGTGCCGAAGTGCTCCTCGATGGCCTCGGGATCGTCGGGCCAGTAGGCGTGGTAGCCCGCGTAGGTGCGCCCGCAGTCGCCCGCGTAGGCGCCCTCGGCGTTGTCCTGCACGTTCGACAGCCAGAGCACGCCCACCCCGAGGTCGTCGAGGTACGGGAGCATCTCGCGCAGCCCCACGAAGTCGCCGCCCTGGTAGCGGCCGAGCTCGGCGGTGGCGCCCTCCGACGTGTCGTTCGCCGTGGACCCGTTCTTCACCCGGTCGATGAACGCGAAGTACAGGGTGGCCTGCTCCCACGCGAAGTCGTCGGTCCAGAACGGGACGACGAGCGGCTCTGCGGCCCCGTCGGACACGACGATCTCGTGACGGCCGGCAGAGAGCCCGCCCACCGTGAACGACGGACCGTCGACGGGGAACGGCACGCCGTCGACCGTGACGTCGGGGCTGGTGGTGCCCGTCACCACGAGGTCGGCGCGGCCTGCATCGCGATCGAGGTCGAGGCTGGCGAGCTCGAGCACGGGCACCGTGCAGTCGGCCACACGCACGACGCTGTTGCAGCTCTGTGCGCCGGGCGTGCACTCCGACGGCCATGCGTAGCCGGGGTCGCACTGGATGTACGCCGCGAGCGGATCGCACGTCCACTGGGGGCCTCCGCCGAACCCACCGGGCGAGCTGACCACGAGCTTGTACGGGTGGTCGCCCGGAGGCAGGAGCACCTCGCCCGACCACGTGCCACCGGCCTCCTGGAGGGGGGTGGCGGTCTCCGACCAGTCGTTGAAGGGCCCCGCGACGTGCACGGCCTCCGCGGAGCCCGTCCACACGAGCTCGACCGGACATCCTTCGCCAGGCACCGGCTCCTCGCCGCCGATGACCGTGAGCACGGTGGACGCCTCGTTCCCGCAGGCGTCGGTGGCCGTGAGCGTGACGGTGGTGGTGCCGCGCCAGCCGGGCTGTGGGGTGAGATCGAGGCTGAGCCCGTCGACCTCCGCGATCACGTCGGGACCCTCCTCGAGGGCGACGATGACGGGTTCTCCGCGATCGTCGGACACGAACGGCGTGAGGTCGAGGGTGACGGTCTCCGTGAGGTACACGTCGTCGAGCGGCGTCCACACGGGCGCATCGCCACCACAGCATCCGGACAGGGTCAGCAGGAGAGGAGTCATCCGCGCGTCCTATCGCGGTACGGGCCGGATTCTGGCGGCGTCTGACCCTTTTCTCACCAAGGCCCGTTCCGGGCCCCGCGAGTGCCCCACGCGCGCACCAGATGTCCCGGGGAGTGCGACAATTCGATCGCGGTTCGAGCACCGGGAGGGCGTGCTGGCGGGCGTCTCGCGATGGCACATCTCGTGCAGGTGAACAGTGCATCTTGTTTTGTTTGGAGGTGTTTGATGACGCGCCCTCTGTTGCTGTGCGCTCTGTTTGCCGTCGCGTGCCAGGAGTACGACCTGGCCACCAACCCCGTCGGGCCCGAGCTGGTCGCGGAGGATCCGGGCGAAGACCCCGCGGATCCGACCGATCCCGGCCCCCAGACCGAGGACCCCGAGGAGCCGACGCTCCCCGAGGAACCGGAGCTGCCCGAAGAGCCCGAGGAGCCGGTCGACCCGCCGGACTGGGCCGAGTCGTGGTCGATCCCGGTCGACGCGCCGGTCGACATCGTGATGTACGGCGACACCAGCGGCTCGATGTCCGAAGAGCTCGACGCCATGGGCACGAACATCGAGCTGTTCACGAACCGCCTCGTCGCGGAGGGCGTCGACTGGCGCCTCATGGCGATCAACGGCGACGACGGCTGCGGTGTGGACGGGTGGTTCGACGCGAGCACCCCCGACTGGCAGTCCCGGTTCGCAGACGCCCTGCTGGTCGAGCCCGACGACTTCGACGAAGCGGGCCTGCAGGTGTCGGCCGATGCCGTGGAGAACCCCTGCAATGCGGGCTTCCTGCGTCCCGACGCGCTGCTGCACGTCATCTACATCAGCGACGAGGAGGATCAGTCGGCCGGTCACAACCAGGGGGGCACGTACTGGCAGCAGTACGTCGACCGTCTCGTGGCCGCGAAGGGGGACGCCGCGCTCGTCACGCTCTCCGCTGTGGCCGGGCCCACACCCGACGGCTGCAACGGCGCCGATGCCGGGCACGGCTACGACGGTGCCGTGGGCGCGACGGGGGGCGGGTTCCTGTCGATCTGCGACGACTGGGCGCCCCAGCTCGACACGCTGGCCGCCGCCGCGGTGCTCCAGGACACGTTCTCGCTCGCGAACCCGTGTGATCCGCTCACGATCGACGTGTCGGTGAACGGTTCGGTGCGCCCGAACAGCGACTGGATCTTCGACACGCTCACGAACAGCGTGCGTTTCGTGGCCAACCCGCCCCAGCCGGGTGACTCCGTGGACATCGACTACTCGAGCCCGTGAGGCGCCCGGCTTGATGCTCCTGTCCCTCGCGCTCGCGCAGAGCGAGCCGATCCGCGTGCGAACGTCCGAGGATCCCCCCGCGGAGGTCCCGGGCCCGCCCTCCGGTCACTGCCCGGGCGCCTTCGTCGCGAACGGGCTCGCGTTCGGAGGTCTCGCCGTCGCGGGAGGCTCGCTCGTCGTCGCGACGCTGGGGATCACGCAGGGCGACCTCGGGTGGTCGGTCCTCGGGTCCCTGGGGACCGCCTCCGGCGCGGCGCTCACCACCGTCGGCGCCGTCGGCGTGGGGGTCTCCGGAGGTCGATGTGGCCTCGCGCCCCGGAATCGCTGGGTCGCCGCGACGGGGTTCCTCGGCACCGGCATGTCGATGGGCTTCCTCGCGTACAGCCTCCCCCCGGCGTTCCAGGGCGTGGACTTCTTCCCCGTGGTCTTCCTCATCGGGGGCAGCGTCGCGCTCACCGCGAGCCTGGTCCCCGTCGTCCAGCACCAGACCCGACTCCACCAGCTCCGGCTGGTGCCGGTGGTGGGCACCCGAGGGTTCAACGGGCTCGTGGTGACCGGCCGATTCTGAGGTCGGACGCGCGGTGGTTCGTGGTAGAATCGCTGCGTGAGCGAGCCTGCGGCCGACCCCGACTTCATGGACGACTTCCGCACGGGGTTGTCGACCCCGTCGATCGCCGCGATCGGCGCGACCTCCGGCACGGTGATGCTCCTCGGGCTGCTGTCCACCGCGCTCGCGGGTCCGTCCTGGTTCATGGACGGGCGGGTGCGCTGGCTCGCCGAGACCGACACCGACGACGCCGCGTTCGTGTCGGCGCGGATGTTCGACCTCGACCCCTTCCCGCCGGGCGCCATCGTGCTGCTCGGCGCCAGCGGGATGCGCGAGAGCCTCACCAGCGCGGCCGCGCTGCAGGAGGCCGTGTCCACGCGCCTGGGGCGCGAGGTCCCCGTGATCGACCTGATGATGGACGGCATGACGCAGATCGAGGCCGCCATGCTCGCGGCCGAGGTGACCGACCGCCTGGAGGGCCGCGGCGGCGCGCCCACCACGTTCGTGATCAGCCTCTCGCCCATCATCATGCAGTACCCGCCCGACGAGATGACGGCGGCGCTCAAGCCTCCGCGCCTGGGCCTGTCGAACGCCGTGTTCGACGACGAGCTGCGTCGGATCGGGTGGGCGCCTCCATCGCATACGGGCTGGCCGATGATCGACTTCCCGCGGCTGTACGCGATCCGGCTGCCCCAGGTGCCGGTGAACCTGCTGAAGGGTGGGATCGAGCGGCGCGATCACGAATACCTCGGGGTCCGTCCGCGCAACCGTGGCGAGCTCTCGTTCGACTGGGACAAGCGCGTGGCGAACCTCGAGACCTGGGCGCCCATGAACCGCGGGGTGGTCGAGCGCATGGTCGAGCGGGCGCGCGCGGCCGGGCACGAGGTGGTCGACCTTCAGAACCCCCTGCGCACCGACATCTTCGGCGATGCCGGTGAGAAGGCGTTCTTCGACCTGTGGTTCGAGCTGGAGCGCGACCTGATCGGCCAGCTCGCCGTGCCGGTGTTCACGGTCGACGGCGCGGGCATCGGTCCCGACGACTTCGCCGACCCGGTGCACCTGAACAACGTGGAGGTCCAGGCGCGCGTCACGGCGGTCGTGGCCGACCAGCTGGCCGCCCACCTGGCGAAGCGATGAGTCCCGTGCGCTCCCTGACCGACCGGCTGGCGCTGCACGCGACGGAGCGCGGCAGTGCGCCCGCGCTCGTGGCCCTGCATCCGGGGTCGGAGCCCGAGATCACCACGTGGGCCGAGCTCCACGCGGCGTCACAGCGCTTCGCTGCCGCGGTCGCGACCCGCACGGCGCCTGGCGACCTCGTGCCGCTGTTCGCGCGTCCCTCGGCGGAGTCGATCGCCGCGATGCTCGGGGTGCTGGCGGCGGGTCGTCTGTTCTCGGTCCTGCACCACCAGCTGCGGGGCCCGCAGATCAGCGGGGTGCTCGAGGCCGGCGGTGTGGGGCTGGCGGTGGTCGACGGCCCGGGCATCCCCACCCTGAAGCGCGCGTTCGAGGGTCGGCTCGCGGACACCGACTGGTGGGTGCTGCAGGGGCGTTCGTACGGGGCGGTCCACGAGACCCAGCGCGCGAAGCTGGTGGCCGCGGGCGCCCGGCTGGAGGGGGTCCCGGAGGGGTCGCCCGCGGAACCGGCCCGTGATGCGGGGCTCACGGGGGGTACGTGCCTGTTCACGTCCGGCTCCACGGGGGTGCCGAAGGGCGTCGTGATCGCGCACCCCGAGCTCGTGAGCCGTGCGGCCGGCGAGGTCGCCTGGTTCGGGCTCACCGCCGACGACGTGCTGCTGAACGTGCTGCCGTTCTCGTTCGATGTCGGGCTGAACCAGCTGCTGTCGAGCCTGTACGTGGGCTGCACGCTGGTGCTGTGCCCGTCGTTCCTGCCGGCCGACCTCCTGGCGGCCGTCGAGGGCCAGCGGGTGACGGGCATCTCGGCGGTGCCCTCGATCTGGACGGGCATGCTCCAGGCGCGGGTGGGGTTCGACACGGCGGGCGCGCACCGGTCGCTGCGGTTCCTGACGATCTCGGGCGGCGACCTGCTGCCGAGCCAGCGCACGGCCCTCGCGGCGGCCGCGCCTGGCGTGGGGATCTTCAAGACCTACGGGCAGACGGAGACGTTCCGCACGGCGTCCCTGCATCCCGACGAGCTGGCGACCCACGGAGACACGGTCGGGCGGGCGCTCGCGGGCGTGCGGCTCGTGGTGCTGCGGCCGGATGGGTCCGCTGCCGATCCCGGTGAGCCGGGCGAGATCGTGCACGGGGGTGCGGGCCTGATGCGCGGGTACCTGGGTCAGCCGGAAGCCACGGCCGAGAAGCTGCGGTACTGCCCGGTGCTCGGCGAAGTGGCGGCGTACACGGGCGATCGCGGCATGCTCGACGCGGAGGGCCGGCTGACGTTGCTCGGGCGCGGCGACGGGATGCTGAAGATCTCGGGGTTCCGGGTGTTCCCGTCGGAGATCCTGGCGCAGCTCTCCCATGTCGAGGGGGTGGTCGAAGCCGTGGTGACGGCCCCGAAGGATGCGACGGGCGCGACCCGACTGGTGGCGTTCGTGGTGCTGGAGCACGGGTCGAGCCTGACGGCCCACGGGGTGCGGCAGGCGCTGGGGCGGCTCCTGCCAGCGTACATGGTGCCGGAGCGCGTGGAGCTCCGGGAGTCGCTGCCCCGGACGAGCAGCGGGAAACCCGATGCGGTCGGGCTGACAGCGGAGGCGGCGGGGTTGCTGGAGCCGTGAGTCCCGAGAGCCCGCAGGGAGGGTTCGTGCGTCCCGAGAGCCCGGAGGGACCGACCGCAAGCGCCGCCCCCGAACCGCTCACGACACCGGATCTCGCCGATCTGAAGCCCACTCCATCTATTCATTGCAGCGCGAGAGCCGCATCGGAGTGCCCCAGGTCAGTACGCGAGCTTCGAATCCCGCTTCCTCCGACTCTGAACAGCACCAACTATCGTTATTGGTTTCGTCGGGACCAAGGGATGCGATCAAAACAAGCTGCCTGACTGCCCCTCGGGGGCCAGCGCGTAGTTCCACTCGCCATGCCATACCGAGCGGTACAAGTTGAGAGCCTCCATGGCGTCATCGTCCACCTTCTGACCGGTAGGGTACTCGCCATTATCGAACACCGCTTGCACGCGAAGTCCGGTCTTGGTCGTGGTGTTCCCGATGAGCTCCACGATGGTGGTGTAGTCGGTCAGCGGCCGGCCCCGCCAGTTCTTCGACAGGTGGCAGAACAGGCGATGTTCGATCTTGTTCCACTTGCTGGTTCCCGGCGGAAAATGTACCACATGGATAGTCAGCCCCGTCTCGTTGGCAAGCTTCTGAAGCTCGAGCTTCCAAGCACGGAGTCGGTACCCGTTGCTTCCGCCAGCGTCGGCTGTGATCAAGAGGTCCGTGGCCCCAGGGTAGGCCTTCGACCCCATCTGTTCCGTGGCCCATCAGCGACGATCGGAGGCCGTGAGACACGCTCCGCGTGAGTTTCCCAGCGGAGGTGTACAGAATGGCTGGACGGAAGATCCGGGACGAGCGTGACGCGCGAGCCTGCCTCGATGCGGTGGCGGTGAGTGGGATGGAGCGCGCCGAGTGGGCGCGGAGGAACGGAGTCGACGCACGCTCCCTGAATGCGTGGCGCCTGAATCTCGACCGGCCACCAGCCGTCTCGACGACCGAGCTCCGCCTCGTCGAGCTCGTTCCGGAGTGTTCGATCAGCGTGTTCCGCGTCGCGTGCGGCCCCTTCGTCGTCGAGGTGCCCGCGAGGTTCAACGAAGCCGCGCTCGCCCGGCTGCTCGGCGTCGTCGCTGCATGCTGAACCCCGGTCCGAACACGCGCGTCTTCGTCGCCCTCGAGCCCGTCGACATGCGTGGCTCCTTCGATGCCCTCGCTGGACATGTCCGGCGCATGAAGGCCGATCCCCTCGACGGTCACCTCTACCTCTTCGTCAACCGGCGGAGGAAGCTCCTCAAGGCCATCTGGTTCGACCGAGACGGCTGGGCGATCTACTCGAAGCGGCTCGAGCGGGGGTCCTTCGAGCTCCCGACCGTCGATGACGACCGGCGCCAGATCGCCGTCGACCCCGCCGAGCTCGCGATGATCCTCCAGGGCATCGACCTCCGCGCGCGACGGAGGCTCCGGTACCAGCGCGGGACCAGCGGCCGATAGCTGAGGATGGAGGATCGTCCTGGAGGAGGGACGTCGACAACCAGGCTCGGACCTGGGACAACCAGAGGCGTGAGCGAGAGCGACTGGCTGCGAGAAGAGCTCGCCCGACTCCGGGTGGAGCGGGACACCGCATACCGCGAGATGTCCGGGATGCGCGGCAGCCTGGACGAGCTCGCCCGGATGATCGCCCGGCAGAACGAGCAGCTGGACCAGGTCGTGAGCATGCTCCGACGGCGCGAGGGTCAGCTGAAGCGCTCCCAGGCGGAGGTCCGGAAGCTGCGGAAGAAGCTGGGGCTGGGTCCCGAGGACGAACCCGAGCCCGACCCGCCGGGAGCTCGCGTCGACCCGCCCGACGACACCGACGCGGACGAGTCACCGAGCGACATCGGGAAGCCCCGGAAGAAGCGCCCGCGCTCGCGAGGAGGACGTCGGCCTCCCTCGGACCATCTCCCCGCCGAGACCGAGCACCACGCAGTGGATGCCTGCGGCGCCTGTGGCGGTCGGGTGTTCAAGCGCGATGTGGTCGAGTCGGTCAAGTACACGGTCGTCCCGCAGCACGTGCGGCGCCGGGTCATCCGACGCGAGCGCGTCCTCTGCGCGGAGCCCGCCTGCAACGTCCCGACGACGGCCCCGATGCCGCCGATGCCCTGCGACCGGGCCCTGTACGACTGCAGCTTCCTCGCCTGGCTCGTGACGATGAAGTTCGCGCTGCTGGTGCCGCTCGACCGCATCCGGATGCACCTGAAGGCCCAGGGCATCGACCTCGCCATGGGCACCCTCGTCCACCTCATCGCCCGCGCCGTCACGCTCGTGGACCCCATCGACGGAGAGCACTTCCGTCAGCTCCTCGCCGGCGACCACCTCTGCTTCGACGGGACGGGGCTGAAGACCCTCATCGTCGGCCAGGACCAGGCCTGGGACGGCTACCTCGAGGTCTTCACCCGCGACGAGCTGACGGTGTTCCAGTTCGATCTGACCAAGCACTCGGACCGGCTGAAGATCCGGTTGAACGCCTTCGACGGGATCGTGGTCTGCGACGCGGAGAGCCGGAACGCGGCGGGGACGCCGGGGCGAACTGCGGCGAACTGCAACGCCCACCCGCTCCGGGCATTTCGAGATGCCGAGCGGGTCCAGCCGCGGCTCGCCGCCCAAGGAAAACGGTTCATCCAGGCCCTGTACACGTTGGAGGACCAAGCCCGAGACCGAGGTCTCGAGGGCGACGCCCTGGTCGCGTTCCGCCGACACTGGAGCCGCCGTGTTCTGAACCGATTCCGGCAGTGGCTCGCGGGCGTCGTCGCCCGAGATCTGCCTCCCAGCGACCCGGTCGGAGCGACAGCCCGATTCTACCTTCGTCACTTCGCCGACCTGACCCGGTTCGTGGACCACGCGCACATCCCGCTCGACAACAACCAGAGCGAGCGGGAGTTCCAGCGGCACGCGAAGCTGCGGCTGGCGAGTCTGTTCGCGGGGAGTCCCGACGGCGGTCACCGCTGGGCGACGTTGCTCGGTGTCGTCCGGACGGCCCAGAAGTGCGGCGTCGACGTTCAGGCCTACCTCACCTGGCTGTTCGAGCGGCGCGGAACGCACCGGAAGGCGTTCGTGGGCGCCGACGGTGCGCACAGTACCGTGCGGCAGATGCTGGGCATCGAGCGGTCCGGTCGAGGACACCTCCAGACTCTGAACAGTGTGCTGTTCCGCGCCGATCTCGAGGCCCTTCGGCTGCCCGGAGTGAGCCAGTACGAGATCGAGCAGGATGATTTTCGTGCCTTTCTCGCCGACTATGGCAGCAACCGCTGGGCACTCATGGTGTATGGTGATGGGGAGGTGGGTCCCGCAACCCGACTGTCGTGGATTCAGCGGGCGATCGGGAGGGCCGACATCCCCGTAGAGCCCATCACGACCGGGCGGTGGGAGCTGTCGGCGCTGATCGCCGCGCGCTTCTCCGATCGACGGGTGTTTCTCGCCGGGGACGCCGCTCACGCCCTCCCCCCCACCCGAGGCGGGTTCGGGGCGAACACGGGCATCCACGACGCGTGGAATCTCGCATGGAAGCTCTCATCGGT
This sequence comes from Myxococcota bacterium, assembly GCA_041389565.1. Taxonomy (GTDB): domain Bacteria; phylum Myxococcota_A; class UBA796; order UBA796; genus JACKEQ01. The sequence continues at coordinate 37,725 of JAWKRP010000017.1, forward strand.
ACTCGATGGCACGTCCGAGCCAACCCTGCTCGACACCTACGACGGCGAACGGCGTCCCGTCGCCTGGTTGCGTCACGACCAGACCTTCGCACGCCCCGACTACTCCCGATACACAGCACCGGACGAGCCGAACCTCGAACTCCTCTCCGACGAAGCACTCGAGCTGGGCGAGCGCGTGGAGTCTGACGCCGTAGCAATACCCTCGAAGGGTCTGCCGCTCGCCGCCACACCGTTGGCGTGGGCCGGCCAACCTGGGACGCGGGCGCCGCACCAGTGGGTCCGAATCGGCGTCGGCCGCGTATCCACGCTCGATCTGTTCCATCGAAATTGGGTCGTCGTCGCGGGCGCCCGGCACTGGCTCGACGCCGCGGGCCGCGCGGCGGACTCCGCATCCGTCGGCCTGGTCCCCTACGAGGTCGGGGTCGACGTGCACTTCGAAGAGGGTCGTGAGTTCGGGGCGGTGTTCGGTGTACCGGAAGATGGAGCCGTGCTCGTTCGACCCGATGGGATTGTCGCGTGGCGCTCGATCACTGGGGAAGGAAGCCCTGATCTTGTCCGAGCATTTCACGACATGCGCAATGGCAGGCCCCCGACGACTCGGCCCTCCAACGCCCCGAACGACGCGACTGCTCGCGTGTTATCCTCGAACCGAGGAGTCGGATGAGCAACGTAGACCGGATGGTGGCCCCTCGCCCCAACGGGAAGTGGGCCAATCAGCTCATCACCGCTCGCAAGGCGACGAGCCTCCACAACACGCCGCAAGAAGCCGAGGCCGCGGCACGGGAGGCACTCAGCGCGAAGGGCGGTGGCGAGCTGGTGATCAAAGATGCCAGCGGTCGTGTTCGTCACACCGCCATAATCGCAGGTAGACGCGGCTGACTCGGCTTTCACCGAGCGTGCGTCGCGGCGATGAACGATGCACAGGCACATCGAACGTCGGCGAAGCAGCGGAGGCGCCGCAGGTGCAGTGCTCTGTTGTGACACTCGGCGGTCTCGGCGCCGTTCCCTCGCGTGACCATCACATGAACGAACGGACTGGTACTCACGATTGCGTTCCTCAGACCGCGCGATTACAGTCCGGCTCACGGAGGTCCCATGCCCACCTTGCCCCAGATGAAGCAGCTGCGAGGCTGTGCCACGGTCCCCGGCCAGCTCACCTCTCAGGAGTTTAGAGCCACTACCCTTGCTGCGCTCGCGGCTGCCGGAATCCAAATCGCCGAGACCAGTACGAGTGGCGCCGGATCACAGTCGCTGCTGCTGTTCTCGGAAGACGGTGGTCAGACCCGCTTGTGGGCGATTCCGGACACGAACCTGGACTTCACCGATCGCGCGAGGCTCGACAGCATCGCTGGCGCGTACTTCGCCTCCATGTTCATCGACGACCTCCGTCCCGACCAGTTCCACGGTGCGCTCGTGCTGTTGGCCCGCACTGGCATCCTCGAGCTCGGCGGGCCCGACGATGGCCTGTACCTCGACATCCAAGACGGGCTCGCTGCGGACGGGATCGACATGCCGAAGGTGGACTTCCCCGCCGTGACGGGTGACGTCTGGGGCGGCACCAATGTGCTCGAAGCGGGGCTCAGCGCCGGGACGCTCAGCCACTTCTACGTCGTGCAGCTCGCGATGTAGGAACGGTTCCGGACAGAGCAGTCTCACCCAAGGGACTGGCGTCCATCGCAGGCGCCCCCGCGCGAGTACGGCGAACCCTTCGGGGCCGTGCACGGCGCGATCGAAGCGCTGTACGGCGTGAAGCTCCGCGGCAAGCAGACCTGGAGCGTGCTGCGCGGGCACGACTTCGACATCATGGCCCTCGAACCGTGCTGATCCGTGGAGAGTTGGCGCAACCCGCGAACAGGTGGCGGCGAGTCACGGGCTGGTGAGCCGCCGCCAAGCCGAGGGCGAGGCGGGCGGCGGCGTACCGCTCGCCGGTACGTGCCATTCGGGCGCGGATCTTCTTCTTGAACGAGGACTGACGGGTCATCTGCGGCTCCACGGGGCCAGGATCCGCGGGCCCGCCTCTCCCGGGGAACCCAGCCAGAGTGGACGCAGGTCTCCGACCCGCCGGAGGAGTCGGGCTCCCCTTTGCTCCGTCAGTGGATGCCCGAGGCGGGGGCATCGCCGGAGTTTGGCGTCGGTGGACCACCGGTCACACGGTATCACCGTTCGGCGCAGGTCGGGAGGCAGACAGCGTCATCGTGACGGTGCTGACGCGGGCGGCACGAGTCATCACCGCGTGAGGGATACTGGGCCCGCACCACCCCACCTGGTGGCTAGTTTCCGCGGACCTCGCGAATCCATGCATCCACGCGGCCCTCGAGCGCCCCCAGGGGGATGCCCGCGTTCCCCAGCACGGCGCGATGGAACCCCACAAGGTCGAAGTCGTCGCCCAGTTCGGTCACAGCGCGCGCGGCGAGCCGCTGGATCTCGAGCTCGCCGACCTTGTAGGCGAGCGCCTGGCCTGGCATCCGGAGGTAGCGCTCGACCTCCTCCACGACATAGGCGCGGTCGAGCGCGGTGTGGGCGTAGAGGAAATCCTCCGCCCGTTCACGCGACCAACCCTGATGGTGTAGACCCGTATCCACTACCAGACGCGCCGCTCGCCACGCGCGATGCTCGAGCATCCCGATTCGATCGAATGGGTCCGGGAACAGGCCACGCTCGGCGGCCCTCCACTCGCTGTAGTGCGCCCACCCCTCGACTATCGCAGTGCTCGCGTTGCGGTGCATGAAGGACGGCCAGCCCGCCGTGGTCCCACTGAGAATGCGCTCGATGTGATGGCCGGGAGCGCACTCGTGGAAGACGATGGTGCGAAGGTCCCAGGTTCGAAGCACGCCCGGCTTGCCCCACAGGGTGATGGTGCCCCCATCGTACTGCCCGGAGGGCGTCCAGGCGCCCGCCCGGCCCGCGTCGCGACGGATCCGCACCCGGCATCGGGGCACCTCTCCCGGAATCCAGGCGCGCGATCCCTCCCACCCCTCTTCGGCGTGACGCGACGCCTCCGCGAGCAGCGTGTCAACGGAGGCGAAGTGATGACGGGGCGCCCGGAGCTCTTCGCGGATGCGTACCAGATCGTCCGTGCCGAAGATCGCGCTTCCGAGCGCGGCGATCTCGCTCTCTATCGTCGCGAGTTCCTCGAGCCCGCGCGTGTGCAAAGCGTCAGCAGACACGTCCAGGTCCGTGTGGGCGAGAATCGACGCCTGGTAACAGGCCTCGGGGATGTGCGGCTTCGTCGTCGCAGAGGGCAGGACCTCGACCTCAAGGAAGTTGGCGAACCGGGAGCGGACTTCGATGTAGGCGCCGAGCGCGGCGGAGAGTCGGTCGCGGTTCGTGACGTCGAGGTCGGCCAGCGGGGGGATCTGAAGCGCACGGCTCTGGCGGATGTACGCCTCGACGGCGCCCCGATGGTCCACGACCCCGCGCGAGACCGCATCGCGCATGAGCTGCGTACGGACGCCATAGTCTTGTTGTGCCTTCGCGAAGCGCTCGATCGCCGGAGATATCGCCAGTCGGTCGACCGTCCCGTCCGCGCGGAACAGCCCGGCGAGCGGATCGAATGGTTCGAGGTGCCAGCGCTCCGCGCCGCACTCGGCCTGGAGCGCCGCGGTGCGGATCTCGAGCAGCAGGCGGTGCGCCACCAGGGCGTCGTGTGGGGTAAGCCCCGAGAGCCCCTCCACGTCGGCGCGAACGGTCGCAAGGGAATCGAGCACGCGGGTCTGCTCGGCATCGTAAGACGCCGTGTCCGTGACGGACGACCACTGAATCTGAGGCCGACGCTTCCAGGCGTTCAGCATCGGTACGAGCGCGGGACCATCGAGCCCGGGCGCCGAGGGTTCCGGCGCAGGCCGGGACACAGGTGCCGGAGCGGGTGTTGCCGCGATCGCGAGGACCACGAATAGGATCATCAGACCTCGGAGCGCTCTCCGTCCCGTATGGTGTGTGCCGCTCGTCGGCCACGTCGCCAGATGTCGGACCGGGGAGCAGGCGCATCTGCGAACAACCCGAGCGCCACCACAGGTACAGCCGCCCATCCCCGAGGGCCGTCAGCAGCGCATCGCCCGATGCCGGCGCCAGGCTCGAGAACGTGCCCGCACGCGGCAGGTACGTCGGCGCGCTCACCAGCGGGAACAGCGAGCTCGTCTGCTGCGGAACGAAATCGAACGCGTCGATCCGCCCACCTGGCCACTTGACGACCACCAGGTGCGGCTGCGCCGTCTCGAAGCACAGCAGGCTGAACAGGAACCCGCCCCCGCACGACTGCTGGCTCCATCCGCCCTCCCCGAGCGGGCCGTTCGTCTGCACGGTCACGTCCGTCATCGACAGCCGCCACCCGTTCCCGAAGTCCCCCACCACGTCCTTTCGGGTCGTGCTGTACGACCGCACCAGGCTGGTCGACTGCACCGGGTTGCTCCACTCGGCGTCCAGGAACGCCACGTCGAACGAGCCCAGCTTCGCCACGCCGTTCACCACGACCGAAGACTCGCCCACACCCGTCGTTCCCGAGCTGTCCGTCACCTCCACCCGCAGCGTCCAGCCGCCGTTCTCGAGCGTCGTCGGGTCGAAGGTGCCGAGCGTCGCCGGACACGCGCCCGCCGTCGTCGAGACCACCGTCCCCGTCGCCGGATCGGCGCCCGCCGCATGGAGGATCGCCGTGCACGCGGTCACGGTGTTCCCGTCCGTCGGGGTGGCGCTCACGGTGATGTCGACCGGCGCCCCGAGGCGCGCACCCGGAACCGGCGTCAGCACGGCCACCTCGGGCACCGGACCCAGCGGGCCCCCGCCACCGCCGCCGCCGACCCCGCCGCCCGCTTCGCCCACCACCCCGAGCTGCGTCACGGTGGGGTCGAGCGCGGCCACCGTCATCGGGTCGTCGCTCACCACGGTCGGCGCGTCGCTCGCGGACAGCACGCCCTGGGTCGACACGGCGCCCGTCGAGGCCCCCACCACCACGTCGAAGTCGATGGCGGTGACCATCAGCGACGGGAAGTTCCCGAGCGCGATGCTCACGGAGCCGTCTCCACCGCCGTTCCCGAGCAGCACCACCCCGGACGAGCTCGTCACCGAGCCGCTCACGAGCGTCGCACCCGCGCCCGGCGTCACGTCGAACGTCACGTCGTTGGCCGCCGCACCGCCGGTGTTCACGACGAACGCCGTGTAGTGCAGCGTGTCCCCCGCCGTGACCGCGCCGTTGAGGTCGGCGTCCACGAGCAGCTGGTCGTCGAGCGCCACCGACAGCGCGGGCGAGGCCCCCACCAGGGCCGTCACCGTCGGGTCGTTCGCCGCCGCGGTCGCCGGATCGTCCGTGAACACGGGGTCGAGCCCGGTGGACGTGACCACGCCCTGCACGATGAGGGTGTCGACGTTGTCCACGAGCCCCGCATCCGTGAGCGCCTCGAACGTCACGGTCGCCATCGCGAAGCCCGGCAGCGTGCCGAAGTCCACCACGATGGCGCTGTCGTCGGCCTGCACCACCGTGCCCACCGTCGTGCTCGCGGACCCCGCCACATACGACAGCCCCGCGTCGAGGGGGATCGTGAGCACGGTGTCGACGAGCGCCTGGGACCCCGCGTTGCTCAGCGACGCGCTGTACCCGAGCGTGTCGCCCGCACCGGTCAGGCCGTTGGTGTCGGCGTCCACGGCCCGCGCGTCCGCGAGCGTCACCTGGACCGCACCGGGCGCGTCCACGAAGGTGTCCGTCGCGTAGGACAGCGGACCGTAGGCATTCCCCGCGACGTCCGACCATGCGACCGTCGTGGTCTGGGAGATCGTCATCCCCGTGGTGCTGCCGTCGACCGCGAACAGCGCCGCGCCGTCGGCCACCTGGCCGCTGACCAGGGTGCCCGGCAGGCCCGGATCCACGACCGTTCCGGCGTACGTGGACGCCGCGACCACGAGCACGGCGTCTTCGGTCGACCCGTTGACCGCGTGCACATCGACCTCGAGGCCGTCCGCGGCGACGATGGCCGCGGGCGCCGTGACGGTCGGACGGACCACGGGTACGTGCAGCACGGTGAGATCGAGCACGCTCGGCGCGAGCACGGCGCCGACGCCACCGGTCCCCGAGCCGAACGCCAGGGCACCGAGGCTCGCCCCGTCGAGGGCCTCGAGGCGCGCGAGGTAGGCGTCGTTGCTCTCGGAGGCCGACCGCGGCGCAGGGACGGGGGTGTTCGCCCCCACGGCGACGAGCACGCTCTCGCCCGACCCGAGCAGCGCGAGGCCGGGATCGGTCCCGGCATCCCGTACGCCGACCGCGCCATCCACGGTGGCGACGGTGAGCGACACGTCCGCGACGGACCCGCCCTGGGTGCGCAGCTCGCCCACGAGGTCGTCCCCGAACCGGAACAGCGAGCGCACCGGCTCGGCTGGGAGATCGACCGACAGCTCCGCGCGCATCCGCACGGCATCGACCTGGGCCGGGTCGAGCAGCCACACGAGCGTCGCGGGGTCGAGCTCGACCTGGAGCTCCGCGCCCCAGCTCGCGAGCGCACCGGGCTGGAGCACGGTGCCGACGAACGGCTCCGGGCCCACCGGGAACGTGGTGTTCGCGTCGGGATTCAGGGAGGAGTCAGCGAGCCAGCTCGCTGAAGGCTCCCGGTCACGGGAACTTGCGCGCGCCGACAGAGAGGTCACGCCGGGCACCTCGGTCCACGCGCTGGTGCCGAGGTCGAAGGCCTCGAGCACGATGCTCGCATCGGTGACCGTCACCGCAGTGGACCCGAGGTGCTCGAGCCCCACGATGCCCGGCACGAGGAGCAGCGCGCCCGCGTTCGAAACGACCACGTCGCTGCCGTCGGGCTCGCCCGGGAAGCCGTCGTCGAGGGCGTTGTCGATGGACAGGGTGAGGCGCGGCACCAGCGTGGACGGCGCCGTCGTGCGACCCGGACGCGCACAGTCCGCGGCGGCGATCTCGAGAGATCCACCAAAACCTGGTGTTGGCAGCGACGAGACCCACGATTTCAACAAGTTCTGGGTTATTCCGAGAGCATGGACGCGATGACCCTCCTCCTCACTCCAGCCGACGCGGCTCGACTCCTTCGCTCCCGCGTGCGAGCCGCGCGCAAGCGTCGAGGCTGGACCCAGGCCGAGCTCGCCGAGCACGCGGGGGTGTCCACCAACACCGTGGCCCGACTCGAGCGCAGCGGCAGCGGCCAGCTGCACACCCTGTTCGGCGTGCTCGCCGCGCTCGAGCACCTGGCCGACGTCGACGCGCTCCTCCAGGCGCCCGAGCCCACCACGCTCGACGAGCTCCGCCGGAGCGAGCGATGAGGGAGCTCCGGGTCTCCCTCCAGTTCCCGGATCCAGTCGAAGTCGGCGTACTCGCCGAAGACGACCGCGGGCGCATCTACTTCGAGTTCGCGCAGAGCTTCCTCGACGCGGGACACGCCATCTCCCCGTACGCGCTCCCGGCCCGCCCGGGCCTGCTCGCTCATCAGGCGAAGCCCGGCGTGCCGCTGCCTGGCGTGTTCTCCGACTCCCGTCCGGACGGGTGGGGCCTGCGTCTGCTCCACCGACGCTTCGCCGACGCTGGACGACCTCGGTCCCAGGTCACGCCCTTCGACGAGCTCGCGTTCCTCGGCCAGCGCGCGATGGGCGCACTGGCCTACGAGCCCACCACCGGGCCCGACACCCTGTTCGAAGCCGTCGAGCTCGGCTCCCTCGCCGCCCATGCGCTCGACGTGTACACCGGCCACACCACCGAGACGCTCCCAGCGCTCGTTCGGGCCGGCGGCTCGCCCGGCGGGGTGCGCCCCAAGGCGCTCATCGGACGCCGAGGAGACGAGGTCTGCATCGGCGAGGCGGAGCTCCCCGAGGGCTTCTCCCACTGGCTGGTGAAGTTCCCCCGCCCCGAGGACGACCCCGACGCCGCACGGCGCGAGGCTGCGTGGATGGCCCTCGCCCGGCGCGCGGGGCTGGTGGTGGCCGACTGCGAGGTGCTCGAGCTCGGTACGGGCGTCGGCGACGCCTTCGCCACACGCCGCTTCGACCGCACCCCCGACCGACGACACCTGCTCTCCGCCGCAGGAGCTCTGAACGTGGACTTTCAGACGGCCCACGCCGACTACCACGACCTCGGCAGGCTCTGCGCATTGCTCTGCCGCGGCGACCAGTCCCAGGTCGCGCGCCTGGTCCGCCTCGCGACGTTCAACGTCGTCGCCCGCAACGAAGACGACCACCTGAAGAACCTGGCCTGGCTGTACGACGGCGAGCGCTGGGCGCTGTCCCCGGCCTACGACCTCACCTACGCCCCGCACGCTTCCGGCCACCGACACACCGCCGTGCTCGGCCGGACGCAACAGATCTCGAGGGAGCACCTGCTCGAGCTCGGCAAGGAGCTGGGCCTCCGACCCGCGGTGGCGCGGACGATGCTGGAGGAGGTCCTGGAAGCCCTGGCGGACGTGGAGTCGGTGCTCGCGACCTTCGGCTGCACGCACCCGGTCTCGAAGACGGCGGCAGCAGACGTGCTCCGACAGGTCGACCGCATCGCACGCTGACGGGCCCTACATCAAGCGGTGCGGGTCGTCGTGCAGGATGTACCGGATGTCGTCGATCTCCGCCGCCGGCGGGTTGCCCTGCAACCACTCGAACCAACGCCGGAAGCTCGCGCTGTGCGCGAAGTTCCACGTGAGCGTGATGCTCGTGGTCAGCGTGTCGACGTGGTGCAGCCAGCCCATCGGGATGTACGCGATCTCGCCGGGCTCCAGCGTGTCGTGCACGACCGGGCGCGCCTTCGCGAAGTCGGGGAAGGCCTCGAGGTCGGGGTTCTTGATGTCGGCGAAGTGCCGGCCGCCGCTCGTGCCCAGCATCGCGGGACCGCCCTCGCGCACGAGGTACTTCGCGTCTTCCGGCGCGTAGAGCACGACCTCCTTGCGGCCGTGGACCTGCACGAGCATCGCGTCGGAGCCCCAGTAGTCGAGGTGCAGGTTCGTGACCGCACCCGCGGGCGACAGGTACAGCGCCTTGGACGGGACCGTCGTGCCGCTCGGGATGTCGAGCTCCGTGCCGGGCGGCGTGAACGGGAACAGGTAGCCCGTGGTCGGGAGGAAGGACGGGTGCCGCCAGTCGTCGCGCAGGTGCACGAAGATCTCGTCGGCCCACGGGAAGCGCTGGGCGTCGGGCACGCGCTGGTGCAGCGTGAACCACCGCGCGTACCGGATGGGCTGCTTCGGCGCCCCGACCAGGTAGCGCTCGACGTAGTCGCGCAGGCGCATGGCGCCGCGGAAGTCGAAGTAGGTGCCGTACGTCGGGATCTTCCGCTCGCCGTGGACCTCCGCGAACCACTCGGGCGTCCACTTCTCGAGCGCCGGCCAGTCGGCCATGGCGCCGGTGACGATCACCGGGATTCCCGGTGCCAGATGGGCCTTCGCGAAGGCCTCCGCCGAGACCCGCTCGATCCTCTGTGCGCGCTCCACTGCCGCCCTCCGGAACAGACCGATGTGCTACGCTCGCGCCATGCAAGACGAGCCCGAGCCCACCTCGACCGCGTTCAAGCTGGGCGCCTACGCGCAAGGTATCCTGATCGGGATCCCGCTGTTCTTCGCGCTGATCAAGCTCCTCGCGCTCGCAAAGGGCGCATCGGTGTTCAGGTACCAGGCCTTCTGATCCATGCTCAAGGATCCGCTGTTCTTCCTGTGCCTCACCGTGGGCCCGCTGGTCTATTGGTGGTTGCCGGCCCGGTTCCGCGCGCGGTTCCTCACGCTGATGTCCGTCGCGTGGCTGGCGACCTGGGCGCCATTCGCGACGGCCGCGGTGGTCGTGTGGACGGTCGCGTTCGTGTGGGGCGCCCCGTCGAAGCTGCGCCAGGCGTCGCTCATGAGCCTCGCCGTGCTGGGCTACCTCGCGCTGTTCAAGTACATCCCGCCCATCCTCGACGCGTTCGCGGCGAACCCGTTCGAGGCGAAGGTCATCCTGCCGCTGGGCATCAGCTACTACACGTTCAAGCTGGTGCACTACGCCTTCGAGCGCAGCCGGAACGCCCTCCCGGAGCACGACACCTGGGATGCCCTGTCGTGGACGACCCTGTTCCCGGCCTTCACCGCGGGCCCGATCGAGCGGCTCGACCACTTCCTGCAGCACCGGGCGGAGGAGTATCGGCCGTCCCACCTCGCCCACGGCGCGACCCGCATCCTGCACGGGCTCGTGAAGAAGCTGTTCATCGCCGACACGCTGCTGATCGCGTACCTGGGCGACCCCCTCGAGGTCCTCCGGCACGGCATGGCCGACATGACGAGCCTGCAGGCCTGGGCCTACGTGATCGTGCTCTACCTGTACGCGTACATGGACTTCGCGGCGTACTCCGACATCGCGATCGGCGGCGCGCGCCTGTTCGGCATCGAGCTCGGCGAGAACTTCGACTGGCCCGTGCTGGCGCCCAACATCAGCCTGTTCTGGAAGCGCTGGCACATGAGCCTGGCCGGGTTCTGCCAGGCGTACGTGTACATGCCGCTCGTCGGGCGCACGCGGAACCCGTACATCGCGATCTACGGCACGTTCCTGGCGATGGGCCTGTGGCACGGTGCGTCGCTCCACTGGGTCGCGTGGGGGCTGTACCATGCCACCGGCATCGCGCTGCACCTCCGGTGGACGCTGTACAAGCGCAAGCGCAAGTGGAACCGCTGGATGGACACCAGCCGCTGGCGGCACGTCGGGATCGTCCCAACGACGCTGTTCGTGTCGGGGGCCACCGCCATCACCTCGACCGCTCCCCTCGGGGTAGGTGCGGGGCTCGCGCTGGTCGCGAAGCTCTTGTTCCTCGGCTGAGGTCGAAGCGATGCCCACCGCCCGCGAAGACTTCCTGCAGGGGCTCACCACGCCATCGGTGAGCGCGCTCGCCGGCGCCGCGGGCACGGTCTACCTGCTGGCGGGCCTCTCGGTCGCGCTGGTCGGCCCCGGCTGGCTCACCCACGGCAACGTGCGCTGGCTCGCGAGCGGTCCGGAAGACGACTACGCGTACGTCACCGCGAGCGTGCTCGATCGCACGCTGAGCCCCGACCCTACGGCGCAATCGCGCGAGACGGTCGTGATCCTCGGGGGCTCCGGGACGCGCGAGTCGCTCACCGACGAAGCCGACATCGAGCACCGGCTGGCCGAACGACTCGGCCGCAGCGTCGACGTGCTCGACATGACCACCGATGCCCAGACGGTCATCGAGGGTGCGGGCTTGCTCGAGACCGTCGACGCCCGCCCGCTCCTCGTCGTGATGGGTCTCGGAGGTCACGCGCTCGCGACCACGGCCGACGACCTCTACACCCCGTACTCGATGCCGCGCCTCGGCTTCCGCAGTCCGGTGGTCGACTCCGAGTTCGAGCAGCTGGGGTGGCCGCCCCTCCGCGAAACGGGCTGGCCGCTGGTCGACAACCGCGACTTCTACCTGGTGCGACTGCCCTACCTCCCCGTGAACCTGCTCCGCGGCGGCACCTCACGCGCACAGCACCGGTACCTCGGCCTGCCCCCGCTCGAGCCCGACCAGATCCGCACCGACTTCGCCGATCTTCTCGACGCGATGCGCGCGAACCGCGATCTGCACCTGGGTGTCGTGGGTCGCTCGATCGACCGGGTGCGTGCCGGTGGAGGCGAGGTCGTGATCCTGGAGGCCCCCGCTTCGGAGGCGTGGTTCGGCACCCCCGAAGAATCCTCGTTCTATGCCGAGGTTCGCGCTAGCTTCGCGAATTTCACCGCATCTCGGCAGGTCCCGCTGTGGAACCTCGACACCGAGGCCCGCCTGGTGCACGACGACTTCCGCGACCCCGCGCACCTGAACAACACGGCCGCACAGGCGCGGTACACGAACGCGCTGGTCGACCGCATCGCGCGCGAGCTTCAGGACCCCTGATCGGCCTTCATGTGGGCCGCGAGCAGACCGAGCTCGAGCTGACGCCGGGCCCGGCTCGCGGACTTCTTCGCGGGGACCCGCACGGGCGCGTACCCCAGCGACACGAGCGCCGGATTCGCCAGCTCCGCGAGCTCTCCACGCGTGGTGGGGTCGAGGGAGGCCCGCCGCTCCACGCTCCCGGCAGACACCCCCGCCTGCGAGAACGCCTTCCAGTCGCCGAACCCGGGGGTGGGCGCGCGACCCGCCGCCGCTTCGAGCAGGGCGGGCACGTCGGTCGGACGGCCGAGGGCCGCGAGCACCCGGGTGAGCTCGGACGCGGGGTCGGCCACGAGGTCTTCGTAGCGCAAGCGCACACACTGCTCGGGCCGCTCGGCCTCCAGGCGCAGCAGGCGCTCCGTGGTGTCGACCCAGGCCTGGGTGCACGCGTGCAGCGGCCGAGGGTCGGCCACCACGTACCGGTGGAGCTCGGCAATCCACCGGTTCATCTGGCTCACCTTGTCGACCGTGGACATCGCGACGTCGAGGCCGTGCCGGAACATCAGCACGTACCGGACGTGCTCGCCACACAGCCGCTCCACGGCGTCGACGTGGAACACGTCGTAGGCGGTCTTGTCGGCCCACACGGGCTTCCCGCTCCGCGCGGCGATGTCGTCGAGCAGACCGAACGCGAGCTCGCGCACCCGCCCGATCACGTCGTCGGGGTCGACCCCGGAGAACGCCAGAGCGTCGAGCACCCCGGCCTGGAGGCCGTCTCCGAAGGGCTCCGCCTCGAGGAACCGGGCGCAGGCGCGCAGCAGGTAGGTCTCGGCGGGCGCACAGAGGTCGGGATGGGCGTCGAGCAGCGACCGGAACAGCGTGGTGCCGCTGCGGGGGTGCCCGAGCACGACGATGCCGCGCATCACAGGTCTCCCGTGATGTCGCGGTGGGTGTCGCCCACGAGCAGGGCTTCGTGGGGTGCGGGATGGCTGATGAACCCCGTCGGGCTGGCGGTCAGGCCGTACGCGCCCGACGAGCCCACCGCGACGAGGTCGCCCGCCGAGAGCTCGGCGAGCTCGACCTTCACGCCCAGCGTGTCGATGGTGGTGCACAGCGGGCCGACGAGCGTGTACGAGCCGACCGGCCCGGACGCCCCCGAGACCTTGTGCATCGGGTAGTTCCGCCGCACCACCATGCCCATGAGCCCGCAGGCCGCGAGGTGGTTGTTCATGCCGCCGTCGCAGATCGCGATGTCGGTGCCGCGCCCGTGCTTCACGCGCAGCACCCGAACCACGAACCAGCCGTTCGGACCGACCAGCCAGCGCCCCATCTCGAGCGTGCACCGGGCTCCGGCGAGCAGCGGGTGCTCGCGCAACCGGTCGACCTGGGGGTTCACACGCTCGGCCACCGCGCGCACGTCGAGCGGTTCCACCCCGTCCCGGTAGGGGATCCCGAAGCCCGACCCGAAGATCAGGCGGTGCAGCGGGCGCCCGTGACGCTCGGCGCAGCGGACGAACAGCTCCGCCATGATGCCCACGTTCTCGGAGATGGCGTCCGGGTCGAGGCTGTTGCTCGCGGAGTACACGTGGATGCCCACGAGCGTGAGGTCGGGCCACCGGCCCTGCGCGAACGCGTCGATCGCGGCGTCGACGTGCTCCTCGTCGATCCCGAACTGGCTCGCCTTTCCGGACATGTGCGCGCCGAACCCCTTCGGCACCTTCAGCGGGTTCACGCGCAGGAGCACGGACAGGGGGCGACCGAGCGCCTGGAGCGCATCGAGCTCCTCGACCGACTCGCACACCATCTCGCCCACCCCGACCTCCGACGCGCGGGCGAGCTCGAAGTCGCGCTTGGCGGGCCCGGAGAACGTGAGCCGATCCGGCGACCACCCCGCACGCAGGGCGCGCTCGAGCTCCCCGCCAGACGACAGGTCGAGGCTGTCGACCCGACCCTTCAGGGCCTCGAGCAGCGCGCCGTTCGGGTTCGCCTTCACCGCGTACGACACGCCGAACCGGCCTCCGAACGCGTCGCGGAGCCGGTCGACCTGCGCGAGCACCCCGTCGAGATCGTACACGTACGCGGGCGTCCCGACGGCCTGTGCGGCCCGCGCCACGCGCTCGGCGAGCGATCCGGGCAGGGAGGTCACGTCACCTTCTGTAGGTAGGCCAGGATGCGGTTGATGGTGTCGAGGTTGTTGAGGTTCACGTCCATCGAGTTCATCTGGATGCCCTCGGAGTCTTCGAGGAACGCCATCAGCGACACCATCGAGAACGAGTCGATCAGACCGGAGCTGAACAGCTCGGTGTCGGCCGTGAGACCGTCGGTGTCGACGTCGAGCTCGTCTGCCAGAAAGTCCGTGATCTTCTGCTCGTTCAGTACCATCCCGCCTCCACGGCCGTGTCCGGCCTCCCGGATTGTGTACGACGCGCCGGACCCGTGTCCAGCACGCGCCGGATGGGGCGCGAGGTCGCCGGCTACGCGCCGGGCCGGGGCTCCGGTACGGGCTTCCACTCGGTGCGCATGGTCACGAACTCCTCGGCCGCCGTGGGATGGATGCCGATCGTGGCGTCGAACTGGGCCTTGGTGGCGCCGCACGTGAGCGCGACCGCGAGGCCCTGGATGATCTCGCCGGCGTCGGGGCCGAGCATGTGACACCCGAGCACGCGGTCGGTGGCGTCGTCCACGACGAGCTTCATGAAGGTGCGCTCGTCGCGGCCCGACAGCGTGTGCTTCATCGGCCGGAAGATGGACTTGTACAGCCGGACGGCGCCGTGCTTCTCGCGCGCCTGCGCTTCGGTGAGCCCGACCGTACCGATGTTCGGGTGCGTGAACACCGCGGTGGGGATGTTCTCGTAGCGCACCTCGGGACCGCCCTGCCCGAACAGCGCACGCGCGACGTACATCCCCTCGGCCAGCGCGACCGGGGTGAGCTGGACGCGGTCGATCACGTCGCCCACCGCGTAGATGCTCGGCACGCTCGTGCGGAACGCGTCGTCGACGACGATGGCGCCCCTGGCGTCGGTCTGCACGCCCACCGCCTCCAGGCCGAGGCCCTGGGTGTTGGGCTCGCGGCCGACCGCGAACAGCGTGGCGTCTGCGGGCAGGTGGTCGCCGTCGGTGAGGTGGACGAGCACGCCGTCGGCGGTCTTCTCGACGGACTCGAACACCGTGTCGAAGTGGATGTGCACGCCCTTCTTGCGCATCTCGCGGCCGAGGTGGTCGCGCACGTCCTCGTCGAAGCCGCGCAGGAGCTTGTCGCCGCGGTACACGAGGTCGACGTGGAGCCCGAGCCCGTTGAAGATGCTCGCGAACTCGCACGCGATGTACCCGCCGCCCGCGACGACGATGCGCTTCGGGAGGGTCTCCATCGAGAACAGGTCGTCGCTGACCATCACGTGCTCGCGACCCGGGAAGCCCGGCAGCCAGGGCTTCCCGCCCACGGCCAGCAGGATGTGGCGCGCGGTGATGGAGCGCCCGTCGACCTCCACCGTGTTGGGCCCCGTGAGGACGGCGCGCGACCGGAGGATCTCGACCTCCGCCCGGTCGAGCATGCCGGCGTAGATGCCGTTGAGACGGGCGATCTCGCGGTCCTTGTTGGCGCGGAGGGTCTTCCAGTCGAACGCGATGTCGCCCGTGGACCACCCGAACCCGCGCGCATCCTCGAAGTCCTCGTGGAAGTGGCTCGCGTAGGAGAACAGCTTCTTCGGCACGCAGCCCACGTTCACACAGGTGCCGCCGAGGTACTTCTCCTCGGCGAGCGCGACGCGGGCGCCGAGACCGGCGGCGATGCGCGCGGCCCGGACGCCGCCCGAGCCTCCGCCGATGACGAAGAAGTCGTAGTCGTACTGGGGCATGCGGGACCTCCGAGGCTTCGGCCCTAACGCGCCGGATCCAGAGCGGGGTGCGCGAGCCCGCTGTCGGCATACCGTGTGCGGGTCCACCCACCCGGCGTGCGAGCCCGCCCGGTCAGCCCGACTTCTTCAGGAGCCCGTGGTAGGCGTCGCGGATCTCGCGCAGCAGATCGTGCGCGGCATTCTCCAGGTCGACGGCCAGGCCGTCTGCCGCAGGCTGGATGTCGTTGCGCATCAGCGAAGCCCAGGTCGCTTCGACCTTCTCGAACTGGTCGCGCGCATCGAGCTCGCCGAGATGGAGCTGAACGCGGATCTCGTCGCGCATGCGGGCCAGGGCGCTCGCCTCCGCGTGGACCTCGGGGTCGTGCAGGCTCGGGTCCGCGAACTCCTTGCGGGCCAGCCAGGCCTGGAGCCGGAGCTCGTCGGCGAGCTCCCCGAGCGTGCTGTGGGTGGTGCGGTCGTCGGTCATGGGTACCTCCGGACCCCGGTAGTGCACCGCGCGTGCCAGCGGTCATGCGGTCCGTTCCTCGATGCGGTCGAGCTGATCGCGGTGCCACAGCCAGCCGAGCGCGGTGTACACCTCGCGGAGCTCGGCCCCGCAGGGCTCGCCGGCCTCGAACCGCTCGACGAGGCCCCACTCGCGGGCCTCGAGCGTGCCGGGCTCGGGAAGCCGGAACGCGTACTCCCGATAGTCGACGCCGATCCCCGACGCTTCGCCGATGCGCGCGAGGTCGCGCCCGGCCGAGCCCGGGAGGAAGTCCGCCGGGGTGCCCGTGAACAGGCCCCGCTGGCCGTCCCAGACCACCAGCGGCACGCGCGGTCGCCCCGGCATCAGGCAGAGGCACCACACCGTGGTCGCGTCGCGGACGAGCGCCAGGAGGTGCGGATCGCGGCAGCCTTCGGGCGTCCAGCCCGTGACGGCAGGTTCCAGTCCGTGGGCCGCGAGCGCCTGACGGTCGGCCACCCAGGCGACCAGCGCGTCCGACACGGTCATCCCCACCCGGGACAGGACCGCCCGGAGCACGGTCTCGGGACGATCCGGCATCCGGTCGGGCTCGAGCGGGGCGAGGTGGAGCGCACTCCCCTCCTCGGGATCCCACGCGGGGATCGGGCGCGGGCCGATCGGCACGAGGCGGTCTCCCTGGACCGCCACCGGGAGCCCGTCCCAGACGAGGGATTCGGGATCGCCGAGCGCGGCCGGCAGCTCCACCCCGAACAGCTGACCGGCGTACCACGCGGCGGCACCTGGCCAGACGGCGAGCAGCGTGCGGTCGTCTGCCGCCAACCTCGCGGACCCCACCCCGGGGAGCTCGGCCAACACGGCTCCGTCAGGCGACACCACGCGCAGGGTGCCGTCCACACAGGTCATCATTCCGACGGAGCCGCCGATGACGAACCGGGTGGCGGCGAACGGCACGGTCGCCGAGAAGCCTGCTCCCTCCAGGACCGTCCGGGGGTCGTTCCCGCCCTCCGGCGACACCACGCACACATCCCCGTCGTCGGAAGTCACCAGGAACGCGTCGTCTCCGGCCTCGCGCACGCCCGTCCGCTCTCCGTCGAGCGTGTAGCGGTGTACGCCGATGGACAGGACCTCGAAGCCGTCGCCCACGAGCGCCGCCACCGGCCGACCCGGAATGCGCCGATCCACCGGGAGCGCGACGCTGCACCGTCGGTCCCCGGTGCCGGCGACGTAGAGGTCCACCCGACGCCCCAGGTCGGACACAGCGAGCACGTGAGCCCCGCGCGCCGCGAGGAGCTCCCCCGGCGCGGTCCATCGAGACGGGCCTCGCGCGTCGATCACGCCGACCTGGTCCGTCCCGTAGGCCACCGCCAGCCCCCCATCGACGGGGAGGGCCGCGACGACGGGGGCTTCCGTGGCCCCCCGCGCCAAGACACGCCCCCTCGCGAGGTCCAGGGCGACCCACTCACGCGACTCCAGCAGCCCCCACGCGACGCCGTCGCGATGGGCCAGCAACCTCGTCCACGGTGGGGAGAGCCGCATCCACCCCCGCATCGTCAGGACTCCAGCGCGATCGGCTCGGACATCGGGCCTCCACGGTCCATCGTACGCCCGATCGACGGGCGCCCACGAAGCACGCGGTTACTCGCCGATGGGGGGCTGCCATGGACGACCGGATCCGCATCGCTGCCATCATCCAGCTGGTGGCAGGCATCGTGAACCTCACGATCGTGAGCTGGGTGTCGTTCCTGTTCTGGATCTACGTCGGCGGCCTGTTCTCGATGGTCGTGATGGCGATCTGCACACTCGGCCTGTGTCCGCTGCCGGTGGGGATGGTGTGCGGCATCGCGGGCGCGCTCATCGGGCTGATGGGCATCGCGGAGATGGTGTCCGGCGTGGCAGCGCTCGCCCGCCCCGATCCGCCGAAGACGCCGCTACAGGTCGTCGCGGGGCTCGGTCTCGCGAACGTGTTCCTCGCGAACCCGGTGTCGGTGGTCGCGGGCGCGGTCGTCCTGGCGCTCACGATGGGGCCGGAGCCGGAGCCCACGGTCATCGACGCCGAGCCGTAGGAACCGCGAGACGCCGGATCAGCGCGCAGCGCCCGTCCACCACCGGGACACCGAGATGCTCTGTTGACTGTCAAGCGGCGACTCGCGAGGTGAGTCGCTGCGGGGCGTAGGCCTCGCCGTTCGTGTACATGCACCAGAGGGCGACGACGAGCTCCTCATGGTGGCCACCAAGGCGACCTTTCTGGGCTTTCCTCGAGCGACCAGCGATTCGTAGAACGCCTTCATCGCGGGGTCGTAGCGAACCGCGCACAGCGTGTTCATGTAGAGGACCCGCCGGATGCGGCTGTTGCCCATCTTGCTGATCGGCCAGGAGTCTCCGTTGCGGGACGTTCCGGACTTCTTCGGGCGTGGGTCGAGCCCAACGTGGGCCACCACCTGGCGCGGCGTGAGCCATGCCGGGAGGCACATCAGCTCTGGTAGGACCCGAGCGGTGGCACGGGCCGACACGCCGGGAATCTCCTGGAACGTCTCTACGGCCTGCCGTACACGCGGGTCGTCGAGGGTCTGGAGGGCCTCCACGATCTGGGCTTGGAGCTTGTCGATGATTGCGTCGAGTGCCGAGATCTCCGCCTCGATGGCCCAGTCGAGGACGTCGGCATCGTCGATGTCCGCCGCGTGCTTCTCGTTCTTCACGGCAGCGCGACGGTCGATGATCTTGCCGAGGTACCGAGCGAGGCTGCGAATGCGCTTGGCCTCCGTGCTGGGGAGGACGGTAGGCGTGAATTCCATCCTCTTCGCGTACTCGAGGAGCCCATACGCATCGACGCGGTCGGTCTTCGCACGGGCGACCACCTGCAGGAAGCGCCTTCCGTCAGCGGGCCGAATGCGCATCACCTGAGCCACCGGATGTTCGGCCGCAGCACTGACGAGGCGGGCGCTGTAGGGGCCCGTGGCCTCGACGACGATTCGGGTCTCTTTGATCCGGCCCCCGGTGGTCCGCTTCAGGATCTCGGCAACGCCCGCATCGTCGTTGGACACGTCGAACGTGACGACATCGTCGGTCAGCCCGCTCCAACAGACCCACAAGCGGTCCTTCGAAACGTCGACGCCCACGTGCGCGACTCGGTTCTTACGTCGTGTCATCTGACCTCCTGATGGCTAGATTGAGCTCGGCCCCCGATCCCGCACTCGACCGCACCCAGCCTTGTTCATTCGGGGCTACCTCGATGCTCTTCGGGTTCTGCGGTCTTGGGACGGGGGCCACCTGTTCCGCGCCAGCGTCAGCTGTGTGCGTGCGTGTTCCTCCGAGCTCGTGGTTTCGTATGAGCGAGAGGGGGCGGCTGCCCCCTCTCGCGCTCTCCCCCGCTCAGACAATCTCAGTGTCGGTGTTCGCCAGGGCACATGAACGGAGTCAGGGGAAAGCCCTCAGTACATACAAGACGCAGGGAGGTCGCACGGAGGGTCCGACGCGCCGGTGGCGACGAACCCGAGGCATGCGGTTCGCAAGCGTGCTGCGCCCACGCCCGATTCGCGACGTGTGAAACTGGTACCCTCCGCAGGAGGGGCGATGCGGGACGCATTCCTCGCGCTGAGTCGCGGGTCCACCGACGCGCCGGCCCGCGCCATCTGGGCCGATTGGGTGGAGGAGCGCGGCGAGCCCGGGTGGGGCGCCGTCCTCGGGGGCGGTGTGCCCGAACCCGCCCGCGGCATCGGCGTGGCGATCCCGAACGCCGGGCACGGCGCCGTCCGCGCGCTCCCCTTCCCCGACCGCACGGCGTCCGGGCCCGGACACCTGTGGTGGCGCGTGCACGACCCGCGCGGCGCGGCTCGCCTGCTGCCGTGGCTCGCCCTCGACCCCGTCGTGCACCTCGCGGGAGGCGACCCGCTCCAGATCCCGTCCGCGCTCGCAGAGCTGGCGAGAGTCGCTCCGTGGCTCACGTCCCTCGACGTGCAGCACCCCGTCGCGCCCGTGGACGTCGCGGCGTTCCGCGAGCTCCGCAGCCTGGCCGTGCACGCCCGGCGCTCGCGCGCCCAGGACTCGCTCCCGGGCGTGCATCACCTGCGTGTGCACTGCCACGGGGTCCCCATCGGGGGCTGGGCGGACGCGCACCTGCCCGCCCTCACCCGGCTCGAGCTCGTCCTGAGCCACCCGCTCCGCGTCTGGGCGGACGTCCGGGATCCGGTCGACATGCTGCTCGAGCGCCTCCCGTCCGTGCGGGTGCTGGACGTGACGGCACCGGGGTTCCCCCCGCACCTCGACGTCCAGCGACTCGAGCCGCTGGACACCCTCCTCCTCAGGGGGCCCGTCCCCCCGGCCCTCCTGGCGGTGCTCCGTCGCATCGCGACCGTGGAGGAGCCCCGGGAGGAACGGGACCACGCGGTAGTCGTGCTGTGACTACCGCGGCACGCCCACTTCGTCGGCCAGCACGGCCCACTGCACGCGGAGCGCGTCGGAGGCGCCCGTGAAGTCGAGCGTGTCGAGGGTGTCGCGGTGCGTGTGGTACTCGCGGTAGCCGAACCGACCGCTCCAGAACGCCGGGGCACCCAGGATCTGGAACGCGAAGTTGTCGGAGCTGGGGTCGGGCAGGCCTCCGTCGACGGCGGACAGGCCGAGCCCGTCGGCGACGGTGAGCGCCGTCGTCGTCCACCGGGGCTCGCTGCTCATCACCACGAACACGCCCTCGGACGCCCACAGCACGTCGAGGTTCAGCACGAGCTGGGCGTCTTCGGCCTCGGGGTGCTGGTCGGTGTACGCCAGCGCGCCGCGCAGCCCCTGCTCCTCGGCACCCGTCGCGACGAAGACGACCGTGGGACCGGGCGCCGGACCGTCCGCCAGGCGCCGCGCCAGCAGCACGAGCGCCCCGACGCCGATCGCGTTGTCGGCAGCGGACTCCGAGGGGTTCCAGCTGTCGTGGTGCGCGGTGACGTAGACGGTCCCCGGGCCGGTTCCGGGCACCGAACCGACCACGTTGTACGACGTGTGGTCCGCCACCACGAGCGTGTCGGCGCTCAAGGTGGCGGTCTCGCCGATGTGGGCGCGCAGCTCGGCTCCGACGGCGGCATCCACCGCGACGGACGGGAGCTGGAGCCCGATCAGCGTGTGCCCGACCTCCACGAGCAGGTCGCCGTCGTCGGCCGTGGCCTCGGTGACCCGGATCATGCCCGCGGCACCGGACGTGGCGGCCGACAGGGCCTGGACGCCGCGCGAGGTCCCCTCGTCGGTCACGACCACCAGACCGCCCGCGACGTCGGTGCCCTCGAGCACCAGGGGGGCCGACAGACCCGCGGTGGCGGGCGTGGGCGACAGGGGGACCGCCGACAGCACGGCCCCGCCGACCTCGATGGACGCCGGACCCGGGACCCACGCGTCCCACACGAACGGCTCGCGGTGCACGTCGTGCAGGCCGGCCTCGAGGAACAGCGCCTCCATGAGCGCGGTGGCGTCCTCCTCGGCGGGGGTCGCGACCATGCGCGCGCCGAGATCGGTGATCTCCCGGGTGACCTCGAGCAGCGCGTCGGCGTCGAGCGGCTGGGGTGGGAGCGCGGTGGGGGGCGGCGCAGGACCGCACGCCACGAGCGCCGCAATCACCGGTACGCCGGCTTGAAGGTGTAGCGCTCGACGGCCCCTTCGAGCACGTCTTCGACGGTGAACCGCACGGGGCGGGTCTCGTTCGCGAGCCACAGCTCGGCCTGATCGGCGAAGTGCTCGGAGTCGACGAGCCCGCTCTGGCCGCCCGGGATGATGTTGCGCCCCTCCACCCCGTCGGGGCCGAGCGCGAACACCATGCGCATCACGGGACCGCTCCCGTGCCGGAACCGACGGCCCGAGAGGCCCGGATTCGCGGCGTCGACGCAGCGGTTGTCGCCGGGACGCGGGAACCAGTCGAGCACGCGCCGCGGGTCGGACGGGCCGACGTCCGGGCCGAGCGGCAGGGTGTCGGTGGTGATGGCGAACTGGTTGAAGATGGGCCCGAGCACGGGGTCGTCGATGTATCCGCCGACGAGCGACGCGAACTCGACCTGGTGGCGCATGCCCCAGATCCAGGCGTCCATGTCGTCGGTCGCGAAGCCGCCTTCGTAGCGGTTCTGCACGGGGCTCTCGAGGAACGCGAGGGAGTCGACGAGCGCGAGCAGGAAGACCTCGTCGCTCTGCTCGATCTCGGGGGTGTCCTTGATGTCCCAGAACACGGACTCGAGGGTGGTGGGGTCGTAGCTCGCGAGGTCGCGGGGGTTCCCGGCACCGCGCCCGTTCACCATGCGGTCGAAGATGCGGAGCCGCCCGGCAGACCCGCCGCCCTGGAACACGTTCCCGGGGAAGCCTTCGTCGTCGATGGACAGGCGCAGCACGTCGGCGAGCCACACGTTGAAGATCGTCGTGGCGACGGCGTCCGCGCGGTCGTCGTCCGTGATCACGGGCTCGTAGAAGGTCTCCACGCCGCTCGCGGCCTCGAAGCCCCGGTCGCGCCAGCCCGACAGGCGGTCGTACACCTCGTCGAACCGCGCCTGGTTCGTGAGGTACGTGGCCTGGAGCCGCTCGTCGCTCGACCCGACCTCGGGCGCGGTGACGGCCCGCGCGTGGTCGATGGCCGCGAGGAAGTGGTGCAGCTGGTGCGAGCCGATGGCGGACCGGTGCTCGCCCTGGATGGCCTGCATGGCCGCGATGTCGGCGCTGTTCGTGTCGACCGCCGCCTGGAGGCCGGACCGGATGGTCTCCGCGCGGTAGCCGTCGTCCCACGGGCCGCCGATGTGCCACAGGTCGTTGAACCGGTCGCCGTCGGACTCGATGCCGCCGGGATCCTGGTTGGCCGTGAACAGGTAGCCGTGCGCGGGCGTGAAGCTGTGGGGGTAGTCGTCGAACGGCACGATGCAGCGGTACGGGTCGGGGTCGCCCTCGATGGCCGTGAAGTCGGGGTTCGTGCCCATGGTGAACCCCCCGTACGTGGTGCCGTCGAGCAGCATCGTGGGGTTCGCGCCGTCGGCCCAGGTGCCGTCGGGGTTCCGCGGGAGGTACTGCCGGCACGGGACCATCTCGTACCCGGTGTAGTAGATGTCGCCCTGCGAGTCGGCGGCGACGAGGTTCTGGGAGAGCGCCTGGGACTTGCGCACGGACTCGTGGAAGTCGGCGACGCTGTCGGCGTGCGCGAACTCGTCGAACTGCAGGAACAGGTTCCCGCGGTCGAGGCCGGTGAAGTCGAAGGACAGCGCCGTGATCACGCCGTCTCCGTCGAGGTCTGCGGGCACCACGAAGTTGCCCGCGAGGTTCACGAGGGTCTCGCCGGCGCCCAGGGCTTCGTCGGGGCTCGCGTCGCGGCCTTCGATGTCGGTGATCCACCGCCCGTCGAAGGTCGTGAAGCGCGTCCACGACTCGGTGCGGCCGACGGACTGGAGCGTCGGGATGTCGGCGACCACGTACGTCTCGGTGTGCTCGACCAGCGGCTGCTGCTGGCCCTGGAACGTCGTGCTGACGGGCTTGCCCGCGGCGTCGAGCTGGAGCTCCTCCGCGTACCAGTCGGTGATGTCGCCCGAGTGCTGGGTGCTCGACCACGCGACCTTTCCGTTCGTACCCACCCCGAGCACGGGCATGCCCACGAGGAGCAGGCCCACCGCGGACGTGTCGCCCCCGCCGAGGTGCGCGGTGTCGAGCCCGATCTCGTACATCAGGGCGGGGATGTCGAGCTCGAGGTGCCCGTCCCCGGCGAGCAGGGCGCGCCCGTCGGCCGTGAAGTCGCCGCCCACGGCCCACGCGTTCGAGCCCCACCCGTCTTCGTGGTCGCGGCCGAGGCGGTCCTGCAGGCGGGCGCCCGTGCGCCGGGCACGGTCGAGCATCGCGCGGTTGGCCCGTGCGGGCCGGGACAGACGCCGACCGTCGGGCACGGGAGCCGGCGCGCTCCGGTGGGTGCCGCTCTCGCCGAACGAGGGGGCGCTCGGCGCGTCGAACACGGGCGTCACGTCGGTCCAGAACTCCTCGAGCCCGGCCTGGCGGAGGTCCTGGAGGGGTGCGCCGTCGAAGAACCCGTCGAGACGGAGGAAGTCGCTGGTGCGGCCGATGTCGTCGGTCTCGTACCCGAGGCGGTACGCGATGGTGCCGCCGATGGCCGCGACGTCCCGGAGGGTCCATGGGACCAGGAGCTCCTCAGGGTCGTCCACGCCGACGAGCGGCCCGGCGAACTCGTACTCCGACGGCGGAGGCAGCTCGCCCGCGCGCACGGCGCGGATGTAGTCGTTGAACCCGTCGGCGTAGGCCTGGTACCAGACGCGCTGCTCGTCGGTGAGCCCCTCGAGCAGCAGGTCGGTGACGTAGGTCATCCCGAGCCCGCGGGACTCCTGGTCGGTCTCGAGCACCACGTCGCCGAGCAGCTCCGACAGGCGCCCCTGGGACAGCCGACGCACGAGGTCCATCGCGAAGAACCGGTCGCGGGCGACCATGAACCCCTGGATCCGGTACAGGTCTTCACGGTCGTGGGCGTAGAGGTGCGGCACGCCGCTCTCCACCATCACGACGTACGCCTCGTCGTGCAGGCCGATCAGCGTGTACTGCTCGGTCTCCTCGACGCCGAGCAGCGGAGACGGCTCGCCCGGCTCGACGGGTTCGTTCTTGCAGGAGAACAGGCCGAGGGCGGCGAGGAGCACGGGCGACATGGGGAGACCTCCGGCCCGCGGTCTATCCCGTCTGGGGCCCGATTACCGGACCTTACCCGCGGCAGATGCCGACACGCTCGACCGATAGCCGGTTGCAGGAGGTTCCCATGTTCCGTCGCCTGTCGCTGCTGTCTGCCGTGCTGCCCACCGCCGCCCTCGCCCACCCCGTGCTCGACGCGACCCAGGCGGCGCGCGCGCTCCGCCGGGCCGACGCGCCGTCGATCTCCGCTCAGGCCTATGCAGACGCGCTCTCCGGGCGCATCGTGACGGGGATCGAGTCCGTGGACGGCGTCGCGGTGGCGAAGGCGTGGGGACTCGCCGTGGTGGACACCCCGATCGAGGCCGCCTGGATGGCGATCAACGACGAGAGCCGGATGGGCGGGCGCATGCCGGTGTCGGTGTCGGAGGTGATCGGGGGCACGCCGAAGAGCACGCCGCGGCGGGTGTTCGAGTTCCTGCCCCTGCCGATCATCAGCGACCGGTGGTGGGTGGTGGACATGGAGGCGAACGCGGCGTTGTACGCGAAGGAGCCGCGGATGTGGGAGCTCGCGTGGACGGACGCCACGAGCGAAGCGAACGTCGCGGGGACCGCGATGGCCGAGCAGGCGGCGCAGGGTGTGCCGGTGGCGTGGACCCGGGGGAGCTGGCTGCTGGTGGACCTCGGCGACGGGCGTACGCTGGTGGAGTACTTCTCGTGGTCGGACCCGGGCGGGCACATCCCGGCGGGCGCGTCCCGGTTCGGGGGGAGCGCGGTGACGCAGACCCTGAAGGCGGTGGCGGACCTGGCGCAGGAGTCGCGGGCGCTGTCGAGGGCCGGATACACGCGTCCGGACGGGTCGCCGCTGTAGCGGTCATCCAGCGGGGCGGCGCAGCACCAGGATGTCGTTCTCGGGCGTCATCGCCATCGGCAGGCGGCGGGAACGGACGAGATCGACGACCTCGAGCCCGACGTCGCGGGACGCGTCGAGCCAGGTGCCGAGCGAGCGGCACCGCTTGTTGACGAGGATGGCCCCTTCGGGCGCCTCGGCGCGGTCGAACTCGCGCCAGCTCTCGAACTGGTCGGTCTTGTGGAACTGGCTGTTGAACGTCTCGGTGCCGAACGCTCCCCCGATCACGAGCAGACCGCCCGGTCGGAGCGCGGCCGCGAGGTTCTCGAGCGCGACCTTCCACTTGGCGTCGTCGACGATGTGGAACATCACGCCGATGGCCGTGATGAGCTCGACGGGACCGCCGAGCTCGTCCATCGAGAAGTCGCGACTGGTGATGTTCCTCGAGGTGACCGTGACGCCGTCGACGCTCGCGTACTTCTCCTCGAGGAACTGGACCATCTGCGGCACGATCTCGACGAGCACGTTCTCGGTGTGGAGCAGGACGTCCCGGGCGAAGTCGCACCAGTGGCCCGTTCCCGCACCGACATCCATCGAGCGGCGGCGACGTCGGAGCGCGAGCTGCCGCTGGGCCTCGATCATCACGCCGCGAGCGGGCGGGAAGAGGGTCATCCACACCTGCAGGATCGCGTTCTCGGTGACGTTGTAGTGGAACCGCGCTTCGGCGTCGGTGATGGCACCGATGGTGTTCCGGTCGGTCGGACCCTCGCGCACGGACGCCTTGTAGAAGCTCCGGAAGAAGGCCTCTTCGTCGTAGACCACCTGCTCCGCGTCGTCGGGAGCGCGGTGCATCGCCATGTCGTGGTTCTCGGGCTCGCGCATGCCGCAGCGTATCACCGCGCGGGGTGGCGAAGCCGGGGGCCTCAGTCGAGCACGTGCTGGCCGGCTTCGTCAGCGAGCGCCCACAGCGTGTCGGCGACCGCACCGTCGGACTGCGCGGCCGCCCGCTCGAGCAGGTCGCGCTCGAAGCCGTACGCCCCCTCCGCGTCGGCGTCGCAGGCCCGCTGGCCGTTCGGACAGCGCTCGTGGCGCACCCCGTCACCGTGTCGCGCCTCATGGACCAGAACGCCCGCTGCCGAGGGTGCGGACAGCGGGTCGTCCCACACGATGGTGCGCGTGAGCGGGCGCCACCGGGCCGCGCCGTTCTCGGTGTGCCCGGCCCGCACGGCGTGGACCTGGTGGGCGACCCAGTCGTACGCGACCCGCCCGAGCGCCCGCTCCCCCGTGTCCGCGGACACCGACGCGAGCCGTTCGTCGAGCGGGGTGAGCCCGGGCTCGACGGTCCCCCAGTCCCAGGCCAGTAGCGCCAGACCCCCCGCGATCGCCGAGGCCTCGGGGCCGGCACCTTCCAGATCCCCCGTGACGCCGAGGTCTTCCGCGATGGCGCGCGCACATGGCCCGTGCACGGCGACCTCTCCGAACGCAGAGGCATCCCAGTCGGCGGCCTCCACGCCGCACAGCTCGGACACCACCGCGGCCCGAGGCTCGACGGACTCCGCGCAGCCCACGAGTGCCAATGCGAGCCCCATCCATCGTGCGTCCATACGTGCCTCCCGCGCGAGGCAGGAGCAGGGACCGCGCCGATGGACGAACCGGCAGAACCGGCGACTCCAGGCGACAGACGGCCGTCACCCGACGGACGTCCGTCAGGGTCGGGATAGAGAGCCGCCATGGACGAACGCACCCCCTACGAGCGGATCGGCGGCGAGACCGGCGTCCGCACGCTCGTCGACGCCTTCTACGACACGATGGACGCGCTGCCGGAGGCGGCGGCGATCCGGGCGATGCACCCCGCCGACCTGCAGCCCTCGCGCGACAAGCTGTACGAGTTCCTGTCCGGCTGGCTCGGGGGCCCGCAGCACTACATCGCGAAGCACGGCCATCCGCGCCTGCGCATGCGGCACTTCCCGTTCCCGATCGACGAAGGCGCCCGCGACGCCTGGCTGCTCTGCATGTACGAGGCGCTGGAGGGCGTGCCCGACGAGGCGCTGCGCGACCAGCTCGCGGGCTCGTTCGCGCGGGTCGCCGATCACATGCGCAACCGGTAGACTCGGGACGATGCTCGCACCCACTCCCGACGACCAGCTCTGTGACGCCGAGGGGCGCCCCTACTTCCTGTGGGACGTCGACCTCACGCTCGCGGACCTCGAAGCGCGGCTGGCAGACCCCGATCATCGGGCGTACTGGCTCGCGACGCTGCTCCGCCAGGCCAAGCCCGACGACGTGTTCCGCTTCGTGACGCTCGACGAGATCGCCCGGGATTGGGACTCCATCGAGCGGGGTCTGGGGCGTCAGCGCGACTTCTGGGAGTGGCGGATCCGACGTTGGAAGACCCATGGAAAGCCGACTCGGTAGACTACAGCACCAGATCCTGGAGATCCTCGCCGGGATGGGCTGGACGCTCACGGGCGGAGGCGCGCTCGCGGGGTTCCACCTCGGCCACCGCGAGACCCGAGACCTCGACCTCTTCTGGACGGGACCGAAGACCCTCGACCGAATCCCCGAGGAGGTGGAGGCGCGACTCGGGGCCGCAGGCCTGTAGACCCACCGGGTCCAGACGGGCGGCACCTTCTGCCGCATCCGGGTGTCCGACGGGACCGAAGCGCTTCCCGTGGATCTCGTCCTCGACAACGTCCCCCGAATCGAGCGCCCGGTGGAGGTCGCTCCCGGGATCTGGGTCGACACGCCCCACGAGATCCTCGTCAACAAGCTCACGGCCCTGTTGTCGCGCTGGGCGGTCCGGGACCTGATCGATGTCCGGGCACTGGAGGCTTCCGGTCTCGACCTCCAGCGAGCCCTGGCCGATGCCCCGAAGAAGGACTCCGGGTTCTCTCCGCCGACGCTGGCCTGGGTCCTCGACACGCTCCCGACCAACGAGCTCGACGCTTCGCTTCGCCAGTATCGGGAGGCGCTGGTGGCGCGCCTACTCTCCGAAGGCGACTGATTCCTGAACTCACGCCGGCTCCCGCCCCTTGCGGGTCATCGCGCGCAGCGCGTCGGGAACGTCCTCGGAACCGCCCTTCTCGCGACGCCCTCGCCCGCGGGCCCGCGCGGACTCCTCGTGGATGCGGTCGGCGAGCCAGGTGAGGCCCGCGGCCATGGCCTCGGGCGCCGCGGAGATCCGGAACAGCGTGACCCACCGCTTCACCGTCAGCACCTGGAACACGAGGTCGACCTGCGAGGCGTTGGCACCCCTCTCTGCGAACCACCCGGCCCGCACGACCTCTGCGAGGGGTAGCGTGCGTCCACCGCACGTGAGCGCATCGACGCCGACGTGGACGACGGACTTGCTGAACACGCCGCGCTCGACGACCACCTCCATGCCCTGGTGGTCGACCGTCGCGCGCATGGGGCGCCCGTGGACCCGCGCGAGATCGGGGTACTCCCTGCGGTTCTCGGCCAGGCGACGGTCGAACTCCAAAGCAGCCCGGTAGACCGGGTCGGCTCACGGACCGTCGCGGCCGTTGGCGGACCTGGCCCGTCCCTTCGGGACCGCGACTCCAGCGCAGCCACGCCTCCACGGGCCGGCGGTCGTCGACCTCCGCACCCATGGCCCGCGAGAGCGCGCCGACGAGGTTCGTGAGCGCGGAGGGCGTCCAGCCGCCCGGGATCCGCATCTCGGCCGTGAGGAGCACGTGCCGACCGAGCCGGATGACGCACTCCTCTCCGAGGTCCCCCGACACCACGAGGGTCTGCGGGGGCACCCGCGCGGCGAACGGCCCCACGAAGGTCATCCCGTCGGCATCGAACCGCGCCACCCGGTACGACACGGGCTCCCGCGTCGCCCAGAACCACAGTCCAGCGACGAGGGGCAGCCAGCCGAGCCACAGGAGCAGGCCGGCCCCGAACGTCGCCACGGTCGCGACGAGCGCGCCCACCATCAACCCGGCCGTGACGTCGTGCGCGAGCCGGGCCCGCCACGACTCCGCCGGCACCCACATGCAGAGCCGGCCGTCCTCGGTCCACACCGTTCGTCGCAGGGATCGGGGAACCTCGGTCGCCACGGTCCAATCGTAACCTTGCCCACGAACGGGTCCCGGAGATACGGCACGTGCGGACTGGGGCGCCTGCACGGAGCGGTGCGCCCCTCGCGGCCCGTCATGGTCTGACGGACGACCGCAGGAGGTCCCCATGAACGAGGAAGAGGGCTTCGGGCGCGACGACTTCGCGTCCGAGGACGAGTACCGCCTGTACTGCCTGCGGCACTCGACGGCACACATCATGGCGCAGGCCGTGCAGCGGCTGCACCCGACGGCGCGGCTCGCGATCGGTCCGCCCGTGCAGGACGGCTTCTACTACGACATCGAGATCCCCGGGGTCACGCTGTCGGAAGACGACCTCACGTCCATCGAGGCCGAGATGAAGGCCATCGTGAAGGACAACCAGCCGTTCGAGATGGAGGAGGTCGACCGCGACGCGCTCCGTGCCGAGCTGGTGGCCGCCGATCAGCCCTACAAGGTCGAGATGCTCGACGGGTTCGAGGGCGCCATCAAGGTGTGCCGCAACCCCAGCAAGAAGACCGGCGACACGTGGTCCGACATGTGCCGGGGCCCGCACGTCATGCGCACGGGGCAGTGCAAGCACTTCAAGCTGCTGAAGATCGCGGGCGCCTACTGGCGTGGCGACGCGAACAACCCGCAGCTCCAGCGACTGTACGGCACGGTGTGGCCGAACCGCGAGCAGCTCGACCAGTACCTGTACCGGCTCGAGGAGGCGAAGAAGCGCGACCACCGCAAGCTCGGCCAGCAGCTCGACCTGTTCATGTTCCACGACTGGGCGCCGGGCGCCGCTTTCTGGCTTCCGAACGGCGAAGTGCTGTACCACATCCTCGCCGACCGCATGCGCACCCTGCTGCTCAGCGACGGCTACGTGGCCGTGCGGACGCCCTTGCTGTTCGACAAGAAGCTGTTCGAGACGAGCGGCCACTGGGACCACTACCAGGAGAACCTCTTCCACTTCGCCGAGGGCCACTTCCACGAAGGCACGGCCGGAGAGGACGAAGAGCACAAGACGATCGGGCTCAAGCCGATGAACTGCCCGAGCCACATGCTGATCTTCGGCAGCCGAAAGCGGTCGTACCGCGAGCTTCCGATGCGCATCCACGACCAGGGCGTGCTGCACCGGAACGAGCTGTCCGGCGCGCTGTCCGGGCTCACGCGGGTGCGCCAGTTCAGCCAGGACGACGGGCACATCTTCTGCGCCGAAGACCAGATCGCCGACGAGGTGCAGCGCCTGCTCACCCTGGTCGACCGGGTGTACGGCGCGTTCGGGATGGAGGTGAAGATCCACCTGTCCACCCGGCCCGCCGACAAGCTCGGCAGCGACGACCTGTGGGACCGCGCGGAGGCCGCGCTCGAGCTCGCGCTGAAGCGGAGCGGCATCGACTACGGGATGAAGCCGGGAGACGGTGCGTTCTACGGTCCGAAGATCGACTTCGACGTGTTCGATGCGCTCGGCCGCGGGCACCAGTGCGCGACCGTCCAGCTCGACTTCCAGCTGCCCCGCCGGTTCGAGCTCTCGTACGTGGGCGCCGACAACACCGCGCACACGCCGGTGGTCATCCACCGCGCGGTCGTGGGGTCGTTCGAGCGCTTCATCGGCGTGATCATCGAGCACTACGCCGGGAACTTCCCCGTGTGGCTGGCCCCCGAGCAGGTGCGCGTGATGACGGTGTCCGAGAAGAGCGTGCCGTACGGGCGCACGGTGCTCGACGCGCTCGCTGCGGCGGGTGTGCGGGCCACGTTCGACGATGGCGACGAGAAGATCGGGTACAAGATCCGGGAGTGCCACGGCAAGAAAGTGCCGTACATGCTCGTGATCGGCGAGAAGGAGGCGGAAGACGGCACGGTCAACGTGCGCTCCCGCGACAGCTCCGACACACCGACGATCCCGCTGGCCGACTTCCTGGCGAAGATCGCCGAAGAAGGCCGGATCCCGTTCTAGGTTGGATTCAGGGAGGAGTCAGCGAGCCAGCTCGCTGACGGCTCCCGGTCACCAAAAATCGCCGGCCGTCCGTCGAGCCGTCGAAGAGGTCGCTATGCTGTAGGGGGAGGCCCCGATGAGCAAGCGACCCCTTCAGTTGGCACTGGTGCTCGGTCTCGCGGCGGGTCTCGCCGCCTGGGTCGCGCCGCGGCTCGAGCGCGGTGCATCCACGGATGCCTGCGCTCCTGCGGGGCTCCCGCCGGCAGACGCCCCGGTGGCGGTGTGCGGCACGGTGTCAGGCGGCGAAGGGGCTGCGGAAGGCGCCATCACCGTGGCCTGCTTCGGAGACCGGGACCCGTCCAAAGGGATGCCGGTCGACGCGCACGGCCGGTTCCAGGGCTGGCTGCCCGCAGAGTCCTGTCGGCTCACGGCATTCCGTGCAGATGGCGACCTCATCGACCCCGGCACCGGAACCCAGATCCACGGGGCTCCGGGCGACGCGGTCGAGGTCGACCTGTGGGTGCCGAACACGCCAGCGGCAGGCATGGGATTCGGGCTCGATGCCGACATCAACGGGATCTACATCCGTCGGGTGCATCCGAACACCCCCGCGAGCCGGGCCGGGCTCGCGAGCGGCGACCGGATCGTCACGATCGACGGGGTCTCCACGGTCGGCATGACCATGTGGGAGTTCATCGAGCGCGGGGTCGGGAGCCCAGGAACGCAGGTGGTGGTCGACGTGCGCACGCTCCGCGGCGAGCAGCGGGTGGTCTCGATGCGGCGCCAGGTCCTCCCGAAGCGGTGACTCGGGGGTCCAGTCGGCGACCGGGCATTCGGCTCCGGCTCGCAACGACGCCAGAAAAAACGGCGTTGATCCGCCATTGTGGCCGCGGGTCGCACGACGGACCGGCGTCGCTCGGGAGACACCGGAACCGGAATGCGGGGCACCCTCCACCACGGAGCCACGGAGCCCCACGGAGGAGGCACGGAGGACGACCAGATGCCACTACACGACGAGGACATCAGCAATGCGATCCTGGGTGCCGCCATCGAGGTGCACAGCCACCTCGGGCCCGGTCTCCTCGAGAGCGCGTCTCGTAGGGCCCACAACATCTCCGTGCGACCTCCGTGGCGCTCCGTGGCTCCGTGGTGGATCGGGGCTCTCCTGGCTCGGAGGGCCCACGTCTGAACCGATGGCTCACTGCGACACGGGCTGCCCACGCCGCGCGACGGCTCGCAGCGCTTCGGGCACGTCCTCGCGGTCCCCTTCCCGCGAGAGCGCCACGAGCAGGTCCCGCAGTATGGCCAGCTCCGACGCTGCGCCGTGGACCTCGACGCGCGCGCCCTGGTTCTCGAGGACGAGCCGGCCCCCGTCGAAGCGCAGGGTCTGCCCGTCCTGACCGAGCAGGAAGCGCACCCCGTCGACGTCGACGTGCTGTCCGTCCACCCGCACGCGGGAGCCGCGCCGCTGCAGGATGCGCGGCAACCGGGCACCGAGGAACGCCCACGGCAGCAGCACGAACCACGACCAGACGACCGTCTGGAGCGCGAGGCGCAGGTCCGAAGAGCCGGCCAGGCTCCACACACCGCCCGCCACCGTGAGGATGGCCGCAGCCGCGGCCGCCGTGAACAAGGGGTCCGGCAGGCCCACACCGGGTGGGGACAGCGCCAGGTCGAACCCGGAGAGGTGGGGCTCGGGCGTCGCGGGCTCGGCGTCCTCGACGAGCGCACCGACCCGGTCTGCCGGAACCCACCGCACGATCGGCCCGAACGCGACCCAGGCGTGGCCGAGCCGCGTGCCCCAGTCCGTCGCCGGGAGCCCTTCGGGGACCGGCCGTCGCGGGCGCAGTAGGAACAGGGCGCCGAGCCAGGCGGGGAGCGGGAGCAGCACCTGGAGACCGATGCGGAGCGCCCAGTCGAGGTAGGGCGGAGCGTCGAAGTGCTGGGGGTCCCAGTACAGGGACTCCAGGTACCACCCGACGAGGTCGATCTCGGGCAGGACCGCGTACACCGCGAGGGTCGCAGCGACCAGGAACGCCGCCGACAGCAGGTCGGCCCTGGAGATCATCTGCGCCAGGCCGCTACGGGAGCGGCGGGACGCGGACCACCGGCGGGTGCGAGAACAGCTCGAGGAGCTCGCCCGGCACGTCGGCCGTGAGCCACATCCGGTAGGACACGTTCTTGCCCGCCCAGTCGGGTGCGGACGGCGTGAACTGGCTACCGATGAGCGGCGTGACGATGTCGGAGAGGCCGGTGCCGCCCGTGCGCTGCGCGTCGTGCCACGGGGGGTCGCCCCACAGGGTGCCGAGGGGCGCGACGAGCCCGTCTCCACCGTCGTTCCGGAGGGACACCAGGCCCATGGAGGTGCGCTTCGACGTGTCGAGCGCGACCTGGAAGCGCGTGCCGTCGTCGCACGTGATGCCGAACCATCCGTCGCTCGTGACGGGGTTCCACGCTTCGATCTGGTCGTGCACGGGCCGCGACCGGATCGTGCCGGCGTACGACTGCCACTCGATCTCGGCGATGCCGTCGGGGCACGCGATGGGAGACAGCGCGATGGACAGCAGATCCTCGGCGTCTTCGGGGGCTGCGATCGTGGCGTCGACCTCGACCACGAGGCCCGGGTACTCGCTGATCTTCGAGATGCTGCGCCGGACGGTGGTGGCCCCCGAGCACGTGGGCATGAGCCACACCTCGTTGCGCGTCGCGCGCAGGCCCCACGGATCGAGCTCGCTGCCCACCGGCCCTCCGCTCGGCTGACCGCTGCCCCCGCGGCACTCGGTCATCGGGGGCATCAGCAGCGGGATCTCGGGCACGTCGGCCGCCGTGAGGTCGCCCGTGGCGTGCGTGGGATCGCCGGGGTCGTAGCTCCACGTGAGCCGCGTGGTGCTCTGGGCGGGCGTGTCCATCAGGACCACCACGTTGATGACGTCTTCGTTCGGACCCGGGTCGAGGTGCGAGAACCACGCCCGCAGCGGGAGCGGCGTGCCGGTTCGGTCGATGATGAGGCCGGTCTCCCCTTCCCACACGCCGTTCGGCAGCCGGAGCTGGAACGGGATGGGCACGGGACCCGACGCGTCACGCGGGTTCACGACCTGGAGCTCGAACCCGGGCACGGGGTCGGTGTTCTCGGCGAGCGTCCATGCGGTGAGGGCCGCCGACACGGCCTCGTCGGCGTACTGGTTCGCGCTCGCCACGCGGTCGGGGTGCAGGGTCGGCGCCGCGAGCCCGTAGTTGGTGGTGGACAGCGCGAGCAGGCGGGGCTCGAGCGCGGCGTCGGCGGCCGCGGTGGTCTGGACGTCGGTGCCCCCCACGAACCGCGCAGCGGCTTCGATGCGGCGGGCGCGCTCCACCTTGGTCCACACCTCCTGGTTCGTGGCCTTGTCGGCCCACGACGAGAACCCGTCGCCCACGCCGTCGGCGACGTCGCCCGGGAGCTCGACGCTCTCGGTCTGGCCGTGGGTGTTCACGTAGTCGCCGATGGTGGTGTACTCGACGAACGAGAGATCGGCGATGGACGCCAGCTCCCGGTCGAAGAACTCCCAGGAGTCGCCGTCGGCGTCGAAGTGGATGACGAGCAGCGTGTCTTCGTCGTACGCCGCGTTGAGCTGGGAGACCCAGCCGCGCAGGCCGCCGTGATCGAGCAGGTCGGCGTGGTGGTAGACCGGCACGGCCTGGATGGACGCGAGGCTCGAGGGGTCGCCGAGCTCGAACGGGTTGTACGCCGCGAGACCGTCGAGCCGGATGTCGTTGCGCGGACCGGTGAAGCCGTTCGCGCTGTAGAACAGCGTGACCCACTCGATGCCGCGCTCGGTGTACCGCGCGATGTCGTCGGGCGACATCATGTTCTCCTGGGGCTGGACCCCGGGGACCCACGACCCGAACGCCTCTTCGTTCGAGACCTTTGCGCGCTGCACGGCCTCGCGGAACTCGTCGTCGGTGGAGCTCGCCATCGCGCCGTTGTTCCAGCTCATCAGGCGCACGGCGTCCTGGTTCGTGGCCACACGCGCGCGGATGCGGTCGATGATGTCGGGGCTGTACGACGCCATCCAGTCGTCGGTGGTGAACGCGTTGTCGGAGTCCCAGTCGGCCCGCACGAGCGGGTACTCGTCGAGCCAGTCGAGCACCGACCGGATGATGCGGATGTCGCGACCGAAGCCGTCTTCCGTGGGGGTGTCGCCGCGGTACGAGTGGTAGTAGTTGACGTGGAACGACAGCGCGACGTGCACCTTCCCGTTCTTCGCGGGTGGCGCGGCGTCGCCGGCGCCCGACACGAGCGTGTACACGTCTCCGCCCCGCACGATGCCCGTGCCGCCCTCGACCCCCACACCGGGTGTGCTCGGCGCGACCTGGCTCCAGTCGTCGTTCTCGAGCCGCCACAGGCCCCGCGTCGCCGAGACCGCCGAGAGACCGCCGTTCACCCACTCCACGTCGGTGACGTCGGTGGGGCCGAACAGGGGCGTCCACGTGGTGCCGTCGTAGCGGACGACCCCGTAGTCCATCGTGCCCACGTACAGCGTGCCGTCGTCGGCGAGGGTGACGGACGTGGGGTGCTTGCTCTCCAGGTCGCCATCGGCGTCGTCGAAGGTGAGGCCGCTCGTGCGCGAGAAGAAGATCTTGCCGGACAGCACGCCGGAGAAGTTCCCCGGGATCAGCGAGTCGGGCAGCACCGAGACGCCCGCGACGAAGTCACCCCGGGCCGCGACGTCGGTGAACACCAGATTGGTGTTGCCGCTCGACGCGATGTCGGCGGCCTGCCAGCTGGCGCCTTCGTCGGTGGTGAAGAACAGGCCGCCGATGGTGGCGAGCCAGGTGACGTCTTCGCCCTGGGCCATCGCACGGGGGATGGGGCGGGCGCCGGGACGGAGGATCTCGAGGGCGGGAGCGCGGATGTCGAGCACCTGCTGCCACACGCCGCTGTTGGCCCAGGACCGGAAGAAGCCCTTGCCGTGGACGTGCGCGAACAGCCACTCGCGGGAGCCGTCGATGTGGCCGAGGAACGTGATGTGACCGGGCGGCAGGTCGCCGCGGGACGAGAACTGGAATGGCCCCTGGGGCGTGTCGCGGACCGCGAAGTCGTCGCCCAGCGCCACCCACAACCGACCGTTCGTGCCCTGCACCATGGCGCTCACGTCGCCCGACAGCTGCTCGTCGAGCTCGAAGTGGAACACCTCGTCGGGAGGCTCGGGCGCGACGGGCCCCTTGCAACCGCCCAGTCCCAGCAGCACCACCAGCGCCGTCGTCCGCATCGATCCTCTCCGTCGGTCGCGCAGTCTATCACCTGACCCCACGAACGGTGCCGAAGCCTCTTGAAGGCCGGCCGGACCGTGTCCATCCTCACGCGATGCAGAGTCCGACCGCCGATCCCCGCGTTCGCCTGACGTCCTCCGATTCCGACGCCGACCTGCTGTCCGCGCGCATCGAAGAGGTCGCCGAGCTCGTGGACGACGACCCGGATGTCACCCTGGTGGACGCCCCCGAGGGTGCGCCCGACCACACGCCCGCGATCGCGCTGGTCGCGGATGCCGACGACACGGATCGGTGGCTCGAAGCCGGGTATCAGGGCGTGCTGCTCCGCACGGCCGAGCCCGACGCGATGTTGGCTGCCATCCGGGCCGTGATGGCGGGCCTCGTGGTGCTCAGCGGCCCCCCAGGAGCCGCGCGGCCCGAAGCGCCCGAGCTCACCCCCCGCGAGCGCGAGGTGCTGGAGCTGCTCGCGCAGGGCTTCAGCAACCGCGAGATCGGCGAGGTGCTCGACATCTCGAGCCACACCGCGAAGTTCCACGTGCAGGGCCTGCTCGAGAAGCTCGACGCCACCACGCGCACGGAGGCCGCCGTGCGTGCGGCCCGCATGCTGATCATCTGACCGACCTGCCCGGTCGGGCAGCCTGCCCGATCGGCCAGCTGTACCCGGCGGGCGCCGGACGCATGCTGGGTACACGATCCCGGAGTCCCCCATGTCCTTCTCAGCGCTCTCCAATGGCCTCGCCGACGCGGTGGCGTCCGTCTCCTCCAGCCTGTTGGGCCTGCGCGGCCCCCGACGCGCGGGAACCGCCTTCTCCGTGGGCGGAGGGCGGGTGGTGACCGCAGCGCACCTGGTCCACGGGGACTCACGGACCGTCCCTGCGGGCTCTCGGGACTCGGGTCCGCTGCTGCTGGCCGACGGGTCGTCCGTGCAGGCACGGCTCGTCGGGGCCGCGCCCGCGCTCGATCTCGCGCTGCTCGCCATCGATGCCGAGCTCCCCGCGGTGCCGTGGGGCGACGCCCTGCGGGTCGGGAACCTCGTGGTGCCCGTGGGCTTCGGTCCGCGCGCGACCCTCGGGGTGGTCGCGCGGCTCGGCGGGGCCTGGCAGACACCCGCAGGCGCGCCGGTCGACCGGTGGATCGAGGTGGATGGCTCGCTCCCGGCCGGGTTCTCGGGCGGTCCGCTGCTGTCGGCCGACGGGGTGGTGGGGATGAACACGCACCGGCTCGTGCGCGGGGGCACCACGCTGCCCGTGCAGACCCTGCGCACCGCCATCGACGCGCTGGAGAAGCGCGGCACGATCGACCCCGGGTTCCTGGGCATCGGTGGAGCCACGGCCTCGCTGTCGGGCCCGCAGGCCGCAGCCGCCGGTCAGGACGAAGCGCTGCTCGTGGTCGCGGTGGAGTCCGGCAGCCCTGCAGAGGGCGTGCTGGCTGTGGGCGACATCGTGCTCCGCGTCGACGGGCAGACCATCCGCGGTCCGCGCACCCTGCGCGGGGTGCTCGCGGGGCTGGGGTCGGGCCACACGGCCCAGCTCGACGTGCTCTCGGGAACCACGGTCGACACGCGGTCGGTCACGCTGGTCTCGCGCCCGGAAGGGGTGGAGTAGCGAACGTGCGGCGGGTGAGCTCGACCACCCAGGCATCGAGCGCGTCGAGATCGGGCCGCTCGGGAAGCGGAGAGCTCTGCAGAGCGGCGTCGAGGCGGGCATCCGCGGACTCCGCGAAGGCCTCGAGCGTGTCGTAGGACCACGCGCCCGCCCGCACCGCGCGGAGCTCGTCGGCGTCGCGGTCTCCGCGCCACACGTGCACCTCGCCCGTCTCCACGATCTCGACCGCCATCGTGAGCAGGCGCACCAGGTGGGCGCCGTGCTTCGTGTCGTAGCCGAACCGCTCTTCGAGGGCGGCCCGCTCGGGGTTCCGGTTGCGTTTCCACGCGTTGTGCTGCTGCCACTCCTGCATCGCGCGCTTGTACTGCCGCTCTCGCGCCATCAGGTCCACGAAGTTGTCGTCGAGCCCGACCCAGCGGGCGGCGGAGGCCCATCGGTCGTCGGCCCCCAGCGACTGCTCCGCGAGCACGGCAGCGACGCGGTTCTGCACGTCGACCACGGTCGACTTCGGCACGCCGGTGAAGTCGAGCTCCCAGGAGTCGACCCGCTTCTGGATCGCGGCGGTCGCGGCGGCGAGCTGATCGCGCGGCACGAGCGTGGTCTCCGGCAGACCGAAGCCCGCCCGGGTGGGCGCGGCGGACGGCGGGTGGAGCAGCCACTGGCGATGGTTGCGGATGCGCTTCAGCTGCGCGGTCGCGTAGCCCCCGAACGAGTGGCGCGCGCGCCGGGACAGGAACCGGTGCGCACCCTCCCGGAGGTCTCGCCCCACGTCGGTCTGACAGCGCACCTCCGCATCGCGGCAGAACAGCACCTCGAGCACGTGGGGATTGCAGTCGGCCGCGAGCCGGGCGAGCTTCTGCAGGCCGTAGACGGCGCCCTCGAGCTTCGTGCGCTCGACCACCACGCGCTCCGCGGGCCGCAGGAGCGGCCGGAACACGTCCATGTCGGCGGGCGCATCGGCCTGCTCGAAGCCCGGGCACATCGACAGGTACACGTGGAGCGGCGGCACGGCGAAGCCGCGCAGGTCGACGTCGGAGTCGGGGCCGGACAGGCCGTGCGCGCGACTACCGGCCACCACGAGGAGGTGGGTATGCGGGAAGAGGGGGAACACGTCCCTCCCCTCACCCGTCCGGAGCCTCCATGCAGCCCGACCTCGACCTCGCCCGACGTTTCCTGGCTCTCCATCCGCCCGTGGGGACCGTCGCGATGTGCGGGATCACGGGCAGCCACCAGTACGGCTTCCCGTCGGTGGACAGCGATCTCGACCTGAAGGGCATCCACGTGGCGCCGACCGAAGCCCTGCTCGGCCTGACCCGACCCACCGACGCCCACGACCGCCTGGAGGTGTTCGAGGGCACGGAGTGCGACCTCACGACCCACGAGATCGGGCGGGCCCTGTCGCTGCTGTTGAAGGGCAACGGAAACGTGCTGGAGCGGCTCGCGAGCCCGTACCAGCTGGTGGCGTCCGACGTTCTGACGGAGCTGCGGGCCTGGATGCCCGACCTCCTGTCCCGGCGGTGCCACGGCCACTACGCCGGGTACCTGCAGGGGATGCGCCGGGAGCATGCCCGCGACGGCCGGGTGAAGTCGCTCCTGTACGCGTACCGCGTGGCGCTCACGGGCATCCACGTGCTCCGCACCGGTGAGGTCGAGGCGAACCTGCCGGTCCTCGCGAGAACCTACGGTGTAGACGGGCTGGATGCGCTGATCGAGCGCAAGCGGTCCGCCGAGCGGGGAACCCTCGACCCGGGCGAGGAGGTCTCCCACCTCCTGGTGCTCGATCGCCTGGGTGCCGAGCTCGATGCGGCGCGGGACTCGAGCCCCCTCCCCGAACATCCCGGACTCGCGCCAGAGCTCGACGGTTGGCTGGTGGAGCTGCGCCGCGCCCATCTGGTGTCTGCCATGGAATGAGGGGTGTTCCCACGCCGCCCGAGATTTCTGAGAAGCACTGGTGAAACCTCACTAGAGGGTCCACCTTCACATTTTGTGAAAGGGGCGATTTTCCAATCCCCCGGAAAGGGGGCAAAACAGAGATGGGCAGTTCAGGGACGGGCCGGCGAACCAGCGTGCCGGCGCGCTCGTACCGGATCGGGGAGGTCGACGTGGATCGCAGCACGGGTATCGCGCAGTTGCTCAAGGGTCGGAGCAATCTCGAGCTGACGGAGATCCTCCAGTGGGGATGCGCCGTTCTCGACGAGGTGTACGACGGGAGCCCCGACGCCTGGCGGTCCTCGGAGAGCGTGTCGCTCCGCGCCCTCGCCAACGAGGCCGACGTGTCGGTCAGCACGCTCTACCGCTACGTCGCGGTGGCGGCGCTGTGGCGTCAGTGCGGCGAGCCCCGCTTGAAGCACCTCGGCATCTCGCACCTGCGAGAGCTGCTCCCGCTGCATCCCGGAACCCAGCGCGACCTGCTCGAGCGCGGAGAAGAGGAGAAGTGGACGGTCTCGGAGATCCGCCGGGTCGCGAGCCTCCACCAGCGCCGTCCCGATGTCGCGGGTCGCGGCCGTCCGCCGCGTTCGCCGGGCTACCTCGTGGCGCTGCAGCACATCCAGAACTGGGTCGAGGCGGAGGGCCGCATGGACGGCCTCGAGAACGCCAACCAGATGTGCGACGCCGAAGCCCGCCAGCTGCTGAAGACCATCCAGGTCGCCCGCATGGAGCTGGAGATGGTCGAGAGCCGCGTTCGGGGGCGGGGCCGACGCTGAAGACCACAGGAATCACAGCTCACCCGGATCGGTTCGTGGAGACGCAGTTGCGGGGGGGAAGCCGTGTTGGTGTGTTCCATGGGAGCTGACATGCCGCCGGTCCGGGTGGGTGCCTGTATCGGTCGGGGTCGGCTCGGATCGGTCTACGAAGGCCACTCCGACACCGTGTCGCTCGCGGTGGCGGTGAAGTGTGTGGAAGCGGAGCACACGAGCACGCTGAAGCACTCGTGGGAGCTGCTGCAGAAGGTGCGGCACCCGAACCTCCTGCGCGCGTACGCCTACGAAGAGGACGCCACCGGCGCCCGTCTCGTGATGCCCCTCGCTCGCGGGTCGCTCGACACGCTGGTGATGGACACCCGCACGCTGGCGCGGGCGATGCGCCAGGTGGCCGAAGGGCTGTCGCACCTGCACGCGTGCGGCTGGGTCCACCGCGACATCAAGCCGAAGAACCTGCTGCTGATCGGGCGCGACGTGGTGATCTCCGACTTCGGGCTCACCTCCGAGCACACGCCGGGCGTGCCCGTCGCACCGTGCGGAACGCCCGTGTACATGGCCCCGGAAGCGTTCCTGTGGCAGTCGGGCCCGGCGGTCGACTGGTTCGCGCTGGGCGTCACGCTGTACGAGCTCCTGATGGACCACCTGCCGTTCGACGGCGAGAGCCTGCAGGCCGACATCGTCGCGAAGCAGCAGGGCCGGTACCCCCGTCTGGCCGGGCGCGGGCTCGACGTGTGGGCGCCCATGATCCGGGGCCTGCTGAACCCCGATCCGCGCCAGCGGTGGGGCGCGGGCGAGATCCTCGACTACCTCGACGCCGACTGCTGCGACGTGCCGCTCATCCGTCGCGCCTCGGCTTGACGTCGAGCAGCCCCATCAGGTTGTAGAGGTGCGACCGGGTGATGTCGAGGCGTCGTGCCGCCTCGCTCACGTTGCCGCCGCACTCGTCGAGGGTGGCTTCGACGAGGTCGTGCTGGAAGACCCGGAGGTGCTGGGCGTAGGTGGTCGGGGCGTCGGGATCGACCGCTGGCCGTCGGGACGGGAACAGGTGGCCGCGCGAGACCTGTAGGGAGCCCTGCCCCACCGCGATGACGGCGCCCCG
Organism: Myxococcota bacterium; assembly: GCA_041389565.1. Classification (GTDB taxonomy): domain Bacteria; phylum Myxococcota_A; class UBA796; order UBA796; genus JACKEQ01. Next base: position 79,951 of record JAWKRP010000017.1, read on the forward strand.
CTCGACGACGTTGGCGAGCTCGCGCACGTGGCCCGGGAAGTCGGCGACCTGGATGGCGTGGCGGCCGGACGGGCTCAGGATCAGGTGCGGCAGGCCGTGCTTCTGGACGACCTCGTCGAGGAAGTGCCGCGCCAGCACGACGCGGTCGGAGGCCCGCTCGTCCATGCCCGGCACCCGCACGGCGAAGACGTTGAGGCGGTAGTACAGGTCGGCGCGGAACTCCCGCGCGGCGACGGCTTCCTGCAGGTCGCGGTTGGTGGCGGCGATGACCCGGGCGTTCGACGTACGCGGCGTCGGCGAGCCGAGCGGGTAGTACTGCCCGGACTGGAGGAACTGGAGCAGCTTGGCCTGGGCGGGCAGGGGCAGCTCGGCGACCTCGTCGAGGAACAGCGTGCCGCGGTGCGCCATCTCGACCTTTCCCGTCATGCGCTGCGTCGCGGTGCTGTGGGCGCCGCGCTCGGCTCCGAACAGCTCGCTCTCGAGCAAGTCGGTCGGGATGGCCGCGCAGTTCAGCTCGACGAACGCGTGCGAAGCGCGGGGGCTGCTCGCGTGGATCACCCGGGCCACGCTGGTCTTCCCGCTGCCCGTCGGACCCTGGAGCAGCACCGCGAGATCGAGGGGCGCGACCATCGCCAGCTCCTGCAGGAGGTTCGCGAGGGCCTGGCTCGTGCCGACGAGCTCGTCGGCCTTGAGGCGCTCGCGCCAGGGTCGGGTGGGGTCGACGGACTGGACCTCGAGCCGCACCAGACGGTCGGCGTGCGGCGCGAGGTGGCGCGCGAACAGCTCGATGCGCTCGACGGCTTCGCGCTCGAACGGACCGGGCTCGGCTCGCCCCTGCAGATAGACCACGCCCACCGGGCTCTCGCCGCCGATGGGCGCACAGACCGCGGCTTCGATGTGGTGGCGCTGGACGCTGTCTCGGTTGCTGAACCGCGGATCCGTGACCGCGCTGGCGGTCTGGATGGTCTCCCCGCTGGTGAGGGCCTCGCGCATGATCCCGGTGGACAGGCTGCGCCGGACGACGTCGATCTCGATGTCGTCGAGCGCCGTGGATCGCGACCAGGTGTGGTTCCCGTACGGGTCGCGCACCTCGATGAACCCGCGGCGCGCTCCGACGACGCCGAGGATGAGCCCCAGCGCCTCTTCGAGGAGGCCAGGGAGGTCCTCGACCAGGCCCAGGTTCAGCAGAGCCCAGAAGAAGTCACGCTCCTTCAGGTGCGGTCCGATTTCCATCCGGCGGGCCTATCACGACTGTCCACCAGGGTGGACAACCCACGTCTGGACCTGGGGTGCGGACCCTACAGGGCCAACCCTCGAACGCCGTGAATCGCCTGGCACACACCGTGCTTTGTCACAGAGCGTCGGCACTCACGCCGAGACCAACCGGAGGACGATTCGATGACCAGGCCCTTGATTGCCCTTACCACGCTGTTCGCGCTTGGAGCGGCGCCGACCGCACAGGCGAGCATCTACATGGGCAATCCCACGACCGAGTTCCGGATCGACCGCTCCAATGGAGATCTCACCGATGGTGATGTTTACGTCTACAAGGTCCGGGTGCACGCTTGCGATGGCAGCTACACCGACTACTCGGTCAAGCAGTGGGTCGACCCGGTCGCGGGGTACGGCAAGACGATCAACGGCGGCGACCTCTGCAGCGCCACCTGGTACTGGGGAAGCGACGTCGTGCTCGACGGCCCCGGGTTCACGATCGTAGCCACGCCCGACCAGACCACCGTGAGCCTCGACCCGCTGAAGACCGTCGATGTGCTGCCCTGGTACGTCGCTGAGGGCACGCTCCCGAACCAGAGCTCGGTGGTCCTGATCCCGTCGATGGACTGACGCCCCGAGAGGCACGACGGGGCCTAGTACTTCGGATCGGAGATTCGTTCCGGTGCTCACCGTCGACATTAGTGAGCACCCAGCCGAACTCTTGCATGAGCGCATCGACCAGTTCCGAGCGTGTTGCGCGCATGCCGTGTGCTCCCAGCGACCGCGGTGGTCCGCGATCGGGCACCACAGGGTGCTCGTGTCGCGCACGAGGCAGGCGATAGCTTGAAGGCGCGCCAGCCGGGCCGGACTCGATCACGATGGCGACTCCTGCTGTACGCGGAGGTGTTGGACGCCCGGCTGCTCGTGGAGCTGGGCGGTGGTGGCGTCGGCGTGAAGGCTTGATCAGCGGCGAGCTTCGGCATGCCATCCAGTATGGGCGATGGGCGGGCGCCGCCGCGGATTGCGGCCCGCATCCAGGCCTCCATGTCCACTTGAACGGGTGCCTCGGCCGCGTTCCAGACGCCAGCGAAGCCGAGAACCGCTCCGCAGTCCTCGGCCTCACCGAAGTCACCGAATCGGATGACGCGGCGCTGCAGGATGGAGAACCAATCCGTCCTGGTGCTGGCCGAAGCGTGGATGAGCGTGCGCACGAAGTGGAATCGGCCGCGATGGCCGAGCTCGCCGGCGAAGCGGACGCAGCCGAGCTTGAGGTGCCGCAGCACGACGCCGAGACAGGCGGGACGCCCTGAGCGGAAGTTGGCATCCACGTTGGCGAAGAAGCGGAAGAGCGCATCCGCGCCATGCGCACGGAGTACGTGTTCACCGACGGCGGGCCCGACTGGTGGGCATCGAGCCCGGTCGACGAGCCCTACTGCCGCGTGCTCGAGACCTCGCGCTAGGAGCCCGTCGCGCGTGGCTCCTTCCGTGCCCGTGCCCGTGCCCATGCCCGTGCCCGTGCCCGATTCGTGCAGGGTCCAAGACGGGACATAGGTGACAGTTGTACCCGTGTGCAGGTGACACGGGAAGCTACGATTTCCCGATCGGGCGGACGCCAGCAAGCACAAGGCGATGAGCTACGACCACATGGCGAAGAAGAAGGCCCGGGCAGGTCGTCGCGACGGAAGACCAGCTCATCGTGGCCCACGCGCTGTCCAACGCTGCCCCCGACACCAACTACCTCCGGCCGCTGCTGGACCGGATGGAAGCGAATGTGGGCGAACGGCCCGAGGTCTTCCTCGCAGACACCGGGTACTGGTCGGAGCCCAACGCCGAATACCTCGAACGAAACGGCATCGATGGCTACATCGCCACGGGTCGGGAGAGCTACATCGTCGACGATTCGAGTGGTTCAGATCCGCCGGAAACGGCTCGGGACTGGATGCGAGCGAAGCTGAAGCGATCAGAAGGGAGAGAACAGTACAGAGCCAGGAAATGGATGGTCGAACCCGTATTCGGCCAGATCAAGGAGGCGATGGGATTCCGCCACATGACGCGTCGGGGCCTCCAAGCGGCTCGAGCCGAGTGGGGCTTCGTGTGTACCGTCCACAACCTCCTCAAGCTCTGGCGAGCCCGAGCGCCGCTGCCCGCCTGAACGGGCACGGGCACGGGCGCGGGCACCGCCTTCGGCTGGGCACGGGAGGAGTCCGCCGCGCAATGCGCGACGGGCTCCTAGGGCTCGTGGGTGTCGGTGGTGGTGTCGGGCTCGAACGAGTCGGTGTAGTCGGTGATCGGGAACATGGCGACGCCCAGCGCGAACACGCGGTTGGGCTGCTCATCGGACTCGGACGCCGTGAGCACCATGAGCTCCTGCTCCACCGCACGCAGCCGCGTCACGACGGCCTCGTAGCGATCCTCGCTGAGGGCGAACACGCTGACGCTGTTGTGCCGCTCGTTGGCGCGAAACCGCTCGTAGCTCGAGTGCGCCAGGTCCCACACGCCCCGCTGCAGGCTCATGATCGCCATCGCGCGGGGGCCTTGCGGCACGATCTGTTCCGTCCACACCACCTGATCCACCGTCTTGAGGCTTCCATCCGCGGCCGGCTCCAGCATGCCGGCGCGGAGCAGCGTCTGGAGGGCGTGCTGCGCCTGCTCTTCGGTGATCGGCGGGTTCATCGCCTTCGCGATCCATCGGGGGTCGGCCTGGAAGCCCTCGCAGGCCGCCAGCTCCCAGGTGGCGGCGATGTACCAGCTCGACATCAGCTCGAGGATGTCGTCGGCCGGGCGCGCCTCGGCGAGGTACCGCTGGTGCGCCTGGATGGTCGCCCACGCCGTGCGGCGCGCGCGCGCCGACTCGTTGTCGAGGTCGACGAGGGCCGCGAGGATCTGCCGGCCGTCTTCGCCGAGCCCGAAGAAGTCGGCGAGCGCGGGCACCAGCGTGGCGCGCAGCCTTCGCTTGCGGGACAGGACCTGGCTCAGCATCGAGTCGGAGAGCTCGAGGACCTCCGCGAGATCCCGCCGACTACGCCCCATCAGCTCCAGCGCGTGAACGACGAACTTCCGGTAGTCCGTGTATCGGTCGATCAGGTCGGGGGTGTATTCGGTGGGCGGCGTTGCCAGGAGGACCTCGCACCGGCACCATAACGCCGTGTCCACCCTCCTTCGACCCGGATCGGGTGTTTCCACTGTCAACGAATCTCGGCGTTGGATCGTGGTGTCCAGCGCGGTGGACAGGTGTGTGTGGGCTCCATGAGGCCGCTCGTGGATCTGCTGCTCCTGGCCGCCCTGCTCGGCGCTTTCTGGCGTGCCGAGGTGGAATGGCACGGCTGGCACGGACTGATCTGGGTGCAGTACTTCCACTGGGTCGTGCCCGTGGGCGTTCTCGCGTTCCTGGCGTGGCTGGGCCAGACGCCCATCGTCGTGCACACGGGTCGGCGCTGGGGGCTGCTCGGTCTGGCAGCCGTGCATGCGGTGGTGACCGTCGTGCTCGTCCACACCTTCCTGTTCGGCATCTTCCAGCGGTTCAGTCTGTTCCGTCTGCAGTGGCTGGTCGCGCTGTGCACGCTGGGGCTGGTCGCTCCGCCCTCTCGTGGGGGCTGGGCCGGATGCTGGGGCACCCGGTGCGGGTGTGGACGCTCGCCATTTCCACGGCCGCGCTGCTGGGGTCGCCGTTCCTCGCCGTGCTCGCGCTCGACGTGATCTCGCCCGTGCAGGCCGACGTCGTGCACGCCGTGAAGTCGGGAGTCGTCATCCCGTTCGTGGTGTTCGCGTTCGGCTTCCCGTACGCGGCGTGGAGCCCGCCCACAGCCGGCGGCGATGGAGTCGGCGGGGGCGAGCGACCCGGTGAACCGCGAGCGTAGCGACGTTACACCCGGACGATGGACGGCCGGCCGTTCGAGACTGCGGACGCTCGGGCCCTGTGCCGGGGGCGGGCACCCTGTGGACGGACGCCCTCGAAGCCGAGGCCACCTCCAGAGGGTGCACGCGCATCCGCGTCGATGCGTCGCCGGAGGCCGTGAGGTTCTACGAGCGACGCGGCTACCAGGCCGGCGTCCCGCGGACGATCCAGGTCGGTCTGGCCTCGTTCACCTTCGTGCCGATGGAGCGCGTGGCTTGAAGCGCCGCGAACCGTGGATACGGTGACCGCTCGGAGGTGGTCATGCTCGACGCCCTGTTCGGTCGCAAGAAGACGGTGATGCCCACGGCGCAGAGCGCGCTGCCCGGGCGCGATGCGGAGATGCCGGGGGTTCCCGCGACGCACTTCGTGAACGGGCACCCCCTGAAGGGTCCGTGGCCCGACGGGCTCGAGGTCGCCTACTTCGGGCTCGGCTGCTTCTGGGGCGCAGAGCGGAAGTTCTGGCAGACGAAGGGCGTGTGGTCGACGTCCGTGGGCTACCAGGCCGGGCTCACCCCGAACCCGACGTACCAGGAGGTGTGCTCGGGGCTCACGGGGCACAACGAGGTGGTGCAGGTGGTGTTCGACCCATCCGAGGTGTCGTACGAGCAGCTGCTGGCCGTGTTCTTCGAGAACCACGACCCGACGCAGGGCATGCGCCAGGGCAACGATGTCGGCACGCAGTACCGGTCGGGCATCTACACGACGTCGCCGGAGCAGAGGGCGTCCGCAGAGCGAGCGCGGGTGGCGTACGCGAAGCGGCTCGCCGACGCGGGGTATGCGGCGGTCACCACCGAGGTGCTCGACGCGCCGGTTTTCTTCTACGCCGAGGAGTACCACCAGCAGTACCTGGCGAAGAATCCGGGTGGGTACTGCGGGCTCGGCGGGACGGGGGTTTCTTGCCCCATCGGAGTTCTCGAGAACGGCTGAGTGCACAAGGACTTGGTGCTGTACGTTGCGGGAGAACCTTGGAAATGGCGCAAGTCCGCGACCGAGGAGCGGTGTGCCGTGTCGACGACACACCCGAGCACGACTCGCCAACCGGTCAGTGACGGGGCGACGATGTCGCGCGCTCGGCAGCACTCCGTCAGGTCCAACCCTGCAGGGCCCCCGCCCCGCTGAACGGTCACCGATCCAGACCCTGCACGATGGCAGAGAAGGGTCGCACGAACTGCGGTCCCGCCCAACGCAGCAACTCCAACACCGCCGCGACGTCCGCTCCACTTCGTACCAGGTGCGCGACATCGGCCAGATCCTGCGGTCGGGAGGCGCGCAGCTTCATCAACACGAGCTCGGGCACCCCGACGATGGGAATCTCGCCTTCTGCGGGCAAGGACAGGGCCGCCTGCAGGGGTGGATCCGCGGTGGTCGAGAGCAGGTCGATCACTCCCCAGCTGACCACATCGGCAAGCTCCTCGCGGAAGACCAGGAGCGGCTCGGTCTTCAGGAACGCCTCGTCGCCTACGATGAAGTCGACGTCCTTGGTCGCACGTGGATGGCCGTGGTGCCCAACAGCCAGTCCGCCCACCAAGGCGTGCCGAATGCCCAGCCGTCGCAGTCGATCCGACGTCTCGAACGCATCGAGGAGAACTCTGGCAGCGACGACCTGTTCCAGGGCCTCCCAGCTCATTGCGCCTTGCTCTCCAAGACGCGTTGGCCGTTCGCGTAGGTCGTCTGCACCATCTCACGACGCTCCCCCGGTTTCGGGGTCTCCGCCGCCTTCGCTCGCAATCGCTCCAGCATCGAGGAACTGACGATCGCTGCGGCAGGCGAGGGCTTGCGCGTAGCCTCTGGAATGGGGGTCACGCCTCGCGGACCCACCAGGAACCCCTGGGTGTCGGCAGGATCGATGTGCACCGGCGCCAGCTGTGCGAGATCCCATGCGGTCTGTCGCTCGAGGAACACCTGCAGGTCGACGTTGAAATAGAGGGCGAGGCGGCGGGCCGTGTCGACACTGACGCCGCGGCGGCCCGAGAGCACCTCGCTGAGGCGCGAGCGGGGAACGCCGATGGCTGTCGAGAGCTCGCTTGCCGAAAGGCCCAGCGGCTCCATGAACCGGTGTCGAATGAACGCGCCGGGGTGCTGAATCGTGGACATGTGTTCCGCCCCTCAGAACAACCTAGTCCGCTTCGTGAACGGGTGCAGCCCCTGGCAGTACCTCGACAGGAACAGCGGGGCCGCCATCGTCCACTTCGTCGGAATCCTCGACCACTTCTCGCCACATTGGTGGACCTGCCTCGATTCAGGAAGCTTCCACAAGCCGTACCTGGCGAAGAATCCCGGAGGCTCCTGCGGGCTCGGCGGGGCGGGCGTTTCTTGCCCGATTCGGGGTCGACCTGCCGGGCTGATTCGTACAAAGCGCCTGTCGCCGACGGACAGGTGTTCGACCGCAACGGCACCGACTGGGGTCACGAAGCCTACGACGTGGCGCCGTCGTGTCAGTGAGCGCCCACGCCGCGGCTCCCCTCCGCCGAGGCACCCGCGGTCACCTCTCCTGTGCGAGTCGGAGTGCAACCGGGTAGTCGGAGGCCTGACGACGGGGTGAACCGGTGGGCCCGCGTACCGACCCTCCACAGAGCCGCGACGGCTGCCACGTCGCCCGGACGGAAGCTGCGCGCGAGGCGATCTACCGGCAGCGCTACGAGATCTACGTCCTCGGCCAGGGCCGGCGCGAAGCCCCGGGTGTCGACCACGTCGCGGGTCGTCTGGTCGAACCCGACGACGAGGACGAGCGGACCACGCTCTACTACATCGGCACCCCAGACGACGTCGTCGGCAGCCTTCGGGTTCGGAGCTGGGGCCCCGGAGAGCGTCCCGACAGCATCACGCGAACCTACCGGTGCGACCTCCTCGACGGGCTCGACGCCCTCGCCGGGTTCGAGATCACCGCGCTGATGATCCGCCAGCGTTCCCGCGGCGGGCAGCGCTTCCTGACGCTCACCATGGGCGCCATCACCGACGCGGTGGTCCGGTCGGGCGCTGGCTACATGCTCGCCGACTGTACTCCCGGCCTCCTCCGCCTGTACCGACGCATGGGGCTACGGCCGTACGGCGCTCCACCCGTGATGAGCTACCGGGGCATCCTCCTCCCGCTCATCGCGCTGACCGGGGATCTGGCCCATCTGCGCAGCGTGTCGAGCCCCCTGCTCGCCGCGGCGCAGGCCGCCATCGACGACGGTGTCGTGCAGCGCGTGCCCGTCGACCATCTGGTCGCCCAGATCGAGGGAGCGAAGGGTATCGAGGTCGATCCCGCATCCATCCTCAGCGAGGTCGATCGGCTCCTGGTCGAGCCGGCCGACACCTTCTTCCACCGACTCCCCGACGCCACCCGGAAGCTGCTGTTCGACGAAGGGATGGTGGTGACCGCCCACGCAGGCACGACGCTCGTGGCCCAGGGGATCGTCGATCGCGACATCTACGTGGTGCTGGAGGGCATCGTCGAGGTGCGCCAGGGAGACCGGGTGCTCACCACGCTGGGCCCGGGCGAGCTGTTCGGCGAGATCGCCTTCTTCCACGACGCGGGCGCACGCACGGCATCGGTGATGGCGGCCTCCGACGTTCGGGTCTTCATCCTCCGCCACCAGTTCCTGAGCCGGCTGAAGCTGCGCGACCCCGTGCAGGCCTGCGAGGTGCTCTGGACGCTCGGCTCGCTGCTCGCAGCGCGCGCGGCCCGGTCGTGATCGCGGCCCTCGTCCTCGCAGGTGCCCTCAGCGGCGCGGTCACGGGTGTCACGGGCGGGAACGGGATGTCCGTGATGCTGTCGGTGCTGCTGCTCCTGGGGCTGCCGGTGCACGAGGTCATCGGCGTCTGCCTGGCGGTGCAGGCGGTCACGATGGCGGCCGCGTTCGTCCCGCTCGTGCGCTCGGTCGGGCTCGACTGGGAGCTGGTTCCGGTGATCTGTCTGCCCGCCGTCGCTCTGTCGTGGGTCGGCGCGCGCGTCGCCCTGTGGATGGATGCCGATGCGCTCGTGTGGGTCGTAGCGGTCGCGCTCGCAGCGATCGGTGGGTTGCTGCTGCGCGCGAAGGGAGGGCCGGATCAGGCGGTCGAGACGGGCGCGATCCGACATCGCTCGTCGCAGCTCGCGGCCATCTCGGCCGCAGGCGGGCTGTCGGGTTTCCTGGCGGGCCTGCTGGGCGGTGGAGGGAACATCCTCGTCGCGAACGCGCTGTACAAGGGGCTCGGCGTCCCGTTCCGCCGCGCCGTGGCGCTCAGCCTGTGCCTCGGGGTGGTCGCGGCTGCGTCGGGAGCGGGGCCATACGTCCTCGAGGGTCGGGTGGACCCGACGGTGGCGCCCTGGATGCTGGTCCCCGCGCTGATCGTGGCGTCCACGTCGGGTCACTGGGCCACGACCCTCCCCGTCGCCCATGTCCGCAGAGCGCAGGGGCTCTACCTGGTCGCAGTGGCGGCGATCCTCGTGGCGAGGCAGGTCGGTCGGGGCTGAGGCTGGGTTCGCCTGTGTCCGGGTGGCCCTCGCGCCGAGCTGCAGGCGCGGCGTTCCGGCGTCGACGACGTCCCGACGGAGGCGGCAATCCACGGCTGCGACTCGGATGGGGGACGGCTACTGTATCCGTCGGGGGTCGAATGCTGGTCGTCGCTGGAGCGCTGAACATCGCGCACGCCACAACCTGTGGGCCGTTTCCGTCGTTCCATCCGGGGGATGGAACCTCGGGTCTGCCGGAGAACGTCCAACTCTTCGTAGACCTCGGGTACGTCGACGACGCGATCCTGCTCACCGACGCGGCAGGAGATCCTGTCCCATTCACCTCGAGGCCGGCCCTCCGCACGTCGGGCGTAGCGGCGGTGGTCGTCGTCCCCGACGAACCCCTTCCAGCGGGGGTCTACCAGACCACACTCGGCAACTGGGGCGACTTCGGAACGGCCACGTTCATCGTCAGTGCGCCGGCCGACACGACGGCGCCGGCACCGGCCGCTCTCCGATCGAACGAGAGCGCAGGCAATCTCGCATGGACCTGGGGCGTGGCCGAGCTGGTGTGGCTGGCGGTGCCGCCCGACACCTTCGGCCTCCGGTTCTGGGGCACCGGGCCCGCGGGGTCTTTCGGTCCGATGGAACAGCCCTTTGCAGCGGGTGCGCCCCTGGTCGTGGGGCCGAGGGTCTGTGGGCCGACGCCGACGGACGGACTGTCGCCGAATGGCGGGGACCACATCGAGCTCACGGTGCAGGTGCTCGATGTCGCGGGCAATGCGTCCGAGCCCGTGTCGTTCGAGATCGTGACCAGCCCTGATCCGTACGCGCAGGAGGAGCCGGAGCCCGAACAGCCCGAGCCCGAGCTCCCCCAGGGCCCGACGCCCACGGTGTCCGAACGCGGCTGTGTCACAGCCGCTCCAGCGGCCTCCTGGTGGACGTGGATGGCGCGGCGGCGCCACCTGGATTCCGGTTGGATACGATAAGAAGACCGTTTGGCCGGCCATCCCGCGAGACGGGGCCGTCGTGCGGTTCGGAGGACCCGCCTCAGGCCTGGAGGATCTCCACGTTCGCGATGCCGAGGCGGAGCTGCCCGCTGAGTCGGCGTCGCTCGAACAGGCCCGCGGCATCGGCGACCCCTGCTTCGCCGAGCTGCCTGCGCGCTCGCAACATGTGGAGGGACAGGGCGCTGCTCGGGATCCGAAGGTCGGCGCACACGTCGTCGACGTAGCGCCAGCCGCACTCAGCCTCGTCGATGCCCGCGGCGCGATCGTCGAGACGGGCGCGAGCCAGGAGCAGCAGACAGAAGTGGTGGACCCTCGAGGAGAGCGCTGTGCTGCCATGGGGGAGCTGGAGGGTGACCTCGACGTGCTCCTCGTCACGGGACGGCGCGAGCACGAGCCGGGTGGCGTCGAGCGTCGCGCCGCCGTCGAGGCCCCAGGTGGTCGGCAGGTCGCCGACGGGCAGGACCGCGGGCAGCACGAGCGTCCAGCGATCGGGACCCGACACCAGCTCCTGACCGTCCCCCACCTCCTGCCCCGCCCCGTCGTCCCGCTCCACCCGCCACGCGGGGTCGGCGAGGACCCAGCACTCGGGCTCCAGCTCGTCGGGGAGCGCCAGCACGCCGTCGGAGCCGTGGACCCAGCGACCTCCGCAGTGGGCCGACGGCCCGGGCGGCCCCGCATGCAACAGCACGAGCTCCGGGCCGACCTCCGAGAAGCGGAGCGTGGACCCCTCGTTCAGCGGGACCGGCGTTCCGGGCACGATGCGCTCCCCATCGACCAGGGTTCCGTGCCGACTCGCGAGGTCGCGAACCAGCCAACGCCCGCTCTTCCAGGTGAGGATGGCGTGTGTGGTGGAGACGGCACGGTCGTCGAGCACGAGTGAGCACTCGGGGCCGCGGCCTACGAGGTTTCGCGAAGCGAGTGCGTAGACCTCGGCTTCCTTCGTCAGGATTCCCATGCGGGGCTGTATCCGGTAGCCTCCCACGATGCCCGACGACACGTGGCCGCTGGCGGACGGGCCGCAGGGCGGCGCGCTCCACACCGACCGCTACCGCGACCTCAGCGCTCTCGCGAGCGGGGGCACGAGCCACGTGCGGCGGGTGTTCGACGGCCGGCTGGGCTGCGCGGTCGCGATGAAGTCGCTGCGGCCGGAGCTGCTCGAGCACGAGGAGGCCGTCCAGCGCTTCCGTCGCGAGGCCAACCTCACGGCGGGCATGCACCACCCCGGAATCGTGCCGGTCTACGACCAGGGCACGACCGCCGCCGGCATCCCGTGGTTCACCATGCGGGAGGTGATCGGCCGGACGATCGACCGCGTCGAGACCGGTCCCGTGGGCTCCCGAAGGTCGGTGGGCCTGTTCCTCCGGGCCTGCGAGGCCGTGGCGTACGCCCACGAGCGCGGCATCGTGCATCGCGACCTGAAGCCCGCGAACCTCATGGTGGGGTCGTTCGGCGAGGTGCTCGTGATGGACTGGGGCGTGGCCCGCATCCTCGCCGAAGCCGAGCCTGCGCCGGGCCACACCCGGATGGCCCATGGTCCGAAGACCTCGCTGGGCGCGGTGCTCGGGACCCCCAGGTACATGTCGCCGGAGCAGGCCCGGGGCGAGCTCGGCGCCCACCCCGCGGCGACCGACGTGTTCGCGCTCGGCGTCGTGCTGTACGAGCTCTGCACGGGTCAGGTGCTCGATCCGGGCACGGGGCGCGAGATCTGGGCGCGTCGCATGCGTGGAGCGCCCGTGCCAGGCGCGATGGACGGCGTCCCCCGTCGGCTCCGCGAGGTCATCACGCACGCGCTGGCGGACGATCCCGCCGACCGTTTCTCAGATGCGGGCGCGATCGGCGACGCAGTCCGCGACTGGCTGGACGGTGCGCACCGCCGCGCAGACGCCCTGGCGGTCCTGGCACAGGTCGCGCCGCTGCGCCCGGAGGCCCGCGCCCTGCGGGCCCGTGGGGTGGAGCTGCGCCAGGACGCCGCTGCGATGCTGGTCCCGCTGCCGCGCCACGCACCGGCCGCCGACAAGGCGCCCGCCTGGGACCTGGAGGACGAGGCGGAGGCCCTGGAGCGCGACGCCGGCATCCTCGAGCTCCGGTGGCGAGAGGGGGTCACGACCGCCCTGCAGCGCAGCCCGAACCTGGCGGAGGCCAGGGCGGCCCTGGCGGACTTCCACGCGGAAGAGCTCCTCGAGGCCGAAGCGAGGAGCGACGCACGGGCGGCGGCGCGGGCCGAGGTGTTGCTCGGTTCCTACGACGACGGCCGGCATGCGCGGCTGCTGGAGGGTCGCTGCGCGGTGACCCTGGTCACCGATCCGCCAGGCGCCGAGGTCGTGGCGGTCCGGCAGGAGCTGCGCGGACGCCGGCGACAGGACGGCGAGCGCATCCCGCTCGGACGGACCCCCTTCGTGGAGGTCGACCTGCCCCACGGCAGCTGGGTGCTGGAGGTCACGCATCCCGGACGCGTGCCGGTGCGCTACCCCGTGTTCCTCGAGCGGGGAGCGGCGTGGTCGGGCATCCCGCCCGGTGGGAGCGAGCCGTTTCCGATCTCACTCCCCGAATCCCTCGCCCCCGACGAGGTGTACGTTCCCGCCGGCTGGTTCCTCGCGGGCAACGATCCAGACGCCGGAGATGCCCTGGAGCGCCAGTGGGTGTGGGTGGATGCGTTCCGGATCGACCGGCATCCCCTGTCTGCGGGCGCGTACCTGGCGTTTCTGAGGTCGGTGCCGGACAGCGCGCTGGCGGAGCTCCTCCCGCACTCGGACACCTTCGCGCGGACCCCGCTGGTCGTGGCCCGGAACGGCGTGCTCGAGCTCGGGGTCGACCACGACCACCGCCAGTGGCGTCCGGAGTGGCCGGCCGCGGGCATGACCTGGTTCGCCGCCGAAGCGTGTGCGCGACACCTCGGAGGCGCGCTGCCGCACGAGCTCCAGTGGAGCAAGGCCGCACGGGGGGTGGACGGCCGCCGGTTCCCGTGGGGCGACCATCCCGAGGTCACCTGGGCCTGCATGCTGGGGCACTCCGCGGAAGCCCCCGCACCGACGGCCCTCTCCACGCATCCCATCGACTGCAGCCCGTATGGGATGCGCTCGTGCGCGGGCCACGTGCGGAACTGGTGCGCGAATGGCTGGCACCGCGACGGTCCGTGGCTCGTCGACGGTCGCCTGGGTCCGGCCGACCCGCGAGACCCCACCGGGTACCGCTCGGCGCGCGGCGGCTCGTGGAACAACCACCCCTCGCTGGCGCGCGCGGCCACCCGGTTCGCGGCGAAACCCGACGAGCACTACAGCGTGCTGGGTTTCCGCACGGTGCGACCCGCCTAGCAGGTCGCATGGATCACCTGGGTGGTCTGGTACCAGCTGTCGTCGGGACTCTTCACCTCTGTGTTCGTCAACCACGCGGGTGCTGCCGTGATGGCCGTCTTGGTGTCGTGGTACCAGGTGATCTTCAGCTCGGTCGACGTGGCGGTGAGGGTGAATCCCCAGTTCTGGCCCTTGGGGCCGCGAACCTCGTCCGTCGGGGGCGCGGACACTGAGGTCCAGTCGCCATTGCTGACGGCCTGCGATCCGCAGCAGGACAGCTTGGTGAAGTCGCCGATGCTGGAGGGCGCGTTCACCACCTGGACGCGCTGACCCGTGCTCGGCGCGTTCCAGCGCCAGTGCTCCGTGTTCTTCGCGTAGGTCTGGCCACCGATCGACACGTCCGCGCTGTTCACGACCAGGCACATCACCTGGATGGTCGAGCCGTCGTCGAAGGTGAACCGCTTGAACGTCTGGGAGCCGGGGCTCAGCTCCTCGGCCTCGCGCCACCCATCGGGCTTGCGGGAGGTCTGGTCGGCGACGACGTACGTTCCCGGACGAAGGAACGGGAGCAACGCCAGGTTCTGGGCATCGCCCACGAGCGTCGGGGTCTGTTCGACCCCCAGGGCGTCGAGCACGGCGCGGGCCCGGTACACGAGGTCTCCGTAGCTGGCGCGGACCCAGGTGACCCCGGAGCCTTCCTCCGTCTGCGTCCTCCACTGCCGCAGCAGCGAGATCAGGACGTGCGACAGCGCACCCTCGATGTCGTCCGCCGTACGGATCTCGAACGCGTCTTCGTGGAGCTGGGCCGCGAGGATCACCCGGGAGAGTCGGGGGCCACGGGCCATCGCGGCGGGAGCGCCGAGACCCCGGCAGTCTCGAGCCTCGTTGCGCGCGTAGCAGCAGTCCATGACGAACGTGACCTCGGGGAGCAGTGCATCCGCGTCTCCGCCGGCGGCACCGATGCCCTGAGCGATCCAGGACTCCAGCATCTCCAGGCTGATGGCGTTGGCGAAGTCCTCTCCGACGTCCGCGGGAGCGATGGCGAGCGAGCATCCCTCCTCGACGCTGCCGACGCCCGGGATCGTGAGCCCGTGCCCCGAGAACGTCAGCAGGGCGGACTTCGCCGCGCCCGACCCGAGCCGCCGACCCAACCAGAGCGCGCCCTCTCGAATCCCGGCCGCCGTGGGGGCCGTCGCACCGGGGCGGTTCGACACGATGCGGATGCACTCCGACGGGTCCAGTTGGAGCTCGTGCTCCGAGAAGCCGGCCCACCTCGACGCATCCCCGCTGGCGCCGCGGAGGTCCGCGTCCGCCAGGTGGATGTAGTGCTGGATGCCGATGTGGAGCGCGCTGATGGAATGATTCACGGGGTCCTCCTGGGGGTCCGGCGATGGGCCGAAGGGTCGCAACAGTGTCACGGATGGGCGTCGTCTCGACCATTTCCGTGCGTTTCACGCCATTTCGTCCGCGGGAGGAGGGTCTCGAGCACCGAAACGCGCTGCAATCCGGTGAAGCACGCCGAAATGTCCCGGTCGCCGACCGCACCCTACAGTCAGGTCACCCCATCGGAGGTAGAAATGGCACCAGGAAATTCAGGAACCTTCTCGTTCGCGGTCTACAACGAAATCGGTGGCCCCGTGCAGGGACTCGCCGCCGCCCACTGCTGCGACGGCATCTCGGTCGGCAACTCCGTCGGCTCGCTGGCGCAGGGGGTCAAGCTCCAGGTCGGCGAGGTGAAGAGTGTCGCGATGTACCACGACTACTACGCGCTCCAGTTCGTGTGGAACAACGTCGTCTACCAGTGCAACTGCAGCTACGACTTCAAGGACGGCGACTCGGGGTGTGTCATCACGCTGGGCCAGTCGGACTTCGGCGTGAACTACTACGACGCCAACGGCGCCAGGACGCACGGGGAGGGCTTCTCGTACACCACCCTCGGGTAGCGTCGAGCCCGCATCGACGGACGGACCTCGGTTCCCTCGGTTCGTCCGTCGATCTCCACCAAATGGATTTCCCTTGTCGTCAACGATGCGCACGCCCGAGCTCCGGGCCGACCACCACGACCTCGCAGCCCCGGCGGACTCGAGCGCATGGACCGTTCGCAGACAGTTCATCCCGGGT
The DNA here is from genome assembly GCA_041389565.1 of Myxococcota bacterium. Lineage (GTDB taxonomy): Bacteria > Myxococcota_A > UBA796 > UBA796 > JACKEQ01. The sequence continues at coordinate 95,896 of JAWKRP010000017.1, forward strand.
TCGAATGCGATTCGCGAACGCGCGTAATGACCACTCCTCACCAAGGGAGTGAGAGAAGCGATGACGTTGACGCTCGCAGGGGTGATGGCCGCCCTGGTGTTGTTGGGGAACAAGATCGTCGCAGTGGGCGCGGTCTGCGTGGCCGTCGGGCAGGTGCTGTACCTCGTGGGGTCCGGCATCTGGTGGATCCTGGAGCCGGATCCCGTGTTCAGCGGAACGCCCGGTAGCGCGGGGAGCGGCCCGCTGGGCTACCTCCTGGGCGTGGCGATGAAGCTGATGATCCTCGTGATCGTCGGGTGCGTCCTCACCGTGCAGATCCTGGTGAAGCTCCTGTTCGATCGGTGAGCGGCAGCAGGCCGCTCCCAGCGCACCCAGAAGAGTCCGGTCTCACATCCGCTGCGGCGAGCGGGCCTACCGACCGGGGCCCGGCCGGGCCCCCCGCGCGCGGAGCTCGGCAGCGAGCTCGTCCCACCCCGCATCGAGCGCGATGTCGAGCGCGGCGTACTCCGAGCCCGGCTCGGACTCGCCCACGACGTTCAGGTCGGCCCCATGGGCGATGAGCAGGTCGAGCGCCGCCAGCTTCGTGTCGAGCGGCAGTGAGGCGTGCAGGAGCTGATGGAGCGCGGTGCCGCCGGTCTCCGGGTGGAGGACAGAAGGATCGGCCCCCCGCTCGAGGAGCAGGCGCAGCAGGTCCACATCCACGGGGTCGCAGACGGCGAGGTACAGCGGACGCTCGTCGAGCCAGCGGTGGGGCGCGTTCACGTCGACGCCCCGGTCGAGCAGCCGCCGGACCTCGACCGGGTCGCGCTGCGCAACCGCGTCGTAGAGAGACTTCAGATCGGCATCCATCGAACCTCCGCAGTCCTCAGTCGAACACGTAGACGCCGTCGACCAGGCTGGACCGCTTCGTGCCTGCGATGCCCGTGGGAGCCGTGACACCCCGGCCTTCGCCATCCACCCAGGCCGTGCGGTCGAGGAGGATCCGGTCGCCGTGGTACGAGGCGCTCGTCAGACCCTCGCCGTGGAAGACCGGCGGCACGCCGAGCCGCACGAGATGCCCGCCCGACAAGGCCCACGGCTGCCCGTCGTCCGTGAACCCCACGTGATGGAAGGCGCCGTTGCCCACCCAGGTCGCGAGCAGGCTCAGGTCGGAGGCCCGGAGCAGCCGGACCGCGAAGCGCTGCGCAAGCCACGACTCGGCGCCGTGGATGCCTGCCACCAGCATCGTCTCGCCGTCCGGGGAGTACGCGAAGCTGACATGGCCGACCCCGGCCATCCATCGCGTCGGCAGGGGCACGTCGATCGTCACGACCCGTTCGTCCGGGAGGTACGGCCCAGCCCCCGAGTGGCGGGAGACCCGATGGATCGGGCGGCCATCCGCCGCGAAGATCTCGACCACGTCCTCGCTCTCGGCCCGCACGAGCGCGAACCGCTCGCTGTCAGGGCTCCAGAAGACGCCGTAGGCGCCGTCCTCCGAGCCCATGAACCCCGCGAGCGCGGCGCGCTCGGCGTCTGGCGACGGGAGACCCTGCGCTACGCCGTCGCGGTGCCACAGCAGGGCCTCGCGGGTACCGACCGTGACGGCGTGACGCCCATCCGGGCTGCGCGCCTCGACGCGCACGTCGTACCGGTGTCGGACATCCCCGGCGGCCTCCGCCGGGGTCTGCAGCACTCCCGTGGCACCGGCCACGAACAGCCGCTCTTCGTCGAACCAGGTGAGGGTGCCCAGGGGAACCGTCCAGCGCGCGCCGGACGTCAGGTCGACGAGGATGCCCCCGTCGCCGGAGACCGCGACCTTCCGGCCGGAGGGTGACAGCGAGCCGAGCCATCCGGCGGCCGCATCGCGCCAGACCTCGCGCCCGCCCTCGAGCACCACCACGCCGTCCGCGCGCTGGAGCAGCACCCGACCGGCCCGCGCGTCCAGGAGCCGGCCCTCCACGCGCGTGACCGCACCCACCTCGTCGATGGAGAGGGTGGTGTCCTCGCACCCTGCCCACAGGCGCCCGTCGTCGAGGCGCGCCACCGAGGGACGGCAGCCCACCGCCCACGAGCGACGCGCAGCGCCGTCTGGCGTCTGCTGGACCACGGAGCTCCCGTCCCACACGAGCGGGCCTGCAGCCCACCCCACTACGCCGTGTTCGACCACGACCCGCTCGCCGATCCGCCCATCGCGGTGGATCCGGTAGAACCCCGATCCATCCTCCACGTACAAGCCGTCGTCGCCGGGGACGACCAGCCGCGTGAACCCGCCCAGGGGGTAGTCGGCCAGGACGACGCCGACGAGCGCGATCACTGGACGAGCTCCCACGAAGCGCGCGCCCACGCCATCCGATGCACCCCCGACTCGTGATTGTACGCCAGGCGTCGGGCGCCCAGCGTCGATTTCCAGGTCTGCGGGCTCCACTGAGCCAGCCGCGAGGCTCTCGACGACCCCGCCGTCCGGTCCTCGGGCCGGTCGGCGTCGTGAGTAGGCCGACACGCCCGGGTGCGCTCGAATGCGCGCGCATCCGCGCGATCCGTGCTGTCATTCTAAGGTAGAACCTACACAATAGACTGGCACACCCGCTGCAGAGGTCGACTCCCATCCGAGGGGGTGACCGATGACCGTGCAGCTGCAGACCCGCAACCAGGTGTCGCTGGACCTGGGGCCTTCCACCATCCAGGGCTGGACCGCTCGCCCGGTGGACGCCACGAGCGCCGTCGAGTTCGCGACTCGCTACGAGGAGGCCTCGGGCAACTCGGTGCAGCCGAGCATGATCCTGGACGGCCGGAGCCGCGGGTTCTGGCGGAACGGGCGAATGGTCGCCGGATACCGGGTGGGAGTCGGCGCACGTCGGTACGCCGCGCTCGCGGAGCCCGGTGCCGTCGCGCGCTGGCCGTTCGCCCCCGAAGAAGCCGTGGAGATCACCCACCTCTGGATGGACGCCGAGCTGCCCGTGGGGGCGCGGCGCCAGGTGTATGCGTGGATGGTCGCCGACGTGATGGGAAGCGGCCGGCAGATCGTGGTCGGTGGAGCGGTCGATCCCGTCTTGGCGCGGCAGCAGATGCGCTCGCTGCCCTTCCTGCTCGAGGAGCGCGCCACCTCCATGTCAGGGCGCGACGTCACGCTGTGGCTGTACTACGGCACGATCACCACGATGCTCGCGGATGCCGTGGCGACGGGCGTCCCGGTTCCCTGGCTCGGAATGCGCTGACGGCAGCGCTCTCAGCCCTCGAAGTGCGCCGCGCAGACCTGGCCATTCTCGCCGAAGAACATCTGGTTGCTCGGGAAGGACTCGCCGCACACGGCGCACGCGACCTCGTCGGTGAACGCGTCGTCGGCCTCGTCCTCCTCGTCGTCCCAGCTCGCGTTCCCCTCTCGTGGCTCGCGGCGCGCCGAGGCCCGCTCGTTGGCGCGGTATCCCGCGCCCGTCTTCATCTCTGGCATCGCATCCCCCAGGAGCTGCGGTCGAGCCTCATCGTAGCCGCAGGTCCGGGGGGTCGTCGCGGGCATGCGATGATGCCCCTCACCGCGACGCGGTCGCAGGAGGTCGGATGCGACGGGGACTCCGGAGTGTGCTCGGTGCGGTCGGGGCTCTCGCCATCCTCGGGTGTGGCGGTCTCACGGACCTCGCCCGCTCGAGCGAGCCCGTCGAGCACGAGCCGCCCGCGATCGACCCCACGCCCACACCGTCAGACCGACCCGCCGAGCCCGGAAGGCCGGTCCACGGGCCGCTCGCGATCGACGACGCGCTCGATCTGGTCCTGGTTCCCGGCTCCACGGGCACCGTGGTGCTCCAGTACAGCGACTGGCGCTGCCCCCACTGCCTGCGCGCGTATCCCCGGGTGCGGGATGCCGCGCGGGCGTCCGGAGCCGAGCTGCGCTTCCGGAACTTCCCGCTCGGTGCGCCGTGCAACCCCGGGGTCGAGCGGGAAGACCCCGAGCGCTGCGACCTCGCGCGAGCCTCCATCTGCGCGCATCGCTTCGAGCGGTTCGAGTCCTTCGTCGACGACGTGAACGCACAGCCCAGCGCGCTCATCGAGCGGTGGAGCGCAGACGCGGGCTTCGCGGCGTGCATGGAAGACGCCGGGGTCCTGGCACTCGTGCGCGCCCAGGCGGAGTCCGGGGTCGCGTTGGGGATCGAGGGCACGCCCACGTTCTACGTGCGTCAGGAGGGCGTCTGGCAGCAGGCCACCGGCCCCGACCACGTCCTCGCGCTCATCGAGAAGTGAATCAGCGGATCCAGATCTTCAGCCCGTGGCCCCAGTGCGACTGGTACCCGGTCGTCACGGTCGCGCCGAAGTCGCACGTGCACACCCCCGAGTAGAACGACTGCGAGTCCACGTCCGTACGCATGTGGAGCGCGCCGCAGCCCCCGTTGAGGACCATGCCATCGAGCATCGTCGCACCCGACGGTGCACCGGTGCCCGAGGTCTGGGTGATCGTGCCGCTCACGCAGTCCGTCGTGAGGGCCGCATCGCTGCAGACCAGGGTCGGCGTGGTGTCCGCCGCGAACCAGGCCCCCACCGCTACAGCGGGCGCCTCCTTGTACCAGGAGCGGAACCGCGTGCCGTCGGACTGCTGGAGCAGATCGAAGCGCGCCACCACCGTGTGTGCCGTCAGGTAGGGCGCGAACAGGGCGTACCCCCACGACGACGGCGACCCGTTCACGTCCTCCGCTTCATCGGCCAGCGATGTCGTGCGGTCCCCCGAGACGAACCAGTCGCCGGGTTCGGCCACACCGTCGGCGTCTGCGCGCTGCACACGGGCCATCAGCGTCCAGCCCCCGCCGTCCGTCACCATGTCGCAGGCCGCCTGGAATGGCGCCGTTCCGGACGGGTCGATCCAGTAGGTCCCGCTCTGGGTCACGCCCAGACCGAGGAGCTCGAGGCACGTGTCCCCGGCGGTCGCAGCGGACGCTCCGGGTCCCGGGGTGCCCGTGTCGGAGCCGGTATCGGAGCCCGTGTCATCGGAGCCCGTGTCATCGGAGCCGGTGTCGGAGCCGGTATCCGAGCCCGTGTCGGTGTCCGAATCCGTGTCCGTGTCCGTGTCCGTGTCCGTGTCCGAGTCCGAATCCGTGTCCGTGTCGGAATCCGAATCCGTGTCCGAGTCCGAATCCGTGTCCGCGTCCGTGTCCGCATCCGCGTCCGTGTCCGAGTCCGTGTCCGAGTCCGTGTCCGAGTCCGCATCCGCGTCCGTGTCCGCATCCGCGTCCGTGTCCGCATCGGTGTCCGTGTCCGCATCGGTGTCCGTGTCCGTGTCGGACTCGTCGGTGTCGGTCGTCGCGCTCTTGCACGCGACGAGGGCGAGGAGCAGGAACAGCGATGTGCGCGTCATGAGGACCTCCCCTCCCTTTGCTGGGGAGGATGCGGGAGATCTACCGATGCCGGGACGGACTGTCGATCCCCCGATCGGCGATCGTCAGAGCGCAACGCCGCGGACGCCGCGCCCTTGCGAACCCGGCGTCCCCGGAGCCCATCTCGCCTCACCCCGTCAGCGCCACGCCGAGCTCCGACAGGACCGTCTCGAGTGCCTCGCGATCGAGCGCCACCGGTCCCGTATCCGCGATCGTCACACGGACGAGCGGCCCCACCCGTCGCAGCGCTCGCTCCAGCGTCTGCTGCGGCGCTCCCCTCCGGTTGCCTCGGGACCGGACGACCGCCTCCACGCCGTCCGCCCCCCCCTGGAGCCGGATGTCCCATGGGTCCGTCCGCACCTCGAGGACCGGCGCGTCGGGCCGGACGTGGTGCGCGAGGCCCTCCACCAGGCTCGCCGACACCCGGAGCGTCGCCAGGCGCTGCACGTGACGGTCGGCCAGCAGCCGTCGGATGTGCCCGTGATCCAGGCCTTCCATCTGCTCCACGCACAGCAGCTCGAGATTCGGCAGCCCGTCGAGGACGGCCGCACCCCCCACCAGCTGCTCGACCTGGGCTGGGTAGCTTCGCAGCCCGAGGGACCGCCACGACCGCTCCTTCAGCCCGTCGAGGTGGTATGCGGGCACGCCCCACACGACCTCCAGCGAATCGAAGGGCGCGTGGTCGAGCAGGTCGAACGCACCCGGCATCCAGATCTGCGGAGCCACGTCGAGCTCCCGCACCGTGCGCCACTCGTCCGCCGTGCGCTCCTCGCCCCGTGCCGGGCGGTTCCCGTACCGGCACGCCACCAGCACGCCGGTCTCCCACACCGTGCCCTGGCGCAGCACGACCGGCTCGATCGCACCCAGCCACGTGCGCTCCCACTGCTTCAGCAGCGCGCGCTCCTCGCGCGTCGGCGTTCCCGTCGCGCCCCTGCCCAGCTGGAGGGCCATCCACTGACCCCGCGGATCGCCATCCTCCTGGAGCCGATCCGCGAGCACGGCGCGCACCGCGAGATTCTGGGGGTCCGCCCAGACCTCCGCCCACAGCCCCGCGACATCGCGGGCCTCCGCACGCGGACCCGCGATCCGCCCCGCCAGCTCCGCGATTCCGGGCACCGGCGCCGCGACGTGCACCACCGGGACGACCCCGTTCAGGTGCCGTGCGACGGACTGCCCCCAGGGCTTCGAGCGCCCCGCGTGTCGCTCCCGCCACCGCTCGAGCGCGGCGAGGGACGTGGGCTCTCCCGTCTTCGCGACGAGGTCGATCCCTGCCATCCAGAACGCCCGGTTCGAGCTGCTGACCCCCCGACCCTCGAGGAACGCCGCCAGGCGAGTGGCCACACGCGGGTCGGGAGTGCGCGCGAGCAGCTGCCGGACCGCACCCGCGTCACAGCCGGGGTTGTGCCGTCCGAACAGGTCGTCCAGCAGCACGTCCACGTCGGCCGGGTCGTCGTCCGCGCACCGTCTCCCCCAGGCCGCGCCATGCGATTCGCGTCCCTGCTTCGCGACCGGGGGCCGCCCGACGTGCGCGGCGAGGCGGTCCATCAGGCCCACCAGCGCGGGGTCGTGGCACGCGGTCCACAGCGCGCGCGCGGCACGCAGGGCACCCTCGAAGTCTCCGTCGCGTACGAGCCCGCCCAGGTCCGTCGCCATCACACCGCCTCCCGCTCGGTGATCGCCCGCAGCGCCACCGGAACGTCCTGCGTCGAGCCCCGCGCCTCCACGCGCCGCAGGGCGTCCGCCACCGCCGCCAGATGCGCGTGCGACCCTACCAGCTTCAGGCGCTGCTCGTCGTTCTTCAGGTTCAGCACGGCTCCGCGGAGCCCCCACGTCAGCGACAGCTCCTGGTCCGGACGGCCCAGCGTGAAGCGACCGCGCCCCGCTCGCAGCACCCGGCCCTCCACCGACACCCGTCCCCCCGTCGTCGCCCGGTTCAGCGCGCCCAGCGCGGCACGCGCGACCGCCCCGAGCCCCAGCCACACCAGCGACGGCGCGAGCGACAGCCCGACCCACACTGCGAGGGCCATCGCGGCCCAGAACGCACCGGCCTCCATCCCGCCCCCCGCCATCAGCGACAGCGCGAGCATCCCCAGCACCGGCAGCACGGCGAACGCCAGCAGCGCCGCTCCCGACCACAGCTGACCGAGTCCCCAGGCCCGGACCACCGGAAGCGGCGTGAATCCCGGTCCGACCTCCATCGTGAACCCGGACAGGTCCCACTCCACCTCGATCGCACCCCGGTCGAGGCGGCGTTCCCAGGCGTCCTTCCTCGACACCCAGTGGATGGCGTCGGCCACCTCGATCCAGTCCCGGCCGAGCACCCGCCCCGAGCGCTGCACGGGACCCGGCGGCACGCGGGTGACCGGGAGGAACGCGACCAGCCCGGCGAGCAGCACCACGCCCTGCCACACGAACGCGAACGGGATCGAGAACCACTGCAGCGCCACGACCGACACCACGACGATCCCGGCCGTGAGCGACGCCACCCCCGCGCCGAGGGCGCGCTGCCACAGCGGGACCGGCGGAGACGCCGTGCTCTCCAGCTGCCGTTCCGAGACCCAGCGCAGCGCGAGCACGAGCGCCCCCACCCCGGCGGTGGTCGGGAACACCGTGAGCGCGTACATCAGGCCCTGCGCGAACAGCGACGACGCGGCACCCGAGAGGCCGGAGGACAGCGGACCGCCCAGGAACACCGCTGAGACCGTGCCGAGCATCCAGGTGACGATGCCCGCACGCAGCACGGGCACCCGAAAGCCTGGCATCCGCGGGACGTCCGCGAGGTCGACCTGCCCGCGGACCGGCCAGTACGTCCTCCCGCCCGCTTCCACCCACGTGTACCCGAGGGTACGGCCCCAGCCCAGCATCTGCTCGCGCGGACGCCGCGTCCACGGCCGGTCGAGCAGGAGGAGCGCGAGGAAGCCCGGCCACGAAGCCACGGCCAGGAGCGGGAACTGGAGCGCCGAGTAGCCCGGGTTCGTCCACAACCACGAGAAGAACGCGAGCGGGACGACCGTCGCGATCAGCCAGGCAACCCCACGGAACAGCACGCGGGGCATCCAGGCGACCAGCAGTTCGAGGGGAGCACGCGAGGGCATCGGGCGGTGAACGGGCCTCCGCCCGCGAGCTTACAGCCCACGCGCGTCACGGCGTCGGCGCGGGCGCCGGCGAGAACCGTCCGATGAACGTCGTGGTGCCCGTCGAGTTCGAGCCGCTGCCGCCGACGCTCAACAAGTACGTCTGGCCCTCGTCGAGCACCGAACCCGTGTCGAGCCGGGTACATCCGGCCTCGGGCGTGCATCCCTGGAGCACCGCCAGGTCGTCGTAGATCAACGCTTCGAGCACGATGTCCCGTCGCGGCACGACGTCGACGTAGACCTGGAACGAACCGTAGTTGTCGGCGGTGTAGATCTCGCCGTCCGCGCACGTGGCCGAGATCGAGCCGAGCGCCGCCCACGTGCCGACCACCTCCAGGGTGTCGAGGCCGACCAGCGTGGCGGAGACGGAGGCCAATCCCGCATCCAGCTCGACGGGCAAGGGCTGGAAGGCAGGGAGGGTGTCGCTCGTGTACACGCCGTCGTCGTTGTCCTCCTCGCAGTCGGCGGAGGTCGGCATGTACGAGGTCGCAGACGAGCTCGCATGCATCGTGGCCGTGAGCAGCGGCTCGCCGACCGCCACGTGCACCGTGTACAGCGTGCGGGGCGACGGGAACGAGGGGCAGCCCTCCCCCTCGCGCACGATCTCGAGGTCGAACGAGCCTCCGGCTGTGGGGAGCGCAGCGACCTCGAGGAGGTCCTCGACGAACAGGTGGATCGGATCGGTCGCGGCGAGGTACCGCGTTCCGGATCGGCCCGAACGGTCGACCTCCGTGCCGTTCACCCGCACGACCAGCGCGTCCTGGGCGGGGTCCTCGACCGTGCAGGGCGGCGCGTGCACGACGCCACCGAGGACGATGGCCCCGTCGTCGGGCGCGGCGATGGACGTCTCCGTCGAGTGGTTCCCGGGGGTCGCCCCCCCACCGAGCGTGCGCGCCTGCTCCGGGAGGTGATCCGGCACGGTCCGCGCGTCGTCGGTGACCGTGAGCTCGAGCATCGACGCGCACTGCAGCACATCCTCCTCGAGCGCCGCGTTCGTGTACCGGGCGAACCGGAAGAACGGCTTGTCACGCTCCGCGAGCTGACCCGGGTCGCGGTCGTCGATGTAGAGCGCCGCGATCGACTGCGGGTTCTGCGTGGCCCGACAGTCTGCGTACGCCGCGCTGCGGAGCGAGTCGAGCACGTCGGGGTACAGCCCGTTCACCAACGGACCGCACGAGTCCGGCGCGATGCCGGCCAGCTGACAGTTCCCCTCGTACCGGATCACCTCGTCGAAGTGGTCGAGGTGCGTCTCGAGGCTGTCCCCGAACGCGGTCTCGGCGTAGCGCGCACGCAGCGCCGCCACGTGCTGCTCCATCTTCGTGCGCATCGTGCTGTCGAACGTGCTCACGTCACAGTCCGAGCCCGAGCTCAGCACCGCGGCATGGCTCGCGACCAGCGGACCCAGCACCTTCGCGAGCTCGTCGTCCGCGGACACCGGACTGTCGAGCGCCGTGATGACGGCCTCCTGGTAGTCCGTGCAGTACTGCGCGATCTGCGTGACGATGCGCTGTGCGTCACACCGCGCCTTGATCGCCACGACCCCGGAGAGGAACTGGCCCACGTCGTCGGGCGTCCCCGTGGCCTTCACCTTCTGGTAGGCCGCCGGAATCGCGCCGAGCACGGTATCGCAGTCGATCGGCCCCCCCGCGATGCGACCCTCGCCGGACTCCAGCGGAGGCGGCTCTCCCCGCGCCTGGGAGCCCGCGCTCGTGCGGTACCCGAGCGTGGGGAGCGGAAGCGTCAGCACCCCCGACTCCACGGTTCCCCCCAGCGTGGAACGCCCGTCGCCGTCGATCCACGTGAATCCCGCGTCGTCGTCGTCCACCGTCAGCGAGAGCGTCGCGGGCACCGCGAACGCCAGGCCGGCCGGCTCGACCCGGAACAGCGCGTCGTCCTCGCCCGCCGCGAGCGGTGTGATGGTGACCTCCACCGTGCGGGAGAGCGCGCCTTCCGGGATGTCGAGCGTGAGGGTGTCCCCCGCGTCCGACGTGGCGACGAGCGTGCCCCCGTCGGGACCCACGGAGGCGACCACGGGTTCTCCGCCGCCACCGCCAGAGCACCCCGCCAGCACGAGAACGAGACCCGAAACCCACCTCGACGCGACCATGACGCCTCCAGCGCGCTCGCTGCTCCGCGGACGATAGCCGAGGAATCGGCGTCCAGACAGGGGGCACGTTCCGTGGGTCCCGAGCCTCGTGGGTCAGGGTGTGCCCGTGTGATCGATCAGAACGTCGAGAAGTCGTAGAACACCGCGCGGTTCGCCGAGCCATCGACCGGCCCGGACGCCACCACCAGCCGGAACGTGAACCGCGTGTCGTAGGCGGCCGACTTGCCGTCGAACAGCATCGCGCCCTCGAAGGCACCGGGGTCGCCCGCGACCGGCTCGAGGCTGCCGCCCCCCCGCCAGCGGTACGTGGGATCGTCGGCCTCCGCGAGCACCCGCCGTGGCTCGACGTAGCGCTCCAGCAGCGGGAGCACCCACACGTCCTTCACCTCGTCACCTGCGGGCGCTTCCGCCCGGGCGAACACCCGGAGCTCGTCCGCCACGGGGTCGACCGCGAACCCCACGTTCGTCGCGGACGGCGAGCCCGGCGCGATCTGGTCGTGGAACCCGATCAGGGCGCCCTGGTGCGAGGTCACGCTGCTCCCGTCGATGTCGACCCGCGCCGCGTACCGCGTCCCGTCGGCGCTCATCTGCATCGCCCGCACCGCGCTCGTGAACGCCCCGCTCCCCGTCCGCACGCGCCCGAGCCCGTCGACCGTCTCGAAGAACCCGCCGTAGGTGCCGTTCACGGCGTACACCTGCGTGCCGTCCCCGTTGAGCGCGACCTCGATCACCCCGTCGACGTCGACCTCGATCTCCCGGTATGTACCTCCGGCCTCGCCCACGAAGCCCCGCGAGGGGCCAGACCCGCTGAACGCGTACGCCACCTTCGTCCCCGTTCCGTCGATCCGCACGGGCTCGACGAGAGTCTGGCCCACGTCCAGGACGGTCTCGATGCCCGTGGTGGGCAGCGAGGACCCCAGGATCAGGGCATCGACCGGGCCGCTCGCACCCGGGAGCCGCTGGGTGGTGACCCAGGAAGCGCCGTTCCCGGAGATCGCCAGCCCGCCGAAGTACTCGTTGCTCGCGGGCGACATGCCGTTCCACACGAGGTCGTCGCGCTCCCCCACCTTCACGGGGATCCACACGTTGGTCTGGTCGACGCGCCACACGTCGTCGGACGTGAGGAACAGCAGGCCCGTGCCGTCGTCCGTGACGCTCGGGTGGATGTACTGCGCCTGACCGAACGACGTGGCGCCCACCATCACGGGGTTCTCGGTGTCGGCCACACGTGCGAAGGCCTCTCCGGGCCCCGAGCTCGCGAGGAAGGCGTGCTCGCGGGCCGGGAACGCAGACCCCACGCCATAGGGCCACGACAGCATCGTCGCCGTGCCGTCGTGCCCCGTGCCGATCACCACGCCACCGGGGTACCCGGCATCGACGGGGAACGCGACGGCACTCTCGAGCGGCGTTCCTCCGGTGACCGGGATGGACCACACCTGCCAGTCCTCTTCGAACGTCGGCTGGTAGGGGTCGTACAGCACGGCCCAGAGCGTCGAGCCGTCGCCGCTGAACGACAGGCTGTGGGCCTCGAACCCCGGGACCTGGAGGGCCGTGCCCGGACGGAAGCCACCCGTGTCGGCGTCTCCGACCAGGATCTGCTCGCTGCCCCGGTACAGCACGGCGATCGACGTGTACCCCGACGGCGGGACGCCCAGCTCGGCGTCCGTGTCGGTGTCCGAATCGGCATCCGTGTCGGTGTCGGCATCCGCGTCGGTGTCGGTGTCGGCGTCCGCATCGGTGTCGGTGTCGGTGTCGGTATCGGTATCCGTGTCGGACTCGGGGCCCTTGTCGTCGTCCACCGGACATCCCACGAGCAGCCCCAGCAGGACGACGGGGGCTGCGATCTTCGTGAGCTCGGTGGGCGACATGGCGGTCCTCCAAACGACGGACGGACCGGGGGTACCGAGGCCCGCGCGTCGATTCCGGCCACGGTAACACGGCCGCAGACGCCGATGAACGACAGCGCGGCTTCACCGCCACCGCCGACCGACGGCCGCCCGAGGACCCTGCGGTCAGCCCGCCAGGATCGAGTCCAGCTTCAGGTAGCCCTCGCGCACACCGTGCTCCATGCCGCTCGCGACGAACGCGTCGCGCTCCTCGAACGAGTTGGCCATCGAGGTCGACACGAGCCGGCACCGACCGCCGTCGAGCGCCTGGAAGTCCATCGTCTCCAGCGACACGGCGTCGGGGAAGCCCTCGTACGTGAAGGTCTGCACGATGCGCTCGCCCTCGCGCACGTCGTGGAAGCAGCCACGGAACCAGTGCTCGTAGCCGGCGTGGTTGCTGCGGTACCGCCACTCGCCCCCGGCGCGGGCGTCCCATCGCTCGACCCAGGTGTCGTCGATGCACTCGGGGCCCACCCAGCGCACGAACAGCTCTGGATCGGCGTGGGCTCGGAACACCTGGGCGGGCGTCGCGTCGAACTCGCGGATGATCCGCACACAGGGAAGGTCGGGATCGATCTCGATCCGCGTCTCGTGACTCATGGCTCGTCTCCTTCACGCATCTGGGCCAACAAGGCGTCCAGACGACGGTAGCGCTGCTCGGCCCGGCGTCGATACCGCTCGATCCAGGCCGTCATCAGGTCGATCACCTCGGTCTCGAGGTGGGCGGGCCGTCGCTGCCCGTCGCGGGTTCGGCTCACGAGGCCGGCGCTCTCGAGCACCTTCAGGTGCTTCGAGACCGCCTGGACCGACATGGCGTAGTCCCCAGCGAGCTCGGTGAGCGTCGCGTCGCCTTCGGCCAGTCGGGCGACGATGTCGCGCCTCGTGCCGTCGGCGAGCGCGGCGAACACCTGGTCCAGCTTCTCGGCCGCTCCCATCCTCTGCTCCTGTTCTCAACCCACTGGTTGAATAACCGGTCAGCAGACGTCATCAACCAGATGGTTGATCTTTTCCGGGACCGGTCCCGGAACTACGCCAGCACGACCACCGCGCCATGCACCCGCTCGCGCACCCACCGGTGCGCCGGATCGCGGTGGAAGCGCTCGTGCCACGCCATCGACAGACCGATGCTCGCGAGCGGGATCGGCGGCGGCGCGCACACCAGACCCATCCGCCGCAGCGCCGCGTCGGCGAACGGCGACGGCACGTTCATCACGAGGTCGCTGCCCGCGAGCGCCAGCAGGCCCGCGAGGAACGACGGCACCTCCAGACCCACCCGGCGTTCGAGACCCCGGTCGCGGAGCTGCGCATCCAGCAGGTTCCCCGCTCCGTTCCCCGTCCGGACCACCACATGCGGGAACCCGAGCCACCGCTCCACCGTCAGCGCGCCGTCGAACAGAGGATGCCCCGCGCGACCGGCCACCGCGAACTGCAGCTGCCCCACCCCCCGCGACCGCAGGCCCTCCCCGAGGAAGTGGCTGGGCACCACGGCGAGCGAAGCCTCGGCGCCCGCGAGCACCGACGAGAGCTCCGGCGGAACCCCACGGATGCGCAGCTCGATGCCCGGCGCCTCCTCCGCCAGTGCGGCCACCAGCGGAGGCACCACGGGAATCAGCAGGTCCGGCAGGTACAGGAGCACGGTCGACCGCGCGGTGGCCGGCACGAACGGGCCTGGACGGTCGACCAGCCGCTCGAGCGCCTCCAGCGATTCCGCCAGCGGACCCGCGAGCTCGAGCGCCCGCGCCGTCGGCAGCATGCGACCGCCCTCCCGCACCAACAGCGGATCGCCGAACCGCTCACGGAGGCGGGCGAGCCGGTGGCTCATCGAGGACTGCACCACCCCCAGCCGGCGCGCGGCCGCGCTCACCGAGCCCTCCTCGAGCAGGACGTGCAGCGTGATGAGGTCGGGCAGGTCCACCATCATCGAATCCTACCATGATCCAGATGACCAACATGCATGAGCACCATGCAGCCCGCCACCGTACATCCAGACCATGCAGAACCACGCCCCCCGGCGCCGCATCGGCGAGCGCCTCGAGCCCTTCGTCCTCGACACCCTCTCGCACGGCACGCTCCGCGTCCCCGCGGCAGGCACCGTGCACCTGCAGTTCCGGCGCTTCGCGGGCTGTCCCGTGTGCAACCTCCAGGTCCGCCGGTTCTCGGCCGCCCACGATGCGCTCGCAGCCGCCGGTGTCACGACGGTCACCTTCTTCCACTCGGCACGGGAAGCGATGCTCCCCTACCAGGCCGAGCTCCCGTCTCCCGTGGTGCCCGACCCCGACCGCCGGTGGTACGCCCACTTCGGGGTCGAGCGGTCCTTCCGCGCCATCGCCGACCCGCGCGTGTGGGCCACCGCCGTGCAGGCGTTCGTCACCGGTCCGAGCAACCCCCTCGAAGGTGGCGCCCAGGACGGCCTCCCCGCCGACTTCCTCGTCGATCCGTCGGGCGTCCTCCGGGCCGTGCACTACGGAACCCGCGCCGACGATCAGTGGTCGGTCGACGACGTGCTCGCGCTCGCCGGCGCCTGACGACAGCGCGGGAACACCGATGGCGCCGGCCCCATCATCCGCAGGGTCGCGTCGACGCGAACCGGGCCGTGCCGGTTCCGCCGTTCTCCGATATGCACCGGAGCATGTTGTGGATCGTCCTGTCGGCGCTCGCCGCACCCGGCCTCGAAGAGACCCCAGCCCACCTCGTCGGGCTCCCCACATGGGAGCAGCGGATCGCGCACCTCGAAGAGGGTCTCGCCGAGGCCCCCGACGCCGACAAGCCCGCGTGGGAGCGCGCCCTGCGCCTCGTACGAGTCCTCGCCAAGCGGCACCCCGACACCGCTCGTGCCGAGATCCGGGCGCTCGTGCGGTCGGCGATCGGCACCGACGAGATCATGGCCGGCGAAGCGCAGAAGGCCGCGTTCCTCGGGCGTCCGCTCCCCGTGCGCCAGGCCGACTCCGACTGGTTCGCTGCACTCCCTGCGCCCGTGCGAGCCGACCCGCCCGTGCGGTTCGCGGTCACCGCCGACGCCGGGTTCGGCGAGGTCGGCGAGGTCGCGAAGTCCCTCGAGGATCTCGCGGTGGGCGTGGGCTGGAAGATCGATGCCGAGGCGCCGGAGGTACGCGTCGACGTGTCCCCTTCGCAGGCTTCCATGTGGGGCGGGCTCGGGCAGTCCGCGGAGGCCACGGTCACCCTGCCCGGCGGAGGCACCTTCGTCGTCGAGGGGTTCGCGCCCGGCCCGTCCTGTCCGGACTCCCGAGCCGTCCTGCTCGCGACCCTGTGGGGCAACCTGCTCGCCCAGCCGCTCGCGCCCGACTCCGGCCCCCCGACCTCGAAGGGCGGGCTCCTGCCGAAGGTGGAGTCGGGGCGGGTGTGTGTCGCGCGGCCCCCCTCGAGCGCGCCCACCCCACTCCAGCTCGACATCGGCGAGGGCTTCGCGCTCGACCTGCTGTCCGGGCAGCTCACCTGCCTCGACCTCCCCGCGGGGATGGTGCTCGGCGCCGAAGAGGGTCGGCACACCGTGGTCGGCGGCACGGAGGCGTGGCTCACGCTCGATCACGGCCTCCAGGCCACCTGGGCGCGCGTCGACGTCGCCGACCCCAAGAAGATCGAGAAGTCGAAGGCCAAGGGCCGGCTGGCCGAGGTCGCCACCGAGCCCGTCGCGGTCCACTGACCGCGCTCACGGGGGCTACACTGGAAGAACGCTCCCGCGAGGTCCACATGCTCTCCGTCCTCCTCCTGTTCGGCTGTCCCGCCCCGGTCCCTGCGCCCGTCCCGACGGACGCGGATGCGGATGCGGACACGGACACGGACACGGACACGGACATCGACACCGATGCGGACACCGACACCGACGCAGACAGCGACTCGGACACCGACATCCCGCTCGCCCCCCTCCACGACCTCAGCGGCGTCGATCCCGATGTCTGGGCGGGCTACGGGATGTCGTCGTTCGACGTGCTCGCAGACGGTCGTGTGCTCGTCGGTGAAGACCACAACTGGTCCAACGAGTTCTGCGGAGGCGACAGCGCCCGCGTCGGTCCGTGGCCATGGGGCGGCGCCCCGCAGGTGGCGGTCGTCCCCATCGACGCGTCGGGGACGATCCCCTGCGGACTCCCCTTCGGCAAGCGCTCCTTCGCGGTGGGGGACACCGACGGCGACGGTCTCGACGAGGTCGCGCTCACTGGCACCGTTCTCGCTCCGGGCCACTCCCAATCGATGGTCTTCGAAGGCGCTTCTCTGATCGGCACCTACGTCCAGGGGCCGTCCGACACGGCGGTAGGCGTTGTAGACGTGGGCGGATGGCTGGCCCGGTGCGACGTGAACGCCGATGGGCTCGCCGATCTGTGCTCCACCTCCGGGGTCGCGCTCGGTCCTCCGCCGTTCACCACGTCCGGGCCGTTCCCCGACGCGACCCCGGAGGATCGCGTGGTCGCCGTCTCCCTCGACGGCACGCCCGGGCTGCTCTACTCCCGCGGGTCGGCGCTCTGGTTCGTCCCGAACAGTGCCCTCCCGCCCACCGCGCCCTTCACGGACGTGGCCACGCTCGTCGCCGACGCAGGCGGGCCCGTCCTCGCGCTCGCCGTCGAAGACCTCGACGGAGACGGGTCGGTGGAGGTGGTCGGTGTGGTGGACGACGGCGGGTCGGCCACTGTGGTGATCTGGGCGTCCAGCCCCGGTCTGCCCGAGCAGGTGCGCTTCGTCAGCGCCGGGGCTGCAGGACCCTGGGCGAGCCTGGTCTTCGGCGACTTCGACGGAGACGCCGTCACCGACGTGGCGTTCGCGTCCGCGCTCCGGGTCGGCGTGCTCGCGGGGCCCGTCACACCGAGCGCCCAGCCCATCTGGTGGATCGCCCCGATCCCCCCCTGGCAGAACTACAGCTCGTTCGGCATCGCCATGCTCGGGGTCGCGGGCACCGCTGGGCACGACGTGCTGTGGGTCGCCGACAGCGCGCGGTCCACGCCGTGGTCCCCCGGGACGGGCGGTGCCTTCCTGCTGTCCGAGCCACTCGCCGTCCCCTGACCCGAAGTCGGCGATCACGGACGTTGCAGGGGCTCGATCGCTCGGAGTAGCGTCCGTCCGCTACAAGGGGTCTCCCGTGCTGGTCTCGCTCCTGATGTCCGGTGTGGCGCTCGCAGACGAACCGATCGGAACCTGGGTGTACTCGAACCCCATGTGGGGCGAGACGATCACGCTGGAGCTCCGCGCCGACGGCACCGGTGCGCTCGACGGCGACCCGTTCCGCTACACGTGGACGCCAGGGCGGCTCGAGATCGACCAGTACGGCGAACGGCTCGTGTACACCGTGCAGATCGCGGGCAACCAGCTCACGGCGACCGGCGGCGACCTCGAGGGCACGCTGCTGTTCACGCGGACCGGAGGCACGGCCGCTCCAGCCCCAGCGCCCGCACCGGCACCCGTATCGGTCCCGGCCCCTGCATCCGCCCCGTCCACCCCGACCGGCCCGTCCAACACGGGCATCGTGGGCACGTGGACCGACGGGAACGGCTCGCTCACGTTCAACGCCGACGGGACGTGCGACTACGTCGGGCAGCGCCTCACCTGGACCTACGACGGCACCACCGCCGTCCTGACGGGCCCCGCCGGAACGGTCTCCATCCCCCTCCGCATCGAGGGCGATCGCATGACGCTGACCCAGGGCGCCGAGACCCAGACCCTCACGCGGGGCAAGCCCACCGCACCGGCCGCCGACGCCTCGGGCCTCGCTGGCGTGTACGTCGCGAGCGAGGTCAGCATGAACGCCAGCTACGCGATGTCGACCACCCAGTACCTCACGCTGTGGCCCGACGGCACGGTCGGCTGGACGAAGTCCGAGCTCGGCGCCTCGCGCACGCAGGTCACCGAGAACCTCGAGCGCTTCAGCTCGTTCCGCACCAACCCCTCCGCTCGCGGGCAGACGTACGGCACCTGGCAGGCCACGGGCGGCGGCGTGATCGTGCAGTGGCAGATCTGGAACGGCCTGCGCTGCGAGGGCCGCGTCGACCCGTCGACCGGCGCGATCCACCTCACGGGCATGGGCATCCTGAACGAGGGCGCCACGCTCGTGTACGAGCGCCAGCGGTAGGTCTGCACCCCCTGGCGTAGGATGGGCCATGTCGGACGCCACGGAACGCATCCGGTTCGAGAAGACCGGCAACACCTCGACCGTCTCCACGTTCGACACCTCGCGGCTCCTGCTCGAGGTGTTCGCACTGATGGGACTCGACGTCCTCGCCGCCGCGCCCGTGCTGTTCACGTCGCTCGCCCTCCCCCAGGTCACGTGCCCGGCCGTGGGCGCCTTCGTGCTCGCCGGCTTCGGCGCCGTCGCCGCCTTCCTCTGGAAGGCCCGGACCCGGTACAGCACCACCTTCGAGCTCGGCGACACACTGACGATCCGGCAGGCCGGCGTCCCGACCACCGTCGCGTGGCAGGACCTCGACCAGCTGGATGCCGACGACACCGCGCTGTGGCTCACCGCGGGGGCCACCTCCGTCCGGGTCCCTCTCGGGTCGTACCCCCCGGAGGACATCCAGCGGCTGCTGAAGGTGCTCACCGACGCGCGGGACCGCTACCGTAGCGCGTCCGTCGAGCCCTCCGAGGCCGACCGACGCGCCCTCGCGGCCCTCGCACGCGAGCGGGCCTGACGGGGACGAGGGTTTCGCTCGTTTTCGGTGCTCCAGTCTCGGGTTTCCGGCTAGAACGCGGCATGTTCTCGCTCCTCCTCCTCCTCGCCTGCACCCCCGAGCCCTCCGACCCCGTGGGGGTCGCGGCCCACATCGACCCCACGCGCGCCGAGCACTTCCTCGACGTGCCCTTCCCGTCCGACGCGCTGCCCGGAGCGACCGTGCTCGAGGGCTTCCCCACGTCCAAGGTCCCGCTCGCGGCAGGAATCCTCGACGGCTGGGTCCACCGCGTCGAGCAGGCCACCGCCGGGTTCGGCAACAACACCCCGGCGTACTTCCGGT
Source organism: Myxococcota bacterium (assembly GCA_041389565.1). Classification (GTDB taxonomy): domain Bacteria; phylum Myxococcota_A; class UBA796; order UBA796; genus JACKEQ01. The sequence goes on from JAWKRP010000017.1 coordinate 115,312, forward strand.
TCGACGGGCCCCTCGACCTCCCCACGCACCTCCCCGGAACCGTCGAGGATCCCGTGCTGTGGATCGATCTCGACGACCTCACCCTGCATCCCCTCGATCTGCGCTTCATCGCCGATCCCGGCGGAGACCCGTTCTACGCCCCGAACACGCTCGCGGTCGCCCCCACCCTCGGCTCGCCGCCTCGCTCCGGTGCACGCTACGCCGTCGTCGTCACCGAAGCCGCCGAAGCGCACGCCCCCACGGGCTGGTCCGCACCTCCAGAGGCGCTCGAAGCGCTCACGGCGCTCGGGATCGACGTGCCCATCGCGAGCGCCACCGTGTTCACGGTCCAGGACGCCACCGGAGAGCTCCGCGCGCTCGCCGCCGATGCCGAGTCCCGGTGGTCCACGCCGTCCGTGGCCTGGCGCCGCGTCACCGAGCTCCGCTACGAGCAGGGCTCCACGCCGTCCGGGAATGCCGCCACGGTCGCGACCGTCACCTACGCCGACGGGACCACCGCCGTGTCGCACCACGGGCCGCTCGCGGGCTCGCCTCCCCTGATCGTCGCGCTCGACGACACCTGGCCGCTCGACGTGTACGAGGCCGAGCTCCCGGTCCTGAACTACCAGGGCCTCGCCGACCGCCCGTACATGTCGCCCGGCGTGGCGCACATCTCGGATGCGGCCGTCACCACGGGCTGGATCCACTGGCCGCTCGCGGAACCCGAGCCCGAGACGATGCGGATCACGCTCAGCGTCCCGAGAGGGCCGGCCACCGGGGTCGTCCTGCACGACCATGGCACGGGCGGGCATGCCTACAACATCGTCCAGCGGCGCACCCGCGCCGACGACGGGCGCGCGATCGCCCAGATCTTCGCCGACGAGGGCTGGGCCGTGATCGGGCGTGACGCGTCGCTGTACGGGACGCGCTACCCGCTCATCGACGAGGGGTACGGCACCTCGCTCGGCTTCTACAACATCGTCAACGCGCCGGCCTGGCGCGACAACCACCGCCAGACCGCCCTCGATGGGCACCTGCTGCGACGCTACGTCGAGCTCGGGCTGTCCGCCGACCTGCCTGCGGGCGTCAGCATCGACACGAGCCGCGTGCGGTCCAGCGGGCACTCCCTCGGGGCCGTCACCACCCACCTGAGCGTCGCGATCGACCCCGGCGCGTACGAAGCCGCGTTCGTGTCGGGCACCGGCGGCCTGTTCCTGCACTACTTCTTCGACACCGGGCTCGTGCAGGGCATCGACCCCGACCTGCTCGCCGCGATGTTCCCGCTGTTCGGGGCCGAGGTCCCCGAGAGCCTCGACACCGCGAGCCTGCTGGGCGCCGTGCTCGGCCTGCCCGAGCCCGCGTGGGCGCAGATCGACCGGCTCCACCCCGCCGCCATGCTGTTCCAGTGGCAGATGGACCCGTCCGACCCGATGGCCGTCGCACGGGACGAGACCCTGCCGATCCACGTGCTCATCGCCCCCGGAGACCGCCAGACGCCCGACTTCACCGCCCAAGCGCTCGCCGAGGCCCTGCCCGACGCCACGGTCTCGACCTGCGAGGCCACCGGGACGTACGACCCGCACTACTGTTTCTGGCGCGAGCCGGACGGCTTCGACGCGCTGCGGAGCTGGCTGCAGCCCTGAATTCCCGTGACCGGGAGCCTTCAGCGAGCTGGCTCGCTGACTCCTCCCTGAATTGGCGCGCATTCGGGCGCGCAAACGCACGCGCGCGACGCCCGAATCAGCCGATTCTCGGCGTTCTGACGTCCCTCTCCCTGGCACGCCCCTTGAATCTCCGCGGGCGCGCCCGGACTGGACCGGGCTGGGAGACCCGATGGACCACGACCCGCCCCCGAACCCGGCCCCCGGAGGTGCCCACACGGCCTCCGACCCCCTCGCCGCATGGCTCGTCGCCTTCGGGGTCCGGTGGGTGTTCGCGGTGCGTGGCGAAGGAATCGAGCCATTGTGGACGGCGCTCTCCGGGATCACCGACCTGAGTCTCGTGGCCTGCCAGAACGAGGCCGGGGCCGCGTACTGTGCGAGCGAGGCCTCCCTCGCCACGGAAGCCCCGGTCGCCGTTCTGCTCGCCGACCCCTCCGCGCTCGAGCGCGCCCATCCCGGCCTGTGCGCGGCCCGACGCGAGGGTGCACGTGTGATCGTGCTGTCGGGCAGGCCGTTCGCGGGGTCCGCCCTGTGCGCGGCCGCCGACCTCGACGTGTCCGTCCACGACTCCGGTGCGCTGCCCGGGCTGCTCCAGCGGATCGAGCTCGGGAGGGGCCGCGACTCCGGCTTCGTCGCCCACCTCGCGCTCTCGAGCCCTGTCCTGCGGGAGCGGGCAGAGCTCGTGCGCACTCCGGTGCAGGTCCACCGTGCCGAGCCCGACCCCCGCGTGCTCGCCGACCTCGCCCGCAGGCTCCGGTCCCGGAGGTGCGCCCTCGTCGCCGGGTTCGGAGCGCGAGGGTGCCACCGCGAGGTCCGCGCGCTCGCCGAGGCCCTGAGTGCGCCGGTCCTGGTGACCGCCCACGCCAAGGGTGTCTTCCCGGACGGGCACCCGCTCCATGCCGGCGTGCTCGGGATCGACGGGGCCTTGCGCACGCGTCCGGAGACCCTCCTCCTGATCGGCTCCCCCCACATCGACGCCGACGCCGGGATCCTCCAGGGCTGCGACGTGGTCGCGGTGCCGGCGGAGCTGCCCGCCGGAACGCTGCAGCCACGCGCGCTCGATCTCGTGTCGGGCTCCGTTCGGTCCGTGGTGACCGGGCTCCTCGACCGCCTCCCTCGCGGCCGCGAAGCGGAGATCGAGGTCCGGTCGCTGCCCCTGCCCGCGCCGTCCCGCCGGATCTCGCACGCGGCGCTGATGGCGTCCGTCCAGCGCGTGTGTGTCGAGCGATCTGCGGCGCGCCTGATGGCCGGGCCGGGGCCCGCCGCCGACCTCGCCGTTCGCCACCTCTCGCTCGGCACCCCCCGCCTCCGGGTCGGGACCGGACCGCTCGGGACCGGCGCGGTGGGGGCCGCGCTCGCCACCGGCAGCCGTGTGGTCGCGCTCGTCGGAGACGGCGGGATGCATGAGCAGGAGCTGCTCACGGCCGCTCGCCACGGTGCCGCCACGACGTGGCTCGTGATGAACGAGACCGTACACCCCTCGGTCGACTACGCCGCATGGGCCGAGGCCCAGGGCGTGCCGGGTCGCACGCTCTGGTCCGACCTCGATCTCGACGACGCGCTGCGGAACACCCTCGAGGGAGGGGGCCCCCGGCTGCTCGACCTGCGGATGGACCCGGACGGACGGGCGGCGCTCAGCGCTGCTTCGTGACCGCGATGTGATGCCGGGCGATCAGCCGCCGCAGGACGTGTCGGCTGTTGAGCCCGAGCGCCTGCCACGTGAGCTCCTGGCTGCCGTTGTGCGCCTCCAGGCAGGCCTGGACGGCACCCGCGGGGATCGACGCCGGGTCGGCCCCGACCCAGCCCTGCCAGCCTTCCGGGACGTCGGGCTCGGACGCGCCGGGCGCGGGGGTCGTCGCGAGCTCGATCCACCCTTCGTGGCACTCGGCCAGTCCCCGCCAGATCCAGGCATCGAGCTCGCGCGCGTGGGTCGTCCACGGGTGCTGGAGGGCGGCCGTGGTGAAGTGCAGCCCGAAGCGCGGGCGCTCCGTGCCGAAGCGGTCGCGGAGCCCGGAGTCCTCGTCGAGGATGCGCCGCAGCAGGTGCTGCTGGAGGAGCGGCACGTCCTCCCGCCGGGCTTCGAGACCGGGAACCTCCACCCGCAGCTTGAACCGGGCGCCGAGGTCGTGCTTCAAAGCGGACAGGGGGCGGTTCGTCGCGGCGACCAGCCGCAGGTCTGCCGTGCGCGTGCGCGACTCTCCGAGCCGCTGGTACCGCCCCTCGTCCAGCACCCGTAGCAGGTGGGCCTGCACGGACTCGGGCAGCTCGCCGAGCTCGTCCAGGAAGAGCGTTCCGCCGTCGGCCTCCCCGATCAACCCGGTACGCTCGGGCGTTCCGGGGTTCGGGTAGTTCCGGGCGTGCCCGAACAGCTCCGCGTCGACCAGGCCTTCGGGCATCGTCGCGGCGTTCCGGTCGACCCACGGCCCACGCCGCCGACCCGACAGCGTGTGCATCGCGCGGGCCGCCAGCTCCTTCCCGCTCCCGCTGGGACCGCCGATCAGCACGTGCGCCCGGCGTGCACCGACGAACGCGAGCTGGCCCCGGAGCGCCCACATCGCCTCCGACTCGCCCACGAGACCGAGTGCGTCGGCCTCTCCGAACCGGTGCAGCGGCACGTCCGGGAGCTCCGGGAAGATCGACGGGGAGTCGATGCACAGCCACGCCATGCGGCCTTCGATCGTGAGGAGCTCGCCCACCCCGAGCGTGCCCTCCGTCACGTCGGAGCTCCCGATCCGGAGCGCCGCCCGTCCCACGTTCGAGACGCGGACCTGGGTGCCACGCCGCTCGACGATCGCCTGCACCTTCGACAGCGTGCGGCTCGCGAACGCCCCCTGCGTCTCGTTGCGACCCGGCCGCATGCGGACGGGAGCGGCGCGCGGTGCGGGATCGTCCGCCTGGCGCTCGCCGCGACCGATCACGACGGGGCTCCGGTCCGCGAGCACGATGCGCTCTCCGACCCGATGGGGCTCCTCGAGGCTCCAGACGAGCGCCAGCGCAGGCCCGCGGCTCGCGGCGGCCTCCGCGCCACGGACGGGGTTGATGGTCCAGGTGTCGTCCAACAGTCCCTCCTCGCACCCGACCTGGCGCGACGGGCCGATGGTATCCTCCCGCGATGCAGGACCTCGGAGCCTTCGAGCTGACGGGCCGGCTGGCAGCCGGCGGAATGGGGCAGGTGTGGAACGCGCGGCATCGGCGCACGGGGCGTCCGGTCGCTGTGAAGGTGATCGGGGCGTCCGAGCACGTCCGCTCGTTCGAGCACCTCGAGCAGGAGGTCCGTGCGGTCGCCCGGCTCGACCACCCCAACATCGTGGCGGTGCTCGATCAGGGTCGCGACGGCTCCGGAGCGCCGTATTTCGTGATGGAGCGCGCGATCGGCACGCTCGCGGCGCAGCCCCCCACCGACTGGGCGGGCGTGCGGCTCGTGCTGGTCGCGGTGCTCGACGCGCTCGCCCACTCGCACGCGCGGGGCGTGCTGCACCGCGACCTCAAGCCCTCGAACATCCTCGTGTTCGAGCCGGCCACCTACAAGCTGGCCGACTTCGGCATCGCGGTGGCCCTGCATCCGTCCGAGCACACCTCGCTCTCCGGAACGCCCGCGTACATGGCGCCCGAGATGTTCCTGGGCCAGTGGCGCCACTACGGCCCCCCCACCGACCTCTACGCCGTAGGCGTGCTGGCCTGGGAGCTCGTCGCGGGTCGACGCCCGTTCGAAGCCCAGGATCTCGCTGGCTTCCAGACGGCTCATCTCCACCATGCGCCCCCGCCGTTCCACGCGCGCTTCGATGTCCCCCACGGGCTCGAGGCCCTCCTCCTCACGCTCCTCCGGAAAGACCCGTCCAGGCGGTACCAGCGCGCGGTCGACGCCGCAGCGGCCCTCGTGGCGCTGGGCGATCCCGGGGAACCCCGCGCGCAGGACCCCACGGCAGCCGCAGACGCGCCCGGTCTCGCGCCCCCGCCGACCCAGACGCTCACGCTCGACCTCGGCCACGCGGTCCCGCTGCCCACCCCCGCTCCCGAGGGCCCGAGCGCGCCCCCGCCCGCGCCGATCCCCGCCGAGTGGCGCCAGCCGCGTCGATCCCGCTGGCACCTGGCCGATGTCGGGCTGGGCCTGTACGGCTTGCGCACCGTTCCGATGGTCGACCGCGACCACCACCGCGACCAGCTCTGGTCCGGCCTGCGCGACGCACGCGAGGGCGCGAGCCCTGCCTTCCTGCTGACCGGTGCGGCCGGTACGGGTAAGAGCCGCCTGGCCCGCTGGCTCTGCGAGCGGGCCCACGAGGTCGGCGGTGCGGCCGTGCTCACCGCGAGGCACGGCGTGCAGGCCGGCCCCCGGGACGGGGTGCTCCCGATGCTCCTGCGGTTCCTCCGTGCCGACGGGCTCGACCGCGCGCCGCTCGCGAAGCACCTCGACCTCGCGCTCTCCGAGGCTCACCCGGCGCTGCGCCTCGATCTCGTCGACGCGATCATGCCGCTGTCGGGCGCCCGACCTCCGCTCGCACCCGTCCTCGTGGCCCTGCTCCGCCATCTCGCCGCGCGGGCGCCGGTGGTGGTGTGGGCCGACGACCTGCACCTGTCCGAAGAGACGGCCGCGCTCGTCGAGCACGTCCTCGACGCCGCGATCCCGGGGGTGGTGCTCGTCGCCACCGTGCGGCACGACGTTCCCGGGGGTCCGGCCGTGCAGCGCGTGCTCGAGCACGGCACCCCCGCACACCTGCACGTCGACGGGCTCGCGGGCGCCGACCGCCAGGAGCTGGTGACCGCCCTGCTCGGCCTCGAGGAGTCCCTGGTGCACGAGGTCTCGGCGCGCACCGACGGGAACCCGCTGTTCGCGGTGCAGCTGGTGGCGGACTGGGTGCAGCGCGAGATCCTGGTCCCGCGGGATGCCGGGTTCGCGCTGAAGCCCGGCGCACCCACACCCCCTCCGCGGGCCGTGCGAGAGGTCTGGGACGACCGGATCCACGACCTCCTCCACCACCGTCCGGCGAGCCACCGCCAGGCGCTCTGGATGGCCGCCGTGCTCGGCCGCGACGTCGCCACCGCGGAGTGGACGGGGGCCTGCGCGCGGGCCGGAATCGACGTGCCCGCAGGTCTGCCGCGCGAGCTCGAGGCCCGGCACCTCGCGCACGTGGCAGAGGGCGGCTGGACGTTCGCGCACGGGATGCTCGTCGAGACCGTCCTGGTCCAGGCCGAGCCCGAGCTCGACGCCCTGCGCACCCATGCCGGTCTGCACCTCTGCGAGCAGGCGCGCGAGCTGGAGGACGCCGGTCAGATCGCGTCGGCCGACACCATGCTGGAGCGCGCCCGGCCCCTGCTCGCCCACGACGCGCGCGCGATGACCGTCCTGCAGGCGCGCTGGGGCCCCGTGAAGCGCAAGCTCGGGCAGCCCGGCGCCGCGCTCGCGCTGCTCGAACAGGCCCTCGGCAGCGCGTCGGGAGCGGAGGCGGGCCGGATCCACCGGGCGCTCGGGGTCACGCACAGCGATCTCGGCGACCACCCGAAGGCCCGCGAGCACTTCGAGCTCGCCCGGCCCCTCCTCGCCGACGACCCGAGCGACACCGCGCAGCTCCTGCTGGAGCTCGGGCACTCGCACGCCGCGATGAACGAGCACGAAGACGCCGTGCGGGCGCTGACGTCCGCGCTCGAAGCCCTCGGCGACCGCGCGGAGCCCAGGATGCGCGGTCGGGCGCTCTGCAACCTCGGCGTGGTGTACTCCGACATGGGCGATCTCGACCGGTCGAAAGACTGCTACGAGCGCTCCGAGGCCCTGCTCGTGCACGCGGGCGACCATCGAACCCTGCCGATGGTCTACACGAACCTCGCGATCGTGATGCACTGCCTCGGCCGGCCGACCGAGGTGCGTCCGCTGTTCGAGAAAGCGCTCCACAAGCACCGCGAGAACGCGAACCGCCGGTCCGAGGGCATCGTGCTCGGCAACCTGGGCTCGCTCGCGCAGGCCGAAGGTCGCCTGGCCGACGCCCGCGAGTGCTTCGAGCAGTCCATCGCGGCCGCCCGCGCGGTTCGCAATCCCCGATCCGCGACCGCCTGCCTGCTCAATCTCGGGAGCGTGCTCGATGCGCTCGGCGAGCCCGAAGCGGCGCTGCGCACCCTACGCGAATCCGCCGACGTCGCGGCCTCGATCGACCACACCCTGCTCCGGGCACGCGCGCTGGGGGAGCTCGGCGACACGCTCCGACGCCAGGGCCGCCCGTCCGAAGCGCGTGCGGAGCTCCTGACGGCCATCGATCTCGCGGAGCAGGCCGGCGACACCATCGGGCACGCGCTGTCCCTGGCCACCTTGCTCGCGGTGGAGGCCGAGCTCGGGATGCCTGCGCGCTCCGAAGCACGCGCCACCATCGACGCCGTGCTCGACCGCCCCACGGAGCCCGTCCAGTGTGGGCTCGTCCACTGTCACCTGAGCCGCGCGGCCGCCCACACCAGGGATCTGGACGATGCGCGCACGCAGGTCGACCGCGCCAGCGCCATCCTCGAGCGGCTCGGCATGGACGGGAGCAGCGGGCTCGGGCGCGCGATCGCCGATGCCCGCGCGCTGATAGCGCTGATGATCAGGGAGCGCACGGAGACGGGCACGTCGTGCTGACCGTCCCCGTGAGCTGTACCGCCGGGAAGTAGAACGCCGTGGGCGTGTTCGCGTCCGAGCCCGCGCCGAAGCCGACCGACGACAGCGTGAACGACGTGCTGGTGTTCCCGAAGTTCGACAGGGCCCCGCCCACCTGGCTCGCCGTGTTCCGCTCGAAGCTCCCGCCCGACAGGCTCACGGGGCGTCCGTTCGTGTGGATCGCGCCGCCGTACACCGCCGCGTTGTCCTCGAACACGTTCCCGGACAGCTGGGTGGTCACCGCGGACGTCACCTCCTCCAGGAAGATGGCGCCTCCCCAGAACGACGCCGTGTTCCCGGTGAAGGTGGAGTTCTGGACGGTCACGTTCGTCGCGGTCGACGCGATGTACAGCGCGGGACCCTGCGCGGCGGCATTGCCTGAGAACGTGCAGTTCGAGATCTGCACGGTGGGCGCGTTCGCGAACACCGCCGAGTCGGACGTTCCCGTGAACGTCACGCCCGACAGTGTCATCGAGCCGCCCCCGGGGCTCTGCACGCCGGAGTCGCCCTGCACGGTGCCTCCGGTCATCGTCAGGCTTCCGATGGTGACCGTGGAGTCCGTGAACACGCAGTCCGTGAAGCTCGCGACCGTCGTCTGGTAGCCGTTGATCAGGGCGCCCGTGAACGTGGAGCCCGTGGCGGTCAGCGGCGTGGACGGCCCGAGCGTCAGGCCTCCGCCCACATCCGTGTCGTCGAGCAGCAGCGGGCCGGTGTTGCTACCCCCACCCAGCGTGAAGAACGTGCCGGTGAAGCCCGAGGCATCCACGCCCGTGAAGCTCACGGTGCCCGTCCCGATCTTCTCGATGAACGTGGAGCCGTTGCCCGTCGCGCTCCCACCGGTCCACGTCAGGTTCGCGGTGCCCCGCACGCTGAAGCCGCCGCCGGACGGGGCCGCGTACGTCACGTCTTCGAGCAGCAGCAGGGCGCCGTCCTCGAGCACCGTGTCGAGGTTCGAGCTCACGGTCACCGCGCTGTCGCGCACGGTCATCTCGCCGAACCCATACGCGAGGTACGCGGCCGCGATCGTGCTGTCCTCCACCAGGGCCGTGTCGCCCGCATCCGTGGTCGAGATCGCGTGCACGTTGGTCGCGATGTCCACACCCGTCATCGCGACGTTCGAGCCCCCCGCCAGGTAGAGCGCGGCGACCCCCGCAGACGGCGACCCGAGGCTCGGACGCGCGCCCGGTCCCGGATACGCGCCGACCAGCACGGTGGAGCCGAACGGGATGTACAGCGTGCTGCCCGTCGTGCCGGGGCAGATCGCGAGCTGCCCGTCCACGTCGATCTGGTAGGTCGAGCCGAGCGTCACGATGGACGGCGCGCCGACCGAGGGCGACCACAGCGCGCTTCCGGCCACGCACACGAGGTCCGTGTCGGTATCGGTGTCCGCGTCGGTGTCCGAGTCCGCGTCCGCATCGGAGTCCGCGTCCGCATCGGTGTCCGCGTCCGCATCGGTGTCCGCGTCCGCATCGGTGTCCGCGTCCGCATCGGTGTCCGCGTCCGCATCGGTGTCCGCGTCCGCGTCGCCCTCGACGTCCGTATCGTCGTCCGTGTCGGACCCCACGGGAATGCAACCCGCGAGCAGGAACGAGAGAATCACACGCCGCATCGGACCTCCATGAACGGCCACCGCGCCGTGGTCCGGATGCTAGCACCGGAGGGTGTGATCCACGAGCCGGTCGAGCTGCGCGGCAGTCAGCAGTCCGTGGTCAGTGGTCAGCTGGAATGATGGAGCTACCACGCTGATTGCTGAAGTCTGATCGCTGATGGCCAACGCGTCGACAGCGTCCGTCTGACCGGCCGGTGAATCCAGCCCGCACCGGAGGCGCGTCCGTCTTCACATCTCCGCAAGGTCGACGGGATACCGGAGACCCATGCCTGCAGTCCTGCTGGTCGAAGACGACGCGACGCTCGGAGAGCAGGTCCGGGGCCACCTGCTGGGCATGGGTCTCGAGGTCGTGTGGTGGACGCGCGGGCACACCATCGATCCCGCCATGCCGCCGCCCGTCGACCTCGTCGTGCTCGACCTCATGCTGCCCGGCCGGTCCGGGTTCGAGGTGCTCGCCGACCTGCGGAAGGGCTCCGACGTTCCGGTGCTCGTGCTCAGCGCCCGTGACGGCACGGCCGACAAGGTGGAAGCGCTCCGGCTCGGCGCCGACGACTTCATGACGAAGCCGTTCTGGCCGGAGGAGCTCGTCGAGCGCGTGCGTGCGCGGCTCCGACGGCCCGTGCTCCAGCGCAGCGACCGCGTGGAGCTGGGGGATCTCGCGATCGACTTCGAGCGACGCGAGGTGTGGGTCTCCGACGACCGACTGCACCTCGCACCCGCGGAGTACGGCATCCTCGAGGCGCTCGCCCGCCGTCCGGGCGCCGCCGTGACGCGCCGATGGCTGGTGGCCAACGTGCTCGACCCCGACCGCGAAGGGAACGAGCGCACCCTCGACGTGCACGTGTCCCGCTTGCGTCGCAAGCTCGGGAAGGGGTTCGTGGAGACGGTCTGGGGCATCGGGTACCGCCTCGCCGGCAAGCGGGTCGCGACGTGAGGCTGCGCTCGCGGATGGCCGTCGTGGCCGGGCTCGTCGCGCTGCCTCAGGTGATCGGGCTCGTGTGGTGGGACGGAGTGTCGCGGCACCAGGCCGCCGAGGCCGTGCTGACGGGGCTCCTCGAGCGGGTGCTCGCCGAGCCCGACGCGGCAGAGGCCTGCGCGGCGTCTCCGGACGCCTGGACGCGCCGGATGGACGCACCGCGCGGACCGCGGCACCACCGTCCCCCCGGAGACCGACCTCCCCCGGGCCCGCCGCGGGGTCCCCAGGTGCGTCCCCCGACGCTGGAGGTCCACGCGATCGACGCGGTGCCCGCTGCGCTCGCCGGAGTGCCGGAGGACGCAGTAGCGGCGTTCGGGAGCCCGTTCTCCGCGGAGGTCGCGGTCGCCACCCGGACCGGATGGGGCGGCGCCTGCGAGGTCGCGGTCGTCCGCGGGAGCACGGCGCCGGGCTTCCTGGGCAGCGTGTTGCCCGCGAGCCCGCTGTGGGTGGCGCCGATGGTGCTGGTCGCGACGGTGATGTGGCTCGCGGTGGGTCCGCCGGTGCGGCGGCTCCGGGCCCTGACCGAGAACGTCCGGACGGGTCGGCACCCCGTGTCGATGGACGGGAGCGACGAGATCTCCGAGCTGTCGCGGGCGTTCGACGCGGCGTCTGGCGCTCTGCGGGCCGAGGTGCACGCCCGCGAGGAGCGGGAGGCCGCGCTCAGGGACTTCGTCGCGAACACCACCCACGACGTGCGCATCCCTCTCACCGTGCTCCGGGGCCACCTCGTGGCGCTCGAGTCCGGGTCGGACCGCGCGGCGCTCGAGGGAGCCGTGCGGGAGGCGCACTACATCGGAACCCTGCTCGACGACCTCGCGGCCGAGGCCCGGATGCGCGACGTACAGCCCGCGGGTGCCGTCGATCTGGGGGCGGTCGTCGAGCGGGTGGTCGCCCGCCACGCGCCCATCGCCCGGCGGAGCTTCGTCGAGCTCGTCCACGCCGTGCCCGCAGACCCGCTCACGGTGGACGCCGACATGACCCTCGTGGAGCAGGCCGTTTCGAACCTCGTCTACAACGCGATCCGCCACAACCGGGCCGGCGGGCACGTGGCGGTCGTGCTCGAAGCCCAGACCGGTGCGTTCACGCTCGAGGTGCTCGACGACGGGCCCGGGGTCGAGCCCGAAGCGCTCGCGCGCCTCACCGAGCGGGGCTTCGTCGGGCCGGGCTCGCGCAACCGCGACTCAGCCGGCGAAGGTCTGGGTCTGCACATCGTGGCCCGGGTCGCGTCCCGCCACGGGTGGTCGTTCCACCTCGAGAACCGCGACGACGGCGGGCTGCTCGCGCGACTCTCGGGCGCGTTCAGGAATCCTCAAGACCTCCACGGATAGCTCCAGTCCATGGAGGCAGACGTGAGAATCGCCATGATTTCCGGGATCGTCGGGATGGGGATGGGGCTCGTGGTCGGTCGGGTCACGGCGCCGGCTGCGGTCCCCGAGGTCGTGCCGGCTCCCGAACGCCGGGCCGCCGCGTCCGACGAGGGGCCGCGGCGCGTGAGGTTCGAGCGCGCCCGTCCCGAGCGCACCGCACGATCCGCACGCCCGGCGACCGTCGAGGACGTGCCGGCGTCCGTCGTCGCGTCGCTCCGCGAGGAGGTGCGCGCGGAGCTGGAGGAGGAACGTCGCGAACAACACCGCGAACGGCGTGCGGCGATGCTCGACCACCGCCTCGACGACCTCGCGGAGTTCGCCCGCGAGAAGGGGCTCGACGACGCCACGCAGCAGGCGCTCGAGGAAGCGGTCATCGGCATGCACGACGCGATGGAGGACCTCGGCCCTCCGAAGGGTCCGTCCGGGAGCGGGCCTCCCGAGGAAGACGACGCGCGGCGGGCGCTGTTCGACCGCTTCGACGGCACCGTCCGCGAGGTGCTGGGCGACGATCTGGCGGGCGACTTCCACGAGTGGATGCGTCCCGGGCCTCCCCGCCGATGAGGGCCTCGCTGCGGGCGTACGCCACTCCCCTGGCGACGGCGACGGCTTCGGTCGTCGGCGGCTCCGGGGTGCTGATGTTCTTCCACCTGTTCGAGCGCCAGGTGAAGGAGCTGCACGAGTGGTTCGGGATCGTCGCGGTGGCGGCGGTCCTGCTGCACGTCGTGCGCAACTGGAGCGCGTTCACGGTCTACTTCGTGCGCGGGCGCGCCATGGCCGTGTCGCTCGCGGCCGGCGGGCTCGTGGCGCTCGCCTTCCTGGGCGCTTCCCTCATGGAGGACCCCGGCGGCCGGCCCGATCCACGGGGCCTGCTGCGAGCGCTCGAGGACGCCACGGTCGCCGAGATCGCGGTGCCGCTCCATCGAGAGCCCGCCGACCTCGTACAGCGCCTGCACAGCGCCGGTTTCGCGGGCGCTGCCCCGGACTCCCCCATCCGCGCCCTCGCGTCCGGGGCAGGCGTCCCGCCTCCGGCGGTGCTGGCGGTGCTCACCGCGGAGTGACGTTAGAGACCGATCGCGAGAGGTCCCCATGACGTGTGTGTCGAGCCCGAGAAGTGTGTGGAGCGTCCTGTTCGCGGGTGTGCTGGCGGGGTGCGCCCCGGATCTGCCCGCGGGATGGGAGGATGCCGAGCCGGTCGCGAGCCTCGAGCAGGCCGAGTGCTCGGGCAATCCATACGAGGCGTTCGACGAGCGGTTCGAGGCCGACCTCGAGTCCGATCCGCTGGTCGTCCGGGCGTTCGAGACGCACTTCCGCTGCGCGCAGGACGTGGAGGGCTACTTCCGCGAGGTGGGCGATGCGGTCGAGGTCCTCGTGCAGCCCGTCGACATGACCCCGAAGGCCGTCGCCGGCTGCGACTGCCTGTACGACCTGACGATCGAGGTGGGTGCGCGAGACACCCCGCCTGCGTCCGTGTCGCTGTTCCGCAGGTGGGACTCCCTGAACGACGACAACGAGCCGGTCGCCATCCTGGAGTAGTCCGACGGAGCCGCCGGGTTCCGGGTTTGCTGCAGGTATGCAACAGGAGCGGTCCCCACACGACCCGGCAGCGTAGAGGAACGCGCGACCAGCGACCCGATGCTGGCGCGAGGATCCGAAGATGCGCTCCCTCCCCGTTCTCTGCCTCGTGCTCGGTCAGCTCGCCCTCACGGGGTGCCTGGCCTACCAGCCCTCCAAGTCCCCCGTCGACGCGGCGGATGCCGACACCGATGCGGATGCGGACAGCGACGCGGGCGGGACTCCCGGAACGAGCTCGGAGGGCGACGCCGATGCGGACGCGGACAGTGATGCCGACGCCGACAGCGATGCGGACGCCGACAGCGATGCGGACGCCGACAGCGATGCCGACAGTGATGCGGACACCGACGCAGGCGGCAGCGCAGCGAGCGACTCGGGCGCGTGGCTGGACTCAGCCCTCCAGTCGCTGGACTCCGGCACGCTGTCGGACTCGGGCGCCTGGTCGGACTCCGGGGCCCTGTCCGGCTCCGGCGGCTCGGGCCTGACGGGCGACTCGGGGATGTAGGCAGCCTTGGGCGGTCCGAGCGTATAGGAGCTCGAATGGCTCGTCCCCTCCGGCTTCGGGAGCGATTCACGCTCCGGGTGTTCCGCACGATCGGGCAGGTCGGTCTGGGCGGCCTGCTGACCCGGTTCTACCTGTGGATGCTCGCGTCTGCGCCGAGCCGGGTGATGGCGCTGGTGTTCGCGGGCTACACCCCCACGAAGGCCGACGTGTTCGTGTGCACGGTGTCGAAGTCCGGCACGAACTGGATGATGCAGATCGTCACCCAGATCGCCGATCGCGGGAACGCGCAGTTCGACAGCATCCACGACGTGGTGCCCTGGCCGGAGGCCCCGGTGCCCTCGCAGGTGGCGCCGCTCGACACGCCGGTCCGCTCGGCGACGGGGCTGCGCGCGATCAAGACGCACGTCCCGGCGGAGCACGTCCCGTACGCGCCCGAGGCCCGCTACATCGTCGTCGTGCGCGACCCGAAAGACGTGGTGGTGTCCAGCCATGCCTTCGTGACGGGCATCATCGACGGCATCTGGGGCGCTCCGCCCACCCTGGACGACTGGGTGCGGCGGTTCGTCGAGAAGCGCTTCCCGCTGGGCTCGTGGGCCGAGCACACCGCGGGCTGGTGGGCCCTGCGTGACCGTCCGAACGTGCACGTCGTGCGGTTCCGCGAGCTGAAGTCGGATCTGGCTGGCGAGGTCGACCGGATCGCCGCGTTCCTCGGGGTGCAGCTGGCTCCCGACGAACGGGACGCCGTCGTCGAGAAGAGCACGTTCGCCTGGATGAAGGCCCATGACTCCCTGTTCGAGACGCCCGTGCCGTCCTTCGGCGACCGTGCCGTGATGATCCGCGAGGGCCGCACCGGGAGCGCGAGCTCCGTGCTCACCGGGTCCCAGCGCGACGACATCGACCGCGTCTGCCGCGAGGCGCTGGCGGCGCTCGGCAGCGACTTCCCCTACGACACCGTGGCGTAGTCTCCACGGGGCAGGCTCAGGCGCATCCGGCCCCCCCCCGCCGGGCTCTCCTCCGCGACGACCCGGCCGCCGTGGCTGTCGGCGACCCGACGCACGATGGCGAGCCCGAGCCCGACGCCGCCGGTCTCGCGGCTCCGGCTGTGCTCCCCCCGCGGCCTCGACGGCGCCTACCGCGTGAACCCCGCGGACGGGGTCACCACGCCGCTCCTCACGGGCTACGGCGCGACGGGATGGGGCGGGGTCGAGCTCGATGAGCGGGGCCTGCGCATGGCCCTCACGGTGGGGAACGACGTGCTCGTCCTGTCCCGCTGCGATCCGTCGGAGTCGGAGGATTGCGACGGCAACGGCGTGGCGGACATCTGCGACATCGAGGCCGACCCCTCCAGCGACTGCGACGGCGACGGGGTGCCCGACAGCTGCGCCATCGCGAGTGGAAGCGCCGAGGACTGCGACGGAGACGGGCGGATCGACACGTGCCCGAACTGTCCGACCGTCGAGGTCGTGTTCCTGGTCGACACGAGCACCTCGATGGAGGACGAGGGTGCCGCGCTCTGTTCCGGCGTACAGGGCGTGCTGTCCCGCCTGCGGGGCACGGGGGTCGGCGTCAGCTCCAGCATCCTGGGCCTCGCGACCGATGCCCATCCCCTCTTCCCGTGCCTCGAGGGAAGCGTGCCGGGCACGTACGGCATCCAGTGGCCGACCACCCCGCCCCCGCCGGCGAGCATCGGTCCCGACTACCCCACGTGCCCCGGCGGCAACGAGGGGTTCTCCGAGAGCTGGGGCTCCGGCGTGGCGATGGCCTCCGCGTTCCACCCGTGGTCTGCGGGGTCCATCCGCCTGGTCGTGCCGATTGCCGACGAAGGTGCCTGGTGCGGCGACCCCGTCACCCTCCCGGACACCGACGTGGTGCCGTGGGCGGCCCAGATCGCGAACGCCAACGGGGTGGTCGTGAGCCCACTCACGGGGACAGGCAGCCTGTCGTCCGTGGTGTCGCTGGCCCAGCAGCTCGCGGGCGCGACCGGGGGTGCGCACACGGCCATCGCGGATGCCGAGTCCGAGCTGGTGCCCGCGATCGACACGACGGTCTCGCAGGTATGCCAGAGCTCCTGGGACTGCGACGGCAGCGGGCGTCACGACGCCTGCGAGCTCGACGAGGGCGCGCCGGACTGCGACGGGAACGGCCGGATCGACACCTGCGACGTGGCGGAGGGGAACGACCCGGGGACGTGCGACACCGGCACGCCGTGACGTCCCGCCCCTCCGGCGTCAGAACGGGATGTCCGCCTCGTCGTCCGCTGTGGGCTCCTCGACCGCGCCCGGGAGATCGACCTGGATCTCGGGCCCGAGTACCAGGTCGAGCGGATGGCCGTAGCTCGTCGTCCGGTCGGGACGGAGCTCCTCCCCGAGACGCGCGGGCAGGATGACCCGTGCCGGACCGAGCCGCTCGACGAGCGCTTCGAGACCGCGATCGGCCCACTCCACGAGGCCTGGCGTCGGGGCGAGGGTCGCGCAGCTCCGGGTCTCGCCCGCGAACGTCACATAGCTCCACTCGTCCTGGCTCCCCTCGGCATAGAGCTCTTCGTTCATGACGAATGCGACACGACGGGCCCAGTCGACCCCCTTCGAGAACCCCTCCTCCCACCACGTCGGATGGCGACCCGCGAGGTCGCGAAGCTGGCGCTGGAGGCCGGGGCTCGGAAACCACACCTCCAGCCGTGTCACGTCGCCCGAGGTACGCAGCACGGCGGTGCCCTGCCCGTCGGTCCGGCGGGCGCCCAGCGACGAGATCAGCGCGTCGGCGTCGATGCCGTGGAGGTACAGGGTGAGGTGGTGCTCGCTCATCCCGAGCTCAGAGGCAGCCGGCTTCCGTGCAGGTGACGTCGCCAGCGGTCCACGTGAAGGGGGTGCTGCCCTCGACATGGACGTCGGCCGGAACGTTCGGCGCGATGGAGCCGAAGGTGCAGTTCGTCGTGGAGAAGGTCTGGCTGCCGGTGCCGTCGAGCCAGACCACCCCCTGGGGCGGGACGTCGGTGCTCTCGTTGAACTCGAAGGGCGTGTCGGACACCGTCACGCTGGCGTGCTCGGACAGGTGGATCGCGCCACCCCTGGGGGCGTCGTTGTCCTGGATCCGAATCAGGTCCGTCAGCGTGACGGCCGTTCCGTACACGTGAATCGCGCCCCCCGAGGTGAGCGCGCTGTTCCGGTCGAAGTCGACCCCGCTGATCGTGGCGGGCCCATACAGGGAGAGCGCGCCCCCGGTGTCGTCGGCGCTGTTCAAGAGCATGGTGCCGCCGGTGACCGTCAGGGCGGTGCCGTCGTGGTAGATGGCGCCGCCCACGAACAACGCATGGTTGAGCCGGAACGTCGTGTTGGTGACCGTGAGGATGCCGTGCGACGCGATGGCCCCGCCGGTCGTCGCGGAGTTGGAGTCGAACACACCGCCCGCGAAGGTCGCGGAGGCTCCTGGTTCGACCTTCACGGTGCTGGTGCCCGTCGCGTTGTTCTCGACACGCACGCCGTTGGCCACGAGCACGGCCCCCGAGCGGACGTCGATGGCGTGGTGCGTGGTGAGCCCGCTGTCCGTCACGCCGGCCACGGTGACGAAGTTCAGCGTCGGTGACGCGTTGACCACGATGGGCCCCGAGATCACGGGCTGAACGGAGGACCCTCGAATCACCACGTTCACATCGAGCTGGAGGAGGTCGGGGTAGGTGCCCGCACACGCCAGGATGGTGTCGCCGTCGACGGCCCCGACGAGCGCTGCCGCGATGGACGTGAAGGTGTCGGTGCCGTTGCGCGTCACGAGGCCGTCGTCGTCGGCCTGGCCAGAGCAGTCGTCGTCTGCCTCGTTGCAGCGCTCCGGGGCCCCGGGGAATGCGAGCGGATCGGTGTCGTCGCAGTCCACCCCCGCGGGAGAGCCGTCCCCGTCGGCGTCCAGCGGGTCGGTGTCGGTGTCGGTGTCTGCGTCGGTGTCTGCGTCGGTGTCGGTGTCTGCGTCCGTGTCCGTGTCCGCGTCGGCGTCGGCGTCCGTGTCCGTGTCCGCGTCGGCGTCGGTGTCCGTGTCGGCGTCCGCGTCGGTGTCGGCGTCCGCGTCGGTGTCGGTGTCGGCGTCCGTGTCGCTGTCCACGTCGGCGTCCGCGTCCGTGTCCGTGTCCGTATCGGCGTCCGCCTCCGGGGGATCGGTCTCGTCGTCCGACTCACCCTTGCAACCGAGAAACGCCCAAGCCACCAGGAACGCGACACAAGACCTCATGGGACCTCCGATCGCAGACGCATAGCAGGGTTCGGCGGTGGGGTCCCGTCAGCGTGGAGCGGAACGCCACGGTGCGCGAGCCGTGCCACACGCGGGCGTGCCATCCGCCATGCGAGCGGGGATCTCCAGGGCCACCACGCCGCCCTCCACGTCGGCCCACGTGAGGCCCGGCTGCTCCCAGTGGGCGCGCTTCAGGGGGCCCAGGTACAGCTTGAGTCGGCGGAACACATGCCGCGTGGCGCCCCGCTCGACCGCCCACGAGACGTACACGAACCGCTCGCCTCTCGGGCCGTGCACGAACGGACCGGAGAAGTCGGGTGCGCCATCCCGACCTGGCTTCACGGTGATCTCCACGTCGAAGGCCACTTCCGAGCCGTCCGGCTCGCCTCGGAGGAAGCCCTGCTTGCCCTCCTGCAGGCCGACAGCGAGCGGGCCCTCGGGCCACTGCGGGAGCCCGGTGAGGCGGATGTGCAGGCGCAGGGAGGACGGGGTCACCGCCGCATCTTCCCATGGCGCCAGCTCGCCTACCACCGGACGCGCATCACACTCGGACGGCGGCGGCCTGCAAGCCGATAGAAGGCCCTGTTCGTGACGAATGCCGCACTGTCGTGGTAGGGATCGACAGGTGCGCGGGTGCCATACCTGCTGTGGGTCAGCCCACCGGAACGCAAACTCGGCGCTGTAGCCTTGCCGACCCGCATCGTCGCGATGCGCCCTTGCTCACGATGGATGGCGAACCGCTTCCGTTGCCCAGCACCCATCCCGCCGGGCGGCCCGCCTCATCCCACAGCGTCTGGACGTGAGGTCCGGTGTTCCCGCGACGGGTGACGCGAATCCAGGCGGGCCTTCGAACTCACTCGCGGGTTGGCTCGCAGGATCCGGTACGCTGGGCCGATGGACGTCCTCACCGAGGCTCTGGACGCGGTCCGTTCGGGGTCGCCGCGACTTCTCGTCGGGTGCGGCGGAGTGCCGCCACTCCCCGACCTGCCCCGCATCACCGCGCTTTCCGAGGCCGGGAACGAGCCCGTGCTGGCCGCCTTCTCGACCGACGACCCCGAGCGTGCGGTCGACCTGCTGGCGGCGTTCGATGCCGCGGTGATCCGCGGTCTGCCCATCCTGTTCGTGGCCGCGGTGCCTGGCTCGGTGCTCCCGTTCGCGTGCGTCACCGACGATGTCGCACGGGGCGACGGAACCGGGCGCCCCGAGGGGTTCGTCCCGCGAACCGCGATCCCCGAGCATCCCCGGCGCGTGCTGCTGCGCGACTGGGATGCCGACGACGACCGGGGACGCATCGCCGTCGCCGAGGCCCTGTTCGATCTCGACGCCAGCGGCCTGGCGATGGAGCGCCTCGGGGCCGATCCCCCGCACGAACCCGAGAGCATCGAGCGGGCCGAGCAGCTGGGGCTCTGGCACGCCTGGCGCTGCAAGCGCAGCCCAGAGGTCGCAGGACGAATCCGGCAGCTGGGCGAGCGCTATCGTCACCGGGAGTGGTGGCAGCTCGAGTCCATCCGACAGCGCGGCTACTACAGCGCCCGGGACGATGTCGCGCTCGAGCGCCTGGCGCGCTCCAGTTGCGACGAGATCGCCGTCGATGCGCAGTGGTTTCGCATGCGCCTGAGCGACGGGGCCGACCTGCACGGGCTGGTGGAGAGGGCTCCACCTCGCCTCCGGGCGCGGATACGCTTCGGTGCCGCGTGGTTCCTGGGTCGGGCGGAGCGGCTCGACGATGCCGTCGAGGCCTTCGAGCGGGCACTCGACGATGCCGACCTCCACGGCGTGCGGTCGTCGGTGTTGGCGAAGTCCACGGCGATGCAGGAGATCGGGTTCCTGAAGGGTGACGCCGACCTCGTACGCCGATCCTGGTCGGGGCTCGGCCACGAGGGGCGCCTGGTCTCGCGGGGCCAGCTGGCGCTCGCGCTCGGAGAACACGAGCTCGCTGCCGAGCTGGCAGGGGAAGCGCTGCAGGCGTCGGTCGACCAACGCACCTACACGACCTGGAGCGCGGCCGCATTGCTCGTCGCGGGCCGCGAGAGCGCCGGTGGTCACGACCTCGTCTGGCTCGCCTCGTTGCACGGACCGGTCGCATTCCCCCATTGCCGCACGGCCTACCTGCTCGAGCAGGCGGCGCAGCGGTACCCGGAGGGCGCTCGGCGGCTGTTGGGCGCTGCCCGATCCATCTGGACCCGGCTGGGTCGGGCCGATGCGCTCGCACGTCTCGACGCGGTGCCGCTGACCGGACCGCTCCCGCTCGGCGCGTTCGACCTGATCGACGTGGTCGGCACCGGGGCCACGGGCGTGGTGTGGCGGGCCCGACATCGTCCGACGGGAGCCTCCGTGGCGATCAAGACCCTGCATCGCCCCGCCCCGGGGGGCCTGGACGCGGAGAGCGACCTGCTGGCGGGACTCGAGCATCCGAACATCGTCCACTTCCTGGACGCAGGACGGGTCGGCGCCAGCGATGCGGCCGTGTCCGACGGCATGCTCGAGGAGGGGCAGGACTGGATGGCGATGGAGCTCGTGGAGGGGGGGCAGCTCGCTGCCGGCGGAGGGGGCCTGCGGAGCGTGCTGCTCCAGATCCTCGACGCGCTCGCCCACTGCCACGCGCGTGGCGTCGCTCACCTCGACCTCAAACCGGGCAACGTGCTCTGCGAACCCGATGGGACCGTGCGGATCGCCGACTTCGGGATCTCGTCGGGAGATGTGGCCGGACGCGTCTGCGGCACCCCGGCCTACATGGCTCCCGAGCAGTGGCTCGGATCGCCGTGCCCGGCGAGTGATCTGTACGCTCTCGGATGCCTCGCCCACACCCTGGCTACAGGGATGCCCCCGTTCGTCGGCTCCACGGCGGCCGTTCGCCGTGCCCATCTCGAGCGCGCGGTTCCGCCGGTCGGCCATGCGGGGCTCGACGCCTGGATCGCGACGTGCACGGCCCACGCCGTCGAAGACCGGTTCCCGACCGCAGCGGCCGCGGCGCGTGCGCTCCCCGCCGAGCTCCCTGGGCCCCCACCCCCAGGCCGGCCGACGCTCACCCCGACGACACTCGTGCTCGACGCGCTGCCGGTCGAGTCGACGCCCACCCCTGCCCCAACCGGCGACATGCCCGTGCCCCCGGACTGGCGGCTTCCGCGGCGTCCGATCGCGGGTGTTCGCCGGGCCGGTATCGGCAAGTGGAGGCTGAGGCGCCCCCCGCTGATCGGACGCGAGCGCGAGCAGGACACCCTGTGGAGCCTGCTGGTGCGGGCGGACCGCGGCGAGGCCATGCCCCGTGTCGTGCTGGTCGGGCCCGAGCAGAGCGGCCGGGCGGCGCTGCGCGACTGGTTCCGCACGCGCCGGTCGGAGCTCGGGATCGGCTGCGACCTCGACATCGACGTGGCCGGTCCTGACGAGGCGATCCCCGACGGATGCCTCGTGCTTCGACTCGCCCCGCTCGAGCCCCGACATCTGGTCGCGCAGCTGGAGCACCTCATCGATCTCCGACCCGAGGATGCCGCAGTGCTCGCGGCGCGAGCGGACGGGCTTCCCAGCCGGCTCGTCACGTTGCTCGCAGCCGCCGACGCACAGGACCTGCTGCGACCGGGTCCTCGCGGCTTCGAGCTGGAGCGGATCCCCGACCTGGCCCTCCACCGGTCCCACTCCGACGGCCAGCGTCTGGTCCTCGCCCTGCTGCGGTTCGCCATGCTCCCCGATGCCGACCTCGTGGGCGCCATCGCCGCCACCGGGCTCGGACCCGTCGATGTCGAGGCCCTCGAGCGCGACGGCTCCGTCGAGCGGCACTTCCATCGGTGGCGACCCCGGATCGCCTTCGCGGGCGAGCCCGACGCGGTGGCGTGGCAGCTGGCGCTCGCCTACCTCCGGGAGACGGCATCCGGTCCGGAGATCCGCCTGCTCGCTGCGGCCGAGCTCGGAGATCACGAGACGATGCGACACCTGTTGCCGGAGGTGCGCGCCCATCGCGATCCCCGGAACCGGGTCCGGGCGCTCCAGACGGCGCTCGAGGTCCTGCTCGATCTCCCCGACGCCGCTCTCTCGAGGGCTGAGCTCGCGTACGCGCACCTGGTCGAGGGAGCGATGTCGAGTGCCGTCGTGGAGTCGGGCCGGTGTCTCGACGCGGATCCGCCGTGGGAGGCCCGCCGTCTCGCGCTGTTGTCGCGCATCATCGCGCTTCGGGTGCTCGACGCGGAGCGCGCCCTGGCCGCTGCACAGCAATTCCTGGAAGAGACGCGCGCCGCCGAGGACCCTGCATGGATCTGCTGTGCACTCGTGCAGATCGCCCGCCTGAGGCCGGCGGATCCGGCCGTCGGGAAGTGGCTCGAGGAGGCCGCGGGACACTACGCGACAGCAGACGAGCCGCCCCTGGTCGAGCCCCACACGGCCCTCGCCGTCCACCATCTCGGACGGGGTGATGCCGACGCAGCGCTCCGTGCCGTCGCTGCAGAACCCGACGCCCGGCACGGGCCCTCCCGAGCCGCCGTGCGTGGGGCCATCCACATGCTGCGAGGCGACTTCGACCGCGCCCGCGATCTGTTGGCGAGCAACCCCACCGAGCACGACTGGGGCGGAGAGTGGCGCGCCACCCTGGCGCTGGCCGAGCTCGCTCTCGGCAACCACGACCAGGCCGACCGGCTGAGCCTCGCTCCCGCGCCCCACGCACCGAGCGAGTTCATCCGACAGGTCGCTCGCGTCGAGCTCGGTGCCGCCGACCCGATGAGCGCCGTCGAGGCCCTTCTCGCGTCGATGGGCCAGCTGCTGGCGGGCGGGAACCTCGTGCTCGCCGTGGGTCCGCTCAGCCGGGCGGCGCACCGTGCCCGGGCCGCGGGAATGCCGGACCGGGCCGACCGGATCGCAGCCTTCCTCGCGGGGGTGCGTTCCCGACTGCCCGCCCCGCTCCTCGCGGTGGTGGACGCGGGCATGGTCGAGCGTGCGAGGCCGCGCTACGCAGGCCCGATCTGCGATCCGGAGGAGATGTGAACGACCGACGCACCTGTGCGACGGGTGTACGGTCCGGCAGGTCGGCCGCGGGCTCGCCATCCTGCTGAGCGAGGGTCCCGACGCCCTCCCGACCTGGCCACGGCGCACGAGGTGGGCGCCCGGATGCGCGACCTGCTCCTGACGGGCTTCGCGCGCGAGCGCGGCTACGTCTTCATCGACGAGGTGCAGCGCGTGCTCCCCGCCTACCAAGCGGCGGGGTGGCAGTCGGAGATCGACACTCCGTTCACCGTGCATCTCCACCGGGACGGCCGGCACCGCTACCTGCAGCTGAAGGCCCCGCTCCTCGCTCCCCGGCTCGCGGGCGTCCCCGTCGGGAGCGAGGACCAGCCGATCATGGACCGGGCGGCGCTGCGGGTGGCGCTCGACCGGATGGCCAGCCACGACACGTGACGGTCGCGAGCGCCTCGTGGGCTCGGAGGCGTGTCGCCGACACCGCGCGAGGCACCGCCCCCCGGTCTCCGCGCCCCCCGAGACAATGCTACACACTTGCTACGGACCTGCGACGCTCCCCTCGCCGTGTGTGATCTCTCCGGCGCGGAGAGAGCCATGTCGAAGCCGTCGATCCTCACCGAGTGCGCCCTCATCGACCTCTGGGTACCTCATCCCCCGGACCGGGTGGCCGGAATCATCCGATCTCAGCCCCGCTGGACCTTTCGACTCACCCCGGGCCAGTTCACGGGCACGGTGGAGGGCCGCGAGTTCGCCCTGCGGGGGCGGATGCGGCGACGCTGGACGGGCGACGTCGGCCCGTTCGCGACGGGCACGCTGTCTCCGGAGCGAGGAGGGACGCGCGTGAGGGGGGAGGTCCGGCTCGCATCGGACGCCCGCAGTAGCTTCCGTCGCATCGGATTCGTCGACCTCGCCGTGGCGGCCCTCCTTGCGGTCGTTGGCTTCTTCCTGGGATGGCCCTGGTGGACGACGGTCCTCCTCGTCGTCGTCGCGGTCTCGATGGCCTTCGTGCAGAGCAGCGCGGCCGTCGCGGATGCCGCGCACTGGAGGGACGCGACGCCCGACGCTCTGGCGCGCGCCTTGCAAACCGTCCATCCGCACGCCGTCCCTTCCACCGAGTCCACGCCGGAACCCCCGGCGAGACCGGTCCGTCGAACCCTCACCCAGTGAACGGAGAGAGTCCATGTTGTTCCTCACCCTGGCCGCGCTCGCGGCTCCCCCGAGAGACCCCTGTGCCGAGGCCGTGCTCGAGCGCATCCGCTTCGCCTACAACGACGGAGGGCTCCAGCTGGAGTCGACGCTGGGACCCATCCGCTGGAACGAAGGTGTCGAGGTGAACGGGCAGCCGTCGCTGGCGAGCCGGCTCGCCTACGCCGTGCACTACACCGCCGATCCGGACGTCACGAACGGGCCGCGGGAGGGGCGGGTCCTGGTCACGGTCACCTGCTCCCACGACGAGCCCTCCCGACCCCACGACACGAACGGCGACGGGGTGTTCACCCTCGCCGACGCCACGACGAAGGGGCAGCCATGATCACGCTCGGACTCGCCTTCACGGCGCTCGCCGCGCCCTGGACGGGCGACGGACAACCGCTGAAGTACGTCTCGAGCTGTGAGCTCGATCTGGATCAGAACGGCGCCGCCGACATCGTGATGCTCGTCGAGACGGTCAGGGGGCGAGAGCTCGTGGCCCTGCTGACCACGGACGCGGGGTTCGATGCCCATGTGATCGAGCGCTTGCCCGCGAGCAACGGGATGCACCTCCGGTGCTCGCTGGAGCGGACGCTCGTCGCTTCGGTCGCCGCGGACAACGGTGGCGAAGCCCACGAGACGCCGGGTGGGTACATCGAGCTCTTCAAGCCGGAGTCGGGCTCGCGGAGCTTCTACTGGCGCGGGGATGGCTTCGTGACCGTGGTGACCGGAGACTGACTCACCAGTCGCCGCCCGGGCCGCCGTAGGCGCCGATGTCGCTGCGGCTGCCGTCGACGTCGGTGATGCTCGGGTCGCCGGCGTCGATGAGCCCGGAGGTGCTCTGCAGGTGGAAGTCGTAGAGGACCGGCGGCACGCCGTCGACCCGGACGAACCGCGGAAGGAGAACCGACGGAGTACCGGTTCCGGTGCCTTCGACACTGTTGCCGGCGAACTCCCAGGCGACGTACTCGAGCGACGGCGTGCGGCTCAACACCAGATTGGGGTGCGACGTGGCCATGCCCCCGAAGAACGTGTTGCGAACGGTGGAGTTGTCGATGTCCACGTCGTGGCTCAGCGTGCCACCTCCGTCGCCTGCCGCGTAGAGGGGCTCGGCGACCGTGACGTTCTCGACCAGCATGTCGCGGAACTCGGCCGCGCAGGCGGATGGGGTGGATTCGTAGCAGAGGTTCCCGGCGATGATGGCGTTCCGGACGGTGCCGCCACCGTTGTACAGCCCCAGTCCGGCGCGGTCATCCGCAGCATTGCCGATGACGCGGAGCCACTGTGCATCCAGCGAACCGGTGCCGCTCAGCCCGCCGCCGAGCCCGTCGACGCTGTTGCCGATGATGTCGACGTGGCGCAGGACGGCAGCCCCCGTGCTCCGGAGGCCTCCGCCGCTCGTGTCTGCGAAGTTGTTGGCGATCTCCACGCGGGTCAGCATGACGTCGTGGGCGCGAATGCCGCCCCCCGTCGAACCCGAGCCGTTGTGTTCGAAGACCGAGTCCGACGCGTCGACGAAGCTGCCGGTCTCCGCGTACAGACCCCCGCCCGTGCCCACGGCGTTGTTGTGGTGCACCCGCACGTCCGTGAGCGTGAGGACGGTCGAGCCACTCGTGTGGATCCCTGCCCCGCCCTGGCTGGCGTGGAAGCCTCCGGTGATCTCGAGCCCCGCGAGCTCGATCTCGGAGGCGCCCGAGATCTCGACGGCACGCCCGAGCCCTGCCGCGTCGATGATGACCGTCGCCCCTTCCCGGGCCCCGATCGTGAGCAGCCGGCCGGCGAGGGTGATTGCGCCGTAGTGGCCGCTCCGTACGCAGATCGCCTCACCGTCGTCCGCGTTGTCGATGGCGACCTGTAGGTCGCTGAAGTCATCGGGCACCACCACGGACTCGGAGTACACGCCGTCGCAGTTCGTGTCCTCGCAGTCCCAGCGCGGGGGGGCTCCCGGATAGACGTCGGCGTCGAGATCGTTGCAGTCGGTGTCATCGGTCAGCGCCCAGACGGGCGGGTGGCACGCGATGACGACCCAGCTCGCGTCGCCGTAGCCGTCGCCGTCGGCATCACCGTAGAATTGCGACTCCGTGGTGACCGTGTCGTCGCTGTCGTCGCAGTCGCCGCCCGTGGCGACGAAGTCGGTGGGCGCGGAGCAAGCCACGACCTGGACGGCGGCATTCCCGTCTCCGTCTCCGTCGCTGTCGGCGTACCAGATCGTGCCGTCCGTGGGCCGGTCGTCGACGGCACCGTTGCAGTCGTTGTCGGCCGCGTCGCAGATCTCCGTGCCTCCGGGGAATGCCGTGGCATCGGCGTCGTCGCAGTCGAGCGCGACGAGCACGGCGTTCGAGGGCAGGACACAGGCGATCACGGGCTGGCTCGGGTCGCCGAATCCGTCGCCGTCGCCGTCGATGTAGCCGGTCAGCTCGGTGCAGTCGGTGTCCGTGTCTGCGTCCGCGTCGGTGTCTGCGTCGGTGTCTGCGTCGGTGTCTGCGTCGGTGTCTGCGTCGGCTTCGTTGGCGGGCGCCTGGATTTCGCAGACGCCATCCACCTCCGCAGTGCCGAGGCCACACTCCAACTTCGAGCAGCCCGCGATGGAGAACAGGGCAACACACATGAACAGTCGCATCGATATGCCGCCTGGTTGCTTCGGACTTCGTGGAGGATACCGCAGCAGAGCGGTTCCATGGAGCATCGCCTGCCTTTCCGCCACCTTCGGGTAGCGAGCTCCCGGGAACGTCATGCGACCCCCGCCGGCCCAGTTCTCAGGAGCTGGTGCCGCCTTCGCGTGCCGACAGCGCGAAGGACCCGTCGCTCAGAGCGGGCAGTCGTACGCCGTCAGCTCCGACGTGACCTCGCCCAGGGCTCCACTCGGATTCGCCGCTTCGAAGACGCTCATCGGCCTCGATGGGAGTGTGGACACCGGCTCGCTGAACACGACATCCTGCGGCAGATCTGCGCTCCGCCCGTAGCTGACGAAGCGCATCCGATGGCAGAGCTCGGGGGAGGCGGACACCAGCTGGTACGGCACGGATGGATCGAGCGTCCCGATGCTCTGGCCGCCGGACGCCACCTCGATGGGTCCGGTGCAGGCCGACAGGTCCGCGATGACGCGGTCCGCGTGTTCGGGGACCTCGAGAGACCCGAGCCGCACGGCTTCCTTCGCGTCGGTTCGGCCGATGTACACGGTCTTCCAGGCCGGGACCCCGCCGATGTCGAGCCAGACGATGAGCTTCTGGCGCTCCTCGAGCTCCTCGGCCCACTTCGCGTCGGTGCGCGCCTTCAGGGGCGAGCTCCCGTACGGGTCGTTCTCCTTGGAGAGCGTGAGGTCGACCCGCTCGACTCCGCACGGGCCGTGGTGCTCGAGCACGAGCTGCTCCCCGCCGACCAGCGCATCGAGGTCGGACCGGGGCCCGCTCCAGGACACCATCGCCATGTGCGAGCGGATCTCGACGGTCCCGACCTCACGCCCGGCGATCGACAGGCGGTCGCCCTCCAGGACCGCGGGCGGGATTGGCCGCTCGCCGCCCGGCGCCATCAAGCGCACCTGGAGAGGTAGCGGATCGGGCAACGAAGCCCCGCATCCCGCCAGCAGCGCCATCCACGTCCACATCCGTCCCTCCGGAGAGCTGGAAGACTACGCGCTCGGAGCTCGTCGGTCAGCCCCCGCGGCTCCTCTGGACGTGGACGCCCCACGCGATCGCGGCTTCGGCGGCCAGGTACGTGGACATGATCAGCACGCCGACTCCGGGCAGCGGGAGCTTCGCGAGGTGAGCGATGGCGATCATCGAATCCGACGCGAGGAACACCACCGCGCCGACGAACACGGGCCAGAAGCTGGCCGGGTCGACGCGGTCGAGCCGGTTCAGCGCCGACCCGACCATCGCCACGAGGATGCCGCCGTAGACGACCACGGGACCCGCGGCCATCGACCGCTGCGGATCGGCGAGCACGGCGGGGACCACGATCGCGAGCAGGCCGACGGCCCACAGCACGAACGGGAGCAGCCACACCCAACGGGCCGGGAGCGGCCCCGGCACCTCCGGGCGGTCGACGTCGCGGAACACCGCGATGAACGCCAGGTGGCACACGAAGAACGCGCCCACCCCGACGAGGAACCACGGATCGGCCTTCGGGATGCCGAGGATTGCGGTGTCGTCGGGACCGCTCGGCGCGAGCATCAGCGTGACGTCGCCGACCCACGAGCACGCGAAGGCGAGCGCCATCCACCGGTCGATCCGCGCGAAGGGCCGCGGGACCGCCGCCAGGTACGACGCGCCCAGCAGCGGGAGCAGCGGGAGCTTCAGCAAGAAGGTGGCTTCGCGCGCGTGCATGGCCTCCGCTGCGACCTGCGCGAGCGACAGAATGACGAACAGCACTGCGAGCCAACGCGCCATCGCGACCTCCAGCGAATTCCCGTGACCGGGAGCCTTCAGCGAGCTGGCTCGCTGACTCCTCCCTGAATTCCGGACGCGGAAACGCCGAGCGGAGTCCGTAGCCCCCAGAGGCGCCGAAGGCGAAGCGGGAGTGTGGTTCATTCCTTCTCGGCGAGCCCGGGGAGGAGGGGCTCGAGGAGCGCCGCCCACGCCGGGTTCTCCAGCGCCGCGCGGGTCCGCGCCACCCGGATGTCGAGAAGGCTCCGCTGAATCCTCACGTCGTCCGGGGAGGGCGTGCCTGGGGTGCACACCGGGGCTCCCAGAATCGGGTTCGTGGGCGTGATCACACACGTCGAGAAGTCGCCTGCATCGAGCGTCTTGCGCACGCGAGCCTCCAGGACGGAGAGGTCGGCTAGCGCGGCCTTCTCGAGGGCATCGGGCCCCCCGCGGTAGCCGTCCACGTGCGCGAGCGTCGCATCGAATCCGGAGAGCTGGAACGAGTCCACGATCGTCTCACCCAGCGAGTGGCTCGCAGGGGCGCCGAGCTCGATGGTCTCGTTGCCGTCGTACAGGTCGACCGCGAACGAGCCCACCCCTTCGGCGTCCACGCACAGGTCGACGCTCGCCGCGAGGCCGGTGGCGTCGGCACTCTTCGTCCACCAGCAGACCTTCGTCGCCTTCGTGGTCCGCGATTCGACCCGAGCTGCGAGCACGATGCGCGTGCTGTCCGGCCGGGGCTTCTCCTGGACTCCCGGGTCACCGCGTGTCCACTCCACCCGCACGGTCGAGTGACGATGCTCGATGGGAGCACGCACCGCTCCTTCGGCTCTCGCCCACTGCTCCGCTCGTTCCTCCAGATCCGCGTAGAGCTGAGCGAGGCGGGGTTCGTCGAACTCCGGCGGCCCGACCGGGACGGGCGCGCGCCGCTCGTGTTGCGAGGTCCGCGAGGGGGCAGCCCTCGGGACGTCCGTCGAACAGCCGAGGAGCGCCAGTAGAATCCAGCTCATCGTCCCTCCTTCGAGGCGAACGGCGCCCCACCGTACGCGACATTCGAGAACAGACGGTCGAACTCTTCCATCGACGGCGTGAACCTGCCGTCCTCCTTGCCGTCGAGCGGCTGACCGTCGGGGCCTTCGTGCTCGTTCCTGGCGTGGGGGTTGCGCAGCTCGACCGTGTCCGTGGCGGGGTCGAACCCGAGGACCGTGTAGGCGTGGCCGTCCGGCAGCCCCTCGCGATTGTCGCTCCTGAGGGTCGACGCGCTCACCGCCAACGCGGTCCTGAACGGCGTCCCCGTCGAGGTCGCAGCGAGGTAGCCTCTCTGCACCCAGCCGGACTCGCCTTTCCGGTCCAGGAGCCCCGCGGGTCCAATCGACGGACGGACCTCGGTTCCCTCGGTTCGTCCGTCGATCTCCACCATTGGATTTCCCTTGTCGTCAACATACGGCACGCCCAAGTTCGGGTTGCTTCCACGCCTTCAGGGCGTGCCGGCCTGTTGACGCCAGGGAAATCCACGGACGCCCGAGCGTCCGTCGCAACCCGGAGCCCTCTGCATGCACTTCCTCCTCGTCCCGCTCCTGCTCGCCGCCTGCACCCCCGACGAGGGACGTCCCCCACTGCCGGACTCGGTCCCCCTCGCCTGCGTGCCGTCGGACGCCACGCCGGCCACCGGCATCGTCGGCCTCTCCGACCCCAACGCCACAGAGCCCGGCGTCATCGACCTCGTCGAGGAGAGCGGCGCGCCCTGGATCCGCGCCGAGCTCCACTGGAGCGTCATCCAGCCCGATCCCGACGGTCCCCTGGACTTCACCGCGTACGACGCCATGATCGACGCCTACCGCGAGCGCGGCATCGAGGTCCTGGCCATCCTCACCTACCTCCCGCCGGCGTACGGCGACGACTGGGACCGCATCGACACCGACTTCCGCGCGTTCGCGACCGCAGCGGTCGAGCGGTACGCGCCGCGCGGCGTCCATCACTGGGAGGTGTTCAACGAGCCCAACCTTCCAGGCTACGGCTGGCTCACCGAGGACGACGACGCCTGGACGCACCTGCCGGACTACACCCGGCTGCTCGGCATCGCGAACGAGGTCGTGCGGGCCGCTGATCCCGAGGGATTCGTCGTGCTGGGCGGCATCGCCTCCGAGCAGCACCGTGGCCTCGCGGTCGAAGAGACCATGGACGTACTCTACGGGTATGGCGCGCGCGACTGCTTCGACGTGTTCGCGTTCCATCCGTACGGGTACCAGAACGCATTCGGCGACGCGCGGGACCGCGTGCAGGACGTGCTCGACGCGGGTGACGACGCCGACAAGCCCGTGTGGTTCGACGAGTACGGATGGACCGACCAGGACGCCATGGACCTCGCCGTGAACGACACGCCCGAGACCAACCCGATGCTCGCGGTGTTCGACCAGAAGGACGTGGCGGACGCGCTCTTCTGGTTCTCGGCCAAGGACTACAGCTCGCGGGTGGGCGCGCCGACCTTCGGGCTCGCGGACTACGACCTCGTGAAGCGCCCGAGCTTCTTCACGTTCCAGAGCCGGATGGGACCCTGAGACCGAAGCGCTCCACCACGTCGTAGACGGGGCCGCCGGGTTCGAGCTCGCTCGTGGACAGCGTCACGTGCTCGATGGGGACGGTCCGCTCGGGCAGCGACTGCGCCAGGAAGCCTGGAACGACGCTCGCATCTCGGGATGGGCCCAGGGTGACGTGGGGTCGGTACGCGCGGGGCTCGGGTCGGAATCCGAGCGGCGAGACGATCTCGGCGACCGCGGGATGGACGCCCATCCGCCCGACATCGGTCTCTTCCGGGGCTTCGTCGACGAGCATCTCCGCAACACGGAGCCGTGCAGCGTGGCACGCGAGGCTGACGTACGCGGACAACCAATGCGACCGCCCGACGGTGTCGTGGACGGACCCAGCGGTCCCCGTCCACAACAGTGCCCTGAGCTCGCGCTTCGCGGTCCGTTGACGGACCGGAGACCCAGATTCCAGGCAAAAGAAAACCACGCTCGAAGGCGTGGTTTTCAGAAGGTGTGACCCCAACGGGATTCGAACCCGTGTTGCCGGGATGAAACACAAGAAAACAAAATAGTCCCGTTATCACTGGGATCTCGATACTCTTTGGCCAAGAATTTGGGACCAATTGGGCCCAAGGGGGAAGGTTGGGAGCGATACCCGGGTCGGACTGGACCACTCAAACGGTGCGTGTCGAGGGTCGTCCCCTCTCCGTGCTCCGCTCGCCGAAGGGTGACCGGTTTCGCGTCGAGGGGGCCATCGGAACCATCGACGCGCGCGGCCGGGCCTACGCCATTCGCTGGAAAGAACCCTACGTCACGACGGACGAGAACGGCGTCGCGACGAAGCGCCACCGCAAGCGCCGGCTCGCCGCGAGCACGCTCGCCGATGCCGTCACCCTCCTTTTGAAGATGAACACGGCCCATGCGCTGGGCGAACCGTTCATGCGCGAGGTCGAGCGCCCCATCGCCACCCTCGAGGCCATCGTCGTCGCGTACGTGACGATGAGCACCGATGGCCGGCCCGCAACCACGGCTCGGTACCGCGCGAGCATCCTTCAGCGGTTCCTGGACTGGGCGGGTCCGGAAGCGACGGTCGACTCGCTCTCCCCCACCTACCTGACGGACTACGCGATGTTCGTGAAGCGCGAGGGCATCACGCAGTTTTCGAGGTACGTCGGCCTCGTCGAGCAGGTATGGACCTGGGCCCACGACCGGCCGGAGCGCTTCCCGGGCGTTCCGACGCCGCGTCGCGTCACGGGGCGCGACGGTGACTTCCCCCACCGCCAGAACCCGGTCGCCGTCGACACGCCGAGCTGGGACGAGGTCGACGCGATGCTCGCCGCGCTGACGCCGGAGGGCGCGCTCGCCTGGCGGGAGCGCCAGGAGGGCGACGACTTCCGCGGTCACGGGTACCGGCCGCAGTGGGAGCTCCATCGGCGGGTGGCGCTGACGCAGCGGTTCACCGGGCTCCGCGTGAGCCAGATCCTGTCGATCGAGGCGGAGGATGTGAATCTGGAGCTCGAGCGGCTGACGATTCGGATGGGTCGGGAGGGCGCGAAGGGCATGCGCCACGACCGCATCGTGCCGGCGCACCCGGCCTGGATCGAGCTCGTGCGGTCTTGGGAGATCGCTGCGGGTCCGCTGTTCGCGCGGGAGGCGACCAAGGGGAAGCGCGTGGGCCAACTGGTGATTCCGCGTGGGTGCGAGGTCGCCGAGGTCTTCACGAATGCCTGGATTCGGGCCGAGGTTCCCGAGGTGCGGTGGGGGGTGACCCGCGGGCGGGAGAAGGCGCGCCCGACCAATGCGATCCGAGCGCGGTGGAAGTCGACGATCGCGGGGACGGCGTCGTACGAGCTGGCGACGATGATGGTGGGTCAGGCGAGTCGCGGGGAGCACGATGCGTACGTCGCGCTGGGGAATCCGGAGGCGAGTCCGTATTGGGAGTCGATGCGTGAGGCGTTGGGGGCGATTCCGGCCGTCGGGACGACCTGAATCTCGAGCGGGCGACCGTCGCCTGGCCCATTCGAGTCCACGGAGGAGCTCGCGGCGCTCGCCGCCCGACAGGTGCTCCCAGGTGTCGTCGAACCCCTGGAGGCACTGCCGCATCACATCGGCGTTCATCTCCTCCAGCTCCCGGCTGGCGAGCTCATTCTCAGCGGCGAGCAGCGTCGACTGGAGCTGCCGCTTCTGGGCGGTCAGCCCGTCGAGCTTGCCCTTGGCGAACTCGTTGTCGAGCATGTCCCGCTCCATCAGGGCCATCAGGAGCTTCTCCCCTTCCCTGCCCACCTTGGCGATGTCCGCCTTCAGGCTGGTGATGCGGTCCCGGAGCGGCGCGAGCAGCGCGGTGTTCGTCCGGTTGGCCTCGGCGACGGCCTCCTCCATGACGCTCGGATCGCTGACGGCTGCCCACACGGCGTCGAGGCAGGCCTCGTCCACGGCCTCGGCTCGGACCTGCTTCATGGTGCAGGTGTGCTCCCGCGCCTTCTGGTGCCCGACGCACGCGTAGTAGAAGTACCGTCCCCGTCGGCCTCCCGCGCTGGTCGAGGTCATCGCGTACCCGCAGGCGCAGCGGACCAGGTTCACGAACGGGAACTCGTAGTTGGCGGTCGGCTTGGGCGCGCTGTTCCGCTGGACGTTGTCGTCGAGGATGGCCTGCACCCGGTCGAAGGTCTCCTGGTCGATGAGTGCCGGGTGCTGACCCTCGAACACGTCGTCGCCGTGGGTCACCTGGCCCAGGTAGATCCGGTTCCGGAGCACGCAGCGCAGGTTCTGGGTGACCCAACTCTTGCCGCCGCTGACCTTGCCCTCCTGGTTGACCCAGCGCTTCTGGCGGTAGCCGCTCTCGTTCAGCCACTTCATCAGCTTCACCGAGGACCGGAGCTCCTGGTACCGGTCGAAGATGATCCGGACGAGCGCGGCCTCCTCCTCGTTGACCTCGAGGTGGCCGGCGCCGGCGGAGTCGTAGCCGAGGACCGGGGGCCCGCCGTTCCACAGCCCGCGCTCGGCCCGGGCGCGCATGGCGACGCGGGTGCGCTCGGCGGTCTGCTCGCGCTCGAGCTCGGCGAACGCGACATCAGCTTGAGCATCGCGCGGCCCACCGGAGAGCTGGTGTCGAACTGCTCGCGGAGGGAGCTGAACTTGACCTGGTGCTTCTCGAAGAGCTGGTGCATCTCGAAGAAGTCGAGGAGGCTCCGGCTCAGCCGGTCGATGCGGGTGACGATGACGAGGTCGATGTGGCCCTTGCGGATGCGCTTGAGCATGCGCTGGAGCGCGGAAGCCGCTGGAGGTTCTGGCCGCTGGCGCCCTCCTCGCGGAACACCTCGACGACCTCGTGGGTGCCTCGCGGGCCTCGACGTAGGAGCGGAGGCGGGCCTGGGTGTCGAGGCTCCCCTCCTCCTTCGGGCCTGGATGTCGGTGCTGACGCGCGTGTAGATCGCGACGCGAACGGTCTGGATGGTGTCGCCCATGGCGCCCCCTGTGCTTGTGGGCGATGAACTTGACGTAATCGCGTCGCCTTCCTCAACCTGGTCGTGAATCGAGGTGGGCTCCTCGTCCGTCCCCTCGTCGGGACCGGGCAGCGGATCGAGCCCCGAGCGCGCCCTGGCGGCCCTGACCGCGCCGAGGGCCAGCAGCTCGACGATGCGGCGCCGGCGCTCCTCGACGGAGGGCTCCATCCCGAGCTTGCGCCGGTGTCGACCTTCCGGCCGCTCATGCGCGCCTCCACGCGGTCGTCGGTCCGTCGCCGAGGCGCTGGACGAGCCCGCGGCTCGAGGTCCCCCAGGAGACGGTTCAGCCCGCGCTTCGAGATCTGGACGCGCTCGGCCAGGGCGCGAACCGGCAGGGTCTCGGCGAGGGCTCGAGCACCTGGTCCTCCTCGGAGACCGCGGTCTGGCCGAGGGTGATGGGCCCGACGGGCTCGTCGAACGCCGCGCGCAATAGGACCTGGCGGAGGTCGCGCACGTTGCCGGGAGCTCGAGGGTCCGAGGTGCTGGCGCGCGGCAGGGGTCAGGCGTCGACCGGCGAGCACGGGCTCGAGTGCGCAGGAGGTGGTCGGCGATCAGGGCGACGTCGGCACCACGGTCACGGAGGGCGGGAGCTCGATGACGAGGTCGGTCAGGCGGTAGCGGAGGTCCTGGCGAAAGCGGCCGGAGGCCACGGCCTGGTCGAGGTCGACGTGGGTGGCGCAGACGGTCCGGGTGTCCACGCGCCGCTCGACGGTGCTGCCGACTCTGCGGACCGTCCCCTCCTGCAGGACGCGCAGGAGCTTGGCCTGGGCGAGCGGGAGGAGCTCGCCGATCTCATCCAGGAACAGGGTGCCGCCGTCAGCCTCCTCGAACAGGCCGCGGTGGGCGGCGTTGGCGCCGGTGAACGAGCCGCGCTCGTGGCCGAAGAGCTCGGACTCGACGAGGGCGTCGGTGACGGCGGCGCAGTTGAGGGCGACGAAGCGGCCGGTGCGGCCCGAGGCGGCGTGGATCAGGCGGGCGACGGCCTCCTTGCCGGTGCCGGTCTCGCCGTGGATGAGGACGGCGAGCTTGTGCGGGGCGACGCGCTGGGCGAGGTCGAGCGCGTCCGTGAAGCAGGGGGCGCGGCCGATGATACCGGACAGGATGTCTTGGGGGTTCGACCGAGCCATCGGCGCCTCCTTCGTGAGGAGAAGATGGCCGGCGGGTGGGGGTCGGCGCGAAGACACGCGGGCCCGTCTGTAGACAGATGGGCGGATCTGGGCGTCAGGCGGGGTCGAGAGTCGGCGTTTGTCTGTTCACGGATCGGGGCGGGGCTCGGTCTGTAGACAAGCGGGGATCCGTGTAGACAAGTCCAGAGAACCGGGCGTTCTTATTCGAGAACGGGAGGAGCCCGTGGTGCGGGAACCAGTCGAGTGCGGGTTCAACCCTCACGGAACTACCGGTCGCGGGCCCGTCACGCGGGCCGCGTGGCGGCGGGTGACGCGAACTACTGGCGGGAGAGGCGGGCAGCCCGCGACAGGAAGCGGGAGAACTCGAAGGAGTCGCAGAGCCGACCTCTCCCCCCAGCGACCACGACGATCTCCCGGGTCCCGTCTTCCATGATGACGCTGATTCGGCGGCTATTCTGCTCTTCTCGTGACTTCGAATCGGGAGCTTGAACTTCTGCCATCGCATCAAACCTGAGGACACCACTCTCCCCGTCTCGCACCACGCCGGCGGTCGTGACCCACAGCGGGACCGTGCCGTCCCCAGCATCGTAGACGCCGATGGCATCGCCGATGGTATCCGGTGGCGTAGCATCGGAATCGAACGACTCCATCGGGTTGAGGACTCGCATGGCGAGCGACCTGATCTTCTTCGGTTCGACCACGGGTCCCTCCTCGTCACTACAACGGAACGGTGTTCGGGCTGGTCAGCCTCACTGCCTGGACCGAACGCGGTTCAGGAGCTCTGCTCCACCCACCATGGCCGCCTCGTTGGGGTGAAGCTCGACCAGTCCCCAATTGGCGACCTCGACGTCGTCGATCAGTGCTGTGGGTTTCGGGAGGAAGGCGCGAAAGCAGCCCTCCAAGCCCACCTCACGTGCCGATTCGCGAGCGTAGTCCGCGCCCCCCGAGCTCCAGCAGTACAGCTCCACACCCTCGGCATGCAGCATCTGAACCCGCTCGATCGTGTGCGACATCGCGATGCGCTTCGACCCGAACGAGCGGATCAGGGTGTCGTCCACATCGACGTAGACAACCAGGGGTCGCGACATCAGATCTCCAGGTCGGGGATGCGCACATGGCATGCGCCGTTGACGTAGGTGGTCCCCCCGATCGCCTCGACCGTCCCGCCAGTGGCATGCTCATGTCCGAAGAAGTGCCAGCGGGCGGATGAGCCTTGGAAGCCGGGAAGACCCGCGTGGTTCATCCGGTCGCGTTGGAGCACGTGAGCAGGCCGCGCATGCGTCGCAACCACGTCGGGTACACACTCGAGCGTGGCCCTCGCGAGGTCCTCGAGCGCCGGAAGGTCCGTCTCCCCTGCCCACTCGCCGATGTCGCGCGTGACCTCGCGAAACCCGGCCCACCGCAGGCCAAGGACCTCACACCCTGCGGTGGCGACCTCGTGCACCTCCGCGTAGTCGTGCCGGAGCACCCCGCCAAGCCGCAGGAAGTCGTGGTTGCCGGCCACGGTGATCGCAGGTCGGCCATCGAGCCAGTCCGCAAGGCGACGTCCAAGGTCCTTCCATGCCCACCACTTCGCCTGTGCCTGGGACTCGAGCTCGGCGACGATTCGGTAGTCGGTACGCGGCTTGCGCCCCAGGTTGTCGAAGAAGTCGCCGGTGTCGAGCCAGACATCGAAGGGCTCGTCGACGCTCAGCAGCCGCTTGTACTTCCCGTGGAGGTCGCTGGTGTGGAGGACGCGCATCCCTCCTTCGTAGCGCGTTCCACCTCCATTGGGCGATGGACGCGGATTCGGGCGATCGGCTTGCTGACTGTGCCCAGCAAAGCAGACCAACTACGCGACCAGCGTAAGCGCTCCACGAACCCATCTTTCGCCGTAGCGACCCAGGCATAGATGGCGGCCTCATTCAGGAGGCCGAGATGCACATCTCCGAGCTCACATTCGTCGAAGTCTGTAGGTTCCGGAAACTCTGGCCGGACGATTCCGGAAACTCTGGCCGGTGGTGGACTCAAGTTTCGGGGCTCCGGGCAGAGACGTCAACGGGCTTGATGTGGCGGGTGCGGTACGACGGGCCGTCCAGCACCAGCAGGCGCCCGCGCTCCAGGATCCGGTCCACGATGGCGTCGGCCAGATCGTGGTCGTGGAGCACGTCGCCCCATTCCGTCATCGGGGACTTGTTCGTGGTGAACACCATCGGCTTGCCCGCCAGGTGCCGGTCGTTCACCACGTGGAACAGAACGTTCGCGGCGTCATTCCCGTACGAAAGGTAGCCGATCTCGTCGACCACCAGCACGTGCTGCTGTGTGTAGGCCGACAGGCGCTCGCGGAATCCGCCGGTGCGAGCCGCGTCGGACAGGTCGGCGATCAGGGCGGCCGCGGTCACGAAGCGCGCGCTGAAGCCGTTCTGGATGGCCTTGTACGCGATGGCGATGGCCAGATGCGTCTTGCCCCGCCCCGTCTTGCCGAACAGCACGAGGTTGCGCTTCTCGGAGACCAGCTCCGGTCCGAGGTAGCTCCCCAGCAGCGACTTGCGGACGTTCGACTGCAGCGAGAAGTCGAACTCGTCGATGGTTCGCACGAACGGGAAGCCTGCGCGCCGTGCCTCCCGCTGCACGCGGGTGTTGCGGCGGTGGGCGATCTCCTCGGCGAACAGCGTCGCAAGCAGGCGGCGAGGCGTCCAGTCGTCGGCCTCGGCGCGTTCGCACAGCTGCTGCCAGTGCCGCCGGGCGTAGGCCAGGTGCAGGCGCTTGAGGACGGGGTCGAGATCCAGGGTCTCGGGGTCGAAGGTCAGGTCGCTCATTTGGCCGCCAGAGCGGGCTCGCGGAGGAGCGAAGCGATGTAGTCCACGGTGTAGACCTCGACGTCCACGGCGGCCCGGAAGCAGTTCCGGAGAGCGTCCTCGCCGTGGTGCTGGAGGAGGTCGTGCAGGCGCTCGACGGACGAGTCCCAGTCCCGGCTCTCGTGACAGAGCTCGGTGAGGAACGCCTCGGTCGCTCCGCCGAGGTCGAGCAGGTGCTGGCGTCGGGTGTACTGCTTCCCGCGGCGGGTCAGCTTGCGAAGCTGGGTCATGCGCTCGGCCGGATGGGCGGTGCGCTTCTGCGCGGGACGCCGCGGGTACTCCACCTCGTAGGCGCCCACGGTGATGCGGAGCTTGTCGCGATGGATGAACAGGGTCCCGGACTGGCCCGTGAGGTCGGCGTCCACGGCGAAGTCGTGTCCCTCGAAGGTCACATGCCCGGTTGGCCCCACCGTGATGGGCTTTCGCGTAGCGAGCTCATGGGGTGCCACGCGAGGGGCGCGCAGGCGCGCCAGCTCCTCCTGCCGACGGGCCTCCGGGATCACCCCCGTGGCCCGAGACGGACGCTCCTCGTTGGCCTCGGTGAGCCATTGCTCGAGCTGACGCTGGAGGTCCTCCAGATCGAGGAACCGACGCTGCTTGAAGAACGAGGTCTTCACCCAGCCGACGATGCGTTCGACCGAACCCTTCTGGTTGGGCGAGTACGCCCAACAGACCTCGGCGGCGAAGCCGATCTCCATGGCTGCCTGGGCGAAACAGTCGTTCCACTTCGTGATCCGGCCGTCGGCGTCCCACTCCAGGGCCACGGTCTTCGGTCGATCGAACACGGCGAGTGTGGGCACGCCGCCGAGGACGTGGAAGTGCTCGAGGAGCGTGCGGACCAGGGTCTCCGCGGTCTCATCGGGGACGAGCGTGACGGCCGCGAAGCGCGACCACTTCAAGCGGGACGCGAAGAACTTGACGCGGTGCGTGGTGCCGTCCACGAAGGTGACCATGACGGTCCCGAAGTCGTGCTGGGTGAACTCGCCCGCCAGGCCCTCGAAGCGCGTGACGAAGGAACCATCTGGCTTTCGGATCGACTTGATCAGGTCGAAGAAGGCGGACTTGCCCCCTCGGTAGCCCTTCAGCCGGGCGCGCCGGAGCAGCTCGATGGTGAGCACGCCCGGCTGGTCGGCGAGCTCCTTCTCGACGAAGGCGGTGAACGGCGCAGCCTTGCTCGGCCGTCCAATGCGCACGGTCGGTCGGGCGTCGGCGGGGTCGTCGATGGGGGGCTCCGACTGGATCCGCCGGATGGACCGCTCGCTGAGTCCCGTCTGCTCGCGCACGACCTCGATGGTGACGCCGGCGCGTCGCAGCCTCTGGACAGTGTACCGCGTGAGCGCGGAGTACATGAGCCCCTCCGGCCCCTCGCCAGGGAGCGAAGGGGCACGGCGATCGGGCCCTATGGACGCTGCCGCCCCCATGGACGCCATGGACGGGCGGCGAAGCTCGTACCGGGGACGAGGCTCTCGAGGCCCGCCCACGGCGCCCACAGTGGCTTGGACAACCTGGCCGGGACCGTAGTCGTCAGGGTGAAGGCCGGTGAGGGCCAGGTTGCCCACAGCGCCCACAGGGCCTGCGGCTGTAGAAGGATTTTCGGGCTCGATCATACGGTTCACTCCGTGGTGAACCGGCCAGAGTTTCCGGAATGGAGGCGGTCAGAATTTCCGGAACCCACAAAGTCGTCGTTGATGATGAAGAATCCGCCGTCGAGACGGAGATCTGGTGGGTCACCGACACCGTCTACCTTCGGGTCCCCGTCGACCTCGACCCCGAGCTCCTCGCCGCTCTCGTCGACGCCATCTGCCGATGCTGATCCCACGCGGAACCCGCATCCACCTCGCCCGCGAGCCCGTGGACTTCCGCAAGTCCATCGACGGACTCTCCGGCGTCGTACGGACCGTGCTCGAGGACGACCCGCTGTCTGGGCATCTCTTCGTGTTCCACAACCGCAGGAGGACCGCCATCAAGGCGCTCTGGTGGGACCACGGCGGCTTCTGCCTGCTCTACAAGCGCCTCTCTCGGGGCCGTTTCCGGCTGCCGTTCTTCCCCGACGACGCCAGGCGCGTCCAGATGACCAGCGCCGACCTCGCCGCCTTCCTCGAGGTGGCTGACGACAATTACTTCTCCCCATCCTGTTACCTCAACCACGGATGCTACCGAAGAACGACTCGCAGAGCAGCCCCGCATCATCCTCCCGCAGGAGCCCGCGGAAGGAACTGTACTACCGGACCGGTCCCGGGCTCCGAGGACTGGCGGCGCTCGCAGCGGTGCTCTCGGTGCGCTGCTCATGATCGCCCCCTCCTGGTTCGCCTTTGAGGTCCCTGCCATCGCCGTCGGCGTCGATCGCACCCGGAGCGGGTCGACGACGACGGCGATGGGTAGGAGGCCGAGTCCCTGCTCCGAGCCCGAGGAGAGAGAGCGGATCCGCTACACAATCGCCTTGATGAGTGCATGGGCCTGAGCGGATCTCCATGCCTGGACCCGACGCTGAAGCGTTCGGAGCTGCCGCCATCCAACGCTGGACCCTTCGCGCTCGAGAAGCCGCTCCAACGCAGAACGCGCTGTGAGGTCGGGTTCCGCCTCCAACCAGGTGACGATCTCGGTCCAGTGGGCGTCGAAGGGGTCAGCCCGCGTTCGCCACGTTCGTGGAGTCGTGGCGGTCTTCCGGCTCTTCGGCGTCGGTTGGCCCCTGCTCCAGAGCTGGTGACCTGCACGGTTTCTTCGGACCACCGATTACTTGATTGGCCACCCCTGGGTGGTGGTTGTGGCTTCCTTCCCGAAAGCCTGACCTGCACGGTTTCTTCGGACCACCGATTACTTGATTGGCCACCCCTGGGTGGTGGTTGTGGCTTCCTTCCCGAAAGCCTGTGTAGCGTGGATGGTGGCGACAGGCGCTTGCCCCTCGCCGGATGAGTGGCGTCCTTGCTCGCAGCGGCCCTCCACACGGGCCGTTCGACCCTCTGGAGGGTGGAGGGCCGCAACCCCGGGCACGGGATGCGTAGAGCCCGCCTGAAGGCGCGGCTCGTCGAACAAAGCTCGGAACTCCCGGGGCGTGCGGTAGTCCAGGCTCGAGTGCGGGCGGACGTGGTTGTACCTCTTGCGCCAGCTCTCGATGACCGCCCGGGCTCCTGCCGGCTGCGGAACCACTCGAGCGACAGGCACTCGTCGCGGAACTTGCCGTTGAAGGACTCGTTGCTTCCGTTCTGCCAGGGCTTTCCGGGGTCGATGTGGACCGTCTCGATGCCCGCGTTCGCGAGCCACCGCAGCACGGCCTTCGACACGAACTCGGGACCGTTGTCCGAGCGCAGGAAGCGAGGCGCGCCGTGGAGGCTCACCAGGCGCGAGAGCGTCTCGATCACCCGGCCGGCCCGAATGCTTCCCTGAACGTCGATCGCGAGTGCTTCCCGGGTGAACTCGTCGACGATGGTGAGGCACTTCAGCTTCTGCCCGTTCGCGCAGCGGTCGTGAACGAAGTCGTAGGCCCAGACCTGGCCCGGCCCGAAGGCCGGCTCCGGCTGCGGGCGTCCCGTCGCCACCCGCCGACGCGGTCGTTTCCGCGGCACCTGGAGGCCCGCCTTCCGCCAGAGGCGATGTGCTCGGCTCCAGCTCATCCGGAAGCCGCGCCGCTCCATGAACACCCGGATGCGGCGATAGCCGAACCGCGGGTACTGCGACGAGAGCTCGCGCATCGCCTCGAGCGCCGGCGCGTCCTTTGTCGTCAGCTTCGACTCGTACCGGACCGTAGACCGGGCGACATGGAGCAGCGTGCAGGCCCTTCGCTCGGACAGCCCTCGGTTCTTCACGAACTCGATGGCCTCGCGGCGGACCGGCACGCTCACCATTTTTTTCCGGCGACCTCGGTCATGATGTCGAGCTCGAGCGTTCGCTCCGCCAGCAGCTTCTTCAGCCGCGCGTTCTCCCTCTCCAGCTCCTTGAGGCGCCGCGTCTCGTCCGGCGTCATCATGCCGAAGCGCTTCCGCCAGACGTACAGCGTCTGGTTGCTGACGCCGTGCGCCTTCGCGGCCTCGGCCACGGAGGTCGCGTCGGCCTCGCGGAGGATGGCGACCATCTGTTCATCGGTGAATCGGCTCTTGCGCATCGCGCTTCTCCCTCGCTCTGAAGGAGGTAGCTTTTCAAGAAATGAGTGGACCGAATTTCCCTAGGCAGGTCAGGTTGGCGGAGCTGGAGCTCAGACTCCTCGGGGCTGAGAAGATCACAGACGCCCCATCGCGTCGATCCCGGCAGTGGCAACTACCTGATCGGCGCTCTAGGATCGAGCGTCCTGTTCAGACCCAAGCACGTGCTCAAGAGAGGATTCAAGTGCTACGAGGTTGGTTTCCAGACCTCGTTCACGGCTGAGCGCAGTCCTCAAGGTCGTAAAGAGAATTGCTGTGAACGACTGCAGCATCCGAATTCGTCCCCAAAACCCTGGCTTTGAGGCGGTATCTTCCAGCAGGAGTGGGGACCAGGAGGAAGGGTGAGAACAGTTGCTGCATTGTGTCGGGGAACAGCTCTACGCCAACCCAGGAGGGTCGTAGGCGGTGAACCTCTGTTGGGTCATTGAGGGCAACGTTGGTGACCTCAATGTCCTTCCAAAGGTACTCCTGCCCCGGACTACAGGTTGGGTTCTCTCCACCGGGTCCAGTGTTCACGGGCGAGTCGACACAGAGAATCGAGAAGCGGACCGTGTAGTCGTCAGCAGAAGTCGAGACAGGACTCGCTTCCAAGTAAACGTGGTCGTATCGGTCGGGATTTCCGAGAGATTCATCGATACAGACTTTGTGAAGACCAATGTGATTCATCCACCAACTATGGTCGGTATCATCTGGGGGATAGTCGTCCTCGGTCCTGTTCGTTCGGATGTCGTACTTCGCGAGGCTTGACCATCGAGAGCCGCCACCGTGGCGCGCCCTCAACCCGAGGACATCTCCAAGGTGTGGGCCGTGGATCCCACCAACATTACCCAGGTCCACGGGCTCGTAGAGGGGGCTCGTTCCAACATCCCCTTGGTTCAGAGTCTCTCCCAGGGGGTTCATTACCAATGCATAGCCACTGTCGCTCACCGTCAGGTGACCCAATCCCGCCACATGACCCACTTCGTGAATGGCCGTAGACCCCAGCCAATACCAAACCGGGG
Source organism: Myxococcota bacterium (assembly GCA_041389565.1). Classification (GTDB taxonomy): domain Bacteria; phylum Myxococcota_A; class UBA796; order UBA796; genus JACKEQ01. Next base: position 159,434 of record JAWKRP010000017.1, read on the forward strand.
TCGGATCGTGGAACGCGCTGTCGTGCGCAGTGAAATTGCCTTCGAGAGAAGGCGTATCCACGACACCCTCATCCACCGTGAGGTATGACAGAGAGACATACTGGGGAGGAACTCCCTGGTAAAACCAGGGATTTTCGTTGAAATACACGTGGCGGCGGGTGACTTCGCAGTAAGGAATGAGCCCAAACACTGGATCCCATCTATACCGGGTGAAGTCACCAGTACCAAAGGGCGTATGTATCGCTGGGTCTCCCGAGAATAGAACCCCAGAGAGCCAGGGAGCATAGTTGACCAGCTCGTTTGCCTCGCCCATGATTACCTGATTTACATCCGGGTCAACGCCACCAAACATCATGTATTGACCGTTCGCGAACGGAGTGGCGGAGAAGGCGGACACGCCATTCAGACCTTGGAAGCCTTCTTGGACAGCTTGTTTAATACTGGGGCTAAGGTTCCAATCAAGAGTCCCCGGACCCTGAAATGGGAGCATCTTATACCACTTCCATCGCCAGTTGCTGGAAAACCCGTCCGTCATTTCCCCACAATAGCAAGGTTGTTGGGGGTCGGAGCGCAACCAAGCAATCGTCGTAATGTTGTACCCAGGACTAGCCGAATAGGAGGGACCGGCCGCCAATAGAAGTGTGATCATTCCTGCACCTGGGGAGTATCGAGATCGCGCAGTGTTTGGCTGGCCTCGTCAAAGGCCTGCGCCCCGGGAACTGGAGCCGCGGCTCCATTGGTTGGGATGAGGCTCACATATTCGGCCCAGCTTGGCATGTGATCGAGCGAGCTAAGATCGATGTTGCCTGCGTCGACTGGGCCGTGCCGTATCAATTGCCCATCCAGACCAACTGCCGCGTACTCCATCGCCTTTGGGGGTCGGGCGACAACGAGTTGGCTGTTCGGATCGCAGAGGAGGGTCAAGGGATCTGACTGCCGGTAGATTCCCGTCGCATGCTGGGAAAGAAAGAGAACAACCTGCTGTCCCTCAAGTGCTGGACTCTGCACGAATGCCCGAATCGTATTGGAGGTAAGATCGCCTCGAAGAACTTGTTCGACCCTAAAATTCGTCCAATATGTACGTCCGGACTCAATTACGGCGCCCGTTGCGGAAATACTATCTGGAACCAGAGAACTGCTGGAGCCTGCTGAGCCCTTGGTTGCGACAACAACCAAGTCGGACCGTTGGAGAATTTCCGGGAGACTTGGTTCCTGCTTCTCAACCCTAGAGCCGTCTGCATTTCGGGTTGAGACTAGGGCCTGTGCCTGTGCTGCGGTCGAAAGGACCAACATCGAGAACATGCTCTTCTCTCAGATCTTGACGATGCTTGCTGAGGTGAGAGTATCCCAATTGTCTTGCGTTGTCCAGAACGAGGGCCCTGGTCGATCGAGACCATGGTCAGGCTCGACGAGGGCGGAGTCCGGGCGCCCCTGAAGGAGCGTGCTTCTCGGGCAGCCGACCGCCCTGAATGAGTGAGTGCCCGTTCACCCAAAACCCCACCGATGTGTACGCCAATCGCATCGAAGACGCGATGCTCACTGTTGAAGCCGCGATGCTCGCCGAGCAACTGCAGATGAGTGAGGGTGGTGCCGTTCGCAGTGCCCGCGGCCTGCTGCTGCGTTCGACCGCCTGGGCCAAGCAGCAGAAGAGTCGGGTGGGGGTGATTTCAGCTGTAGGCGTGCGTGGGCAACAGGGTGCTCCCCGCGTTCCGCGCTCACGCTTGTCGCGGTCATCGGCGGCCTGACGCCGCGCGCAGCCTGACCGGGTAGGAAGGCTCCGCCGGGGACGAACCCCGGCGGAAACCCAACCCGGCGCGGACACTCGGTTGGCGCCCTGATCCACGCCTTCGACCCGAAAAGCGTGTGCGACGTATCGAACTCGTTCCCGAAGTGCTCGCGGACGACATCGACCTCGTTCGGCCTGCCGCGTGCCCTCGATGTGCCCATCCAGCCCGTGCCGGCGGGCAACTCCACCTCTACGGCCACGGACCGCGATGGCGATCCGTCGTGATCCCCGGCCCCGAGCTTGGACGCTGCCGCCTCGTGACCTGCTGGGTCCGGCGGTTCCAGTGCCAGCGCTGCGACAAGACCTGCTCCATCCTCCCCGATGGCGTGATCCTCGGCTTCCCCTACAGCATCGCCTCCATGATCGCCGTCTGGCTCGGCATCGCCGAGAGGCCCGTCGGCAACGGCCTGTCGCACGAGGAGGTCTACGCCCTCCAGGGCGTGGACCGACTCCAGGTCGAGGCCCACCGCTCCGGCGGCAAGCGCTGGAGGGCCCCGAAGCGCTGAGCCGAGCGGCTCCTCACCGACCGGCCCGGAACGACCTGGCAGCGGCGCGTGCAGGCGTTCCTCACCACGCGCTGCGCGGTGCGGTCATGTGACCCGGCCTCCGAAGCTCTCCACACCATCGGTGAACCCGTTCTTTTCGGTCGACCCCCGGTGACGTGGAGCGGGCATCCACCCAGGAGGATCCGATGCCCGAACCCCAACCCACCCACCGAGAGGCGATCTCCGCCTTCCGGCTCGCGATCGTGGGCGACCTGCTCGTCCGCGATCTCGACCGCGGCGAGCTCACCGCCGAGCTGAAGGAGCGCGCCCAGCGCCGCTACCGGCCGCCCGGCAGTAAGACCACCCGGCGATTCCACTGGAAGACACTGCAGAGCTGGCTACTCCAGGCCCGACGCGGAACCCGACGGCTCCAGCCCCGCTCTCGCGAACGTGGCTTCGCGCTCGCCCCCGACGACGTCCAGCGCGAGACCCTCCTCGAGATCCGCAGGACCCACCGGCCGACCAGGACGTGCCCGGACGGAGCCCGGCGCGCGCCGCCACGCCCTGCTCGAGGAACGGACGCCCGACGACGCAGCCCGGGTCGGCGTCGCGCGCTTCGGCCGGGTAGCAGCAGTACAGGTCGGCGCCGTCGGTGTCGCCGGAGAACGGGTTCTCCGAGATCGTGCCCTCGCCCGTGAGCTCGCGGACGTCGGCCGAGCACCACCCGAAGTTCGTCATCGACGTGGTGTCGACCTCGGCAGCGGCCGGACACTCCGTGGCGTCGTCGGGCACGTCGATGCACATGGACGTGTCGGTCCATTCGCCCTTCTGGACCGTGCAGCCCGCCATCGGGAGCGATGCGAGGATGGTGAGGAGAAGCGGTGTGCGCATGTGGGTTCGACTCCTTGCCCCACCCCAGCATACCCGCGTGGGGCACAATGCCGCCGATGGTTCGCCTGCTCCCCGCCGCTGTGCTCCTGGCCTGGTCGCCCGCGGCGCTCGCGTGGCCGTACACCCCGTGGACCGGGGCCACCGGGCGCGGCGTGTTCGCGGTGAACCCCTACGTCGAGCTCTACGGAGACGGGCTCGACTTCAATCCGTGGGTGCTCTACGGCGTGTCGGACCGCGTCGATCTGATCGCCGGCTACACGAACACCGTGGACCGGCCCGTGCCCGCGATCTCGGGTCCCGGGCGGGTGGACCTGCTCGGCCGGGTCGCGTGGTCGGATGCCGTGATCGGGGCTCTGGTGCTCGGGAGCGACCTGCAGGGCGCGACGGACCTCGGCGTGGAGCTCCACGGCAACTGGGCCGGCGACCGGTTCCTGTTCACGCACAACACGGGCTGGAGCACGACCCTCGGCACCCCCGAGCACACGCTGTCGACGATCCTGGCGCCCGAGGTGCGCTTCGCGACCGGTGCCTGGGCGTTCGTGGAGGGGAATCCGTCGGTCACGCTCGTGCAGGGCGAGCCCGGGTTCGCGCTGTCGTTCACCCCGGGGATGACGGCCGCGCTGGACCGGGAGGAGAACCACCTGCTGACGGTCGCGCTGCCCGTGGAGGTGCTGCCGGAGACGTCGGTGACGCTCGGCCTCTGCTACTGGGGCGCGTTCCCCACGCGCGAGTAGGCCTTCTCGCCGCGCTCGGCGTGGGCCAGGACGAGCCCGTCGCCCTCGATGCGCGCTTCGTAGAGGTCGGGCGCCCAGTCGCCCACCTGGACCTCCACCTTGTCGCCCGCACGCTTCCAGCGGCCCTCGAACTTCCCGAGCCGCGCGCTGTCGAGCCGGTAGACCCCCTCGGCCTCGAAGCACTCGGTGCTGTCGCGCTCCACCATCTTCCAGCAGCCGGTGAGCGGGTCGGACGCGGACGTGGAACAACCGAGCAGCACGAGCCAGAGCGACATGGGACCTCCGCGCCTGCCGTACCACGGCCCGCGCCCGGCTTCACCCCTCCGGGAAGGACGCGCGCTCGAGGCGGTCGCGCAGGGCCTGCCAGGCCTCGCCGTCGGGAAGGGGGTCGGCCACGATCTCGGTGCAGCCGAGCCCGTCCAGCCGGTGCAGCGCGGCGTACAGGCCGGCGGCGTACCCCCACGGGTCTGCGGGGAGCGCGATGGCGAGCGGACCCGTCGCGGTGCCGCCGCGCTGGAGGTGCCCGCGCCCGGAGGCCGGCGTGTACGGGCCCACCGACAGGCGCGCACGCGGGGCGTAGTGCCGCGGAGCGAGCCCGGGTGAGCGTGCTGGACCGTCCGCGGGACCGACCTCGAGGTCGGGCACCACCTCGCGGAGTGCGGCGGCATCCAGCATGCCGGCGCGCAGGAGGCGCGGCGTGCCGAGCACGGATACCACGGTGGACTCGATGCCCACGGGCGTCGGGCCGCCATCGAGCACGACGTCGACGCGGGATCCGAGCCCGTCGACCACGTGCTGGGCGGTGGTGGGCGAGATGCGTGTGTACGGGTTCGCGCTGGGCGCGGCCACCGGAAGACCGGCTTCTTCGAGCAGTCTCAGCGCGACGGGATGAGCGGGCACGCGCAGCCCCACGGTGTCGAGCCCGCCGCTGACCCGCGCGGACACCCCCGGGCCGCGCGGCACGACGAGGGTGAGCGGACCCGGCCAGAAGGCCTCGGCCAGCCGGTCGGCCTCGGACGACCAGCCCGCGGACAGCGCGCGTGCTGCACCCGTGTCGGGCACGTGCACGATGAGCGGGTTCGACCCGGGACGCTGCTTCGCCTCGTAGATCCTTGTGATCGCGGCATCGGTGCGCGCGTCGGCGCCGAGCCCGTAGACGGTCTCCGTGGGGAACGCGACCAGGCCACCGGCCCGCAGCACCGCAGCGGCTTCGGCCACCGCAGCGGGGTCGGGCTCGAGAGGGTCGACCGGGAGCAGGCGCATGGCGGAGTCCTACCGCGGTGCGAGCACCTCGGCGAGCCGGGCCCTCCAGCGCTCGGCGGTGGGACTCAGCGGACCGACCACGTCGAAGATGCGGAGCATGCCCCGCCGACCGCCATCCTCGCGAAACATCCGGTCCTTCATGACGATTCCGAGGAGCGTGGCGAGCGCACCGTCCCAGTCCTCCTCCACCGCGAGCGCGTGCGCGTCTCGGTACGCGGTAGCGAGATCTACGGGTTCTTCATGACGTTTCGGCGTTCCGCCCTCGCCGTCGCACCGGATCTCCAGCTGGATGCGCCGCAGGTGCTGGGCGTCGGGCACGCGCCCGGGGATGCGAGCCAGAAGGGCGCGGGCCTGGTTCAGCCCGCCCTCGCCGGCTTCGTGCTCGGCGAGCGCGAGCAGGGCGTCGGGGTGGTCGTGCCGCAGGGCGAGGGCTTCCTCGAGCCGCTGACGCACGGCCTCCCGGTCTTGCAGCGAAGCGGCGTCCTCGAGCAGGGCGGCCACCGGGTCGGTGACGAAGCCGTCGAGCCACTCGCGGATCTGCTGGGGTGGGCGCGCTCCGACGAGCTCGGCGACCACCTCGCCGTTCACGAACGCCTTGAGCGTGGGGATGCTCTGCACTCCGAATGCACGCGACACGGACTCGTTCTCGTCGATGTCGAGCTTCGCGAGCCGCCACGCGCCCGCGGACTCCGATTGCAGGCGATCGAGCACGGGCGCCATCGACAGACACGGCGTGCACCACGGCGCCCAGAAGTCCACGACCACCGGGAGCTCGTGCGAGCGCTCGACCACCTCGGCCTCGAACGTCGCAGCGTTCACGTCCATCGCGCCTCCTCCGGGTAGTCTACCGGACGATGGAGATCATCGACCGGTCTGGAGACCCCGAGTACGGGCGGTCCTGGGACGAGCCCCGCACCGAAGCGGAGCTGTACGCGCTCGGCTTCCGCCGCATCGGTGCGCTCGGGCTGCGGGAGGGGGACATCGACTCCTTCGAGGACGGCCTCTACGACGAAGCCGACACGGCGTGGTTCCGCAGGAACGCGGGCCTGCTGACGCCGATCTACGGGGGTCCCGACGGAGCCTTCGCCGAGGTCTCCAGGTTCTTCGGGAACAGTCTCGCCATCCGCATGCGCACGTGCCTCGCCGACGGCAGCGTGGTGCAGACCAGCCTGCCCTGGGGGCGCCTCCCGAACGCGGTGGGTCTGGCGGGGCTCATCGCGGAGCCCGACACCCACACGGCGCAGATGCGGGGGCACTCGGAGCGGAAGGGCTGCAGCCTCCGGGTCCACCCTTCGGACGACACCGCGGCCCTGTTCGCGGCCCACCGCGAGCACGTGGCCGCGGTCGCGGCGCGGAAGCACACCGAGCCCCGCACCGACACGTCCATGGCGGCCTTCATGCGCGTCCAGGACGCGATGCTCGCGCACAACGGCGAGATGCACGGGCGCGAGGTCCGCATGGGAGCCTGGGTGTGGCTCGGTCCCGCGGCGGCGCTGCTGTTCTGCGGGTCCTTCAGCGTCTGCCTGGGGGTCCCGTCCCGCTGGATCGGGTTCCTGATGCTGCTCAACGCGCTCGCGTGGCCGGCCCTCACGGTGCGGGTGGCGCCCCAGTGGGGTCGCCGTCTGGCGAGGGCGTTCCGGGTGCCGGTCCTGCGCGTGCCGGGCTGACGGCCCCCGACCGCTCTACGGTCCGGTCCAGCCGAGGTCTCCTCCGCCCTCGCCTGCACCGAGGAGGGGGCTCGAGCCCGCGGGCGTGAGCGCCGCGGCGGAGCACATCCCGGGCATCACCATGAGACCGCCGTCCGCGAAGGTGTGGTCGCCCTGGTCTTCGACGCCGGCGTAGTCGGTGCCGTTGCCGGACCAGCCGTCCCACTGGACGTAGACGGTGTTGTTCGTGAGCCCCTGGACCGCCGTGCCGACGTGGTCCGCGAAGTAGCTGTTGCGAACGGACAGATCGACGGCTCCGTTGTTTCGCGCGAGCACACCGGCGCCCGAGCTGGCGGTGTTGGCGACGAAGGTCGACCAGTCGATGTCGACGTTCCCGCTGTGCACGTACACGGCGCCTCCGCCGGCCCCGGTCGCGTCGTTCTCGACGTAGGCGTTGTTCGTGACGGTGGCGGCGCTGCGGAACAGGAGCGCGCCGCCGGTGGCGTTGGTGGCGTTGAGGCAGAACAGGTTGCGCTGGTAGGTCGAGGCGCCGGCGCTCCGGTGGTAGACCGCGCCGCCGCCTTCGGCCACGCCCGCTCCGGACGCAACGTTGAACAGGAAGTCGTTGTCCTCCATGAGCACGACGCCTGGCCCCTCGAGGTAGAAGGCACCCCCGCCGCGCTCGGTGGACGTGGCGTTCAGCGAGAGCGTGCTGTTGCGCACGGTGATGTCGCCGCCCGCCAGCATGCCGACCCCACCGCGCTGGATGGCGGTGTTCGACGTGGCGACCACGCCGTCGAGCCGCAGGGAGTCCCCGTCGAACCAGACGACGCCCCCGCGGGAGGAGGCGCTGCAGCCCGTGAAGCTGCTGCTCTCGACGACGACCTCGCCCGCGTCCGCGTAGAGCGCACCGCCCACGGCGCAGGAGGCGCCCTGGAACGTGGAGCCGCGGACGGTGAGCGATCCGCTCGTCAGGAGCGACATCGCGCCGCCGCTGATCGCGCCGCAGGCGTGGTCGACGAACGTGACGCCGTCGACGGTGAGCGAGGCTCCGACGACACCGATGGCCTTGGTGGCGTCGTTCCCGTCGAACCGGAGGTTCGGACCGAGCACCGCGACCTCGGCGCCCCCGACGACCTGGAGGAAGCCGAGATCGTCGTCTCCGCCGGAGAGGGTGGCGAGGGACCCGGAGGGGTTCCGGATCGTGAGGTCGACGCTGGCGGTGATGGCGCGGGTGTCGGCGTAGGAGCCGCCTTCGAGGCAGACGACGGCGCCTGGGGTGGCCATCTCGACGCAGTCGGCGAGGGCGGTCCACGTGGGGGCGGGACAGGTGCACCCGACGTCGGTGTCCGTGTCCGTGTCCGCGTCGGTGTCGGTGTCGGTGTCCGCGTCGGCGTCGGCGTCGGCGTCGGTGTCCGCGTCCGCGTCGGTGTCCGCGTCCGCGTCGGTGTCCGTGTCCGCGTCAGAGTCGGTGTCCGTGTCCGCGTCAGAGTCGGTGTCCGTGTCCGTGTCCGTGTCGGTGTCCGTGTCGGTGTCCGTGTCGGTGTCCGTGTCGGAGTCGGTGTCCGTGTCGGAATCGGTGTCGGCGTCGGTGTCGGTGTCAGCCTCGAGCGGAGGGGGCGGATCGAAGATGTAGGGACACCCGCACAGGAGCAGGACGGGGAGGAGTCGCGGTCCCGGGACGAACCCGGTTCGCCGAGGGCCGCGACGGTCAGTGAGTCTGGACATCGGCGGAGCATAGCAGCGCGAGGCGGGGCTCGCGGCGTCGATGCCATCGTGTGGGCACGTCGGATGGGTCTGCTGGCGTGGATGTCGACCCCGGGTCGGCCCACCACCGCTCCGGGGGAGCAGCCGAGCCTCCCCCACCCGCAGCGCCTCTGCGTCCTCAGCTCGAGGCTCCGGGACTGCACCACGTCGTCCGGGAGCACCACCTCGCCTCCGCCGGAACTCTGCGCACCTCCGCGTTGAAACGGGGCGGAGAGACCTCGTCTCCGCCGACACGCTCGCCTCCTCGGCTCCCCTGTCGGCTTCACCGCCAGCAGCGCCTCGTTGGACACGGAGAGGCACGAAGGAGCACGGAGGGGGCACGGAGGCGTGGCGGGGGCTATCGGCGGAGGGTCAGCCCTGCTCGACGATGAACACGCCGCCGGGCTCGGGCCCGGTGTCGACCTCGGCGGCGGACCACCAGATGGCGGCGAGCACGAACGCGTAGAACGTGAGCGCCACCACGGACCCGACCGTGAACGCGAGCACGCGGCGATCGGCGATGCGTGCGAGCACGCCGGTGTGCGGGCGCACGGAGCCGCTCGGATAGCCGGTGGGGCCGCTGTACTGGAGGCCTCCGGCGGTGGAGAGGGGGTGCACGGCGGCGATGGATGCGAACGGGTTGGACGGTCCGCGCGTCAGCAGGCTTCTCATAGATGCAAATTATCCAATGCTTGGAGAATTTGCATTACACCGTGCTATCACCCTGGCCGACGGGCACCTGGACGACATCGACAGTGGCGCCGAGCTCCGCAGCGAGCTGCCGGACGCGGAGGACCCGCAGCTCGGCAGCGACCGGGATCACGTCCCGCCAGCCCCACGTGCCCGGAGCGATCCGAGGGATCTTGAGGATCTGCGAGATCTCTGCGGCGTCCTCACCGGTGACGAGCACGTCGACGCGAGCCATGTGGACCTCCCGGACGGTCCGTATCCCCGCAGAGGGTGTGGCGGGCGGTGGCCGACGGAACGCGCTGAGCAGAACGGCCGAGCAGAACGGCCGGGACCGCGACAAACGCACCGGCATAGCGTCTCCATGCCGGCCCATCTGGCGCATCACGAACGTTATGCCCCCTTCTTTGGCGTCATGGCGTGCGTGGTTCCGCGGGGGCCCGGGACCATCCACGAGCCAACGCCCGTTGTCGCGGCATCCGGCACATCCGCGAGGCGCGATCGGTGCCCTTTCGCGACAAACAAGGGGGCATAGCGTTCCCCAGGCGACAAACACACCGGCATAGCGTCTCCATGCCGGCCCATCTGGCGCACGGCCCGGACGTCCGGACGGCCGGTCTCGCGGGGCTGGACGCGCCCTGTCTCGCTCCGAGGCTCGTGTGGAACGGCCCGGACCCAAGGTTCGCGGGCTCCCGGCTCGCCCGCGGAGGAGAGGCAGCCGGGACTCCCGGGCGTAGTCGGCCCGAACGTCGCATCTCCCGGGCGTAGTCGGGTCGAACGTCGCGAGCCGAGGGTCGGACGGCCATCCCCACCCATGGGGCCAGCTCATTCCTGGCGTTTGTCCATGGCCGCGGGCGCGCGAGATCCCGAACGGTCCGCCTGATGCGACGTTCGACCCGGCTACGCTCCCGAGGGACGACGTTCACACCGACTACGCCCCGCTGGACGAATGGCTCCCGAGAACGCCCTCGGCACGTCGCGCACCGCGGCACCTGCACCGCGACAAACGCACCGGGACCGTTGCGGTGGCGAACATCATCCGCCGCCCTGGGGAAGCGAGGCCTGGAGCGTCTCGAAGTACTTCCAGCCTTCGCACCGAACGGCGTTGTCCTGCGTGATCACGCAGATGTTCGGCGGCGTGCTCGGATCGGTGTAGTTCGGGAACCAGCGCTCGTCCGGCGTGCCCTCGTCCACCAGCGAGTACGACGGTTCCTGCGTGATCTCCAGGTCCCGGATCGGGCCGAAGTCGAACGTGCTCCCGTCCCGGCACTCGATGAGCCAGTCCGCGCGGACGGCGCAGGCGGCGAACAGGCCGGCGGCGAGGTCGACGTACGGCGGGTTGTCGAAGTGGTAGCCCGACGGTCCGAAGCACTCGACGATGCCGTCGCCATCGAGCACACACGCGTCGGAGGGCTCGACGTGCACCATCTTCCGGACCTCCCGCGCCGGATCGAGCGCGAAGTCGTAGCCGGTAGCTGTGGGGTCGGTCTGGTAGCGCACGAACAGCTGGTTGTCGGCGGTGAGGGCAGCATGACTGAACCGCTCGCCGTGGACCGCCACGTACGCAGCACCCGAAGGAAACGGGCTGGGACTGGTCGCCCAGCACTCGACCTGCTCCTCCCGGATCGCACACTGGGTGTTCAGGTGGGAGAAACCCTCGAGTGGAGGAGCGAGATTCGGCTCCAGACCGCTGGAGAAGTAGATGGGGAGATCGGTGTTCGCATCGACGCCCCACAGCACACGAGAACCGTTGCTGACCTCCTTCACCCGTACTGCTGCTGGCTCGATGAACGTCATTGACGCACCCGGGATCTCCTCCCAGCGCGGGTCGCTCCAGCACTCGACGTAGCCCTCCGAGTCCCGCGCACACGGGGCCGTGGAGATCTCCACCCACTGCCGCTCGGGCTCGAAGTCCGTGTCGAAGGGCGTGGAATCGTCCGTGTCCACGGACTCCGGTGGTCGGCACCCCGAGAACACCAGCACCCAGGCCGTCATTCGCGCTGGACCGCTGCGGCGGTGACCCTCATCCGTCGCCCTGGGGGAGCGAGGCCTGGATCGTCGGGAAGTCGTACCGGAACCCCTCGCAGCGGATCGCGTTGTCCCGCGTGATGACGCAGATGTGAGGGGGCGTGGTGGCGTCGGGGTATTGCACCTGCCATCGCTCGGACGCCGTACCCTCGTTCACGAGGACATAGGACGGACGCAAGGTGACTTCGATCTCCCGGAGCGGCCCGAAGTCGAAGGTGCTGCCGTTGCGGCAATCGATCCGCCAGTCCTCCCGAACCGCGCACGCCGCCGAGTAGGTCGCGGCCAGCATCACGTAGGGTGGGTTGTCGAAGTGGTAGCCGGAGGTGCCGAAGCACTCGACGATGCCGTCGCTGTCGAGCACGCAGGCGTCTGCAGGCTCCACGTGGACCATGTCGACCACGACTCGTGCCGGGTCGAGCGTGAAGTCGTACCCCGCCTCCGGATCCCCCTGGAATCGAATGTACAGCTGGTTCTGGTCGGTAAGGGCCGCGTGGCTGAAGCCCTCGCCGTGGAGGTTCACGTAGACCTCGCCGGACGGGAACTCGCTCGGCCCCGTCTGCCAGCACACCACGTCGGTCCCGTTCAGCGCGCACTGCGGCATGATGTGGTGGTAGCCCGTGACCCCCGGGGCACGGGTGTCCTCGGGGATCGGCGTGTAGTAGTAGGGGAGGTCGTTGTCGAGCCGCACTCCCCACACTGGCTGTTCGTTCGTGAGCTCCCGCATCCGGAGGTCGCCCCCGTCGAGGGTCCAGGTGACGTTGATGTCCTCCCATACGGGGTCGCTCCAGCACTCGACGTAGCCCTCCGAGTCCCGTGCACACGGGGCCGTGGAGATCTCCACCCACTCACGGTACGGCGGAGAGCCCGTCTCGGCGGTGGTGGGCGCGGGAAGGTCGGTGTGCAGGGGCTGGGGCGCCTTGCACCCGAGGAGCCCCAGGAGGGCCACCATCATCTCACTGGCCTCCGATCGTCATGATCTCGGTGCAGGCAGCCGGCTCGCCGTCGATGATGAGTGGAGACGACCCGGTCAGACTCGACCAATCCCGGGTGGACTCACTCGCCACTTCGATGTTCGAGCCAAGGAGCTGCATGCTGGGACACCAGACGCTCCCGAACTCGATTGTGCCGTCGATGTAGGCCATGTCGCCTCCTCCGGAGCCACCGAAGAAGGTGTTGCTCGCCGCACAGGGAACAGAACCCCAGTGGTGATTCTCGCAGAGGGTGTCGGTGCCACTGCCGCCATCCAGCACGTCCGAACCGCGTCCTCCATACAACACATCGTGACCGTCTTCGCCCAGGATCACGGTCTCGTCTCCATTGCCGGCGTGGAGGTGATCGTCGCCGATGCCCCCGCGGAGCTCATCGACGCCGTTCTGACCGAAGATCCAGTCGTGACCCGCATCGCCGTAGAGGAGGTCGTTGTGCGGGCCGCCCCAGATCCAGTCGTCCCCACCCTCCCCTCGGATCGTATCGATGTTCGTGCCTCCATACAGGTGGTCGTCGTCACCACCCCCGTAGATGGTGTCGTTTCCGCCCTCTCCGTAGATCCAGTCCTCACCCGTGCCTCCGTTCAGGGTGTCGGCCTCCGAACCCCCGTAGATGACGTCGTCCCCCGCGAAGCCCGCGATGTTGTCGACGCCGCCGTCACCGAGGAGGTACTCGGAGTATTCCACGGCCTCCGTCGAGTCGGAGCCATCGATGCTGTCGTCCCCATCGCGACCATGGGCCGTCGCCACCAGCTTGCTCCCCGTGGGCGCGAGGACTCGGAGCGGCCCTCCGATCTCCTGGAAGCGGAACGCGATCCTCTCGTCGTTCTCGCTCGTTCCGAACATGTCGAAGGTGTTGATGTCGCCGTTCGGGTCGTCGACCAGACAGCAGAAGGTCGCCAGGTCCGACTGGACCTCGCACTGCCCGAACACCGAGATCGACGAGCTGCTCTCGAAGTTCACAGCCATGATCGCGAGCCCACCTTCACAGACGCCGAGGTCGGGATCGCAGACGAGGTGGCCGTTGGCGTAGGTGCACACCTGCGCGGAGCCCTTGATGTCGCAGTCCGCCGCGAAGTACGGCGACGGTGCGTCACCGGTGGAGCAGTCGCTGATCGTGGGGGCGGCCAACGCCGTGTTCAGCCAGAGAGAGAGAGAGAGAGTCATGTGAGGTACCTCCGTCGGACATGATCGCTCAGGAGACGACCTCCGCAAAATCCTCTCTGAACAACGGTTTTCCACATGGAACGACGCCGAAGAATCTCGAACGATGCGATCGACTCTTGGGCGAGCCACATGTCGAATCATCTCCTTGACACCAACGGAATCCGCCACGCGCAACGCCCGTTCGAATCGTTCCGCAGCCTACCGTTTCCAATGGACTCCGCATCGCTCTCTTGTCGCTCCGTTATTCCGGACTTACAGAATCTCGCAGGAGGTGCGATGCGCTGGATGCGATGGCTGGGAGTCGGGCTCGGGGTGGCTGCGCTGGCTTGTGGGGGGGTCGCGTTCGCGTTCCGCGACACCCTCACCGGGATCGCGGGGGTGTTCTCCGCCGTGATGGAGGAGCCCGACTGGACCGAGATCCCGGACGCCGACCGGTTCCTCGCGTACCTCGAGGCGCACCCCGACACCGTGAGCCTGATCGCGTACACGGCCGGGCCGGACGGGCAGCCCATTCCGGATTCCCGGATCGAGCACGCCGCCGACACTCCGCTCGTGCTCGCGAGCACCATGAAGATCGTCGTGCTGTCGGCGGTCGCACGGTCCATCGACGAGGGCTCGCTGGCGGCCGACGCCCCCATCCGCCTGGAGGACTGGGACAGCTGGTACCTCCCCGGGATGGACGGCGGCGCCCACCCCTCCGCGTACGACCGGCTGGAGATCGCCCACGACAGCGGACGCGCGTCCGACCCCGCCGCGACCGTGCCGCTGTCGATGGTGGTGGGCGCCATGATCCAGGAGTCCGACAACGCCGCGACCGACACCCTGATCGCGCTGCTCGGCGACCGAATGGACCGCGAGACCGAGATCCTGGGGCACGCGCCGCTCCAACCGCTGCTGGGCGGGATGCTCCACGCGCTCGACGCCGAGCCGTGCGCAGGTTCCGCGCCCGACCTGTCCGACCCCGCCACCCGGCGCGCCCGCATCGATGCCGGCGTGCGCCCCGGAACCCTGGCGACCCAGCGGGCCGGGCTCGAGTGCACCCTGCCCCGCGGAACGGCCCGTACCTACGCGCGCATCCAGGCGGGGGTCTCGACGGGCACGCACATCTCGCCCACCGCTTCGGCATGGATGGCGGACCACCTCGACTGGCCGATGGACTTCCCGAGCAATCAGGAGAAGTTCGAGACCTTCGGCACCAAGGGCGGGAGCGTGCCCGGCGTGCTCACGGAAGCGTCGTACCTCGTGCCGAAGTCCGGCGACCACGCGGGCGAGCACCGGGTGGTGGCCGTGTTCGCGAACCAGATGAGCGGGTCCGCCTGGATCGCAGGCATGGGCTCGTACGCCCACCAGGCGTTCATCCGGCGCCTGGCGACCGATCGCGCGTTCGAGGACGAGGTCCGCGCGCGCCTGGCCGACCGATGACCGACCGGCTGGAGCGCCTGGAAGCGCTCGTGGACACCCTGGCAGAGCGTGTAGACCGCCTGGAGGCGCGCGGAGGCGCCGAGCCGGGCTCCCTCGACCTGACGCTGCTGGAGCGGCTGGGGTCGAGGAAGGGCCCGCGGTTCGAGGGCTCGCGGGTGCGCGGCGCCCTCACGTATGCGGGCTCGATCCGGATCGACGAGGCTCCGCTGGTGTGGCAGCGCGAGCTGGGGGCTCCGGGGGCCCTCGAGGCCCCGCCCACGGAGGTGGCCGCGCTGCTGGCTGCGGCGGGACACCCCGACCGCATCGCCATCCTCACGGCCCTGTGCGTGGAGCGCGTCGCTTCGGCCGACCTCGCCGAGCGACTGGGGCTGGCGAGCCCGGGCCGGCTGTACCACCACCTCGACAAGCTCGCGGCGGTGGGGCTCGTTCGCCAGGTGGAGCGCGGCACATGGGAGATCGCGCCGGAGAAGGTGATCCCGGTCCTCGTGCTGCTCGGGATCGCCGCCGACCTGAACCCGCAGGGGGTTATCCAGGCCGGATGAATCCTCCCGATCTCCGCCGGATCGCGCACCTCGCACTGGTTCCCCTGATGCTCCTGTCCGAGCGGTTCGGGTACTACCTGAGCCGGGCGTTCCTGGTGATCTGGCTGACCGACGCCGTCGGGATGGAGCTCGGCGACGCGTACGAGACGTACTCGGCGATGGCGCTGCTCATCACGTTCGCCCCTCTGCTGGGTGGGGTGGCAGCGGCGCTGGTGGGGCCGTACATCCCGCTGCTGCTGGGCGCATCGGGGATGATCGCGGCCTACCTCGGGATCTGGGCCATCCCCAGCAGCTCCGTGCCGCTGCTGTTCCTGCTCGCCCTCGCGCAAGGCCTCGTGAAGCCCGGGGTGTGGACGCTCGCGGCCGTCCAGTTCACCCGCACGTTCGGCTTCGCACGCACGGCCTACTTCACGCTGCTGTACATCGCCATCAACCTGGGGGGGCTGTTCGGGCCGATGGTCGCCGGGTGGGTGTCCGACGCGTTCGGCATGGGCCTGATCTTCGCCGTCGCCGCCGCGGCCACGGCCGTGCTCCTCCCGACGACGGCCGCGCTGTGGGCGGCGGGCCATGCGCAGGAGTGGCCGGAGCCGGAGCTCGAGCCCGGCCTTCGAGCAGCGGGCATCGCGATCGGCACAGCCCTGTGCGCGGCCCCGTTCTGGGCGCTCACGACCGTCTCCGGGGACTCGAGCTTCCAAGCCGCCACGAACGCCTCGATGAGCTCCGCGGAGATCGCGATGTTGATGGGGGTGAACCCGATGATCATCCTCGCGGGGGGGCTGTTCGCGATCGTGGCGTGGGCCATCGCGCAGGTCCTCTCGCTGCGGGTGCCGGACCTCGTGTTCGCGGGCATCGCGCTGCTGGCGGCGAGCCTGGGCGCGATGGCCGTGCACCCGGCCGTGGTGGGCCTGGTGGGGATGACGGGGCTCGGCATCGGGAACGTCGCGATGGCGCTGTGCGAGGTGATCGCGATCCCGGTCGTGCTGTCGCGGGTGTCGGCCGACTCGCACTGGCGCGCCGTGCCACTGCTCCTGGCCGGCTGGATGGTCGCGGGGAGCCTGGCGGGGTGGTCGATGGAGCTGGTCGGTGCAGCCATCCCGCCCGAGATCTCGCTTCCCCTCGCGGGGTTCGTGACGGGCGCGGGTGGCGTGCTGCTGGTGCTGGCGTCGATCGCGGGTCGGCGCATGCTCCTGCCCGTCGTCGATGCGCCGGAACCGGCGTAGATCATGGAGTTCTGGCAGGGCACCTTCGCGCCCACGGCGATCTCGGTCGCCGTCCTGCTCGGGGTCGCGTCGGTCGTGGGGCGGCGCCTGCCAATCCCGTCGTCCATCCTGGCCGGGGTGCTGGGCCTGATCGCGGGCCCGGGTGTGCTCGGCTGGCTCCCGCTCGACACCGCATCGCTCGAGGTGGGCGTGTACCACGCGCTGGCGGTGGTGTTCATCTGCATCGGTCTGCAGCGCCCGGCGCAGGACCGCTCGCGGGGCGAGGCCCGCGCGATGGCGTTCGGGATCAGCACGATGGTGGCGATGCAGACCTGCATCGGGCTCGCGCTGGCGCTCCTGATGGGCGTGCATGCCGGGTTCGGGCTGCTCCTGCCGCTCGGCTTCGAGCAGGGTCCCGGTCAGGCGATGTCGCTCGGCGCGGCCTGGGAGTCCGCGGGGCTGGTGGACGGCGCGCAGGTGGGCCTGATCGTGGCCGCCATCGGGTTCGGGTGGTCGGTGTTCGCGGGGGTCCCGCTGGTGATCGCCGGGCGCAGGCTCGGGTGGGAGACGCTGGCGTCCGCCGAGCCGGCCGACGACGAGGTCGGCGAGGCGGTGGCGCCGGAGTCGCTGACGTCCGCGCTGGCGCTCCTGGCGGCCGTGTACGCGGTGACGTGGGCCACGTGCTCGGCCCTGTCGGGGCTGCTGGCCGCGATGCCCGACATCGCGGCGATGGTGTGGGGGTTCCACTTCCTGATCGGCGCGCTGTGGGCGACGGCTGCACGGTCGCTGATGGTCCGCGTGGCTCCCGAGGCCCTGCCCGGGAACGGTCAGCTGGCGCAGCTCTCGGGCACGACCGTGGATCTGGCGACGGTCGCGGCCCTGTCGGCCGTCCAGCTCGCCGTGCTGGGGGCCTGGTGGATGCCGATCCTCGCGATCACCACGGCAGGCGGGCTCGCGACGCTGTTCGCCTGCGTCTGGCTCGCCCGGCGCGGCTTCCGGAGCGCCCCGTTCGAGCACGCGGTGATGTGGTTCGGGATGAGCACGGGCACGCTGCCGGTCGGTCTCGCGCTGCTCCGCGCCATCGATCCGCGGCTGCGGAGCCCGGCTCCGGCGTCCGCGGTGTTCGGGTCGGCGCTGTCGATCCCGGGGGTCGCACCCGTGATCGTGGGGCTGCATCCGCTGGCCATCGCGGGCAGCCCCGGCCTGGCGCTCGGGCTGTGCACGGCGTGGCTCTGCGGGCTGCTCGTGGCGTGGTGGAGCGTGGGCGGGCTGCAGCTCCGCGAGCCGGCCTGATCAGGGCGCGACGGCCCCGAGCTCGCGGAGGTGCGCGATGAGGTCGGCGATCTCGGCGTCGTCGAACTGGTCCGCGAAGGACGGCATCGAGAACGGCCCCTTGAGGATGGCCTGAGCGGCCTGCTCGGCGCTGTGCTCGTGGTCGATCGCCGGACCCGACCCGCCCGACGCATCCGCGCCGTGACACGTGGTGCACTCCTGGCCGTACAGGACCTCGCCGTTCGCGGCATCCCCCTCGAGCGCGACGATGCCAGCGACACGCGGGTCTTCGGCGCAGCCGGCCGCGAGCGCCACCCACACGAGCGCTCCGCAGATTCGTCCGGTCCTCATCAACAACCCTCCTGGGTGCACGTTCCCCCGTAGGGGCTCTGGAACGCGGGCCCGCACACGTCCGCGGGCGTCGAGCTCCCGGTGACGTTGAACCCGGTGAAGGCGCCGTCTTCGATCCACACGCCACACCCGGTCGCGGTGATGTCGGACGACTGCAGCGTGACGCTCGCGCCGCCGTCGAGGAACAGGGCCCCGCGCCCGGCCGCGGAGTTCAGCACATCCGTGCCGAGCAGCTGGGCGAATCCTCCGGTGAGGGCCGCGAACGCGCCGTCCTCGTCGGCCTCCGCGATGACCGCCACCCCGGAACGGTCCTCCCAGCTGGTGTCGATGAGGCGGAGCACGCCGCCGCGCCGCGCCGAGGCCTCGTAGGCGGCGAGGTACAGCGAGTCGAGCGTGCCCCCGGTCATCCAGATGGCGCCGCCCTCGTCGGCGGTGCACACGTCGAACGCGACGAGATCGAGGCTGCCCGCCGCGGGCTCGAGCTCGAGGGTCTGGAGCGGGTCGAGCTCGGCGGCGATGGCCCCCCCGGCGGTGACGGCGTGGCTCTCGGCGAAGCTCGCCCCGGCGAGGACGGCGTTCGCGTGGTCGATGAACACGCCTGCCCCCCGGTCGGCCGCGTTGGCCTCGAGCTCGAGCTCGAACCCGTCGAGCGTGCCCTCGGTGAAGACCCCGCCGCCGCGGGCGGACGCGAGCCCCCCTTCGATGCGGAGGAAGGAGACGTCGCCGCCGAACAGGTAGGCGTTCCCCCCGTCCACCGCGGACCCGTTGGACCAGGTGCCCCCGAGCACGTCGAGCGCGCCGGAGCGGGGACCGAGCAGGTTGCCGCCCAGGTCGCCGGTGCCGCCGTCGAGGTCGACGTCGCGCAGCGTGAGGGACGAGGCGTTCTCGGCCGAGATGGCTCCCCCGCCGAGCACCCCGGCGTCGCCGCCGAGGATCGTGAGGTCGCGCAGGACCACGTCGCCGCCGGTGATGTGGAGCGTCGGCCCGGAGGCGGGCGCTTCGATGGTGACGGGCGCGCTGGCGGACCGGAGGGTGACGTCGTGGTCGATGACCCAACCGCCCGCGAAGGTGCCGCCGCAGACGACGATCTCGGACCCGAGGAGTGCCTCCTCGATCGTGGACACGGCGACCCCGTCGGACCCGAGGTCGCCCTCCCCCACGAGCGCGGCGTCCTGGTCGTCGCAGTCGGCGGCCGCGATCACGCCGTCTCCGTCGCAGTCGTCGTGGACCATGCGGACCTCGAGGTCGCGCGTGGTGGTGCCGCAGGCGTTGGTGATCTCGACCTCGAGCCGATCGGGGGTGCGATCGGACAGGTCGTCGCAGCGCCCCTCGGCGACGGGCTCGAGGTCGGCCACCCAGAAGAGGTCGGACTGGGTGGTGGGCAGCTCCTCGCAGGGACCGGTGGTGGGACAGCGCCGCATGACGACGGTGTTCTCGATGCCGAGATCGGTGTGGCCCTCGGTGAGCACGACGGCGAGACCGGAGTACGGATCGACCGGGAGGGCGCCGCCCCACGCCGGGAAGAGGCCCATGAGATCCGGAAGATCCTGCTCTTCGACGATGGCGCCGCTGCCCGACAGGCCGAACGTGGAGATCGCGGGATCCTCCGGTGCGCGCACATTGACGGGGAACACGACGCCCCCACGGGCCTCCCCGGAGACGAACGCCCCCGTGACCGAGCCGAGCGCGGTGCTCCAGTGGACCGTGAAGTCGAGCTGGGCCGTGAGCACGCCCTCCCACAGGATCTCGCCATCGGACTCGAAGTGGGCCTGCTCGCCGACGTACGCGGGATCGACCTGGGCGAACAGCGGCACGTCGACCTCGTCGAGGCAGCCCGACACCTCGGGCCGACCGATGGGCGTGACGACCAGCACGGGGCGGGGTTCGTCGTCGCGGTTGCCTTTGCAGGCGAGGGCGAGGACCAGGACGAGCACGGGACGACTCCGGGACTGCTTCGTCGTACCCCCTAACGAACCCACCCGCAGCCCCGAGGGTGTACGATCCGGCATGCTCTTCGCCTGGCTTCTCCCCGGGTTCGCCGCACCGCCGGAGCCCGTGCCCGCACCGCCTTCCGCGCAGGAAGCGCCGAAGGCGTCCGTCGGCACGGCCTGGCGGAGCTCCTCCTGGTGTCTGGAGGCCTGGGACGACGGGCGAATCGTACTGTCCGACCGCGACGTCGACCGCCCGAAGATCGCGATCCACGGCCGGCTGGTGGAGCGCCGGGTCGAGGGGTCGGTCGAGACGTTCCGGTTCACGGTGGAGCGCATCCATCGCAGCCGCTGGGTGAGCCGCTGCCGGAAGGAGGTGCTCGGCGAGGAAGACCTCCCGACCCACGAGATGGGGGGTCAGGCGTTCACGCCGGGCGAGACGGTGGAGGTGCGGCTGGAGCGCACCGACGCGCCCGGGCTGCGGCTGTGCCTGGTCTACGCCTGTGCGGTGGTGGAGCCGGAGCCGCTGGTCCCGGCGGACCCTCCCGACCCCTCCGCCATCCCCGGTGTCGAAGGACCGTAAGCTGAGAACCGAACGGGCGTTCGGGCACCGGAGACCGCCATGAAGCACCTCGATCGAATCCTGCTCGCCGCCCTGTTCGCCACTGCCTGCTCCCCCACTCCCGAGCCCGTGGCGCCGTCCGTGGAGGTCCCGCTCGCCGAGGTCGGCAGTGGTCCGCAGGATGCCCCCGTGCGGACCGCGAAGGCTCCGGCCACCTCGCTGATCCCGGAGCTGTCGGCGAAGAAGAAGGAGAAGCGCGAGGTGGTGGAGGCCGTCGTGGTGCCCGACGATCGCTACCGATGCCGCAGCACGAGCCAGGAGTTCCGGCACCGCACGACGGTGGCGGTGGGCGACCCGTTCCCGCTGTTCACGGGCGGCTCGTGCCAGGAGGTGTCCCGCACCGACACGCACATCCTGCTCGAGTGCGTCGAGGTCCGGCGGCACATGTGCGGGCGAGCGCACGCGGCGGTGGAGCGTCCGTCCGACGCGATCGGGCCCGGGCTGGTCGCGTGGCTCGTGCACGCGCAGCAGTCGGAGGCGGCGTCGGTGCACGCCTTCCGCGCGCTGGACGCCGAGCTCGCGGCGCTCGGGGCCCCGGCAGCCCTCCGGGAGCGGGTGCGGGGTGCGAAGCGCGACGAGGCCCGGCACGCTCGCCAGATGGCGTCCCTGGTGCGCGCGTACGGAGGTCGGATCGAGCCGGCGCGTCCCCTGCCCCGTTCGGAGCGCACGCTGCGCGAGATCGCGATCGAGAACGCGGTGGAGGGGTGCGCGAACGAGACGTGGTCGGCGCTGATCGCGCTGCACCAGGCGGAGCATGCCGCGACGGCGGGCCTCAGGGCGGTGTTCGCCGCGATCGCAGCGGACGAGGTGCGCCACGCAACGCTCGCGTGGGATCTGCACGCGTGGTTCTGCGGTCACCTGTCCGACGGGGAGGCGCGCGAGGTGCAGGCGGCGCTGGATGCGGCCCTGGATCGCCTGTCGAGCCCGCCTCCGGTGGATGCGCGGGTGAGCGCGGAGCTCGGGGTGCCCGACGCGGTGACGCACCGTGCCCTGGCGGACGCGCTGGTGCCCCGCCTGGCGGCCTGAGCCCGGCGCGCGCGGGGATCGACACGGATGGGCGTGCGCGTGGAGGCGGGGGGCGTTAGGGCAGCGAAGCTGAAGGGGTATAGCTCAGTCGGTAGAGCAGCTGATTCCAAATCAGCAGGTCTGGGGTTCGAGTCCCTATGCCCCTGTCAGTTCCTTCCTCGACAATCGCCACTTCGCCATCCGAGTGAGTTGTGCCAACTGTTGGCACACCCCTACCCTGGAGCTACGATCCCAGGGAGGGCGCCGTGGCGAAGTGGCGAATCGAAGGTCAAGAGCGAAAGGGCAGCGTCTACTGGTCGCTCCGGTCCGGCCGTGGGAGCGAGCGTCGCGCCCTCTCTCTGGGTTGCGTGAGCGAGGAAGCCGCCCGTCGAGCCGTGGACACGATCTCCGCCGACGAGGAGGCCGGTCGACTGGAGCAGGTCGTCGAGTGGCACCGAGAGGACCGCGATCGCGCCATCCGCTACCTCTGCGGGGATCCCGTGGCCGCACGGTTGCTGGCGGAACGTCCCGACTTCCGGAGGATGCCGCTTCGGGCCTACTACGATGAGGTCTACGCCGCCTGGCGGGCAGAGAACGCCACAGGAGGATGGCGGCAGGAGAAGGGCATCTGGTCGCGAATCCTGGAGGACCTCGGTGATGTACGCCTCGAAGGTATCGATGCCCACCGTGTGGCCGACTATCTCGATGCTCTGATCGTCAAGGCGGGGCCCCGGGAGGGCAAGCCCGCCAGCGGCAACGCGAAGCGCCTCCATCGAGCCGCGATTCAAGCCCTCCTGAAGCGCGCGTACCGCCTGCGCCACATCGACACGCTTCCGGCGCTCGCAGTGTTCCAGCTTCGTGGCGCGACCACGCCCATCACCGTGAAGCCGACGCCGCTGTCGCTGGACGAGATCCTGGCTCTGATGGAGGCCTCGGAGCCGCAGCAGCGTGCCATGTGGGCCGTCGGAGCCGGGCAGGGACTGCGTCCGTCCGAGCTGGTCCGGATGCGGTGGGAGGATGTCGATCTCGAGCGGCGATTGATGACCGTGAGAGGGTCGAAGACGTCTCTGTCGACCGCCGTCATCCCGCTGACGCCCCTGGCCCATCGAGAGATCGACCGCTGGTGGAAGACCGTGGGGACCCCGACTGAAGGCCTCCTGTTCCCGAGTCGTGAGGGCGCATACGGGCCTCAGGGGTACACCCGAACGCTCAAGAAGGCGGCGGCAGCGGCCGGAATCTCGCGACGCGTCTACCCGTACCTCCTCAGGGATTCGTTCGCGACGCTGTGTTGGGAGCTCGAGGTGCCCATGGACGTGGCTCGACGGATTCTCCGCCACACCGATGAGAGCATGCTTCAGCAGGTCTACTGCCGCCCCCGTCCGGAGACCCTGGTCGAACGGGTGGCCGGATTCGACTTCCGCAACGACGCTGAAGATGCCCCTTGACGAACCCCACGTGAATCACGAAAGTCGTCGTCTCACGTCGATAACGAGCGTGAGCTCCGCCAAGAGACTGAGTCGACGCGGAGAAATGTGGAGGCTTTGAGCTGGAGTCCACGCAACAGACAAAACTGCATTCTCGCGTGACACGGCGACGCACAGATGAACCCGGCGATGAGAATTCTGACCGAACCAACTCCACTATCCATCTCACATGAACGCCTTTTTCTGAGGCCGACACCTGCAGTGGTAGGGCTCGGAGCTGTGGACCCGCTGCCTTCGATGACAATTCGTGACACTCGGACGCAATGCCGCAATACAGCCGGTAATACCCGCGAAATTCGAGAACACCTCGCGGGACAGGACACGGGTCGTGTCATCCATAGACGAGGACGTACCTTCCGAATGCGTGACACGGAGCGTGTCACAAGAATGTTAGGGTTCTACCTCGCTTCTGGCCTCCCGCTCTCGGCCCATCGCGCCGCTGGCATTCGCTCCTGTACGAGGCAATTTCGATCAGGAGGATCACATGACACCCACTGATGCAGGACGACGGCTTCCACACGGATCCTCGGAGGCGGGCCGAACGCTGCGCGCTCTACAGCGTCCGCGCTCATCATCCGCCGGGCTGCCCTTGGCGTTCGCACTGCTGGCAGGAGCAGCCATCGGTACGGCGTTGCTTACGGAGGACAGCGACGCACCAAGTGACGGCCGCTAGGTCGGCGAACGGTCGAGGCTCCCGGATCCGGCACGGATGGTCGTCGTTGCGCATCCTGACGCCATCCACTCATTGGGACCGGCCCAAGACGCCGACGGCGTGCCGCACGAACGGCGAAGAGACGGCCACTCAGGAGCGAGGGCCTTCCTCGAGCTCGTCGACGGCCCTCTCGATGGCTTCCCTGACCCGCTCGTACGCCTCGGTCGATCTCAGGGTCTGGGCACAAGGCCACACACCCTTCGCATCCACGAGCACGTCATGATCCTCGAGTTGCCAGGTATCGATCAACCACTCGAGCTGATCGAACGTCATCGTATCGAAGCTCCAGATTCGAACATCTGGCTTTGCCAGTCCTGCCTCTGCCACCAGGCGACCGGTCGAGTCCGTGGGCCACACCACGACGACGGTTCGGTACCCGGACCCCTCTCGAACGACCAGAGGACCCCCGTCTCCGAACCAGGCCAGGGTGAGCCGCTCGACGGCGCCGGGCCGCACTACCAGAGTGTGCTGGTCACGCCGACCCAAGGTGAGCACCGTTCGAGAGGTTGCCTGGGGCATGCCGACGTCATGGCGCGATGGGGCCGTCGCTACCGCGGGACAATTGGCTCATGCGTCGGGGAGGTGGCCTGATGGAGGCGGCGAACCTCGGCACGACGTGGCTTCCGGCATGGCCCGAGTGGGATCCTCCACAGACCGTTGGCATCCTGGCCGGCACATCCATCGATGTGGGGACGATGTCGGCCCTCGACATCGAGTGGCGCGTCGATGCTGTCCTCACGGGAACGGTGTTGGTCGGTAGCCCAGCGTTCGTGTGCCTTCCTGGCTTGGTGGTGCGACCGTGTCGACTCCGGCCGCTGGATCGCCAGCTCATCGAGCGTGCATTCTCGGGCTGGATCGACAAGGTGTTCTCCTCGAGCCACGGCGACATCGCCGCTCGAGCGCGACGACAACCCCTCCCGTCAGCCGCGTCCCTCGCTCGGGGAGCCCTCCATCGGCGCGTTCCCGCCGAGCTTCGGTTCGAGTCGGCGCACTACTGGGCCAACCGGGCTCTGTGCAACGACAATTACCCGTGCCGGTTCCGCGACAACTATTCTTGCCGGTCGGGACCAGGGTGATGGACCCCGACGGCGACCTCGCCGGGGCTGGGTTCAGGCGCACGGATCGCTCGCCTTGTTGGTGAACAGTCAGAAGTGGGCCAGCTCCTCCTGGAAGCCGACGATCAGCCCAGGAGGACGTAGGCAAGCGAGTGCCGGGCCCCCTGCAAAGCAGTTGCGAGCGCGGAAGGTGGCGCGACCTTGCCGGAGTCGGACAGGCGATGCCCTCGGCCAGGAGGTGCTGGATCACGGCCGTCACTCCGGAGTCTCCGGCGGAGCGCGACTTGTTGGCGATTCGATAGCTCGCCACGTCGAACTCGAGGATGACCGAGTGGTGCACCAGGCGGTCGATCGCAGCGGCGGTCGTCATCCGGTTCTGGAAGATCTGGTCCCACTCGCTGAACACGAGGTTGCTCGTGATCATCCAGGAGCACCATCGTAGCGCTCGGCCATGAGCGACAGGACTTCGACTTCGTCCGGGCGCTGCTTGATGTACCCGATGTCGTCGAGAATCAGCAGGTCGAAGTGGTCGAGCTTCTTGAGCGCACGGGGGAGCTCGAGCTCGCGTGGCGGCGAGAAGGTCCTGGACCAGCGAACCGGCACGAAGGCACGGATCTCGACCGCTCTCCACGAGCGCGTTTCCAATCGCGCAGGCGGCATGGGTCTTTCCGGTTCCGGGCAGGCCGAAAGCCAGGACGTTGACGGCGTCATCGACGAATGCTCCCGGGCCAGCTCCCGAAGCTGGCCCTGCAGACAGATCGGGAGCCGGGTGGTCTCGAAGGTGGACAGTGTCTTGCCCAGGGGGCCTGGCGTCCCTCCAGCCATCGACCCGGCGCCCCATGCGCGCTTCTGCCTCGGCCCTCAGGACCTCGCAGACCTCAGGCAACGCATCGGCGTGACCCGCAGAGGTGAGGCGAACGACCATCTCGGACGCAGCCGTCGGAAGCCGGAAGCCGGACAGGAGCTCGGTGATCTCGGTCTCGATGTCGTGGGTCATCGGACACCCCCGAGCAGGCGGTCGAACTGTTCGAGATCGGGCTGCCCGATCTCGACCTCGAGGACGGTGGCGGGCTCGGGTGCCGCGAGGAGGCCTTCAGCCGCGTAGTCGAAGCGTTCGCCTGTGGAAGCAGGTCTCGCAAGGCACGTTCGATCCGGTCCCTCCATCGTGCTCGCCGCGAGGTGGGGGATGCGCACGTACTCGATGTCCGCGCGGTCCCACGCCGCTCGACCAAGGCGTCGTACGCGGCGCGGAACGTGAGCGTCGGGAACGGCTCCTCGCGGAACCGGTACCGGGCGAAGGCTCCGGGCTTCCTGCACAACGACCAGATGACGTGGCGATAGTCGATGCGTGCCGTCTGCGGTCCCCGGATCCGTGGAAGGGTGAGTGCAGGGTTTCGCCGTAGAAGACCTCGAGACGATCGGCACAGAGATGGACCTTGACCGCGTGGCCGATCAGTCGCGAGGGAACCGAGTAGTTGCGCCTTCCGACGCTGATGGTGCTCCACCGCCGGACCTTCACTTCGACGACGGTGTAGGTGGGCAGGCGGATCGGTGGCAGCGGCCCGAGCACCTCGCGCTCGGCCTCGATGGCCTCGTCGTGCTCGTCGTTGTGCTCGGCGACGACGTCTCGAACGAAGGCGACGTACATCTCGACCGACTCGAAGTCCCGATGGCCGCGAAGCCGTAGGGCCTGGTCCAGGGCGGTCTTGAGGAGGTCGTTGCCCTTCTCCGCGATCCCGTTCTCCTGGGCTTTGCCTGGCCGGATCGTGGAGGGAGCTCGCGCCGTAGTGCTGGAGCATCTCAGCGTAGCGTGTCGTGAGCCCCCACGCCCACCGCTGCGCTTCAGCTCCCGGGTGGCTGCCGAGAGATTGTCGTGGCGGAGGACGGCGAACACGCCGCCGACCTCCCACAAGGCGTTCTGGGCGCCTGGCAGAGAACCTCCCGGAGTCTCGCCGAAGGCAGCTCTGATACAACCACTTCGACGCGCTGGCCTTGAACACGAAGTGGAGGTGGGGGAAACGGCTGGCCCGCGATGGTCACGCCGAGCTCGTCGCAGTGCGTGAAGTCGAACTGCAACCTCCCGTCCCACCGGGTGCTCCTGCAGGAACACGACCTCTGCGGCGAACCGTTGAGCGCACGCCAGTCCCGGATCCTCCGCTGCAGGGTCCGCAGCAGCTTCTTCGGGAAGCAGCCGGGGTGCTCCCTTGCGAAGGTGTCCGAGCACGACCTTGGCCTGGAGCTTCCGGTCCCGATCGCGCTCGAGGAGGGGACGACTTCGAGTCCCACACGTCGGCGAACAGGTCGAGGTCGAGTCCGCCACCGCGTGGCTCCTTCGTCTCGGACGGCAGCGGACCGCTCTCCCGAACGCGCGTCCCGAGCGCTCGCTGATGCCGGCGGCGGCCTGGCCACCTGCTGATTCTTGCCTTCCCATTCGTTTCTTCCTGTAGAGCCCGCACCTGTTCGTCCGTGAGCATCCCGGCGCCCTCCAGGCACACGGGGTCACACGTCGACCAGAGCGTTGGCCCCAACCGGCGGTCGTAGTTGTCGTCGCCGTGCCGGTAGTTGTCGTCGGCCCTCAGGCCGTCGCAACCGGCAGAAGTAATTGTCGTCGCCGGCAAGAGTAATTGACGCTGCTCAGTGGGGTGCCCCAGAGTTTCACTGGACAGCTGATAAGCATGTTCAGGAGCCCCCCAGATGCCCAAGAACTCCCCGAAGCCCGAACGAGGTCGCTGGACCTCCAACCGCAAGCGCGAAGCCGTCCTGCGTCTCCTGCGTGGCGAGGACCTCGATGTCGTCTCCCGCGAGCTCGGCGTGACGGGGGCCACGCTCGCGAAGTGGCGTGATGCCTTCCTCGACGGCGGCCGGTCTGCGCTGAAGTCGAAGAATTCCTCGCCTGAGGAGGACCGGGTCCGGTTGCTCGAGCGCAAGCTCGGCCAGGTGACCATGGAGAACGAGCTTCTGTACGAGAAGATCGATCGCATGGAGGCAGCGGATGTCCGCCCTTTTGTCCGGAAGCGGCCGTGGTTGAAGTAGCCGAGACCCGGTCGCCTTCGACCCACCAGCCTACTCGATCGCCAGGGTGTGCCGCGTCTGGAAGGTGCCGCGCTCGAACATCTACTTTCTCTCCGCCCAGGAGGTAGCGGACCGTTCGCCAGCTCGGCGGAGGGGCCCGCAGGGACCTTGCTCCGACGACGAGCTGGTGAAGCGGATCCGCGGCGTGATCACCGACTCGCCGTTCCACGGCGAGGGGTACAGGAAGGTGTGGGCCCGGCTGCGGTTTCGGGGAACCCGAACCTCCAAGGACCGGGTTCGCCGGTTGATGCGGGACCACGGCCTTCAGGCGCCGTACTTCCCGACGCGCCGACGTGGAAACCGCGCCCACGACGGCCGCGTCACGACCGACCAGCCGAACGAGATGTGGGGAACGGACGCGACGGCGGTCTGGACCCGCAAGCACGGGCTGGTCACCGTGTTCCTCGCGATCGACCACTGCACGAGCGAGTGCATCGGCTTGCATGCGGCGAGGGTCGGGACCCGCCACGAAGCCCTCGAGGTGATTCGGCAGGGTGTTCGAGAACAGTTCGGTGGCTTCGAGCAAGGCGCGGCAGCGGGCCTGACCATTCGCCACGACCACGGCAGCCAGTTCATGAGCCGGGACTACCAGGAGGAGCTTCGTTTCCTGGGGATGCGTTCGAGTCCGTCCTTCGTGGCCGAGCCCGAATGCAATGGAGTCGCCGAACGCTTCGTGAAAACGGTCAAGGAGCAGTGCCTGTGGCTCGAGACATTCGACACGGCCGAGGACGTGCGCACCGCGCTCGCGGCGTTCAAGGAGCGCTACAACCACGGCTGGCTCGTCGCGAAGCACGGGAACCGAACCCCCGTCCAGGCCCGGCAACATCTCTCGGTCGCGAGAGCGGCATGACCTCAGCGGCCGGACTCGATCCGCTCGCTGCACCGGCACGGTTCGCCGTCCGGACAAGACCTGCTACGCCGCTCGAAGCGGCATGATTTCACCCCGCCGACTGTCCAAGAAACCCTGGTGCACTACACACCATGCAGACCCACGACCTCCTCGCCCGAATCAGTGCCGTCCTCTCGTTCCTCGCCGCCTGCTGGAACGGCCTCGTCGCCCTGCTGTACATCGCGATGTTCATCTGGTTCCTGGTCGGATTCCTGTGGTTCGTTCCGCTGTTCCTCGCCGTGGTCGAAGGGCTCGCCGCGATCGTGGTCCTGGCGGTGGGCTTCAAGAAGCCGAACCCGGTCGTCCCGCTGGTCGGGATGTTCGTCAGCCTGTGCTGCTTCAACCTGTTCGCGGGCCTGCTCGAGATGGCGTCGCTCGGGCTCCAGATCGGCGCGATGGTCTCCGCGTCCGGTGCGAAGCCCGGTGCGTACCCCGCGCAGGACGACGACACGTACGTCGACGACGTGGAGCTGCTCCCGCTTCCCGCGTGACGCCCGGTCGGCGCGAGCGACGCCCTCAGCGGAGGTACGAGCGCACCGGATCGTCGTAGTAGCGCATGGCCCTCTTCCACTCCTTGCCGCCCTGCTCCGCCTGCTGCCGGGCGATGTACCGGAACCGCGCGAGCTCCTCCGTCTCCACCACCTTCCGGTCCTCGCCCTCGCCGTCGAGCTCGAGGTCCTCCATCTCGCCCAGGAAGAACCGGCGGTACTTCTTCGGGGACTCCGCCAGGTGGTCGAGCAGCTCGTCCGCGGACATCCCCAGCGCCTTCGCCATGTGGTCGAGCCGCTCTCGCATCTCCCCGGCGTCCTCCCCCGCGAACACCTCCGCGAGGTCGGCGGCCGCCTTCGAGTCGTACCCGCGCCGCTCGTACATCTCGCGGATGGCGCCCTCCGCCATCTCCCGCGCCTCGTCGCTGTCCCCGAACAGGTGGATGACGGCCCGGATGACCGAGCCGATCGCCGCCCCGAGGACCATGCCGGGGACGAGACCGATGGTCGCGCCGGCCGCCGTGCACGCGGCCGCGATGGACATCCCGATCAGCGGGGCCGCAGCGACGACGGCCCCTCCCACATCGCCGTCCCTGAGGGCCTGGTACGCCTGGTAGGCACTGAGAATCCCCGTGATCGCGAGGCCGACCCCACCTGCCGCGCTCGACAAGCCGGCCTTGCCGATGACGGCGAACGCCTCGCTCGACAGACCCAGGAAGCTCGAGCTCGCGCTGGCGATCTTCTCCCAGTCCCCGTTCTGCAGGCCCTCCATGCCGTCCGTCACGAGACCGATCGCGGCTCCGAGCCGTCCGAGGGACTTCAGCCCCTTGCCGACCCGCGCCCCGTGCCGCGCCGCACCTTCCAGTCCGCCGTACGCGCCGGCCGCGCCGGCCGAGGCCTTGCCCACCTCGAACACCCGCCCGCCGACGAGGGCGCCCATGCCGAGCCGCTCGATCATCGCCCGCGTGGCCGCATCGTCCGGGTCGAGCGCGGCCAGACCGGCCTGGAAGGCCTCACCGAGCGCCTGGGTGTAGTCGTCTCCGGTGAGCCCGCTGGCTTCGATCTCCGCGAGCCGCTCCTGGATGCCCGCAATCGCCTTCGCTGTCTCGGGGGCGTACACCTTCAGGCCGTCCAGCACGCCGTTCAGGCCATCCACGTCGCCGGAAGCGGCCATCGCAGCGACGCCCAGCGCGCCTCCGCTCGCGACCACCCGGTCGAGGAGCTGCTGCTGCCGCTCGTCGTGGCCACCCGACGCGCGAGCGGTGTCGATCCAGGTCCGCTCGCCCCGACCCTTCCGCTGGAGCGCAGCCGCCGTGTACGCATCGCCGTGGTCGGTGAAGGCGAGGTCGGCCGTCAGCTCCATTCCGGTCCGGAACGCGCTTCCGAGGCGCTCCTTGGAGTAGCCGCCGCCCACCTCCTTCTCGAGCCCGTACGCCTGACCCTCGAGCGTGGACGCGTAGCGCTTCGTGGCCGCCTCGTACTCCGCGAACAGCTCGGCGTGCTCGGCCAGCTCCTCCTCGCGCCAGCGCGCGATCTCCTCCTCGGTACCGTCCGCGGCACGCATCCGGGCCTCGGTCTCCGCCATCTGGCGCTGGAGGGCCTGGTACTTCTCGGAGGTCCGGGCGAACTCGCCGTTCGTGAGCTCCACGGCCTCGAGCAGCTCGGTGGCGAGCGCGGACTTCTCCATGCCGGCCGGGACCTTGTCCAGCGCGCTCATCGCGAGCAGCGCTCCCCGGCCGTCCAGCACGCCCTTCTTCAGCGCCGCGCGGATGGCCGGGGTGTTGTGCTGCGCGAAGCAGGCCCCCAGCAGCTCGATGCCTTCGCGGCCCACGAGCTCGCCGGACTCCATCAGCGCCCCGACCACCTCGGCCGCCAGCTGGGGGTCACCGCCGGCCGCGACCGCCGCGATCATGCGCTCCGCCACCGCCGCGCCACCCTTCTCCAGGAGGGCCTTCTGCTCGTCCGGCCCGAGCGATGCGACGATGTCGCGGAACTGCTCGGCGTGGGCCTTCAGCGCCGCCTCGTACGCGGCCTGGGCCTCGGCGTCCGTGCCGGAAGCCGCCTTCTCGGCCAGCTCGGCGATCTCGGCCTCGCTCTGCTCGAGCTGCCACTGGGCGTATCCGACCGGGTCGGCTTCGGGATCCGGCGGTGGAGGCGCCTCCTCCGCGACCCCCTCCTCGACGCCCGCGCCTTCCTCGCCCGCTTCCTGCTCCTCTTCGACCGCCTCTCCGGACTCCATGCCGTCGAAGTACGAGGGCTCGGCGGACGGGGGGACCGCAGCCATCCGCTCCAGGACCGCCGAGTTGTCGCTGGTGACGGCCGTCGGTGCGACCGTCTCGGGCGCCGCCTGGACGGGGGCTTCGGCCTTCGCGCGCTGCTGGGACTGAGTGGACATCGGGCCTCCCTGGGGTGGGCGGCGGAGGAGCGCGCCGCCCATCCAGAGCCTAGGGCCCGAGGCCTCAGGGAGGTTGCAACACACTGCAACACCTCACGAGGGACCGGAGCCCTCGTCCAGCGGGACCCGGAGCCGGTGCCACCGCCGCCGCCCCGTCTGGAGCACGTCGCCGTCCCGAAAGCACCGGCGCGCCTCCAGATCCTGGAGCCTCTCCTCTCCGAGCCGCACCGCGCCCTGCTGCATGAGGCGTCGTGCCTGGGAACGCGAGACTCCCGCGAGCTCTGCGACCAGCGCCACCACCCCCACCGGCGTCCCGGTCAGGGGATGCTCCGGGAGGTCCGTCGGGATCCCGCCGCACACCACGACCCGCTCGAAGTGCGCACGCGCCGTGTCCGCCGCGTCCGGGCCATGGCAGCGCTCCACCACTCGGGAGGCCAGCGCACGCTTCGCCGCGAGCGGCCCCTGGGCGAGCACCGTCCGCGCTTCGTCCGGCGACAGCCCGGCCGCGAGCTCGAGCCACTGGGGCACCGCTTCGTCCGGGATCGACATCACCTTCCCGAACTGCTCCTCGGGAGGCTCGGTGATCCCGATGGTGTTCCCGTAGCTCTTCGACATCTTGCGGGTCCCGTCCAGACCGACGAGGAGCGGCATCATCACCGCGATCTGGGGCGCCTGGCCGAACCGGGGCTGGAGATCCCGGCCCATCATCAGGTTGAACAGCTGATCCGAGCCGCCGAGCTCCACATCCGCTCGCACCTGCACCGAGTCGAAGGCCTGCATGACGGGGTACACGAGCTCGTGCAGCCCCACCGGAGCCCCCGCATCCAGGCGCTGCCGCGTGCTGTCGCGCGCGAGCACCTGCGCCACGGTGACCTGCCCACACAGCGCGATGACCTCCTGGAACGACAGGGCGTCGAACCAGGTGCTGTTGAAGCGGACCTCCGCGGACTCCATGTCCAGGATGCGACCGATCTGATCGAGGTACGTGGCCGCGTTCGCGCGGACCTCCGCGTCCGTCAGCAGGGGACGCGTCTTGTCCTTGCCGCTCGGATCCCCGACGCGCGCGGTGGCGTCGCCGACGATCAGGACGGCGGTGTGACCGGCATCCTGGAACGCGCGCAGGGCGCGGAGCACGACGGCGAAGCCGAGGTGGATGCCCGAAGCCGTCGGGTCGATGCCGAGCTTCACGCGCAGCGGACGCTTCGCGGCTTCGCGCAGCGCGTCGTGCGGACGCTGGTCCGCGATGGGCCCGAGGTCGGGGAGGTGGGCGAAGGTCATGGGGGTCTCCAGAAGGACCCCTCACGGCACCTGGAGCACGAGACCCCGGGTTCCGTGAGGAGCCCGGGGTCTCGGTGTTCTCGTGATGGGTGTGCGTCTAGCCCGCACCCGTCCCCGCGCTCCACGAGGGGCGCGAATACACGGCAGTGGCGGCGGGACCGAACGTCACGGGCCGATCGTACCGACCGCTCCGCCAGGCGTCAACCGCGACCCGCACCCCGCCACCGCGCGCTATCCTGCCGCCGGATGCGCACTTCTCTCGGTTCGATTCCGCTTCAAGACGGCCACCTCGACCTGCTGGCCGGAGAGGTCCATCGCGGGGGCGTCGCGACCCGTCTCAGCCCCACCGAGATCGCCGTGCTCACGGTGCTCGTCACCGAAGCGCCCCACACCGTGTCCGAAGCGCACCTGCTCCGCCAGGCCTGGGGCTACCGGGCGACGAACACCCGGACCGTGTCCGTGACCCTGTCCCGGATTCGCACCAAGATCGAGGTCGATCCTCGCTCTCCCCAGCGCGTGCTCACCGTGCGCGGAGAGGGCTACCGCTACGTGCCGGTGCCCGCGGAGGACGCCCGGCCCCCACAGGCCCGCCTGCCCGGGCTCGTGGGGCGGTCCGCGGAGATCGACGCGGTCCGCGCGGCCCTGCGGGACGGAGCGCAGGTCGAGATCGTCGGTCCCGCGGGCATCGGGAAGCGCACGCTCGCTCGCGCGGCGGTGCCCGACGCCCGCTGGGTCGATCTCGCCGGGAGGGCGGGGTCGAGCACACCGGCCGAGGAGGTCACCAGGACGGATCCGCAGCCCACCTCGGCCAGCGCCCATGCCTGCGCCCGCCAGGGGATCTGGTGCGGCAGGTAGCGATGCGGCAGACCGTGGCGAAACGAGAGCCAGGCGCCCTCGGCGACGCGATGGAGGGTCCACGGACCGAAGGGGGTCTCCACGCGGACGGGCTGGAGCTCCCCACCCGTCGGTCGCGCGAAGGCCGAGCCGACGATGACCGCGAGGCCGTCAGGCATCGGGCGTGGCGAGGTGCTCGTGGAAGACCCGCTGGAACGCCTCGGGCTTCTCGATGTAGGGCGTGTGCCCGGCATCTTCGATCACGACCTCCTGGTAGCGCCCGCCCCGTGCCTGGTACCGCTCGAGCACGTCGCGTACCTGGGAGACCATCGGCTGCGGCGGGAACACGTCGGCTCCCGGATACCCGGGGACCAGTCCCATCCCGCCGAGCACCGCGATGTCGAAGAACGAGGTGTCTCCGACGATCTGGTCGCTGTCGCCCCGCACCCAGAGCACGGGCGGACGCGGGTCGATCGCCTCGAACCGCGCGGCCAGATCACCGGCGTACCGCGCGCTGATGGCGTTGACCGGCCCGAACCGGCCCGGCGCGGCACCCGGCCAGTTCGCGGACGGCACGGAGTCGCCCGGGTACCGCTCGGGCCCGATCTTCTCGGACAGCACGCTCGACAGCAGCGCCTCCTCGCGCGACGGGCGGAACGGCGGCTTCCAGTAGAAGGCGTTCATCACGACCCGCGGAGAGGCCTGCGGGTCGTCGGACGAGCGGTCGCCCAGCTGGATGCGCCGCGCGAACTCGGGGTTCACGACCCCTGCGCCGCTCCCACAGCCATCGGCGAACACCGGGCTGCCGTCGGGACGGCTGCCGCCGAAGCCGTACGGAGATCCCGGCGCGACCACGGTGGCCGTGCGGATGGCCTCGGGCCGCGACGCGACCACCCCCCAGACCACCGCGCCCCCGAGCGAGTGGCCCACGACGTGGAAGCGCCCCAGCGCCAGCACGTCGACCAGCGCGAGCAGATCGTCCACCCAGTCCTGCACGCCGCGCGTAGCGTCGATCCGGAGGTCCTCCGTGTCGCCGTATCCCCGCAGATCGGCCGCGATCGCGCGGTATCCCGCAGGAAGCGCCAGCATCTGCTCTTCCCAGAAGGTGGACGACGACGCGTTGCCGTGCACGAACAGCACCGGCACGCCGTCTTCCGGCCCGGCTTCGAGGACGTGGGTGTGGATGCGCGGGGTGGCGACCATGAGCGAGCGAACGCCGTCGAGGGTCGGGATGGAGCCCATGTCACTGCCTCCTGGGAGCCCGCCGCGGCGGGTCGGGGACTCCTCCGTAGCACGCCGCACGCTGGCTGGACTCGGTGGGAGCCGTGCCTCAGCGGGGCTGACCCGCTGCGACCCAGGCCTGCACGAGCTCCAGCTCGTCGAGGCTCAGGCAGGCCACGTTCCCGGCGTCCGCTGCCGGATCACCGGTACAACCGGCCCCCTGGGGCATCGAGCCGTTCTCGATGCGGGTGAGCGCGAAGTCCCCCACCGTCCCGCCTGTCGCCGCGAGCTGGGAGTCTGCGTAGGCCGCGTCGATGTCGGCCGCGCCGATGTTCATGCCGCCCGATCCCGCGGTGACGTGGCACGGGCCGCACCGGTCGTTGAACACCGCGTGCACGTCGTCGAACGTGACGTCGGGGGTGTCGGTGTCGGTGTCGGTCGGAACGTCGGTGTCGACGACGTCGGTGTCCTCCGGGGCGGGGTCACAGGCGGCGAGCAGGATCAGCAGCAGGGGCGTGAAGCGCATGGGTCGTCCTCCGGGAGGTGGGCCTCCACCTCGGACCCAGCGTGCGGCCGGATGCCGGGCCCGGCGACCCCGGATTGCCGATGGCTGCCATCGGTGAACGTGGGTGGCCACCGGGGGCGGCGGTCGCCACGATTCCAGCGTTCAGGAGGAACACGATGACCCTGCCCCGAAGCCTCACCCTCGCGTTCGCACTGTCCCTCGTCGCCTGCAAGGGCGACTCCGGGACCGAGACCGAGACCGACGCCGACACCGATACCGATACCGACACCGACACCGATACCGACGCGGACACCGACGCCGACGCAGACACCGATGCCGACGCAGACACCGATGCCGACGCAGACACCGATGCCGATGCCGACACGGATGCCGATGCGGACGCAGACACCGACGCCGATGCGGACGCAGACACCGACACCGACACCGACACCGACACCGGGATCGGTCCCGTCGTCACGCGCCTCACGCCGACCGTGGGCTCCGGCGTCGCGCTCGGCGCGGACGGACAGACCACGGTGGTCGCGAACCGCAGCGCCCACGAGATCACGGTGAT
The DNA here is from genome assembly GCA_041389565.1 of Myxococcota bacterium. Taxonomy (GTDB): domain Bacteria; phylum Myxococcota_A; class UBA796; order UBA796; genus JACKEQ01. The sequence continues at coordinate 195,701 of JAWKRP010000017.1, forward strand.
GGACCTCGACCTCGGAGCCACGCCCGCCAGCGGGGCCGCGGTCGTGACGTTCAGCGTGCCGGGCGCCGAGCCCGTGGCCGCCGTGATCGACGGGGACGACAGCCGCGCGTGGGTCGTGCTGCGGAACAGTGGAGAGGTCGTGCGGATCGACGGGCTCCAGGGCAGCCCGAGCCTGTTCGCCACCCGCGCGACCACCGACGCGGAGCCCACGTCCATCGCCATCGCCCCGAACGGCAGCGCCCTGTACGTGCCGAACTGGGCCGCGGGCACGGTCACGGTCATCGACCCCGACACCATGGCGACCCACGAGGTCGACCTGAACGGAGCGCTGCTCGGGACGGGCGTGCTCGGCACGTCCGTCACGAACGCGCGCAAGGGCCTCGCCCGACCGTACGCCATCGCGGTGACGAACGACGGCGACGCGGACGACAGCGACGAGCGGGTCTACGTCACCGAGTTCTTCGGCCAGGACCGTCCGGGCGTCTCGTTCGTGGACGACAGCTTCTTCGACACCCAGAAGCAGGGCTTCGTCTACAGCTTCGGGGTCGCCAACGAGACCGTCGGGAGCCCCATCCCGCTGGCCCCGTCCACCGACATGGGCTTCGACGACAACGGCCAGGTCGCGGGCTGCTTCCCGAACCAGCTGTACGCGATGGCGCTCGACGACGACCGTCTGTACGTGTCCGGCATGTGCGCGGCGCCGCGCGGCCCGACCGCGAGCGCGAAGACCAAGGTGCAGCCGGTTCTCTACGTGATCGACACCGCCACGGACACCGAGCGGGTCGCCGAGCGCGTGCACCTGAACCGGGCGTGGGAGGATCGCTACATCAACGCGTCGACGCCCGACGACAACAGCCGCCGGTTCCCGCTCGTCGCGAACAGCATGGCCTTCGTCCCGGGCGCGCCCATCCTGTACATGACGGCGTTCGGCGCCGACGCGGTGTTCCGCATCGAGTTCGCGGCCGGAGGGGCCGTCCAGCAGGTCGGATCCGGGCTCAACGCCTTCATCGACCTCGCCGCACCGGGCTCCACGGGACGCCTGCCGTACGGGATCGCCGTCACGGCGACCGGAAACGCGGTGGTCGTGAACGAGAACACGCGGAACCTGAGCCTGATCGACCTCGGGCTGCAGTCCGTCGAAGCAGCCGTGCCGAGCGCGTCGCCCATCGATCCGAACGACGCCGAGGCCGTCGAGAGCAACCTCGGCCGGCGGTTCTTCGCGACCGGGCTCGCCCGCTGGTCCGAGAAGGGGCAGGCCTGGAACTCCTGTGAGGGCTGCCATCCGCACGGGCTCACCGACAACGTCACGTGGTTCTTCCCGGCCGGACCCCGCCAGACCGTGTCGCTCGAGGGCAGCTTCGGTCCGGCGGGCGAGCAGCGGATCCTCAACTGGACCGCCATCTTCGACGAGGTCGCCGACTTCGAGCTGAACACCCGCGGCATCTCCGGCGGCGTGGGTGCGCTCGTGCACGACGCCGCGTCTCCGGACAACGGCGACCGGATCGTGTTCGACGGAGCCACCCTGGTCTCGCCGCAGATCGGGACCGCCACACCGCAGGCCGGCCTGAACGGGTCGACCTCGGAGATCGTGAACGGCGGGGTGGCTGGCGTGGACGCCGCAGGGAACCCCGTGAACGCCGAGTCGGTGCTGGACGACTGGAACGTCATCACCACCTGGATCGAAGGCCTGCGCGCGCCGAACGCGCCGCAGCTCGATCCCACGGCGGTGGCCGCGGGCCAGGCCCTGTTCGTCGCGAACGGCTGCCAGGGCTGCCACGGCGGCGGGAACTTCACGGTGTCGGAGATGTTCTACACCCCGAGCCAGGCGACGAACGACGCCACCACCGGGACCCTCGGCATCGACACCTACTCGCGCGGCAACCTGCCCGTCGGGCTCAATCCGCCCACCGACGCCACGGGCACCGCGACGTTCCGCGCAGGAGGTAGCCTGCAGTGCGTGCTCCGCGGGGTCGGGACCTTCCCCGGTGCCGGCAACGTGGGGGTCGCGCCGAGCGGGGTCGTGGTGAGCGAGCGCCGCTCCGACATGGCGACCCTGGCGGCAGGCGCGACGGGATTCAACCCGCCGAGCCTCGTGGGCGTGAACGTGGGCGCCCCGTTCATGCACGCCGGGAATGCCCGTACGCTGGAGGAGATCCTCTCGCCGACCTTCCTCCCGCACCACCGGGCCCTGTCGGCGAACTTCACGCCGTCCGCGACCGACGTGTCCAACCTGGTCGCCTACCTGCAGTCCATCGACGACAATGCGACCACGGTGACGCCGACGGTCGGTGCCATCGACATCGACCTCTGCCAGTAGGCTGAGCCCCGGGAGGCGGGACGATCGTGATGAGCGTGAGCGCCATGCGGATCTTCCAGGCGGTGGTGCGCGCAGGCAGCATCACCGCCGGCGCGAAGGCGGTCGGCGTGAGCCAGTCGACCGCCAGCAACGGCATCGCGAGCCTCGAAGAGCACCTCGGCACGCCCCTCCTCCAGCGCACGCGCTCCGGGATCGTCGTGACCGAGGCCGGAGCCCTGCTGTACGAGCGCTGTGACGACGTGTTCCTGGCCCTCGAGCGCATCGAGGTCCAGGTGCGCGACCTCGCCCAGGAGTCCGTCGGCACCTTCGTGCTCGGGTGCCACGACTCGCTCGGCAGCTACTTCCTGCCGCCGTTCCTGGAGCGCTTCCTCACCGCCTATCCCCGCATCCAGCTCGAGCTGTGGAACCGCAGCTCGGCCGAGGTGCGTCAGGCGGTGATCGACCGCGCCATCGACGTGGGGCTGGCGGTCAACGCCGAGCCCCACGACGACCTCGTGATGCTCGACGCCTACCGCGACCGCATCCAGGTGTTCGGGCCCCGTGAGATGGAGCTCCCCGAAGCCCTCGACGCGCTGCGCGACGGCACGCTCGTGTACCCGAACCGCGCGCCGTTCACGACGCTGCTCCAGACCCTCCGGGAGTCCGGGGTGGTGTTCGGCCGCGAGGTGCCCTGCGGAGACCTGGGGCTCGCGAAGACCCTCGCGCGGTCGCTCGGCTTCGGGCTTCTGCCCCGACGGGTGGCGCTCGACGGAGGGTTCGGGCTCTCGGCCCTCAGCCCCGAGCTCCCCCACTTCGAAGACCAGATCCACCTGCTCTACCGGGCCGACCTCCCGAAGACGCGCGCGTTCCGACTGCTGCGCAACGCGGTGATGGAGCAGGCCGACCGAATGTAGACGCTTCCCGGGAGCCCCATGTCCGAACCGACCTACTTCGCCGACGCCGCCACCTTCCGGGCCTGGCTCCAGGAGCACCACACGAGCTGCGACACGCTCTGGGTGGGGTACTTCAAGAAGGCGTCCGGGACGCCCTCCGTCACCTGGGAGGAGACCGTCGAAGAGGCCCTGTGCTTCGGCTGGATCGACGGGGTGCGCCAGTCGGTGGACGCCGACCGCTATCGCATCCGATTCACCCCACGACGGGAGCGGAGCGTGTGGAGCCAGCGGAACATCGATCTCGTCGAGCGCCTCACGGCCGAAGGGCGCATGACGCCCGCCGGGACGGCCGCTTTCGCGTTCGTCGACGCGCATCCGGACAGCGGGTACGCCGTGTCGACGATGGACGGCGCCCTGACCGACGCCATGGAGGCCCGGTTCCGCGAACACCCGGCCGCGTGGGCGTTCTACGAAGGCCAGCCCGCAGGCTACCGCCGCCAGGCCGCCCGGTGGGTAACCAGCGCGAAGCAGGAAGCGACCCGCACGCGGCGGCTCGGCACCCTGATCGAGGACTCCGCGAACGGATCGAGGATCAAGCAACTGCGACGCTGAAGATGCCCGGTTCTGCGCCCCGAGCCATTCGGCGCGCGCACGACCTCCCCGGTCCGGTCCGGTATGCTGCGCCCGTGCCCACCCCCCTGCTGGAGCTGCCCACCGCCCGGGTCGACGTGGATGCGCTGGTCGTGCTCCGCGACGGGGAGTCGTTCCCGCTCACCGTCCAGGAGGCCGACCTCCTGCGCTACCTCGCCCGCGCCGACCGCACCGTGTCGCGTGAGGAGCTGCTCCAGAAGGTGTGGGGGTACGCCCCCACCGTGCGCACGCGGGCCGTCGACGCCACGGTGAGCCGCATCCGGGTGAAGCTCGAGCCCGACCCCGCCCACCCGCAGTCGCTCCTGTCCGTGCGCGGCAAGGGCTACCGCCTCGAGGTGATCCCCTCGCTCGCCCCTTCGGCCACCGTGCTCGGCCGCGACCGCGAGCGGGCCCGGCTCCGGCGCCTCCTAGATCACGAAGGGGCCGTCCAGCTCGTCGGGCGTGGCGGTGCGGGCAAGACCACGCTCGCCCGCGAGCTCGTGGCCGACCGTGGAGGGCGCTTCGTCGATCTCGCGGGTGCACGAACGCTCGGTGAAGCGACCGCGACCCTCGCGACCGCGCTCGGCCTCGACCTCTCCCGCGACACCGACGACGCCACGTGGTCGCGCATCGAGTGGGTGCTCGCCCGCTCCATCGAGCCCGTGGTGCTCGACAACCTCGAGCAGATCGAGCCCGCGTTCGCACGGCGCCTCGCACCCCTCCGCCGCACCGGCGGGGCCCTGGTGCTCACGAGCCGGTCGCCGGTCGTGCCCGGGTGGAGCACGCTCGAGGTGGGCGCCCTGCGAGGGGGGCCCGCTCGCGAGCTCCTGACGCGCGCCGCCCGCCGCGTCCGCCCCGACTGGGAGGGCGAGACGAGCGCGCTCGACGCCGTGGTCGAGCTCGTCGACGGGCTCCCCCTGGCGCTCGAGCTCGTCGGGAGCCGCCTGCCCATCGTCCCGCCCGACCGGCTGATGGCTCGCGAAGGCGGGCTCCTCGCGATGGGCGACGGGCGCGAGGGCCGTCACGCCACCCTCGCCGACTCGATCCGCTGGTCGTGGTCGCTGCTGGAGCCCGAGGAACAGCGGGTGGCGCGGCTGTGGGCGTGCCTGGAGGGCGGGCTGTCGGTCGACGCCCTCGAAGCCCTGACGCCCGAGGTCGACGTCGTCGCGGTGCTCGACCGCCTCACCCGCGCCGGCTGGGTCGACACCACGGCACAGCCCGTGCGCTTCTGGGTCGCCGTGCGGAGCTTCCTCCGGCTCACGCTCGACGAGGCGGGCGAGCGGGAGGAGGCCGAGCGGGCCGTCACCGCGTGGGTGCTCTCGGCTGTGCCCGAGAGCGTCGATGCCCTGGAGGGGCCCGAAAGGACGGGGCTCCGGCGACGGTTCGCCGCGATCTGGCTCGACCTGCTCGCCGCCATCGACCGCACGCGCCCCGAACACCCCGAGCACACCGTGCGTCTGGCGCTCGCCGCGCTCTCCATGCAGCACCTGCTGTCCGCGCCCGGGTCGCTCCACATCGCGTTGGCCTCGATGGCCGCCGCGAAGCACACCGGGCAGCCGGGGCTCGTCCTCGAAGCCCGCCTGGCCCTCGTCCGCGTGCAGCGCCGGCTCGGCGACAGCGGGCCGGTCGACGAGAACCTCGCCCGGTGCCGCGAGGCCCTGGAGCGGGTCGACGCGCCGGGGAGCTGGGCGCGGTTCTGGATGGAGTCCGGGAACTGGCATCGCCGGGCGGGCCGTCTCGACGACGCCCTCGAAGCGTACGCGCACGGTCGGTCCCGCGCGCTCGACGCCGGGCTCGGGCACCGTGCGGCCCGCTTCGATCACGACCACGGGGCCACGATGCGTCGGCTCGGGCGGCTCGACGAAGCGCGCACGCTGCTGATGCGGTGTGCGGGAGAAGCGCGCGGGCTCGACGACCCGGCCCTCGCGTGCCTGGCCCTCCAGGCGCTCACGTCCATCGCGCGGGTCCAGCTCGCCCTCGACCATGCCGTGCAGCTCGGCGAAGCAGCCGTGGAGTCCGGGCGGGCCTCCGGCGACGACCACGTGCTCGGCGGCGCGCTCACCAACCTCGCGAACGTGCACTTCACGCGCGGCGACAGCGAGCGGTCGGTCGCCCTGAACCGGGAGGCCGTCGAGGTCCTGCGCCGTGGAGGCTTCGACGCCTCGCTGTCGTTCGTGCTCGGGAACCTCGCGTCGGCGCTGCGCATGCGAGGCGAGCTCGTGGAAGCCGAGCTCCTGACGAGCGAAGCCCGCCAGCTCGCCCTGCGCACCGGGACGCCCTACGCCGCGGCGGTGTGGCGCTCCAGACTGGCCGAGCTCGCGCACGAGAGGGGGAGCCCAGGAGAGGCAGCTCTCGGGTACGAGGAAGCCCTCCACGAGCTCGACCAGCAGGAAGCACACCCGCAGCTGGAGCAGGTCCATGCGGCGGCCGCGGCGGTCCAGGCAGAGCTCGGACACGCCGATGCGGCCCGCAGGCACCTCGACGCCGCACGCCCGCTCGCGACGGGCACCGAGCTGGACCAGGCGATGTGGGTGCTGCTCGGCAGCGTCGCCCGGTTCCATCTCGGCGAGCCCTCCCCCACCCCGCTCGAGGCGCTCCCGCGGGACGAGCGCTGGGTCGCGGAGCAGGAGGCGCTCGGGTACGCGTGGCGGCTGTTCTCGCGGACCTGCGGGTAGCGCGCCACCGGCGCGTTCAGGGATCGGGTCGGAGCGACGCGTTCATCGAAACCTCCGGTCGGGAGCGCTCCGTATGCGCACGGTCCCGGGGTCCGGGCTCCTGAGACCAACCTGAGACATCCCCGTGTGTGTCTCAGCTTCGTCTCAGCCCCCGCGACGCCTCGGTCCGTTCGGTTCCCTGGAGTGTGCCCAGAGACCTGGAGGTCCGACATGCCCTTGTTGTTCACGCTTGCCGCGCTCGCGGCACCCCGACCCGAAACCCCCATCGCCTACCAGCGGGTAGCGACCCACCATGCCGACGGACGCGTCACCATCGAGGAGACGGGAAGCCTCCTGTTCAAGGACGCCGACGGTCTCGGGATGATCGACACGTCGACCCTGAGCGACACCCGCGGGCGTGCCTACAGCGAGATGCTGGGCGCAACGCAGGAGTCCGAGGAGAGCCCGCTCGTGACGACCTACACCGTGTACCGCAACCCGAAGCGCGACACCGTGGAGGACCCGCTCGAAGCCCTCTCCGAGGAGCTCCCCGACGTTCCGCGGAAGGTCCACGCCGAGGCGATCCGCACGAGCCACCTGCTGCCCGAGGTCCCCTTCGTCATGAGCCCGAGAGTGGAGGAAGCGCTCGCCTGCTCCCGGTGCGAGCCCCTGCCCGTGCTGATCGAGCTGCGCGACCCGACCGACCTGGTCCTGCCCAGACCGACCTCGGACCTGGAGGCCCTGGCGCCCGACCTCGCGCTCGACCTCAAGGCCGATCGCCTCGAGGCCCTGGAGCGACACTGGACCGAGAACGAGCAGCGCCAGGCGGCGTTCCTGAAGGACCTGCGCGCGATCGGCGGAGAGGATGCCCGCACCGCACCCCTCGGGAACTTCGCGATCGTGACCGCGGACGCCCAGGTGTTGGCGTGGCTGGTGGATCACCCGGACGTGGCCTCGCTGTTCGAGGAGCTCCCCAAGGTCCTCACCGCGAACACCGGAACGGAGATTCGAGCTGGTGCCCAGATCGACCCGTTCCTCGCCGGGAACTACAACGGCGAATGGGGCTCGGTGACGAACACGTTCGGCGACGACATCCTCATCGCCATCACCGACGAGTCGATCGATCACGACCACCCCGCATGGCGTGACGGGGGCACGAGCTCGGCGTCCCGGCTCCGCGAGGTGGACTGCTACTCGAGCTCTGGGTTCAGCCCGAACAACCCGACGTGCTGGGCCTCCATCGCGCCATCGGGTCAGCGCACCCACGGAACGATTGTGACGGGACAGGCAGCCGCCGACCTCACCCAGGACCAGGCCGGCTTCTACTCCACATCGTGGGAGAACCAGCGCACCGGCATGTCGCCCGAGAGCTCGCTGGTCTTCATCCAGGCGATCCCCCTCGGTTCCGGCCCCTACCCGTCCAGCATCGGGATCGTGAACCAGGCTCTCGCGACGGGAGCGGACATCCTGAACGCGTCCTGGAGCACCCCGACGCCGCTGTGCCCGCTCACCTACAGCAGCGACTGGGCGGTCGACACCGCCCACCTGAACGGGATCTTCTTCGTCACGTCAGCCGGGAACGACGGCAACAACGGAGGCAACTGCAACCTGAGTCACCCCGCGACCGCCTCGGGCGCATTCACCGTCGGAGCCCTGGACAAGTACGCCTGGTACCCGTCCGCTCCGCTGGCTTCCTACTCGTCGCGCGGGGGAGGCGCGCACGATCGCCGGATGGTCGATCTGGTCACCATCGGGGGACGGACGGGCGCGAACGCCACGTACGACAACGCGTTCGGCGCGGGCGGCCCAACGCAGGTCGGGACGAGCTACGCGGCTCCCGTCGTCTCGGGTGCGGCTGCCAACTACAAGCACTTCCTCGTCAGCGCCTTCGGTAGCGGTCCGACCAACCAGCCCGGCGTCCTGAATGCCCACATGCTCCTCATGGGCGACGGGACCCGCTACGACACGTTCATCGACACGAACCGCGACGTGGATCCCCGCACGGGAACGGGGCGGATGAAGATGCGCCTGTTCACGCCCGAGGGCATGGACTTCCCCTGGGCGTTCCACTCGTGGCGGAGCGAGGTCTCGAACGGCGACTCCATCGTCCTGCCCGCAGTGGGCGCGTCCACCGAGGTGGACTCCGAGGGCACCACGATGTCGTCGGATGTCGACCTCCTCGACATGGCGGCCTACTGGTACGAGCCCAACGCCGAGACCTGGGAGTCTCCGGCCGTCATCGACATCGACCTGATGCGGAACGGTGTCGTCAGCACGGACGGCGTCCCCAGCCCTGGCATCGCCCGGGCGGCCGACGGCACGCTCGGCGGGACGAGTGCGGCCATCCGCGTTCGCGGGCTGAACGTGCCCGCGAGCACCCGGGCCCATGGTTCCGTCTCGTACGGCGAACAGTCGCGTGAGGTAGTCGTGGCATGGTTCTATGAGGACCGGGATCGCGACGACGCGAACGGCCCGACGACGGCGATCCATTGAGGCGCGCGACCGTTGCCGCCCTGGCGGGTGTCCTCGGGTTCGGCGCGCTGACCTGGGCCCGTTCCCCTTCGCCCCCGGAGCCCGAGCCCGCACCGACCCACGCGTCGCCCCGGATGGTCGCGGAGATCGCGGCTTCCGTCTCCTCGCTGGAACCCGAGGCGGTCGAGGCACTCGCGAGTCGCGAACCTGTCGACCCGGACGTGGACGTGGCCTCCGTGCTGGCCGCGAGCGCGCCGACCGAAGCCGAGCAACGCGCCTACTTCGACGAGAACCGGGAGATCTTCGGAACGCGGACCTACGAGCGCTCCGAAGACCGCATCCGAAGGATCCTCACGTTCCGGAAGGCTGCGGAGCACCTCCGCCGCTGACTCGACGCGGTCGCGGCCGTCGGCGAACCCGGTTCGTCCGTGCCGACCGCGACTCCAGGCACGGGACGGGTCGCCCCGAGCTGTCCCATGCCACGGTTCCCGCGCCGTGTCTCAGGTCTGTCTCAGCACCCGAGACCCGACGCCGGCCGCCCATACCTCCTGCACACCCAGGAGGACCCATGACTCACGCCCGCACCCTGTTCCTGCTCGCTCTCCTCGGATGCACGGGGGACTCGCCCGACACCGACACCGACACCGACGCGGATACCGACACCGACACGGATGCCGACACCGACGCGGATACCGACACCGACGCGGATACCGACACCGACGCCGACACCGACACCGACACCGACACCGACGCCGACACCGACGCGGATGCCGACACCGACACCGACGCGGATGCCGACACCGACACCGACCCGATCGACACCGACGGGGACGGCCTGTCGGACGACGACGAGACCACCCTCCACGGC
>JAWKRP010000018.1:0-205006 GCA_041389565.1 Myxococcota bacterium
GGTCGAGTTCGTCGACGGGGTGCTGCTCGGGATGCTTGGGGCCCATCTGACTTCCGATGCCTTGCATTCTGGGACACCTCCATCGTGATGGGCGCGATCGGAAGGGTGTGATCCACGAGCCGGGGTACGCATGTGGTCGTCCAGGGCCACCCGACGACCTTGCGGCTGTGCAGGTCCAGGACAACCGCCAGGTACGCCCAGCCCGCATCCGTCGGCAGGTAGGTGATGTCGCCGACCCACACCCGGTTGGGCAAGTGTAAGCCCTCCGCCAAGCCCTGGAGCCCGGTGGGAACGGCCCAGCTACGACAGTGGGCATGAGCGAACCCGTGTCCACCGCCGCCACCTGTCTTGTACCAACCTCCGCCCCCGACGGAATCCCAGCCTGAACCACCGGTGGCGAGCCCGGGATCCGCGATTCCACGGTTTCCCACGCGCGCGCGTGGGAAACCGTCCCGCACCGTGTCCCATCGCAGCCTGAAACGCCCACGGACACGCGTGGGACACGCTGCCAGAGCGTGTCCCGGCTACGCGCCCCGCGGCACGTCGTACAGCGGATGCGCCGTGACCGATCAGCGACGCGCGGATGTCCGTCGAGGCGAACCGGGTGACGTCACGCATCTCGGCGTTCCGTTCCACCGACACCTGAGTCGGGACGGATCCTGGAGGGACGGAGTGGGTCAAATTTCCAGGAAGACAAATCGCTGGCTGTGTTGCCATGGTTGGAGCACGCCTTGACCGATACGCGACCAGGCTGGGAGTGGATTGGCGATCACTATTGGTCCGGTACTCAAAGTCTGAATGGGGTATCAATCCGGGTCGAGATTCTCGTTGGATCATATTGTTCTGAACCAACCGCTCATCTGGACGAAGGTCTGGCGTTTCTTGGCGCGATTTCTAGAGTGGACGCCTGCGCGTCTGCTGAGCTGCACCGTATGGGTTTCGAGCTGGCGGCATGGCAACTCGGAAACATCGGGCTCTTTCCTGGCTATGATGAGTACGCTTCGCTCGAGTACCGCTCGGACGAGGGTGTGGTAGACGTGTGGTTCACGAAGGACGGTCGGTTTGTGGATGCTGAAATCGTCAGATGAAGAACTGCCCCCGGCTCGGAGGATTCGGCGCCATCAAACCATTTTCCGGGCGGTGAGATCGACATGAGCGGTCCATCGGACTCGTTTCACGAGCCCCCTTTCGACTCCTACGGTGAACCTCGCCGAAAGGGACCCATTGAGCGCTTCGACAGGGTCGGGTTTCATCGGATTGGAGAAGAGTACGCGGTCGGTCATGCTCTGTACCTGGACGGTGCAATGAGCGACCCATTCGGGCGGGCCCTGTTGGTCAGTCTGGGCAGCGACTTCGGGCGGTTGGTCGGAGTGATGGAGGCGCACTGTGTTCGGCTCGAGGGCTCGATTCTGGAGGAGGACGCCGCGTCGAGCTCGCATCGAATCTCGTTCGATGCGGGCCTGCCTGATGGCACCGAGATGAAGATGCCATGGACGCTGACGGAAGGCTGTCTCGCGCTCCCGGGCAAGGTGTGGGAGTGGTTCGTCGTTCGAAAACCCGGGCTCCGATTCGACCCCGCTGTTCACGGGCAGTCCGCCTCCTGGGTGACCGTTCAGCCGGGCGGGGGGCCGCGGGCGTCGGAGCCTGGTGATCTTCAAGCAGGAGGTCATCATGGCTGGAAGGAAGATCGAGGACGAGAACGAGGCCATCGCAGCGCTGGACTCGGTGGCGCGTACAGGGCTCGAACTCGCGGATTGGTGCCGGGTGCGGGACATCGATGCGCGTTCGCTCTCGGGCTGGCGGGGCGTGCTCGAGGCCCGGGGCTACGAGCCTCCGACGGCGCGTCGACATCCAGACTTCATCGAGGTCGTCCGGATGCCCATCGAGAGGCCCGCCCGGTACACGGTGCGGTACGGCGCGTTCACCGTCGAGCTCGACGACACCTTCGAAGACGGGACCCTCGACCGTCTCCTTCGGGTGGTCGCCGCGTGCTGACCTTCCCCTCCACCGTTCGCATCTTCGTCGCCCTCGACCCCGTCGACATGCGCGGCTCCTTCGATGCCCTCGCCGGGCACGTCCGGCAGCTCCATGGCGACCCCACCGACGGCCACCTGTACTTCATGGTCAACCGGAGGCGGAGGCTCATGAAGACCTTGTGGCTGGACCGGTCCGGGTGGTGCATCTTCTCGAAGCGCCTGGAGGCGGGCACCTTCGAGCTCCCCATCTCGACGGACGGGTCCAGGACGGTCGCGGTCGACGCCACCCAGCTCGCCATGATTCTGGACGGCGTCGACCTCAACGCCCGACGGCGACGCCGCTACCGGCATCCGACCCTTCCCTGATTTCCAACGTCCGCCGATCCTTCTCGGATCTGCCTGCCACAGGGCTCGATCCCTGTGGGACAACGGGGCATGTCCGAGGACGAGATCGAGAAGCTGCTGAAGGAACGGGACCTGTTCCTCCACGAGCTGTTGGCCAGCCGGAAGTCGCTCGACGAGCTGACTGTGCTCGTCGCCAAGCAGAACGACCGGCTCGACGAAGTGATCACGATGCTTCGGCGGCGGGAGACCGAGCTGAAGCGGGCAGAGCGGGAGAACCGCAAGCTGCGCAAGAAGCTCGGGCTGGACCCCGATCCCGATCCGGAGCCCGACGAGGCTCCCCCTCCAGAGGCCGACGTGAGCGACGAAGGCCCCGCGTCGTCGGAGGCGAGCGAGCCCTCGTCCAGTGGTGGGGCGCCGTCCAACGAGGCACGCCAGGACCGCAACGGGACGACCCCGCGTCCCCGATCGAAGGGTGGCCGGACGTTGCTACCCGGCCACCTCGACACGACGAGCGAGACCCACACGGCCTGTGCGTGTGCTCACTGCGGGAGCGCGAACCTCGAGAAGAAGGACCTCCGGTCGAGCTCCAAGCTCGACGTGCAGCCCTTCTTCGTGAACATCCGGACCATCGAACGGGCCCGCTACCGGTGTGGGGACTGCGGAAAGCCGACCACGGCCGAGATGCCGCCGATGCCGTGCGAGAGCGCCAAGTACACGTGCCGCTTCCTCGCCTGGCTCGTCGTCATGAAGTTCGCCCTGCTCGTTCCCCTCGACCGTATCCACGCCATCCTCGAGACCCAGGGCGTGCACATCGCCAAGGGAACCCTCGTCCACCTGATCACCCGAGCGGCCGACCTGGCCGACGCGGTGGACGGCGAGCACTGGAAGCAGCTGAAGGCGGGCTCGTACATCTGCTTCGACGGCACCGGGCTGAAGACCCTCATCGCCGGACAGTCGAAGGCCTGGAACGGCTACCTGGAGGTCTTCACGCGCGACGAGCTCACGGTGTTCCAGTTCGACCTGACCAAGCACGCCGACCGCCTGCGCGAACGCCTCGGCGAGTACGCGGGGATCCTGGTCTGCGATGCCGAGAGCCGCAACGGAGCGGGTGCGCGCAACGCGACGTTCGCGAACTGCAACGCGCACCCCCTGCGGGCGTTCCGCGAGGCCGAGAAGAGCCATCCCCACCGGGCGGCCCAGGGACGTAGGTTCATCGAGACGCTCTACGAGCTCGAAGACACGGCGACCGACCGAGGCCTCGCTGGGCGGGCCCTCGTGGAGTTCCGGCGCCACTGGACCCGGCGGGTGCTGCGAAGATTCAAGGTCTGGTTGACCGGAGTCGTGAAGAGGAACCCCCTCAAGACCGATCCCCTCAGGCAGGCCGCCCAGTTCTACCTCAACCACTTCGACGACCTCACCCGGTTCGTCGACCACGCCGAGATCCCCCTCGACAACAACACGAGCGAGCGGAACTTCCAGCGCCACGCGAAGCTGCGGTACGCGAGCCTGTTCGCGGGCAGCACCGAGGGGGGGCACCGCTGGGCGACGCTGTTCGGGGTGGTCCGAACGGCCCAGCTGTGCGGCGTGGACGTGATGGCATACCTGACCTGGATGTTCGAGCGACGCGGCACCTACCGGGCCCGGTTCGCCATGTCGGCGAGCGAGCTCACGCCGATGGCGTACCGCGACTGCGAGCAGGAACTCCCCCTCGCAGCGTAGCGGCTCGCGCGCGGGCTACGCCTCCCCACGCCGCTGATCGGCCACACTGCAGCGAGTCCAGGTTTTCGCGGACTGCGAAGGTGATCGGCCCGTCGTCGGTCGTGGGACCTCCAGCGATCGAGCATAGCCCCGGATGCGCTCCAGCCGGCGATCAGAGCTGGAAGTAGCCCATCAGCAGCAGGCTCCCGAACATCGCCCCGAGAACGACCCAGAAGCCCGCCCGCATCACGCGCTGGGTGACGAGGGCGTCATCCGCCTCGCGTCCGGCGGCCACCAGCGCGTCGGGCTCCGCATCCGCGCGTCCCACCAGGCGCCCGGCGGCGAGGACCTGCGCGTACCGCATCAGCAGCAGGCGCAGCACGGCGTCGTCGAGCTCCGCGGGGTCGCGCATGCCCGCGCGCCACAGGGCGTACGGCAGGATGCAGATCTCCCAGAACCCGCGCCCGCGCACGATCCCCGACGCCTGGTTCGACGGCTGCATCCACACCGTCACCACGATGGTCCGCGCACGCGCCTGCACCGCGCGCCGCTTCCACCAGCTCGCGGGCTCCAGGGTGCGCGGGGTCGCGAGGTCCTCGACATCCGCGACGATGCGGGCTGCCAGCTCCGCGCCCGCCCCCCGCCAGTACCGGGCGTAGTGGGGGAGCACCTGGCTGCGGATCCAGTGCTCGGCCCGGTCGATCGCGTCGGCCACGTCCGCGAGGAAGTCCTCGGGGAGCTCACCGCGGCTCACCCGCCCGCGCTCCAGGTCGTAGCGACGGCGCTTCTCGGGGTCTCCGAGCACCTCCCACGCGGTTGCGATCTCCTTGAACCGGTCCGCGGCATCGGGGGCGGGGTTCCGGTCCGGATGCCACTTCCGGGCGAGCCGGCGGTACGCCTTCTTCAGGTCGTCCGGAGAGGCATTGGTCTCGACCTCCAGCACCTCGTACGCGTCTCGCGGGCCGCTCACGGGGTGAAGATCGACTCGCACTGATCGCGCGTGAACGGCTCGAAGCGGGCCGTCACGGTCGCGCTGCACGTGGCGACGTCACCGTCTTCGCGCTCCACCGTCACATCGAGCTCGACCGTGCTGCCGTCGAGCCCACAGGCCCGCTCGAACCCGTCGGACGTGTCGAGCACGGCCCTCACGCCGACCTGCTCTCCGCTGCACGTCGGCTCGGCGGCGAACGTCAGCACGTCGACGCTGCCGTCGATGCTGATGGTCTCGCCAGACTCCCGTGCGGACGTCGAGACGCGCACGATGGGCGTGGCGTTCGCCTCGTGCAGCACGAACTCGATGTGCATGCCCCCCTGGAGCCCGAACCACACGGGCACCTCCTGACCGGACGCCAGGGGCTGCCACGTACCGGAGTCGGTGAAGTCGCCGAGCTCGCACGTGACGGGCTCGGCGGGGGCTCCGCAGGGTTCGGTCGGCCCGGGGCCGGTACAGGCGAAGAGGGCGAGCAGGGGTGTCCAGCGCATGGGCCGAGCATGTCCGCTCGTCCCGCCATGCGCAAGCGCGTGGACCGCGCGATAGCAGGCGTCATGAGATTCCCCGGCCGAACCGTCCTCGTCACCGGCGCCTCCCAGGGCGTCGGGCTCGCCACCGTCCAGCGCTTCCACGCCGAGGGCGCCCACGTCGTGCTGCTCGCCCGTCGGGAGGGCCCGCTGAAGGAGGCCGCTCGCGGGCTCGACCCGCAGCGCACGTTCGTCATCGCGGCCGACGTGGCCGACACCGCCGCGCTGCCCGGAGTGGTCGACCGCGTGATCGACCGGTTCGGCGGCATCGACGGCCTCGTGAACAACGCCGGTGCGCACTTCCGCGGCCCGCTCGAGTCCCGCTCGGCCGACGAGATCGCCACGATGGTCGACGTGAACCTGCGCGCACCCCTCGTGCTCACGCGCCTGGTGCTGCCGGAGCTGCGGTCGCGTGGCGGGTTCGTCGTGAACGTCGCGAGCCTCGCCGGGAAGGTGCCGCTCGACGGCGCCGTCACGTACTCCGCGACCAAGTTCGGGCTGCGGGCCTTCACGTTCGCGCTCGCCGAGGAGCTGCGCGGCTCGGGCATCCGCATCTCGGCGGTCAGCCCCGGTCCGATCGACACGGCCTTCATCATGGACGAGATCGACGAAGTGGCCGACATCACGTTCTCGCAGACGATGTGCACCGCGGCCGACGTGGCAGAGATGGTGCTCGACTGCGCCGAGGACGGCACGCTGGAGCGCGAGTTCCCGGCCCTCGGCGGAAAGCTCGCCACGCTCGCGTACCTGGTCCCTGCGGTTCGCCGCATGCTCAAGCCCCGGCTCGAAGCGCGCGGGCGACGCGTGAAGGAGCGGCTGCGGAGGGAACGTCCGGGTCGGGAGTGATCCATCTGCGCGATTTTGCACATGAGTACAGCGGGACCCGAGCCTGCGGTGTACGAACACGGAATTCTCGGCTACGGTTCCCTCCTGCCTCCTGGAGCATCGCATGCGAACTACTCTCCCCCTCGTCCTCGCCGCGTCGTCGCTGATCGTCGGCTGTAAAGACGGCGGCACCGACACCGACGAGCCCGTCGAGCTCTGCGCGTTCGAGTCGGGCACCACCTGCACGGTCGCGGGCACCGGCTCGCCCGGCTCGCGCGAGAACGAGCCCGATCCGCTGCTGAACGGTCTGTACGGCCCGATGGACGTCGCGTTCCGCGGAGACACGAAAGACTTCTTCATCGGCGACTGGAACAACCACAAGATCCGGTTCGTCGAGAACGGCGCCATGCGCACCGCCATCGGCACCGACTTCCTGGGGGATGGCGACGCCGACTTCCAGGAGCGCATCCCGCCCGGCGTCCCCGGCACCACGGTCGCGCTCAACCACCCCACGCAGATCGAGTGGAACCCGATCACCAACCGCCTCCTGGTGCCGAGCTGGCACAACCACCGCGTGCGCGAGTGGGATCCGGCCACGGGCAACAGCCTCGTCGTCTGCGCGAACACCGGCATCGACGACGGCAACGGCGCGAACGCGGGCTTCGCGGGCGACGGTGGCCCGGCGGCCAATGCGCTGATGGCGTTCCCGAACTCCATCGCGATCGACCCCACCGATGGCAGCTTCTTCCTGCTCCCGAGCAACAACAACCGCATCCGCAAGGTCGCGGGCGACTTCTCGCTCATCGACACGATCGCGGGTGACGGCACGCGTGGCTACACGGGCGACGGCGGCGATGCGCTGGCGGCCTCGTTCTTCTTCTGGCAGGCCGACGACCTGCAGCCCGAGCCTTCGGGGGCCGTCGAGTACGATCCCGACGAGCGCATGCTCTACATCGTCGACACGAGCAACCACGTCATCCGCGTGATGGACGTCGACAACGGCACGATCGACACGCTTCCGAACACCGGCATCCAGACGCTCCCGGGCGGTGCCTGCGACACGGAGGCCCTGTGCTTCCCGCGCGATGTCGAGATCCTCGGCCGTACGCTGTACATCGCCGACACGAACAACAACGTGATCCGCACGTACGACCTCGACAGCCAGACGATGTCCACGTTCGCGGGCACGTTCACGGCCGGCGATGGCGACGACGGGCTCCCGGCCCTCGAGACCAGCCTCGACCGCCCGCAGGGCCTCGACGTCCACGCCGACGGCACCGTGCTCATCGCCGACACCTACAACCACCGCATCCGCCTGGTGACCCCATGACCCGCTTCCTCCCTGCGCTCCTCCTCCTCTCCGTCGCCTGCAAGGACGGGGGTGACACCGACGAGCCCGCCGAGACGTGCGATCCGGGCGACATCTGCCTGTGGTACGGCACCCCCGAGATCGCGGGGCTCGCGGAAGAAGGCACGCACCGCCTCGAAGCGTCGACGTTCTGGGTCACCGACGTGGAGTTCCACCCGACCGAGGGCTGGCCCATCATCCTCGACTGGAACAACCACCGGCTCATCACGCTCGACGCCGACGACAAGGTGGTCACGCTCTCCGGCATCGGCGGCCAGCTCGGCGACGGCCCCGAGGGCGACGCGTCCGTGGCCGAGTGGAACCACCCGACCGATGTCGCGTGGCTGCCCGATGGGTCCGTGGTGCTCGCCGCGTGGCACAACTCCCGCATCGTCGAGTTCGACCCCGACTTCAACACCGTGGAGTTCATCGCCGGCACCGGCGGTCGCGACTTCGCGGGCGACGGCGGCCCAGCCACCGATGCCGTGCTCGACCTCCCGTGCGGCATCCGCGCGGGCGCCGACGGCACGATCTACTTCGCCGACATGGCGAACCAGCGCATCCGGGCCATCACGCCCGACGGCATCATCGACACCGTGGCGGGCAACGGCGAGCACGGCTTCAACGGCGACGGCGCGCTCCTCGAGACGAGCTTCGCGAGCCCCGCGCTCCAGCGCGCAGAGCCTGCGTTCAAGTTCGACATCTTCGATGGCGACCTGTACATCGCCGACACCCACAACGGCCGGGTGCGGGTGCTCGACTTCGACGCCGGCACGATCACCACGATCGCCGGCAAGGGCGAGACGCCCGTGGCCTCCGACAACGGCACGGTCTGCACGACGGGCTGTGGGTACGGCGGAGATGGCGGTCCGGCGACCGACGCGCTGCTGCACACCCCGTCCGACGTGGCGGTCGGTCCGAACGGCGAGGTCTACATCGCCGACACCGACAACAGCTGCATCCGCGTCGTGAAGGACGGCATCATCGAGACGTTCGCCGGCATCTGCGGCGAGCGCGGCTACTCCGGCGAGTACGGCCCTGCGAACGAAGCCACGCTCAACCGTCCGTTCGGCGTCTCGGTCGATCCCGACGGCAAGGTGTACATCTCCGACACCTACAACAGCGTGATCCGCGTGGTGACGCCGGAGTGATCCGATGAACGGCCATCGCCTGCTCGCCAGCGTGCTGGCCCTCCTGGTCGTCGGGTGTGTGCCCGACGACCACTGCCCGCGCCGCGAGATCTGCTCGGTGATGGGCACCGGAGATCTCGGGTTCAACGGTGATGGCCTGCCGCCCGACGAGACGCGCGTGGCCTCGCCCACCTCCGTCACGCTCGACCCCGACGGCACGCCCGTGCTGATCGACTACTCCAACATGCGGCTCCGCGTCGTGCGCGACGGGGTCGTCCAGACGGTCGTGGGCAGCGGTGAGCACGCGTTCTCCGAGGTCGGCGCGCCCGTGCTCGAGACGCCCCTCGAGAATCCCGTCGACGCCGCGTGGGGCCCGGATGGCGTGCTGTACATCCTGCCGCAGCACGAGGGCCGCGTGATCATGGTGGGGCCCGACGACACCGTGGAGCCGTGCATCGGCGTCGGGGTGCTCGGAGACTACGGCGACGGCGTGCACGCCCTCGACGCCCGCATGGGCTTCGGCGCCGGGTTGGCCATCGCGAGCGACGGCACCACCTTCATCAGCGACCTCACGTATCACAAGGTGCGCCGCGTCCAGCCGAACGGCCTGGTCGACACCGTGCTCGGCATCGGGAGCGCAGGCATGGGAGGGCCGGGGTACGGTCCCGAGGTCGCGATCAACGGGCCCGAGCGGCTCGTGGTCGACGAAGACCGCGACCGCCTGATCGTCGCCGACTCCGTGAACCACCGGATCCTCGCGATGGACCTCCACGACCTCACCGTCACCGTGCTCGCGGGCACCGGAGAGCGCGGCTACACGGGCGACGGTGGGCCCGCCACGGCGGCGCAGCTCGACACGCCGGTCGGTGTGCAGGTCGCGCCCAGCGGGCACGTGCTCGTCGGAGACCTCGGCAACCGGGTGATCCGCGCCATCACCCCCGACGGCGTCGTCACGACGGTCGCGGGCGGGGGAGACCCCGAGATCGACGTGTATCCGGGGCGTCCCGACGAGGTGCCCCTGCGCGGGCCCGCCGGGATGACGTGGAGCGTGGAGGGCGATCTGCTCATCGCCGACCGCTCCGGACACCGATTGCTTCGCTGGAGAGGAATCGAGCATGCGCTGGAGTGAGGGGTTCGTCGTGCTGTGGCTCGCGGGCTGCACTGGGTCGCCCGCCGACACCGACACCGACACCGATGCGGGCCTGCCCGACGACCTGGGAACGTGCGCCGACGGCACGGCACTCACGTGGGCCGACGTCGAGCCCGTGTTCACGCCCAACTGCGCGCGCTGCCACGCCTCCACGCTCACGGGCCCCGACCGCAACGGCGCCACCGTGGGGGTCGACTTCGACGCTCCGGAGACCGCCCGGAACGGCGCGTTCCTGACGTGGTCGCAGATCTACACCGAGAAGATGCCGAAGACCGGCGATCTGCTCTCGACCGACGACGCCCTGCTGATCTGGGAGTGGCTGTCGTGCGGAGGTCCCGAGTGAACCGATTCCCATCCGTGCTCGGCAGTCTCACCGTCGCGGCGCTCCTGGCCGGGTGTCCGGGGAAGGACGAAGACACCGACACCGACCCCGTGGGCTGCGATTCCGCGCCCGGGTGCGTGGTGGCCGAGGAGCTCGCGGCGGGCCTGCTCAGCGTGCGCGTGGTGGCCGACGACGACGTGTGGATCGTGGGAGCATCCCCCGAACCGTCCGATGGGACCGGCCCGGTCGCGGTCCAGTGGGACGGAACCGCATGGAACCGCGTCGACACCTCGGCGTACGACGGCACCGAGATCTGGTGGACCTGGGTGACCGCCAGCGAGGCCGTGTTCGTCGGGAGCCAGGGGCTCGTGCTCGAGCTCGACCGCGGCACCGGCACGCTCACGCGCGTCACGGGTCCAGACGCCGGCATCACGTTCTTCGGCGTGTGGGGCGCGTCAGGCGACGACCTGTGGGCCGTGGGCATGTCGGCCGGGGGCTCCGGTCCGCCGGCGCTGTGGCGGCGTCAGGCGGGCACCTGGGCCGCCTGGGAAGACCCGGTCCTCGGGCCCGGCGCGGACGGCGAGACGTACTTCAAGGTGCACGGCACGGCCGCGAACGACGTGTGGATCGTGGGCGACAACGGCATCGCGCTCCACTGGGACGGCGCGGCGCTCGTGCGCGTGCCCACCGACGCCCAGGCGAGCACGGCCACCGCGCCTCTGCTGACGGTGGATGTGGGCGGCACACGCCCGGTGGCCGTGGGCGGAGCGGGGAACGGCCTCGTCCTGGAGTACGACGGCACCGACTGGCTCGACCTGAGCCCTGCCTTCGTGCCGGGCTTCAACGGGGTGTGCTCGGGTCCCGGCGGCGCGGCCGTCGCGGTCGGCCAGTACGGGCTGCGGGCGATCCGGCAGTCCGACGGGTCGTGGGCGAGCGCCTCCGAGCTGTCGCTCACCCCGCTCACCCAGGAAGACTGGCACAGCTGCGCCATCTCCCCGTCGGGCGCGGTGTGGGCGGTGGGCGGGCACATCTCGTCGCGCCCGCTCGACGCGGGGGTCGTGAGCTACCAGGGCCCAAACGAGCCGCTGCCGCTGTCGCTGTAGCCGGTTCGCTGGGGTCAGCGGGGTGTCGGACGCCCCGCGATCTGCCGGGTCACGGTGAGCAGCTGCTCGAAGGCGGTCGGCACCGCGCGCTTGAGAGACCCGGCCAGAGCCCGCTTCTGATCTGCTCAAGGGGTTCCTCTAGAAGTGCGAGATGTGATCGTTGGTCACCGGGACCTTTCCGAGATCCGCGTCGATGCTATGTTCCCGGGGAGAGGCACCCCCCGGATGAGGCGACTGGTCGAGCATCGAAGGAACTTCGGTCCGAAGGCTCCGATCACCGAGGCTCTGATCGACATGCAGGTCATCAACCCGGATGACCTGGACCTTCAGTCCTTGAAGGACTTTGCTTCCCGGTTCCCGGATAGGTTCCCCACCGCCCGGCTTCAGACGCAGTTCGAAAGCCAATTCCGGGTCCAAGGGGGCGAGGCAGCTTCAGTCGGCTTCCAACATGGCCTTCGAGGCTTCTCCTTCTTCAGTCCGAACCAGGATCGGGTTGTTCAGGCCCGAAGGGACGGGTTCACGTTCAGCAAGCTCCACCCCTACGAGTCGTGGGAGAAGCTCTGCGACGAGGCCAAGGAGCTGTGGGGCCACTATCGAGAGGTTGCCCATCCCTCTTTGGTCAAGCGGCTCGCCGTTCGGTACATCAACCGCATTCCTCTCCCCTCGGACCCCGTTCGACTCCCCGACTGGTTCAACCTGCACCCGACGACCCCAGATCCGCTGGGTCCGATGGAGGAGTTCTTGGTGCGAACGGTCTGGAGCCATCCCGACGACTCCAGCTACCGGGCGGTGGCCACCCAAGTCACGCAATCTGATGTCGACGGGAACCCGACGGTCGTTCTGGACATCGACGTGTTCACGGTCACCGAGGGGTCGTTCGAGGAGAACGACATCTGGAAGATCCTGGACGACCTGCACGAGTACAAGAACGACGTGTTCTTTGGCACAATCACCAAGGTCACAGAGGAGAGTCTCCTATGACGGATGCAGCCCTGGCACCCAGGCGAGACAGCTGGTCCGTGATCCCTACGGTGGAACTGCTCGGGCCGCCTTCCGGAGACCTCACACACCTGCTGGAGAGGTTCCAGTCCGGAACTGGCATGAGGGTGAAAAAGACCACGGCCACAGTCTCCTCCGGCCTTCTGACTATCTGGGAGAGGACCATGAAGGCGGCGGCCAGAGGGGGGGGAGGCCACCTCGCCGCCGAGGACATCTACGACGAGGTTGAGGAGGCAAACATCCAGATCGGGAGCGCAGATGCGGCCTTCCTGATTCGAGTGGCTTCTGAGCCCTCCGTCGCGTCGGTGTTCGCGAACACTGCCATTCGGCTCTTGGGGATGCTCGCCGAGGAGAGCCTCATCTCTCGGTCCGAGGTTCTTCCGAGCCTGCGAGACCTGCTCGTCCACGACGACACTCAGCGTAGGTACTACGCCGCCAAGGCACTGTGGCAAGCCCGAGATCGGGACGCCGTGGCGGTGCTACGCAGGCGGTTGGACCGGGAGCCTTCGGAGGAGGTGTCCTCCATCCTCCAGAGGGCCATCGCCGTCCTGGAGTAGATCGCGTGGGCCTTCTGGAGCGAATCACGCGAGCCTGCGCCGCCTTGTGGACGCGATTGTCAGGTGCCTCATCTGGCGTGGACGAGCCAGGTGTGGGATCGCAGTTTGGGGCGCCCTCGTCGCGGTCGGCAGACGACCACGCGGATCCGAAGTCGCCCGAACGGACCCAACCCGATGCCGTCGACCCTCCAGAGCCGGAGCCGTTCGTCAGAGTCCTGGAGCCAGCCGATCACTGGACGAACAAGGCCAAGTACACGGACGAGCAGCGGGAGAAGAACTTCCGAGGCCGGGTGGACTGGGACATCTCCGTTGCATTGGAAGCCAGGTGTAGCCCTCCTCGGGTCCTTGCAGCCCTGTTTGGTGGTCGCAAGGAGGTCGCCCTCGATCCGCCTGCCTACTACCGCTTCCATCGGAGTGAGGTGGAAGCCGTGGGCGGGGTGCTCAAGGACACTCCTGCCAAGCCCCCGTGGCCCGAGGACTACAGCCATGCACACCACGATGTGGTGAAGGCTCACGCCGAGGTCGCAGAGCACATGGCCTCGCTGTACAACGAGGAGCCGGAACGGGTTCAACTCGAAGAAGAGACCACGGTCCTCCTCATCATCGCGGAGCTGCTGGGGCGTCCCGACGTTCAGAAGAAGTTCAAGACCAACGCTACCTACCGGTTCAGGCGGATGTTCGAAGATGGGGGTGCCGAACGGGAACGCTGGAAGCTGGTCGCCAAAGAGCACCGGTTCCTGATGGAGCAAGCGACGGTCAACAAGGCCATCAAGCAGTTGTACCAGGACCCTGGCACCAGGCCGGAGTGGACCACCCTGATGGACGACCTCGAAGTCGTGGGAGCGGATCGGAGCCTCTTCCAGTAGAGCCGAGACCCAACGAACTTCCGTTCGAGGTCCCGTCGGTCATGGGCTTTGAATAGGAGCTCGAGCTGGGTGTGGCTTTGCGAAGGGCTGTTGTTGGGCGGGGCGATCGTGCGCGTGGTGCCGCCTCGGTCTTCGTGGGGTGTCGCCCGCACCTCATTGCATATTGGCTCACCGAGCGCAGCGGAACCCCGTCTGCTGGTTCGCTTCACTCCGCCGCACGCGGTCGGACGTCGCGCCGTCGAACCGCCGCCACATCGGCGCACCGCCCGCGCCCGCACGCCACTCGTGCAGCGGCGTGCCCGACCATGCCAGCGGCTCCTCCCCGACGCCGAGCAGGCCCCCGCGACCCGCACAGAACGCCGCCGCGGCCGCGTACGAGACGCCCACCACGGCTCCCGCGCCCGCCGGCATGCCCCCGGTGAGGTACGACCCCTCTGCGAGGCCCGCCGACACGGCTGCATCGGGCGACCACTCCGGGTGACCGCCCACCCACTCCGCGAACCGCGCCCCCGACACCCGCGCCGGAGGACCGGACGGCTGCGGCACGGGCGCGGGGCCTGCGGGCTTCACGGGCCGCACGACCGGCACCGGGTCCGGCACGGCCTCCACGACGGGCACGGACAGCCCGAGGTCCAGCGCCACCGGCCCATCGCCCACCGGCACCACGACCTCGCGCGCGTCGTACGTACACGCCGGTCCACAGGCCTCGCCCACGCAGCCGGGCGCACACTCTCCGAGGCGCGTCACCACCGCGTACCGACCCGGACGCAGCGCGGGCACGGCCAGGGTGCCGTCGGGCGAGAAGGCCCACGGGCGTCCGGCGACCTCGACCGACCCCGTCCCGTCGACCTCCAGCTCGAGCGTGCGCAGCGCCGGGGGGCTCACCTCCACGAACAGCTCCGCCGCCCCGTCGCCGCTCTCGAGGTCCAGAACCTCCGACCCCACCTGGCAGGTCTCCGGCGGCGTGGGGGCCGTCGCGTCGCAGCCCTCGCCGATCGCCCATCGTACGGCCATGGGCCCGACGGGGACGGCCTCGAAGTGGTGCAGGATGCCCTCGGACCGCGCGGCGGGCGCCCCGTTCACGGCCACCGACAGCGGCCAGCTCGCGTCGACCCCGACGATGCGCACCTCCGCGTCGCGGGGCGGAGTGGGGGAGAGCCCCCACGTCATCGCGAGGCCCACCAGCGCGCCGCCGACCCCGATCAGGAACGCCACACCCGCGATGATCGCGAGGATCGACAGCGACCGGCCCGTCGCGCGCGGCACGGGCACCGCCATCATCGTGGGCGCGCTCTCCCGGGGCAGCGGCTCGACGGCCTGGTCGGGGAGCTCGAGCAGCGGCGCGATCACGGGCTCCGGGGTGCCCGACCACTGTGGGTCGAGCTGGTCGATGCGGCGCACGAACTCCGCGGCGTCGACCAGCCGCTGCATACGCTCCCGGGTGGTCATCCGGCGAACGAGCTCGCGCAGCTCGGGCTGAAAGCGCGGACCCGGGTCGAGGTGCTCGACGTTCTGCTTCTGCGTCATCACCTGGATGACCTGGCGGCGGGGGTCTTCGTCCGACCGCATCGGGAAGCCCACCGTGCCCGTCAGCATCTCGTAGAACACGACGCCGAACGCGTAGCAGTCCCACGCGATGGGGTCGACGGTCTCCGCGACCATCCACTCCGGCGGGCAGTAGCTCACGGTGCCGAAGTGCTCCTGACCCTGCTGGGTGATGCGGCGTGCGCCCCGCTCCGTGGCGAGCCCGAAGTCCACGATCTTCGGCTGCCCGTCGCGCCGGATGAGGATGTTGTCGGGCTTGATGTCGCGGTGGAAGATGCCCTTCCGGTGGAGGTACGCGAGGGCGTCGGCCAGCGCGCGGGCGTGCTTGAGCGCCGTCGCCAGTGGGATGGCGCCGCGGCTCGCGAGCTCGTGCTCCAGCGAGGTGCCGTCGACGAACTCCATCTCGAGGAACGGCGGCGTGGCGGTGAGGTGCACGTTGCTCACCTTCACCACGTTCGGGTGGTCGATGGTGAACAGGATCTCGGCTTCACGCAGGAACCGCGCCTTGGCGTCCGGGTGGAACTGGAACGCGGGATCCAGCAGCTTGATCGCCGCCATGATGCGTTTCGCGTCGCGGTTGTGGCACCGGTACACCGTGCCCATCCCGCCCTTCCCGAGAGGCGCCTCCACCTCCCACACGCGGCCGATCACCATGCCGGGGACGAACGAGGTCGGGGTCTGGAACACGGGTGGGCTCACACGACCGCGCGGCGGCGCAGCGCCAGCACGAGCAGCCCGGCCCACGTCCACACGCCGGCGGGCGCGGGGACACCGGAGCATCCACACGCCCCGCGCTTCCCGGCCACGCCGTAGCTGGTGGTGGCGTCGACGCTCGAGCAGTCCTGATCGATGCCGTCGTCGGGGACCTCCACCGCGCCGGGGTACACGGTGGGGTCGAGGTCGTCGCAGTCGTCGCCCTGCGCTTCGGTGGCCGGCACCCCGTCGCCGTCCTGGTCGTCGTCGTTGCCGTCGCAGTCGTCGTCGACGCCGTCGTACCAGACCTCGGTCGCTCCGGGGTTCACGTCGGGGTCGGTGTCGTCGCAGTCGGTGCTCGAGGACACGGCGCCCGGGGGCGGGTCGCAGGAGGTCTGGGGGGCGCCCGCTCCGTACCCGTCGCCGTCGTCGTCGGCGTACCACGTGTCGCCCGGCGTATCGTCGACGAGGCCGTTGCAGTCGTCGTCGCGGCCGTTGCAGACCTCCGTGCCCGCGGGCGACACCGAGGCGAGCGTGTCGTCGCAGTCGGTCGCGTCCGAAACGGTCCCGGCGGGCTGAGTGACGGCCGACACCGGGCTCGCGGGGTCGCCGAACCCGTCTCCGTCGGCGTCGGTGTACCAGGTGCCCGACCCGCAGTCGTCGACGAGGCCGTTGCAGTCGTTGTCGACGCCGTCGGTGCAGTCCTCCGTGGCCCCCGGGAACACGGACCCATCGGTGGGGGCACAGTCGAAGAAGTCGGGTGCACCGTCTCCGTCGGCGTCGGGGAACCCGTCGGCGTCGCCCCCGAAGGCCCCGATGTCGCGTCGGGTGCCGTCGGCATCGGTGAGCGCGGGGTCGCCCGCGTCGACGAGCGGGCTGGTGGACGGTGGCACGAAGTCGTCGTTGTCGCAGTCGCCATCCGCGCTGTACCGGAGCTGCGGATCGGCTTCGACGAGGTTCGCGCCGCGGTCGGCGGGCACGAGCGCGCCCCCGAGGTCGGCGGGCGTGTTGTCGAACCAGGCGCTCCAGTCGATCGTGACGGACCCGGCGCTCACCACCGCATACCCCTGGGACGCCGCGAACACCGCGTGGGTGGCGTCGAGCGGACCGCCGAGCTCGAGGCCCCCGCCGGAGGGCGCACGGTTCGCGACCACGTCGACCTGGTCGAGGGCGAGGGCCCCCCCGGTCGTGTGGACCCCGCCTCCCGCGACGGACGCGCTGTTGTCGTGCAGCACGCTGCCCGTGACGCTCGTGGTGCTGTTCGTGACCGACAGCGCGCCCCCTTCGCTCGCCGCGTTCCCGCACACCCAGCTGTACCGCAGATCGGTCGCACCGAACGACGTGATCGCGCCTCCGTCGCCGCTCGCGGTGTTCCCCACCAGCTCGAGACCCGTGCCGACCATCGTGCCGGACGCGACGGACATCGCGCCCCCGCTGGCCGCCTGGTTCCCGCGGAAGCTCGACCGGTCGACCTGGACGTTGCCGGCCGCCACGTACATGGCGCCGCCCTCGATCAGGGCCTCGTTCGCGGCGAGCTCGCACTCCGACACCGACATCGCGCCGAGCGCATAGATCGCGCCGCCGTCCTCCACGGCCGTGTTCCCCACGAACGTGGAGCGCTGCACGGTCACCGACGACATGCCCGACGTTCGCAGCGCGCCCCCGCGGTTCGACGCACCGCCCATGAACGTGGCGTCCTCCACGAGCAGGGTGCCACCGTTGCCGATCTCGAGGTGCCCGCCGTTCACGGCGCTCGCGGTGTCGTAGAGCCCGCCCGACACGGTGATCGAGGCCGTGTGGTGGGCGTACACGGAGCCGCCGTGGGTGGTCGCGGTGGCCCCGGTGACCTCGAGGTCGCGCAGCATCACGGTGCCCGCACCGTCGGCCGCCACGCAGCCTCCGAGCGCCGCGGACACGTTCGTGCAGCGCCCCCCGACCACGGTGAGGTCGGCGTTCTCGTACGCGTACAGGGCTCCTCCGCGCCCCGTCGCCACGAGGTCTTCGAAGACACAGCCCTCCACGAGCGTGACGCTGTTGTCCCTCGCGGTGACGCCCACGCCGTTCTGCCCCGTGGCGTCGCGCACGACGATCCCGCGCACGGTCGCGTTCGCATCGCGCGTCAGCACGGCCCGGCGCAGGCCCGACACGACCGTGAACCCCTCCAGCGTGGCGTCGACGCCGTCGATCGTGACGGTCTCGTTGGTGGCGCCCGGCTCGATGGTGGTGACCGTGGGACCGCCCGTCGCGACCACCGTGATGCTCTTGTCGATCACGAGCGAGCCCACGTACGTGCCCGGGCCCACCTCCACGGTGTCGCCCGCGTTCGCCGCCGTGACGGCTGCTGCGATCGTGGAGTGGGTACAGCCCGTGGGACACACGTCCAGCACGGCCGCTCGCGATGTCGCCAGGACCCAGAGCATCGGGAACCATCCTATCGGATACCGAGAGCGTCCGGGGGCTCCGTCAGCGGGCGGGGGCGTCCTCCACGATGATGAACGCGACGCGGCGGTTCTGCGCGCGGCCCGCGTCGCTCTCGTTGTCGGCGACCGGATGCGTCGGGCCGAACCCCCGCGCGACCACGCGGGACTGGGGCACGCCGAGGTCGACGAGCGCGGCCCGGACCTCCTCCGCGCGAGCCTGCGACAGCTCCATGTTCGCGGCCACGCTCCCGACGCTGTCGGTGTGACCCTGGGCCTCGATCCGGATGATGTCGGCCTCCGCCAGCATCAGGGCGGCGACCTCCTGGAGCAGGGTGTCGTAGTCGGCCCGGATCGCACTCTCGCCGGTCGCGAACTGGATGTCGTCGGCGCGGAGCTCGTTGCCGACGCGCCGCACCCGGGCGGGCTGCAGCGAGAAGGACAGCGCGGCGGGAGCGTCGGTGATGTGCACCTCCCGGGCCTGGGCCGCCCAGCCCTGCGCGCGAGCGAACACGGTCCAGTCGCCGGGGGGCAGCTCGATGGACGCCGAGCCCTTCGCGACCGCGACCCCCGGGAGCCGCTCCGCACCGACGAAGTCGACCGTGGCGTCGAGGGGAGTGCCGTCGCGGTCGGTGATCGAGAGCGACAGGACCGCGGGCAACGGCTCCAGCTCCACGAGCTTCTCGGTGCGGTCGGGACCCAGCTCCAGCTCGTGCGGCACGTCGGGGTGGTGGTTCGGGGCCTCCACGAGCAGCGAGACCCGCGCGCCGGGCTCCACGTCGCGCACGACGGCCACGCCCGCTTCGTTCGTGGTGGCCCGCTCCGCGCCATCCACGCGGATCGTCGCGCCTCCGACGGGCCGTCCACGCGGGGTGCGCACGCGGACCAACAGCGTCGGGCCTCCCGCGGTGCCCTGCAGATCCGTCTCCAGCGTCGTGAGCCCGGGCTTCGCGGACACCTCGAACGGGCGCTCCACGATGCCGGCGTCGGGGTGCGACAGGGTGGCCGTCCACGACCCGGGAGCGAGCGCCACGAGCTGCTCGCCCTTCGCGTCGAGCGCGAGGGGTGGCACGTCGACCGGGCCCGACAGCCATACGAGGGTGTCCGCGGCCGGCGCTCCTCCGTTCGTGACCACGAGCCTCGTCGCGCCCACGTCCCAGGTGCAGGTGAGCTGGAGGCGGGTCTCGCGGGCGTTCCGCAGGGTGGCGGTCGCGCGGGCCTCCACGTACGGCGCCGCGCACGCCTGCACGTCGCGGGGGCCCGACGCGAGCTGCTGGATGACGACCGAGCCGTCGGAGCCGGTGCTCCCCATGGGCAGGCCGTCGAGGATGACCGGCGCGCCGACCACGGGGGCACGGTCGGGGCCGGAGACCTCGACGCGCAGGATGCCCGAGCCCCCTTCGTTCCCGGCGTACCGGATGACGGCTTCCGGCAGGCCGGCGGCGGGGTCGGACACCTGCACCGCGCGCGTCTGGATGCCGAACTCCACGCTGCTGGCGGTGACCTCCCACGTTCCGGACGCGAGGTCGCGGAAGTACCGCTGCCCGCGGGCTCCGAGGGGCTCCGGACCGATCTCGGCGGCTCCGCTCAGCACGACCAGCGCGTCGACCGGGAGCCCGGCGGCCGTCGCCGTGACCCGCGCGACGTCCGGGCGCCACGACACGATCGCGAGGTGCTCCTCGACGCCCGCCGACGAGCGCAGCGTGCCCGCCATCGGCTGGATGGCCGGGTGCTCGATCGCGAAGCGGTGCTCGCCGTCGACGATGCCGCGCAGACGGAGCGTTCCGCCCGTGGAGGTCTCGCCGAGCGCGTGCCCGTCGAGCGCGATCGAGGCCCCTTCGACGGGCGTGCCGTTGCGGTCCTGCACGCGCACCACGAGGTCGACCTCGCCCGCGGCGTCGGGCTGCAGCACGAACTGCGCGACGAGCGGGTTGGGGGAGTCGGGCGTGATGTCGACCGAGCGCTCCTGGATGCCGAGCGTCACGGACGACAGCGACACCACCCACGCGCCGGGGTCGAGCACCACGAGGCGCTCGCCGTCTTCGCCGAGCGGCATGGGCGGGAGGGCCGTCGGGCCGTTGATCACGACGAGCCCATCCGAGATCGGCCCGTCGGGACCGGTCGCGATGACCCGCACCGTGCCGGGCAGGTAGTCGACGTCGACCACCTCGGGGACGGCGTCGCGCTCGGCCTTCAGGTCGATGTCGATCACCGACTCCGCGTAGTCCTCGGAGCGCACGGTGGCGGACCGGCTCTCGCCCTCGAGCCCGTGCACCCACAAGGCGCCCGCCGAGCCCGTGGTGCCGATCGGGATGCCATTGAGCTGGACGCGCGCGGCCTCCACCTTGCGACCCGCGGCGTCGACGACCTCCATCGCGAGGGTGCCGTCGCCCTCCTCCTCGAGCAGGATGACCTCGATGTACAGCGGCCGGACGCGGCGCTCGCCCACCGTCACGAGGCGCTCCTGGCCGCCCTTGCCGTCGGCCTCGACGGACAGGATCCACTCGCCCGGCTCGAGCGCGCCGAGGAAGAACGGGGCCTCGACCTCGAGCGGGGCCTCCTCGGAGCCGTCGGTGCGCTTCAGGTGGGCCTGGACGTCGACCGGACGCCCGAGCGGATCGGTGATGCGGAGGCGGATGGGCGTCGGTGCGAACGGGAGGTCGACGTCGAGCTCGCCGCCCGGGAACCGCGAGGGGAGCGCCACGGCTTCGAGCCCCGACGCGCGGATCGTGAGATCGCCGGACCACACGGGACGGTCGAGCGTGAGGGCCCCGTCGGCGTCGGTGTGGCCGAGCACGGTGTCGCCGTCGAGCACCTCGGCCCCGCGAACGGTCCGTCCGGACGGGTCTCGCACGTGCAGCACCACCTGCTCGGGCCGGACCTCCGGGGGCGTGTTCGAGCCCCCCTCGTAGACGACCGCGAGGGTGCCCGACGCGAGCGCGGTGCCGGCGCGACGGCCGAGGACCGCGGGCCCTCCCGTCGCCCGGGCCGAGACGCGCCCGAGCTTCCCGCCCACGACGACGTGCGCTTCGCTCGCCAGGCCCTGGCCCGTGCTCGTGAGCGTGCCCCACAGCGCCGCTTCTGCGCCCACGGACAGGTGCTCGCCGATCGGCACGTGGGCGCCGAGGCCCGACCGCAGCCCGGGACCGCCCTCCAGCAGCCCGTCGGGCCTCCAGTCCGCGCCCGCCTCCAGTGTCGCCTCCACCGGACCCAGTCGCGAGCCCGCCGAGAGGCTCGCGCCGAGCCGCGGCCCGCCCGCGCCGAGGTGGCGCGCCCGACTCCCCGTCGGGAGGCGCACCCACGGGGTGAGCCGCACCGACACCGGCGAATCGACCCGCGACAGCAGGGCGAACCCGCCGCCGATGCGCACATCGCCCAGCCCGCCGCCCCCCTCGTCCCCACCGGCGGCGAGGCGCGCCGGAATCGCAGCGGTCACCACGACCCGGTGGGTCGGCGACCACGACCCGCCCACGGAGAGGTCGAACGCCGGACCCACCAGCTCGCGGGTGCTCAGCGTCGCCGAGCCGTCGTCGATGTACTCCGTGAGGCTCGGCCCCGCGCCCCGCAGCCCGAGCGCGAGCGACCACGCCCCCTTCACGGGGGTCTCGGAGGCCAGCACGCGCACGGGCTGCCCGAACGTCTCGGGGAGCGGCAGGGGATCCGGACCCTGTGTGTCGAGCGATTGTGCGTGTGCCGGGCCCAGCAGGGCGAGGGCGGAGATCAACGGGCCGGGTTCCTCGTGGGGAGCTGCACCTCGAAGCGTGCGCCGCCGTCGGGTGCATTGGACGCCCGAATCGTACCGCCCGCCTCCTCCACGAGTCGACGGCAGATCCCGAGACCGAGCCCGTACCCCTCGTGATGGCCGGTCGCCTGGACCCCGGAGTCGAAGATCGCTTCGAGCGCATCCTCGGGGATTCCGGCCCCGTGGTCGCGCACGACGAGCACCGCGTGCTCTTCGCCGCCCACGGCACGGGTGCCCACGACCACGTCGATCGTCGCCCCGGCGGGGGAGTACTTCAGGGCGTTGCCGACGAGGTTCGACACGATGCGGGTGAAGGCGTCTTCGCGGCCCAGCACGACCACCGCGGTGTCGGTGACCCGGATGTCGACGCCCTTCTTGCGCCCGTCGAACCTCGAGAACTCGCACACCCGGTGCACGAGCTTGTTCAGCTCGACCGGCCGCGGCTCCTCCTGCGCGCCCGACAGCGCGCCCGCGACCTGGCGCTGGATGAGCCCCGACACGCGCATCAGCTTGCCCACGAGGTCGGTCGCCCATGGCTCGAGCCCGCCGTCTTCGCTGAGCGTCTCGAGCCCCATCTGGAGCGTGGACACGAGGTTCCGCACGTCGTGGTTCAGCTCGCGCCCGAGCAGCACCGCCCGCTCGGCGGCCTCGTTCTGCTCGGCGTTCCGCACCGCGGCCGCCGCGTGGGACGCGAACGCACGCACGAGCCAGGCGGCCTCGAACAGCTCCTCGTGCGAGGCGCGCCGGCTGTCGGCGTACAGGGCGCCGAGGATCGTGGGACCATCGGACATCGGCACGCACAGGGCCGTGCGCAGACCCAGCGCGACCACGCTGTTCGCCGCATTGAACGCGGCTTCGTCACCCAGATCGGCCGCCACGACCTCGCGCCCGAGCTCGAGAGCCCGCCGGGCGATGGACATCGAAGGCGCGCCGGGGTCGGGGTCGCGCCCGGCTCGCGCCACCACGGACGGGCCGCGCGGACCGGTGCGGATCACGAACGCGCGGTCGGCGTCGAGCAGCGTGAGGGTGGAGTCGACGATGGCCTGGAGCACGTCGGGCAGGGCGCGCCGCCGGCTCACCTCGATCGCGACCGACACGAGCTGCTGGATGCGCTCGTTGGTGCCGTGCTCCTCCGCCATCCGGTCGAGCACCGTTCCGGCGACGCCGGCCAGCACCGTGTCGTTCTGGTTGTCGGCCAGGATGCGCACCCGCAGGGCTTCGACCCGCGCGCGGTCGGTCTCGCCGGCCTCGGCCAGCACGATGGAGGCGAACAGCGCGACCCGCGGCAGCATGTCGGAGTGCGAACGGAGCCGGTTGAGGGCGTCGAGCACGTGGGTGGCCGCGCTCTTCTTCGCGCCGCGCCGGACCCGGATGAGCGTGAGGTACAGCGTCAGGATGACGCTCTCGAGCACCTGGCCCTGCTGGTCGGCCTGGGTGAGCAGGGTGGCTAGCCGGTCGGTCGCGCGGGGCTCGCCGCGCAGGTAGTCGAGCCAGGCGTCGCGGCGCTCGAGCGAGAGGGCACGCAACGCGCGCGACGGCCCTGCGGACTCACGCACCGTCCCTGCGGGCTCTCGGGACTCCGCGGCGATCAGGCCCTCGAGCAGGTAGGCGCGCGCGCGGTCGAGCCTGCCGTGCTCGAGGTGGTGGTCGGACAGGGCCGCACACACCACCGCCACCGCGGCCGGATCTCTCGAACGCGCCTTGTCCAGGGCCTCTTCGAGCCGTCGCAGGGGGTTCGCGACGGCGATTTCGCCCGCACCGGGGAGCTGGCGCGCGGGGTCGGTCGCCACGGACGCGAAGAACAGGGGATTCAGCTCGGGAGAGGCCTCGGGCATCCCACACGACTACCGCGTTTCCACGACCGTTGTCAGTGGATTCCCTCGCATGGGCTGCGCAGGCCCGGTTTCCCATGCCTCCGGCGAGGTGCTACAGGATGGGCAATGGACTTCGAGCGGGGCGAGCCGGATCGTGAGCGCACCTTCAGCGGGTTCGGCCCGCTGAGCCTCGCGTTCGGCGCGGCCGCGATGCTCTCGAACATGTTCTTCGTGCCCATCGTGAACGTCGTGTTCACGTTCATCGCGCTCGGGTTCGCGATGCTCGGGCGCCGGAGCAACCCCGAGAACAGCACGGGCCACGCGTACTCCACGGCCGGCCTGTGGCTGGCACTCGGCAACGTGGCGGTCACCACCGTCGTGTTCCTCGCGCAGGTGTTCGTGTTCGGGTTCTTCGGTTGGCTCGCGTGGGTCGTCGGCTGACGGGGTACGCTGCCGACATGCTGCTGCTCCACTTCCTCGCGTGTACCTCCGGAACCACGCCTGCTCCGGTCCCTGTTCCCCTCCACACCGGCGACACCGCCGTGCTCCCCGAGACCGGCGACCCCGGTCCCGTCGACGACGGCTGGGCGTTCGAGCCCGTCGACGGCATGGTGTGCGGCGGCGGCGCTCCCACGGGCATCGGGGTCAACGAGGGCTCCGACCCCACGCGCCTCGTGGTGTACCTCGTGGGCGGCGGGGCCTGCTGGGACGGCGTCAGCTGCTTCGTGCTCGAAGCCGCTGCGAACCTCGAGGTCGCCTGGGGGGAAGCCCACCTCGAGGCCGAGCTCGGTCCCGTCCGGGCATCCGGGCTGCTCGACCGCGACGACACCTCCAGCCCGCTGCACACCGCCTCGTGGGCGTATGTGCCGTACTGCACGGGCGATCTGCACATCGGCGACGCCGTCCGCTACCACGACGTCTTCAACCCGGCGCGCGCGACGCACCACGTCGGGAACACCAACATCACCCTCGTGCTCGAGCGGCTGCACGCCGAGCATCCCGACGTGGAGGAGCTCTGGCTCCTCGGGAGCAGCGCGGGGGGCTACGCGGCCCAGCTCCAGGCCCACCGCTTCGCGGAGACGTGGCCGAACGCCCAGCTCCGCGTGTTCGCCGACGGCTCGCCCATGATCCAGCCGGGGGAGGGGCGGTGGGGGCTGTGGCAGTCCGCGTGGAACGCCCAGCTCCCGCCGGGATGCACGGGCTGCAGCGCGTCCCTCCCCGCCGTGCTCGCCCACCAGGCCGCTGCGCTCCCCAACGTGCCGTTCGCGCTCGACACGTACACCGAAGACCTCGTGATCACCCTGTTCCTGGCGCAGCCGCTGGGCGGGCTCGCAGGCCCCCAGGCCGCGCTGATCGCCGACCAGTACGGGTCGGATCAGCTCTCGGTGTTCCGGGTCGAGGGCACCGACCACACGATGCTCGGCAACCCCACCGGGGTGGTCGGGCCGGGGGGCGTGGTGCTGCGCGACTGGGTCGACGACTGGGTCGCCGGGCGTCCGCTGACCGACGTGTTGTAGGGCTTGCGCGCCGCCTGCGCCTCCCGTACCGTCCCGCCATGCACACTCCCGTCCTGTCGCGCGTCCGTCGCCTCGTGCTCGCCACCTCCCTCGGGTTCCTGCTGGCCTGCGCCGGCGTGATCGACTCCATGGCGCCCGCGCCCGTGGTCCCGCCGCCCGCGGGCTCCACCACCACGTCGTTCAACTCGAGCTTCAACAACGGCACGTCGTCCGTGACGATGGAGTACTCCACGTCCGCTTCGGCGAGCGAGATCACGGCGCACTACGAGGCGTCCCTCGCAGCCGACGGGTGGACCGTCGTGGGCTCGAGCACCGGCGGCATGGGCGTCGTCACGGCCACCAAGGGCGCCGAGTCGTTCTCGGTCACCACCAGCGACGGGAGCTTCACCACGGTCTGGGTGAAGTAGTCGGGGCCGTGCGCCACGCGCCCTCCGAGCGCCTGCGGGAGGCGGTGGGCGAGGAGCGCCTGCGCACCTATCCGATGCTGATCGTGGTCGTGGCGCTGGTCGCCTGGCTGGGCTGGCTCGGGCTCTCGCACCAGCGGATCGACCCCGCCGGGAAGGCCGTCGGAGCGGACTTCGTCGCGTTCCACAGCGCCGGAACGCTCGTGTGGGACGGGCGGGCGCCCGCCGTGTACGACCAGGAGGCCCTCGAGCAGGCCGTGCTCGCGACCGCCCCTGTCGCGAACCCCCACCTCCCCGTGCACTACCCGCCGCCCGCGCTGCTCGGCTTCGCAGTGCCCGCGGCGCTCCCGTACGAGGCGGGCCTGCTGCTGTGGACGGCCCTGTCGCTCGGCTCCGTCCTCACCGCGCTCTGGGCGCTCGGCACGGGTCCGCTCGGGGGGCGGTGGGCGCTCGCGTACCCCGGGGTGCTGCTCACGGTGTTCAACGGCCAGACGAGCGGCTTCGTGCTCGGGCTGCTGGGCACCGCGATGGGGCTGCTGGCCACGCGTCCGGCGGTCGCGGGCGCCGTGCTGGGCGGGCTCGTGTTCAAGCCGAACTATCTGGGGCTCGCCCTGCTCGCGCTCGCGGTCGGGCGGGAGTGGCGCGCGCTCGCTGCGGCCATCGCGAGCGCGGTGGGGGCGTGCGCGCTCGCGTGGGGCGTGCTCGGAGCAGCCACGTGGTCCGCGTGGCTCGCCCAGGCCGACGAGGTTCGCGGGCTGCTCGGCTCCGGAGCGCTCCCCGTCGAGAAGATGCCCACGGTGTTCGCAGCGCTGCTCCAGCTCGGCGTGCCCGCGGGCCCGGCGCAGCTCGTGCAGGCCGGAGTCGCGGTGGGCGCGACGGTGGCGGTGTGCGCGGTGTGGTGGCGCGGCTCGGACGGGTCCGTGCGCGCGGGAGCGCTCGCGGCCGGCACCCTGCTCGTGACCCCGTTCGCGTTCGACTACGACCTGGCACTCGGCTGGCTCGCCATCGCTGCGCTGGCCTCCGGGGCGCGCACGCGGGCCGAGCTCGGGCTCGCGGCGGTGTCCTGGGCGCTCCCGCTGGCCGTTCCGCTGCTCGCGTTCGTGCACCTGCCGCTGGCGCCGGTGGTCTGGATGCTCGTGCTGGCGGCGCTCGTCAGGCGGTGACGGGCCGGGTGCGCACGGCGCCGATCACGAGCGCCCCCACGATGGTGAGCGCGGTCGCGAGCGCGAAGTGGGCCGCGTAGCCGGGCCCGTTGCCCCCGAGCACCGCGATCAGCGCGTCGGCCGTGCGCCCGCCGAGAGCCGCGCCCAGGAAGCCCGCGACGAGCACGACGCTCGCCTGCACGGTGTAGTCGGTGCCACCGGAGGAGGGCCGGCAGGCGTCCATCATCGCGGTGAACAGGGCGGCGGTCGCCATGCTGCCCACGAACCCGTCGTACACCTTCACGGCCGCGATGGTGGAGAGCGTGGGCGAAGCGACGACGGGGAGCACCCAGGCGAGCACACCGGTCGCCTGGAGCAGCCCGAACCCCACGAGCGCGCGCCGGCGGGTCATCCGGCCCGTCAGCCACCCGCCCGTGAGCGCCCCCATCAGGCTGGCGCCGGAGTCGGCGGCCCCGAGCCACCCGATGGTCTCGAGGTCGAGGTGGAGGTCGACCAGCATGGGCTTGGTGACCGCACCGCCGAGCTGCTCGCCGACCTTGTAGACCACCAGGAGCCCCAGCCAGGTCGGCATGCCCGGTCGGGTGAACACCTGGCGCAGCGTCTCCGCGGGCCCCTCCGCGGTCTCGTCGTGGGTGGGCTCGCGCCAGACGAGCGTGGGGAGCGTCGCCAGCACGAGCAGCCCGGCCATCGCGAGGAAGCTCGCGCTCCATCCCACGCGCGAGAACACGACGAGGAGCGCACCGCCGCCGATCACCATGCCCAGGCGGTACCCCGCGACCTGCACACCGTTGCCGAGCCCCCGCTCCCGCTCCGTCAGCAGCGACACGGCGAGGCCGTCGGTCGCGATGTCCTGCGTGCTGGAGAACAGGGCGGTCAGCCAGGTGACGCCGAGCAGGAGGGGGATGGCGTTCGTGGGGTCGGCGAGCGCGAGCGACCCGAGGGTGAGCGCGGTGAGCGCCTGGAGCGGCAGGATCCACGAGCGCCGCCGCCCCACGGACGCCGACCACGTCCGGTCGACCGTGGGGGCCCACAGGAACTTCAGCAGCCACGGGAGCATCAGGAGGCTCGCGTCGCCGATCTGCGTCAGGGACGCGCCCTGCTGCCGGAGCAGCGTGGGGACCGCCTGCGTCAGGAAGCCGTACGGGAGGCCCTGAGAGATGTACAGCGACGCGAGGAGCGTGAGCTTCCCGGCCTCAGAGCGCGGTGACCACCACGGTTGCAGCAATCGTCCAGTCCTGCGTGTGGGATCTCAAGCAGGACTGTATCGCGTGCGCGACCTCCGCCGGGCGGAAGTCGTGGGTTCCCGCGGCGACGGCCCGTGTGTCGCGGGAGAGGGCGGCCATGCGGACGTCGCGCTCGCGCAGGAGCTCGCCGCGCGCGTTCTCCTGCTGCAGCACGCCCTGGGTGAAGCCGACGATCAGGTCGCCGGGCTCGGCGTCGAGCTCGACCTGCGGGCATCGGGTGGTGGCCAGCCCGAGGGTGTCGTGGGGCGCCGTGCGGATCGTGTGGAACGCGCCGTTCCGGATGCGCCACAGGGCGCGGTGGCCCGCGGAGGCCACGCGGAGCTTGCGGAGCTCCTGGTCGTACTGCCAGGCCACCATGGCCACCGGCACGGACCGTGCGAGGCAGTCTTTCAGCGAGTGGTCGAGGATGGTGAGCAGGGGCGCGGCCTGGAGGTTCCGCCCCATGCCCGTGCGCGCCACGGAGCACGCCCCCGACAACACGCCCGACGCCACGGACGCCACCGGGCCGGTCTCCATGAACGTGCCCAGCAATCCGCACGTCGTGGTGGGCGATGTGGCGAACACGCGGTCGAAGTCGACCGTGAACTGGGGGTTCCCGAGCCGCACCACCTCGGTGGACGCGCCCTCGGTGCGCTGTACGAGCAGCAGGTGGAGCGCCTGGAGCTGGTCGCGGAAGTCGGCGAGCTGGTGCAGGTCGAGCCGAACGTCGATGACGCGGATCAGCCCGTCGACGATGGTGCGCAGGCGCGTGGTGTTCTCGTCGTCGGCGCTCTGGAGCAGGCTCGACAGGGCCCGTGCGAGGCTGCGACGCGCGTTCGACCGCACCGTCTCGGCATGGTCGGCGTCGAGCCCTTCGAGGCGCCCCAGCTCCTGGATGGCGACATCGACGTGACTCAGGATCGAGCTGGCGGGAAGTGAAGTCACCATGGGTACTATGTGGCCGTCGTACGTTCCCATCTATGGCAGTGCTCTTGCAACGCCTGAACATAGCGCGGCATCGTCCTGTTTCCAAGGGCGGGATCCCGGGACGTCGGCAGGGTGCGGCGGTCGAGACGATGGAAAGGGTGGCGATCGGGTCCGCGTACGGGTACCCCACACGGGAAGGAGACTGTCATGCTCGTACTGCTCGCCCTCGCTCCGGCCCACGCCTGGCTCGGTGACGACGGTGTCTACAACTGGTCCCAGTCCGACAGCGGCGACGCCGATGCCCCCACGCACGTGTGGGTCGACGTGCCGAACGAGCCCGACGCGCAGATGCTGCCGCAGTCCACGTACGACGACTTCAGCGACTTCCTGCCCGCCACGCTGAGCACCCAGACCTACTACTTCTACGGGCGCGAGTACGAGGTCACCGAGATCCAGGCGTCCACGAACGGCGTCATCGGGTTCGGCGGCACCTACAACTCCTACTGCTGCTCCGGTCAGCCCATCCCGGGCTTCGGTGCGTTCGAGCCCATCATCGCGGCCTTCTGGACCGACCTGAACCCCGGCTCCAGCGGTGAGGTCTGGGCGGTCGACACCGGCACCGAGCTCATCGTGAGCTGGGAGATGGTGGGCTTCTTCGGCAGCGGCGGCGCGATCAAGGCTCAGGTGGGCCTCCGCCCCGACGGGTCGTTCCGCATCTCCATCGACGACCAGCAGGGCGTCGGCAACGACATCGCCATCGGCCACCAGCGCGACGACCTCACGGGGAACGAGGCGTTCTTCGGTCCGATCGTCGGGTTCCCCGTCACCTACCTGTTCGTGCCCGACGACGTCGACGACGACGGCGACGGCTTCACCGACTTCAACGACTGCGACGACACCGATCCCACGGTGAACCCCGCCGTGATCGACACGGTGTGCGACGGCGTGGTGTCCGACTGCGGGCCGCCCAACGGCGAAGCCGACCTCGACGGCGACGGCTACCGCGGCTGCGACGGCGACTGCAACGACAGCAACTTCATCGTGAACCCCGGTCGGAACGAGTTCTGCGACGGCCTCGACAACAACTGCGACGGGAACATCGACGAGGGCTTCGAGATCACCACCTGGTACACCGACCTCGACTTCGACGGCTGGGGCGACGAGTTCGGCAGTGCGATCGACGCCGCCTGTGCGCCCTCCGGCTTCGGCGAGCCCGGCGACTGCGACGACAACAACTTCCTGGTGAACCCGGGCCGCAACGAGACGTGCGACCAGCTCGACAACGACTGCAACGGCCTCATCGACGACGAGCTCCCGGTCTACACCTACTACATCGACGCCGACCTCGACTTCTGGGGCGACGAGCTGGGCGCCACCGTCGAGTCCTGCGGTGCCGCCCCCGGCTATGGCCCGCCCGGCGACTGCGACGACACGAACGCGGGCATCTCCCCGTTCGAGCTCGAAGACTGCGACCCGTCCACCGACACCAACTGCGACGGCGACACCACGGCGGGCGCGTACGACGCCGTCGCGTTCGCCTTCGACGGCGATGGCGACGGATACGGCGTGCCGCCGGTGATGCGGTCCTGCACGCCCCCCTCGACCGGCGCCACGAACATCGAGCTCGACTGCGACGACACGAACGCGAGCATCAACCCCGGCGCCACCGAGGTCACCCTCGACGGCATCGACCAGAACTGCGACGGCTACGAGGCGCTCGACCGCGACGGTGACGGCATCTCCGACGCCGACGAGTTCGAGCTCGGGTCCGACTGGCTCAACGAAGACACCGACGGCGACGGCGTGCTCGACAACGACGAGCTCACGGCGGGCACCAACCTCCTCGCCGCCGACAGCGATGGCGACGGCGTGTCCGACGCCGACGAGATCGGCGACTTCGCGAACCCCACCGACACCGACGACGACGGCGTGATCGACGCGCTCGACGACGACGACGACGGCGACTCCTGGTCCACGCTGTTCGAGGGCATCGGCGACTTCGACGAAGACGGCGTCCCGAACTACCTCGACACCGACAGCGACGGCGACGGCATCCTCGATGCCGACGAGAACGCCGAGAGCCTGCTCCGCGTCGACGAGCCGTCCGACACCGACGACGACATCTCGGAGCCCAAGTGCGGCTGCAGCAGCACCGACACGCCGCTCGCCG
Source organism: Myxococcota bacterium (assembly GCA_041389565.1). GTDB lineage: Bacteria > Myxococcota_A > UBA796 > UBA796 > JACKEQ01. Next base: position 31,453 of record JAWKRP010000018.1, read on the forward strand.
GCCTCGTGCTGCTCCCCGTGCTCGCCTTCGTGCGTCGCCGCCGGGCCTGAGTCCCCGGGGCTACCGCCTCGAGAACAGAGCGACGGGCCACCACCCCATGCGGGCGGGGCCCGTCGTCGTGCATCCAGCGGACGGTTCCGTCGGGACGGGCTCTGTGGGACCGTCGGACGTGGCCACGTCGGACATGCAGATCCGCGGGTTGGCATAGAGGGCGGCCAGGCCGGCGTGGTCGTCCATGCTCATGTCGAGCGCGTCGCAGGTGTCGAGCACGTGCATCGCGCCCGGCGCCGCGGACGAGTCGAGCCCGAGCGCCACGCCGAGGTACCGCACGATCAGGCGCGTCTGCAGGTCGGCTCCGGGGCACGGCCCGACCGCCGTGCCCACGTCGGCCGACCAGTCGATCTCGTCGGAGAACACGATGTCGATGCGGCCTTCGGTGATCGACACGTACTCGCAGTCGCCGGGCGCCCACACCTCGGGATGCAGGGTGAAGCGGGCCAGCGGACCCGCATCGTCAGGGTCCATCCCGATGCGCACCTGCGGGGCTTCGCAGTCGTGCACGAACCACGGGACCCCGCTCGACTGGTTCCACAGCGCCATCGCCCGCCGAGCGGGCACGTCGACCGTGCCCTCGGCACACACGCGGAGCGGGAGCGCGTCGTCTTCCCACACGTGTCCGCGGTGGGTCCAGGCGTGAGCGGTGAGCAGCGACAGCAGCATGTGACGATCATGTCACAGCCGCGCATCGCTGTCGCAACGACCCGTGCGGTTCAGGCCATCCCGGCCTTGCGGGCGCGGCGCTTCCCGAGCTGGCCCTTCACCTTCATCACGCGATCGAACACGCGCATGTACGCGTTCGTCTTCGACCCGGCGTCCTTCGGGGCGTACGCGTCGACCACGTAGGGCACGTACATGCTGCGGCGCAGGCTGCGCGGGCCCGTGAACGGGCTCGACTTCACGCGGTGCCACATCCGGCCATCGTGCACGGTGAGATCGCCGGGCCAGGTCTCGACCATGATCTCGTCGGCATCGTCGTCGTTCGTGACGAAGTGCACCTTTCGGAACAGCGTGTCGAACCGGCCCTGCGTGTGGGTGCCAGGCAGCAGGCGCAGCCCGCCGTCCTCCGGCTTGATCCGGTCGAAGTGCAGCCCGACGTTCAGCATCGGACCGGGCATCTTGCCGTTGTAGAACACGTCGCGAAGGGCGTCGGTGTGCCACGCGAGGTCGGGACGCAGGCTGCCGGGCAGGTTGATGTAGCGGTTGAACACCACGCCATCCTTCTCGCGCGTGCCGATGCGGGCGTTCTCGCCGATGAGCCGGCGGATGGGCTCGAACCGGGCGTCCTTCACGAAGTCTTCGAGCCACTCGGAGTAGAACGAGCTGAAGCCCATGCGCTGGAGCCAGGGCTTGCCCTCGGGACCGGTGCCGAACCACACGGGCACACCGCAAACGGCCGTGATGTTCTCGGCGAGCAGCTTCGCCTCGACGGCGTCGATCTCGGAGAGCACCCGGTCGACCTCGACCTGCGACGCGACCCGCGCGAACACGAGGTACCCGCGCTCCTGGAGGAAGGCGTACTGCACGGGCGTGATGTCGTCGCGCAGGCGGAAGCGCGTGCCGAGGGGGAGCTCGAGCGCGATGCGGCGGGCGTCGAGCGGGGAGAGCGTGAGGAGCTCGCTCTCGTCGAGCGGCATGGGCTCGTCGTCGGCGACATCGTTCGTGCGGTTCTCGACCAGGTGCAGCGGGCTCATGGCTCCCTCCGGATGTTCAGAGTCTAATCGATCGATTGAGGTTCGCCACGGCGTCGTGCGAATTCAGGGAGGAGTCAGCGAGCCAGCTCGCTGAAGGCTCCCGGCAACAGGAGTTTCGTTCACTTTTCCGTCAACGGAAGCCGAGGTTCGGATCGAACGCCCGAAGTGCTCGTATCGACGGGGTTCCCCGTGGTCTCAGAGGGAACCTCGAACCGTGTTACGTTCGGGAGATGCTCCTGTTCGCGACCCTGCTCGCCTGCGGCACCTCCTGCGAGGTCTCCGGGCCACTCGACTACTCCGCTGCCGGCCAGTGGATCTGCACTCCCGACGCTCCCGGCGCCTGCCCCGACTCGCTCCCGATCCGCATCGTCGGCGAAGAAGGCACGCTCACCGACAGCACGCTCGAGGCCGCCGAAGATCCGCCGGTCGCGTGCTTCGCGGTGTACCCCACGCTCGATCTGCGCCTCGGCTCCGGGCTCGACCTCGACACCGAAGCGCGTGCACGGCCGGAGCGCTGGGCGCGGTTCCAGGCGGGTCCGCTGCGCCAGGTGTGCGACCTGTACGTGCCCGTGTACCGCCAGGTCACGATCGGCACGTACGGCGGGCGCGCCACCGACAAGAAGGACCAGTGCTTGGATGCCGCGTACGGCGACGCGCTCGCGGCGTTCGAGGCCTTCCTGCTGCGCGAGCCCGACGCGGGGATCGTGCTGTACGGGCACAGCCAGGGCGGCCAGCACGTGTCGCGCCTGATCCGGGAACGCATCGAGACCGACCCCGCCGTGCTCGATCGCCTGGTGGCCGCGTACCCGCTGGGCTGGCCCGTGGGAACCGACCTCGGCAGCGAGGTCGGGGGCTCGTTCGAGACCGTGCCCGTGTGCACGTCCGGCGAACAGGTGGGGTGCGTCGTGGCGTACCGGTCGCTGCTCGACGGCGGGAATCCCCTCGACACCGGGCGGTTCTCGGAAGGGGAGCGCGTGGTGTGCTCCAATCCGGCGTCCCCCGACGCCCCCCGGGCCACCGCCACGCTCGCGGCGTTCACGATGGCCGCCGACGACCGACTCCTCCGCACGCCCGAGGGCACGCCGTCCGACGCGCTCGTCGTGTACGAGCAGGGCTTCGAGGCCACGTGCGTGGGAGAGGGCACCGACGGCGGCCTGCGCACCCGGTGGGTCCGCTCCGATCCCGCCCCGTTCGACCTCGAGGCGCCGTCCGTGAACGGAGGCACGGGCGCGCACATCCTCGACGTGAGCTTCGGACTGTCCGACATCGTCGACGACATCCGCCGCCGCTCGGACGTGTTCGTCCGCCGCTGACGTTTCAGGGAGGAGTCAGCGAGCCGGCTCGCTGAAGGCTCCCGGTCACGGGAGGGGGGTCAGGACCCGGTAAGCGTCTGCACGTCCGACAGCCCGCCGGAGTCAGGATCTCCCGTGAGCCGCACCCGCACGCGGTACCGGCCCGGTGGGGCCGTCACGCGCAGGCCCGTACGCTTCACCGGCACGCCGAGCTCCACGGGACGCGTGCGCACCACCTTGCCCGTGACGTCGAGCTGCTCGAGGATCACGTCGAGCGTGGCGCCGGGCAGCAGGTCCCAGCGACCGCGGCGCTCCCAGGTCACCTGGCCGCTCGGATCGAGCGCCACGTCGATCGTCACCGCGGCCTCGAGCCAGATGCGCTCCCAGGGGTGCGCCCACAGGTCCGGGTGGTCGTACTTCCCGAGCAGGTTGTACGTCTGGTCGTTCCCGTACCGCACGGCGGGCTCGGGCTCGATGAACAGGTACGGCACCTTCCCGGTCCCCACGTTCAGCACCACGCGCTCGGGCGCCCGGCGTCCGGCCACCACCTCCATCAGGCGCGCCTGGGACACCGTCACGAGCGGGTAGGGGCCACGCGCGTCCAGCACGCGCTGGGGCGTCGCATCGAACAGCTGCCAGCCGTAGCGCTCGCCGAGCCACACCTCGGTCGTCTTGTGGCCGTGCAGCGAGGTCGCGCGCTCCCCGGGCCCGAGCAGCCCGTCTCCGTCGAGGTCCCACGGCCCTTCGGCCCCGATGTGCCCGTCCTGCTGGGTCTGGTGGGTCGTGCCGATCCACCGGGCGGGGTGCCCCAGGTACTTCATGACCCCGTCGAGCATCACGGCCGACGCGTCGCACGCCACCACCGCCTGACCGTCCACGCGCCCTTCGGACAGCGCGAGCTTCAGCGGCGCCGGACCGCCCGGATAGTGCCCGCGCGCCCAGTCCAGTGTCGGGTTCACGCCGCGGGTCGGACTCGGGTAGCGGTACCGCCAGTGCACGTACTCGACCACCGCGCGCCCGGCCCAGTACGGGTGGTGCAGCTCGGCTTCGGCTTCGGCGGGCGTGAGCCGCCAGTGCTCCACGAGGTAGGCGCGCACGCGCTCGAGGAACGCGTCGTAGCGCGCGTGGTCGTCGAGGCCGTACAGCATGGAGTCGGCGAGGTAGGGCGCCGGGCGCGACGTGGCCGTGACGCGGTGCGGGTAGACGGTGGGCTGGAGGGACTGCGTCCACACGTCGAACGTCGCGGTGCTGCTCACGTCGCCCCGCGTCACGTTCGCGTACGCCATCTGCTTCATGGGGACGGGCGTATCGCCGGGGTTCCACGCCAGATCGCGCACCTGGAACGTGCGCATCGGCTCCGACTCGTCCCGCAGCGCGAGGGACGCCGGATCCCAGCCCTGCCCGTCCACGGGGGCGGGGATCCCGAAGTTGTGGACGACCCCGCCCCGCGTCGTGCGTCCGGGCTCGGGCCGGCTCACGATGATCTCGGTCATGCGCCGCACCCGCCGCGGACCCCGCCGTGGCGTGTCGTCCGCGAGGTCCAGCCGCTGCAGCTCCATGTCCGTGCGGCTGCGCCGCAGCGTCCACAGCGTGTCCTCCGAGCCTGCGAGCCCGAACGCCACGTCGTCGCCGGGCTCGAGGGGGCGGGGGACCGAGAACAGCCCGCGCCCGTGGAGGTCCATCGCGTACAGCGCGTGGCTCGCGATCGTGCCCCAGAGGTAGGGATGCCCGTCGACCGTGGCGAGCGCGACCCCACGGCTCGCGAACCGCCCCTTCGGCCCGCTGGCGCCGCTGGCGGCGACCTTCCGAGCCTCGGGGACGCCGTCCAGCACGGGCCGATCGCCGAGCGGCACCACGAGGAACCCGCTGTCGTCGTCTTCCGGGGGGACCGCGATCCACAGCTCCGTGTCGGTGAACGCCAGTCCGAGCACGTCGGTCGCGGGCAGCCTCGCCCGGCGCACCTCGCCCCGCGGACCGATCCGCACGAGCAGCGGGCCCGCCGGTGTGGACATCGTGGTGTACGCGACGCGCCCCTCGGCCTCCGTGCGCACGTCGAGGCCGCGCGCGCCCTTCAGGTTGGCTTCGATCAGGGTGCGGGTCGGCACGAGCGTGGTGCCGAGGCGGTACTCCTGGATGCGCCCGGCCGTCCCGGGCTGGAGCACCCACACGGTGTCGCCCTCCACGTCGAGCCCGCGTGCGTCGGGCAGATCGAGCGGCCACGAGCCCGTGAGGTCTCCGACGCTGGCGGCGGCGATGGCGAACAGCAGCACGGAGTCGTCCTAACCTCGGGCGGACCGGCGCCTGCGTATCCTCACCGCGGGAGGGCGGGCACGCGCATCCACATCCGTGGAATCGTGCCGCCTCCATCGGGTATCCTGGAGTCTCGCCTCTGGAGAGTGCGTGCTGGTGCTCGCCATCCTGGGTTGCTCGCGCACCCCACCCGTCCACACGGACCTGCCCGGGACCACCGGCGAGACGGGCGCGACGCCCCATCGCGAGTGGGTCGACGTCACCCCCTACCCGTGCGGGGTCGACTCCGAGGGGTGGGTCGAGTGCTGGACATCGCAGCAATGGGCTGACATGGCTCCAGACAACTTCTTCCTCGATGTCGTCCCGCCGAGCCCGTTCCCGACTCGAGTGAGGGACGTGACGATCGGAAGCCTCGCCTGGGGGATGGAGGGCGCGACCCCGCGAATCTGGGCGTGCTTCGAGGACATGGGAGGGGACTGGTGCGCCGATCCGCCACCCGTCGACTTCGACATGATCGGCACCGAGTGCGGGCTCGCCGACGGAGAGGTCTTGTGCTGGGGACACATCGCCGCTGCGCCATTCCCGGACGATCGCACCTACCGCCTGTTCCACGGTCCGTACTCCGCAGCCTACGCGGCGCTCACCACCGACAACGAGATCGTGATCCGGGGCGAGACCCAGGACCCGCTGGAATACCCGCTCGACCCCGCGCTCGAGATCGAGACGCTCGTCTCGTTCGACGTGTCGGGTGCCTGCGTGCTCACCACGGCGGGGAACGTGGACTGCATGGGCCCTGGGTGGGTTCCGGAGTTCACCCACCCGCCGTACCGCAGGCTGGCGGGCGGGTTCCGTTCGGTATGCGCGGTTCGGCAGGACTGGGTGATCGAGTGTGGTGAGGGCACCACGTTCGACTTCGGGCCCATCCGTGCGCTGAGTGTGTACTCGCACGAGCGCATGGAGCCGGTGGTGCCCCCACCGGTCTTGTCTGGTCCGCGGTACTCGCGGGTCTTCGCGCAGGTCTCCGACCCCCCGCACGTGTGCGTGGTGACGGAAGACAATGCGGTGCGCTGCGAGGGGTGGCGGTACGCGTTCGACGACCTGCAGGCGAAGCTGCCGAAGGGCGACTCCGCTCCCTGATCGCACATCCCCCGCAGGCCGAGCCAGGCGTAGTGGGCACTACTGGACGCCGACCACCAGGTGGTACGGGCCCTGGGTGCTCGCTGCGTACCCGCGCACGTGCAGGAAGTACGTGCCGGGCGCGACCGTCGCGGTGACCGCGAAGTTCAGGCCCTGCGTGTCGTCGTTCAGGTCGAGCTGCGTGCCATCCGCGGCGTACAGCGTGCCGTGGGTGTCCGTCGCCCCCTCCGAGAAGGCCGTCAGCGCGCCGCCCACGAGGGCTTCGATGCGGAACACGTCCGTGTCCTCGGGGTCGAGCACGGCATCGAGCTCCGTGGAGCCCGCCGTGTCGAAGCGGAGCTCGGTGGCGGTCGCGGTGTCGTTGCCGTGGTCGTCCGGCGGCGCGGTGGTCGTGACGCGCAGCTGGTACGCCCCCGACGTGGACGCCGAGTAGCCGCGCACCCGCACGAAGTACTCGGACTGCGTGGCGTCGAGCTCGATGCGGAAGTTGCGGTCGGCGCCGCTGTCGTCGTCGGTCGCGATCTCCGTGGAGCCCGCCAGCACGTGCCCGTACGTGTCGATGGACCCGGTGGTCTCGATCAGCAAGTGGTGTCCGGGGGTGACCGCCACGCGGAACCAGTCCTCGTCGCCCGGATCGAGGATGCCGTTCGCGGCGGACGTGCCGTTCAGGAACGTGGCGTCGGTCGCGCTGTCGGCGTGGTCGTCGACGGGCGCCGCACCGCACTGGCCGCCGTACAGGGCGTCGATGCCCGCGAGGTCGCCGACGGACAGGCGCGTGCGCTGGGCTTCGGTGATGTACGAGCCGTCGAGGTGGGTGATCGTGCAGCCCGACGTGTCGTTCCGGTTGCACACGCCCGTCGCGAACGACCCCGACGTGTAGTGCATGATCGACCCGTGGTCGTAGGCACCGAGGTCGACGCCCGACTGGCCGCGCTGCACGTACGTACGGAAGTTGTGCGCCTTGTCGCTCGCGATGTTCTGCCACTGCTTCGTGACGTGGCTGTCGGCGTCCGCGCGGGACTGCTCGTGGTAGAGCCCGATGGCATGGCCGATCTCGTGGATGGCCGCGCCCCGACCGCACGCGCTCGAGAGCTGGAGGTCCTGCACGCCGCCGCGCTTGCCCACGTACGAGGAGCAGCCGGTGCCGTCCTTCACGCGGATGCGGCTCGACGCCGACCCGTTCTCGACGAACCGCAGCGCGGTGTGGGCCTCCCAGTGCTCGACCGCGGACAGGAAGTCCTGGCGGGCCGACGCGGTCACGGAGGCGTCGAAGCTGTACGGGATCTGGCAGGTGTCCCAGCGCATCGAGCTGCGCCCGACCCCGGCGGACCGGTTCATCAGCTCGCTCGCCTCGCCGAGGATCATGTCGCCACCGGCCACCGCCATGCCCTCCTGCACGACGTAGGGCACCTCGAGCACCGCGCCATCGGCCGTCTCGACGTCCACCACCCCTTCACCGTCCACCCGGGCGCCGGGGAACGCGAGCTCCTCCGTGACGGGGTCGTACTTGTCGAGGCTCTCGTCGAGGGCATCGAACGGCGTACACGCAACGGCACCGAGACCCAGCAGGGCCCAGAAGAGACGCATGGCAACTCCACGGACAACCGACCCGAGGCAGGCCGGACAAGGGATTCCCGCGGCAACACCCGCGGAACGAGGAACAAGACAAGCGAGAAAGAAGGCCGTGGGGCCACAAGAGACCCGGGTGCGTCACCGGGTGCACGGGAAGCGTACGAGAGGTCGGGATCGGAATGCAAGTTCTCGTTGTGAAGCGATCGCACCTCGAGGCGCCGCACGGTCCGCCGTGGGCTATTCGGTGTGCGGATGGCCGCTTCCCTCGAACATCTGGCCGACGACATCGAGCGCGCGCTCGACGCCGAGCCCCCGAGCCACCTGTCGCGGAACCGCGTGCCGCGCGCGCTGCTCGTGCCCCCCGACCTCGACGACCTGCTCCGCATGGCCGCGATCGACTGGGCCCTCGTGATCGCGAGCTGGGCGTGCATGGCAGTGCTGCCCTGGTGGACGTGGCCCGTGCCGATCCTCGTGATCACCGGCCGCATCCACGGGTTCGGCGTGATCCTCCACGACGCCGCGCACATGCCGCTGAAGCGCAAGACGTGGCGCGTGCGGCTGCTCGAGGTGCTCACGGGCTACCCGCTCGCCACCACCCTCAACGCCATGCGGTACCACCACCTCCGGCACCACCGCGACAGCGGCATGCCGACCGACCCGTACTTCAAGGCCGGCGTCGAGGAACGGCCCGTGCTGTACGCCCTGAACGTGCTCCGCGGCGTGCTCCTGCTGCCGTTCTGGACCGTGCGGACCCTGTTCGGCGCGGTCGCTGGCTTCGTGCCCGGCCTGCGCACCCTGTACGCGCGGGTGTTCCTGCAGGACCGCTCCGGGGCCGACCTCTCCGAGAGCCCCGAGGTCACCGCCACGGCCCGTGAGGACCTCGGACAGCTCGCCTTCCAGCTCGCGGTGCTCGCGATCGCGGTCCAGGCGCCGTGGGCGGTGCTGTGGGGCTACGTCGTGCCCGGCACGCTCGCGGGGCTGCTCGCGGCGCGCCGCCTGCTCGTGGAGCACCGCTACGTCGCGAACGCCGACCGGCGCGTGGAGACCCTGCTCGCCACCACGAACGACCACCAGATCGGCAGCCCGCTGGCGTGGCTGATCGCGCCCCACCACATCGGGTACCACGTGGTCCACCACATCCACCCCCAGGTCGGCCTGCGCCACCTGCCCGCGCTTCGCGACTGGTACCGCGAGACCACGCCCACCTACCCGGCGCCCCGATGACCCCGGTGTTCGAGAGCCCGCACTTCCGGGTCGATCTGGCGACCCCGGCCGACAATCTCGCGATCTGCCGGCTGTTCCGCGAGGTCCACGTGTCGGGCGAGCTCGACCTGAACCAGGAGCGCGACCCCGACTTCTTCGCGCTCCAGCGGCTCCACCACGGCGACCCGCGGACCTGGGTCGCGCGCGACCCCGAAGGACGCGCCAGCGCCATCTTCTCCGCGATCGCCCGTCCCGCCTGGCTCGACGGGGAGCGCACGCGCACGGCATACCTCTGCGATCTCCGCGTTCGTCCGGGGTTCCGCGGAGGTGCGCTGCTGCTGCGCCACTACGGCGACCTCCTGCGCATCCTGCAGGACGAGCTCGACGTGCCGGTCTGCACCACGGTCGTGTTCGACGACAACCCCCGCGCCCACCAGGCCCTCATGGGTCCGGCGGCCGCGCGGCGGGGTCAGCCGACCTACCGCCCGATGACGCCCTTCCGCATGACCTCCGTGCAGTTCACCCGCTCGAGACGGGCGCCCCGTCGGGCGGTCCACACGGCGACCCCGGCGGACCTCCCGGCGCTCGAGGCCTTCCTCGATCGGCGGGGCCGGGCGCGCGTGCTGGGCGAGGTGTTCGCGGACGGGCTCCTCCAGCGGCGCTTGGCGGACTGGCCGGGCTTCGCGCTGTCCGACTTCCTGCTCCTGAAGGGCGACTCCGGGCAGATCCTCGGGTGCGTGGCGCCCTGGGACACGTCGTCCGTGAAGCGCACCCGCGTGCTCGGGTACCACGGCCAGATGCGCTGGGTGAAGCGGGCCTTCGACGTGGGCGCCACGCTCCTGCGCTGGCCGCGGTTGCCGCCGGCCGGCGAGTGCTTCCGGTTCGCGTTCCTGACGCACCTCGAGGTCGAGGACGACGACCCCGAGCTCCTCGAGCCCCTCGTCCGGGAGGCCTATCGCCGGCTGATGCCGAAGCGGCTGCACTTCATGGCCGCGCTCGTGCCGCGCGACAGCCCGCTGGAGTCGGCGTTCGCGCGCTATACGGTCCAGCACACCGCGATGACGTTGTACGCCGTCCACGGCGCCGACAGCCCGCTCGCCGAGCGGTCCTTCACGACCCTGCGCCCGGGCTTCGAGATGGCCCTCTCCTGACCCTCCACACCCGGTGAACCATGCTGCCGACCTTCGCCCTTCTCGCCGCCTGCGGCGCGTCCGAGCCCCGCGAGGCGATCGACGTGTTCTTCCTCGGGAACAGCTACACCGAGGCGTACGCGCTGCCCGGCATGGTCGCGGCCCTGTCCGAGGGGCTCGATGGGCCGGTGATCCGCGCGGAGGCCCATGTCCACGGGGGATTCTCGCTCCGCGACCACCTGGAGGACGGGCACCTTCCCGACGTCCTGCACGCGACCGTCGCGGGCGAGCCGCTCGAGCTCGTCGTGCTCCAGGAGCAGAGCACGCTGGGCGTGAAGATGGGGCCCGACGGCACGATCGGCGACCCCGTCCGCTTCCACGACGCCGTGCGTGAGCTCGTGCCCCTGATCCGCGAGCGCGGCGCCGAGCCCGTGCTGTACGCCACGTGGGCGAAGCAGGCGTTCCCGAAGCAGACCCCGGCCCTGACGGAGGCCTTCCGAACGGTCGGGGAGGAGACGAAGGCCCGCGTGAGCCCGGTGGGACGGGCGTGGGCGGAGGTCGGCGTGTCGCATCCCGAGATCGGCCTGTACGCGAAGGACGGCTCGCACCCGAGCCCCGCGGGCGCATACCTCTCGGCGTGCGTGCTGTACGCGACGCTCACGGGCCGGAGCCCGGTGGGCGCGAGCCGGTCGCTGTCGGCGCAGCATCCGGTGCGCGGGCGGGTGTCCGTGAGCGTGACGGCGGCCGAAGCGGCCGTGCTGCAGGAGGTCGCGGCACGCGTGGCGCTCTGACCCGCGCGACACCGGCACGGCGCGGACCTCACGCAAAGACGCAAAGGCGCAAAGGGGAGGAGGACGCGTTCACGAAGACCCGGCAGGATCGAGGCCGGTGAAGGGTCGAGTTGCCCGGTGTGGGGGTGGTCTACGGCAACCCGAGAATGTCGGCGTCCCCCAGGATAGTGTAGGTTTCCACTGGAGCTCCGTCGGCCTCCATCCACACCGTGAACCCGAAGTGGCCCCGAGGCTCCTCGCCCCACACGCCGATTCGGTAGTCCACCCGCTGCACGGCATCTGCTGCGCGGACCGAATGGGCTGCATGATATTCGAGGATGGCGGCCGCGAGGTCCTCACTCATCGGCGCGGCAGTGTTCTCGATCCGCCACACGACCGGGCCCATTCCGTGCTGCTCGAACTGTGCCGTCGCCCACGACGAGGAGGGCTGGCCGGGCATGGTGAACGAGGCGTCGGTGACCAGCACCGAGTACGGGTCGATGGGGTCCCCACACTCGGGGCCGTTCGTCGGATCGGATCGGACCTCCATCCACTCGTCGCTCGGCTCGATCCGCACCGAAGTGGAGCCGGCGAGAACGGCGGTCAACCTAGGGGGCCGCATTCTCAACCCACGTCTCGAATCGGTCGACCCGCGGCCCGCGATGCCTGTGGGACCACAGGTTGTTCCTGACAGAGTGAATGCCAATGATCTCCGGGATGTTCGTGCACACGTCGTTTGGACACACGCGTCTCCTGTATCCAAGCGCGTCTTTCACCAGTGTACTGCTGAATCGTTGTACACAATCGACTGCGTTGGCGTCTCCGAGTTCTCGACACACTCGGTCCGGCGCGCGCGGGTGTCCGTGAGCGTGACGGCGGCCGAGACAGCGGTGCTGCAGGAGGTCGCGGCGCGCGTGGCGCTCTGACCGCAGAACCGGAAATCCAGAGGCCGACGTCCTCTGGACCCTCCGCCCAGCGATAGGCTCGAGGGTCCGGGAGCCACGTTGTCAGCGTCTTCGCAACTGCTACACCACCGCCTGGTCGTGGGTTTTCACGGCTGCGATCGCGCCATGGGCGAGCGGGTGCTCCTGGGTCGGGGGGCTCTGAGGTCCAGTGCCAATCCGTACGACTGGCTCGGCGAGGGTGTCTACTTCTGGGAGCGCAGCGAGCGCCGTGCGCTCCAGTGGGCGCACGAACAGGTGGGGCGCGGAAAGGTCCGAGAGCCGTTCGTGCTCGGGGCCTACCTCCACCTCGGTCGGTGTCTCGATCTGACGGACACGGAGCAGACGGCGCGGCTCTCGGACTTCTATGACGACTACGTCAGGACCATGGAGGACGTGGGCCGACCGCTTGCCGAGAACAAGGCCGGCAGGAGCGGCGGAGACGATCTACTCGTTCGTTTTCTGGACTGCGCGGTGCTGAATCTCGGGCTTCGGGCGCTGGACGAAGCTGCTGGAGATGGTGGCGTCTACTTCCAGACCGTGCGGGGCGTCTTCGTCGAGGGACCAGCGGCGTACCCGGGCGCGGCCATCCGCACCAAGACGCATGTTCAGATCTGCGTGAGAGACCCAGCCAGCATCCTCGGGTTCTTCAAGCCTGTGGGTTACGATGGTCCAGAGGGGGTGCAGCCGTGACCACGTCGAGCCGTCACGACGATGACGTGTTCTCCCGCGCGCGGGCCTCACTCCTTCGGGCGTCCCGGGAAGAGAAGCTCGAGCTGCTGCGGCGTTCCGGAGCCCTCGCTGACCACCCGCGTCTCGGTGACAAGGTGGTTGCCCACGACATGTTCGGCGACCCCCACTTTGGCGTCGTCGTCGGCGTGGATCGCGAGCAGGGGAAGTGGAGGGTCGTGAGCAACGGCCCCACCGGTGTCGAGCTCACCCCCCTCGACGTCTTCGCCAGCGGCGGTGCCATCGAGCTCGTCGGGCGCGCACCGGAAGGCCAGGAGCCGGCCGCCGTGACGGCCGCACTGGAGCTCCGTGGCCAGGCCTTCGACCTCCGGGAGTTCCGCTACCCCGAGCCGCCGAGGACCAACGGTGAGGTCGGGAATCTGCTGGTCGGACTCGCGGCGGCTGCCGGTCTTGCACTGGCCGCCCACGCGCTCCAGCGCGACCGGTCGTGGGACGAGGACACCGGCCGCTATCGCGACCGCAGAGGGCGGTTCGCGCACTGACCGTCCAGGACCGCCTCCTTCGGACTACTCGACATAGCCCAGGGTCTCCAGCGCGCGCCGGGTGCTCGCATCCACGGGGGCTCCGGGCTCCGCGAACGGACCGTCCACCCAGCCCGCCTCGTCGGGCGTCGCCGGACGCTCGGACCCTTCCTGCGTCGTGCGCACCGCGTCTCCGTGGCGCCACACCGTGCGATCGGCCGTCATCACGGCCCTCCGCGGCACCTGGGCGGGGGCGAAGTCACACCCGAAGACCGCTCCCCACGCCCGAACCGTGCCGTCCGGGTGCGGGTGGACCTCGCTGACCGCACGCTCCGGGATCGGCGGCACCTGCCCGTCCACGGCCGCCAGCAGCCAGGCCCCCAGACCGGATAGCGGGAACGGCGTGTCGACGGTGCCCCGCGCACCGGGACCGTGCACCACGAGCGGGATGTCGAGCAGCGCGTCGTCGAGCCACACCATGTGCCCGAGCTGACCGTCCTCTCCGAGGTGCTCCCCGTGATCGCTGGTCACCACGAGCCAGGTGCGGTCCCAGCGTCCGTTGCGCTTCGCGGCCGCGATCAGCTCGCCGATGCGGGCATCCGCGTAGGCCACCCCCGCGTCGTACGCGTCCGTGACGGCCCGGATGCGCTCGGGGTCCGCGCGCGTGCCTTCGCACCAGAACCGCGGCATGTCGCGCATCCACCGGCGTCCGTCGTCCGCACCCACCGGTCCGAAGCGCTCGCGTTCGGCGTGCGGCAGGGTGCCCAGCGGCTCGTGCGCTTCGAGCAGGTTCGCGAACAGGAACAGCGGCTCGTTCGCTGCAGCGGCCGCGTCCATCGCGTCGATCGCGCGGTCCGTGATGCGCCGCCCGCCGAGGTCCGTGGGGCGCTGGATCGCGAGTGCGAGCAGGAGCTGGCTCGCGAGCCCGTCGTCGCCGAGGAACTCGAACCGGTCGAAGCCGCGGTCGAGCCCCGTGCCGCCGGACACCCAGGCGTTCGCCGACAGCCCGAGCGTGCGGTAGCCCCGGTCCTCGAAGGCCTCGGCCAGCGTGCGCGGACCGGGGTCGAGGCGCGGATGTCCCGCGTGCGCACCGTGTTCCGCGGGGTCGAGGCCCGTGAACAGGCTCGCGTGGGAGGGGAGGGTCCACGAGCTCGCGGCGCGCGCCCGGGTGAACCGCAGCCCGTCCCTCGCGAGCGCATCGAGCACCGGCGTGGTGTCGCGCCCGTAGCCCGCGTGCCCGACGTGGTCGGCGCGCAGGGTGTCGACCACGACGAGGATCACGTCCGGCCGGTCCCCCGCGACCCCCACCAGCGGAGCCGCGCGCTCGGGCAGCAGCGCGAGCCCGGTGAGCAGCGCGCCGACCGTCCACGGCACCCAGGCGGTGTGGCGCGCCGGCAGACGGGTCCAGCCGAGCCACAACCCGACCGCGAGCCCCACCAGCAGCGCGTGCATCCACCGCGGCACCACCCCCGCATCCGCGACGAGCAACAGCAGGCACCACAGCACGACGGGGCCGCCCAGCCCGAGCCGGGAGCGCACCAACACCCCCGAGACCGCGCCCAGCCCGAGGTATCCGAGCCCCAGCGTCGCGAGCTCGGTGCGCAGGCTCGCCAATACCGAGGTGCCCCCGATCCCGAGCACGCCGGCCGTCAGCGCGACGACCTCCACACCCCAGATGGCGAGGCCGAGCGAGGCTCCGTGGGCGAACGGGTTCCTCAATCCGCGCTGTAGGGGACGCACCCGTCGCAGAGCCCGTCGTATTCTCTGTCCGAGTCGCACGCGTCCGCGCTCCACGGCGCCCGTCTCGTCAGGTGCATCGACACCCGGGGGGCCCCGATACAGTCGTCGTCGGCACGGTAGCCGGCGCAGAGCTCCATCGGTTGCAGATCGATCTCGGCCGACACCGCACCGTCCTCGCCTCCCGAGAACACCAGGTCGCCTCCCCGGACGACGTCGTGGCTGAGCCCGGCACCGGGGATCTCGCCCAGGACCACGTCCGTCGGAAAGTGGAGGTCCCCCGAACCGAAGTGACCAGGAACCGTCACGACCATCTGCAGGAACGACCCGCTGATCGAGCTGCCGCTCTCCGTGAGCTCCATGAAGAGCTGGGTGCTGGCCGTGCACGTGGCGTCATCGGACGGCTCGTATCGCGACACCAGGAACGTGCCCGTGACGTCGAAGACCCCCTGGTCGCCCACCTCCACCGTGCCACGGACGTGGGCCGGATTCGCACCACTCGTCCCTGCAGGTCGCAGGCCTGTCGTCTCGGCAGCGTCGGGCGGCGCCGAGCAGCCGACCATCAGGAGTGTCGCGAACAGGCCGCTCGCGTGTCGTCGGGACAATGATCTTCCAGCGTTTGCGCATCCACGATACCCGGCCGCAGGGTCGGTCGTCTGGGCGGCTCTGCTCCAGGCGGTCACACGCGGGCGGAGAAGAGGTCTCGGGCCTCGAGCGCGCGTTCGCCCCGGGTCTCTGCGCGGCACCGCACCCGACCGGGATAGACACAGGAATGCTCTGGTTCCTCGCGCTGTTCGCCTGCGACCGCACCTACGACGGCCCGCTCCCCGACGCGGAGACCGCCGGCGTGTTCGGCCGCGTCGTCGGCCTGCTCGGCGGAGGCGTCGGCGACGTCGACATCTGCGCCCACGACCTCGACGTGCCGTGCGTCACCAGCGCGTCCGACGGCGACTTCCTGCTCGAGCCCCTCCCGTTCGACGCCGACGTGATCATCACGATGGAGAAGGACGGCCACCTCCCGACCGCCTACCACCACCACACGACCCTCACCCAGGAGTGGCGGAAGACCCTCATGAGTCAGGGCATCGTCGACCTCATGACCGGCCGCGTCGACACCGAGCAGGAACCCGGGATGGGCCACGCACTGTTCATCCTCTGGGAGGGCCCCGACTACGACGCCTTCGACCGGGTGGCCGGCGTTTCCTTCGACGTCCACGGCGCTTCCTCGGGGGAGCAGTTCTACCAGGCCGACGGCGGGCTGCCCGATGCCGACCTCACCGCGACGAGCTCGAGCGGGTCGGGAGGGGTGTTCAACCTCGTCCCGGGCCGATACGAGCTGACGTTCTCCGGGGCGACCTGCGAGCCGTGGTTCTCCCACGACTTCGCACCGGGGGGGCCGGTCCCGGTCACCATCCTCCCCGACAGGGCGTCCTACTTCGACCTGGTGTGCCGATGACCCTCCTCGCCCTGTGGACCTCCCTGGCCTGGGGTGCGCCGTCCGTGGCCGTCACCGCGTTCGACGATGCGGCCGACTCCGCCGAGTTCGCGGCGCTCGGCAAGGGCCTCCAGTCGATGCTCACGACCGATCTCGCGCAGGTGGCCTCGCTCACGCTCGTCGAGCGGGCCCGTCTGGACCAGGTGCTCGCGGAACAGGCGCTCGGCACGGACGGCGTGCTCGATCCGGCCACGGCGGCGCAGATCGGCAAGGTGCTCGGCGCGACGCACCTCGTCACGGGCTCGTACACCGTGGTGTCCGGCACGATGCGCCTGGATGCGCGCCTCGTCGACGTGACGACCGGGCAGGTGGTGCGCGCGTTCGACACGTCCGGCCCGCGCGACGAGTTCTTCGACCTCGAGAAGCAGCTCGTCACCGCCCTGCTCGAAGGGCTGGGCACCGAGCTGTCGGCCAAGGAGCGCGCCCAGACCCAGCGCGTGCACACGCTGGAGTTCGACCTGTTCCTCCGGTTCAGCGACGGTCTGGCCGCACGCGACCGGGGTGCGCTCGACGAGGCCCAGAAGACGCTCGCGCAGATCTCGGAGTCCGATCCCGGGTTCCAGCTCGCGCGCACGACGCTCGAGGACATCGGGAAGCTCCGGTCGGCCGTCCAGGTGAAGCAGAAGGTCGCGCTGGTCGCCGAGCTGGAGTCCCGCCTGGCCGCGCGCTCGGAGGAGGCCCGCGCGGAGGCCCGTGTGTTGAGCCGGCTCCGTGCGGTCGGCGCCGATCCGTCGGCCGCCCTCGAAGACCGCGTGTCCGCGCTGTACCTGGTGGCGGTCGGCACCACCCGGGTCGACGGGCAGCCCTTCTTCACGGCCCTCGACCGCTCCGGCGACGCGTTCGCGCTGCAGCGGGCGTCCGACGAGGCCTTCCAGGGCCTGTGGGCGCTCCTGCGCGACCACCCGACCTGGGTCCCGATGAAGCGCCGAAAGCTCCCGGGCCTGAAGATGCCGCGCGAAGCGTCCTTCGACGCCGACCTCGCCGCCGTGCGCGCCGTCCTGTTCGGCCCCGACGGGCTCGGGAAGTGCACGTTCGACGACGTGCTGAACGGCTACGAGCTCGACCACTTCTGGGGCTCGCCGCGCGAGGTGGCGAAGCTCGAGTTCGAGCTCGGACGCGACCGCGGGGATGCGTGCTCGTCGCTGGCGATCAACGCGCGGAACGGTCTGGACAGCTGGATCGCGGCCGGAGACCGCGACGCCATCGTCACGGCGCTGCGGGACTGGGGCAAGGCCACGGAGTCCTCCTGGGCGCTCTCGCTGATCGACTCGCGGCTCGAGAAGATCTCCGCGCTCCCCGCACCCACTCCGCCCGAGCCCACCTGGCTCGGCGGGCGCAGCTTCTCGAAGCGCCTGCACGTCGCGGGGCTCCCCGTGTGGACGCTCGGGAAGGGGGGCGGACGCGTCGGGACGGCCGAGCCCACCGGTCCTGCGGAGGGGGAGGCGCTCGTGTGGGAGTCCTCCGACGTTCCGCAGGCGCACCTGGTGGTGGTCGGCGGCGGGGTGCTCGCGGACGGCGGGATCGGCGCGGAGCTCGAGGTGTCCGACGGCGCGACCGTGGGGCTGTTGATCGCGCTCACGGATGTCGACACGCCCCCCACGTGCGACGCCTGGACGAAGGGCACGACGGAAGCCCACCCCAGCCACGCGTTCGCGGCGGTGGTGTCGAACGGCGTCGTGCGGGTCGGGCGATTCTCCGAGGTGCCCGCGAACGTCCAGTGTGGGCGGCGCGACTTCGGTCTGACGGGCTGGACGCTCGACGAGACGCTGGCCGAGCTCCCGTTCAAGGGGTCCGTGCGGCTGGTCGAAGACCACGGCACGCTCCGGGTGACGTCCGGCAAGAAGTCCGCGGAGGTCGGTCTGGAGGGCCCCGCAGACGGGTTCACCGGCTTGTTCTTCGAGGGCACCGGCAAGGTGGTGGTGCGCGGACTGACCGTGGGGCCGCCGTGATCGCGGGCCCGACCGTGCGTGCGCTCGTGCTCGAAGCGGCCGTGTGCGTCGGCCTCGTCGCGCTCGCGGTGCTCGTGTGGAACCCGCTGCTCGTGGCGCTCGCGATGATCGCGATCGCGACCCGACAGCACGCGCTGTTCATCCTGTACCACGACGCCGTGCACGGGCTGATCGCGAAGCCGCTCCGCCTGAACGACGCGATCATCAACCTGTTCGCGGGCGTTCCGATGGCGCTCCCGGTCCACGTGTACCGGAGCCTGCACATGGTTCACCACCGCACGCTCGGCACCGACCGGGATCCGGAGCGGGTGCTGCTGTACACCGGTCAGGACTGGGACTATCGCCCGCTGCCCGCGCGCCGGTTGCTCCGCCAGCTCGTGTTCGACACGCTGCTCGTGAACCAGCTGAAGACGCTGTGGGCGTACCGGAGGGAGGTCGGCGGGCACGGCGTGCTGAAGCTCCCGAAGAACCGCTGGTGGCCGGAGCTGGCCGCGATGGTCGTGCTGTTCTGGGGTGGGTTCGCGGCCTTCGCGTGGATGGAGCCCACGCTCGCGGCCCGCGCGGCGTTCGTGTGGGGCGTGCCGCTGGTGACGCTCACGCAGGGCATCCAGAAGGTGCGGTCGTTCGCGGAGCACGCGGCGCTCGACGCCCCCGAGCTGTCGTACTCCTGGGACCCGGGCCTGCTCGGCCGCATCGTGCTGTGGCCATACAACATCCAGTACCACCGCGAGCACCACGAGCAGCCGTCCATCCCGTGGTACCGGCTGCCCGAGGTGTTCCCGGACCGTGTGGCGCGTCCCGGTCGGGGCCTGCTCGCGCTGCTGTGGAACGGAGCGCTCTGATCACGGTGTTCGGCAACTCCGAACAATCCCGAGAGGCCCGGAGAACCGCTAGATCCAGAAGGTGGCGTCGCGGGATTCCCCTGCAGGCGCGTCGCGGTCGGCCGCTGCGAGATCGCGGAGCTGCTCGATCCACTGGTGGTGGAGGTCGGCTTCGCTGTGGTGGAAGGCCTCCCGGCCGTGCGCGCGGAGGTTGGCGCCCTGGATGGCCATGATGTCGACGTCCTGCTGGATGACCCGGCGCGTGTAGAAGCGCAGGAACGGCCGCAGTGCGCGGCTGATCACGCGTGAGCCGAGGTTGTACGAGATGAGCGTGTACACCCGCGTGCGGGACGGGGACTCGGGTGTACACGTGCTCGTGATCACGAAGCCGCGCTCGCCGAACTGGTAGTCGACCCGCGTGGTGTTCGGCATGTAGAACCGGTCGGTGTGGACCATGGGGGCGTTCCGCGGGTTCAGGATGCGGCCCGTGAAGCCGATCTGGTCGGACTCCTGGTGGTACGTGACCAGCACGCTGTGGTCGGTGCGCTCGACGGTCATGCGCACCTCCTTGCGCGATTCCGTGCGGAACCAGCCCTTGTGGACGAAGACCGTGTGCGGCACGTCCATGAAGTTCTCGACGAGCTGGGTCACGCCGTTGTCGAAGTCGGTGACCATGTAGTAGGCGCGCCAGCCGGGCGTGTCCCAGTACGGCATCGGAAACGGCTCGGCCGTGGGCGGCCCGTCGCCCATCCACACCCAGACGAGCCCGTACCTCTCGGTCGTGGGCCAGGTGGGCAGGCGGAGCTCGGGCAGCGTGCCGCCCTCCTCGATGGCGGGGATCTGCACGAGCCGACCCGACCGGTCGTACACCCAGCCGTGGTACGGGCACCCGAGACAGCCGTCGAGCCACACGCCCTCGGAGAGCGGAGCGTTCCGGTGCAGGCAGCGGTCGGTGAAGGTGACCGGCACTCCGTCGGCGTCTCGCCACACCACCAGCCGTTCGCCCATCACCGGCCGCGCGACCGGCTTCCGACCGATCTGGGCCGAGGTGCCGACCGCGTACCAGCTGTTCTTGAGTCGCCCCGATTCGGCCCGCACAGAGCCCTCCCCGTCGCACCCGGCTACTCTACCCGGCCACTCCATCCCGAGGCCCCCCTGAGTACCTTCGACACCCTCGACCTCATCGAGCCCCTGCGCCGTGCCGTGAAAGCGCAGGGCTACGACACGCCCACCCCCATCCAGCTCCAGGCCATCCCCCCGCTCCTGAAGGGGCGCGACGTGCTGGGCGTCGCGCAGACGGGCACCGGGAAGACCGCCGCGTTCGCGCTCCCCGTGCTCCAGCACCTCGCGGCGGAGCCGTTCAAGGGCCGCCGTCCGATCCGCACGCTCGTGCTCACCCCCACGCGCGAGCTCGCCACGCAGATCGGCGAGAGCTTCGCGACGTACGGCACCCACCTCGACCTGTCGCACACCGTGATCTTCGGCGGAGTCGGCGAAGCACCGCAGATCTCGGCGCTCCGCAAGGGCTTCGACATCCTGGTCGCCACACCCGGTCGGCTGCTCGACCTCGAGTCGCGCGGGCACGTGCGGCTGAACAGCGTCGAGTTCCTGGTGCTCGACGAAGCCGACCGCATGCTCGACATGGGGTTCATCCACGACCTCCGGCGCATCCTGAAGCTGCTCCCGGAAGACCGTCAGAACCTGCTGTTCTCGGCGACGATGCCGAACGCCATCGCCCAGCTCGCGTCGGAGTTCCTGCACGACCCCGTGCGCGTGGAGGTCACGCCCCAGAGCACGCCGGTCGAGCGCATCGAGCAGTTCGTGTACTTCACCGAGAAGGCCGACAAGCGGCGCCTGCTCGCGCACCTGCTCGACGAGCTGAACGTCGACAAGACCATCGTGTTCACGCGCACGAAGCACGGCGCGAACCGCGTGGTCGACGCCCTCGAGCGGGACGGGTTCAGCGCGGCGGCCATCCACGGCAACAAGTCCCAGAACGCCCGCACGCGCGCGCTGGATGGCTTCCGGAGTGGCGAGATCCGCGTGCTCGTCGCGACCGACGTGGCCTCCCGCGGCCTCGACATCGACGACGTGTCGCACGTGTTCAACTACGACCTTCCCAACGAGTCCGAGAGCTACGTCCACCGCATCGGCCGCACCGGTCGGGCGGGCAAGGAAGGCGTCGCCATCGCGTTCTGCGACGACTCCGAGGGCGACTACCTGCGCGACATCGAGAAGCTCACGGGCGTTCGCCTGGTCCCCGTGATGGACCACCCGTTCCACTCGATGAACGCGGTCCCGTCCACGTCCGGTCCCCGGAAGCGCCCCGCGGAGACGCAGGCGCGGCGCGGTGGTGGCGGCGGCGGCGGCGGCGGTGGACGGCGTCGCAGCGGCGGCGGTGGCGGTGGCGGCCGCAGTGGCGGCGGCGGTCGCGGGGGCGGTCGTCGTGGAGGCGGTGGACGCCGGGGCGGCCGGTAGCCACCCCGGAGCTCACGGGGCGATGTGCCAGAGCACCTGGGGACGGATCTCGAGCGCCCCGGGCTTCTGGTTGCCGAGCCCGAGCCCCAGCGCCTCGATTGCGTGCTCCCATCGCGACCAGGCGTCCGGCACCACGTGGACCTGCGGGGCCGCGATCTGCCCGAGGTCGCGCGCGTAGGCGTAGTGGTACGCGTCGCGGAGCACCCGGTCGAGCGCTTCGGGGTCGGGACCGGCGCGATCGACGACGAGGACGTAGCGCAGCGGGTCTTCCCGGGGACCGAGCATCGCGAATCGAGGGGGGTCTTCGGGACTCCACAGGCGGGCGAGGGCCTGCTGGACGAAGCCTTCGGTGAGCTTCTCGCCGACGCGGTCGGACGCGCGGTCGAGCCGCCCGACCAGCCGCACGCGGGGCACGCGCCCGATGAAGCCCAGCACCTGCACGGAGTCGGGCAGGGCGTACCGGACGAGCCCGCCCCCCGTGGTGAGGATCGGCCGGTACTCGTGGTCGACGCGGGCCTCGTGGGCTCCGACGATACGGCCGTCCGCGAGGTCCTCGAGCTCGACGTAGTGGGACGTGAGCGCGAGCGCGTGGCCCTCCCAGCCCACCATCGGGAACGACACCACCCCTTCGGTGGCGAGCAGGCCCTTCGGCTGGAACACGACGCCCGCGAACCGCTCGAGCAGCGCGGGCAGGTGCGACGCCGCGAAGCCGTCGGCCCACGCGCTCACGACCTGGAGCTGGGGCCACAGCCGCGCTCCGTGCAGGATCCGCCCGTCCCACGCGGACGCGAAGCGCTCTCGTGCCCCTGCGGAGAGCGCCCCACGCAGGGACGTCCGCTCGGCCGCCATCCAGTCCATCAGGACCGTGAGGAACGTGGGGCTCCACACCGAGATCAGCCCGAGATCCCGGGCCTCGAGCAGGTGCACGGCCGTGGCGTGGCGCCAGGCGTCGAGCGACGGGAGCTTCGCCACGTCGGCCGGCACGGCCATGAGGCGGCGGATCGCCCAGCGCTCCAGGGGCCCGAAGTACGACGCGTCGTCGTCGAAGCCGATGGGCACGCCGCCTTCGGTGGTCTCGCCGCGCTTGACGGCCCGCGACACCGACCAGTAGCTGCGCGTACCGACGAGCCCGGGGTGGTGGCGGTGCAGGTCGACCATCCACACCCCGACGGCCTCCGCGAACTCCGCGCGCAGCTGGGCGGTGGTCGGGACGAGCTTCGTGCCGCCCGTGCTCCCCCCCGTGGGCTCGAGCACCTCGACGGGCTCGGTCGTGAGCACGTTCGCCTCACCCTGCGCGATGCGCTCCACCCAGGGCTTCACGGCGTCCCAGTCGGTGATCGGGAGCCGCTGGAGGTCTTCGGGGCCCCGCACCCGATCGAGCCCGACATGGCGGCCGTACGCGCTCGGACCGAGCGTGCGCACGAGCGCGTCGAGCCGGGCGCGCTGGATGCGCTCGGGATTCCGGATGGCCCGGCGGAACCGGAGGGACGCCCGCGCCTGGGACGCGAGCCAGCCCGCCTGGAGCGCGCGCACGCCCCTCAAAAGTACGTCTTCTCGAGCGACGAGAGGTCGTCGGGGAAGCGGCGCGGCGGCAGCCACATCAGCAGGTACTGGAACCACAGCGGGCGCGTCTCTTCGAGGTTCGTGTGGCGGTAGAGCTCCTGCCACGGGAGGTCGGGACGGCGGTGGTGGGTGAGGTTGCAGTTGAAGTTGAGCCAAAGGACCCGCATGGGCGTGGGGATGCGGAGGTTGTAGGCGCCTTCGATGACGTGGATCGGCGTGCGGAGGTGGTAGATCCACTGGAGCACCGACCAGTGGTACGCGAACGCCGCGTACGCGAGGGCCAGCGTGCCCCACGACCACGGACCGAACGCGAGCACGAGCCCCCAGAAGCCCGCCAGCACGACCGCTTCGGCGCGCATCCGGTTCCACTCGGCCGCGTCGAACTGCTCGAACGCTGCGGCGTACGTGTTGAACTCGCCGTGCGCCCGGAGCCGCTCGACGGCCCGGAAGGGGAGGAACCAGCTCACGAACGGGAACACGAGCCCGCCGATCCACAGGCCTCCCATGGTCGCGAAGTAGTAGAGGAACACCTTGCCGATGGCGCTCTCGCCGGGGTGGATGAACTCGCCGCGCTCGGCGCTGGTGCGGTTCCGGATGTGGTGCCCCCAGTGGTTGACCTTGTGCAGGGTGGCCGAGGTACCGAACAGCGTCGCGCCGACCACGCCGATGCCGTGGTTGAGCCAGGGATCGCGGTGGGCGTTTCGGTGGAAGTACTCGTGCATCATCGTGAACACGCCCTGCATCACCGTGCAGAACGCGAACAGCGGCACGAGCTTCCACAGGCCGGGCGCGCGGTCGATGGCGGTGAGCAGGAGGGCCCACGCGACCGCCTGCAGCCCGCAGACCACGAGGTTCTGCGTACCGTACCGGCCGAGCCCGCGGTACGGCGGCTCGGAAGCGGGCAGGGGGCTGGTGGGCTCGAAGGTCACGCGTTCGACTATCCGGCGGGGAACCCCGGGGCATCGCGCGCGGAGAGGGGCGTGAACTGCGAGGTACGTGCGAGGTCGTGGACCGGTTCATCGGAGAATTCGGGGCAATCCCGTGCGCGATCGGCCGCTGGACCGGCGGGAACGCGAACGACCCGTGTGCGCCGTGGATTTCGCACACCCCCGGCTCGCCGACCGCGTGGCATCTCTCCACAGTTCGGCATCCGGCCGGACATTCGCGGTTGTTGATCGCGTACGACCAGCGTAGGTTGCGGCCGGACTTCTCACGGAGGTGGCATGATTACGCCATTGCTGTTCGGAGTGTTCGGCGCCTTCGCCGCTGATCACAGCGATTCCCCCGGTCCCATCGCGGACGCCACTGCAGACATCACCGACGTCTACGCTTGGACCAATACCAACGCGACCAAGGTCAACCTCATCATGAACATCGGCCCGCTCGGCTCTGCTGCCGGGTTCTCCGATGCGGTCAGCTACGTGTTCGACGTCGAGAGCACGACGGCATACGGCACGGCGGGCACCCCGGCTCGCATCGTGTGCGAGTTCTACGATGGCGTGAACATCGAGTGCTGGGGCCCGAACGTGTACGTCACGGGCGACCCGAGCAACCCGGCGGGCATCTCGAACGCCGCGGGCAGCATCAAGGTGTTCGCCGGCCCCCGGAACGACCCGTTCTTCATGGAGTTCACCGGCTTCACCAACGCGGTCGCGGCGGTCGTGGCCGCTGGCGTCGTCCCCGACGGCACCTGCCCCACGGTCGATGTCGCCACCTCGAACGCGCTCGTCGCCGCGCTCACCAACAGCGGTGCGCCGGTCGACACGTTCGCGGGCAGCACCGTGCAGAGCCTCGTCGTCCAGGTCGACAAGACGGTCGTGAACGAAGGCGGCCCGCTGCTCGCCATCTCCGGCTCCACCTACGTCAAGACGGCGAACTGAGGTGACCATGAACACGCTTCTCTCGCGCGCTGCGCTCGTCAGCGTCCTGGTCCTCGCCGCCTGTAAGAAGGACGGAGACGATCCCGACGTCGAGACCGACACCGACACCGACACCGATGCGGACGCCGACACCGACACCGATGCCGACACCGACACCGATGCGGATGCCGACACCGACACCGACGCCGACTCGGATGCCGACACGGATGCGGACGCCGACACGGATACCGACACCGACACCGACACGGATGCCGATGCCGACACCGATGCCGACACCGATGCCGACACGGACTCCGACACCGACACCGACACCGGTGTGGCGCCCGGCCCCCGCGGTCAGGCGAACCCGCCGACGATCGATCCGCTCATGCAGATCGACCGCTCGGGTCGTCCCGCGATCAGCACGGCGACCATCGGTACCTTCTTCGCCGACGCCACCGCGAAGGCGAACCTGAAGGAGAGCTACAACACCACGGTCACCGCCAACGCGGCGTTCGACACCGACATCGCGAACAGCCTCGCGGTCCTCGATGCGATCGACACGGTCTGTGGCAACCAGCTCCTGGCCTCCGGCGCCGACTACTCGGCCCTCGCGGGCGTGCTGAACGACGACCGCCTCTACCTCCACGCCGACCGCACGGGCGACACCTGCGTCCAGTACCTCGGCCTCGAGGCCGAGGTCGTGGGTGCGCTCACGGCGCCGAACGGTGGCTGTGGTGGCCGTGGTCCCGACTACGACATCATCCGGACCAGCTACTCGGTCCTCGTCGATG
Organism: Myxococcota bacterium; assembly: GCA_041389565.1. GTDB lineage: Bacteria > Myxococcota_A > UBA796 > UBA796 > JACKEQ01. The sequence goes on from JAWKRP010000018.1 coordinate 57,406, forward strand.
GCTCGTTCACGAACTACGACGACGGCATCGCGGCCAACGAGGTCCCGAACACCCCCACGGTGTTCCCGTACCTCGCCGGCCCGGGTGCCGTGCCGACGTACAACGTGTCGTACACCGGCGCCGGCTGGACGCCCCACAACACGCAGACCTACGAAGCGGTCGTGCTCGATGGCACCACCGTGGTCGACTACATCACGGGCACCCACACCGGTGACACCCTCGCGCTGAACTTCACGGGAATCGCGCCGGGCACGTACACGGTGAACTGGTACATGGATCTGTCGGGCGACAACGCCTGCAATCCGCCTGTGGGTGGGGTGTTCACCGACCACATGTGGACCGACTCCATCACGGTGGTCGATCAGGACCTCACGGTGACGTTCAACCACAACACGACGTGGACCGATGTCTGCGCGACGATCGTCTCCAACTGATGCTCCTGGCGTTGGCTGGTCCTGCGCTTGCTCACGACTTCGCCATCCTCACTCTGGGCCCCGGCCCGGAGTGGTGTAGCGAGCTCAACGAGCAAGCCGGGCCAGCCGATGTCGTCGTGCTGCTCCCGGGAACCTATCCCGGGGGCTGCGAGATCCTGGTGGGCGGTCTGCCGGATCTCAACGAAGCCCTCCTGGTCTACCCGCTGATCACCGGTACCGTGGTGATCGGGGCCGATGACGACGGGCTGTCCGTACGAATCCGAGGCGAGCCGACGCGCCTGCTCCTCCTGACCCTCGAAGGGCGGGTGGAGGTCGCGGCCGAGAACGCCACACTCGATACCTCCGTGATCGGGTCCGTCGAGGTCGACCCCGACATCGACCGCATCACGGTGCTGTTCAACGACCTCCCGGATCTGGCGCTCGACGTCGAGTCGACGGTCGTTCGCGGGAACCGGCTCGACGACCTCTCCGTGACGGGGACCACCGGGCTGGTCGCCGACAACACCATCCGTGGGAGCGCGTTCTCGACGCTCCCGTTCCACCGGAACCTCGTCGTGGGCGACCTCGAGGTGCGTGCCGACGCCTTCGCGAACGTCGTGGTCGGCGAGACCACCGCCAGCGGGGCGCTGTTCGGGAACACCCTGCTCGGGTCCGTGAGCGTGGGTTCCGCAGGCGGGTTCGACGCCCGGAACAACCTGACCGTGCGGGCCGATCTCGACGGTGCCGCCGGGAACCTCCGCTGTGACGACTGTTTCGAGGGGTCCGGGCCGCTCGACGTCCGGCCGGTCGGCGCTGCGCTCGAAGCCGTGCCCGTCGAAGCTCCGGGTCCGGCAGACGACTTCTGCAGCGCCACGCCCGTGTCCATCGGGGCGGTCAGCCCTCTGGAAGCGCTCGAAGGCCTCCCGTGGACGGCCTTCGACCGCACACGCGCCCTCGGCTGTGTCGCCGGCGCCGACTTCCACTACGAGGTCGTGTCGCTGGGCGCACCCCCTCCACCCCCCCGGCCCGATCCGCCGTTCGTCGAGACTGCGCCGGTCGTTCCGCAGCGCGGGTGCGCCGTGGCCCAGGGCTCCCGCGTCGCGGCGGGCGCTCGGGCGTCCGCGCTCCGCCTGCTCTCCCGTAGGACCTCCCGATGACGACCCTCCTGTTCCTGCTCGCCTGCTCCGGTCCGACCGATCCCTCAGCCGGACCCGAGCCCGAAGCGACGGTCGACGCGCAGGACCTGCCGCCGATCGAGCACGCGCTCCGCACGACCAACGGGCTGAAGGCCATGGAGGGCCTGGACCTGCGCGTCCAGTCGCTGCTGGCGAACCTCGGCGGGCTCCAGTCCGGCCGTGCCATGCTGCTCGACACCCTCTCGCTGCGGGTGTCGCTCCAGGGGCGCATGTCCGACATCGATCGCATGTTCGAGCTGGCCGGCGACGACCCGGAGCTCCAGGCGAAGGCGCTGATGATGGTGCACCGCTTCGACGAAGCGCTCGCCCTCGACCCGTCCGTGGCCGACTCCGTCGCGCTCGCACGGCAGCAGGGCCTCGATGCGCTCGAAGCGAAGCGGCGCGCCGAGGTGGAGGCGAACCCGTCCACCATCACGTGGGAGCGGCTCGCCGACGTACTGGGAGCCCAGGGTCGCACGGTCGATGCCGACCGCGCCTACGCCGAGGCGCTCGCCGCCTACCGCGACGTGTCGCCCCTCACGGTCGCCGACATCCAGTTCCGCCGCGGCATGCTGTGGGGCGAAGCGGGCACCGACCCCGAGCGCGCACGGGCCCTGTACACCGACGCCGTCGAGCGGTTGCCGGGCTTCGTGCGCGCGCAGGTGCACCTCGCGGAGCTCGAGCACGACGCGGGGGACGTGGGCTCCGCCATCGAGCGCGTCCGTCGCGTCGCGAGCGCCGAGGATCCCGAGCCGGGCGGCAAGCTCGCGCTGTGGCTGGAAGGGGAGGAGGCCGAGACCTGGAAGGCCCGCACCATCGCGACCTACGACGCCCTGCTCGCCAAGCACCGGCTCGCGTTCGCCGACCACGCCGCGGAGTTCTACCTGGGCCTCGAAGACCTCGACCACGCTCGCCCGCTCGCGGCCGACAACCTCGCGAACCGCCCGACGGGGCGCGCCACGGAGCTCTGCGAGCGCGCGGGCTGCGAGTGACCCTCAGGGCCGAGGGGCTGGGGGAGCCGTGCGTCCCGTGAGCCGCTCGAGCCGCTTCATGGGCCACGACATCACGAGGTGGGCGTCGACCACGCCGAGACAGCAGAGCTCGTCTCCGTCGGCATGACCGGGGTTGGCCGTCGCGAAGAACCGGATGTCGGGGTCTTCCTGCTGCTCGACCGGCGCGACGTCCGGGCGGAGACGCTCGTGATCGGCCGTGAACCTGAGCACCAGCGCATCGGGGTCGAGCGCGTCGCCGAACCGGCGGGTGGCGAGCGTGACGAGCAGCTCGCGGGCCCAGTCGGGGGTGGGCGCGCCCCGCCGCGGCCAGTGCGTGGGGAAGTTCCGCGCGAGCAGCAGGTAGGTCTTGTAGCCCTTCGAGATGAGGAACCACGTGACCAGGCGGTGCGGATTCCTCAGCTTCGTTCGCACGATGTAGCGGAAGAACGCCCACTGGAGCGCGCCCGCACCGTGATGGGCCGGCTCCAGCACCGTGTCGCCCGAGAAGATCGACACGATGTCGCCCACGCGGTCCACGCACACCGTGCTGAACCCGACGATGCGCCCCTCGGCGTGCAGCAGGAAGACGTGGTCCTTCGCCGCGAGATCGCGCTCGAAACGCTCGCGATCCGTGTTCTCGTAGTACCGCGAGAACACGGCCCAGGCGGCGTCCCGCTGCGCGGTGGTGAGCCGGTGGACCGGCACCGTGGTGGCCCGAAGCGTTCCCACCGCGGCCTCGTAACCCGGTTAAGACGGGCGCCATGAGTACGTTGAAGGCCGTACGCGTACCGCCCGAGCTGGAGCCCTTGTTCGAGCGGGCCGAGGCCTACGTCCGCTCGTACTTCGCGGAGATGAACGCCGACGCGTCCCGCGGCGTGATCGAGTTCCACGGCGAGCGCTACATCCGCGTCCGCGCGGCCTCCATCTCCATCGAGTTCTTCGACCTCGTGCGCAGCGTGTACCAGGGGTGTCAGGACGCCGACGAGGTCGCGCGCAGCCTGCTGTTCGACGTGGCCCACGCCATCGGGCTCGCCGACTCCCGCGACTTCCAGCGCGAGATGGGCGTCACGGAGCCCCTGGAAGCGCTGTCGACCGGCCCCGTCCACTTCGCCTACACCGGATGGGCCTTCGTCGATCTGTCCGACCAGAGCCACCCCACGCCCGACGACGACTTCCTGCTCGTGTACGACCACCCCAACAGCTTCGAGGCCGACGCGTGGCTCGAGGCCGGGCGCTCCTCGGAGTGCCCGGTGTGCGTGATGAATGCGGGCTACAGCAGCGGGTGGTGCGAAGGGAGCTTCGGCGTCGCGCTCGTGGCGCGCGAGGTGCACTGTCGCGCCCAGGGGCACGAGGCCTGCCGGTTCGTGATGGCGCCGCCCCACCGCCTGTCCGAGCGCATCGGCGCGTACGCCGTGGCCAACCCGGACGTGCCGATCGCGCCCGGTCCGCTCGCTCCACGGTTCTTCGAGCAGCTCCGGCGGCGGGACGACGAGCTCGTACAGGCCCAGCGCATGGAGGCCATCGGTCGGCTCGCGGGCGGCATCGCGCACGACTTCAACAACCTGCTCACGGTCATCCTCGGGTGCGCGGAGCAGCTCGAGTCCGCGCTCCCCGAGGGCGTCGACCGACGGAACGCCGAAGCCATCGTCGGGGCCGCCGAGCGGGCCGGTGGGCTCACCCGCCAGCTGCTCGCGCTCTCCCGAAAGCAGGTGCTCGACCTTCGTGTGGTCGACCTCGCCCAGGTGGTGTCGAACCTCCGCCCGCTGCTCGACAGCCTGGTGTCGAGCCACGTGCGCCTCGTGGTGGGCGAGCTGGTCGCAGCGCCCGTCGAGGTCGAGCCGAGCGCGCTCGAGCAGGTGCTCGTGAACCTCGTCGTGAACGCGGTCGAAGCGATGCCCGACGGCGGAACGCTGTCCGTTGCGGTGCAGTCGTCGGGCGGCACCGTTCGGCTGCGCGTGCAGGACACCGGGGTCGGCATGGCGCCCGAGGTCCGCGCCCGGATGTTCGAGCCGTTCTTCACCACCAAGGCCGGCAACAGCGGGCTCGGGCTCGCGACCGCACGCGGCATCGTCGGGCAGTTCGGCGGCACGCTCGAGGTCGCCAGCGAGGCGGGGCGGGGCACGCGCGTCGAGGTCCGGCTCCCGGTCGCTTCGGGGGCCGCGCCCGCTACACCCGAGCGTCGTGCGCCTTCCGGATCCACGGGCCGCACGGTGCTCGTCATCGAAGACGACGACTCGATCCGCGCCATGCTCGCGCGGTTCCTGCCCCATCGCGGGTACGTCGTGCACCTCGCGTCCTCGGCGCGCCAGGCGCTCGGGATCGCCGAGTCCGTGGAGCACATCGACCTCGTGCTGTCCGATGTCGTGATGCCCGGCGGGCACGGTCCGGCGGCGGTCGAGGCCGTGCGGCGGCACCACCCGTCTGCCCGTGTGCTGTTCATGACCGGCTACGCCGAGCAACAGCTCGAGCAGCTCCCGGCCGACGCCGAGGTGCTCCGCAAGCCCTTCACCCTCGACACCCTCCACGAGCGGCTCGCCGCCCTGGAAGACGCATGATCCCGCTCCTGTGCGCCCTGGCGGGGGCCCAGGAGGCCGCGCCGGTTCCGCCGCCCGCCACCATGCTCGACCCCGGGCTGCCCACCGAGAAGCGCCACATGGCCATCCTCGGGACCTGGGCGGGCGTGAACCTCGTGGGAGGGGGCGTCGGGCTCGCGCTCGCACGCACCCCTGAAGGGCGCACCTTCCACGGCACCAACCTCGCGTGGAACACCGTGAACGCCGGGCTCGTGGTGATCGGAGCGGTCGGATTCCCCAAGCGCACGGGCCGTCCCGACAGCGTGGCTGCGGTCCGCAAGCGCCACCGGGGCCTCCGCACGGCCCTCGCGATCAACATCGGGTTCGACGTCGTCTACGTCGGAACGGGCGTCGCGCTGTGGGCGTTCGGCGGCGAGCTCGCGGGGAACGAGCTGGCGCCGGTCGGCCAGGCCCTCGCCATCCAGGGCGGCTTCCTGCTCGGCTTCGACTCGCTGTTCCTGGCGAGCCACCACCGCCGCGCGGGCGACGTGTCCGTCGGCCCCGGTTCCGTGGGCTTCTCGTTCTAGTAGGGCTGGAGCGTCCAGCTCCCGAGGCCGTGCGAGCAGCTCCCGAGGTCGGAGGCCGTCTCCCAGGACGCGTAGCCCGCGGTGGCGTCGCCGTACGGATAGCCCGGCCCACCGCCGGTCCCGAGCGTGATGCGGTCGGGGACGGTGTTGGGCCCGCAGTCGCCGCTGCCGGCGCTGCCCCAGGGGGCGGTGCCGGGAACGGCCCCGGAGGCGGTCCACCACAGCCAGGTCTGCCCGGTGTCGGACGACACGGAGAGCTTCCCGGTGCCCGTCAGGACGAGCCCCCCGGAGGTCGAGACCGAGACGTCGACCTCCGACGAGACGACGCGGCCGGTGGGACACGGCTGCGCCGCGGTGCCGCCCGAGAGGTCGTGGACGAGGACCGTGCCCACCGGGTCGAGCTCGAGCGTGAACGCGTCGGTGAACGCCGCCCCATCGAGCTGCGAGACCTCGACGGTCGTGGGGAACCCCGCCTCGACGGCCTCGATCGCGGTGGTGATGCGCGTGGTGTCGTCGGGGTCGATCCGATCGACGGGGTCCATCGCGCAGAGCGGCGCTGGCTCGAGGTCGGACTCCGAGCAGGCCCCGACGGCCACGAGCAGGCCCAGGCAGACGTGTCGCACGAATCCCTCCCTTCGAGGCCCCAAGATAGCCCTCGGTCCCGCCCCTCGTCGGGGTGTCGCGAGAAAAGATCGAACACGATGTCGATCGACCCGTCGGCTCCCCGTCGTGGTACCGAGGCGCATCCCCGCGCTGTTCGACAGGAGAATCCCATGAAGGTCATGATGCTCATCCTCGAGTCCCCCGAAGACTTCGCCAGCCGCGGAGAGGGCCCCGCCGCCCAGGCGTACTGGCAGAAGTGGCAGGCCTACAGCGGGGCCGTGAACGACAAGGTCGTGGGCGGTCAGGTGCTCGACCGGGCCGGCACCGCCGTGACGCTGCGCGTGCGGGACGGCGAGCGCCGCGTGCAGGACGGCCCGTTCGCCGACAGCAAGGAAGCGCTCGGCGGCTACATGATCTTCGAGGTCGACTCGATGGAGGAGGCCCTCGAGCTCGCGTCCACCTGCCCGGCTGCGGAGTCCGGTGCCGTGGAGCTGCGCCCGATCGTGCCCATGAGCGACATGTGAGCGACGCTGCGCGGGCGGTGGAGCTCGCCGCCCGCGACAGCTACGGCCGCCTGGTCGCCTGGCTCACCTCCCGGTGTGGCGACATCTCGCTCGCCGAAGACGCCATGTCCGACGCGCTCGAGCGCGCGCTCGTCACCTGGCCCGACCAGGGGGTGCCCGACAACCCGGAGGCCTGGCTGCTCACGGCCGCCCGGCGGCGCGTGATCGACGGGGTGCGCCGGACCCAGACCCGCTCGCGCAGCGTCGACCGGCTGCGCCTGGAAGCCGAGGAGGTCGTGCAGACGCCCTTCCGCACGGGCCTCCCGGACCGTCGGCTCGAGCTGCTGTTCCTGTGCGCGCACCCCGAGATCCCGGCGAACGTGCGCACGCCGCTCATCCTCCAGACCGTGCTCGGCCTCGACGCGAAGCGCATCGGGAGCGCGTTCCTTGTGCCCCCCGCGACGATGGCGCAGCGCCTCGTGCGGGCGAAGCGGCAGATCAAGGACCTCGGGCTCCCGCTCGAGCTCCCCGGCACCCGTGCGCTCGCTGAGCGCCTGCCCGACGTGCTCGATGCGATCTATGCGGCCTACGGCACCGGCTGGGACGGTGCGCTGGACGAGGGGGCCCGCGGGCTCGCCCAGGAGGCGCTGTGGCTGGCCCGCCTCGTCGTGCACGCGCTCCCCCAGGAGCCCGAGGCCCTCGGTCTGCTCGCATTGATCAGCTATGCGGAGTCCCGCCGGTCCGCCCGGCGCTCGCCGAGTGGACGGTTCGTCGCGCTCGACGCCCAGGACACCACGCTGTGGGACGCCGGGCTCATCCTCGAAGGCGAGAAGGCGCTGTGGATCGCCGCGAAGGTCGGTCGTCCCGGGCGGTTCCAGGTGGAGGCGTCCATCCAGTCCGTGCACGCGCACCGGGCGCGGTCCGGGCGTACCGACTGGGTCGCCGTGAACGCGATGTACGCCACCCTCCTGCGCGCGTGGCCCTCCGTGGGCGCGGCCATCGGGTACGCCGCGTCGTTCGGGTCGCTCGGGCGCGCAGACGACGGTCTCGCCGTGCTCGACGGGCTCGACGCCGACCGCGTCTCCCGACACCAGCCCTACTGGGCCGTGCGCGCGCACCTGTGCCGGCTGGCCGACCGGTCCGACGAGGCCCGCACGTGCCTCGACCGCGCCATCGGGCTCACGGAGGACCCCGCCGTGCGGGACTGGCTGCTCGATCAGGGCAGCAGCACGGCATAGCCGCCGCGCTCGAGGCCCGGCGGGCGGTCTCCTTCGAGCAGCCGCGCGAAGCTCGACGCCAGCGCAGCGCTCTCGGAAGGCACGTCGTACAGACGGGCGACGGCCAGGAACGGGAGGATCGCGAGGCTGCGGTCCATCGTCACGACGGCGTGGGCCACGATCGTGTCCCAGCTGACCTCCACGAGCTCCCACTCGAGCGTCTCCGCGAGGCAGTGCGCGAACAGGGCGCCGAGCTGGTAGACCTCCTCGTTGTGGTCGGACCGCACGGACCGCCGCGCCAGGATGCGCGCCTCGATGGCCTCCACGAGCACCGTGGCATCGTCGGGCTCGACGCCGAGCCGGCCCAGCGCCGCCATCGCGGCATCCTGGATCTCCTCGTGTTCTTCATCGGTGAGCGCACGTTCGGTCGGCACGAATCCCTCGCGGCAAGGCCGCACCTGATACCCGGCTCGCGACCGATCCGACACCCCGCACGGGCCGTACCTCCTGCATGCTCGCCTTCCTGACGCTCGCGCTCGCTGCCGGTCCCGACTGGAGGCCCCTCGACGAAGCGGCCATCACGGAGGCCCGCGACCACCACAAGTGGCTGTTCCTGGATGTCGAGGCCGTCTGGTGCCACTGGTGCCACGTGATGGACGCCACGACGTACACCGATCCGCGCGTGCTGAAGGCGCTCTCCAAGCACTTCGTGCCCGTTCGCGTCGATCAGGACGCCCGCCCCGACCTGTCTCGCCGCTACCGGGACTACGGCTGGCCGGCCCTCGTCGTGCTCGATCCCGACACCCTCGACGACCTCGCCATCGGGTCGGGGTACCACGAGGTCGACGAGCTGCTCGCCCTGCTCGAAGCGGGCCGGAAGCGCCGTGGAGCGCCAGCACGTCCGGTGGCCGACCGCGTGATGCCGACCGGAGACGCCGGGCTCACCGACCCCCAGCGCGAGGCGCTCGAAGCCCGCCTGGTCGGGGCCTACGACGCGCGCGAAGGCGGCTGGGGGCGCGCCCACAAGTACGTGCCGTGGCGGAACGTCGAGTGGGAGCTGCTGGCCGGAGATCCCGACGGTCGCGCCCGGCAGACGCTCGACGCCGGCCGTGCGCTGATCGACCCCGTGTGGGGCGGCGTCTACCAGTACTCCACGCACGGCGACTGGGAGCACGCGCACTTCGAGAAGATCATGCGCTTCCAGGGGGAGATCGCGCGCGTGTACGCCCTCGCGTACCAGGTGCAGGGCCGCCCGGAAGACCTCCAGGCCGCGCGCGACATCCTCCGGCACGTCACCACGTTCCTCGACGACCCCTCCGGGGGCTTCCACACGAGCCAGGACGCCGACCTCGTGCCCGGCGAGCACAGCGCGGGGTACTTCGCGCTCGACGACGCCGGGCGGCGCGCGCTGGGGGTGCCGCGTGTGGATCCCCACGTGTACGCGGGCGAGACGGGGCTCGCGGTCGTGGGGCTCGTGGCGCTCGCGCGGGCGTCTGGCGAGCGGGCTCCCCTCGAGCGCGCGGAGCGTGCCGGCGCGTGGCTTCTCGCAGAACGGGCCCGTCCCGACGGGCTGTTCGCGCGGGAGGGTGGGGGAGGCCCGCCGTTCCTCGCCGACCAGGTGGAGGTCGGGCGGGCGTTCCTGGCGCTGCACCAGGCCACCGGCGAGCGGCGCTGGCTCGACGCCACGGCGTCCATGCTGGAGGGGCTCTCGGGCTTCCGTCACCCCGAAGCGGGCTTCCTCACGGGCCTGCCCGCACCGGCGGTCCCTGCGCCGGTGTGCGACCGCGACGAGAACGCGAAGCTGGCCCGCCTGGCGAACCTCGTCGGCCATGCGACCGGGAATCGGGCCTTCCACGACCTGTCGGATCACGCCATGCGGTTCGTCGCGGCCGATGCCGGCTCGACGGGCTGGCACGTCGGCGGCGTGCTGGTGACGGATGCCGAACGACGAACGGCCCCCGTCCACGTGGTGATCGTGGGGGAGCCGTCCGAGGCGCTGCTCGCGGCCACCGCCGGGCTCGGGCCCTACGCGGTGGTGGAGCGGCTGGCGCCCGGGGAAGCGGGCGCCAACGGGGTCGAGTACCCCGACCTCGGCGCAGCAGCGTTCTTCTGCGCCGAGGGGCGGTGCTCACCGCCGATCACCGAGGCCGACGTGCTCGCCGACCAGGTGCGGCGGTGGCCGCGGTAGGTCAGCGGGCGGCCGTGGTGCCGGACACGCCTTCTTCGCCGACCATGATGTGGAACTCGCAGCGGCGGTTCTGCGACCACGCGACCTCGTTGTGGCCGGCGGCGAGCGGCTGCTCCTCGCCGAGCGAGATCAGCTTCACGCGGCTCTTCGACACGCCGAGCAGGGCGAGCTGCTCCTGCACGGCGGTCGCGCGGCGCTGGCCGAGCGCGAGGTTGTAGTCGGTGGTTCCACGCTCGTCGGCGTGACCCTGCACCTGGATGGAGATGCGGGGGTGGAGCTGCATGATCTTGGCGTTCTCGAGGAGGGCTTCCTTCGAAGCGGCCGTCAGCGTGCTGCTGTCGAACTCGAAGTGCACCCGCTGGAACGCGGCCATCATCTGCTTCACGGCGGCGTCGTGGGCCTCGTCGGAGTGATCGTCCGCGACCGGCGCGGCCACCTTCTCCATCTCGACCGTCTCGATCGGGGTCTTCTTGTGGCAGGCGGCGAGGACGAGGAAGAGGGCGGCGATGCGGACCATGGTGTGACTCCCATCCGGGGTCGTTTCCCGGGTGATGTCTGGGTTCATTTCAAGGTCCGTGCCACGGATCCGGAGTCGGACCTGGGGCATTGTGGGACAGGTGGGGCTCGCGGTCCCGGATTGCCCCGAATGGGCTTCGACGGGGACGGCTCGAACCTTCACGGAGGCGGCACGAACCCGCGTGCTTCCATCAGGAAGTCGTCGTTGATCCCGAAGGATTCGATGGTCGACCACGAGAACGGAGTGCTCGCTGCGTTCGACCAGTAGTCGCGGTCGAGGTCGTTGCCGTCTGGACACGTCGCGATGCAGGCGGTCTGCGTGAGGAGGCGCACCGCGACGAACACGTGCTCACCGGGCTGAACGAGCGTCTGGCTCGGAAGGATGCCCTCCAGCTCGCGGTTCCCGGGTGTGGTGATCGCGGGCAGGTACCAGGTGGCCACGGGCACCGGAGTCGCGGGCGGCACGATGTCGGACTCGATGTACACGGCCATCTCGAAGGCCTGCGTGGCGTCGCAGCCGGCGGTCTGCCAGACGTAGGCGGTCACGGAGTACAGGTCGAACGGCGTCACGGCGGGTGTGATGCGCCCGGTGACCCAGTGCCCCTCTTCTCCAGCGCTCGGCGCGAGGGCTCCGTTGAGCACGCAGTTGGGCTCGTAGTACCGATAGATCACCGCGACCGGGTCGGTGTCGGTGTCGGTGTCGGCGTCGGTGTCCGTATCGGCGTCGGTGTCCGTGTCGGTATCCGCATCCGTGTCGGCGTCCGTGTCGGCGTCGGCATCCGTGTCGGTGTCGGCATCGGCATCGGTGTCGGCGTCGGCATCGGTGTCCGCATCGGCGTCGGTGTCCGCGTCGGCGTCGGTGTCCGTATCTGCGTCGGTGTCCGCGTCGGCGTCGGTGTCCGCATCTGCGTCGGTGTCCGCGTCGGCGTCGGTGTCGGCATCTGTGTCGGTGTCCGCATCGGAGTCGGTATCCGTGTCGGACTCCTCGGAGGGGTCGTCCTTGCCAGCGGTGCAGGCGAGCAGGAGCAGGAGCGGGACCAGTCGGGACATCGGACCTCCGTGAGGTGCGCGCATCATAGCGCCCGGCACGTGAGGAACCCTGCCCGGCACTCGATGGTCACCCGGTCCCCGGCCGCGAGGTCCACCACCACGCCCTCGACCGGCGCCAGCGGACGGCCCGGGAACCGCGCCGAGACCGTGTAGCGGCCGGGCGCGACCTCGCCCGGGTCGTAGTGCGTCCCGCCCCGCACCAGCCACACCCGCTCGGCGTCCCCCTGCACGGCGAAGGTCGCCATCACGACGGCAGGCGTCGGGTCCGGCGCGACCGGGACCACCGGAGTGGGAGGTGCGGGGACCGGGGGCCTCGGGTCTGGCGCGGTCCGCGGTCCCACCGGCCCAACAGGCCGGGGCGCCACGACCGGGGGCGCGGGGACTTCCGGGTCGGGCGTCGGAGCGGGGACGGGCGCAGGCGGAGGCGTCGGGACCGGGGCGCTCGGAGGGGCGACCTCCACCGGGGCCGGTGCGGTGGGCGTCTTCGACACGCCCGTGTCCGAGCCGCCGCGGAGCTGTGTGCCCACGAGCACGGCCAGCAGGATGACCGCCACGGCCGCCGCGAAGCCCGCCCACGTCATCGGGGTGTTGCGGCTCGACGTGGACGCGGTGGGGTCGGCGGCCCGGGTCGGGCGGGTCTCCTCCGGGGGGAAGTCGGCCGTCGGCGGCGCTGGGCCGTCGAAGTCGTCGACCATCGTCTCCACGGACTTGTTCGTGGCGGCCTCGAAGTCGACGCGGCCCGTCCACACGTCGAGCAGCTGCTCGCAGCTCTGGATCCGACGCTCCGTGTCGACCGTCATCGCGCCCAGGATCGCGTTCCACATCCGGTCGGGGATGCGCTCGCGCAGGCCGCGCGGGTCGCGGAAGTCTCCGCTGCGGATCATCGAGAACACCGTGACGAGGTCGCGGTGGGGGAACGCGAGCTTGCCCGTGCACAGCTGGTAGAGGACCGCGCCGAGCGCCCACACGTCGGTGCGCTCGTCGAGGTCGGTCGCGGAGATGGTCTGCTCTGGCGACATGTACGCGGGGCTCCCGAGCAGCTGGCCCGTGCGGGTCTGCGTCATGTCGTCGGGATCGCCGAGCACCTTCACGAGCCCGAAGTCGGCGATCTTCGGCACGTACTCGCCATCGAGCGGCTGGAGCAGGATGTTCGCGGGCTTCAGGTCGCGGTGCAGGTGACCCTCGGCATGCGCCGCGCGTACGCCCTTGATGATCCCGCGCGCGAACCGGTCGATCTCGTCGACCTCGAGGGGCTCGTTCGCCAGGATGTACGCCGCGAGCGTCGGCCCGGACACGTACTCCATGAGCAGCGCGGGCTGCCCGTCGACCTCGAGCACGTCGTGCACGCTCACCACATTGGGGTGCCGGAGCGTGGCCTGCACGCGACCCTCGCGCATGAGGCGGTCCTGCATGCGTCCCAGCGCCCCGTCGAGGATCTTGAGCGCGTACACGGCCTTCAGCTGGGTGTGCCGCACCTTGTACACCGACGCCATCGCGCCGGATCCGAGGTGCTCCAGGATCTCGTACTTCCCGACGACCGGGGTGCTCGCCGGATCGAGGGGGCTCACGGAGCCCGCCGGACCAGCCGGAACCCGTGGTAGTTCAGCGGGTTCGTCGGAGCCGTGTCGAACGGGCTCCCGTCGTCGGCGTAGTACTCGCCGGCCTCGTCCCCCCCGCCGCGGCTCGTGACATGGGTGTAGTCGGCGGGCGTGTTCGCGGATCCGCCGCGCAGGATGCGGGTTCCGCGGTCGTCGGGGTCGGTCGGCGCCAGCACCACGGGGTCGACCACCGGGGTGAACGGGTAGGGATCGGGGGCGTCCCACACCCACTCCCAGACATTGCCCGTGAGGTCGTACACCCCATCGGGCGTGGGCTGCTTGAGGCGCGCCGGGTGCACCGCCATGCCGGAGTTGTCTTCGATCCAGCCCACCAGCGACGCGTTCGAGCCGCCGGCAAAGCGGTCAGAGCGGTTCCCGCGCGCGATCCACTCCCACTCGGCCTCGGTGGGCAGGCGCCAGCCCGTGCACGTGAGCGGATCGTCCTCCGGCAGGCAGCGGGGCGCACCGATGCCGTCGTTCATCTGGTCGGCGAACTCGAACGTCTCGACCCAGCTCACCCGCGTCACCGGGCAGTTCTCCCCGCAGTCCGGGAACGCCCAGTTCTTGGCGCCGAGGAAGCGGTCCCAGTGGACGCGTAGCACCTCGGTCTCGGTCACCAGCAGGTCGTAGCTGATGGTCACCTCGTGCTCGGGCCCCTCGTCGAACGCGCACCACAGGTCGTCGCACCCCATCGTGTACGTGCCGGCGGGGATGCGGACGACGTTGCACACGAGGCTCGCCTGGATCGCGAGCACATCGGTGGGGATCTCCGTGATGTCGCGGTCGTCGGGGTCGCCCTGGGCGAGCGAGTACCCGTCGCCATCGCGGTCGTCGCGCTCGTCGCCGGCCCAGTTGCAGTCGTTCGACAGGCCGTCGCAGAGCTCGGGCGCTCCCGGGTACACCACCCGCTGGGTGTCGTCGCAGTCGCCGCTGCAGTCGGACAGCCCACAGTCGGCCGCGCAGGGGTTCTGCTCGCAGAACCCGTCGCCATCGTCGTCGTAGAAGATCGTGCCCTCGTCGATCACGCCGTCGCAGTCGTCGTCGATCTGGTTCGGCGACTCGGTCTGGCCCGGGTGGATGTCGGGATCGTCGTCGTTGCAGTCGTCGCGCCCGACGAACCCGTCGCGGTCGGCGTCGACGTCGCCGGGATCGACGGGGACGGGCGTGGGCGGCGGGGGCTCCACGTCGGGCGCGCGCGCGTCGATATCGGCCTGGGTGATGAGCACACAGCCGGACAGGAGCAGCAGCAGGACCCTCACCACTCCACCACCACGGCGGCCGTCCCGAGCCCCAGAGCGGCCGCTCCCAGCGCGTAGCCGCCGTACCCGAGGGCACGGTTCGTCCCCAGCAGCGGCTCGACCTGGGCGTCCGTGAGGTCGGGGTTCTTGTAGCGGCTCCGGGTCACGGCCGCGCCCGCGAGGGAGCCCACCGCGAGGGCCGACACGCCGGCGAAGGCGATGGACAGGGGCTTTCCGCGACGCTCGACCGCTCCGGGCGCGGGCGGCGGCTTCGGACCGCCGGGGTACTGCGGCGGCGGGCTGGCCGCGGGGACGAGGGCGGACGTGATGACCTCGCCGCCGTCGACGTGCTGGAACACCCAGGGGAGGTACGTCGGGTGGCTGGACAGGAGCTGGCCGTCGACCGCGATGACCCCGCGGCGTGGGGACGGGAGGTCGGTGCGCTGGGGCGGCGTGCTGGTCGCGGCCCGTGACCACGCGGACTCGAGCGGACCGCCGATGGTGTGCCCGAGCGGCTGGGACGGCTCGAGCGCCCGGCTCGCCGCGAACCACAGGTCGGACGCCGCAGCGTCGCCGGACACGAAGTCGCGGATGCCGTGGATGCGGTGCAGGTGGGCGGCCTGCTGGACCGAGATCGGACGCTCCTGGCAGGCGAGCACGGCGTCGAGAGCGTCGGTGGCCGCGGCCAGTGCGCCCGGATCGAGCGCCTCCACCGCAGCATCCGCGCTCTCGATGGCGCGGTCGAGCGCACCCCCGTCCCGCGTGTCGTCAGGACACGCCGAGAGCGCGGGGGACAGGAGCCAGATCAACCACATGACGCATCGTGGCGTCCCACGCGGCGAGCGACAAGACCCACCGGCGAGCGCCCCTCCTCAGTACTCCGGGAACGGACCGCACCCGAGGTTGTTCGAGAGGTCGGAGTCGGAGAATCCGTCGGCGAACACGTAGCCGCAGCTCGTCCAGGGTGCGCCGAACGGCACCTGATCGTAGTCGAACAGCCAGGTGTAGGTGTCGCCCGACGGCAGGCTCGCGATCACCTCGCTGCGCTCGGCCGACACGATGTCGACGTCCGCCAGGGTGGTCGCGGAGGGCGCGTCGCGGTCGAAGTACACAGTGACGTTCGCGAGGTCGGCCGGGCCGTGGTTCGTGACATAGAAGATCACGCCCGCGTCGGTGGGCCCGAACACGACGATCTCGCCGTACTGCACCTCGACGTCGGCCTGGACGTCGCCCGGGAGCTCGGTGATCGTGAACGCCGCGTTGTCGGCGCGGTCGAGGTCGGACAGCGTGCCGTCGAGGTCGGCCACCGCCCAGCTCGTGAGGGTGGCGGGCCGCACGCCGTTGTACGTGGTGTCGAGCTGGATGTGCACGCTGTGCCCGGTGCCGAGCCCGATCACCGGGATGCGCGACTCGCCCTGCGCCGTCGGCTCGGTGAGCGAGTCGGCCGTGAGGTCGAGCAGGAACGAGCCCGAGTAGCCGCCGAGGTTCTGCACGGTGACGTCGAACCGGAAGGCGTCGTTCGCGAGCAGCGTGGTGGTCACGTCGGACACCACGAGGTCGGGCCTCCCGGGAGGGGGACCCACCGTGAGGGTCGTGGACACGGGCTCCGTGCCGGGACAGCTCGCGGAGATGCCCGTGGACCCGATGGCCAGCGCGGTGGCCGCGCCACTGGCGCCCACCACGGCGATGGAGGGGTCGTCGGACGACCAGGTGCAGCGCGGTGCGAGGTCGCCGGACGCCCCGCTCGCGAGCTCGGCGAGCGCTGCGAACAGCACCTCGGTGCCCTCGCCGACCGCCACGTTCGCCGGTGCGATCGCCAGCGTGGCGATGGCGTCGTTCGGGTCGTGCACCTGCACCTGGGCGTGCACAGGCGAGCCCTGCGAGGCGGCCTGCACGCGGGTGGTTCCGAGGGCCGATGCCGTGAACAGCCCGTCTGGACCGAGCGTTCCGACCTCCGAGCCCGGCGCGGCCCACGTGGTGTTGGCCGTCTCGTTGACGACCGAGCCATCCGACCAGAGGCTGCGGGACCGGAGCTGGACCGAGCTGCCCACGGGGACGAGGGGCTGGCTCGGGTAGAGCGCGAAGCCCACACGAACCGGCGCGGCGTCGGTGTCGGCGTCGGCATCCGTGTCGGCGTCGGCATCCGTGTCGGTATCGGTATCGGTGTCGGTGTCGGTGTCGGACTCCGACAGCGTGGGGACGGGCGCTTTGCACGCGAACAGCGCGAGCAGCACCGGAACGCGTGCGGTCATCGTCAGCTCCGCGAGCCGGTGGGGTTGGCGCCGGAGTCGCGGATGATCTGCTGGACGTACCCGGGCTTCGCGGCCTCGGAGAGCGCCTTGCCGTACTCCTCGAGCCGCATCGTCATCTGGAAGCCCCACTTGTCCTTCACCTGGCGGCAGTGGTTCAGGTCGACCTCGGTCACCAGCACGCCGTCCTTCACGCGCGACAGGCCCGGCGTGCGCGCGCCGTTCGGGGCCCCCACGTAGCTCGAGCCGTAGAAGTGCCCGAAGTCGTGGTGCGCTTCGCCGCCGTCGCCGGAGGTGAACGCGTTCGGGAACGACTCCGTGCCGATGCGGTTGATCGAAGCGGTGAAGTAGTTGTTCGCGATGCTCGCGCAGCGCGCCTCGATCGGCCACAGGGGCTCGGAGAGCGCGCCGACCGTGGCCGACGGGTTGAACACGATCTCTGCGCCGTTGATGCCGAACATCAGCCAGTTCAGCGGATGATGGCGGCCGTAGCAGATGTTCACGCCGACGCGCCCGAAGTCGGTCTCGAACACCGGGTGCCCGTCATCCCCCTCCATGTAGTAGGTGCTCTCGTTGAAGTCGCCCACGCGCGGGATGTGGTTCTTCCGGTGCTTCCCGATGACGTTGCCGCGGTTCCCGATGATCACGGCGGTGTTGTGGATGGTGCCGCCGTGCACGTCGTCGCGCTCGAGGATCGGCGACACGATCACCATGTTGTGCTGCTTCGCGAGTTTCTGGAGCAGGCGCGTGGAAGGCCCGTCTTCGGCCGACTCCGCGAACTCGAGCCACGGCATCTTCTCGCGCGTGCAGAAGGCGAACGGCATCGTCCACGCTTCCTGCAGGCCGAGCACGTTCACGCCCATGCGCCCGGCGATGTGGATCATCTCCTCCGTGCGGTCGGCGAGCGCCTGGTACTGGTCGAGCACGGGGGCGTCGGTGGGGGCCACGATCTGGTTCTGGATGACGCCGATCCGAACGAGGCGCGGGGCCCGGCGCTGCTCCGAAGCCGCGTGGAACTTGTAGGCGGCCACGTCGAAGTTGCGCGCTTCGGCGGTGCGCTGCACGTCTTCCGGGATGACGAGCGGCTCGGGGAGGTCGCCGTACAGGATGCGGAAGGCCTCGCGACGGTCGGCTTCGGGCAGCTTGTTCAGGATCTGCTCGAGGCTGTGCACCTCGCCCTTCGGTTCCTTCGAGAGCAGGGCCTCGATGGTGTCGGTCTTGGACTTCGTCTTGGTCTTCGTCTCGGACATGGTGCGCCTGCCGTTCGGGGGTTTGCTCGGGCGGACGCCTAACCGGGTTGGCTCCCCGTGGCATCGCCCGGACGGAAGCGGGGTCTCAGGGCGTCGTGGACCTCGCGAGGCCGAAGATACGGGGCTCTTCGGGCTCGCCGTCCATGTAGTCGCGCTTCTCCAGCATCCCGACGGCCTTCAGGGCGCGGACCATCACCTTCCCGGAGTCCGGGTAGCCGCACACCTCGTGCGGGTCGTACGGACCCATCGCGAGGTACACGAGGTCTTCGTCGAACGGGTTCGCGATCTGGTGGGCCACGCGGGTGTTCGCGGGGCACGAGATGCAGTCGCCGGGCCCGATCTCGCGGACCTGCTCGCCGTACCGGAGCACGCCGCGGCCCGACAGCACGAAGAACACCTCGTCCTCGCGGGCGTGCCAGTGGAACGGGCAGCCGACCGAGCCGGGTGGGAGCGTGTTCTGCACGACCCCGAGCGATCCGCCCGCCTCGCGCATGTTCGGGGTCAGCACCTTCCACGAACCGGCCCAGGGGCGCGGCCAGTCCCCCCCTTCGTCGGGGGCGTCGGCGACGTTGGTGACGGGATCGAGCTCGGACATGGGGACCTCAGGTCAGGGGAGCGCGGAGCGGATGCGCTCCTCACACTCGGGGGTGACGCTGGCGTCGAAGCCCAGCGAGAGGGAAGCGATGGACGGACCCCGCAGCGACGCGACGTCCGCGACCTCGTCGTCGATCTGGTGCGGCCAGCGCATGCGTCTGCACGCCACGGCGACGTCGTACGTGCGATCCGGGCGCAGGCGTGCGGTGATGGCGAGCTCCGGCCCCTCCAGCCGCAGCTCGCGGAGCGGGGAGTGTGCGGCGACCATCCGGTTCAGCCACTCCATCGGGTTCAGCCGGCCCCCCACCGACTCCGCTCCGCTCTGGAGCCACTGGACGCTCGCCATCACCGGGCTCGCGAAGAACGAGGCCGGTGGCACGACCCGACCGCCCCCCCGGGCCCAGGTGAGCACGTGCATCGTCTCGAGCTCGGGCGCCACGAGGTGGATGCGATCGAACGGCTCCCAGGCGTCGTCGGGCGGTGAGCTGCCACCCACGTCGAGCTCGCGGATCGGCAGGGGTTCGCTCCGCCCCACGAGCCCGGCGACCCCGTCGAGGCCCAGGCGCACCCGGACCAGGGAGCGCAGCGGCGCGACGCGGTAGAGAACGGCGGCCTCCGACCCGTCGGCGTACAGGTCGGTGACGAACGCCCAGCGGTGGTCGCGGAGCGCGGCGTCGTGCTCGACCTGCGACAGCCCCGCGAGCTTCCGGGCGTCGAACCCGGCGTTCACCACGAGTCCGCGGTCGATGTCCGGGCGGCCCCGTCCGGGGCGGCTCTTCAGTGGCCCGTAGATCAGGGTCTGGTGCTGCTTCAGCGCCTTGTCGCGCTTGCCCTGCACCTTGCGGCCCTGCGCCAGCTGCACGTCGAGCGTGATGAACTCGCCGCGCGGGTCGCCCTGCTCCGCGAGCCAGTCGGCATACACCAGGCGAGGCCCGTCCTCGTCGGGAGCGGCGAGGATGGCCTCCACGAGGGCCGCTTCCTGGGCCTGGCGGTCGCCCTCGGCCTGTTCCGCCCCGCGGGCATAGGCCCGGAAGGCGTCCATGTACGCATCGAACCCGGCGCGCTCGGGCCCGGAGAGGGGACGTGCCGCGGCCACGGCTTCGTGGAACGCCGCGCTGGTGCGTCGGATGTGCTTGCGCACCTCCATGTACCGGTTCAGCGGCCCCGGCTCGGCGTACCGGGCTTCGCGGCGGTCGAAGTCGGCCCGACGCCGCGGATCGGCGTGGTGCACGAGGTTGTCCTGCACGGCCGCCCAGAACCGGCGTCGCGCGCCGATCGCGTAGTCGGTGAACACCCGCTCGAGGTGCTGCGGCACACGCGGGTCGGGCGCCCAGTGCAGCATGAGCTCCAGACGCGCCTCGCGCTCGGACGAGCTTCCGTTGTCCGCCGTGGCGAGCAGGCCGCCCACCTCGCTCGGGCGGGGGTGCTCGCCCCGCTCCATCCACAGCGCGTGCAGCTTCTTCGGGGTCGGCGCGGTGAGGGGAGCGGGGTCGCCGAGCAGGGCGTCCAGAGCCTCGATGGCGTCGGCGAGGTCCGGGTCGCGCCACGTGCCCCAGGTGTGCACCAGCAGATCGAGGGCGACCGCCGGATCCCGTGCCTTCAGCGCCGCGATCGCGCCCTGGAGGGGATCGTCACCCGCCCCCGCTGGAGCTGCGACACTCTCCCCGGCCGCGGGAGCTGGAGGAGGCTCGGCCACGGTCGGGACCGAGCCGGCCACGAGCCCGTCCAGGCGGGCCTGGAGAGCGGCCACCGGCCCGACGAGGTCTGCAGGCAGCACTGAGGGAGGCTTCACCTGAGAGGCCGCCTTCGCACACCACTTCTGCAGCTTCGGCCAGAATCCCGATGCGTTGCTGGCGCGGTTCGCCCACGTCTCGAGGTCGGCCTTCGCCCGCGCGTCCACGCAGTGGGGGAGGTGCCCGAACATCGTCGACCACGCGCCGAAGTTCGAGCTCGACGTGGTCGGCGGATCGGCGATCATCGCGAGGTACACGGGCCCGAAGCGGGGGTCGGGGCCGAACGCCGCTGCGGCCTCGAGCCGTTCCTTGTACGTGTTCGCGGGAGGGGCGAGCAGGCGGGCGATCAGGCGCGGCACGTCGAGGGGCCGACGGTGGCGCGCGAGGGCCTTCCAGGCGTCCATGAAGTCGGACTCCGGGAGCGGCTCGAGCGCCGATCCGGCCCAGTCCGACAGGGTGTTCAGCGCACGCTCCAGCTCCGGGGCACGGCACGACCGCCACACCTCCAGCACCTCGGTGATCGCACCGTTCCAGTCCTTGGCGTCGAGCGCCGCGTTCACTCCGTCCATCCCCGCCATGGGCCCCCCGATCCGGTGTGGACGCGAGGATACTCCCGTTCACTCGGAGGTGGGCAGGGTCGCGACCGGCACCCAGGGGGGCAGGGCCCCGGTCTGTGGGCCCGTGCCGACCCTCCGCGATCCCCGGGCCCGCGGTGCAGCGACCAGACCGGAGGCCCCGAGGGTCACGACCTCGTCGCGCCCGAGCTCCCGCAGGAGGCCCGCGGACCAGTAGTCCGTCGTGCCCAGCGCGCCCGGCGAGCTCGCGGTGGCGGCCCCGGTCACCGCCCACACCCGCTCGGTGGGGTAGCCAGCATCCGGATCGACCACGGCCACCCCCGAGAGGTCGAGCGCGTAGGTCATCTCGGTGTCGAGGAAGTCCGGGTACACCTGTGCATTCGCGATACACGACCCGTACTTCGAGGGCCACGTGCAGGGCAGCCCGGCGTCGGGGTTCGGCAGTGGGCTCGTGGACGTGGAGCGCCCCTTCGTCTGCAGGATCCACCGTCCGTCGACGACGTCCACCCGGTGCAGCACCTCCTGCGACCCGATGCCGCGCCGCGGGGACGCCAGCATGAGCAGGGGTTCCTGGTACGACACCCAAGTGTGCCCGCGCGGGTCGCGCTTCGGGAAGTCCATGTGGAACGCCCCGGACACCTGGGTCATCATCGTGTGGACGCCCGTGACGAGCCGCCGCTCGTCCTGGTTGTCTTCTGCGAGCCCGTCGACATCGGTGTTCGGGACCCGGCCCTTCTTGTTGACCTGGAGCTGGAGGTTCTTGCCCTTCAGCTCCGCGGCCATCGCCCGGATCGCGACGTCCGCGTTTCCGTCGGGACGGGCCTTGGGCACGTGCACGCGCAGCGCCGCGTCTTCGAGGATGCAGTCGGCCTCGCGCAGGCTGCCCTTCGTGTCGACCAGGCGGCAGTGCACGATCGCCTCGAGCTGCCATCCCATCGCGCCGATCGGGGTCTTCACGGTGCCGAGCGGCGTGAGGGCCGGCGTGATCACCTCGGACCGCACGAGCCACCGCTTGTCGTCGAACCGGGCGAAGGGCTGCTGCCAGACGATGATCTCCTCGGACACGTCTTCCGCCGAGGCGTCGTCGGCTGCGGCGGCCAGCGCCAGCCACCACATCACTCGACCTCGATCGTGAAGGGAGCCCGGTCGGACCGCTCGTTCAGCGACGGGTCGCGGTTCGCCAGCACCGCGTCGATCGCCTCGTTGCACAGGGCATCCGCGCGCTCGTTGCCCGGCTCGCCCGAGTGCCCGGGGACCCACGTGAACCGCACGTCGTGCCGGTCGACCAGCCCGTCGAGGCGCTGGATCACGTCGAGGTTCACGGGCGGCTCTCCGCTCGCGCGCATCCAGCCCCGCCGCTTCCAGCCGTGGCGCCAGTCTTCGCACACCGAGATCGCGAACCTGCTGTCGGTCCGGATCTCCACGCGGGTGCGGCGCTTCAGGGCCGACAGGGCCTCGGCGATGGCCGTGAGCTCCATGCGGTTGTTCGTGGCGACCGGCTCGCCGCCCCGCATCGTGAGCGTGCCGCCCGTGCCGAGGTGCACGAGCACCACCCCCCAGCCGGACGGGCCGGGGTTCGTGCGGCTGCCTCCATCGGTCCACGCGACCACCTCCACATCGCCGCGCACCCGCGCTTCGCCCCGTGACGGCGGGGTGTCCGGCACGTCCATGCGCTCGGCGGCCTGTGTCGCGTGCAGCTTGCAGTCCTTCGCGTGCGGATCCCCCGTGCGGCGGGGCTGGTGTGTGAACGTGACCACGAGCCGGGCGAGCTCGTCGGCGAGCTTGCGCACGACGTCGACGCTCTCGATCCCCTTCTTCCGGAAGTCGATGGCCACCCAGGCCGGGATCCACTGCTCTGCGAGCCGGATGGTGGTGGCGTCGGTGGTCACCACCTCGACCTCCGCGCCGTCCGGCAGGGTCGCGAGCCCCGCGACCAGCGCGAGCAGGCGCAGCCGGTACGCCGACGCGTAGGCCTCCGTGCCGGTCCCGTCCTCGAAAGGCCCGCCGGGATGGACCATCCGCCACGACCACCCGCCGCGCGGGGGCTTGCAGGAGACGGACACGTGCAGGCGGTGGGGACGCATGGCGGCAGTATGGCACGTGGCATACGCCGTCCCTGGAGGTGCCCGTGAAGTTCGTCCCCACCGAGGTTCGCGACCAGGATCGCCCGCTCCACCGCGACGTTCGCGACCTGTCGTCGGCGCTGGGTCGCGTCATCCGGCGGCTCGAGGGCGACGCCGTGTTCGAGGCCGTGGAGACGCTGCGGCTGGCGTGTCGGGCGCGCCGCCGGGAGGAGGACGGTGCGCTGGGTCTCCCGGAGCTCCTGGCGCGGGTCGACGGGCTCGAGGTGGATGTGGCCGAGCGCGTGGCTCGCGCGTTCACGCTGTTCTTCCTGCTCATCAACACGGCCGAGCAGATCCACCGCGTCCGCAGGCGCCGGTCCTACGCCCGTCGTGAGGATCACCCCGACCAGCCGGGCTCGTTCGCCTGGGCGCTCGCGCGGCTCGGGGACCAGGGGGCCACGGCCGACGAGGTGGAGCGGGCCCTCGCCGCGCTCGAGGTCAGCCCCGTGATGACGGCCCATCCCACCGAGTCCACGCGCCGCACGGTCCTCTCGCTCCAAGCACGGGTGGCCGACCTGCTGCTCGCGGCCGACGATCTTCCCGACCACCAGCGCGCGGTGCGCCTCGAAGCGCTCGAGGTCGAGGTCGAGGTCCTGTGGCTCACGGCCGAGAACCGTCCGGACCGTCCGGGGGTGCTCGACGAGGTGAGCACGGTGCTGTGGTACCTCGACACCCGGCTCGCCTCCGCGGGAACCCGCGTGCTGCTCGGTGTTCAGGATGCCTTCGAGGCGGCGTTCGGGCGTCCGCTGGCATCGACACCGCGCCTGGTCCCGGGGACCTGGGTGGCCGGAGATCGCGACGGGAACCCGTTCGTCACGCCCGAGACCACCCTCGCCGCGGCCCGGCGCGCGAAGCATCAGATGCTGAGCCGGTACGCGGAGCGGGTCGACCGCCTCGTGCAGCGCCTGTCGGTCTCGACGCGCGTGGTGGGCGAGACGGATGCGATGCGGGCGACGATCGACGCGTACCACACGCTGCTCCCGGCGGTGTTCGCGCGGGATGGCCGGCGCGACCGGGACGAGCCGCTGCGCCTGCTGCTGTCGTACGTGAAGGCGCGGCTCGAGAGCGCCCGCGATCTGGTGGCGCAGCTCGATGCGGGCCGGGTGGCGGAGGATCCCACGGCCTACCCGGATGCGGGCGCGTTCATGGCCGACCTCGACAGCGTGGGGGCTGCGCTGGACGCCGCGGGGGCGGGGCGCACGCGCCGACGGTGGGTCGATCCGCTGCGGATGGAGGTGCGCACCCACGGGTTCTTCGGCCTGCGGATGGACGTGCGGGAGGACAGCGAGGTGCACACCGCGACGCTGGAGGCGCTCTGTGATGCGACGGGCATCGGACGCCTCGACCGCGCGGGCCTCGTGCGCGAGCTGCTCGGACGTCGGCCGCTCGCGGGTCCGCACGTGCCTCTGGACCCGCGCTCGGCGAAGTGCCTCGACGTGTTCCATGCGGTCCGCACGCTGCACGCCGAGGCGGGGTCCGCGGTCGCGGAGACCTACATCATCTCGATGTGCCACCGGTCCGAAGACCTCCTGCGCGTCGCGCTGCTCGCCCGGGAGGCCGGGCTGCTCGACCTCGCATCCGAGCCGGCCACGAGCGCGATCGACATCGTGCCGCTGTTCGAGACGCGCGACGACCTCGTGCGGGCGCCCGACGTGCTGCGCGACCTGTTCGCCGACCCCGCGTACCGCCGGCAGCTCGAGGCCCGTGGCATGCGGCAGGAGGTGATGATCGGGTACAGCGACAGCGGGAAGGACGCCGGCACGCTGCCCGCCGCCTGGGAGCTCGTGCGGGCGCAGACCGCCCTGTCGGATGTGTGCCGGGAGCATGGCGTGCGGCTCACGCTGTTCCACGGTCGCGGCGGGACGGTCGGGCGCGGGGGCGGGAGCCCGGTGTACCGCGGGATCGTCGCGCTGCCGCCCGGCACGGTCGACGGGCGCATCAAGATCACGGAGCAGGGTGAGGTCATCAGCCAGAAGTTCGGGCTGCCCGAGCTCGCCGAGCGCAGCCTCGAGGTCATGCTCACGGGCACGCTGATGGCGACCGTCGAGCAGCGTCCGCCCGCGAGGCCCGAGTGGATCGCGCTGATGGACCGCATGGCGGCCGTCGCCCTGCCGGCCTTCCGCAGCCGGGTGCACGAACAGCAGCGCGTGTACGGGATGTTCCTGCAGTGCACCCCCGTGAAGGAGCTCGCGAACGTGCACTTCGGGAGCCGTCCTGCGTACCGCGACCGCGGGGCCGGCACGATGGCGGGCATCCGCGCGATCCCCTGGGTGTTCGGGTGGACGCAGATCCGGCTCATGCTGCCGGCCTGGCTCGGCGTGGGCTCCGCGCTCCAGAGCGAGCTCGACGCCGGGAACCTCGAGGTCCTGCGGACCATGGCGCGCGAGTGGCCGTTCTTCGACGACCTGCTCGCGAAGGTCGAGATGGTGTGCGCGAAGGCCGACCCCGAGATCGCCGCGCTGTACGTCGACACCCTGGAGGGCGACCCCGCGCTGTTCGCCGAGCTCACCACGGAGTTCGAGCAGACGGTGCGCGCCGTGCTCGCCATCCGCGACCGCCCGCACCTGCTGCACGCGAACGCGATGCTCCGCGGGTCCATCCAGCTCCGCAATCCCTACGTCGACGTGCTGTCGCTGCTCCAGGTGAGCCTGCTGCGGCGCAAGCGGGCCGGTGAGAGCGTCGATCGCGCGCTCGGCACGACCCTGAACGGGGTCGCGCAGGGGCTGCGGAACACGGGCTGAACCCCGGCAACCGCGGTATCCTCGGGGACATGGACCCCTCGCCCGAGCACCGACCGCCCATGGGGATGCTGGCCTCGGCGCTCGTGGTGGTGGGGGTCGTGGCGTGCTTCCTGGTGGGCATCGTCGCCCTCACCGTGCTGATCGGCGTGGTGCCCCGCCATCCCGTGCTCGCCGTGCTGGCGTTCTGGGGAATCGCCATCGGCTCGGTGTGGAACGAAGGACGTGTGCTGCCGGCGGGGCCTGGGCTCGTGCGCCGCGACACGTACACCCGGGTGCCGTTCCTGTGGGGTCCGGACCCTGTCGCGGCCGCCGCGCTGTTGGTGGTGTTCGGCTCGATGCTCGGGATCGCCGCGTCCCAGACCGCGATGCTGCTGCTGCCCTGCTTCGGGGTCGCGCTGTTCGTCGGGTGGTCGGTGTGGAGGCCGGAGCCCGTGATCGAGGTGCGGAACGGGTGGGGGGTCGTCGGGAGGCTCGGGTTCGAGCTCGACACGGTCGTTCCGTGCCGCGTCGGGGTTCGGGTCGGTCGGGGAGCGCAGGCGCGGACGCTGAGGGTACGCGACCCGCAGGGGCTCGTGGCCCGCCTGGCCGAGGCGGCGCTCGACCGGCACGCGACCGCTTTGGTGTGCGGGCCCGGGGGGCTCGCGACGGGCACCCTCGTGAGCTGGCTCGCGGTGTACCGGGGCCTGGGGTTCGCGATCGCCCGGTTGGCGCGCCCGGAGCGCGAGGACGGCCCGCTGGCCTGGAGGGTCTGGCAGCAGGAGGCGCGTGCGGCCGCGGAGGAGCGTCGCTCACTGCCTGCGGTCGCCAGGGTCGCCATGGACGAGGGTGACGTGGTGGTGTGGACGCGGCCCGAGTGGGAGCTGTGGCTCGCGATGCTGGCACCGCCTCTCGCGCTGGGCGCGTACTGGGTGTGGCTGGGTGGAGGCTGGGGGTCGGCCTTCACAGGCGCGGTCGGAGGGTCTCTGAAGGCACGCTATGAGGGGCCGCTCCCGATGGCCCTCGCCGTGCCCGCGATGGCCGCGTTCATCCTCGTGCTGTTCGCCCCGCTCCTCGCGGGCGGGTTCGTGTGGCTCCGAGGCCTGCTGTGGACGCGGTTTCGCCTCGATCACCCCGAGATGCTCGTGCTCCACGGCGACCTCGCGACCCTGCACCAGGGCGGCCACACCGAGCGCTTCGCGCGGTCGGACATCGTCCGGGCCCGTGCGGGCCGGGTCCATCTCACCCTCGACCTGCTGGACGGCCGGTCGATCCGCCTCCTGTGCAGCGAGCCCGCGCAGCTCCAGCAGATCGCGGGGCTCGACCCGGTCGCAGTCGAGGTCCCCGAGGTCGCCGCGCACCTCCAGGCGATGGTCGCGGGGAAGCGGGCCGTCCGCTCCGGATAGCTCAGCGACGGGCGAGCAGGGGCAGGAACCCGGCCAGCAGCCACCCCATGGACGCGCCACCGAAGTGCGCGCACCCACACCCACCGGCCTCGACCTCCTCCACGACCGGCACGACGAGCTGCTCGGTTTCGACACACGCCACGTACTCCCGACCACGGTGGACGCTCGTGACACAGGCCGCCACCGCGAACGTGTCGGAGGCTCCGTACGCATGAGCATTGCTGGCGTCGGTCGTGGTGTCGGTGGACCCGTCCCCCCAGCTCCACTCCACCTGCGCGATCGGGGCGCCATCGAAGACCGTGACCTCGCAGTCCAGCACCAGCTGCCCGGAGGGGTCGCGCGGGAGGCTCGTGCACTGGAGGGACGGCAGCTCGAGCGCCACGGTCTCGATCTCCAGCGGCGCGAGGGTGGTGCGGATCCAGTCGACGTAGGCGTCGACGCGGCCATGGGTGCTCGGGGTCACCCCGCACGGGAATTGGCCGTAGCTCCACGTGATGCCGAGCGCGACGGGCTGATCTCCGCGGTACCGGATCACCGGCCCCCCGGCGTCGGACGTGCAGGCGAACTGCCCGTCGGGGTCGAAGAGGTACACGGCGTCGTCGTCGAGCTCGTCGATCCGCGTGCGGCCCACGCGGCGAATGCCCTGTCCCCCGTTGTTGGTCCCGAACGCTCCGAACCCCGCGATATCGGCGGTCACGTCGCGCCAGTCGGAGGTGAGGGGAGTCTCGTTCAGCGCCATCACGGGGAGGGCGACCGGCTCCGCGAGCCACACCAGCGCGATGTCGTTCCGCGCGGGCCCGTCGCTCTGCGAGACCGCGTTCGGGCTGGGGCCGATGGACTGGTACTCCGGGTACACTGCGACGGCCGTGGCGGGGACCTCGGTGCCGGGCTGCGCCATGTCGCCCCCGAGGAAGACGCGGGCACCCGCGCCGGGCGGTGCGGTCGACAGGTCGTCGTTGTCGAACAGGTGGGCGTGGGTGAGCACGACCTGCGGGTGGATCAGGACTCCGGTGGTGAGGTACGGACTCGAGAAGGCCACCACCTCGGGCAGATCGTCCGCTGGCACCCCATCTCCGATGCGCGGCGCGCCGAGCGCGGTGGTCAGGAGCACTGCAAACATCGGTTCACCCCCGGCCGTCTGGTGTCCCGACCGCTGTTCCCGTTAACCCCCCGGGGTCTCCGCGAAGCCCGGCTGGTACCACTTGTAGCCGTTCAGGTGGCGCATCCCGGCGAACGTGACCGTGAGCGACGCTTCGAGTGCCGTGACCTGGTGCCACCACCCGGACGGGATCAGCAGCATCTCGCCCGGCTGCACCACGGTCTCGCGCACGGCGAGGTCGGAGTCGTCGAGATCGACGGACGGACCCCAGAACCGGTCGGCTTCGAGTGTCACCTCGATCTCCTCGGGAGGCACGAGCCACACGCGCTTCGCGCCGAGGAACGGGCACAGCAGGATGTCGGACGTGTCGTGGTGCAGCGGGGTGTGGGCGCCTGCACCTCCGATCCAGGCGGCGGTCTGGTCGAGCCGG
This sequence comes from Myxococcota bacterium, assembly GCA_041389565.1. Taxonomy (GTDB): domain Bacteria; phylum Myxococcota_A; class UBA796; order UBA796; genus JACKEQ01. Next base: position 86,175 of record JAWKRP010000018.1, read on the forward strand.
TTCGCGGCCAGGATGCCGGGCACGGGCCGGAAGTCGTCGCGCAGCCCGATCAGTGGGCCCTCCATCGCCAGGTTGTTCGCCACCACGTACAGGTCGTTGCCGACACCCGGTGTGGTGATGCGCTCGATCAGCTCGGCGAACGACAGCTCCACCGAGAGCTCGCGCCACCGGTCGTCGGGGGTGTCGACGGACGTGCGCCCGCTGCAGGCCTGCAGGCGAAGATGCCCGTGCTCGTGGGCCAGTCCGGACCACGTCCACCGGGCGGCCGGCCAGTCGTGGGTGAGATCGGGCAGCACCACGGGGACCTGCGCGGCGATGTGCTCGGACAGGAAGGCCTCTGCAGACAGCCCCGGCCGGCGCAGGATGGCGCGGTCCCCGAGCCGCAGGTGGGCCTGGCGGAGCCGCTGCGCGAGCACACGGGGACGGAGGGCCGCGCGACTGGCCCGGTACGACGGGCTCGCCTGGAGGGACGCGATCTCCGTGGTGGCCCGCTCGGCAGTGAGCCCGCGCTCCACCAGCACGGCGGTGATCCGGTCGATCGGGGTGTCCTCGAGCAGGCTCCCCGCGAGCCAGACGAGCCACTCGTCCGGGAGCTCCGACGTGTGGCCCGCGGGCTCGCTCACTGCGGCGCTGGGTCCGTCGACGGGGGCTTCGGCGCGTCCTTCGGAGCGGGCGCCTCGGGATCGCCGGGCGTCTCTTCGGGGTGGCTCGGGGCCTCGGCCCAGTCGCCGACCACGTGGCGCTCGGCGGGCTCGGGCTCCGCGACGATCCCGACGGGCTCGGGCGGGGGTGGGGACTTGGACTTGCAGGCCACCGCAGCGACGGCCGCCACGGCGAAGAGGGTGGAGCGGGGAGGCGTACGCATGAGGACTCCTGTGTCGGGACGGTACCGCAGGTGACGGAATCCGAAAACGATCGAAACGTCGCGTCGATCCGCTGGGCGCGTCGGCTGGACCCGCTAGAACGGCGGCGTGGGGCCCTCTGGCTTCGCGAAGACCGTTCTGTCGGAGGTTGTGATGTCGCGTTCTCTCGTGTGGTGTGCCCTCGTCGTCGTCGGTTGTGCGCTCCCGACCTCGTACACGCGCAATGGCGGTCTCGAGGTCGTCAGCTCGGGACGGCTCGACTGTGTGGAGGGCTCGATGTGCGCGCCCGTCGAGGTGACCGCGTTCCCGTTCGTCGACCGGGGTGACCTCGCCGAAGCCCCGCAGGCCGCAATCCGCGCCAACGGGTGCGACTGGGACCAGCGCTGGGAGGGCGGAGAGGTGGTCTACGAGATCCGCACCGGTCTGCCGGGCGTGCTCGCTGTCCAGCTCGCATCGGGCCCGGGTGTGCAGGCCTTCCTGCTCGACCACGACGCGGAGGACGCGTGCGTGCAGGTCGGTCCGACGGTCGACGCCGAGGTCGGCCCGGGCACGTACTGGCTGCTCGTGGACTCCGAGGCTTCCGTCACGGACGGCACGTTCGACGTGCAGGTCGACTTCCGTGCGACCAGCGTGCCGGACGACGCCCTGGAGCCGAACGACACGGACGAGGAAGCGCCGGAGTACTGGCTGGGCCTGTTCGAGTCGCACACGATCCGGGCCACCCTCACGCCCGCATCCCGCCTCGACTGGTACGCGCTGCAGGTCGAAGCCGGCGCGGTGTTCGAGGTCGAGGTGGTGAACCCGATGCTCGAGCTCCACGTCGAGGACGACGACGGCGAAGCGCTCGAGGTGCACCAGGATGCCGAGGGGCGCTGGACGTTCGGGGACGCCGTGCACAACCGCGACCGCGACTACTGGCTGCGCCTGCAGCTCACGGAGGAGCAGCCCGACACGGCGTGGACGGACTACACCCTGCGCATCGAGGCGACGGACACGAACCCGGACGCCTGGGACTGAGCGTGGGTTAGGGGCCCCCATGCCCGACATCACCCTGCACCACCTCGACAACTCCCGCTCCCAGCGCATCCTGTGGCTGTTCGAGGAGCTGGAGCTCGAGTACGCCATCACCGAGTGGAAGCGCGACCCGAAGACGTTCCGTGCGCCTCCCGGGCTCCGCGCCATCCACCCGCTCGGCAAGGCCCCGCTCGTCCAGATCGGCGACACCGTGCTCGCGGAGTCCGGGGCCATCCTCGAGAGCGTGCTGGAGCGGTTCGGAGAGGGTCGCCTCGTGCCGACCGACGCCGAGGGCCGCGAGCGCTACCGGTTCTGGCTGCACTACGCCGAGGGCTCGCTGATGCCGCCGCTCCTGCTGAAGCTGGTGGTCGGGCAGCTGCGGAGCCGCCGCATCCCGTTCTTCGCGAAGCCCGTCACGCGTGCGATCGCCGACAGGATCGACTCCGGCTTCACCGATGCCGAGATCGACGCGCACTTCTCGTTCGTCGACGCGCACCTCGCGAAGCACCCGTACTTCGCGGGCTCGGAGCTCTCCGGTGCCGACATCCAGATGAGCTTCCCGCTCGAGGCCGGCATGACGCGCGGAGCGGGCGAACGTCCGCACATCCAGGCGTACCTGGCCCGCATCGCCGAGCGCCCGGCCTACCGTCGCGCGCTCGAGAAGGGCGGGGGCTTCACAGCGATGCGGTGAGCGGGAGCTCCTCCGCGGGCCACCGCTTCAGCAGGCGTCCGTTGGGCACGCCCGGACCGAACCCGACCGGGTAGGCGCGCCGGTGCTGCACCGTGCGAGCGGGGTTCTCGTTCGCCATGAACCGGCTCTCGGACAGCGTCCAGGGCTCCGTGAAGCTGGGTGAGCCCGCGTCGACCTCGCGGAGGAGCGCACGCGCCGTCTCCACATCCAGCGGGCGGATCGCGCGGTTCACGGCGCCCTGCACACCCTCCCAGTCGAGTGCTTCACCGGCGTTCGCGGCCGCTTTGAGCTCTCCGAGGCCCTCGGTACGCAGGAGCGGGTGGGGGAGCACGTCGAGCAGGGTGCGCACGACCTCCGGGAACCGCGCCACGGACGTGCCCATCGCGCGCACACAGTCCTGGTCGGGGCACCGGATCTCGACGATGCGAGGCCGGGTGGGGGTCGAGCACCCGTCGTGGTGGAAGAACTCCCCCTGGCTCATGCGACCCCGGGTTCGCTTCCCGCGCACTCCGCGGTACGGCACGGGGTCGATGGCGAGGTGGCGACACACCACCAGACCCTCGGTCTCCACGAGCTGGAAGAAGGCCTCCCGGGTCGCGGGGTCGTCCAGCACGGCGTCCATGTAGGGCGTGACCGCGCCTGGCTCGTCCTGGACGCGCCCTTCGAGCACCACTCCGAGCCCGCCAGAGCGACGGGCGCGGAGCGCGGTGCCCCCGAGGTTCACCGTGTGGGCGTCCATCTAGCGGCGACGAACGAGGACCGGGAGCAGGCCGAGCAGCAGCCAGGTGCCCGACGGAGTCGAGCTCGCGCAGCCACACGCGCCACCCCAGTACTTGCCGTCGTCGGTGTCCGTCACGTCGGTATCGGTGTCGGTGTCCGCATCGGTGTCGGAGTCCGCGTCGGTGTCGGCATCGGCGTCGGAGTCCGCATCGGAGTCGGAGTCGGCATCGGCGTCGGTGTCGCTGTCGGCGTCGGCGTCGGTGTCGGCGTCGGTGTCGGTGTCCGTGGTCCCCGTGTCGGGGTCCGTGTCGTCCGTGTCCGTGTCGTCCGTGTCCGTGTCGTCGGTGTCGAGACCGGTCTCGATCACGCCGGTGTCGACGGCACCCGTGTCCGTGTCGGTGTCGGCATCCGCATCCGCGTCGGTGTCGGTGTCGGTGTCCGCGTCGGTGTCGGTGTCGGCGTCGGTGTCGGTATCCGCATCGGTGTCGGTATCCGCATCGGTGTCTGCGTCCGTGTCGGCATCGGTATCCGCATCGGTGTCCGCGTCTGCATCGGCGTCGGTGTCGGTGTCGGCGTCCGTGTCCGCATCGGCGTCGGCGTCCGTGTCCGCATCGGCATCAGCGTCGGTGTCGGCATCGGTGTCCGCATCCGTGTCGGCATCGGCGTCCGCGTCGGTGTCGGCATCGGCGTCCGCGTCGGTGTCGGCATCCGTGTCGGCATCGGCATCGGCGTCCGCATCCGTGTCGGCATCGGCATCGGCGTCGGTGTCCGCATCGGCGTCAGCGTCGGTGTCTGCGTCTGCGTCCGCATCCGCGTCGGTGTCAGCGTCGGCATCCGTATCGGCGTCTGCGTCCGTATCGGCGTCTGCGTCGGTGTCAGCGTCGGCATCCGTGTCTGCATCTGCGTCCGTATCGGCATCCGCGTCGGTGTCAGCGTCGGCATCCGTATCGGCATCCGCGTCTGTGTCTGCGTCGGCGTCCGTATCGGCATCCGCGTCGGTGTCTGCATCGGCGTCGGCGTCGGCATCGGAGTCCGTATCCGCATCGGAGTCCGTGTCGCTGTCGGTGTCGGCGTCGGTATCGGCGTCGCCCGAGCAGTCGAGCGTCACGGACGGGTCTTCGTCGTCGCAGTCGGCGCCCATCGTCAGCGAGAACCCGCCGGCGGGGTCGACGTTGCCCACGCACGGACGGGTGCCCGCGGGGTCGCACGCGATGACGCTCGTGGACGCGGGCTCGCCATCGTCGTCACAGTCGGGGAACCACGTCTGGCCGGGGAACCGGTCGGGGTCGGTGTCATCGCAGTCGCCATCGACATCCGACTCGCCCGTTCCGTCGCAGGACAGATCGTCGGACAGGACCAGCCCGTCTCCGTAGAGGTCTCCGTCGTCGTCGGCGTAGCAGAGCTCGTCGGTGTCGCAGTCCTGGTCGACGCCGTCGGCCGGGAGCTCGGTCGCGTCGGGCGAGATGTCGAACTCGGTGTCGTCGCAGTCGAGGCCGTTCGTGACGTACCCACCACCGGGCGGGACCAGCGTGGAGAGCGGCATCGTGGGGTCGCCGTATCCGTCGCCGTCGACGTCCGGGTACCACACGGGCGGCGTGATCCCGTCGTTCTCGCACACGTACCGGAACGCGCTGGAGCACGGCTCGTCGTTCCAGCTGCCGTCGGTGTAGCGGTTGAGCTGCATGCAGTCTTCGTTGCCGCCCGCGTCGTTGGGCTCGCCCGCATGCCAGTTGGAGTAGACGAACGGCGTGCCGTCGATCCACGTCCACGTGCCTTCGGTGACGACGTCGGTGCCGCCGATCCAGAACTTCTCCGTGGAGATCGCGTCGGCCGTGACGTCGAGGAACGCGTCTTCGGCGGGGCCATCGATGGTCGTGAGGTCGAACCCGGCGGCCAGACACACGTTCCGGGCCGCGTTCCAGTCCAGGAGCTCGTCGCAGAAGTAGTAGACGCTGTCGCCGAAGACCTCGGTGTCGCACACGAGCGAGCAGCTCTCGTCGACCTCGCCGTTGCAGTCGTTGTCGCGGCTGTCGCAGGCCTCGACCCCCATCGGGTTGTCTGATGCCGCGGTGTCGTTGCAGTCGAGGCCGTTCGTGACGTAGCCGACCGGCTGCGTGGGGACGTCGACCGTGTTGGCGGGATCGCCGTACCCGTCGTTGTCGGTGTCAGCGTAGAAAGTCGCGCCCAGGGCGCCCGGAACCAGGATCTGCCATGCGAACATCGTTCGAGCCCTCGTCGTGATTGTACCGCGCGCCGAGATGGGTATGCGCACGATCCACACGCAGCGCGCCGTACCTCGTTCGCCTCGAGCCGTCATCGGGGTGCCGGGATCGCGTCCCGGTTGCGCTACCCTCACAGCCCGCGACCCCGGAGACCCGATGTACGCCTGCTCGTCCTGCCGCGCCCCCATCCGCCCCGGCGCCTGCCCGTCTTGTGGGGCCTTGCTGGCCGTGGGGATCGCGCTCGCGAGCCCCGCGCACGCCACCGAGGTGGAGGCGATCTACGGAGCGCCGCGCTCGGCCGTGCAGTTCTCGCCCGACCGTCCCGGGGTGGGCGACTCCACGGGCACGCCCGGCAAGGGCCACGTGATGATCGAGGGTGGCGTGGCGCTCGTGCCGTCGCCGCTGGCGTTCGGAACCTCCGGGATCGTCGGACGGATCGGGGTCGACGACGGGCTCGAGCTCCGCTTGCGCGCACCGGACGTCACGGTCGCCGACGACGTGGGGCTGGGCACGGTCGGGCTGGGCGCGAAGGTCGCGGCTTCGGTGGGGCCGCGCTGGAGCGTGTCGGCTGTGCCCGAGCTGGTGTACGACCCCTCCAGCGGCGCGCTCGGGGGTGGGGTGGGCGCGAACGTCGCGCTCGGGCTGGGTCGCGTCGGGTTCTGGGGGCACGGATCGGTGTCGGTGCTCCAGGACGCCGATCCCTCCGTGCTGTTCGGAGGGGGGGCCAGCGTCGCGTTCGACGGGGGCGGGCTGTACGTGAACGGTGGCTCGGATGTCGCAGGCTCCGGGTTCGTGGGCGGAGGGGGGTGGTGGAGCCTCTCGAAGAGCGCACAGCTCGACGCCGGCTGCGACGCGTGGATGGCGGGAGGCGAGGTGACGCCGGTGTTCCTGCTCGGTACGTCCCTCGGGTTCTGACGGTAGGATGGCCACCGTGAACGAAAGCCCCGACCTCATCCAACAGGCCCTCGGGAACCTGGTCAAGCAGTTCGCGCACCCGATGGACTGCCTGCGCGAGCTCGTGCAGAACGCCATCGACGCCGGCACGCCGCGCATCGAGATCGAGCTGCGGTACTCGCCGGGCGACGGAGGGCGCGGAGTGCTCGAGATCGAGGTCGCCGACTTCGGTCAGGGCATGGATGCCGCGATCATCGACACCCAGCTCACGCGCCTCTTCTCGTCCGCGAAGGAGGGCGACCTCTCCACGATCGGGAAGTTCGGCATCGGCTTCACGTCGGTGTTCGCCATCGACCCGGTGCTCGTGCGCGTGCTCACGGGCCGGCACGGCGAGAACTGGGAGATCCTGTTCCACCAGGACCGGAGCTTCGAGCGGCGCCCGTGGGACGGGCCCGTCCAGGGCACGGCGATCACCCTCTACAAGCGCGTGCGGGACGGCGCGGTGGCGGCCATGGTGACCGACGCCCGCGACACCCTCGTGCGCTGGTGCGAGCACGCCGAGACGCCCCTCCTGTTCCGCGACCTCACCCGGGATCGGTCCCTCCCCGACGGCGCCGTTCCGGAGGGAGGTGGCGAAGACGACGTGTTCGCGGCCTTCGATACGGCCCCCGTCGAGGAGACCCTGAACCGGCCGTTCTCCCTCGACCACGCCGAGCTCGAGGTCCGGCACGTCGAGGGCGACGTCGAGGCGGTGGTCGGGTTCGAGCGCAGCCCGTCGTGGGGGTTCTTCAGCGGGGGGCTCACCCTGCTGCGGTCCCGAGACCCCGGGCACCTGGGCGAGCGGTATGCCCACCTCGTCGGGCACCTGTCGTTCAAGGTGCGCTCACGGCGCATCGAGCACACCCTCACCCGCGACAACGTCATCCAGGACGAGGCCTGGTACGAAGCGATGGACGTCGTCACCCGCGCCGCCCGCAAGCTCCGCGCCGAGCTCGAGGTGCGCGTGTCGCAGATCGCCCGCGAAGGCGGGGATCTCGGCGTCTGGCACGAGTTCCTGGCCCTCGATGCCCAGCACGAGCCGCTCCCGTGGGACGTGCCGCTGTTCGTCGACCTCGGGGGTCGGGCGCGCACCCTCGCGGAGGTCGCGCCGCTCGGTCCGTTCGGGCGCGAAGCCTGGTTCGTGCACCCCGCCGACGAAGCGCTCGGGCACACCCTGTGGCGGCGCGGTGTGAAGGTGCTCCGCTACGATGCGCGCACCGTCGGACTCCTGCGCACGGCCCTCGCCGGGCACCGGATCGACGACGTGGCCGAGGCCTTCGCGGTGACGCGACCCGTCGCGATCTCCGAGCTCCCCCCGGCCCAGCGCGCGGTGTTCGAGAGTGCCGCCAGCCACCTCGGTGTCGCGACCGGGAACGGCGTGAAGCTCGGCGTGTGTGATGTCGAAGGCGCCCAGAGCTCCGAGAACACCCTGTTCGTCGAGGGTCGCGTGAAGGATGGCCTGCTGAGACGCCCGGCGCGACGGGGTGCCTGGGGCTCGGCCCGTCGGGCGTGGCAGCACCTGACCCCGCTCATGATGCTGCAGCGTTGGGTGGTCGTGAACCGACGGCACCCGCACGTGGTGCGCCTGCTCGAGCTCGGCGCGAGCGACGCCGACCTCGCGGGGTTCGCGCTCGCCCAGGTCGTGATGGTCGAGGAGCAGATGTACGACGAGGACAACTTCGACGCGCTCGCCGTGCGGGCGGCCCGGGAGTGGCTCCAGGATGTCTGACCTCGACGCGCTGCTGGCACGGAGCCGAGACCCGGGCGCGTTCGTGGAGCGCCGCCAGTTCACGTTGTCGCGCGACAAGGCGCTCGAGAAGATGCGCCAGTTCACGCTGCGCCATCCGGGGCAGTACGCCCTCGAGATCGTGCAGGCGGCCGTGATGCTCGACGCCCGGTGGATGTTCGCGGACGTCACCCAGGACGAAGCGACCCTCGGCTGGATCGGCGGGCGTCCCATCAGCACCACCGAGCTCGACGGGCTGTTCGACTACCTGTTCGCGTCGGAGTCCGTGAAGGAGACGCGCCCGCTGCGCCAGATCGCCATCGCGGTGAACGTGCTGCTCCAGCGGAAGCCCGAGATCCTGCGCATCGAGAGCGGAGACTCCGAGCGCGCCGCACGCCTCGACCTGAACCCCGACGGCACGGGCACCATCGGGATCCCCGAGTACAGCCCCATGGGCACGTACGTGTACGTGCGGTTCCGGTCGCAGGGGTGGCTTCCGAGGTTCCGGAGCCGGCGCGTGCCACCGGCCGCCGAGCTCATCGAGACCGAGTGCATGTACAGCCCGACGAGCATCTTCCTCAACGGAGACGGCCCGTTCGGGTGGGACCCCCACACCCGCCTGCGCGGGATGGCGCCCGTGCAGCGGTGCTTCTGGGGAGACGGCCGGGACGGGTGGATCGGCGTCGACTCCCAGGATCCGCGGCCCTTGGTCACGCTCGTGGTGGGGGGCGTGCGCATCTCGAGGCGCGAGATCCCGGAGCTCGGGCCGGGCGTGTCGGGGGTGATCCGCGACGACTCGCTGGTGAAGACCGCCGACATGTCGGACATCGTGGACGACGCGAGCTGGCGTCGATTGCTGCACTACCTCCAGCCCATCGCCCGGCAGCTCCACCACGCCTCGTACGTGCTGCCCGAGCTCCCGCCGCTGATCGAGGAGCGCGCCGAGGCCGACGACACCCCCCAGCTCTTCGAGCCGCCCCCGCTCGACGAAGGCGTGCGGATGCTCGGCCGCGACGAGCTCGTCGAGGTCGCGTCGCTCGCCCGGCTCGACCCCGCCGACCGCGTGTACTGGATCGCGCCCGAACACCTCGACGCCCTGCGTGACGCGCTCGATCCGCTCCGCTTCCCCGAGCGCGTGCTCGTGATCACGCCCGACCAGGCGCTCTCTCTCGGTGCCGAGCTCCCCGCGCTCGGCCTGCATCGCGTGCTGCCCGACGACGCCGCGTTCGTGGTCGAGCAGCGCGCGAAGTCCGTGCGCACCTCGCACTACCTCGTGAACCTCCCCGACAGCACCGTGCGCATCCAGCTGCACCTCGACGGACGACTGCCCGGGTGGCGGGAACCCCGCCGCGACGGTCCGGTCGAGACCACCGTGCCGCTCCTCGTGGCCAGCCGTGGGCACGCCGTCGGGATCTACGCACTGCCGGTCAGCGCGCCGGGCGTGAGCCTCGTGGTCGAGGTGGACGCCTGGGAGCCGGAGGATCGCTGGAAGCACGTGGCGATGGCCGCGGGTGCAGCTCGGAAGCACCTCTGGCGGCTCGTGCCCGACGACCCGCAGAGGGTGCAGCGGGCCCACAGCGAGCTGTGCCGGGCCCTGCTCGTCGACACCATCGAGATGCTGCCCGACCCCGGGGGGCCGCCGGTGCTGCGCTTCCCCTCGAACTGGCCGGCCGAAGCGAGGCACGTGCTCGACACACCGCTCGTCAGGAGCGGGCTCACCGCGCGCGCCTTCGTGGATGCGGTGGGCACGCACCAGGTGCTCGAGGTGGCCGATCTGGGCGAGGTGAACGCGCTGGCTCCGCTCGCTGAGCGCTTCGGGGTCGGGCACCTCACGTGTCCGGAGCTCTCGCGGCTCTGGCTGGCCGAGCTCAGGTGGGACGGTGCCCGCTGGAGGCCCGCCGACACGGCGGATCCGGGTGCCGAAGCGCTGGCGCTCGTCCGGCTGGGGTCGTCGTTCGCCCCAGCCCCACCGGAGGGCTGGTCGACGGCCGCGAGCCCACACCCCGTGCTGCTCGCCGCACAGCGCACGGCCAGCATGGAGGTGCCCTGGAACGCCGGCTGGGCGGGGCTCGCTGCGCTGCTCGCCTCCGAGCACGACCCGTCCCTGACGCCCTGGTCCGGCAGCTCGGTCCACCGCGCCGATCTCGTGCGGCTCGCGGTGCTCGCGCTCCACCCGCACGTCCCGGCGGGCCCGCTCATGGCCTCGAGCCGCCACGAGGTCTCGCTCGCGCAGGTGCTCGACGGCGTGGTGCGCGTGGCGTTCCGTGGCGGTCCGGAGGTCATGGAGTCGGAGACCGTGCTCGTCACGGCCGACGAGGCGGCGGTCCTCACCTCGCTCGGCGCCCGGCTGCGCTGGCGATTCGACGACGCGCCGTCCGTGTGGACCCAGGTGCCCGTGGAGGGGGACGACTGGATCGCGAGGGTCGAGGTGGCCGGGGACACCGGGCGCGGCTGGCTCGGCCTTCGGCACCCGTACGACCCGACAGGGAGCGTGTTCCTGCGGCGCGGCTGGCGCACGCACGTGGCCTCAGAGCTCGACCGCCACATCCGATGCCACGGGTTCGTCCACACCCGCGGAGAGGGTGCCCAGGAAGGCCTGTCGGAGCTGCAGGACTCCGCGCTCGAGCTCCTGGAGCGCCTGCTGGTCGTGCTGAGCGGCGACCTCCCTGCGGAGCGCCGCGTCACGGCGGAGCGGTATGCCGCCGACTTCGCGTGGATGGCGCTGCACCCGGCGAACCCGATCCCGCAGGCGCTGGCCGATCGCCTCGCCGATGCCGTGACCGTGCCGATGCCGGACGGGGAGAAGTGGGGGTCGATGCGCCTGTGGCTCCTGTCGCGCGCCACCGTCCGGCCGACCTTCCCGTTCGCCGTGCACGGGTTCATGGGCGACGCGGTGGCGATCGACGCCCACAGCGTGGGCGAAGAGCCGGAGGACACCACGGAGGGCCCCTCCGTCGAGACGATCCTGCACCACGCCGTGCAGCGGATGGTCGTGGGGATCGAGGTCGAGATCCACGCCATCGCCAGCTCGCACCGCATCGAGGCGTGGGGTGGGGGACGCCTGCGGATCGCGCTCGGGATGCGCGACGTGCTCGTGGCGGCCGCGCTGGCCGGCGATCGACGCGCGCTGGCGCGGGTGGTGCTCCGCATCGCACGGGCCGTCCACGGGTCGGAGGCCCGCCTCGGCGTCGTCCGCGACTATGCGGACATGCAGCGCCAGGCCCTGGCGGCCCTCGACGCGTTCGGGCCCCGATAGCGAGGCAGAACGCCCCCAGACCGGGGGTGATGGGGTGAAATGCCCCTGGTTTCGGGCCGATCCGAGGCACGACGCGTGCAGGCCGGGGCGGCGTAGTCCCCTGGAGACCCCATGCGTCTGATGTCCCTGGCCGCCGCGTTCGTCCTGCTCACGGGCTGTGGCCTGTTCTCGTCGTCCCGCTCCACTCCCGAAGCCGAGGTGAAGGCCGAAGCGAAGGCTCAGGCGAAGCCCGCCGAGGAGCCCGCGGAGAAGGAAGTCGTCGACACCGGAGCGAACGGCGACAACGAGGAGTGACGCCTACTCCGGTGCGGGCGGCCGCCAGTTCGTGCCCTGCGACTCGAACCAGAGCGGGGGGCGCGCCGGAGCTGCCGGGTGCACGGCCGTCATCGTGGCAGCGTCGTACACGCGGCCGCCGAGCACCGTGAGCGCGATCTCCCTGGAGCTGCGCAGGTCTTCGAGGGGGTTCGCATCGAGCACGAGCAGGTCGGCGAGCTTCCCGACCTCGAGCGAGCCGACATCCCGATCGAAGCCGAGCGTCTTCGCGGGGTAGATCGTGCCGCTGCGCAAGGCTTCGTGGGGCGTCATGCCCCCCTGCTCGAACATCCACAGCTCCCAATGGGCGGCGAGCCCCTGGCGCTGGCCGTGGGCGCCGAGGTTCACCCACCCGCCCGCGTCCACGAGGGTCTTCGCGAACCGCGCCACGTCGAAGTGGTTGTACTCGCCGTCCGGCGACAGCTCGCGCCGACGGGCCCGCGGGTCGAGCACCCAGCGCGGCACGAACGTGAGCAGGCGCTCGTCGGCGAACACGTCGGTCTTCGCGTACCAGTACTCCTCGCCCATCAGGCCGCCGTACGCGACCCCCAGGGTGGGCGTGTAGCCGACGCGGTTGCCCGTCCACAGCTGCAGAACGTCGGCATACACGCGCTGGACGGGCAGCGCATGCTCGATCGTCGTGTGCCCGTCGACGATCATCGTGAGGTTGTGCTGCAGGAGCGAGCCCCCCTCCGGCACGACCATGATCCCGAGCTGGCGCCCGGCTTCGAGCACCTGCTGGCGCTGCTCCCGGCGGGGCTGGTTGTACGACTTCACGGACACCGCACCGGCGGCCGACATTCGGCGGAGGTGGGCGAGAGCGTCGTCGAGGTCGTCGATCTCGGCGGTCAGGCCGGGAACCTTCGCGCCGTACAGGATGGTGCCCGTCGAGAACAGGCGGGGCGCGAGCAGGTCGCCGTGCTTCTGGAGCTCGCTGGCCGCGAAGAACTCGTCGGTGTCGTGCGACGGGTCGTGCATCGTGGTGACGCCGAATGCGAGGTTCGCCAGCATGTCCCAGTTCTGCTGGGGGATCAGACCGCCCGAGCCCTGCGGACCGTGCGCGTGCACGTCGATGAGGCCCGGCATCACGGTCTTCCCGGTGCCGTCGATCACGTAGGCGCCCGCGGGCACGGGGGTTCCGGACTTCGGCCCGATCGCGACGATGCGGTCGCCCTCCCACACCACCGTGCCGTCTTCGATCACCTCGTCGCCGTTCATCGTGAGGAGCCGCGCGCCCACCACCGCGGACACGCCCGTCGGACGCGACAGCGGCGCCTGGAAGCCCAGCGCGTACTGCTTCCGATCACGGACCGTCGCGGCCTCTTCGAGCACGTCGGACAGGGGCGTGCCCTCGAGCGTCGGGCCGATCGACCACCACAGCGTGCGCCCGTCGCCGCTGAAGTGCAGGTTCGTGCCGGCATCCCCCGAGACCGTCGCCTGCGGGATGTCGGTGGCGCCCACCGACACCGAGAGCGTGTGACCGGTCGGCATCCACGGGCGCACGTGCACGTCGTGCTGCTCCTGCCAGGCCAGCCAGCGCCCGTCCGGGGACACCCGGAAGTCCGTGGCCATCTCGGACTTCGCGTGCACGACCGTCTCGCGCGTCTTCAGATCCAGGCTCACGAGCGTGAGCTGCTCGTCGCCGTCGAGGTACCAGAGCGTGCCGCCGTCGCGCGCGAAGTGCGGGCTGCGTCCGCTGCGCGACACTCGCTCGGAGCGGCCCGACTTCAGATCGAGCACGTACAGACCGGGGTCCTTGCCGTACAGGTCGCTGACGAGGTGCCCGCCCGTGGCCTTCCGGTACGCCACGCTGCGGCCCTCCGGCGTGAACGCGGGCTCGCGGTAGTGCCCGGGCTCTGGCGTGACGCGCTTGCCCTTGCCGCCCTTCGCCGACACCACGCGGAGCTCGCCGAGCCCGGCGTCCGACCACGCGACGTACACGATCTGCTTCCCGTCGCGCGACCAGCTCGGCTCGAGCTCGCGCACCCCGTCGTCCTTCGTGAGCCGCTTCGGCTCGCCTTCGGGCAGGGTGCGCACCCACAGGTGACCGAGCGCCTCGAACACCACCGCCGACCCATCCGGGCTCGTGCGCACCCCACGCAGCATCTTCACGTCGAAGCGGTCGGGCGCCACGGTGACCGGGAACCGGAGGGGCTCGCGCACCTCCCGGGTGTCCGCCACGTGGAACGGGATGCGCGATGCGGCCCCGGGACCCGTCCCCGCGACATCGACGTCCACCCGCCACAGGCCGCCCTGCGCCCAGATCACGACGGCCTTCCCGTCGGGGGTCCAGTCGAACCGGGGATAGACGCCGTGGATCGCCCAGGTCTCCTGCATGTCTCGGTCGAGGCCGTCCCACAGCATGCGCTCGGCCCCGGTGTCCATGTCCCGCAGCATCAGCACGCTCCGGTGCCGGATCCGCCGCACGTACGCGAGGTGACGGCCATCCGGGTGCGGTGTGGGGCGCACGGCGCCGCCCGCTCCGCCGACGACCCGCTCGACACGCCCGTCCTCACGGTCCATCCGCTCGATCACGTAGATGCCGGAGTTGCTGTCCTTGTTGTACTCGAAGTACTTCCCGGGGGTCGCGTCGCGGCTCCAGTAGACGTACCGCCCATCGGGGCTGAAGGCGGGCTCGCCGAGGTCCTTCTGGTCGTTCTCGCGCTCGGTGAGCTGGAGTCCCTTGCCCCCGTCGACGTGGTACAGCCAGATCTCGCCGGCCCCGAGGCTGCGGGTGCCCGTGAAGTGCTTGCGCCCGATCACGCTGTCGCCGTGCACCGCCGGGCTGTTCAGCAGCCGGAACGACTCCTCGGTGATGGGCGTGGCCTCCTCGCCGTCGAGCCGCCACAGGTTGTCGCCGCCGCCGCGGTCGGACGTGAAGATCAGCCCGGTGCCGTCGGGCTGGTAGAGGGGCTGCATGTCCCAGCTCATGCCGGACGTGAGCCGCTTCGCCTCGCCGCCTGCGATGGGCAGCTCGTACAGGTCTCCGAGCAGGTCGAACACGAGTCGGTCGCCGTCCGGGTGCACGTCGAGCGACATCCACGTGCCCTCGCGCACGTCGAGCGGCACCTGCTTGGGCTCGCCGGGCGGGGCGTCGACGCTCCACTTCGGCTTCTCGTCGTCCTTCGCCGCGTCGTCCTCCGCGTGGGCGAGGCAGGGCAGGAAGGCGAGAGAGAGCAGCAGTCGCATGGGTCCGTCCGGATGGGTGGCGGCACCTAACGCGCGGCGCGCGTGCGAGACTCGGCGACCACCAGGAGGCAGGCAGATGCGGACGTTGGCGATCGACATCGGAGGGACGGGGCTCAAGATGATCGTGCTGGACCCGGCGGGCGAGCCGCTGTCGGAGCGGGGACGCGTCCCGACACCGCGTCCCGCGACCCCCGAGTCCGTGGTGTCCGCGTTGGCGGCCCTGGGCGCGGGTCAGCCCGCGTACGACCGCGTGTCGGTGGGCTTCCCCGGAGTGGTGGTCGCGGGCGTCACGCTGAACGCGCCCAACCTCGACGGGGCGTGGGCCGGGTTCCCCCTGGCCGAGGCGCTGAGCGGCGCGCTCGGGAAGCCCGTGCGGGTCGCGAACGACGCCGACGTGCAGGGGTACGGCGCGATCGAGGGTCAGGGGGTCGAGCTCACCGTGACGCTCGGAACGGGCGTCGGGTCGGGGCTGTTCGTGGATGGCGTGCTCGTCCCGAACCTGGAGCTCGGGCACGCGCCGTTCCGGAAGGGGCGGAGCTTCGAGCAGGAGCTCGGGAAGGTGGCGCTCGACCGGAAGGGGAAGAAGCGCTGGAATGCCCGGCTCGTCGAGGCCGTCGACGTGTGGCAGCGGTTGTTCAACCCGCGCCGGCTGTACCTCGGCGGCGGGAACACGAAGAAGGTGAACGCGACGCTGCCCGACAACGTGGTGAAGGTCGCGAACGCGGCGGGGCTGCTGGGGGGCATCGCGCTCTGGCGCCACTGACGGGCCTCCGGTTGGTCCGGAGGTCCGCAGAGGTGCGGGGCGGACGCGTCGCCCGGGACGTCGAGCAGGATCGACTGGACCCCAAGGTCAAGCTCGCCTCCCCGGCTCCCCCGTCGGCGTTTCAGCCAGGAACGCCTGATTTCGACACGGAGAGCACGAAGGGGCACGGAGGGGGCACGGAGGCGGGGTCCAGACACGCGGCGTCGTGGCGATGGGCGGATGAGGAGGGACGCAGACGCTGTCCTCGCTACAGGCGTGGTCTTTCTGGCGCGGACGCCGTGGCGACGGGACAGTCCGCACGGCTCGAGTGTGGACCACGCCTCCGTGCCCCTCGTTCAGAGGGCGCGCTCGGCCGCCCGGCGCACGAAGGACGGCACCCCGGTGACCTCGGACCGCAGGGACGCCGCGCGGTCGGGGTCTCCGAGCACCTCCCACGCTTCGGCCGCGTAGAGACGGGCCTCCGCGGCGTGGATGGGGTGGTCGCCCGGGTCGAGCTCGGAAAGCTGCTTGCGCGCGGCTCCGTGCTGCCCGAGGTGGGCCAGGCTGCACGCTTCGAGGGCCAGGACCACGGGCGCGCGGGACGAGCCGCCGAACCCGCGGGTCTCCGCGGCGCGCAGCGCGTCGACGGCCTCTTCCGGGTGCGAGCGACGCACGACCCGTGCGAAGGCCAGCAGCGAGGCGGGGGACAGCGGGAACGCATCGATTCCGGCCCGTGCCACCGGGGCTGCGCGCGGGTCGTCGCGATCGGTGAGCAGCTGGGCCAGCACGTGGACCGGGCCGGTGAGCGGGAGGGCCGCGGCCAGGCGATGATAGCGCTCCTCGACCTCGTCGCCGCGCTCGAGCAGCCGCAGCGCTTCGAGTACCTGGGGGCTGTCTTCGAGCAGGCCGCCGTACGAGATCCGGGCCACGCCCTCGAGGTCGCCGCGGTTCCAGGCGCGCTCGGCCTGCAGGAAGCCGAACAGCACCACGCCGAGCAGGCCGAACGTGAGCACGAGCCCGACGCCGGCGAGGCCCAGCACACCGGCCACGATGGAGAACAGCGCGTCGTCGGACGCGCCCTGGAGGGGCCCGTATCGGATCTCGATCGCGGCGAGCGTCGCCGCCGCGACCACCCCGAACGCCGTGACGAGCCACACCCACCGCGTGCTGCGGCTGGAGGCGCGCACGCCGACCCACACGAGCGGCGTGCAGAACAGCAGGATCGCGATGCAGAAGGCCACGGGGTCGAGCGCGGGGCGCGCGATCCAGGCGAGCGTGGCGACGATCGTGGTGCTCCCGAACACCAGCAGGGGCTCGCGGCGATCGATGGGCCCGCCCACCAGCCGGTCGATCTCGGCGCGTGCCCGCCACTGGTGGCGGAGCAGGAACGCGAGCCCACCGAGCACGCCGAGCGCAGGGAGCACGGCGAACCGACCCACGACGGCCGACCACGCGTCGAGGCCGGGCAGCGCGGAGAGCGCGGACGACGATACGGTCATGCCCCACAGCACGTTCAGGCTGAACACGTACCAGAGCAGCCCGACGATCATCTCGGCCCGGCGCCAGCGGGCGGTCTCGTCGAGGGTTCCGGGCAGCGCATCGAGCATCGGAGACCCCTAACTGCGCGCTCGCGCTGTGGACGCGTCCCCTCGGTTTGCCGTAGTTCCTACATCGATGTAGGAAGTGGGATGCATCGTCCAGACGCCGAGCGCCGGCTCTCGTTCCTCCACGAGGTGGGGGTGCTGCTCCAGCGGTCCACGGATCTCGACCAGATCCTCGGTCCGGTGCTCCGGCTGCTGTCCGAGCGGCTGGGGCTCGAGCGCGCGGGGCTGTGCGTGTGGGACCGTCGGCGGGAGGAGGTCGCGCTCGTGGCTGCGCACGGGCTCACTCCGGCCGAGGTGCAGCGCGGGCGGTGGGCGCCCGGCCAGGGGGTGGTCGGGCGCGTGGTGGAGACCGGGCGTGCCGAGCGGGTGCTGCCGGGAGCCCGGCTGGCGGGCGAGCGCGTCGGAGACCGCGATCCGCTCGACCCACGCGCGTTCCTCGTGGTGCCGGTGCGCACGGAGGACGGCGTGCTCGGGGCTCTCGGCGCCTACCGCGACGGGGTGGCGGAGGCGTCGCTGGACGACGACGAGCGCGTGCTGGTGCTGCTCGCGGGCCTGCTGGTCCCCGCGACGCGTCGCGCCATCCAGCGGAGCGCCGAGCAGGCCGCCGAGCTCCAGCCCGCTTCGCTCATCGGGCGCTCGAAGCCCATGCGCGTCGTGTACGAGGCGGTGGGGCAGGTCGCGAGGAGCCCCGCCACCGTGCTGCTCAGGGGCGAGTCCGGAACGGGCAAGGAGCTCGTGGCGTCGGCGGTGCACCAGGGGAGCGACCGCGCGCACCGGCCGTTCGTGAAGGTGAACATCGCGGCGCTGCCCGACTCCCTCGTGGAGAGCGAGCTGTTCGGCCACGAGCGCGGGGCGTTCACCGGTGCCGCCCAGCGCCGGAAGGGCAGGTTCGAGCTCGCGCACGGGGGCACGCTCTTCCTCGACGAGATCGGCGACCTGTCGCCCGCCAGCCAGGTGAAGCTGCTCCGGGTGCTCCAGGAGGGCGAGCTCCAGCGGGTCGGCGGGAACGAGACGATCACGGTCGACGTGCGGATCGTGGCCGCCACGTCGAGGGATCTCGAGCACATGGTGGAGTCCGGGGCCTTCCGGGCCGACCTCTACTACCGCCTGAACGTGTTCCCGATCCGTCTTCCGGCGCTCCGGGAGCGGCGGTCCGACGTGCTCCTGCTGGCCGACCACTTCGTCGAGCAGTGCAGCCGGTCGCACGGGCGCGACGTGCGCAGGATCAGCACGTCCGCGATCGACATGCTGATGGCCTACCACTGGCCGGGGAACGTGCGAGAGCTCGAGAACTGCATCGAGCGCGCCGTGCTGCTCGCCCGCGATGGCGTCATCCTCGGGCACCACCTGCCGCCGACCCTCCAGACGGGCGAAGCCAGCGGGACCGTCGCGGCACCGGGAGGACTGCAGGCCCGGCTCGACGCGCTCGAGCGCGAGGTGGTGCTCGACGCCGTGAAGGAAGCGCGCGGCAACCTGGCGGAAGCCGCGCGCGTGCTCGGGATCTCGGAGCGGATCATGGGCCTCCGCGCGAAGAAGTACGGAGTGGACTGGCGCCAGTACCGGTTGTGGGACGGGAGCGCGCCGGGCGCACGGTCCTGATCCTACATTCTGGTGGCTTCTGGACCTGTTCCTACGCGAATGTAGGAAACCTCATCAGCAGTGCCGGCCGCGAAAGGAGCGCTCATTCGAGGGTTCTCGCGTATCGGGACCTGCTGGCACGGTCCGTGCTCTTGCGGGCCGCGACCCCTGGAGGAACCCCACGTGGAAGCGACCGCCCTGACCCCCGCCGATGTCCTGTTCTGGGTGAACAACATCTGGATGCTCATCGCCGCCTTCATGGTGTTCATGATGCACCTCGGGTTCGCGTGCCTCGAAGCAGGGCTCGGTCAGGCGAAGAACACCGTGAACATCCTGTTCAAGAACGTGTGTGTCCTGTCGATCGGTCTGCTCACCTACGCCCTGGTCGGCTTCGGCCTGATGTACCCGGGTGCCGAGCACGCGGGCGCCTTCTTCGGGTTCGCCGGCTTCGGCATCGGCACCGACGCCACCGGGCTCGGCATCGCGTACGCGGACGGGCACTACACGTACTGGACCGACTTCCTCTTCCAGGCCATGTTCGCGGCCACCGCGGCCACCATCGTCTCCGGCGCGGTCGCCGAGCGGGTGCGCCTGTCGGCCTTCCTCGCGTTCGCTGCGGTGTACGTGGCGTTCTGCTACCCGATGGTCGGCATGTGGCACTGGGGCGGTGGCTGGCTGCAGGCCGCCGGGTTCCACGACTTCGCGGGCTCCACGATCGTGCACAGCGTCGGTGGCTGGGCCGCGCTGGTGGGCGCGATGATGCTGGGTGCCCGCCACCACCGGTTCGACGCCGACGCCTCGCGGCACCCGAAGATGCACAGCCTGCCGCTCGCCACCATCGGCGTGCTCATCCTGTGGTTCGGCTGGTACGGCTTCAACGGGGGCTCGGTGCTCTCGGCCGACCCCGGGAAGGTGTCGTACGCGGTCGTCACCACCACGCTCGCGGCCGCCAGCGGTGTGCTGTCCGCCGCCCTGCTGTCCTGGGCGATCGAGAAGAAGCCCGACCTCTCCATGGCCCTGAACGGCGCGCTCGCCGGCCTGGTCGCGGTGACCGCCGGCGCCGACGTGCTCACGCCGACCGCCGCCATCGCGGTCGGAGCGGTGGGGGGCGCGCTCGCGCTCGGTGCGACGGCCCTGTTGATGCGGGTGCGCATCGACGACCCCGTCGGCGCGGTGCCGGTGCACCTCGTGTGCGGCGTGTGGGGAACGCTCGCGGTCGGACTGTTCGTGCCGGAGGTGAGCGTGCTCGCGCAGCTGCTCGGGATCGTGGCGACCGCCGCGTTCTGCCTGCCCGCGAGCTTCGTGTTGTTCAAGCTGGCCGATCTCGCCCTCGGGCTCCGGGTCGACCTCGAGGAGGAGCTCGGCGGGCTGGATTTCGGCGAGCACGGCCAGGAGGCCTATGGGGACTTCCTGCTGCTCACCGAGGCGACCCGGGGCCCCCTGGCGGCCAAGTAGGCCGTCACTGGAGGGTCTCGAGGCCCATCGCGCGTCCGACCGCCACCAGCGTGTCGAGATCGATCTTCGTCCGGCCGAGCTTCACGAGCGTGGGGTCGAACAGCAGGTCGGTCGTGTCGCGCAGGTCGCAGCCCACGAGGGACGCGCGGTTCCAGGTGGCGCCCGCGAGGTCGCTGCCCGTGAACACCGAGCCGTCCAGGCGGGCCTGACCGAAGTCGACCTCGCGCATCCGGCACTCCACGAACTGCGTGCGCAGCAGCGTCATTCCCGTGAAGCAGCCGTAGTCGAGCAGGCAGTCGCGGAACCCCACGTCGACCACGATCTGCCGCGCGTCCGCGAAGTCGATGCCCATCATCCGGCACCGCTCGAACCGCACGCCGTTCAGCGTGCACCCGGGCACCTTCACGCCGACGAGCTCACAGCCCTCGAACCGGCAGTCCGCGAGCAGCACCTCCCTCCAGGTGACGTTCGTGAGCCGGCACTCCCGGAACGTGACGTCCTCGAACCGCGCGCCGCGCAGCACCTGATCGGTGAGCTCGAGCCCGTCCAGCAGGCCCTCGTAGCTCCCGGCGTCCTCCAGCTTCATCTCAGCGCCTCCACCAGCACACGCGCCTTCAGGCGGGTCTCTTCGAGCTCGGCCTCGGGATCGGACAGCGCGACGATGGCGCCGCCGACCCCGAGGGTCGTGACCTCGGGGGTCATCACGAGCGTGCGGATCACGATCGACAGGTCGGTCGTGCCGTCGAACGCGAAGTAGCCCAGCGCGCCCGAATAGACCCCGCGCGCGCGCTCCTCCAGCGCGTCGATGCACGCGAGCGTGCGCGGCTTGGGCGCGCCCGTCATCGACCCGCCCGGGAAGCACGCCCGCACGGCCTCCGCCGACCCGATGCCCGCGCGGAGCCGACCCCGTACGCTCGACACGAGCTGGTGCACGGACGCGTAGGTCTCGACCGAGAACAGCTCCGGAACGCTCACCGTCCCGGGGTCGCACACCCGCCCGAGGTCGTTCCGCAGCAGGTCGACGATCATCAGGTTCTCGGCGCGCTCCTTCTCGCCGGTGCCCAGGCCGTGGGCGAGCGCGCGGTCCTCCTCGGGAGACCGGCCACGCGGTGCGGTTCCCTTGATGGGGCGCGCTTCGGCCCATCCGTTCGGCTCGATCCGCAGGAAGCGCTCCGGAGAGGTCGACAGGACCGCCATGTCGCCGAACCGGAAGTACGCCGCATACGGTGCCGGGTTCGCGCGGCGCAGCCGGCGGTACGTGTCGAGGGGTGCGAACGGCAGGTCGAGCTCGAGCTGGTTCGTGAGGCACAGCTCGTAGGTCTCGCCGGCCGCGATCCAGTCCTGCGCCCTGCGGATCTTCGCGAGGTAGGCGTCGGGCGCGATGGCGGAACGGGGCTCGGACCGCAGGGTGACCGGCGGAGGCGGTGGGGGCGCGGGCGGAGGCCAGTCGGCCGCGATGGCGTCCATCCAGGCGCGGTTCTTCGGGTGGTCGAACGCCACGAGCCAGGTGCTGTCGGCCTCCATCACGATCAGTCGGTCGGCGCGCACGAGCTGGGCGTCGAAGTGCGGGCTCGTGTGGCGGTTCCCGGCCGTGCCGTCGGGGCCCTGGGCCTTCAGCTCGTACCCGAGGTACCCGAACAGGCCCGGCATCATGGGACAGTCCGCGGGGCGCCGGGCCCACGCCGACTCCAGCTGGGCGTCGAGCCAGGTGAAGAAGTCCGCGTACCACTGGAACGGCTTGTCGATGTGCAGCTCGACGCGCCCTTCGGTGACGTCGTACCGGACGAGCCCCGCGAGGGGGCCCCGGTCGTCGCCCATCACGTGGCGGCCGCCGCTCGGGGCGTCCAGCCAGAAGGCGTGCGCGCTGTCGCCGTAGGCGTGCACGAACACCGCTTCGGGGTCGGCGGGCGCGAGCTCGCGTACCGATACCTCGTACTGCGTGGCCGGACGCTCGTGTCGGCGGGGTTTCTCGGCGTCGACCGGCGCGACGCCCGCCATCGCGAGGAAGTTGCGGATCAGCCCGTCTCCGTCGGGCGTGAGCACGCTCTCGGGGTGGAACTGCACGCCCCAGTGGGGCCGGGACCGGTGCCGGGCCGCCATGAGCACGTCGCCCGTCCAGGCGAGCGCTTCGAGCTCGGGGGGCAGGGCGCGGCACACGAGGCTGTGGTACCGCACGACCTGGAGCGGGTCGGGGAGGCCGGCGAACAGCCCGGTGCCGTCGTGCCGCACGAGGCTCGTGCGGCCGTGGAAGGGCTCGCCGCGCACCACCCGGCCTCCGTGGACGTGCACGAGGGCCTGGAGTCCGAGGCACACCCCGAGCACCGGGAGGTCGGGCTGGTCGAGCAGGAGGCCGGAGTGCCCGAGGTCGCGCGGGTGCTCGGGGGTGCCGGGACCGGGGGACACGAACGCAGCGGCGTAGGGTGCGAGATCGCCGTCCCAGTCGGCGTCGTTCGCGACGACGTCCGGGAAGGTCCCGCAGACACGGGCGATCTGGTGCGCCAGGTTCTGCGTGAAGGAGTCGTGGTTGTCGATCAGCAGCAGCCGGCTCAGCGTTGCCCTCGCCCCGTCGGGTCGGCTATCGACGGCACCTGTCCGCGTCAAAAGGGGGAGCCGATGAGCGACCGACGGGTGCTCGCAGCCCTGGTGGCCGTCGTGCTGCTCGCGGCGCTGGCGGTGGACGGACGCGGCGGACGCGCCGATCGACCTCGAGACCGCGGGGCGGGCCGCGTCGGGGAAGTTCGGTCTGGAGCTGCGGAACCGCGTGTGCGCCCTCTGCCTCGCGGGTGAGCTGGAGCCCGAGCCGTGTCACCCGTGCACGCTGGTCGACGCGTCGGCGGGTCGCGTCAGCTACGACGTGGTGGACGCGGACGGGCGGCCGTTCGCCGACCACGAGATCATGGTCTCCACGAGCTGCTCGCAGATGGGCGGGTGGGGTGGGGGCTTCCTCGACCTGCCCGAGGGTCGGTGCGAGCTCGTCGCGAGCCGTGTGGACGGGCCGTTCACGATCTCGGGTCCTCCCGTCGTGGTCGAGGTCGTGACGGGGGAGGAGCTCTACGCATCGCTCGAGGTCCCGTCGGAGCCGTGGGGGGGCGTGGGGGTGACGCTTCGTCCCGGTGAGGACGGCGTGGTGGTGGAGGGGCTGCTCGTGGGGGCGGCGGCGACGGGTCGGATCCCCGAGGGCGCGACGATCGTGGCCGTGGACGGGGTCGATGTGGCCTGGGCCCTGCCGCGCGAGGTCGGCGCGCTCCTGTCGGGACCGGCGGGAACGGAGGTGGAGGTGCGGGTTCGCGCGGACGGAGTGGAAGAGACCGTCGTCGTGCGCCGTCAGCCCATCCGGGCGTCGGAAGTGGGCATCACGGCGGGCCCGCCGGGTTGAGGTTCCGCGGAAGGGTGGAGAGACGCGAGGTCGCCGGCCGGTTCCGCTACTGCGGGCCATCGCCCTTGGGCAGCTGGTCCTGCAGATCGTCGAACTCGTATCGCCAGCCGACGCAGTGCACGGCGTTGTCCTCGGTGATCGCGCACACGTGCGGCGGATCGGACACCTCGGCGAGCACGCGGGTGTAGGCCGGGCCACCGAACGCGGGTGGTGGAACGATGGGGTCCCAGTGTTCGTGGGAGTACACGCTGAGAGCGCGGATGGGCCCGAAGTCGAACGTGCTCCCATCGCCGCACTCGATGACCCAGTCCTGGCGCACCGCACAGACCGATCGGAAGCCCCCGTCGAGTCGTTGGTAGGGCGGGTTGGTGAACTCGGGCACCCATCCGGGCCCCATGCAGTGGACCTCGCCAGTGGAGGTGAGCACGCAGGCCCCGGAGACGTCGAAGGAGACGAGCGTGTCGACTTCGAGGCCGGGGTCGAGCTGGTATTCCGGTTCCTCGGTCCCGCCGCGGATCACGATCTCGTTCTCGGTGGTCAACGCCGCGTAGGCACCAGAGTAGGGGCCGTGGAACAGCCGGTAGGTGCGGTCATTCGGGAACGGAGCAGAGGCCAGGCCGCCCCAGCAGTACACCTCGCCGTCAGCGAGCCCACACTCGGTGCCGATCATGTCGAAATCAACGGGGGGAGGGGCCTGGCACCACGCTTCGCCGTCGCCATACTCGCCGGCGCAGTGCCAGTTTCGTGGTCTTGAGCCGTCGGCGGGCACGCCCCAGGCAAGCCCGCCCACCACGATATCTCTGAGGCGCGTAGCGAACGGGCTCGGGGGCACCGTCAGAAACAGCACGTGATCGGGACTGATGCTCGACCACCTGTTGGAGTGCCAGCACTCCACCCAGCCGTCTGCGTCGACCCCGCACGGGTACGGTGTGACGTCCACCCACTCGCGGCGCGCAGGGCCCCCGGTCTCGGCAGTGCCTTCCACCTCGCCGGTGTCGGTCGCCGGGCCGGAGGTGCAACCGAGCAGGGTGGCGATGAGGATCAATGGAAGCCCCAACCGATGATGGTGATCGCTACTCGGTGGACCAGGACAGCGTGATCGAGATCGGCGGGTGGTCCGACATCGGGTCGCCTTCCGCGAACCGGAAGGTGGCGTCGAGGTCTTCCCACGCATCGACCGTGAGCGTGATGCCGGGCGCATCGCGGATCAGGAACCGGTCGATGTGATCGGGCTCGTCGCAGTCGAGCTCGACGCAGGCATCGCGCATGCCGGCGTCGGCGTAGAGGGCCAGCTCGTCGACGTCTTCGGGGTCGCTCGGGCGGAGGTTCGTGTCGCCCATGAAGATCACCGCGTGGTCAGGCACGGCCGCCAGCGTGTCGATGACCTGCTGTACCTGGCTCCGGCGCGCGACGTCGTCTTCGGGGCCGCCGCCCGCCTCGTGGTGGGTGTTCACGAGATCGACCGTGACGCCGCCGAGATCGAGGGACAGCCGCTGGAAGCCCTTGCTCGCGAGGCAGTCGGAAGCGCCGTCGAACACGCCGTTGCACGCCGTGTAGAACGTCTCCACGTAGTCGGTGCGGGGCTCCCGGGAGAGCAGCGACAGGCCGGCCCCGTACGCACGGCTCTCGTCGACGGGTGCCGAGAACCACGCGACCTCGGGGTGCGTGGTGTCGGTGAGCAGGGCGTGGTTGTCGGCGTCGAAGTCCTCCTGGAGGCCGACGATGTCGAAGCTCTCGAGCAGCGGCGCGATGGCGGTCATCCGCTCGACGTTCGGGCGTGGGCTGTCGGTGAGTACGTCGGGCAGGCCCTGGACGTTGTACGTCAGCAGCCGCAGCGTGCCGGAGGTGGGCCGGGGAGCATCGGAGTCGACGGGCTCGGAGCCCGTGCAGGCCGCGAGGAGCACGAGGAGGACGGTGGTTCGCATCCCGCGACTATAGCGCGCAGTCGGGGCCCTTTCGCGCGAGCTCGCCCATGCTCGTGAACGTCTCGCCGATGCTGCCCGCCGCCAGGCTCGACGCCATGCGCACCGGCACGTTGCCGCCGGGGTCGGACCAGCTCCAGAACTCCACGAGGGTGGACGTGCCGTCGAGGTCGACCAGGAACCAGCCGCCGTACGTGTGCGTGACGCGCATGCCCTGCACGGAGATGCCCACGGCCTCGGGGCTCAGCGCAGGCTCGGGCGCGGGAGGGGGCCGCCAGGCGAGCTCGCGCACGCGACCGCCGCTGGCATCCTGCACCGCGGTGTTGATGCGCTGCTGGATCACCCACCAGCGGTCGGTGAGCAGGGGCACGGGCATGAACTGGAAGACCACCCGCTCCGGCGCGCAGTAGTCGCCGTCGAGCACGAGCGAGTGGGCGAGCTTGGAGTAGGCGGGCTTGTTCCGCTCGTCGTTGATGGCCGAGAAGAAGCGGTCGACCGGCACCTCCACGATGCCGACCCCCCAGATCTTGCGGGCTTTGGTCCCGTCGGCGTCCTCCAGGCCGGTGACGACCTCTCCCGCGGCCACCTTCGCGTACGCGTCGGCCGGGATGGACGGGGCCTCGGTGCCCAGCCGGCGCGCGCGGAGCTCGGCGACCTCCGCGAGACGCGTGGAGAGCGCCTCGGGGGAGATGGCCAGGGCGGCGGACGCCAGCAGCACTCAGAGCTCCGAGAACGTGCCCGTCGCGCCCGACGGGTGGGAGAGCGTGCCGGAGTACGGGTTCGCCGAGTAGCTGTACGTGCGCCCGAGCTCCACGGGGTTGCCGCACCCGTTGTACTGCACCTGGAACGTGACCGTGCCGCACTGCGCGGAGCCGTCGTACTCGGCCGCCGTGCTGTCGTAGGTGAGGTGCAGATCCTGGTCGAGCGCGCAGGTGACGTTGCGGATGCCCGAACACCCCAGGAACACGTTCACCAGGCACGACACGGGGTTTCTCAGCACCACCTCGGTCTGGTAGGTGCCCGTGCCGGAGTTCCCGGTGCTGAAGTCTCCGGACAGGCACCCATCGGTGTCGTCGCAGATCGTCGGGTAGCTGTTGCCGGTGGTCTGCGTGCCGTTCAGGAACGTGAACGCAGTGGACCCGTTGGCACCGGTGCTCCAGTCGAACGAGAACGTGGTGGCGTACGGGAGGGAGGCGTCGTCGAAGCCGCGGGCGTTCGCGGCGGACGAGAGGAGGGCGAGTGCGATCATGGGAGCGCTCCGTGCAGAGGACGTCCCACCCACCCTACCGTATGCATTCCCGGCCTGCTCGGCGGGCTACGGCACGGGCTCGTCGAACGAGCCGGTGAACGAACCGTAGATGTTGCTCGCCGCGATCGACCCCGTGAACGGCGCCACGACGTACACGTAGTTGCGGTAGTTGCGCGCCTGGTTGGGCGTGGTGGCCATCGCATCCGCGAACCGGAAGTCGATGTCGACCGTGCCCGTGTAGGCCTCGCCGAGGTAGCGCGCTTCGGTGTCGTGGTAGCGCAGCTCCATCGACTGGTACAGGTCGCAGGTGTACTTCTGGCGGTACTGGCCGCTGCCGCCGATGGGCACCTGGACCCCGGTGGCGACGCAGTCGTCGAAGAAGTCGAACGAGACGCGGATGCGGTAGTCGCCCGTGCCCCCGTTCCCCGTCAGGAAGTCGCCGTTCAGGCACCCGTTGGTGTCGCGGCAGATCTGGGTGCTCGTGACGGTGGTGGTGATGTTCGTCATCGTGAAGGTGGTGCTCCCAGACGCGCTGATGGGGGCATCCCACGTGAAGTCGAGCGTCGTCGTGTACGGGATCGACGCGGCGTTGAAGCTGCGGGCTTCCGCAGCACCGGTGAGCAGCGAGAGTGCGATCAGGGTCAAGGTTCCCTCCTTCGCTCCGAGTGTACCGCGCGAGCACGGCGACCCGCGCGCGACCGCATCAGCGGTTGGCCCGAATGGCCTCCACGGGCTGGATCGCCGCGGCGCGCATGGCGGGGATCGCGCTCCCGAGCACGGCCATCACGAGCCCGAGGAAGAACGCGTAGCTCGCGACCTCGGGCGTGAAGTCGGCATACAGCCGCGTATCGACCGCGATGGGGAGGTTCGCGGCCACCCGCGTGCCGAGCTCGATGCCGTGCGTCTCGAGCCACATCGAGCCGGCCGCACCGAGCAGCACGCCGATCCCCCCGCCCACGACGGCGATCGCGACGGCTTCGAGCACGAACAGCACGACCGCGCCGAGCCGGGTGAGGCCCATCGCGCGCATCACGCCGATCTCGGCCTGCCGCTCGAGCACGCTCATCATCATCGTGTTCCACACGCCGAGCGCGGTGACGAACACGATCGTGCCGTTCAGCATGTTGCGCACGAGCCCGATGAGGCCGAGCAGGGCGTTCCACGGGTCGCGCTCGCTCCAGGGCTCGACCACCACGTCGGGGATGCCGAGCGCCCGGATGTCGGCGGCCAGGGCGGTGTCGCGGTCGCGGTCGCGGGCGTAGACCAGGATCTCCGTCGCGCCGTCGGGGATGTCGGTCATCCACTGCACGCGCTCCAGCGGCAGGAACGCCGCCAGATCGACCTGCCCCGTGCCGGCGCTCGCGATGCCCACGACCTTCGCCTTGAGCGGGGACATGGAGCCATCCTGGGTCTGGCCGAGCACGACGATCTCCGCGCCCAGCCCGACTCCGAGCCGCTTCGCGAGCGTGACGCCGAGCACGACCTCCTTCGGACCCCGGGCGAGCCGGCCTTCCGTGAGATCGTCGGCCAGGCCGAGCCGTTCGCGGTACCACGCCTCGGGCGCGCCCACGGCCAGGCCCCGCACCTCGCCGAGATCGTCGCCCGCAGACAGCATCACGGGGGCCGTGATGCGGGGGTACGCGCCCTGCACGCCATGGACGTCCTTCAGCTGCGCCAGCACGGGCCCGGTGTCGGGCAGGTTCGCGTAGAGCGGCAGCAGCGACTCGCGCCGGGAGTACTCCGGGTTCGCGATCCGCACGTGCCCGACGGGCTCTGCAGCCGACGACAGCGTCTCCTCGAACACGCCCTTCAGCCAGCTCGTCGACATCGTGAGCAAGGCGGTGCCCAGCACGATGGTGAGCGCCGTGAGCGCCGTACGCGCGGGGCTGCGCAGCGCGTTCCGCAAGGCGAGGGCGGGCAGCAGCTTCATGCGCGCACCGCTTCGGCGGGGGCGGGCCGCGACGCGACCACGGCCGGATAGACGCTCGCCAGCACGGCCGTGGTGAGGCCGAACAGCGCGGAGAAGGCCGCCACGGCGAGGCTGAAGCGCAGGTAGAGGATGGTGCTCACGGGCAGGTGGCCCGTCGCGAGCGCCAGCGGCAGCTCGATGCCGCGGTCTTCGAACCACAGGACGACGGCGGCCCCGAGCAGCGCCCCGAGTGAACCCCCGACGACGCCGAGCAGCGCGCCCTCGAGCACGAACAGCTGCATCACGCCGGCGCGCGTCATGCCCATCGCGCGCAGCGTGCCGATCTCGCGCACCCGCTCGTAGGCGGCCATCAGCACGGTGTTCGCGATTCCCGTCGCGCTCATGCCCATCAGCGCGAGCACCACGAGGTTCAGGGCCGCCTGGCGCACCGCCTGGAACGCGAGCACGGGCGCGCACTCGTCGATCCAGGTGACGATCTCGCGGTCTTCGGGGAGCCGCTCTGTGAGGCGGGCTGCGAACGCCTCGGTCTGCTCGCGATCGTCGAGGCGGACGGACACGTGCGACGTGCGGTCGCCGGACTGCAGCAGGTCGCGCGCGAGGTCGCGGGCGAGCACGACCCCGAAGCGGTCGAGCATGGGGGTGCCCGCGTTGAACACGCCGGCCACGGGCACTTCGAGGGCGTTCATCGCGCCGCCGGTGGTGTGCGCCTGCAGCACGACGGTGTCGCCGGCCTTCAGCTCGAGCAGCCGCGCGACCCCGGTGGACAGGAGCACGCCGTCCTCGGCGCTCACGGGCTCCGAGCCGTCGATCGTCCAGCCCGACCGCGGGAAGACCTCGGAGTCCTTCGCGGGGTCGACCCCGATCGCCCGCACGGGCATGGCGTCTGCGCCGTGCACCGCCTCGGCGACGAACACCGTGCGGGCCGTCCACGCGGAGGTGTTCGCATCGAGCCAGTCGGCGAGCGCCGGATCGACGGGTGCGAGCTTGTCGATGGGGTGTGCGAGCCCTTCCGTGGGGTAGTCGCGCGGACGGATCTGCACGTGGCCCGTGAGCCCGTCGACCGCCGCGCGGATCGAGTTCTCCTCGAAGCCCGCGATCACGCCCTGCCCGACGATGATCACGGCGACCCCGAGCACCACCGAGCTCATCGACAGCACGGACCGGCGCACGCTGCGCGTGAGGTTCAGCACGGCCAGACGCAGGAGCATCACGTCAGTAGTCGGCGAGGTTGTGCAGCATGTCCTGCAGGGCCTTGCGCTCGACCTCGCGCGTGAGATCCGACCGCGTCTTGATCTCGTCGTCTTCGATGCGACCGTCGCGCAGGAGCAGGATGCGCCGCGCCCGCACCATGATCAGCGGGTCGTGCGTGCTGAACAGGAACGTGATGCCGAGCTCCTTGTTCATGTCGCGCATGAGATCGAGCACGTTCGCACCCGTGGTGCTGTCGAGGTTCGCGGTGGGCTCGTCGGCGACCACGAGGGCCGGCTCCTTCACGAGGGCCCGCGCGACGGCGACGCGCTGCTGCTGACCGCCGGAGAGCTGGTTCGGGCGGCGATGGACCATGTCGGCGAGGCCCACGCGCTCGAGCGCTTCGGTGGCCCGCTTCACGCGGTCGCCCTTGGTGTCGCCGGCGAGCTGGAGCGCGAGCTCGACGTTCTCGCGGGCCGTGAGGACCGGGATCAGGTTGAAGCTCTGGAAGATGAACCCGATGCGCTGGGCGCGGAGCTGCGCGAGGGCCTTCGCGGACAGCTTCGCGACGTCGTGGCCGAGCAGCGTGAGGGTGCCGCGATCACACACGTCGAGGCAGCCCACGAGGTTGAGCAGCGTGGACTTGCCCGACCCCGACGGACCGCTGATGACGGTGAACTCGCCCTCGTCGATGGTGAGGCTGACGCCGCGGAGCGCCTCCACCGCGGCCGGGCCGTGCCCGTAGGTCTTGTGGACCGTGTCGATGTCGCACAGCACGCTCATGGCGCGCATCCTACTCGATCTCTGCGGCTCCGAGACGAGGCAGACGCAGCCACACACAGGCGCCGCCCTCCGGACGATTCGCGGCCCCCGCCGACCCCTCGTGGGCGCGCGCGATGCGGTCGACGAGCGCGAGACCGAGCCCGGTTCCCCGGGACGGTGCGGCACCGGCCTCGGGCGGACGGCGCCAGAAGGGCTCGAACACCTGGGTCTCCTCGCCATCGCGGAAGCCCGGACCGTCGTCGCACACCTCGAACACCACATCGGGGCCGTCTTCGCGCACCGTGAACCGCGCGATGCTGCCGCCGTGGCGGACCGCGTTGTCGAGCATGCCGCGAAGGGCCCGTGCCAGCAGCGTCGGGTCGGCGACGACCGTGCCGTCGCCCCGGACGTCGAGCACGCTCTCGGGGACCTGCGCGAGCTCCAGGGCCCGGCGCGCGACCTCGGCCGCCTGCAGCGGTGCGGGCTGCACGGCCTCGAAGTCGATGCGCGACCCCGCCAGGAGGTCGCCCACGAGCGCGTCCATGCCGTCGATCTCGGCCTGCAGGGCGTCGTGGAGGTCGTCGGGCGCCAGGCCCTCGCGTGACAGCTCGACCATCACGCGGATCCGTCCCAGCGGGCTTCGCAGCTCGTGAGACACCGCGGCGAGCAGCGCGCGCTGGTCGTCGAGCTGGCCCCGGATGCGGTCGGCCATGGCGTTCAGCGCATCGGCGACCTCTCCGACCTCCTCGTCTCCGCCGCCCCGCTCAGCGCGGCGCGACAGCTCTCCCTCGCGCAGGGCTCCGGCGACGTTCGCGAGGTCGGCCATGGGGCGCGCGATGCGGAAGGTGGCGATCCACCCGAGCGGCCAGAGCAGCAGGAGCAGCGTGCACACCACCCCCACGAGGGCGAGCGTCGGACCGCGGGTGGCCGCCACGTGCACCCCCCAGCCCACGAGGGACCCGAGCAGCACGGCGGACGTGAGGAACAGCAGCACCCGTCGATGGATCCCGCGCACGATGCCCCAGCGGCGGTGCATTCCGGCGTGCATCCGCGCGTGCGGCCCGCCACGACCCCGCCACGGCGGCCCCCTTCGATGGTGGCGCTCGCGACGGGAGTAGCGCTCGTGGCGGCCGTGGTGACCATGGTGACCATGGTGACCATGGGGGTCGTGGGGCCTCATCCGGGATCCCGGACGAGCACGTAGCCCGCGCCGCGCACGGTCTTCAGGCGCTTCGGGGCCTTCGCGTCGTCGCCGAGCTTCGCCCGCAGGTGCGACACGTGCACGTCGACCGTGCGGTCGGACACCACGGCATCCGCGCGGCCCGCCGCCTCCCACAGGGCGTCGCGCGACAGCACGCGGCCCGCGCGCTCCGCGAGGGCGAGCAGCAGGTCGAACTCCAGCGCGGTGAGGTCGAGCGCGCCGGCCCCCACGTGGGCGGTGCGCCCGGACGGGTCGATCTCGAGGTCGCCCACCCGGATGCGCTGGTCTACGGGCCGCGGCGCGACCCGACGGAGCACGGCGCGGATCCGGGCGAGCAGCTCGCGCGGGTACACCGGCTTCGCGAGGTAGTCGTCGGCGCCGAGCTCGAGCCCCACCACACGGTCGGTCTCGTCGCCGCGTGCGGTGAGCATGATCACCGGCACGGCGCTGCGCTCGCGGAGCTTGCGGAGCACGTCGAGGCCGTCCATGCCGGGCATCATCACGTCGAGCACGACGAGGTCCACACCCCCCTCCGCGACGCGATCGAGCCCGCGCCGGCCGTCGGGGGCGTGCGCCAGGACCACCTCGTGGGGTGCGAGGTAGGTCGCGAGCAGCCCGGCCAGCTTGGGGTCGTCGTCGATGAGGAGGGCGCGGATCGGCATGGTGGAAGCCTACCGCTCCGGAGGGGGCGGTGCGGGCCTCTGGTGATCGCAGTGGCGCTCGTGCCAGCCGTCGTGGGAGTCCCCCGCGAAGCTGTGTGGGTGCGAGTCGTGCAGGCTGGCGAAGCCCGACGCGAAGCCGGCGATCGTGCCCATCACGAGGAGGAGGGCCAGGAAGCGGCGCCTCACGACCCGCTCCCGATCCGCGACAGGAGGCGGGCGGCCTCGGCCCGCTGGTCTTCGTCGAGCACGGCGTGGATCTGCTTCAGCGCGGAGATCGCTTCGCGGCGGAACCGGGCGACCTCCTCGTCCTGGGTCGAGAACAGCGCCGCCAGCGCGGCGTCGTCGACCTCCTCACCTGCGAAGGCGGCGGCCAGATCGGCCTGTCCGCGCTTCACCGCTGCGGTGAGCTCGTTCACGGCGGACCGGAGGTCCCGCAGCGCGTGGTCGGCCAGATCGCTCTGGTCCTCGTCGAGGTCGAGCTTGCGCTTGATGACCTCGCTGGCCGCGCGTCCGAAGCCCCCGCGCCGACCGCGGCGACGGAAGCCGGGGCCCTCGGAGTCGTCGGAGTGTCCGAACGGGCCGTGGTGTCCGAAGTGGCCATGGCGACCGAAGTGGCCGTGGCGGGCGTGGTGGCCGCGCCAGCCGCCTCCGTGCCAGCCGTGGCCTCCGTGGGGGTGGCAGCGCGAGCCGGCGAACAGGCCGGTCAGGCCGATGAAACAGACGGTTCCGAAGAGGAAGCCGAGCATCGAGTCTCTCCTGGTTGGGGTTGGAGAGAACGTCGCCCCCCACCGTGAAGGGACCGTGAACGGAGACGTGAAGAAGCGTGAAGTCCGCGAGGGGGCCGCGGAGGCCGATCGTGGACGTGCCGGCTGCGGGGCTGGCATACTCCGGCGGCCGGAGGACCGAATGAACGACGATCCCTTTGCCGCACCCGAGTCGGACTTCGACGAGACCGTCCGCAACCGGGCCCGCAACAACCTCTACATGGCGGGGGCGAGCGCCGTCGGCCTCGGGTTCTTCCAGTTCTGCTGCAACCCGTGCTTCCTCATCACGTTCGCGGCCGCGGCCTCCAGCCTGAACGCGATCCGCCAGCCCCGCTGGATGGAGATCGCGCTCGACGAGGACTACCCGGCCGACGCCGGCACCGTGTCGAAGATCGGCGGGTACATCGGGCTCACGCTGTGTGTGCTGCGCGTGCTGCTCGAGGTGATGGTGGCGGTCCTGCAGATCGGGCTCATCGCGAGCGGCGACTACTGACGGCGCCTCGCGAGAAGGTCGAGATCGGGCAGGAACCACAGGAGCGTGGCTGACCCGCAGCCTCCCGAAGACCCACCGTCGCCGGACGCATCGCCACCGGGCGGCGTGACGGGCCCGGTGCTCGCGCACACCTGGCCGGAGTCCGGGTCGGTGAGGCGCAGCGTGACGTGCGGCTGGCTGGCCCCGTGGGGCTGGTCGCCCATCTGGAGCCCGGGTGCATAGGACTCCCAGCGGGCCCCCACCGGAACGAGCCCGTGCGCAGCGGCTCCGGTTCCCTGGGCGTACGGATAGCGCGCGGCCCCGGCGACTCCCGCGCCGATGGCGTAGCGGTGCCCGGCCTGCAGGGGCACCCCGAGGTCGGGGGACTGCACCGGACCGGACCCCGCGGGCATCTGCGCGACGCGGACGGTGCGCGTGCGCGGGAGACCCGGCGTCACGTCGAGGACGGTGAAGCTGACCCACTGCGTCTCGTCGAGCACCAGGGACTGCGTGAACGACTGGATCGCGGCGTCGGCCTGCACGTCGAACAGGGTGAGCCACGACGACCCCGTGCGCTCCGCGGACGTGGACTGGGTGGAGCCGAACCCCACCGTGGACGTGCCGATCGCGTCGATCGCGCCGTCGCAGTCGTCGTCGAGCCCGTTGCAGGCCTCGATCGCCCCGGGGTGCACGGACGCCCGCGTGTCGTCGCAGTCGTCGCAGGCGTAGCCGTCGGCGTCGGCGTCCGGACACGGGGGGTACATCGCGACGAGCCCGTCCTCGTCGTCGTCGTCGAGCCCCCGCCAGCCCCGCGCGACCGGCCGCATGATCGCGCCCCAGTCGTTCGAGTGCGCGAAGCCCAGGCAGTGCCCGACCTCGTGCGTCGTGACCTCCGCGAGGTCCGTCTGCCAGGGGTCTTCGACGGTCGCCCAGTCGATCGTGCCGTACTCGTTGCCCGCCCAGAACGAGACCTCGCAGTCGATCATGGTCCCGCCGTACCCCCAGGCGCTCGCGGTCGCGACGACGGCGCCGTCCGCCACCGTGGGGTCCCACGCGAGCCGGATGCTGCCGGCCTCGGGCCACGCGGCGGAGTCGGGGGCGAGGTGCAGGGTGAGGTCGCCCACGCCGTTCCAGGCGTCGAGCCCGTCCATCACGGCCTGCTCGATGTCGGCTTCGCTCCCGGTCGACGGGGGGAAGGAGCCCGCATCGAGGAGCACGGGCGGGGTGAGCGAGGTCTCGTCCCACGACCAGTCGTCGCCGTACAGCTCGTAGGCGTTCGCAGACGACAGGAGGAGCAGCGCGCTAATCAAGGCACACGTCCAGCGCGGCGAGCACCGCTTCGAGCCGTCCGGGACGGTCGATCCGGAGCTGTCCGAGCTCACCGCCCCACGTGCGCCAGCGATCGCCGGCAGGCGCCAGGAACACGACGTACCGACCGTCGAGCGCCCACGTGGCTTCGTCCTCCACGCGCTGGGTGAGCCCGTTCCGCAGGGTGCCGCCGCGGCTCACGGTCTCCACGGTGTCGCTGTCCAGCCGGCCCTTCAGGACCTCGTGCACGTGCAGCCAGGTGCGGGTCTCGAGCTCGGCGCGCGGCCCATCGGTCCACCGGACCTCGTCGGACGTGACCTCGACCACCGCCACGACAGGCGCGCGTTCACAGCGTTCCAGCAGCGGGACGTCGAGCTGGAGCGCCCAGGCGGGCGCGAGGGACAAGGCGATCACGGAGCCTCCACAAAGCAAACGGCGATGTGGCGGCCCTCTAGCCCGGCGGACCCGAGAACATCAAACGATTGTTTGTGTTGAAGATGTGAACTCCGTTCGCACGTCGCGGACCGCGGGACCCACGAGCTCTACATCGCCGCCCGCAGGGCTTCGAGGCGGGCTTCGAGCGGCGGGTGGCTCTTGCGGAACCGGTTCACCCACTGGCGCAGGCGCGGGGGCCAGTCGGCCATGGCGTCGTCGGGCTCGCTGCCCCAGAGCGTCGGGCTCAACGCCTCGAGCGCGCCTGCTGGGTCGAATCCGGCGCGGCGGGCGAGCTCGAGCGCGTACCGGTCGGCCTGGTACTCCATGCGCTGCATCTCCCCCATGAGCCCCGCGATGATCACGGTGGGCGAGAGGTGGCGCAGGTCGTGGTGCCCCATCTCGTGCGCGAGGATGAACGCCACGGCGTCGTCGGACAGCGTGTCGACGAGCCCCCGCGCGATGTAGACCCACGGGCCGCGCTTCGTGACGGCGCTGTACCCGGTGGTCCACAGCACGATGGCCTGCTTGGGGCGCCCGTCGCGCAGGGCGTTCAGGCGGTCGGCCAGCCCACGGACCCGGTGTGCCGGGCCTCCGAGGTCGATCACGTTGCCGCGCACGAGCTCGGGATCGAAGCGCTGACCGGCGATCCGGTCGAGGGCGTCATCCAACAGGTGGGCGAGCGAGGGCATGACAGGAACGTAGCGCGCGCGTGAGGTGTCGTGGCGTTAAGGTCGAGCTGCTGCGGAGAACCCGGAATCATGGTCATCCTCGGGATTGGTCTCGCCCTCGCCGAGACCTCGTACGTCCAGCGCCTCGAGCAGACCGAGTCGGCGTGGAACGATGCGTGGAACGCGCACAACCGCTCGCGGATCAAGGAGATCCTGTCGCCCGAGTACGCGACGATCCGGTCGAGCGCGCGCGACGTTCGCACCCGGATCGACCAGCTCGCCACCGACACCGACTGGAATCGCGCGATCTCGGAGCACGGCACGCCAGGCTGCAAGCTCGCCGCGACGATCGAGCTCGATGCGCTCCACGTCGACGGCGTGTGGACGTGCACCGGCGGATGGACGCGCGTGCACTACGACCGCGAGACCCCCGAGAGCATCGTGTGGCGCCGCGGCAGCTCGCTCGGCTTCGAGTCCGTGCCGGACGAGGGCTTCCTCGCGGGGCCCACGCGGTACGCCTGGCACCTGTTCGACAAGGACGACGCGGGCTGGAACCACTACCGCTCGGCCGGTGCCGTCGGAACGCGGCTGGCCGTGCGCCGTTCCGAGGGGCCGTGCCCCCGTGAGCTCGCTGCAGCCGTGCCCGCCAGCCAGCGGGGCTCCGCCGGGTACGTGCTCACCGTCGCGGAAGACGTGGCCGTGCGCTCCACCGCCAGCGACTGCTGGGTCTACGCACGCTCGCCCGAGCCGGTCGGGCTGTCGTGTCCGGCGTGCCGGCTCGAGGAGGGCGGGCGGCTGCTCCAGCTGATGGACCGCCTGCGGTGGGCCGAGCCCGGAGTGGCGGGCGAGCTGGCCCGGGGCGCGCAGCGTCGGGCGCCCGCGAACACCGCCACCCTCGACCAGATGGTGTCGCTCGGGCGCACCCCCAAGGAGGCCACCCTCCCGGCGGGCGCGTACTCCGTGGAGCACGGCGGGCTCGTGGTGGCCGTCGAAGCGGGCCCGATCACGCTGCTCGACGAGGGGCTCGCCGCCGACGGGCTGATCCGCGGCGCCCGCATCGCGCCCGTGGTGTTCGGGGCGCGGGATCTCGAAGAGGGGCGGTTCGCGCTCACCGTGCCGATCGACGTCGTGGCGCTCGCGGCCGAGGCGTGGGTGGGCTCGCTCGGCCTGCCCGCGGTGGAGGCGCGCCCGCAGGAAGACGGCAGCCTGGTGTTCGTGTCGAACGACGAGCCCATCGTCGAGGTCCACACCTTCGAGGAGGGCACGCTGCTGCGCTTCGAGCAGAGCGCGGGCGGTGCCGCAGACCTCGCTCCGCTCCCGACGCCCCGCGAGACCGACTGGTTCCGGGCGATGCTCAGCGAAGCGCCCGCAGTGCAGGCGTCCTTCGAGCTCCCGGCGGGCCGTCAGCCGGTCGAGCCGCTGTGGGCGTGCCCGCTCGACGGTGGCTGCGCGACGGGGGGCGTGCTGTTCGACCGCGACGCGCGGGTCGAGCTCCCCGAGTCCTGGCTGCCTGCGATGGAGGCCTGTTGGGCGACCACGCGGCCGGTCAGCGGTGTGATCAAGCCCGAGGCCACGCTGAAGGTGAAGTCGCGGCTGGGTGCGCGCGTGTTCGACTTCGCCGGCGACCGTGTGCGCACGGAGGGCCGCCTGTACGCGTCCGACTGCCTGGTCGACGAGGGGCGGCGCCTGCGCACGTGGCTCTCGCTGCACGTGGCCTACCGAGAGGTGCAGCGCGGCAAGGCGCTCGGCGGGCTCCAGCTGCTCGATGCCTGGGGGAACGGCGTGACGATGGAGGGCTCGGGCTCCGACACCGTGCTGATCTCGCTCGGATCCGACGGAAAGCCCGGTGGAGACGGCGCGGCCGAGGATCTCCGCTACCCCGCGGAATGAGGGTGCGGCTCGACAAGCTGCTCGCCGACCGCGGGGTGGGGTCGCGGAGCGAGCTGCGTACGGCGATCAAGCGGGGCCGGGTCACGGTCGATGCGGCGGTGGTGCGGGATCCGGGCGCCCATGTCGGGCCGGACGCCGAGGTGTGCTTCGATGGCGCCGTGGTGCCGGCCCCTCCCGAGCTCGTGGTGCTGCACAAGCCCGTGGGCGTGCACTCCACGGTGGGCGACCCCCTGGGGCGGGCGAACCTGGAGGGGCTGACGCGCGACCTCCTCGACCTCGGCCTGCACCCGGTGGGCCGGCTCGATCACGACTCGTCGGGCCTGCTGCCGTTCTCGCGGGACGGCGCGCTCACGCAGATCCTGCTGCACCCGCGCCACGCGGTCCCCAAGGAGTACGTGGCGACCGTGGAGGGCGCGGTCCCCGCGGATCTGGGCGCGCGGCTGGCCGCCGGGGTGGAGACCGGAGAGGGCGTGCACGTGGCGGAGCTGCTCGACGTGCGCGAGCAGGCCGTGCGGCTGGTGGTTCGCGAGGGCAAGCACCGGATGGTGCGGCGGATGCTGGCGAACCTGGGGCTGCCCGTGCTGGAGCTCCGGCGCGAGCGGTTCGGTGCGCTCGAGCTCGGCGAGCTGGCGCCGGGCGCGTGGCGGGTCGCGACGCCGGAGGAGCGGGCGTGGTCGGCGTCGCTGCGGGAGGGGCGCGGGTAGCCGGGTCACATCACCTGGGGAGGAGGCTCCGGAGCTCGGCACCCGATGCGAAGTAGACAGCCCCCGCATTCGGGGCGTTGTAGCTGCTGGTCAATGCACCGATCAAGAGGTCGGGAACCCCATCCCCGTCCCCCTCCCAGGTCGCGAGGGTGGAGCCGAAGACGCCGTCTTGGTCGGACCCGTAGAGGGTGAGGTCTGCGGTGGCGGTGGTCCGCACACCCGAAAGGGGCCCGAGGAACACGTAAACCGCACCACGCCCCTCCAGTCCCCCGAAGCGGCTGGAGACGATGAGGTCGGGGTGCCCGTCGCCGTTGAGGTCTCCAACCGGGAGGTAGTCCGTCATCACCTGAAAAGCGGCTTCACCGAGGATCACGGCAGTGGAGATGTCTGCGATCTCCACCTGCCCGGACACGCCCTCGAGGTCGATGAGGAAGATGCCTCCCCGCTCGCGCATGCCCTCGGTCGTGAGGATCTCGGAGACGACGGCGACGAGGGGGCGCGTCGGATCGGGGCCCACGGCTCCCACTGTGCCGTGAAGTCCGGCGATGTAGCCTCCGCAGGTGCCTCGGATGACGGCCGTCTCGGTCCCGCGGCCGTAGATGCCTGGCGCGGTGGCTCCGGTCCAGAGGAACAGCGCGCCCGACTCGGCGTACTCCGGCACGAACTCGGGGAGCTCGTCGTCAGGCCCGTAGCCACCGGATGCGAGCAGTACATCGCTCACCCCGTCGCCGTCTACGTCGTGGATGAATGGACGCGAGTAGTCGGTGGTGGACTGGTGGATCTCCACCTCCCACCCGGAGGCGTCGAAGATGTGTGAGGCACCTCCGACGATGACCCCCTGACCGCTCGGGAGCGGCCCCGCGTGGATGGCGACGACAGAGGGATCCACAGCCGTGGTGGCTGCTACCCCGACTGCAAGGTCGAGCATGCCGTCCCCGTTCACATCTCCGGTAGCGAGACTTTGCGCTCCCCCTCCACTGTTGATGTAGTCGAAGGTCATGCGATAGCGGAGGCCAGCCTCTGCGAGCGACGTCCCCGCGGGCGGCGGGTCGGGGATCACGAGGACTTCGTTGCCAAGACCGATGCCGTTCGCGGACAGAGCCAGCCATGACCCTGATGCGTCCGACCATCGGGTGACGGCCTCATCGATGCGCCACTGCTCAGACGTGACTGTGGCGAATCCGGCGTCGGCAGGCACGGTTCCGTTTGGGGGAGTCGTGAAGTAGTACATCGCCGCCTGAATATCGTCGAGGCTCTCTGCGCCGAAGAACGGGGCGACCACGGCGACCGCCTGAGTCGATGGAGCGAACCCGAACCCGAACCCGTCGAGCTCGTGGATACCCACCCAACGTCGGGAAGTGACGGCAGCGCGATCGAGGACCACGCCTGGGGCACCTGTGAGGACGGTGACCCCGTCGAGCGCGCATCCGTAGAACGGATCCTCTGATGCCGGAGCGCCTGTGTCGCCAGTACTCGACGCGGTGTCCGACTCGAGCGGATCGGTGGGCGGAGTGGGCGGGGGATCGGGCGGTGTGCGGCACCCGAGGAGGGCGAGGATACTAGGGAACACGTGGGTGCGCCTTGAACCAGGCCCAGACGTCTGCTGCATCGAAGTAGCGATTGGGGGACGAGGGGAAGTTGGTGTGGTCCATCGTTGGGTCGAGGTAGTACTCGACGATGGGGTTGGTGGCGCCTCCCGTTCGCCGCCACTGTTGGTGGGTGGAGGTGTTGCCACCGTTCCGGTCGGGCTGGCCCGAGAGGGTCGTGAGGACGGTGGTGTTGTTGTGTGTCTTGTAGGCCTCGATTCCCGCGAGGGGCGGGTAGTCGGCTCGTTGATACCGGTCCGCCTGGTTCGACGCGAGCCCACCGGGATTGATGTACTTAGCCCTCGAATCGGGGCTGGGTTGGGGCGGATCCGTTGCGCTGCCGGTGGGCCGCACGGTCATGTCGCCCCCGCCGTGGTGGTGGAAGAAGCTGTGGGCCCGGTCGTCCGAGAGCGAGGAGACCGGGGGCCAGGACACCGGGCTGCCAAGGCTGAAGTGGTAGCGCCCGCCGAACGCCGCGCTCTGACACCAGAGCGCAGCGTACCGGTTGGTGTCGAAATGGGAGATCCGGTGCGCGAGCATGCCACCTGCAGAGTACCCGAAGAGGTACTGTCGGTTCTCGTCGAACGGGGCGAAGGGGATTCCCACCGTCTGGAGCCTCTGGGTGAGGAAGTCCTCCACCTTCGAACGCATCAGGCGGATGAACTTGATGTCATCGACGTCCGCGAGGTTTGCGTTCGACCAGCCGGTGTTCCACGCCCGACGCGGCGTTGCGCCGGTCTCCACAGTGGAAGCGAACGGGTAGAAGGTGAAGTATCGGTCGGACAGGTTCCTGTTTCCGTCGACGTTCGCGTAGAATGGCCAATCGGTGATGAATTCCGTTGGGGGCTGGCCCGCTCCATGGAG
This sequence comes from Myxococcota bacterium, assembly GCA_041389565.1. Classification (GTDB taxonomy): domain Bacteria; phylum Myxococcota_A; class UBA796; order UBA796; genus JACKEQ01. The sequence continues at coordinate 127,461 of JAWKRP010000018.1, forward strand.
GGCAATGATGTACGGCAACCCTCCAGAGTTCGCCTCCACCCAGCGTTCCCAGCCGATCGGCGCCGAGAAGGCGAACTCTCGGATGATGCCATCGACTTCTATGGAGAAAGACATGGTGACCCCCTTGACAGACTGAGCTCGACGGCTGCTCGGCGCGCCGCAGGCTGCAGTGCATCGTACCGCACCTTACGCTTGTCCATCAACGGGAGATGTAGGCTGGTAGCGGAATCGCCTGCCTCGCGGTGGTTTCCTACCGAGGGGCGAGATTCCACACTTTCGCCGAGGTCGCCCGGATGTTGCGCTGGGCGCGACCGTCGAGCGGTCAGAGCTGGTCGGCGAGCACGTCCGACATGGCCTCGTCGAGCCCGGCACCCGCGCTGTTCTTCGCCTCCTCCTGGAGGTACGCGGAGCGCTTGGCCTGGATGGCCTTGATCTCGGCCTTCGCCTGGGCCCGCTCGGCGCTCTTGCGCTCGACCTCGGCGCGCAGCGCCACGTCTCCGAGCCCCTGGAGCTCCGACGGGAGCGCGGTGGCGTCGACGTCCTCGAGCTTCACGCTGCCGGTGGACAGGCCCTCCACGAGGTCCCACGACTCCACGCGGTGCTTCGCCGACCCCTTCGTGCCGATGCGCGACGCCAGCGAGCCCGCGCCCAGCGAGCCCGCGGCCTGGTCGTTGTCGAGGATCTGCCGTAGCTTCTGCTGACCTTCGTGGTTGTACTGCACGTAGGTGTTGTTGAGCTGGCGGTTGAGGTGCTCGAGCTGCTGGTCGTACGGCGTCGCGACCGCGACGGCCGACTGGCGCGCGTCGATCGCGAGGTACCGGCCGTTCCCGGCGGTGGCCACGGCGTCCCAGTGGAGCGTGCGGCCCTCCGCGGCGTCGCCCGCGTACAGGGTGTTCACGATGACGTTCGCTCCGACCGCACGCGCGGCGGCGCTCCGGAAGTCGATCGGGCCGAGCTGGGCGGTCTCGTTGCCAGCGACGAACAGGATGCGGCGGTTGTCGGAGTTGTCGCGCGGGGCCCAGTCCATCTCGGCGAGCGCGTGGTCGATCACGGCCCCCACGAACTCGTCGCCGCCGTTCGTGCGGAGCTCCCAGGCCTTCGAGTACACGGCATCGAGGTCTTCGGTGAGCCCCATCTGGACCTTCACGAAGTGGCGGTCGGCGCCGTAGTCGGGCGTGCCGTAGGTGAGCAGCCCGACGCGGAGGATGGCGTCGGGGTCCTGCCGGTCGACCTCGTTCACGATGTCCCACAGCCGGGCGCGCGTGGAGTCGAGCAGCGATTCCATCGACCCGGACGTGTCGAGCGCGACCACGAGGTCGATCGTGCGCGGTGGGGGCGGGGGGATCTCGGCGACCCCGGGCTCGGGTGCCGTGGGCTCGACCGCCGCCGACGCCGCCTCCGCGGTGGGGACCGGGGCGAGCCCCAGCATCGGGAACAGTCGGGGCGCCACCAGAGCCGCGCCCACAGCGAGGGCCGCCAGGCCCAGCGTCATCTTCCAACCTTGCATTCGGAACCTCCGTCCACCCTGGGACACGGGGGCAGGAGCGGGGTTCCCGATTTACTCAGGCGTTACGGAATCCTTGATCTCCGGCCGATTCTCGGCCTCCGCCCTCCCTCGTTCCTCGGTCGGTTGGCGAATCGTCGCGCTATCGCAGTCCGTGAACGTGCCGAGAACCTGCGGTCTCGGCCGTTCCAGGCAGCTACCGCACGCCGATTTCACGCTTCGACTGCACGATCCGGAACCGGTCGGCCACGAACGCGAGGTCGGTGAGGCTCGCGTTCCCCGCGGGATTCAGGCCCGTGACGTGGAAGTCGCTGAACGCCGCCGTGAAGTTGATGGGCGACTGCCGAACGAGGTCGAAGCCCACGGACGCACCGGCCCGCCAGAACGCGGCTTCGGCGCGCTCCCGGAACGCGGGGTCGGTCGAGTAGACGTAGCTCGCGATCGACCCGTGCTGTGCGGCGTCTTCGGTGGCGCGACGCAGGGCTTCGTCGGCGTCCGCACACGCGATGACGAACCCCACCGGACCGAAGTGCTCGCGCCGGTAGACGGTGTCGGACGAAGCGGCGCGGGCGAGCAGCGGGGTGAGCGTGCGTGCGGCGGGGAACTCCGGGTGCGCGTAGGGCGCGGGCGCGCGCACCACGTCGACGGACTCCGCCAGCCTGAGCACCGACGCCACGGTGCGCGGGCTCTGCACGGTCGCGCAGAACCCGGCGGCACGGGCCGGATCGGAGGTGATGCGGTCGATGCGGGCGTGCAGCAGGGCGGTGACGTCGGCGCGCGACACGGGGCCGTCGGCGGTCTGCACGAAGGGCGGAACGAACACGTTCTGGGCGGCCGTGCACATCTGCGCCGAGAACAGGCAGAGGCTCGTGGCCAGTGCATCGAGCACGGGCTCGAGGGCCTCGACGGACTCGAGCACGACCGCGTTGCACCCGCTCGTCTCGGTGTACACGCGCTTGTGGCGCGCGTTCTCCTCGATCCACCGGCCGAACTCCTGGGAGCCCGTGAAGTCGACGATGGCGATGTCCGGGTGGAGCACGAGGGCCTTCGTGATCGGGGCTTCTTCGGTGTCGGCGAGCAGGGTGACCACGTCGGGCGGGTGGCCGTGGGCCTCGAGCACCCGGCGGGCGGTCTGCACGACCATCGCCATGGGCAGGATGCAGGTGGGGTGCGGCTTCAGGACGACCGGGTTGCCCGTGGCGAGGTTCGCGAACAGCGCGGGGAGCGCGTTCCACGCGGGGTAGCTCGCGCAGGTGATCACCGCGGCGAGCCCACGCGGCACGGCCCGGTAGCGCTTCTCGAGACGAACGGGCCCGTGCCCGAAGGCGCGGACGAAGGTCGCGGACTCCGGGAGGTCGGACAGCGCCTTCCACGCGTACGCGATGCCTTCGAGCCCGCGGTCGAGGGAGTTCGCCCCCGAGCCCGCGAACGCCATCATGAAGCCCTGACCGGCCGTGTGGAACGTGGCCCAGGCGTTCTCGAACACCTGACCCGCGAGCTGGTCGAGGATCTCCATGCAGACGCCCACCCGCTCGCGCGGGGAGGTCTCGGCCCACGTCGGCAGCACCTGCTTCATGGCGCCCAACAGCACGTCGGGGTCGACGGCGGGGTAGTCGATGCCCAGCGGCTCGCCCGTGTACGGCGAGACCTCGTGCCCCAGCCGGCCCGTCTCGCCGGGCAGGGTGAGGTCGAACGGCCGTGCCAGCCTCGCCTCGAACGCCGCCTTGCCGCGCTCCGGCGCGCCCTCCGGGTGGTGCTTTCGGCTGGGGGACTCCGTGAAGGGCGTCCACGCGGTGCGGGTGCGCGCGGCACGGATCGCGGCGTCGAGCCGGGCCTCGTGCTTCGCGAACAGGTCGTCGGGGCTGGGCGCCCGGGTGCGCGCCCACCGCAGCGTGTACGTCTTCGCGCCGCCCCGGTACGCGAGCGTCAGGGCGTCTCCGTCGAGCGTGACGGTGCGCCGCTGCTCCTGACCCACGAGGTTCGGGAGCAGGGCCTCGGTCACCGTGTGCACGACCTCGTCGCCCTCGAGCCGCCAGGTGCCCGCGTACGACAGGTAGCCATCGAACGCGCCCGCCTTCTCGGCCTCGGTGGCACGGTGCGCGGCTTCCAGACGCGGAACCTCGAGCGGCGTGCGGTCGGCGCGACTGAGAACGGCACACACGGCCCCGTCCGCGCCATACACCAACCGGCCCGTTCCCCCCGGTCCAAACGGCTCGAGGGGGGCACGGCCGTCGTCGAAGGTGATGCGGAAGTCGCGCAGGTGCCACGCGCCCCACAGGTCGCGGGGTTCAGGCACCGGGGACCCACGTGGCGTGGAAGCCCGCCGGCACGCGCCGGGGCAGCTTCACCTTCGCGACGGGCCCGTCCCGCAGGGCCTGAGCGTGGAACACCCAGCACGCGCTCGACCAGTCGGCCACGTTCGTGACGAAGGTGAGCAGCCAGCCGTCGTCTTCGTCGGTGGCGCCGGGACGCGGCGCGAACGGGGCCTCGCTGCCGAAGAGGCCGCGGCCGTAGTCGTAGCGCTGCGCGGCGCCGGACTCGAGGTCGTACTTCACGAGGCCGTCGAAGGTCGCGGGGATCTCGTACGGGATGCGCGCGTGGTAGCTCCACCGGTTCTTCACGCCCAGCCGGCCGGGGTGGATCATGGGGAACTCGGCGTTCAGGTCGTCCATCGGGCCCTCGCGGGTCTCGCCGGTGACGACGTTCATGCCCCACACGTAGAGGTTCGCCTGGAGCTTGATGCCCGAGAGCATGGCGGCGATCTTGCCGTCGCGCTTGTCGGGACGGAGCGAGGGGTCGGACGTGCGGCAGCCGACCATGATGAGCCAGTCGCCCTCCTCCCAGCAGTTCACGACGTGGAGCATGTAGCAGGGCTCGAACTCGAACCAGCGCACGTCGGCGTCGGTTCCGAACCGCGGGATCACGCCGTACCGCGTGGGGACCTCGGGGTGGAACAGCGGGATGCGGCGGCCCGTGCGCGCGAACAGCTCGGGGTCGAAGAACATCGGGAAGTCGTGCAGCACGCTGAATCGCGGCGTGACCCCGAGATCGTGCGGCCGGCGCGGGCCCGGAAGGGTGATGTCGGTCTGGTGGAGCGTGCCGTCGGGCCTCAGCACGCCGTACGTCATGTACGGGGGCTGGTCGCCGTAGCTGAAGAACACGAAGTCGCCGGTGTGCGGGTCGACCTTGGAGTGCGCGCTCACCCGGCCCGCGAGGCGGCCGCCGAAGTCCTGCACGCCCTTCGTGTCGAGCGTCTTCGGGTCGAGTGCGTAGGGCTTCCCGGACTCGTACCACAGCGCGAGCAGCTCGCCGTTCAGCGCGATGAGGTCGGTGTTCGCGGTGTCCTTGATGGGGTGCAGCGGGAGGTCGAAGTCGAACGGGCCGAGCACCCCGGGCCAGATGGGCGCGCCCTTCTCGGCTTCGAGCGCGAGCCCGGCGGTCTGGACGTAGCGGTTGCGGTAGCGGGCCTGGCCGTTCTCGAACCAGATCCCGTGGACCATGCCGTCGCCGTCGAACCAGTGGTACCGATCGAGCGGCGCGGCGCGGTTGTTCGGACCGTTCCGGAAGTACGCGCCGTACAGCTCCTTCGGGAGCTCCCCTTCGATCTCGAGCGTGTCGGACGCGATCTCGTCGACCACGGGCGCGAACAGGCCCTGAAGGTAGGGGTTGTCGATGTCTCCGATCCAGTCGGGCGCGCCGGTGGGGGGCGTGCGGTCGGGGGAGAGCGCTTTCGGGTATCGTTCGGTGACTTCGAGCATGGGGCAGTCTCACACACGCCCGCGCTCGGTGCACCTCAGCCGGTGGTCGCTCCGCGGATGGCCACGAGGGACCGGAGCAGCGCGGGGAGCGCGTCGAGCGGGAGCTGGGTGGCGGCGTCGGACCACGCGCTCGCGGGATCGGGATGGACCTCGAGGAACACGGCGTCGACGCCCGCAGCGACCGAGGCGCGCGCGAGCACCGGGACGTACTCGCGGTCGCCGCCGGAGGCCGTGCCGGCGAGCCCGGGACGCTGGACCGCGTGGGTGGCGTCGAACACGACGGGCACGCCGAGCGCCCGCATGCGCGGGAGGTTCCGGAAGTCGACGACGAGATCGTGGTACCCGAACGTCGTCCCGCGCTCGGTGAGCAGCACGGAGCCCGGCCCACCGGCCTTCTCGACGAGGGGGCCACACTCCGCGGCCGACAGGAACTGGCCCTTCTTGAGGTTCACGGGCGTTCCGCTCGCTGCGCAGGCCTGCACGAGGTCGGTCTGGCGGCACAGGAAGGCCGGGATCTGGAGCAGGTCGACCACGGCGGCGGTGGGCGCGACCTGGGAGGGGTCGTGCACGTCGGTGGTGACCGGGATCCCGACGGTGTCGCGGATCCGGGCGAGCCAGTCGAGCCCCTGGGCGAGCCCCGGACCGCGGCGCGAGGTGCCGCTCGTGCGGTTGGCCTTGTCGAAGCTGGCCTTGAACACGGCGGGCAGGCCGTGCTCGTCGGCCGCGTGCTTCACGGCGCGCGCGCACGCGAGCCCGAGCTCCAGGGACTCCAGCGTGCACGGGCCCGCGATCAGGCCGAGCGCGGGGCCTCCGATTCCGAGGATGGTCTGCACGGGCCCTCCACGTTGGTATGCTCGCGGGCATGACCATGCCCCGCCCCGGCTCGCCCGAAGAGCTCGAACAGTACGCGAAGCTGCAGGCCCGCGTCCCCGAGCTGTACCACACGCTGTCGAAGGACACCCGCACGCCCCAGACGGTCGTGATCGTGCCGTCCCTGTCGATGGATCCGCGCGAGCTCGCGAAGATCACGGGCGTCTACCACTACGAAGAGCGCATGCTCGTGAACCTGATGCTGCTGCGTCAGCCGCGCACGCGCCTCATCTACGTCACGAGCCAGCAGCTCGACCCCGTGGTGGTCGACTACTACCTGGCGCTGCTGCCGGGCGTGCCGACGAGCCATGCGCGCAGCCGCCTGGTCATGCTCCACTGCAACGACCGCAGCAACGAGCCGCTGTCGCAGAAGATCCTGAAGCGGCCGCGCCTCATCCAGCGCATCCGGCGCGAGCTGCGCGACCCCCAGCGGGCCCACATGGTGTGCTTCAACTCGACGGATCTCGAGCGGTCGCTGTCGGTGCAGCTCGGCATCCCGCTGAACTCGGTCGATCCGTCGCTGAACGATCTGGGCACGAAGAGCGGGTGCCGCGAGGTGTTCCGGGCGGCGGGGGTGCAGCTGCCCTTCGGGTTCGAGCGCGTCGAGAACGCCCGTCAGATCGCGGAGTGCCTGGCGGAGATCAAGAAGCGCGACCCGGCCGCGAAGCGCGCGGTGGTGAAGCTGAACGAGGGCTTCTCGGGCGAGGGGAACGCGCTGTTCTACTACGGCGACATCGAGGCGTCCGACGGCCCGCAGACGATGGTCGCGAAGATCGAGGACCGCCTGCCGACGCTGCGGTTCGAGGCCCCCCAGGAGACGTGGAGCGCGTTCCTCGAGAAGTACGAGGAGATGCACGGCGTGGTCGAGGCGTTCGTGGAAGGCGAGCGCAAGGAGAGCCCGTCGGCCCAGTGCCGGGTGAACGCGGTGGGCGAGGCGCAGGTGATCTCGACGCACGACCAGGTGCTGGGAGGCCCGTCCGGGCAGGTGTTCCTGGGGTGCACGTTCCCCGCGAGGGCCGAGTACCGCATGCCGATCCAGGAGTCGGGTGCTCGCGTCGCGGAGGAGCTGGCGCGGCGCGGGGTGATCGGGCGGTTCGGGATCGACTACGTGAGCGTGCCGCAGCCCGACGGGTCGTACGAGCACTTCGCGATCGAGGTGAACCTGCGGAAGGGCGGCACGACGCACCCGTTCCTGACCCTGAAGTTCCTCACGGCGGGGCAGTACAACCTCGAAGACGGGCTGTTCTACGCGCCGAGTGGGCGTCCGAAGTACTACTTCGCGACCGACACGCTTCAGGAGGAGCGGTACAAGGGGCTGCGCGCGGAGGATCTGGTCGACATCAGCGTGTACCACGGGCTGCACTTCCACGGCCCGAGCGAGCGCGGGGTGGTGTTCCACCTGATCGGCGCGCTGTCGGAGTTCGGCAAGCTCGGCGTGGTGAGCATCGGCGACAACCCGCAGCAGGCGCGCTTCCTGTACAAGCAGACGATCCAGGTGCTCGACGAGGAGACCGGCCCCACCGCGCACACCGCGGAGTGAGCTCAGAGAGCGGCGCGTAGATCCTCGGCCAGCAGCCGGTGGAAGTGGTGCGTGGCCTTCTCGACCTCGGCGTAGCGGCCCTGATCGTACGACGGGCTTCCGAGACCGGTCTGCACGAGCTCCGAGACCCACATGTCCTCGCGCTGGGTGACCTCGGAGGTCTGCATGCTCTGCTCGATGAACGCGGCATCGGTGCCGGGCGCGAACCAGAAGTCGAACAGCACGCGGCATCGGTCGGGGCCGAGCGGCAGCACGAGGTTGGTGTCGAGGCACGGCCCGTACCGGTTGAGCATGAGGTTCGGGTACACGAACGCGTAGATCGTGGACTCCCCGATGCGGGCGGCGTGATCGGGATCGCCGCCGGAGGTCTGGACGCTGAACCGCTCGTACAGCTCGGTGCGGTACGTGGACATGTCGAGCTGGGCGTCGAGCGTGGGGTGCATGTGCGCGACGTGGTACCCGCCGTCGAGGTAGTTGTCGGCGAACACCTTCCAGTTGCACGCGAAGTCGTAGACGCGCTGGCTGTGGAAGGCGAGCGAGCGCCACCCGGTGTGGTCGAGGCCTTCGGTGAGGGGCGCGAGCTGGGGAGCGAGCGGCGGAGCCGTGCGGTCGCCGTTCACGAACACGAGCGGGCCCCAGACCTCGACGGACATGGGCGCCAGCGAGAAGGCCTCGCGCGAGAACCCCTCCATGCGGCCCATTCGCGGGGCACGCCGCAGACCGCCGTCGAGGCCGTACTCCCAGCCGTGGTACGGGCACACGAGGGTGTCGCAGCGGCCGGTTCCCTGGGCGACCTGCGTGGCCTTGTGCCGGCACGCGTTGTGGAAGGCCCGCAGGGTTCCGTCGGTGTCGCGCACGACGACCCACGGGATGCCCGCGTGCACGCCCGCGACGTAGCTCCCGGGCTCCGTGAGCTGGTCGAGCCGGGCGACGTACTGCCAGGTGTGGTCGAACACGGCGGTGCGCTCGAGCCGCGCGATGTCGGGCTCGGTGTACCAGGTGCGCGGAGGGGTCGACGCCGCAGAGAGCGGGCGGGATGGGTCGAACCGGAGGATCTCGGCGCGGACGTCCATGGCCTGCGGCCTACGCGAGCTCGTCTTCGAACAGGTCTTCGGGCACCCACTCGGCGGTGGGGCGGTCTTCCAGGCTGTCGAGCTGGAGCGCGCGGTCGAGGTAGGACTCCATCACCTCGCCCTCGAGCACCTCGTTCTGGAACAGGAACACGCTCATGTCTTCGAGCAGCGGGCGGTTCCGGATGAGGATCTCGAGCGCGCGCTTGTGGCAGCGGTCGAGGATGCCCCGGACCTCCTGCTCGATCTCCTCGGAGGTGTGCGGAGACGCGCTGGACCCCGCGCCGAACCCGATGCCGAAGGCGTTCTCGTTGCGCGCGCCGTAGTTCACGGCGCCGATGCGCTTCGACATGCCGTACTCGGTGACCATCTTGCGCGCGATGTCGGTGGCGCGCTGGATGTCGTTGTGGGCGCCGGTGGTGACGTCGCCGAACACGAGCGCTTCGGCCGCGCGGCCGCCGTACAGCGTGACGATCCGGTTCAGCAGCTCGGACTTGGTGGAGCTGAAGCGGTCTTCCGCGGGCACCTGCATCGTGTACCCGAGCGCGAACCCCCGCGGGATGATGCTGATCTTGTGTACGGGGTCGGCGCCGGGGCTCGCGGCCGCGCAGATGGCGTGCCCACACTCGTGGTAGGCGGTCATCCGCTTCTCGCTGTCGGAGAGGCGCCGGGACTTCTTCTCGAGGCCCGCGACCACCCGCTCGACGGCCTCGGTGATGTCTTCGAGCTCGACGGCCTTCTTGTCGCGCCGTGCGGCGAGCAGCGCGGCCTCGTTCAGCACGTTCGCGAGGTCGGCGCCGGCGAGGCCGGGCGTGAGCTTCGCGACCGCCTCGAGCTCGACGCCCTCGGACAGCTTGAGCTTCTCGGCGTGGACCTTGAGGATCTGCGTGCGGCCCGCGAAGTCGGGGCGATCGACGAGCACCTGGCGATCGAAGCGACCGGCCCGGAGCAGCGCGGGATCGAGGATCTCGGGACGGTTGGTGGCCGCCATCACGATGATGCCGCGCTGGTTGTCGAAGCCATCCATCTCGACGAGGAGCTGGTTGAGCGTCTGCTCGCGCTCCTCGTTGCTCCCGGGACCGCCCGCGCCACGGGCCCGGCCCACGGCATCGAGCTCGTCGACGAAGATGATGCAGGGCGCGTGCTCGAGGGCGGTCTTGAACAGGTCGCGCACGCGCGCGGCCCCGACGCCGACGAACATCTCGACGAACGAGCTGCCCGAGATGCTGAAGAACGGGACGCCCGCTTCGCCGGCCACCGCGCGCGCGAGGAGCGTCTTGCCCGTGCCCGGCGGGCCCACGAGCAGCACACCCTTCGGCGGACGGCCGCCGAGCGCCGTGAACTTCTCGGGGGTGCGCAGGAAGCCCACGACCTCCTGGAGCTCTTCGACGGCCTCGTCGACCCCGGCGACATCGGCGAACGTGACGCCCGTGCCCTCCTCGGGTGCGAGCGCGGCGTTCGAGCGACCGAACGCGGCAGCGCTGCGGCCGGACTGCCCGACCTGGCGGCCGATGAACACCCACAGCACGAGCAGGAACCCGAGCGGGATGAGCGCGAACAGGATCACAGGGCCTTCGCTGCACGCATTGGGCTGCGCGGCGCGGTACGGCGTGCCGACCTTCTCGAGCAGCGGCAGCAGGGACGGATCGTCGACGCGGTTCACGGTGACCCAGTCGAGCGGGCCGTCTTTGCCGGCCTTCCGCGCGCGGACCTCCTTGTCGCCGAGCACGACCTCCTGGTACTCCCCGGCTTCGACGGAGGTCTTGAAGTCGGACCAGGTGGGTGCCGATGCGCCGGTCTCGAGGGCCTGCTGCCCCATGTACAGGAGCGGGAGGGCTACGAGGAAGACGACGAGTATTCCGAGCCACGCGCGATTCATGGGGCCCTCATAACGTGCGTGGCCTGCGGGGCACTTGAGAGTGCTGGAGTTGTGTGGTCTACTCTCCGGGCTGTGCTCCGGCGGATGTCTATGGTCCGCCATCCGGAGCCCGGTTTGCCTTTGTCCTTGTCTTTGTCTTTGGAGAAACGTCATGTCCAGCGTGCTCTCTCTGTGCGCGGTCCTCCTGTCGCTCGACGCCCATGCCGTCGCGCCCACCGACACCCAGGGTCACGAGCCCGTCCGGGTGCGCACCACCACCGGTCAGGGCCAGGCGGCCTTCCAGCGCACGCCGGCCTGGCGGGGCTTCCTCGAAGAGGCCGGTGACTGGCACGTGCGGGCCGACGAGCGCACGGGCACGCCGCACCGGATGTGGGGCGAGGGCGTGGATCTCGGTGCGCTGGCGACGGAAGCGGACGTCGAGCTCGCGCTTCGCGACTTGATCGACCGGCACCCGGAGCTGTTCGGGGCGCGCGGGGATCTCCCGCTGCGCTCGGTGGCGTACGACCCCGACTTCGACGCCTGGTACGCCGACTTCGACGCCGTGGTGCGCGGGGTGCCCGTGTGGCGCGCGGGTGTCACGTTCCGGATCAAGCACGACCGCCTGGTGATGGCGGGTGCCGACACCTACCCGCGCACGCCGGTGCGGGGCGACTTCCAGCTCCAGGGGGCGCAGGCGCTCCAGGCCGCGATCGCGTTCGGTCCGGCGGCGGGTGTACCGCACACCGACACGGCGGTGCGGCCCGTGTGGCTGCCCCGGATGGAGGAGGGGCTGCTGGTGCTCCGCGCCACGTACGAGGTGCGCAGCCGTACCGAGATCCCCCGGGGTGACTGGGTGGTGTTCGTCGACGGGGAGTCGGGCCGGGTGCTCGACTTCTACAACGAGGTCCGGTTCGTCTCGGGCACCGTGTTCGCCGAGAACGACATCCGCTTCCCGGGCGGCGGGACGGAGGTGTCGCCGGTGCGTGGCGCGGCGGTCACCAACGGCAACAGCACCGTGTACACGGGCGCGAACGGCGACTACACGATCGCGAACGGGGGCAGCTACCAGACCCACTTCCTGGGCGACCCCGTCTACCTGCAGAACCAGCTCGGCAACCAGGGCCTGAATTTCACGGGGTCGAACCCGAGCCCCACGTGGAACGCGGGCAACGGCTCGATGGCGGAGATCGACACCTGGGTGCACACCCACCGGGTGCGCGACACGTTCAACGCCGTCGTGCCCTCGGTGAGCTGGACGTACGGCGACACGAACGTCTACGTGAACATCAACGACGCCTGCAACGCCTACTACGACGGCACGCTGAACTTCTTCCAGTCGGGCCAGGGCTGCAACAACACCGGGCGGATCTCGGATGTCGTCTACCACGAGTGGGGGCACGGGCTGCACGACCACTCGCTCGTCAGCGGGTACTTCGACGGCGCCTTGTCCGAGGGCGCGGGCGACACGGTGGCCTTCCTGATGACCGGCGACGCGAACATGGCGCCCGGCTTCTTCTCCAGCGGCGGGTACCTGCGAACGGCCGACAACGACCGGCGCTACCCGCAGGACCTCGTCGACGAGGTCCACGAAGACGGGCTGATCTTCGCGGGTGCCATGTGGGACACCTACGTGAACATCGAGAACGCGCAGGGGAACGCGGCGGCGGTGAGCGCGACGCGCAGCATCCTCGCGGGCCTGCTGAAGGGCGGTCCGGGCCTGGCCGACTCGCTCGAGGAGGCTCTGTTCGCGGACGACGACGACGGCAGCCTGGCGAACGGCACGCCGCACGAGTGCCAGATCGTCGCGGGCTTCGCCGACCACGGGCTCGGGCAGCTCGGTGACGACGTGGGCTTCGTGGCCGGTCACGAGCCCATCGCGGCCGCCGACCCGTCCACGCCGCACGCGGTCGCGGTGAACATCGTCGGCCCGGCGTCGTGTGCGAACGACTTCGGGAACGGCACGGCCACCGTCACCTGGCGCGCGAACGGAGGGCCGTGGCAGGACACCGGGCTCGTGTTCAGCGGGCTCGACGCGTCGGGGGCGATCCCGGCACAGCCGTTCGGAACCTTCGTCGAGTACTACGTGACGGTCAACGGAGGGGGCGAGACCCTCACCGCGCCCACCCACGCGTGGCGGAACCCGTTCGGGTTCTACGTGGGCGGTGTGATCCCGGTGCGCTGCGACGACTTCGAAGCGAGCGACGGCGGGTACGTGCACGAGCTGCTGGCGGGCCAGCCGGGTGATGGCGCCGATGACTGGCAGCACGGGGCTCCCGGTGGGGTCGGCGGGGATCCGGCCGTCGCGCACGGCGGCACGAAGGTGTGGGGGAACGACCTCGGGGTCGGGAACTTCAACGGCCTGTACCAGGACGACAAGCACAACCGCCTCACGGGCCCGGTCGTGCAGCTCGGTCACTACGAGCAGTCGTTCCTGCACTACTGGCGCTGGCTGAACGTGGAGGACGGCGTGTACGACCACGCGTCCATCCTCGCGAACGGCGCCATGGTGTGGACGAACGTCGCAGGGAACCAGCAGGACCACCACCAGGACGACCAGTGGGCGCCCCACGCCGTGAGCCTCGGGAATCCCGCGGGGAGCGTGCAGATCGCGTTCGACCTCGAGACCGACGGGGGGCTCGGCTTCGGCGGGTGGACGATCGACGACGTGTGCATCCTGGCTCCGGCCACGCCGAACAACCGCCTCGGCGTTGTGGACTTCGTGGCCGGCGAAGGGGAGAACGCCCGCGTCCGCCTGTCGTGGACGAACCCCGTCCACGCGCCGCTCACCGAGGTGCGGGTCGTGCGTCAGCGGGGCTACTGCCCGTCCAACGTGTTCGACGGCGACGTGGTGTACTACGACAACCAGCCCGTGCTGGGCGCGTCGATCGAGGCCTTCGATCCCGTTCCGACCACCGACACGTACTGCTACGGGGTGTTCCCCGGCGACGGGTCGGACTTCCTCGGGTTCGTCGTGGAGGGCTGGAACCTCGACGAGGGCTCGGCGCTGACGCCGGCGACTCCCGAGGAGATCGACGACGCCAAGGAGGAGAACGGGCTCGAGGAGTTCGAGGAGGATCAGGTGGCCGCGGGCGCCGACCCCTACGCGCGACGCGGGTGCGGGTGCGACGCCGGTGGCGGCCTCGCTACGGGTCTCTGGGTGCTCGGGCTGCTCCCCTGGATCCGCCGTCGGCCTGCCCGCTGACGGCGCTCAGCCCATGAGGGCCCGCAGGCGGTCGGTACGTGCCGTGCCGGGGACGGCATCGATCCTGCGCTCGAGCACCCGCCGCGTCGACGGGTCGCGCACGGGGATGCACAGGCCGCTCAGGGCCTCCCACATGGGCGTGGGCTCGTCGAGGTTGAGGAACAGCTCGACGTACACGAGCCCGATGTAGAGCCTCGGGGGCACCCTCCCCATCGCCAGGGTGGTCATCCGGTTCGTGATGGCGGCGGCCTCGGCGTCGCGCTCGAGCGCGAACAGCGCGATGGCGCGGTTGTAGTCCGCGGCGATGCTCCAGGTGCCGAGGCTCTGGTCGACGTGGTGGAGCGACTCCTCGTACCGCCCGAGGATCAGCAGCTCGTCGGAGAGGTCGATGTGCACGATGTGGGTGAGGTCCTTGGACGCCCCGTCGAGGGCCAGCCGGTAGGCGTCGATCGCGGCCTCCCCGCGAAGGCAGCGCGCGCGGGCCCAGGCCAGTCGGGCTGGATCGTGGGCGGGGTCGCCGGCGAGCTCGACCTTCAGGCGCTCGAGCAGCGCCAGCGCGTCGTCCCGCCGCCCCGCGCGGACCATCTGGTCGGTGAGGACGTGCGCCAGCCGGATGGTGACGGGCGCCCGTCGGGGGCGGAACGCATCGCGCTCCATCTGCTCCGTGAGCCCCTCCGGCCAGGGCAGCACGCGCTCGAACAGCTCGAGCCGGGCGAAGTCGGCGAGCACGGGATCGGGGTCGTGGATCGCCTCACGGAGGTGGGTGTCGGTGAGGCGGTGACAGGTGTAGCGGGCGCGGAGCTCCCGGGCCTCGAGCAGGTGCCGGTTCACCTGGACGTGTGCGAGGTCGATCAAGCGGCGTGGGACCTTCACGTCGGCGATGGCGTCGACGAACGCCTCGGTGTTCTCGCGGCTCGGATCGGCGAGGCAGCGATGGATCGCGCGAGAGCTCGGACGCAGCTCGTGCTCCGCGGACAGCTCGTGGAGCTCGCGGGCCTGTGCGTCGTCGAGCGTCTCGAGCACCGCCGCCTGGAGGTCGAGCGGCATGCGCCAGGAGTCGTTGGCGGCCACACCGAGACCGTCGAGTCGCAGGTCTTCCGGCTCGGGCATGGCGCGCCGCAGAAAGGCCCCGTCCGACGCGAAGGGCTTGATCGCGATGAGCTGGGCGAGCCTCAGGCGCTCGGGTCGGGACCGCGCGATCCGCTGGCGCCAGAGCGCGGTGGTGCGCGGGGCGCCGGCGGTGGGCGTGCGGAGGAGCCGGAGCCCCGAGCTGCTCATCTCGACGCCGGGGGACTCGAGCCAGTCGTCGACGAGGGCGAACGCGATCCCGGGCGAGCCCGCGGCCTGGATCGCCACCTGGCACGCGGTGGTCGGGTGCAGGAGGATGCGGGAGTACACCATCCACCAGATCGCGCCGAGGTGGAGGCGCGCGAGCTCCACCCGCTTCGCGCCCGGCACGTCGCGATCGCGCCACACCAGCAGCCAGCGCTCGCGGCGGGCGCTCGGGAGCGAGGCGGGATCGAGGTCGGTGGCGTCGACGATGCACACCTTGCCCGGCGTGGGCTCCTCGTAGACCACGAGGCCCGAGATCCGGGCGCGGCGCCGCAGCCATCGCAGCATCGACCGCGTGCCCTGGCCATGGAGGGCGACGCGGCGCACCTGGCCCCCGAGCGCGCCCATGAAGTGGGTCCACAGCGCCTTCTGTGCCGCGCGCTGGAACAGGATCGGCGGATCTCCGCGATGGAGCATGCGCTCCGTGGGGATGCGCGGTCGCCACGAGGCGCGGTCTTCGAAGATGTCGTGCAGGCGCCGCGTGGCCGTGCCCTCGTCGATCGCCTCGAACACGTCCTCCGGGAGGTCGAGCAGCGTCTGGAGCAGGAACGTGGACGAGCCCCGCGCTCCGAACGGCGACGTGGGCGGACGGCCGGGGAGGACGGCGGGATCCCCGTCGATGGCCAGCAGGGCCTCGGCGGCCGCGGCTGCGGACGGGAACCGCGCGGAGGGGTCTTTCCGGAGGCAGCGCTCGACCCACGCCTCGAACGCTGCCGGCACCGGCGTGGTGGGCTCGAACGCGGGGAGGGGAGCGGAGAGGTGCGCCTCCGCGAGCTGTTTGACGGGACCGATGAACGGCGGCATGCCGCAGGCGAGCGTCCAGCCGATGCAGCCCACGGCGTACACGTCGGCCAGCGGACCGACCGCGCCCGGGCGGAACTGCTCCGGAGCCATGTAGGTGGGGGTGCCCGCGATGCGCGACGGGTCCATCCCGGACAGCCCGAAGTCGGCCAGGCGCAGTGCGTTGCCTTCGCCCACCAGGAGGTTCTGGGGCTTCAGATCCCGGTGCACCACCCCGTGGGCGTGTGCGTACGCCAGGGCCTCGAGCACGCCGGCCAGCGCCGCCTGGATGTCGGGCCAGGCGAGCTTCCCGATGTGGTCGGCGAGCGTGCCCCGGTCGACCAGCTCCATGACGAGCGCGGGCTGGCCGTTCCGGAGCAGTCCGCCGGACTGCCGCTCGACCCTCGCATCCACCTCGACCAGATCGAGCACGGACACGATCATCGGGTGGTCGAAGCGGGCGATCACGTCGATCTCGGCGCGGAACAGCGCCACTTCGGCGGGGGTGGCACCATCCAGCACCTTCACGGCGACCGCGCGGCCCGTCAGGCGATGGCGGCCTGCCCACACCGTGCCCATGCCCCCGGACGCCAGCTTGCGGTCCATGACGTACGGGCCGAGCACGACCGGCACGGGGGGCTGGGCTTCGAACGCGCGGTCGAGGGCCGCGCACACGGACCCGGTCGCCGACCCCGGCGGGTTCCCCGCGCTCGTCTCCAGGATGCGCAGGTAGTTCACCGTGCACCAGGCGTCCGCCCCTTCGCCCGGCGCAGGCACCAGGCACTCGACCAGCGCCGCGGAAGCGGTCATCGTGCCCGCGAACTCCCGGAGCCGCGCCTCGCAGGACAGCAGCGCGCCCACCGCACCGCGATGGCTCGCCACCCGGGCCTGGAGCAGAAGACACCGGAACGCGTGGCGCGGCCGGTGGCTCACGTGCGTCTCGTCGATGCCCGCGAGGATCGCCTCCACCTCCGCGACATCGTCGCGCTCGCACGCCGCGATGGCGGCCTGGATGGCCTCGTCGAGCGGACCGTCGCTGAGGTACGCCGACACGCCTGTACCGCCGGCTTCGCGGTGCTGGACGGCCGCCTGCGCGAGATCGCCGAGCTCGATGAGCAGGTCGATCGGCCCGTCGCGACCGAACCGCTCCACCGCGCGCGCGAACCGCCCCGGGAGCGGGACGGCTCCGGGCTCGGGCCGCCGGACGAGCTCGAGGATGCGGCGCCGGATGGCACGGAGCTCGGTCGTCGCGGGGTCGTTCGCAGCGATCCGGTCGACGTTCCGATCGAGGGTCGCGCGGAGGAACGCGGCGTCGCGGCGGCACGCGTCGCTGTGGGGCCCGGACTCCATCGAGTCGAGGTAGGAACGCGCGCGCTCGGGAGCCGCGGCTTCGACCATCGCCGTTCCCATCATCAGCAGCACGTGGGCGCGGCAGGCCTGGCGGTCGGGCAGACCGGGACCGCGTCGGTCGACGTCGATCGGGCGCCCGGCCTTCACGAGCCGGAGCAGCTCGATCCAGCAGAACGCGGCCACATCGACGCCGGAGCCCTGCAGGTGCTCGTAGAGCGCGTGGGCCCGCGCCACCTCGCCCTCGTCGGCCCAGCGGGCCAGTGCGGCGAGCGGATCGTCGGGGACCTCCACATCGACGTGTGTGGGCGGGGCTCCCGGACCGTCGGGCCCCTCGTCGACCACGACCGTCTCGCCGTGCGACGGATGCGCGCCGTCGACCGCACGCCCGGTGAGCACGAGGATCCAGCCGTCGTTCCGCAGGCTCGTCCGGAGCGCGAGACGGTCGGCGACCGTACGGCTCCCGGGGTCGTCGTGCAGCCAGAGCGCGCCCGCCGGGCCTTCGGGCAGCGAAGAGGCCGAGACGCGCTCCAGCACGCCGTGCTCGGCGGCCCACCGCGCGGCCGTCGCGACCGCACCGGCTCCGACGAGCCGCACCACGACGGGGGCCTGCTGACGGAGGATGGAGGCTTCGATCGGACGCTGGCTCACGACCGCCCCCTAACCCCTGCCGGTTTTCGATGGTTTTCGATAGGCGCCCGAGGCCCTCGCGATACCAGCCGCGCGCTGTGAGGTGCTTGTGTTCTATGTCCTCTTCTCTCTCGCTCTCGCCGCCGAGACGTGTGGCGAACCCTTCGCGAGCTCCGTCACCGTCGAGCTCGATCAGAGCTGGCTGGTGCTCGACCGCGGTGTGCTCACGATCGACTCGCGCGTGATCGGCGTCGAGGTCGTGCAGATGTCGGAGGTCGCCGCGAACCGCGTGGCCTTCGTGCAGCGCCGCCCCGACTCCATGCTGCTCGACCTGCTGGTGTGGGACGCCGAGCAGGGCGTCCGCGTGCTGGTCGACGGCAGCCGGCCGAGCCAGCCCGTGCTCTCCCCAGACGGCGCGTACGTCGGGTTCGTCGATGCCCGCACGAGCATCGCGTCCGTGTACACCGTGCCGTTCGAGGGCGGCGAGCCCGCCCAGCGCACGAACGTCGGGCTGGTCCGCACGCCGGGCCGCGCGCCGGAGGGCTTCGTGTCCCCGCCCCGGTCGGGCTTCGAGGTCGACGGGCGCGGGCTGACCTGGACGGAGGACGGCGTGACGCACGTCGTGTCGTGGAACGGAGGTGACCTGTGATCGCTCTGCTCGTCGGCGTGGCCTTCGGCCAGCACTACGCGTTCCCCACGTCCTCATCGGACTATTCGCACTGGTACCTCTCGACCTACGTCGACAACAACGGCCAGGACTACGCCTGCGGCTCGGACCGCTACAGCGGGCACACCGGCACCGACTTCGGAGCGGGGAGCTGGTCGGGCATGAGCGCCGGGCGCGACGTGAACGCGGCCGCTCGGGGCACCGTCGTGTACGTGCACGACGGCGAGCCCGACAACTGCGCGAACAACTGCTCGACCATCGAGAACATGGTCCAGGTGCGCCACCCGGACAACCGGATCACGGCGTACGCCCACCTCAAGCGCTGGTCGATCACCGTGAACGTCGGCGACTCCGTCAGCTGCGGCGAGAAGCTCGGCGAGATGGGCTCGTCGGGGAACTCCAGCGCGCCCCACCTGCACTTCGGCGTGTACGAGAACGGCGACGCGGTCGACCCGTTCGAGGGCCCGTGCGGGAACACGGACACGCGGTGGATGTCGCAGGGCTCCTACCAGGGCATCCCCGGGCTCGTGTGCGACACGTCCGGTGGCGGGGGAGGGTCGGGATGCGGAAGCCTCGCGTTCTCCGGGCACCTCGCGCTGATGCTCCTGGTACCCCCCGCGCTGCTGCGTCGCCGCCGTCGCTGAGCCTCAGGCCTTGCGTGCCGTGCCGCGGTGCACGGGCGTGAGGCCGAGCGGGCCGCGTCCGTGCCCGTGGACCTCGCCCAGCGCGAAGCCCGCGTCGCCGAGCAGCGCCAGCGCGTCGCGGTTGAGGTGGCACCCCCCTGCGAACACGCCCCACACGGGGTTCAGGAGGTCTTGCAGCCCGGCCATCACGCGATGGTCGGACCGGGTGTGCTCGGCGAAGTGCAGCACCCCGTCGGGGGCGAGCACCCGATGCATCTCGCGCAGGGCGTCCTCGACGCATGGGATCGTGCACAACACGAACGTGACCACGATGGCATCGAAGCGGTCGGCCTCGAACGGCAGGGCTTCGGCACCGACCTGCAGGAGCTCGACCGCGATGCCGTCGCTCGTGGACCGGAGGGCGTCGTACCGCGGTGTGGCCCGGCGCAGCATGTGCGGATCGGGCTCGATGCCGACGAGATCGAGGACCCGGGTGGGGTCGTACAGCGCGGCGTTCAGGCCGGTTCCCACGCCGATCTCGAGGACGTGGCCGGCCGCCCGGGGCACGACCTTGCTGCGGAGCCGCTGGAGCGGGCGCATCGTGAAGTCGAGGGTCGCGGCGACCAGGGGATGTCCGGACGGGTTGCGCATGTCCGGACGGTAGCCGGTGCGGACTCAGTCGGCCTGCACGGCTGCGTCGTCCGCCAGCGGGGCGAGGACCGCGAGCAGCTCTTCGGCGCGCTTCGCGCGGGTGTCGCGGAGCTGGGACTCCCGGCCGTCGAGCCGGCGGATCTCGGACTCCACGGTGGCCGCACGGCGGGTGAGCGGGTGGGCCGAGTTGCTGCCGTCCGCGGCGGTGAGGCTCGCGCGGAGGCCCGTCAGCTCGGCCTTCGCACGGTCCCGCTCCGCGTTCACGCCGGCCAGCTGGGTGTCGAGGTCGGCCAGCGTCGCGGCGGTGCGCGCGGCGGCCCGGAGCACGTCGGGGTCGGCGAGCTCGCGGTCGGCCCAGTCGAGCCACGTGGACTCCGCGATGGTCGCGGGCTCGAGGCTCTGCACCGCGGATCGATGTGTCGTGACCCGCTGATCCGTGGAGCCGGGCTCGAAGGGCAGCACGAGCCAGGTCCAGCCGGTGTGCAGGTCGATCTCGCTGCGCACGTCCGTCTCGATCTCCTCGTTCGGGGTGAGCTCGAGCGCCAGCCACAGCGACCGCGCGGCTCCGCTCCGGTTGCGCACGTCGAAGGTGTGCACGGTGGGGGTCACCGACTGCAGCACGATGCGGTCCTTCCGCAGATCCAGCGCGTGCGGACGGACCTCTCCGGCCACCGACCCCCGCGCGAGGTCGACGTCCAGCTCGTTCCCGAACGTCACCATCTGGGTCTCCCCGGGCTTCAGCCGCGCCAGCTCGGATTCGCCCGCGAGCCCCCCGGCCTGGAGCACCGACAGGACGCCCGCCGGCAGCGTGCGGTTCGTGCCGTTCTCGAGCCACATCCCGCTCCGCGCGACCGTGGAGTGGGGCTCGAACACCGTCGCGGGCTCGGCAGGCACGCCTTCCTGCACGATCGGGACGAGCGCGCTGTGGTGCGCGGGCAGGTCCACGGGCTGGGGTACGCGGTACACGAACTGCGTGGGGGTCTCCACGGGCTCGGCGGTCTTCAGCGCCACCGACGCCGAGCCGAACGTGCCGACGCCGCCCATCCCGTAGGCGGATCCTCCGCCACCCACGCCGGTTCCGGACATGCCCACCCCGTAGGAGCCCTGTCCGGAGTCGTTCCACATCTCGTCGGGCGTCGAGGTCGCGAGCTGGCTCACCGTCGCGAGCTGGACCGGCGGGGTCTTGAGGTCGCGCTCGGCGTACCGGGGTGCCGCCATCGGGTACAGGAAGCTGTCGGGCTCGCCGTTGGCGAGCTCGATGCGCACGCCCTTCCACGCCTCGTCGGTGTCGTTGTGGACGAGCGCCCAGGCCTGGAGGTCCGCTCCGGACCCGTCCTTGTCGAGCACCCGGTACGACACCCGCCACACCGGGGCCTCCGCGAGGTAGCCGAGCCCGAGCCGGCCGCCCTTGCGCAGCTTCACGTCGAGGGCGTTCGGACGCTGCGCGCGGGTGCGGGCCATCGTCCGGGCAGCCGTCGCCATCCGGTCGGTCACCTCGGCCTCTCCGGACCGGAGCGATCGGAGCTCCTTCGTGGTCGTGCGATGCAGGACGCCGTCGTGTCCGAGCACGGTCAGTGCGTACTCGGGTGCGAGGACCTCCGAGGTGGCGGACTCGGTCGCGTTCACGACGTCCAGCGGTCCCGACACGTCGATGAGCACGCCCTCGATGCGCCGATCGGGGGTCTCCAGCGCGACGGACACGCCCAGCAGGGCCTGGAGCGCGCTCTGGAACGACATCTCCTCGGTGTGCGGCAGCCCGGCGTTCACCCGGGCCGCGTCGTCCCCGAGCGCCGTGGGGAACGTGATGGCGCCCAGGTCCACGTCCCCGCCCAGCACGACGAGGCTCTTGAGGGCGTCGTCGAGGTGGCTCGTCGGGACCGGCAGCGACGTGGTGTCGTCGACCACCCCCTCGCGCTCGAACCAGCCCACGCCGGTCTCGTAGAAGCGGATGCGTCGGACGGGGAGCACGTCGGCGGACCAGGCGGGAGCGACGAGCAGGGCGAGCAGGGACATCGGGACCTCCATGGCCCCGTTGCGACCGCGGGCACGCGGACCGGTTTCCCGCATCGGGCAGGCTTTGCACGCCCCGCACACCTGTGTGGACGTCGTCAGCGCGGCTCCATATCTGCGAGGCCTGGAGGCTCGATGAGCGACGTGAAGCGTGAGGAGAGCGGTTCGAAGGGGCGCTACACCTTCCGGGTCGACGGGGGCCCCGAGGCCGAGATGACGTACTCGAAGGCCGGGGAGCACCTGATCATCATCGACCACACGGGCGTTCCCGACGCGTACCGGGGCCAGGGTGTGGGCGTGAAGCTGGTGACGCAGGCGGTGGAGGACGCCCGCGCGAGCGTCACGAAGATCCTCCCGCTGTGCCCGTTCGCCGCGGCGCAGTTCCGCAAGCACCCCGAGTGGGCCGACGTTCTGTCGTCCTGACCCACCGCAACGACCGGTTGCGCCGGGCTCGTGCGCACGTCCGTTAGGGCGACCGCATGATTCGAGACATCCCGCACTTCCTGTCCGTCCTCCGCGCCGAGGGCGAGGTGATCGAGATCGACGCCGAGGTCGATCCGAACCTCGAGATCGCGGAGGTCCAC
Source organism: Myxococcota bacterium (assembly GCA_041389565.1). Taxonomy (GTDB): domain Bacteria; phylum Myxococcota_A; class UBA796; order UBA796; genus JACKEQ01. The sequence goes on from JAWKRP010000018.1 coordinate 149,887, forward strand.
CGCCGGGTGATCGCCGCGAACGGGCCCGCGCTGCTGTTCAAGCGGCCGAAGGGCTACGACACGCCCGTCGTGACGAACCTGTTCGGCACCCCGAAGCGCATCGAGCTCGCGTTCGGCGGGCGTCCGAAGCAGTTCGTGTCCGATGCCGTGCGGCTGATGCACGAGCTCGTGCCGCCCACGCTCGGCAAGGTGTGGGCCGAGCGCGACTTCTTCCTGCAGGGCCTGAAGATCGGCATGAAGTCCGTGGCGAGTGGGCCGGTCACCGAGGTGATCGACCAGCCGCCCGCGATCGACCGCATCCCGATGCTCAAGTCGTGGCCGCAGGACGGCGGCGACTTCGTCACGCTCCCGCTCGTGTACACGGAGCACCCGCTCGACGGGCGCCACAACCTGGGGATGTACCGCATCCACCGCCACGGCCCCGACACGACGGGCATGCACTGGCAGATCGGCAAGGGCGGGGGTTTCCACCACCACATCGCGCGGGAGCGCGGTGAAGACCTGCCGGTCACGCTGTTCGTGGGCGGTCCGCCGGCCCTCATCGTGTCCGCCATCGCGCCGCTGCCCGAGAACGTGCCCGAGCTCCTGCTCGCGAGCCTGTTGGCCGGAGAGCGGCTGCCCCGCGCGAAGAACCCGGTCGGGCCGCACCCGCTGATCGCGCGCTGCGAGTACGCGTTCATCGGGCACGTGAAGCCGAACGAGGTCGCTCCGGAAGGGCCGTTCGGCGACCACTACGGCTACTACAGCCTCCAGCACGACTACCCGGTGTTCCATGTCGACGCGCTGGCCCACCGGAAGGATGCCATCTGGCCGGCCACCGTCGTGGGCAAGCCCCGCCAGGAGGATCTGTTCATCGGCGACTTCCTGCAGGAGCTGCTGTCGCCGATCTTCCCGGTGGTCATGCCCAACGTGAAGGACCTGTGGTCCTACGGAGAGACCGGGTACCACGCGCTCGCCGGCGCGGTGGTCGAAGAGCGCTTCCGGCGCGAGGCGATGGCGGCGGCGTTCCGCATCCTGGGCGAAGGCCAGCTCGCGCTCACGAAGTTCCTGTGGGTGGTCGACAAGCCGCTCGACCTCCGCGATCCGAAGGCCGTGCTCACCCACCTGCTCGCGCGGTTCCGCCCGGAGACCGACCTCTACGTCCTCGCGAACCTGTCGATGGACACGCTCGACTACTCGGGTCCCGAGATCAACCTGGGCAGCAAGGGCGTGATGATCGGCGTGGGCGACCCGTGGCGCGAGCTCCCTCGGGAACGGCCCGCTGCGACGGGTCCGATCACGGGTCTGGCGGTGTTCTGCCCGGGCTGTCTGTGCGTGTCCGGGCCGTCGTACGCGGAGGACCCCGACTTCGCGGGCTGGGTGGTGGAGCAGTTCGCCGACTGGCCGCTGGTGTGCGTGGTCGACGACGCCGAGAAGGCGGCCAGCACGAACACCCGGTGGCTGTGGAACGTGTTCACCCGGTTCGAGCCGGCGGCCGACATCCGCGCGGCCAGCCAGCGGGTCGTGCGGCACCACGTGGTGTACGAGGGCGCCATCGCGATCGACGCGCGCATGAAGCCGAACTACCCCGACGAGCTGTTCTGCGACCCCGACACGGCACGCAAGGTGACGGATCGCTGGGCCGAATACTTCCCGGAAGGCTCGGTGGAGATGGGCGACTCCGACGCAGGGCACCTCGATCGGGCATGATGCGGGGGTGACGGAACAGCATCCATTGCACGGTCTCCCCGCGGACGCCGTGGGGATCGCACGCGGAGGGGAGGGCGCAGCGGTCCTGCACGACGGGCGCGTGCTGGGGGTCTGGGAAGGCCGGCGCTGGGAGGCGGAGCTCGGCGGCACCGGGCGGTTCGTGCGGCACGGCGTGGTGTACGGCCCCAACGGGCACGTGCTGGTCGAGTCGGCCGGGCGGTTCGGGTTCCTCGACGGCCGCACGGGCGAGGTGCTCGCGGGCTTCAAGCGCTCCACGCCCACGCACGTGGTGCGTCGCGGGGTGCTCGACGCCGAGCGGGTGGTGCTCGAGGTGGGGTCGGGCTTCGAGGTGTACGAGCCCCGTACGGAGCGCGTGGTCTTGCGGATGCAGGCCGACGTCGCGTTCATGGGGGCGGTGAACACGTGCGCGATCGACCCGCTCGGGCGCACCCTCGAGGTCGCGGGATCCGAGGGGATGGATGCCGGCTGGTTCGAGCGGTTCGAGCTGTCGACCGGGGCTTCGCTCGGCAAGCGGGGGGCGGGCTACGGGATCGACGCGGTCGACCTCGATCCGGACGGTGGCTCGGTGTTCCTCGACGACTACCGCGGTCTCGCGGGGTTCCCCCACACCGGTTCGTGCCAGGGGCGTGATCTCTGGCTGTGTGGCGATGCGCTGTACGTCACGTTCCGGGAGCGCGTGCTGCGACTGACGGATCCGTCCGGTCCGGAGGTGTCGTGGGCGGCGTCGTGGCCGAGCGATCTGTGCGCGTCCGACGATGGGTCCTGGGTGGCCGTGATCACCCGTGGGCACGCGCACATCACGCCGTTCCCGGGGTCAGCCTGGGCGCCTTCCTGAATTCCCGGCTCGCTGGTGCCTCCCTGAATTCCCCTGGAACCGGTACACTCTGTGGAGGTCACAGGGGTCCATGTCCTTCTCCTTGCTCGCCACCGTTGCGCTCGCTGCACCCCAGTTCGTCGCGGGTGAGGCGGTCGACGCCGAGGTCGCTCGCGAAGCGTGGGACGCCGCGGTCGTGTGCACGGGCTGGGAGCCGGTCGCGCACCCCACCGTGCGGATCGAGCGGGGGAACGTGCCGAAGGGCTTCCTCGGGCTCGCTTCCACCGATGCGCGCGGGCTGTTCCGGATCGAGCTCGACGCGAAAGACAGCCGCCTGAACGAGGTGATCGTCCACGAGGTGGCGCACGCGTGGGTGAGCGTGGGCCCCACGGCGCTCGTGGAGGGCCGCGCGGAGCTGCTCGCCGACTGCATGGTGCACGAACGGCCCGGTCTGGCGCCGCTCCAGTGGGATGACGGGCGCGATCTGGTCGCCATGCCCGACCTCCGCAGCTGGCGGGCCGCAGACGACCACGGGCCGAGCGTGAACCCGTTGATGCGCACGGATGCCTACCTGGGGGCAGCGCGCCTGGTCCGCCTGGCCGGGCTCGTGCTGCCCGAGCGCGCGCTGTGGCCCGAAGAAGACGGGATCGACTGGCTCGATCTCGACGCGATGCTGGCCGAGGCGGGTCAGCCGGGCGAGCGGCTGCGCGAGGTGCTCCGGGCATCCGAGGCCGTGCAGCAGGAAGCCCTGTCCGACCGCGATCTCGACGGCCTGCCGCTCGTGGGCGAGCAGATGTTCGGCACCGATCCGTCCACGTTCGACAGCGATGGCGACGGCTGGTGGGATGGCGCAGAAGTGCCGGTCGACGCGGTGCCGTTGCCCTTCGATGGCACGCCGGTGTGCTCCGGATGGGCGACGCCCGCCGGCGGTGGGGTGGCGGTGCTGAAGACCGGTGGGAACCTGCGCGGCACACCGGCCCCGCTCCCGGTGATCCGCGCCGGATCCGAGGTGTTCTCGCGCGGTCGGGTGGCCGTGGTCGGGCCGTCCTCGCTGCTCGTCGAGCTCGACGGCGATCCCGAGGTGGTGTCGGGCGGCCTGTGGGCGCGCGTCCAGGGCACCGGCCTCGTGCGCGACGAAGCGTGTGCGAGCACCGACGATCACGTGGTCTGGGCGGCCGACGGGCGCCTGCGTGACGCCGTCCATGCCTTCGCGGCCGAGCTCGATGCGGCGATCGAGCGCGCAGAGTCCCGCCTGGGCTCCGAGAGCCGGCGCCTCGCGGTGCAGCTCGGCGGAACGTCCACCACGGTCGACGGGCCGGTGGTCCACCTCTCCACCCGCGAGGTGCGCACGGCCCAGCGCGACGGCACGCTCGTCGCGCTCGCGAACCAGGCCGTGGCGATGCGCCGGGTGTGGGACGAGTCGGCGATGGTGCGCGAGTGGCGCGACGTCGAGGCCCTCGCGAAGCTGCTCGGCCGTGACACGCCTGTCGGGTCGGGGCATTCCGTGCCTACGAGCCCTCGGGACCAGGTTGCCGTCCCTGCGGGCCCTCGGGACCAGGTTGCCGTCCCTGCGGGCCCTCGGGACTCGGTTACCCCTCGTCGATGAGGATCGCCCTCGCGCGCGCACGCACGCTGCCCGACCACGAGCACGACGACGACGGCTTCGAGCAGGTGCTCGCCCGCCATGGCGCGCACGCGGAGTGGTGCCCGTGGACCGACCCCGACGTCGACTGGGCGAGCTTCGACGCGGTGCTGGTCCGCACGACCTGGGACTACCAGCAGCAGGTCGACCGGTTCCGTGCCTGGATCCGCGAGGTGGCGGCGGTCACGACCCTCCTGAACCCCGCCGACGTGATGCTGTGGAACCTCGACAAGCGCTACCTGCGCGACCTGGAGCAGGCGGGCATCCCGATCAGCCCGACCGTGTGGCTCGATCCGGGTGACGACCCCACGGAGCCCGTGCGGGAGCGGGGCTGGCCGCGGGGCTTCCTGAAGCCGGTGGTGGGGGCGAACGCCCGCGCGACGCTGAGGTTCGACGCCGATGAAGCGGGGCTCGCGGCGGCACGTGCGCACACCGCGGCGTTCCGGGAGCCGCTGATGCTGCAGCGCTACCTCGACTCCGTCGAAGACCAGGGCGAGGTGTCGGTCATCCTGGTCGACGGGCGCATCACGCATGCGGTCCGCAAGATCCCGGCCACGGGCGACTACCGCGTGCAGGACGACTGGGGCGCGTTCGATCAGCCGCTCGGGCTGTTCCACGGCGAGGATGCGTTCGCGTTCTCCGTGATGGCCGCGCTGCAGAAGCGGTTCGATGCCGCGCTGGAGCGCCGTCCGCCGGTGGTGGCGCGGGTCGACACGCTGCGGGACGAGCGCGATCGACTCGTGCTGAACGAGCTCGAGGTGATCGAGCCGTCGCTGTTCTACCGGCACGGCCCCGGCGCGATGGACGCCCTCGCCCGTGCGCTCGTGGAGCGTCTCCAGCGCTAGGGTCCCGTGCGCGCGGTGTATCCTGCACGTCGGGAGGTGCCGCATCCGCATCGGCTCGTTCGAGCTCCGGCGACCGGTGGGGCGCGGAGGCATGGGGGAGGTGTGGGCGGCCGTCCACACCGGGCAGGATCGGCTCGTCGCGCTGAAGCTCCTGACCGACCGTGCTGCGCTGGATCCCAAGTACCGCCGGGCGTTCCGCAACGAGATCCGGAGCGCCGCGCAGCTCGACCACCCGAACCTCGTGGCGGTGTACGACTACGGCGAGGTGACGCAGGACGAAGCCGCCGTGTCGGGCGGGAAGGTCGTGCCCCGCACACCCTGGCTCGCCATGGAGCTGGTCGAGGGCGGCACGCTGCTGCCGCACTGCGGCACGTTCGACTGGATGCGCCTGCTCGACGTGATCCTCGGGCTGCTCGACGCTCTCGCGCACGCCCACGCGCGCGGGGTGTACCACCGCGACCTGAAGCCCGCGAACGTGCTGCTGGGTCGGCGGGTGAAGGCCGGGGTGCCGCTCGTCGTGAAGCTGTCGGACTTCGGTCTCGCGCACGCAGCCGATGGCACGGAAGACGACCACTTCAACGGCGGTACGCCGTCGTACATGGCGCCGGAGCAGTTCGACGGGCGCTGGCGGAACTACGGCCCGTGGACCGACCTGTACGGGCTGGGCTGCCTGCTGTTCGCGCTGATCCGCGGGCGTCCGCCGTTCGGTCCGTCCCAGAGCTTCAACGAGAGTCGGCGCGCGCACCAGCAGGACACCGTGCCCGCCCTCGATCCCCCGTTCGCGGTCCCGGCCGGGTTCGAGTCGTGGATGCGCCGCCTGCTCGAGAAAGACCCGGCCCGGCGCTATCGCCGCGCAGCAGACGCCCTGTACGACTTCGTGCAGCTCGGCCCGCCCGAGGCCCGGTCGCGCTCGCGACGGCCCGCGTCGCGTCCGAAGGCGGATCAGGACACCCTGCAGCTCCACACGCTGTCGACCCTGATGGACCTGCCCGTGCTGGAGACCGAGGAGGTCGGGTTCACGGTGGGGTCGAACATCTCGAAGGCCCCGCCGCTGCCCCTCGACTGGCGCGACCTCGACGAGCGGCGCGGCGAGCGGGCGGTCCGCACGGGGCTCCGGCTGTTCGGGGTGCGTCCGGTGCCGTTCGTCGGGCGCGAAGCCGAGCGAGACGCCCTGTGGGCCGCCCTCGCGGAGGTGCGACGCACGCAACAGGCCCGTGTGGTCGCGCTCCATGGGGCGTCGGGCTTCGGGAAGAGCCGGCTCGGCGAGTGGGTCGGGCAGCGGGCGCACGAGGTCGGCTCGGCGATCCTGATGCGCGCCACCCACGGGCCGGTGCCCGGGCCGCGCGACGGGCTGGCCGGCCTCGCACACCGGTTCCTGCGGTGCGAGGGGTTGGATCGCCTGCAGCTCCAGGAGCGCGTGCGGGCGCTGTCCACGAGCCCCGACGAGCGGGACGCCCTGCTGGAGCTGCTCGCGCCGGGCGCCGGGTCCGTGCGGTTCGGGAGCGCGGAGGAGCGGCACTGGGCGATCCGTCAGCTGCTCGTGCGGGCCACGGCGGAGCGTCCGGTCGTGATGTGGCTCGACGACGTGCACTGGGGGCCCGACACGCTGCGGTTCGTGCGCCGGCTGCTGGAGGACGAGCTGCAGCGGCCGGTGCTCGTGGTGATGACGGCCACCGACGAAGCGCTCGCCGAGCGCACCGACGAGTACGCGGTGTGGGAGGAGCTGCTCGACGACGAGCGCGTACAGCCGATGTACGTGGGCCCGCTGCCTCCCGAGAAGCGCTCGATGCTGATCGAGGAGGTGCTCGGTCTCGACGCGACGCTCGGCGAAGCGGTGGAGGAGGGCACTGCCGGGAACCCGCTGTTCGCCGTGCAGCTCATCGGAGACTGGGTCGAGCGCGACCTGCTGGAGCCGGGCGAGACCGGCTTCGTGCCGCGCGATGGGGTCACGCTCACGGTGCCGGACGACATCGGCTCGGTGTGGGAGCGCCGCGTCGATCGCCTGCTCGCGCACCGGAGCTCCGAAGACGCCCAGGCCCTCGAGCTGGCCGCGGTGCTCGGCATGACGGTGAACCGCAGCGAGTGGTCGATGGCGTGCGAGCAGCTCGGCGTGCGCGCGCGCCAGGGGCTCGTGGAGGCGCTGCTCCACACGGGCCTCGCCCATAGCGGGGACGGCGGGTTCGCGTGGGTGTTCGCGCACCGCAAGCTGCCCGAGGCGCTGATCCGCCGCGCTCGGCACCAGGGGCGGCTGGACGCCTGCCATGCGGCCTGCGCGGGGCTGCTGCTCGACCGGCTCGCTCAGCTCCCGTCCGCACCGGTCGGCATGAGCGAGCGGCTCGGGCGCCACCTGCTGGGTGCGGGCGAGGCCGAAGCCGCGCTCGAGCCCCTGATGACGGGCATCGTGGAGCGCGTGAACGCGGGCGACTACGCGATCGCGGAGAAGCTGATCGAGCTCCGGAGCCAGGCGCTGAAGGGCTGCGGTGTGCAGCCGTCCGACGTGCGCTGGGGGCTCAACCAGATCCCGCACTTCCACATCGCCCGACGGCAGGGGCGGAAGGCCGATGCGACCGCCTGGCTCGACGCGATCGAGGGGTCGGCGAAGACCTATGGGTGGGCTCCGGTGGCGGTGGAGTGTGCGGTGTTCCGGGCGCGGATGCTGCGTCTCGCGGGCGAGTGGAAGCAGGCCGAGCGCACGCTCCGACGGGCTCTGGAGGACGCAGTCGCGATCCGGGAGCCGCGCCTCATCGCAGAAGCGAGGTTCGAGCTGGGTGAAGTGGCGTCCCAGCGCGGTCAGCTCGATCGGGCGCGGTCGTTCGCACAGGCGGCCCTCGCCGACTACGAGCGGTTCGAGGACGTCGTGGGGCAGGCGCGCTGCTGGCAGGCGCTGGGCGAGATGCGCAAGGAAGCCGGCGAGTACCGGAAGGCCCGCGAGCTGCTGCGGCGTGCCGAGCAGCTGTTCGAGGTCGCGGGCAACCGCTGGGGTCGGGCGTCGGCCATCAACAGCGAAGGAGACGCGGCACGGCACGAGGGCAACCTCGACGAGGCCGAAGCGCTGTACCGCCGGTCCGGAGGGCTGTTCCGCGCGATCGGCAGCGGGTCGGCCATCTACCCCGAGTACAACTTCGCGCTCACCCAGATCGCCCGCGGGCAGGTGCACGAAGCCCGTCCGCTCGTGCAGAAGGCGCTGGCGCACTTCGAGGAGCTGCGCGACGGCGTCGGGTTGATGAACGCCCACTTCGCGCTCGCGGCCTGCGAGGCGGAGGCCCGCAACTGGGATGCCTGGGACACCCTGTTGAGCCAGGGCCGCGCGATGGTGGTACAACTGCGCGCCGCGGACGAGGACACCGCCTGGGTGGCGGAGGTCTGCGGGGAGCGCGCTCACCTCGGTCGCCAGTCCGAGCGGGCCCGGATCGCGTATCAGCTGGCGCTGGAGACGTGGAAGGTGCTGGAGAGGGAGGCCCGTGTGGCGAAGGTCGAGCGCGCGCTGAAGCGCCTCGGGGGCGCGTCGTGAAGGTGATCGACGCGGTGGGCGACCTCGACTTCGCGCCGCTCTCGCTGCCGGCGCGCCCGGCGGAGGTGGGCGTGCTGATGGCCGACGCCGACCACTTCGACGTGGAGTACGTGATCAACCCGTTCATGGAGGGTCGGATCGGCTCGGTCGACCGTCCGACCGCGCGGGCTCAGTGGGCCGCGCTGCGCGACACGTACGCGCGGCTCGGGTTCGAGGTGCACACGCTCCCGAGCGTCGAGGGCCTGCCCGACCTCGTGTTCATGGCGAACCAGTCGTTCCCCGCACAGCTCCCGAGCGGCCAGTGGGTGGCTCTGCTCTCCGTGATGCACAGCCCGCAGCGGCGGCCCGAGGTCGAGCTGGTGGCGGGGTGGTACGCGAAGCGCGGCGCCCGTACGCTGCGGATGGAGAGCGGCGACGCGCTCATCCCGTTCGAGGGCATGGGGGATGCGCACTGGTTCCCGGGGCGCCGGCTCGTGGTGGGCGGGTACGGCCATCGCACGGCGCGCGAGGCGTACGACCGCATCGCGGCGGTGCTCGACGTGCCGGTCATCCGCGTTCGGCTCACGGATCCGCGCTTCTACCACCTCGACACCTGCCTGGCCCCGCTCGACGAGCGCACGGCCCTGTACGTCCCCTCGGCGTTCGAGCCGGAGGGTCGGGCGCTGCTGGAGCGCGTGTTCGAGCGGCTGATCGAGGTCCCGCTCGACGAGGCCGTGGGCCTGCTCGCCTGCAACGGGCACTGCCCGGACGGGCGTCACTTCATCGTGCAGCGCGGCGCGACCATGACGAACCAGCGCGTGCGCGACGCCGGATTCGAGGTGATCGAGGTCGACACCGGCGAGTTCCTGAAGTCCGGCGGCTCGGTGTTCTGCATGAAGCTCATGCTGCCGTGAGTCCGGAGGGCCCGCAGGGACGGTCGTGAGTCCCGAGGGCCCGCAGGGACGGTACGTGAGTCCCGAGGGCCCGCAGGGACGGTACGTGAGTCCCGAGGGCCCGCAGGGACGGTCCGTGAGTCCCGAGGGCCCGCAGGGACGGTCCGTGAGTCACCTGTCGAGCATGGCCTCGTCGAAGTCCTCGGCGCCTTCGGTGGAGACGGGGACCTCGGGCTCGACGCCGCTGTTGCGGCGCAGGAGGTAGATGGCGATGCCGAGCCCCATCGAGGCGAACCCGATGGCCTGGGACGTGGTGAGGCCGAGCATGTGGGACCCGAGGGCCTCGCCCGCCTGGGTCATCCCGGCCGGGAACATCGCGGCCGTGGCGTCGGAGACCTCGATGGCGAAGGCGTAGCCGCGCTCGTCGGCCCGGAAGGACTCGACGAAGATGCGGTAGAAGGGCTCGAGCATGAGCGACAGCGCGGCGATCTGGCCGTCGAAGCGCTTGCGGTCCCACAGCCACGACAGGGCCGCCGCGAGGAACAGCAGGGCGCCCGCGGCCCACAGCTGGGTGGGGTAGAGCGGCACATCGGTGATGCGCGACACGCCGCCGTTCCCGGACGCGAACTCGGTGGTCATGAACGGGAACGCCGACGACACCCAGATCTGACCGCCGTGGAACGACTCCGGCAGCAGCCCGACGGCGTGCCCGACCGGCGGCGCGATGGCCCCGTGACAGCAGCCCGCGAAGAAGCACCCGAGGCGACCGACCCCCATGCCGACGAGCACCGCGGGGCCCGCGATGTCGGCGAGCTTCCACGGCTTGATGCCCTGGGCGAAGCTCACGGCCGCGACCGCGATCGTGCCGCCCAGCACGCCCCCGTAGACCGCGAACCCCGCGGGCTGGAACAGCGACAGGGGGTTCGCGATGAGCTGCTCCCAGTCGACCGCGATGGCGTACAGCAGGCGCCCGCCTGCGAGCCCGCCGACCGCCGCCGCGATGTACAGCGGGATCAAGCGGTCGGGATGGACGCCGATCTGCTGGGCCCGCACGTGCGTGAGCACGAACGCCGAGCAGAACGCCAGCAGGATGAACAGCCCGTAGGTGTGCATCCCGATGGGACCGGTGGCGGTCTGGAACTCGACGAGGGTCGGGAACATGCCTCGACCCTAACGCAGCGAGAGGAGAGTCGCGCGAACGACCTCGCGGGCCTGCTCCGGCCCGACGACCTGCTCGGCCCGCCAGCCGAAGGCCCGCGCGGCGTCGACGTTCCGCAGGGTGTCGTCGAGGAACAGCACGTCGGACGTGCCCAGCATGGCGGAGGCCCGCGAGAAGGCCGTGGGCTCGGGCTTCCGCGCGCCGAGGTGGTGCGACGCCAGCGTGACGCCGAGCCCGGAACGCAGGGCCCGCTCGGGATCGAACACCGCCCAGTGGATGCGGTTCGTGTTCGACAGCGCCGCGGTGCGCTCGGGACCGAGCTCGGCGAGCAGCTCGGTGGCGCCGGGGTACAGCCCGCGGACGTGGCCTGCGAACGCCTGCCGCAGGGCGGGCATGTCGGAGCACCGGAAGGCCGCGCCCAGCGCCCGAAGGAAGCGCGACTCCGACAGCTCGCCGCACTCGAACGCCTGGAGCTCGGGCGAGGCCGCACACCAGGCGTTCACGGCGTCCGGATCGAGGCCCAGGCGCGCGGGCCACAGGGGGTCGAGCTCGACCAGCACGCCGCCGAGGTCGAACACGACGAGGACGGGACGGGGCCCGATCACCGCGTGGCGCGCGCGAAGATCTCGGCGACGTCGCGCTTCGCGTAGGTGTGCGCGAGGTCGACGATGGACCGCCCGAAGCTGTCGGTCTCGGTGAGATCGATCTCGTTGTCGACGAGCCAGGTGGCCATGTCGGCCGTGAGCAGCTCGAGGAAGTCGCGGCGGCCGAGCACGGTGTTCCAGGGATACGCGGCCGGATCCTCGCCGCGGAACACGAGCTCGTCGGCGATCTGCTCGACCGTGTGCCGGCTCCCGGAGCCCACGCCCGCGACCAGCGCGACCATGGAGGGCTTCGCGCCCGCCTGGAGCAGGCGCTTCACGACCATGTACTGCCCGAACCGCGCGGCGCGCGTGAGCAGGGAGTGCCCGCCGACCTCGATGTCGGCGTCGACGCCCCACGCCAGCAGCTGGCGGACCCGCTGCTCGTTCCCGCGCTCACAGGCGACGGCCATCTCCCGGATGGCGAAGTCCATGTCTCCGGGGTGCATGCCACTCCCACGCTCGGCGTCCCATTCTAAGGCGTCCACAGCGGGATGTCGGGACCGATCCCCGCGATGGCGCCCTCGGACGCGAGCGACGTCCACCGGGATCCGCCGAGGACGAGGTGATCGAGGAGCGGCACGCCCAACACGCGACCGGCGGCCGCGACGCGATCCGTGATGTCGCGATCCATGGCGCTCGGGGTGGGATCGCCGGACGGATGGTTGTGCGCGAGGATGACGGCGCTCGCGCCGAGCTTGAGCGCGACGCGGAACACCTGGCGCGGGTCGACGATCGTGAACGCATGGCTGCCGCGCGTGAGCACGCGATGCCCGATGACGCGGCGTCGGCGATCGAGGAAGAGCCCGTGCAGCTCCTCGTCGGCGCGACCCATCAGATCAGGCGCCAGCACGCGATGGGCGGCCTCGGGCGTGCGGATCGAGGAGCCGGTGGTGCTCGCCGACAGCGCGCGTCGGCCGAGCTGGAGCGCAGCGTGCAGCCGGATCGCCCGCGCCGGGCCGAGCCCGTGGGTCTCCGACAGCTCGCGGGGCTCGGCATCCCGGAGCCCTCCGACCCCTCCGAACGCATCGAGCACGTCGCGCGCGACGCCGATGGCCGGTGTTCCCCGCACGCCGGTGCCCAGCACGAGCGCCACGATCTCCGCATCGCCGAGCGGGCCGGGCCCCCGCTGGACGTAGTCTTCCCTCAGTCCCATCCTGACCTCCTGCCGCGCCCTGTGCAGCGGGGATGCCAGGCAGATCCCCAGGTTCGCCCGTAGAACCCGCCGACGGACGTCAGGCGTTCGTCAGCCCGTGCTGGCGGAGGAGGTCGAGCTCCACGAAGTGGAAGAGCAGGCTGTGCCGCGTTCCGCCGCCCCGCACGGGCACGTCGCTCCCGTGCAGGAGCAGGTTGGTCCACAGGATCGCGTCGCCCTTCCGGAGGGCGGGCGCCTCACGGACGAGCCCGTGCTCGTCGAGGATCTCGGCGAGCAGGGCCTGTGCTTCGGCCTCCGCCGTCTTCGGGTCGAGCTCGATGAACGCCTGGCGGTAGTTGGCCCACGCGAGCTCGGCGAACCGCGCCATCCGGGCATCCATGGGCAAACGGTGGCTGCGGGGCACGACGTGGAACCGCCCGGCTCCCGGCCCGATGTCTTCGAGCGCGATCCACAGCCCGATCATCGGACGGGCCCGGTCGACCGGGTTGAAGTCGAGGTGCGTGTGCGTTCCGCGGCTCGACTCGTAGTACGCGGACTGGAGCATCGCGGGAGCCCCGCCGAGCAGGCGCGTCACGTGGTCGACCACGGGCGCGTTCGACATCGCGACCCACTCGATCGTGGAGAAGCGCTCGAACTGTGGCCGCTGGTAGGGATTCACGACCGGGTTCACCATCCAGCCGTCTTCCGACAGCTGGTGGGGCTCGTCGACGCTCGTGAGCTGGCGGAGCAGCGGGCCGTCGTACGGCTTCACCTCGTCGACGAAGGCCTGGACGATCGGGTCGCAGATGTCGTGCGGCAGCAGGTCGCGCACGAGCAGCCAGCCTTCGTCGCGGAACCTCTTGAGGTCGGCGTCATCGAGCGTGGGCCGTGCGGTGGACTCCATCGGGCGAGCTACAGCGCTTCGCCGACCTCGAGCTGGTCGAGGCTCTCCCTGGCCTTGCGCGCGGCGTTCGGAGCGGTGCCCGTGCCCGACGGAGCGCCGGCGGCGAGCTGCACGCGCACGCGCACCTCGACGGGGTCGCCCGCGAACATCGTGTTGTCGGCGCTGGCGTACACGCTCCCGAGCGCACCGATCTCCTTGCCGAAGGCCTGCAGTGCGTGCGCCGGCAGCTGGACGAGCACGGTGGCGCCGTCGTTCCCGGAGAGCTCGGTGACCTCGAGCTCGTGCTTCTCGGAGTCGGTGACCTCGCCACGGTGCTTCGCGGCGATGGCAGCGAGGCGGTAGAGCACCTCGGCATCTTCGGTGTACAGCGTGTAGCTGTAGGGCACCTGGGTGAAGTTCGTGCCCGTGCGCGTGGTGCGCTGGGCTTCTTCGGCGGCCTTCATCTCGGCCTGCTTCTGCGCGGCCTCGGCAGCGGCGCGCTCCTCTTCGGCCTTCTTCTCGGCCAGATCGAAGCCCTTGGCTCCCGGGATGGCGAGCTTGTCGTTCACGCCGACACCGCGGGCCTTCTCGTCGATCTCGGCGACCGCCACGCCGTCCTGGTCGGCGTCGACGGGGGGTTCCCACGCATTGGTGGTGGGATCGACGGTGCCTTCGGTGGTCGCGACCTCCTCCGCGGCTTCCTTCGCCTCGTCTTCGGCATCCGCCGCGGCATCCGTGCCGTACCCGGAGGCGAGCGACGAGGACGGCGACTTCGTCTGGCGGGTCTGCTCCATGATGGCGGCTCCCGCGCCCGTCGCGGTGGGCTCGGATGTATCGCGCGTTCCGGGGAGCGCGATCCACACGACCAGGAGCGCTGCGGCGGCCACGGCCAGCCCTTCGATCGGCACGCCGAACGGACGCCGGTACCACGCGAGCTGCACGACCTCGGGCTCTTCCTCGACCGCAGCGAGCAGGTCTTCCAGGAAGCCCTCGGGAGCCGCGACGGCCCCGTGCTGGGCGAAGAACGACCTCGCCTCCGAGAGCGCATCGAGGTCGGCCCGCAGGGCGGGATCGCTCTGCAGGCTGGCTTCGAGCTGGGCGCGCTCGACCTCCGACAGCTCACCGTCGAGGTAGGCGGAGAGCCGCTCGTCGGGGAACGCGGAGTCGTCGGTGGTGGTGAACGGTTCGGACATGGCTTTCAGATCACATCACGCTCGTCGATCTTTCGCGAGAGAACCCGGGCCAGCTGGGCTCGGGCACGGTGGAGGCGGCTCTTCACGGTTCCCCGCGCGAGCCCGAGGAGATCGGCGATCTCCTCGTATCCGAGGTCTTCCAGGTCTCGCAGCACGATGATCGCGCGCTGCTCCTCGTCGAGGTGTTCCAGGGCCTCACGGATGAGGACCTCGGCTTCGCTCTGCTGGGTGGTGGCATCGGTTCCCGGACCGTCGTGCGCGATCTGCCGCGCAGGCTGGTCGTCGTCGGTGCGCTTGCCCTCGAGGGGTTCGTGGAAGTCCACGTGTCTGCGCTTTCGGTAGAGCCGCTTGTTCTTGCAGTGGTTGATGACGACCCGGTAGATCCAGGTGCTGAGCTGCGCGTCTCCGCGGAACGTCGGCAAGGACCGGTAGAGCGCCAGGAACACGTCCTGGGCGACCTCTCGGGCGACCTGGTCGTCACGCATCCACCTCAGGCACATGGAGAAGACCTTGTCCTGATAGCGGCGTACGATCTCGGAATAGGCGGTGCGATCTCCCTCCTTGAAGCGACTCACCAGCTCCGCATCGCTGGGATGGTGGACCATGGCGAGCAGCAGGAACATGTTCGGGGTCTCACATCCTTCGACGTCGGGGAGGGCTGTCGGTTCCAGGAATCGGCGGCCTAGTCGTCCGACGCCCTGCGCTCCATACGGATTCGCTTTCCGGTGCGCACGGCAGCCGTGAGGGCCTCGAGCGTGATGCGGTTGAACGGGAAGATCGCCTTGCGGATCTTCGCGCCCTTGAACGTGCACCCGTCGAGGTTGGTGAAGTCGAGGTCGGCCTCTTCGAGGTTCGCACCGTCGAACACGGCGTCGGTGCAGTCGGAGTGCCACATCGACGCGGCCTGCAGGTTCGCGTTGCGGAACGTGGAGCGCGTGAGGTTGCACTCGGCGAGCTTGCACTCCGCGAGGTCGGCACCATCGAAGTTGACACCGGACAGGTCGTTGCCGCGGAGGTCGAGGCCGGCGAGCGACTCACCTCGTGCGATCAGATCGATGACCTGCTTCTTGGTCAGGGGGCGAGGCGAGCCCATCGGGTTCCTTCTCCACGACAGTGAGCAGCCGCATGACGCGGTCGGCCAATCGCGTTCCGTGTAATGCATCGGCGTGCACCGTGCCGCCCGGATTGACCGCGTTCACCTCGACGAGCTGGCCGCCCAGCACATCCAGACCGGCCAGCCGGACTCCGATGGCCGCGAGCGTCGGAGCGATGGTGGACACCAGGGCCCGGTCGGCGTCGGTGACCTCGAGCGGCGCAGGGACCGCGCCCTGCTTCAGGTTGTGCCGGAACTCGCCTTCTGCGCTGTGCCGGATGTAGCCGCCCAGCACCTGCCCATCGCACACCACCAGGCGCCGCTCGCCCGCGGGGTCGTGGATGCGCGGCTGCAGGACCACGAGCCCGCTCGTCCCGCGCGCCTGCGTGAAGGCCTCGTCGAAGGCGTCCTGATCGCCCGCCTCGACCGCGCGGACCCCGAGCCCTCCGCTCCCGCGGTCGGGCTTGATCACGATGTCGCCGTACTGCTGGTGGAACAGGTGGGCGGTGCCCCGGCTTCGTGTGACCAGGGTGATCGGGGTGGGCAGGTCGAGGCTCGCGAGCCACGACTTGCTCGACACCCGGGCCAGGGCGGCGGGCCGGTTCACCACGCGGACCCCGAGGTCTTCCACGCGCAGCGCCAAGGCGAGCAGCGTGGGGTCGAGCGGGGCACACCGCAACAGGAGCAGGCGCAGCCGGCCCAGATCGATGAGCGCGCGCGGCGACGTGCGGTGCAGCAGGGTGTTCGACACCGCATCCGGCTCGATGGAACCGGGGTCGAAGCGGAACGCGCGCCCGACGACGCGGTGGTCCTGCACGCCCAGGTCGCGCTGCTCGACCACCCAGACGCGGTGCCCCTGGCGGCACCCGGCAGCGACCAGCGCGGCGGTCGTCCAGGTGGGGGTGACGGAGGCCGCGCTCCGGATGACGACGCCGACGTCCATGGGACGGGCCTATGCGTCCAAACCGCGCCGCGCCATCGGGCAACCCTGGTAGGCTCCGACCGGGAGGTGAGATGCGCTGCACGGTTCTCGGCGGGGGTTCCTGGGGTACGGCCCTCGCGGTCCAGCTGGCCCGGATGGGTCACGACACGTGGATGTGGGACCGCAACCCCGATCGCTGCGCGGTCATCAACCGCGATCACCGCAACCCGCGGTACCTCAAGACCGTCGAGCTCCCCCCGAACCTCACGGCGCACGCCGATCTCGCGGAGTCCACGGCCCACGCCGACCTGCTCGTGCCGGTCGTGCCCTCCCACGCGCTGCGCGAGGTGATGGAGGCCGCGCTGCCCCACCTGCGCGCCGACACCCACATCTGCTGCGCCACGAAGGGCATCGAAGACGGCTCGCTGAAGACCATGCACGAGGTGCTGGTCGAGATCGTCGGCGATGCATCGCGGATCTCCATGCTGTACGGGCCCAGCTTCGCGCTCGAGGTCGGGAAGGGCCTGCCCACCGCCGTGGTGGTCGCGGGCCCCGACGCCACCGCGCACGTCGCCGCGAACGCGTTCCACGGTCCGCAGTTCCGCTGCTACCACACGGAAGACATCGTGGGCGTGTGTGTGGGCGGCTCGCTGAAGAACGTCATGGCCATCGCCTGTGGCGTGAGCGACGGCGTCGGGCTCGGCAGCAACGCGCGCGCGGGGATCATCACGCGGGGCCTCGCGGAGATCTCCCGCCTGGCGGTGGCCCTCGGCGCGAACCCGCTCACGCTGGCGGGTCTGGCGGGCATGGGCGACCTCGTGCTCACGTGCACTGGCGACCTGTCACGAAACCGCCGTGTGGGCCTGGCTCTCGGCCAGGGGCGTACGCTCGACGACATCCTCGAGGAGCTCGGCGAGGTGGCGGAGGGCGTGATCACCGCGAAGACCGCCCGTGCGCTCGCCGCGAGCATCGACGTGGAGATGCCCATCACCGAGCAGATCTACGACCTGCTGTACGAGGGAAAGCCCGCGAAGCAGGCGCTGGTCGAGCTCATGGGGCGGGAGCGACGCGCGGAGCGCGACTGACGCGCTCGGGCAGCGGTCGGCTCACGTACCGTCCCTGCGGGCCCTCGGGACTCAGCCGTCGTCGCCGATCGCCTCGACCGGACAGTTCTCCATCGCTTCGTAGCACTGGCGCACCTCTTCGGCGGTGGAGGGCTGCTTGAAGCAGATGTCGTGATCCTCCTCGTCGGACATGCGGAAGTTCTTCGGCGCGCAGTCGGAGCACACCGAGCACAGGATGCACTCGCGGTCGACGTAGAAGGACACGCGCTTGCCGTCGATCACGGCCTCGCCGCCGATGTTGTCGTCCCACTGATCGCTGGCGTCGGCCATCCGGTCCTCCGCGCCCGAAGGCGAGTGCGGCTCCTAATGCGACGCGTCGTGCCGGGCGAGCGCGTCAGAGGCGCGATCCGCGGGTTCGCCGACCTTCGGCCCCGAACGCCGTGTAGCGGTTCTTGTCGAGCCACTCGAGCAGGGGGATGGCGGCCTTGCGCGTGAGGCCCGACAGATCCTTGAACTCGCCCGGCGACAGGACCTCGTTCCCGTCGAACCAGCCGCGCACCTGGCCGAGCAGGCCGTCGACCGCAGGTCGGGCGACCCATCCGATGCCCGCGATCTGCTGAACGTCGCCCGCATCCTCCAGCAGGCGGACCAGCGCCGCGACCTCGGGCTCCGGGTGCTGCGCGTGGAGATCCTTCGGGGCGAGCCCTCCGAGGCCCGCTTCGGCGACCGTGGACGCGATCCGGGCCTTCAGGTCGGCCTGACCGGCGTCGAGCGCGATCTCGAAGCCGGCCGCGCGGACCATCGGACCCTCGACCTTCACCTGGGTGCCTGCGAGCCCGTCGACCAGGGCGTCGAACATCTTCTCGGGCAGGTGACCCAGGCGACCCCGGCGGAGCTCGCGACGGTGTGCGCCCAGGGCCAGCGGGTGCTCGGCGTGGAAGTCGGCGAGCGCCTCGACGAGCGCGCCCCGGAGGCGCCCGATCACCGACGGGGCGACGATGCGGTCGGCGAGCGCGACCCCGCCCGTGCCGCCGCGCTGGGCCCAGTCCGCAGGTGCGAGCCCCAGATCGCCCGCCCGCTCGAGCCAGACGAGGCGGTCGCCGTCTGCGAGCCGCTGGGTGGCGCGCCCCCACTCCACGCGGTCGCGGGTCTTCATGCGGCGCGTCCACGGGTCGACCACGACCCCGCCGCCGAGCGTCTCGAGCGGCGAGGTGCGCCGCACGATGAACCGGTCGCCGGGCAGACAGGGGAGCGGGGCGTCGAGCCGGAGCTGCGCGGGCCCCGTGGTGCCCGGCACGGCGGCGTCGCGGTCGGCCGCCAGGTGGAGACGCCCGATGCACTCGGCCGTTCCGAGCAGGACCCGCACGCTCGCGCCGTCGGGAAGGGGCTCGACGCTGGCGAGGTGCGTGTACGTGACGTCGAGCATGTGCGGACAGGGGAGCTCGCCCTTCGCCACCACGGTGCCGCGCGGCACGGCGTCGGTGTCGACCCCGGCGAGGTTGAGCGCGACGCGGAGGCCCGGACCAGCGGCCTGGGACTTCTCGCCATGGACCTCGATCCCGCGCACCCGCACCTCCCGCCCCTCGGGCAGCAGTCGCACGGTGTCGCCATCGGACAGCTCGCCAGACGCGCTCGAGCCCGTCACCACGGTGCCGAAGCCCGGACGGGAGAACGCGCGATCGACCGGGAGTCGGAACGGACCCGTGGAGGTGCGCCCCGGAGCCTCGAGCGCCGCGATCGCGGCGACCAGGGCGTCGCGACCGCGCCCGTCGACCGTGGAGGTCGGCACGATGGGGGTGCCTTCGAGGAAGGTGCCCTGCACGGTGTCCTCGACGTCCGCGGCGGCCAGCTCGAGCAGCTCGTCGTCGACGAGGTCGGCCATCGTGAGCGCGACCAGGCCCTGCCGGACCCCGAGCAGCTGCAGGATGGCGAGGTGCTCGCGGGTCTGCGGCATCACCCCGTCGACCGCGCTCACCACGAGCAGCACGGCATCCAGGCCCGTGGCCCCCGCGATCATCGTGCGCACGAGCCTCTCGTGGCCGGGCACGTCGATCAGCGCGGCCCGTCGGCCCTCTCCGAGGTCGAGCGCCGTGAAGCCCAGCGCGATCGTGATGCCGCGGGCGCGCTCTTCGGGGAGCGTGTCGAGCTCGGCTCCGGTGAGCAGCCGCACGAGGCTGGTCTTGCCGTGGTCGATGTGACCGGCGGTCCCGAGGAGGAGCGTGCGGGAGGCTGGAGGGCTCACCCCGCACGTGTAGCCGTGTCCACGGGCCGGTTCCACCGTCGGGGTGACACGGGACCGCCGGGTCGGTGTCCCAGTCCGCGAACCTCCTCCCCGGTGACCCATGCGACCGCTCGTCCTCTCCCTCCTGTTCCTCGTCGCCTGCGACCTCCCGGCCGACCCGCAGCGGGTCGTCGCGACCGTGGAGGTGTCGGTCCCGCTCGACGACGAGACGTCGATCGAGCTGTTCCAGGGGCGCGGGGACACCGTGATCGTAGGCCAGGAGACCGATGCGGTGGTCCTGCGCGTCACCCTGCTCGGACCCGCGGATCCGAGCGACGACGAAGCCGCCTTCGCCGCACTGCGCGTGGACGCCGTCGACGACGGCACCCGGATCGTGGCGGAGTCTGGCATCGATGCCCAGGCGCCCCGCTACGGCCTCCAGACGGAGCTGATCGTACCCGTGGGGTTCGGGATCGACCTCGAGGACGGCAGCGGGGACCTGTCGATCCGCAACGTCGGGACGCTGCGTGTGCGGGACGACAGCGGAGACCTGTTCGCGTCGCGGATCACGGGCGACGTGTCGATCGACGACGGCTCGGGCGACCTCGAGCTGAACGAGGTCGTCGGGAACGTCGCGATCTCGGATGGATCGGGGGTTCTGCGCGTGGCGTCGGTCGTCGGCGACGTGGCGATCGTGGACGACTCGGGAGACGTGTTCGTGCACGACGTGGCTGGCGACGTGTTCGTGAACGATGCGTCGGGGGACGTGGACCTGTCGGAGATCACGGGCACCGCGACCGTCACGGACGGCTCTGGCGACATCTGGGCGCCGGGCGTCGACCTCGTGGTGCTCGCCGACACCTCGGGGACCGTGCGGTAGGGATGTGCCCGCGGACTACGGCAGCGCGTCGAGGCTGATGCGCTGCGCCGTGAGGTCGGCCGTGACGTCGAAGTTCAGCAGCAGCACGGTGCCCGCCCAGGTGAGCTCGAGCTGCTGCGGCGTGACGGCACCCTCGGCGGGGAAGTCGTACGTGAACGGACCGATGATCGTGGCGCCGGCCTGGCCGGTGAGCGCGCCGTCGACGGGGTCGACCTCGAGGTCGAACACGAAGTTCAGGGGCAGGTCGAACACGATGAGGCTCGCGACGCAGTCGCCCTCGCCCATCGCGATCTCGCCGTACGCGTCGACCTGGAGGACCGAGCTGCCCGAGCACGTGAACTGGAGCTGCTGGTAGCCGCCCGTGGCGGAGAACAGCCCGCTGTACGTGCCCGCGAGCGGGTGCTGCACGCGGACGCCGCCCACGGTGTGCGCGAGCCGATCGCCGTTCGGGAGCGTGACCTCGGCCGTGATGTCGTGCAGCCCGACGCCGATGCCATCGTCGTCGAACGCCATCCCGATGCCGTCCCACACGGGGTCGATGCTGCTGGACCAGAACACGTCGTCGACCTGCAGCGCCGTGCCGTCGGCCGCGGTGAGGACGGCCTCGTACGTGACGACGCGATCGAGCGGGAGGAACGAGCCGGAGGCCGGCGAGACGATGCGGAACTCGGCGCCTTCGTAGATCGCCCAGTCGACGGGCTCGGGATCGTCGGGGTCTTCGCCCGTGGGCACCTCGTCGACCCAGCCGAGACCGGGCTGATCGATGGTGTCGTCGATGACGACGGCGGGCGCGGGACCACAGCCCATGGCGAGCAGAACGAGCATCGTGCGGGCGTAACCCGGGGGCCGGGGTCCCGCAGCGCCAGAAACTTCGGGATCGCGGTGACACGGGACAGGAGGACCGGTGTTGGAGGGACGTGAACGGAGGCGCGTGATGCGGTTGTGGACGATGGCTGGAGCGGTCGCGGGGATGGTGGGCTGCGCGCCCATCTCGGACGAGCGGACCTACGCGATCGAAGGCGACTTCGACTCCGTGCGGATCGAGCTGTCGAACGGCGACCTGGACGTGCACCCCGTGGCCGGCACGCAGGTGACGGTCGAGGCGGACTTCGGGGGCGTGGGCCGGCCGAACACGGTGAGCCGGTACGTCGAGGACGGCGAGCTGGTGATCGACTACGCCTGCGGGCTGTGCGGGGGAGACCTCGATGTCGGCATCCCCGGAGACCTGCCCGTGCGTGCGGTGCTCCAGCACGGCGATCTGGAGCTCGAGGGCCTGACGGGGCCCGTGTCTGCGGAGCTGCACGCGGGCTCGGTCGTGGGGACGGACCTCGCGTGTGACGTGGACGTGTTCAACCACGCCGGGTCGGTGGAGCTCGAGTGGGGCTTCCGTCCCGTGTTCGTGGACGCGGAGGCGCACCTCGGATCGGTGCTGCTGGAAGTCCCCGCGGGTGGGTACGCGCTCGACCTGCACGCGAACGTGGGGGTGGTGCGCCTGGTCGACGTGTTCGACGACCCCGACTCCGACGCGTCCATCGCGGCGTTCGCGCACGCGGGAGAAGTCCAGATCGAGGGCTTCTGACGCCCGAGGTGCGGATCCGCGCGGGGTGCGCTACGAACTCGGGATGTTCTGGCTGATCCTCGCCGGGTGCGACAAGACCGCCGATACCGACACCGATGGGCCCGACTGCACCGGGGTCGACTGGGCGTCGCACGGCGAGCCGTTCGTCGAGGTGTGCACCGGCTGTCACAGTGCTGCGAACGAAGGCGACGACCGGCAGGGCGCTCCTGAGGCGCTGAACTTCGATCCGCCCGGCGGAGTCGAGGGGTTCGCGTCGCAGATGGTGGCGGTCGGCACCGGGGAGTCCCCGCGCATGCCGCCTGACGGCATGGAGGCCGCGATCCGCGAGCGGTTCGCGCTGTACGTGGAGTGTGGGCTGCCGAACCTTCCGCGTCCGTGCACGGGCGACACCTGGGAGGGCGATCTCGCGGTGTCCGCCGTTTCGGAGGGGTTCTGCGACACCACGCGGTGGGTGACCGGCGATCTGGTGGTCGACGGCCCGCAGGCCCCGATCGACTGCCTGTGTGGGGTGGGCGGCGATCTGGTCGTCGGGACCGCCGAGATCTCGCTGCCGAACCTCGAGCGGGTCGACGGCACCGTGGCACTGGAGGGGTCCGAGGTCGTGTCCGTGCGCCTGGCAGGGCTCGAGCGGCTCGGAGGTGCGCTCACCGTCGAGGGGAACGCAGCGCTCGAGGTCGTCGAGCTGGGTCGGCTCGGGCGGTCCGGTCGGGTGCGGGTGCGCGACAACCCGGTGCTCGAGACCCTCGATGTGAGCGGCCTCTCCGAGGTGACGGGCTCCGTCACGGTCCGCGACAACGCGCTGCTCGGTGCGCTCGATCTCGGCGCGCTCACCTCGATCGACGGCCCGCTCGACGTGCGCGGGAACCCCGTCCTGTCCGCGCTGGTCGTGCCGGACGCGCTGCTCGTGATCCCCGACACCGTGCAGATCTCGACGCTGCCCGAGCTCGGCGCGCTCGAGGGGTTCGCGGGCACGGAGTCGGTCGTGGGTACGGTGCACCTGGAGGGCCTGCGGGCCGATGGGGTCGACGTGCTGGGGTCCGCGCGCACCGTGGGCTCGGTGCAGCTCATCGACTTCGGGCCCCTCGACCGCCTGCACGGCTTCGGAGCCCTGGAGACCGTGTCGGGCACGCTTCGGGTCGCGAACGTCGGCCCGGTCGGGGATCTGGCGCTGTTCTCGGAGCTCCGCGAGGTGCAGGGCGGGCTGGTCGTCGACGAGCTCCGCGGGCGCGCGATCATCGGGTTCCCGAGCCTGGAGCGGGTGGGCGGCGCGATGGACCTGTCGTTCAACGGCGCGCTCGTGGAGCTCAGGTTCCCCGTGCTCACCGAGGTGAACGGGCTGCTCGTGCACGACAACCCCCAGCTGCCGGGGCTCTCGGGGCTGAGTGCGCTCACGACGGCCGGTGGCACGGTCGAGATCTACTCGAACCCCGCGCTCACCTCGCTCACCGGCCTCGAGGGGCTCACAGTGATCGACGGCGGGCTGCGCCTCGAGAACGTGCCCGCGCTCGAAGACCTCTCGGCGCTCGCGAACCTCACGGAGATCCGCGGCGATCTGCTGCTGCGGAACGTGGGCGGGTACGACGTGCCCACGCTCACGACGCTGTTCGGGAACATCGCGGTGACGGGCACGATCACCATCGAGTAGCGTCCCCCCATGGAGGTCGCGATGCGTTGGGTGGCTCTCGGGTGTCTGCTGGTGGCGTGCAAGAACGGCGACGGGGTCGACACCGACACCGACACCGACACGCCCGTCGAGACCACGTGTGCGGGCGTGCCGGAGAGCGCGTGTCCGGAGCTCGAGGGGTGCATGGTGGTGCAGGGTACGCCCGTGAACGGCTCGCTCCAGTTCGCCGGCTGCGCGACCGACCAGAACGGCTGCGGCGACGCGCTGACGGCGGCCGAGGATCCCGACACCGGCACCTGCTGGCAGTTCGCGGACACGTGCGTCCCCGACGGCTGGACGGTGACGGGCACCGACTGTCAGTGACGCTCGAGCGCGAGCACGCCTTCGGCGAGTGACCCGAAGAACCCCACGAGCGTGAGGCAGAAGTGGGAGTTCGTATTGAACGCGTCGGTGATCGACGGCGCGGCGATGAACCGTGCGGTGGCGTCGTGGGGTGCGGCTCGCGCGAGGGCGGCGTCGGCCTCGGCCTGCATGCCCGCCCGCGCGAAGGCGAGGTGGAACACCAGCTCGGGGTCCATCTCCCCCTGCGAGAAGTGGGCGATGCGGCGGTACAGGGCCGGAAGCGCTTCGGTCGCGATGGTCATCCGGTGAGCATACCCCTCCAACCACGATCTTCGTGCGCGCAGCGCCCATGGGTTCGGCCGCTCCGCGCCAGGGGGACCGGAGCGTGCGGCGCAGCCGCAGTCCCGCAGGGACCGAGGCCGAAGGGCCGAGCGCGGAGGGCACCCGCCGGGCGCCGGGCCGGAGGACCGGCGTGCGGGGCGCCCACCATGCAGGCCCGAACGCTCAGACCACGGCGTCGGGACCCCGCACGGGCAGGCCCGTCGTGAGCCCCGCGATCGCGAGCACGAGGATGCCGTGGAACACGTCGACGCGCAGGAACGGGCCGAGCGTGCCCTGAGTGCCGACCGCGAGCCCGGCGACGATGAACGCGACCGCCCCGCCGATCGCCCGGCTGGCACGGGCCGGATGGAGGGGCAGACAGCGGATCGCGCCCGCGATGACGAGGCCCATGGAGATGGCGCCCACGATCGTGCCGTACAGGGGCACCGGGAAGGCGAGCCCGAACGCGGCGAAGCCGACCACACTGGCGCCCATGGTGGTCATGCGGCCGTCGGGACCGGGCCAGCCGTAGCAGGTGGCGAGGTACTGCACGCCGATCAGGGGCAGTCCGGTGCAGGTGGCGAGGTCGCTCACGAAGCCGTGCAGCTCGGCGAGCTCGGGGTTGATGCTGAACCGCACCGCGCCGATGAACGCCGCGATGCCGATGAGCAGGAAGCCGGTCGAGGTGTAGCGCTCCCCACGCCTGCGCAGCCAGATGCACGCAGCGAACGCCGCGAGCATCAGGACGCCGTCGGACATGGCGGTGGAGAGCTGGATGATCGACTCCTCTTCCGATCGTGCCGCTCGTAACCGGAGCATGTCACCGCTCCGTCACGGGGGTATGGGGCATGGGCGCCAGTGCGCGCTGAAGAGGAGTGAGAGATGTTGACCCGGAGGACCCACACGTGTGGGGAGCTGCGTTCCGAGCATGTCGGCCAGGAAGTCGTCGTACAGGGCTGGGCCAGTGCCGTTCGCGATCGCGGCGGCGTGGCGTTCATCCTGCTGCGAGACCGCCACGGGCTGGTGCAGATCACGGTCGACGAGCGCTGCTCGGATTCCGTGCGGGATGCGGCGAAGGGGGTCCGTCTCGAGTACGTGCTGCAGGTGCGCGGCACCGTCGCGGCTCGTCAGGGCAGTGCGGTGAAGGACGACATGGACACGGGGTCGATCGAGGTCATCGCGACGGAGATCGAGATCCTGTCGGGCACGAAGCCGCTGCCGTTCGCCATCGGGAAGCAGTCCGAGGCCTCCGACGAGACGCGCCTGCGCTACCGCTACCTCGACCTGCGCCGTCCGGAGCTCCAGCAGAACATCGTGCTGCGCCACAAGGCCGCGCAGTCGGCGCGTCGCACGCTCGACGGGCTCGGGTTCCTCGAGATCGAGACGCCCATCCTCACGAAGGCCACGCCTGAAGGCGCGCGCGACTACCTCGTGCCGAGCCGCGTGCATGCGGGCCACTGGTACGCGCTCCCGCAGTCGCCGCAGATCTTCAAGCAGATCCTGATGGTGGCGGGGATGGACCGCTACTTCCAGATCTGCCGCTGCTTCCGTGACGAAGACCTCCGGTTCGACCGCCAGCCCGAGTTCACGCAGATCGACATCGAGATGTCGTTCGCGCCCCGCGACATGGTGATGGACGTCGCCGAGCAGGTCGCGCGCGGCATGTGGAAGGACGTGCTGGGCGTCGAGCTCGGTGCGATCCCGCGCATCACGTGGCACGAGGCGATGGACCGCTTCGGGGTCGACAGCCCCGACACGCGGTTCGGGATGGAGCTGTACTCGCTCGACGACGTGCTGGGGTCGTCCGACTTCCCGCCCATCCAGAACGCCGTGAGCGCGGGTGGGGTCGTGCGCGGCTTCACCGTGAAGGGCGCGGCCGAGGGGTCGTCTCGCAAGGTGCTCGACGGCTGGACCGCCTTCGTGCGGCAGTACGGCATGGGCGGCCTGCTGTGGGGCAAGATCACGGCCGAAGGTGTGACGGGCCCGCTCGCAAAGGGCGTTCCGGAGGGTCAGCTCGACGCGTTCAAGGCGCGCACGGGCTGCGAGGTGGGTGACGTGGTGCTCGTGGGTGCGGGCAACGTCGACCACGTGAACCCCGGGCTCGGAAAGCTGCGCGTCCAGGTGGCGAAGGAGCGCGAGCTCATCCCCACGGGCTTCGCGTTCGTGTGGGTGGTCGACTTCCCGCTGTTCGCGAAGGACGACGAAGGCGGGTGGACGAGCATGCACCACCCGTTCACGGCGCCGAAGCCCGAGCACGCCGACTGGGTGGGCACGGATCGCACCGGTGAGGTGCTCTCCGACGCGTACGACCTCGTGTGCAACGGCAACGAGATCTGCGGCGGCTCGATCCGTATCCACCGGTCCGACATCCAGCAGCGGGTGTTCGAGGCCCTGGGCATCCAGGAAGACGAGCAGCGCGAGAAGTTCGGGTTCATGCTCGACGCCCTGTCGCACGGCGCACCGCCCCACGGCGGCATGGCGTTCGGATTCGACCGCCTGATCATGTGGCTGTGCAACACGGAGAGCATCCGTGACGTCATCGCGTTCCCGAAGACCACCAGCGCGCAGGACCTGATGTCCGGTGCGCCCGGTCCGGTGCCCGCGAAGGAGCTCACCGAGCTCTACGTGCGGAACACGGTGAACCGAGACGGCACGGACGCGTGACGAGCTCGGCGTACAGCAGGAAGTTCGACGAGGCCGTGGCCCTGGCCCTCGACGCGTTCCGCCCGATCACCCGCAAGGGCTCGGGCGTGCCCTACATGACGCACCTGCTGAGCGTCACCGCGCTGGTCGGCGAGTACGGCGGAGACGAGGATCAGCTCATCGCCGCCGTGCTGCACGACTACATCGAAGACATCCCGGGCGCGACGCGCGAAGCCCTGGCCGAGCGGTTCGGGGAGCGCGTCGCGTCGCTGGTGGTGGAGCTGTCGGACTGCGACGGAGCGCCGAAGCCCCCGTGGCGCGAGCGGAAGGAGGGCTACCTGGCCCACCTGCGCGTGGCGGAGGCCGACGTGAAGCTGATCAGCTGCGCCGACAAGCTGCACAACGCGCAGAGCATCGTGGAGGACCACGCGCGCCTGGGCGATGCGATCTACGCGCGGTTCCGGGGCCGGAAGGACGGCACGCTCTGGTACTACCGCTCGGTGTGCGACGCGCTGGGCGAAGGCTGGGAGAGCCCGCTGCTGGATCGGCTGCGCAAGGTGGTCGACGAGCTGCACCGCGTGTCGGGGGTCGTGCATCCCGGCCGATAGCGTGCCCGCCTGCGCACTCTGCGCTATCAGGGTGCGCTTTCCCGGGGTGGATCATGCGGGTGCTGTCGGTGGGTTTGCTCGGTCTGGCGTGGGTCGCGGGCTGTGGGAGCTCGGATTGCGGCCCAGACGAGACGATCACGGCGGACGGCTGTGTGCCGCGCTCCGACGGTGCGGTGTGGGACGAGGACACGCTGCCGGGCTTCAAGCTGCGTCCGTGCGAGATCCAGGCCGGTGATGGCGAGCTCGATCTGATCGCGGGCTGCGCGCACGGCGTGTGCGCCGGCGACGACTACACGACGTGGACGTCCGTGCTGGGCGCCGCCACGGAGTGCGACGCGAGTGGGAGCTTCGTGACCTGCCGCTGGCGGGCCGACGGGCTGTTCGGGACGTTCCCCGACCAGGACGACGACGGGCTGGCGGACCCCACGGGCGTGCCGCTGAGCGTGGCGGTCGACGACGTGGCGGGCGGTCGCACGGCGTCCGGGGTGGGCGTGGACGAGAGCCTCGCGTGCTTCGTGCAGGAGCTGGGAACGCCCTCCGACATCGAGTCGAACGGAACGGAGCGGGTGGAGGCGCTGGACTTCGACACGGCCACGCTGCACGTCCACGCGGCCGACCTGTACGGGCAGAGCGACTTCGACCCCGACGGCTACGTCGACCTGATCCTGCTCAGCCCGCGCTGACGGGCCCTACAGGGCGCGCGCGACCGTGAGCCCGAGGTCGACGGGGTGCATGCTCTGGAGGGACACCCCCTCGATCGTCTCGATCCACGTGGTGCCGCGGAGGCGCATGCGGGCGGTCCATCGGTCTCCGAGGCCCACGCGGGGCCCGGCCGTCCACACGAGCGCGGGGTGCCACTGGACCTCGGTGGCGACGGCGACGGCGTCGTCCTCCGCCTGGAGCGCCTCGAGATCGTCGAGGGTGTGGACCACGCCGAACCCGAGCCCGACGTCGAGCCCGATCTCGCTGTCGACCGGGCGCGTCAGCCGGCCGCGGAGCGGGGAGAACACCGGCATGAGGGACACGAGGGCCTGTCGGCGCACGACGTCCTGTGTGCCGAGCGTGTTCGAGGGCGGGTAGAGGTCGACGTAGTGCCGGTCGACGCGCAGGCTCGGCGCGAACACCCCCGCGGCCTCGAGGTGCAGGACCGTCCCGATCCGCCAGTCGACCAGTGCGCCCACCTGGGGAGCGTCGACGAGGCCCGACCGCGTGCTGGCCTGGTACCCCGCTGAGACCCCGATGGAGACGGGGTGTGCGGGCATCGGCGGCGAAGCTCCCGCACCGTCGCGGCCGTTGGCGGACCTGGTCCGTCCCTTCGGGACCGCGACTCTCGGAGCCGGCTCGGGGACGTCGTGAGCGAGCGCTGCGGCGAAGAAGGCGAGCATGGCGGAACCCCCGTCCGCTCAGTCTACACGTGGGTGTCGAGCTGCGCGAGCAGCGCATCCACGCGCCGCTCGAGCGCGGGATCCCAGGTGGCGAGACCCTTCAGGACCTCGAGCTGCGTGCGGTAGTCGGGATCGTGGGAGGGGGACGTGATCTGCGCCAGCACGCCGGGCACGTCCTCCAGGAGGCCCTGCTCGCCGAGCGCCCGGCCCAGCGCGGCGAGCGCGATGCTCTCGATCTCGCGCCACACGCCGGGCTGTTCGTGCAGCTCTCCGAGCAACGCGCCCGCCCGCTGGGGGTTCCCGGACTCCAGCAGCGCGAGTGCGAGGTTCAGGCGGGCCACCGGAGCGACCGTGCCGAACCGGAGATCGCGCTGCACGACCTGCTGCAGCATGCGCACCGACTCGTCCGGACGGCCCAACCAGCGCACGACCTCCCCGAGCTCGCCGCGGATCACGTTCGCGAGCCCCATCGACCCGGAGCGCTCGGCGAGGTCCATCGCTTCGCGCAGGTGGATCTCGGCGGTCGCGAAGTCGTTCAGGCCGAACGCCACGCGCCCGACCGAGCGGTACCACCGAGCCCGCGCGTACGCGTCGCCGGTCGCGGGCGGACCCGCCGCCTCGAGCATCTGGTGGGCGTCCGCAAACCGGCCCGCGCGGATCGCGAGCTGCAGGCGGGCGCGCCCGTTGGCGGGGTCGCCGGGAGACCGCTGCTCCGCGCGCTCCAGGGCTTCGCCCGCCGCTTCGAACTCGGCGCGGCGGATGCGGATGTACATCATGAGGCGCCAGCACGCGCCGCTGTCGGCCCGTGCGACGAGGGTGGCCGCGCGGTTCAGGGCCTCGTCGGGGTCGAGATCGTTGATGTGCTCCCACAGCCCCGCGACGTCGCGGCGCACCGCGAGCTCGCCGTCGACGGTGTCGCAGCGCTCCGCGACGGTCCACGCCATCTTGCGGCGCCCGAAGTCGCCGTGCCAGTGGGCTTCCCGGCTGACGTGCAGCGCGAGCTCCAGCGCGGCGGTGTGGTTGCCGGCCGCCAGGAACATGCGCGCCCGGCGCAGGGGGTCGGCGTCGACCAGTGCGGTCGCGGCCGTGGTGTTCAGTCGGACCCACACGGCGTCCGAAGCCCGCGCCCGGACGGCCTGGACGAGCAGCGGATGCGCGAGACGCCAGCCATGCGGGGTCTCCTCGGCGAGGCAGGCACGAACGAGCCCGTCCAGGGCGTGGTTGTCTGGACGCAGGCGCGCCCACTCGCGGTCGTGCACCTCGCCGCCCAGCACCGCGCCCACGAGCAGGGACGGCCACAGGTCGGGGTGGGCCGCGAGCACGCTGTCGAGGCGGGTGCGCCAGGCCTGGAGCGGGTCGGACTGGACGGCGAACCGCCCGGTCTGCGCGAAGTGCACGGCGAGCTGCACCGCGAGGAGCGGGCTCCCCTGGCTGATCTCGGCGAGCTGGAGCGCGCGGAAGCTGTCCTGGCCGAGCACTTCGGCGGCGAGCTGCTCGGCGGTCTCGGGCGACAGGCCTCCGAGGCGCGTGCGCTCCCATTCTGCGGGCAGCACGCTCCCGGCGCCGGGCTCGATGCGCTCGGTCGCGAGCACGAACAGCGGCCGCGGGCCGACCACGAGCAGCCGCTCGACGAGCGCGCGGGTCTCGCGGCCCCACTGGAGGTCGTCGACCAGCAGCAGGGTGGGCCGGGAGCGGTTCAGGGTGTCGATCCCGTCGAGCAGGGCCGCCAGGCGGTCGGCGATGGGGGGCGTCGGGCTGTGGAAGTCGACCCAGGCTTCGGCCACCGTGCGGGCCACGCCCGACAGCGGGCTGCGCGGGCGGACCAGGAGGCGCTGCGCGAGGTCGGCGAGCCCTTCGCCACCGGTGTCGGTGGCCTGGTGTCGGATCTCGACGAGCCGCACGAGGCCGAGCTCGGCGGCGTGGTGCGCGACGTGGGTCGCGAGGAACGACTTCCCGGTGCCCGCCACCCCATCGATGACGTGCAGCGTGCGGGCCTCGCGCGCCAGGGTGTCGAGCAGGCGGTCGACCAGCGCGTCGCGCTCGCGGTCGCGCCCGATGAGGGGCAGCTCCCGGAGCCCGATGAGCGCGGTGCCCCGTGGACCCGCTGCGGTGCGCCCGCTGCGCGGGGTGGTCTCGGGCGCGAGGTCCAGCAGGGCCCTTCGTGCGTCTGCCGCATGATCGAACCGTCGGGTGGGGTCTTTCGCGAGCATGCGCTGCAGCCACATCCGGAATCGGGAGGGGATCTCGAACTGCGACTCCAGCTCGGGCAGGGGCTGGTAGGTGTGCGCCTGCTGGAGCGCGCGGAGATCGCCGACGAACGGTGGGGTTCCGGTGCAGCGGGCCCACACGAGGCAGCCGAGCGCGTACAGATCGCTCCACGGCCCCACCTCGCCGGGCGCATTGAACTGCTCGGGCGCCATGTAGAGCGGTGTGCCGGCGATGTTGGAGCCGAGCTCGTGCAGCGGCACGCAGAGCCCGAAGTCCGCGAGCTTCCACACGCCGTCGATGTACAGCACGTTCCCGGGCTTCAGATCGCGATGCACGAGGTCGCGTGCGTGGCAGTAGGCGAGGCCCTCGAGCAGGTCGAGCAGGAGCACGCGAAGGTCCGACCACCGCCGGAACGCCCGCTGGGCCGACCACTCGGCGCGTTCCATCGCGAACCAGGGGCTCGCGGCGGGCAAGCCCAGGCGACGGGCCGCGTCGGGGTCGAGCACGCCCTGGTCGTGGATCTGGATGACCGCGCGGTGGTTCAGGCGGGCCACCGCGCGCACCTCGCGTGCGAATACCTCGCCTGCTGCAGGATTCCGGGCTGCAGCAGCCGTGAGGAGCTTCACCGCGACGGCGCGTCCGTCGTGGAGGTCGAGAGCCGCGCGGACCTCGCCCATGGCGCCGGTCCCCAGGACCTCACCGATGGCATACCGACCGACGTTCACGGGTTCCACGGGCGCAATGTAGCCGCTCCGACGAGCGGAGCCTCCACGCAGCCCGCTCGGATCGGGTAGGGTGCGCGGCGAGAGGAGTCCCCATGTTCCTGCTGTTCACTGCGGCATTCGCCGCCCCCGAAGCCCCACCCCCGCCCGCCGAGCCCTCCACCGAGGCTCCCGGTCCCTCCGCAGACACCCCTTCCGAAACGCCCGCTGATGCGGGGTCTTCGCGGCCTCCTCGCGAGATCCCCACGGCTTCCACGGAGCCTGTGGAGATCGACAAGTCGTCGCTCCGCGTGTTCACGCGCGTGATGCCGATGTACCCGGAGGCCGTGCTGGGCGGCGATCTGGCGTGCGACGCGCAGCTGATCATCGAGATGGACGGGAAGGTCAGCTCGGTGGAGGTGCAGCCGGGCTGCACCGCGCCGTTCGATCAGGCGACGAAGACCGCGTTCTCGCAGTGGATGTACGAGCCGCCGGAGTCGAGCGGTCAGGTGGTGCGTGCCCGCACGGTGGTCCGCACGATCTTCGAGGCGAGCGAAGGGAGCTTCGTCGACACGATGAGCCCCGAGGAGTTCAACGCGACCGTGCGCGCCCACACGCTGCTCGAGCCCCGCGAGGAGGGGCGCTGCATCGTGCAGAGCACGGTCCACGCGTCGGGCCAGGTCACCGACCTCGCGTCGAAAGACCCGCAGACGTGCCTGCTCGTGCCGGTGGGCGCCAAGACGCCGAAGTCGATGTGGAAGGAGATGGCCGAGCCCCAGACGTGCCAGCTCACGTTCAAGTCGCAGGACGGCGCGAAGGTGGGCCTGAAGTTCGAGGCGTGCGACCCCGAGCTCCAGGCGGCGACGGAGAAGATGCTCGCGAAGTGGAGGTTCAACGACACCAAGAAGGGTGTGTACTACGACCTCACGCTCACGTTCGATCCCCGGTGATGTGGGCCTTCACGCTGAACGCCCTGGCGGATGCTCCAGACTTCGCCGTCACGATCGCGCCCGAAGAGGTGAGCTCGGTCCAGTCGCACGAGCACTGGCCGAAAGCCCGCGACGGGCTCACCGGGCCGTCTCCGTGCACCGCCCGGGTCACGCTCGACGCGGTGGGCTCGGTCACGGAGGTGCTCGTCGACCCGACCTGCCGCTTCCCGGTCGCGATGTCCGAGGTGCTCTCGGTCTGGGACCCCGAGACGATCGAGGGTGCCTCGGGAGTCGACGGTCATGCGGCCCGCACGGGCACGGTGACGTACACCTTCGAGCCCCCGAGGTCGCCCGTGCACCCGAGGCCGGTGGCGGTGCCCGCGCAAGTGGAGGGGAACCGCTGTGACCTCGGCTCCGCGGGGTGGGCGGTCCAGCTCACCTCCACCCGGTTCGCGTGCGGGTTCGAGGCCGCCCGTCCGTTCGCGTCCACGAGCGAAGGCGCGTGCGCTGGGTCCGTGCACGTCCTGCCGTTCGGGGGCGGGATCGGCCGGCTCGACCTGTGGGGCGAGGCCTGCACGGAGTCGCTGGCGGCGGATGTGCGCGCCTGGCTGTCGGCCGGCGCGTTCCACACGAAGGAACACGGCGACCGACTCTCTCTCGAGCTGTCGAGCGCGCGCTGACTACGCGGGGGGCAGCGGGGGAGGCGGCGGGCCACCCGCGCTGAGCTTCGCGGCGATCTCGGCGACGTCCTTCGGGTTCTTCCACCCGTCCCAGCCGGCTTGCCACACGTGGTGGGTGCCCGCGGGGTCGGACTTCAGGGCCGCGACGACCTCGTCGAGCGACTTCTCACCGGAGCCCGCGGGCCCGTTGTAGTGGTACTTCGCGGCGCCGGGCAGCGGCGGCGGAGCGGCCACGGGGGGCGGGACCTTCGCGACGATCTCGGGCACGTCGCTCCAGGCCTTCCAGCCCGGCCATCCGGCCATCCACACGTTGTGGGCGCCCCCGCGGTTCGCGGCGACCGCGGCTGCGATCTCGTCGAGCGACTTCTCGCCCTGGCCGGCGGGGCCCGAGTAGTGGAGGCGCGGACCGCCCGGGGGCGGCGGGGGACCGGGAGGGCCCTGCATGCCGGTCTGCGGGTTGAACTGCCCGCCGGCCATGGCGCCGCCCATCTGGTTGCCCATCATGTTGCCCATACCGAACCCGACGCCCATGCCGATGCCCGCGCCACCGATGCCGGTGTTCTTCGCGGCATGCTCGATCGACTCGGCCGCCTTGAGCTGCGTGTACGCGTTCAGGTTGCCGAGCACGCCCATCTTCGAGCGGTCGTCGAGGGCCGCCTCGACGTTCTCGGGCAGGCTGATGTTCTCGATCGTGAAGTCGGTGATCGTGATGCCGTAGGCCTCGTTCATGATGCCGGTCATGCGCTCGCGGAGCGTCTCACCGAAGTCCATGTACGAAGCGGCGAGATCGAGCACGGGGATCTTGCTGGCCGCGACCTCGGCCGCGAACGCCGACTGCAGCTTCTTCTTGAGCTGACCGCTGATCTCGTCGGTGGTGAACAGCCCGTCGGTACCGACGATCTGGCGCAGGAACTCCGCGGGGTCGGTGATGCGGAAGCTGTAGTTCCCGAACGCCCGGATGCGGACCGGCCCGAACTCGGCGTCGCGCATCATGATCGGACGCGGCGTGCCCCAGCCGTTGTCGAGGAACTGGCGGGTGCTGACGAAGTACACGTCGCCCTTGTACGGGTACTGCAGCTGGTACGCGATCGACTTGAAGAACGACACGATGGGCGTGTTGCGGGTGTCGAGCGTGTACGTGCCGGGGCCGAAGACCTCGGACAGCTGGCCCTCGGCCACGAACAGGGCCGCCTGGCCCTCGCGCACGACGAGCTTGCTGTTGTCGGTGATGGCCTGGTTGAACACCGGGAAGCGCCAGACGATGGTGTCGTTCGTGTCGTCCAGCCACTCGATCACATCGAGGAACTGGGCTCCGGCGTGTTGCTTCAGCGTGTTCCACAGGCCCATTCTCACCTCCCGGCGCCGCCACTCGTGAAGCGGCGTGCTCAGACTGCTGCGAGAGGGAACCTGCGCACACCCTCCCCCCGTGGAAAGGGGTCGACCCCCGCGCGAACAGAAGATTAACGGGAGGGGGCCACGGGAGGAACACTGGAAGCGCTGAATCGGGTCGTCGAGCGTCTGGAGGCCCCCGCATGGCTGGGTCTCGGGGGGATCGCCACCGCGGTGCTCCTCGGCTCGACGTGGATCTGGGTCGGCGCGGGGGATGTCGCGGCGGTGGCGGGCGCCGCGATCACCGCGGTGGGCGGGGTCGTGGCGGCGGTGCGCAGGCGAGCGCTGGATCGCCTGCCGCTGGAGCTGGCGTCGCGAGCGGCCGTGTCGGAGGGGCCCGCAGGCTCCACGATCACGGTGCGGGCCTGGCTCGGTCGGGGGCGGCCCGCGAGCCGGGTGTCGGTGGTCGCGACGATGGGGGGCGACGCGCTCCCCGTGATCGCGCACCCGGGGCCGGTGGTGGGGCGCTTCCAGGCCGTGATCACGGGTCTGCCCGAGGGCTGGGACGCGCGCGACCTCGTGGTCTCCGTGACGGTGCGGTCGGAGGGGCGCGACTGGTCGGTCGAGCGCACCTATGCGCCGGCGGCACGATCGTCCGGGCGGTTCGCGGCCGGGATCACGACCCGTGGAGGGCTCGGCTGGGATCACGCCTCGTGGGACCGGATCGCCTGAGCGTCAGCGGAGGGCGCGCCAAGGCTTCGGGAACCACGCCCAGCGCTCGCCCGGCCGCGGCACGAGCCCGTCGTAGAGCATGCCGGTGAGCTCGCCCGGCTCGTGGTAGCGGAACGCGCACCAGGTGGAGAACCGGTCGAAGTGCTGCGCGACCTCGCGGTACCCGCCCGGGAAGCGCTCGGACACGGGGTTCTCGCCCGTGAGCATCGCGGGGGTCGCGGTGAACACCTGCAGCTCGGTCTGCAGGGGCTTGGGCTCGGGGAGGGGAGCGGACGCCCACATCTGCGCGTACACGGCGCGCGCCTGCTCGCCCTTCGGACCGAACACGGCGGCCCAGTCGTCGTCGGTGGGGCGAAGCAGCGCGACGCGATCGGCCCGCGTGAGCGTGCTCGGCTCGAGGAACACACGGCGCAGGAACGCCTCGGCGGCGTCTCGCACGCCCACGAGACCGGTGGGATCGGACATGGTGCCTCCTGGCGGGCCGACTATCACCAGATGGCGACGTGGCGCTCCCCCGGCCGCGCGGTGCCGCGGTACATCCCGCCCGAGTCGAACGGCGTCACGAGCGTGCCCTGGGCGTCGACCGCGATCACCCCGCCGGTGCCGCCCAGCTCGCGGACCTCGGCGAGGACCCGATCGGCGGCGTCGGCGAGCGAGAGGCCAGCGAGCTCGATCAGGTCGCTGATCCGATGGGCCGCGCAGGCGCGCACGAACGGCTCCCCGTGGCCCGTGGCGGCGACCGCACAGGTGCGGTTCCAGGCGAACGTCCCGCCGCCGATCACCGGGCTGTCGCCCACGCGACCCTGGCGCTTGTTCACCATCCCCCCCGTGCTGTTCCCGGCGGCGAGCCCCCCGTGGACATCGCGGGCCACGGCCCCCACGGTGCCCGTCACGTCGTCGTGATCGAGGTACACGCCGCCCGAGCCCCCGACGCGCGCGAGCTGTTCGGAGCGTGCGGTCGTGACGAACCAGGCCGGGTCGACCTGCTCGAGCCCCCGAAGGCGCGCCCAGCGGTCGGTGCCCGGACCGGCCAGCATGACGTGGTGACCGTCCTCCAGCACCTCGCGCGCGAGCCGGACGGGGTTCCGGGTGCTCCGGACGCCCGTGACCGCGCCGACGCGGCGCCCACCGTCCATGAGGGCGGCGTCCAGCTCGACGCCGCCGTGCTCCGCGAGCACGGCGCCGCGCCCGGCGTTGAAGCACGGCCACTCCTCGAGCACCACGATCGCTTCGGTCACCGCGTCGAGGGCCGTGCCGCCGGACCCGAGCACGCGGACCCCGGCGTCGAGTGCGGCGTTCAGCCCCGCTTCCGCCGTGCGGATCTCGTCGGGGCCCAGGCTGTCGCGGCGGACGAGGCCCGCTCCACCGTGAATGGCGAGGCTCCAGGACATGGTGGGTGGCCCTCCCGTGGTGTACAACCCGGCATGTCGTTTATCCCCCGACGCGATGCCCGTGCTGGTGTCCTCCGACCGATGCCGGGTACGATGGCGCCGATGATCGCCCTGCTCGTGCTCGCGTGTAAGCCCGACCCCAACCTGGGTCCTCCGTCTCCTGCCTCCTGGGTCGACGACTCCGGCGCCGTCGGAGCCGAGCTCGTCGGCGCCAGCGGGAACCGCGAGGCCGTCGTGAGGGTGCGTGCCTTCAACGCGTTCGGCGGGAGCGTGTTCTCGGAGCCCGCCCAGGTCGACGTCGACGGGGTGCGGTCCGACGTGACGATCGGCGCTCAGGGGTACGGCGAGGTCGTGATCGACGAGCCGGGGACGCACGAGCTCGAGGTCGGCACGTCGTCCGCGACCGCATGGGTCTACGGCACCGACTGGCCGGGCTTCGGCATGTTCCGCGGCTTCGAGGCCCCCATCGACACCGACCTCGACGCGATCAACGCGGGCATCGGCATCCTGCACGCCGAGCGCGATGCCGTGTGGTGGACGGGAACGGATCTGCCGAGCCACCGCGTGCTGCAGACCGACGGTGCGATCGGCGGCATGGTTTCGGGCCACTACGATGGCGACGGTGTGCTCGACGCGGCCGTGTGGTCCGGGCGTACGATCCACTTCCTGAGAGGGCGCTCGGGCGGCGGCATGACGTACGCCGGCATGCTCCGGTCGCCATCGCACACCGTGGCGGGCGTCGACTTCGGCGATGCCACGAACGACGGCGTGCCCGACCTCGTGATCGCGTGGGTCGGCGGGCCGTTGAGCGGGCTGCTCGACGTGTGGGAGAGCGATGGTCTCCTCGGCTACTCGCCTTCTCCGAACCGCCAGATCAGCGAGATCCCGTTCGACGTCGCGGTGGGCGACAACACGGGCGAGGGTGCGTCGCAGATCACGCTCACGGTCGATGGTGGCCAGTGGGACCGCTACTTCAAGGCGCCCATCGGCTACGCGCCGTGCGGTCCGTCGCTCGAGCTCGACCTCACGCAGTTCACCCGGGTGTACTCGCCGGGCGACTTCAACCGCGACGGCACCGACGATCTCGTGTTCGTGCCGCCCTTCACGCCGGGCGGCGAGCGTCGCGTGGTGATGTTCGACCTCGACGGCGACATCGCCACGTTCATCGGGATCAACCGCACCGACTCCTACGTCGTGCTCGACGACGTCGATGGAGACGGCCTGTGGGACATGCTGTTCAGCGAGGGGAACGGCGATGTCATCGGGGTGCACGCGGCCGACGACGGTGGCCTCGTGACCACCGCACTGGCGCAGGGGCTCGCGGGCGGTCCGATCGCGCGCGTGCCGGACACGGGCCGGGTGCTCGTGGCGGGCGAGGAAGACTGGCTCTGGCTCGACGGGCGCGTTCCGGCGGACGGGTGGTACTCCACGGAGGATCCCGCGCTCGTCACCCCCGGTCTCACGGTGCGGGATGGGCTGTTCGAGCTGCTCGAGATCGACGGAGACCCGACTGCGCCCGAGCTGTTCGCGATGCGGATCGGTCCCGGGAGCTCCGAGGTGCGCCTGTGGACGCTCCGGCCGAGCGGGATCGACGTGGTCGGCCAGGTCCAGCTCGATCCCGAGGAGAAGGAGCTGCGCGACCTCGCGGTGTGCGGCACCGACGCGTTCGTGCTGCTCGAAGACCGGCTGTACCGCGTCGACATGAGCGACCCCACGGCGCCCTCCGTCGCGCGATCCGTGGCGATGGACGCCCGGAAGCTCGCGTGCGGCGCAGGGCCTGCGGGCCCCGTGTCCGTGCTCACCGACAACTCCGTGCTCCTGCTCGACGGAAGCCTCGTGCAGGTGGGCACGAGCCCGGGCGCGGGGGTGATCGACCTGTTCCTCGACGCCTCGGGCACGTCCACGTGTGATCGCCCCGGCTGTGGTGTGGTGCGCGGGCCGGTCGGCCCCGACGGGCAGGTCGTCGAGGTCGTGGGCTGGCCCGAAGGAGCGCAGATCGACGGCGACGACGTGTTCGGGCGCGGCCTGCCGACGATCGCGGATGTCGACGGGAACGGGTTCTCCGACGTGCTGTTCCACGACCGCGGCCGGATCGTGCTGTACCGCCACACCGGCGACACGCTGGGGCCTGCCGAGATCTTCCACACGCGGCGTCCGTTCGTGGGCGCGCTGGCGATCGCCGACTGGGACCAGGACGGCTTCAACGACGCGTGGGGGCTCGAGCCCGAGAACCTCCGGTTGCGGATCACGGCGTCCGGAACGATGCCGTTCCCGCCTCCGGTCCCCACCGACACCGGCGACACCGGACTCCCGGTCGACACGGATGCACCTTCCACCGCGACGACGGGCGACACCGGAGTTAACTGAGCGGGCCCCGGACCCACAGGGTTTTGGGTTGACCGACCCCGATGCGACCGCCTATAAGGGCTCGTCCAACGGTCGGGACTCGTTCCACCGGATTCCAGGAGCACACGACATGCCCCGTTTCTCGCCACTTATCGCGCTCTTCGCAATGGCCTGCGCCCCGCAGTCCGCGGAGCTCGTCGACGGCAAGATGACCGGCTTCCTGTCGTCCACCACGTCCTTCACGCTCATCAAGGGCAACTTCGATCCCGACGACTTCACGTCGGATCTCGACGCCACCTGGAACATCGACTGCCGCGAGCTCGAAGAGGATGCCGAGATCCTCTCGCTCGAGAACCCGCTCGACGTGTGCGGCGGCAACCAGTGGCCGCCCGCCAACGAGGTCTGGCTCGACCTCGGCGCGTACAAGGCCTTCCAGATGCCGCTCGACACCTGGCGTGGCGAAGCGATCATCCTGAGCGAGGGCGACCTCCAGATCGGCTTCCACCAGCGCATGCCCGGTGGCGAAGACTTCCGGTTCATCTTCTCGGTCGATCCGAAGTTCCAGCCCAAGCAGTGCAACGCGAACGGCGAGCCCGAGAACCGCGATGGCGACTGGATCGCCGGATGGTCCACCGAGATCGACCGCCTGGCGGACGATCCCGACTCCCCGCCGTTCCTCGCGAACGCGGCGAACCAGTCCCGCGGCGGCAAGCTGTTCTTCCTGAACTCCTTCAGCTTCCAGTGGGATCCCGACGCCGACAGCGACACGAGCCGCCCCGTGTGGACGCTCCCCGAAGAGTGGCGCGCGGGCTACAGCCTCGGCACCTTCGTCGAGGAAGACCTCCACATCCGCAACAACCGGATGGCCGATCCGGCGCTGCACATCCTGTTCGAGGCCGACATCGGCGGCGGTATCCCGCGAGACAGTATCTACTACGCGCAGTGCGAGAACGGCGACGGCATCGAAGACTGCCGGGCCTGGCGTGACGTGCGCGACGAGACGCGTGAAGTCGCGGTCGACGTGCGCGACCAGCTCCGCCTGGTCAGCCCCGACACGGCTCCGCTCGAGTTCATGCCGATCGCGCACGACAACGGCTGGCGCAAGCACGACGCGAAGGCGTCCGGCCTCGATGGCTGGGGCGAGCTCGCCTACAGCTGGGTCATGTTCACGCCCGACTCCGAGCTCGAGCGCGGCGGCAACGCCCACGGGTACTTCAGCCTCGTGTTCGACGGCGACGACAGCCAGTCGCGGTTCTTCGTGCAGGGCGAGTTCGACGTGCCCCGCATCAAGCGTGAGAAGTGGGGCGGTCGCGACCTCCGCACCGAGAAGCTCGAAGAGGCCGGCGTCACGCTCTGCCAGTGACTCACGGACCGTCCCTGCGGCCCTCGGGACTCGGTGCCTTCACGTCGGGGTGAGCTGGATCACCCACTTCAGGGACGCCGGACGTAGCGGCGTTCCCTGGAAGTCCTCCGCGCTGAACGTGATGCGGAAGCCCGCTTCACGGAACAGCGACGCGAGCTCTTCCTGCTCGAACATCCGCAGCGTGAGGTGCGCGCGCTCCTCCGTCTGATCGCGGTGCTTGTACGTGTACACCACGTGGTGCGTGCGCGAGGCTTCGTCCCACCAGCCCTGCTCCCAGGTGTGCAGCGGCTGACCGGTGCGGGGGTCCTTGAAGATGCGGTGCTCGTAGGTCTTCTTCGGGTCGCGGTCGTACAGCGTGCGGTCGGGGAGGTACGCGTCGAGCGCGACCCGCCCGTCTGGACCGAGATGTTCGCGGACCCACCCCAGCGTGCGCACGACGTCGTCGGGGCTCTTGCAGTGATGGATCGCGTTGAACGGCCAGAGCACCCACTCGTAGTCGGTGCGCAGGTGGGGGTTCGGCTCGCGGAAGTCGCCGTTCCAGAACCGGATGCGCGCCTGGACCGGGGCCGGCTCGGCCGCGAGCTTCAAGCGCAGGCCCTCCAGCATGCCGTCGCTCGCATCGACGCCATCCACGCATGCCCCCCTCCGCGCCATGGGCAGCGTGAGCCGGCCGGTTCCACACCCGAGCTCGAGCAGGGGCCCGGTCGAGAGCGACGCGAGCGTGGTGTAGTACCCGATGTCCTCGGTGTGATCGGCGTACTCGAGGTCGTACAGCGCGGCGTCCGCGTAGGGGTCTTCGTTCATGGGCGGGATTGTACCCGTAGGGATACGGGGGCCCGATGCAGCCGATTCGCCTCACCGGAAACGACCTGACGTTCGCGGATGTCGCCGCGGTCGCACGGTCCGGATGCCCCGTCGAGCTGGCCCCCGACGCGCGCGAGCGCATGTCCCGCACGCGGGCCTGGGTCGATGGGGTGGTCGGCGGGCCGCAGTCCATGGCCGTGTACGGCGTGAACACGGGCTACGGCTCGCTCGCGCGGGTTCGCATCGACGACGCCCACATCGCGCAGCTGTCGTGGAACCTCGTTCGGTCGCATGCGGCCGGTGTGGGTCCGGCGGTGTCGCCCGACGCCGTGCGCGCGATGATGCTGCTGCGTGCGAACGCGCTCGCGAAGGGCGCGTCCGGCGTGCGTCCCGAGCTCGTCGACACCCTGTGCGCGATGCTCCGGAGCGATGTCGTGCCCGTCGTGCCGAGCCGTGGCAGCTGTGGCTCGTCCGGCGACCTCGCGCCGCTGTCGCACCTCGGGCTGGTCGTGTTCCGCGGGCCCGACGACGAAGATGCCGCTGAGTCCGGCGAGGCGTGGTTCGCGGGCGCACGGGTGCCCGGCGCCACCGCGATGCGCGAGGCGGGCATCCCGCGGCTCGTGCCGGCGCCGAAAGAAGGGCTCGGCATGATCAACGGTGCCCAGCTCACGTGCGCGATCGCGG
This sequence comes from Myxococcota bacterium, assembly GCA_041389565.1. Taxonomy (GTDB): domain Bacteria; phylum Myxococcota_A; class UBA796; order UBA796; genus JACKEQ01. The sequence continues at coordinate 192,141 of JAWKRP010000018.1, forward strand.
CCCTCACGGTGGTCGACGCCTGCGAGGTGGTGCTCGCCTCCGAGATCGCGTGCGCGATGAGCTTCGAGGGCCTGCTGGCCGTCACGCGCGCGCTCCATCCGGGGGTGCACGCGCTCCGGCCGTACCGCGGCGCCGTGCAGACGGCCGCCAACCTCCGCCGGCTGCTCGAGGGCAGCACGCTCGTCGATGCCCTGCCCGACAAGGTGCAGGACGCGTACAGCCTGCGCTGCACGCCGCAGGTCGTGGGCGCCGCGCGCGACGGGATCCGGTTCGCGGCCGAGCAGATCGCGATCGAGCTCAACGCCGTCACCGACAACCCGGTGATCCTGCTCGACGCCCAGGCGGGCCCGGAAGGGGAGAACAAGGCTTTCTCCGCCGGGCTGTTCCACGGAGAGCCCGTCGGGCTGGCCGCCGACCACCTCAAGCTCTGCGTCTCCGAGGTGGGCGCCATCTCCGAGCGCCGCATCTACCGCCTGACGACCGGGAACCTGTCGGCCCGCCTCCCTCCGCTGCTCGCCGAGCGCGATGGGCTCCGCCTGGGCCTCATGATGCCGCAGGTCTCCGCGGCTGCGCTGGTGGGCCACAACCGGCAGCTCGCATACCCCGCTTCGGCCGACTCCATCCCCACCTGCGAGGACCAGGAGGACCACGTGGCGATGTCCACGACCGCCGCCCGCCGCGCGGCGGAGGTGGTCGACAACACCCGCCAGATCGTGGCGATCGAGCTGCTCGCAGCCACCAAGGCCCTGTGGGCACGGCTCTCCGACGATCCGGGCGCGAAGCTCGGCATCGGCACGCGCGTCGCGCTGGCCGTGGTCGAAGAGCGGCTGGGCGGTCGGCGGACGGCCGCAGCTCCCGCCGACGACATCGAGAAGCTCGTGGAGCTGGTGCGGGAGGGCGCGCTCACCCGTGCCGTGCAGGACGCCGTGGGCCCGCTCGCGGGGGTGATCGATGGCTGACGTGGTGATCGACGGGCGCCGCCTCACGCCGCGCCAGGTGGCCGCTGTCGCCTCCGGCGCCACGGTGTCGCTCGACCCCGCGGCCCTCCGCCGCATGCTCGAGTCGGCTGAGCTGTTCCCGCAGCACATCATCCGCGAGAAGTGGTCGATGCTCGTGGGGGGCGAAGCGCCCGCAGACAGCGCGGTGGCCGTGCGCACCTTCATCGAAGGGCACTGTGCGGGTGTGGGCGAGCCCCTCTCCGAGCCCGTCTTGCGCGCCCTGATGGTGTGCCGGGCCAATGTGCTCGCCACCGGGTTCTCCGGGGCGCGTCCCGAAGCCGTCGAGCTGCTCCTGGCGATGTTGAACGCGGGCGTCACGCCGGTCGTTCCGAGCGTCGGTGCGGTCGGCGTCGGGGGCAGCATCGCGCTCGCCCACGTCGCGCGCGTGATGTGCCGGTACGGCGGCAAGGTGCGCCGGAACGGCGAGCTCGTGCCGCTCGAAGAAGCGATGCGCGGTCTCCCCGAGCTCGTGCCCACCGAGAAGGACGCCCTGTCGCTCCTCAACGGCAGCACGCTCACCACGGCCATGGGTGCGCTGGCGGTCGCGGGGGCCCACACCCTGCTCGACGCTGCGGTGGCGGCCTGCGCGCTCTCCTACGAGGTCGTGCGCGCCGATCTGCACTGCCTCGCCGAGGGTCCGCTCGCGGCCCGCAACCACCCGGGCGCGGTGATGGTCGCGCGCCGGCTCCGCCTGCTCACCGACCAGAGCACGCTCGCCACGCTCCAGCGCCGGCCGGACTCGTTCTCCGTGCGCTGCGCGCCCCACACGCTCGGCGCGGCGTACGACACGCTGCACTACGTCGAAGAGGTCGTCACGCGCGAGCTGAACGCGGCCGTCGACAACCCGCTCGTGTTCGCCGACAGCCGCGAGGTGCTCGAGGGCGGCAACTTCCACGGGGCACCGGTGGCGCTCGTGATGGACCACCTGAAGGCCGGGCTCACCCAGGTCGGCTCGATGGCGGAGCGCCGTCTGTTCCGGCTCACGTACGGCCAGCTCTCGGGGCTGCCGAGCTTCCTGGTCCACGGCACCGGATTCAACAGCGGGCTGATGCTCGCGCAGTACACGGCCGCGAGCCTCGTGAGCGAGTGCAAGGGGCTGTCGCATCCAGCGTCCGTCGACTCCGTGCCGACCATCCAGCACCACGAAGACCACATCTCCATGGGCCCGATCGCGGCATCGGGTGCGCTCCACCTCGTCGACCTGCTGGCCGACGTGGTGGCCATCGAGCTCCTGTGTGCCGCGCAGGGTCTCGACTTCCGCACGGGCAGCGAAGAGGCCGGTCGGGCGGGCCGGGGCTCGCGCTCCATCCATGCGGCGGTTCGCGAGATCGTGCCGCGCTGGGACGCCGATCGCGTGCTGCACACCGACCTGCGGGCGCTGGGAGCGGCCGTCCGTGCGGGGCGGTTCGGTCCCGATGCCATCCAGCTCGCGCCCGTGGAACCCGCGGTCGCGGGAGGGGTCTGAACGCCCATGATCGCCCTGTTCCTCGCTGCCTCCGCCGCCGAGCCCGTCGCTGTGGTCGAGCTCTACACGAGCCAGGGGTGCAGCTCGTGCCCCGCTGCCGACGAGGTGCTGGCGCGCATCGCGAAGTCGTCGCGCGCCGACGACACGCCCGTGTACGTGATGTCGTTCCACGTCGACTACTGGAACAAGCTGGGCTGGGCCGACCCCTACAGCGACGCCCGGTGGACCACCCGTCAGCGCGAGTACTCCGCCAGCCTCGGCGAAGCGGGGCGGGTGTACACACCGCAGGTCGTCGTGAACGGCACCCAGCACGCCGTGGGCTCCCAGGAGCCGCTCGTGAAGGCGCTGATCGCGGGTGCGCTGTCGAAGGAGGCCGTCGCCACGGTGTCCGGGAGCACGAAGGTCTCCGACGGCAAGGTGGTGGTCGAGGTGAGCACCGAGAACGCACCGAAGAACGCGCTGCTGTACGTGGCGGTGGTCGAGCCGGAGCGCAAGAACGCGATCCCGAAGGGGGAGAACCGCGGGCAGACGGGCGTACACGCGAACGTCGTGCGCGCGATGGTGAAGGCCGAGACGCCCACGTCGAAGGGCGCGATCCCGGTGCCGGAAGGCGTCGATCCCGCAGCGGTCGAGGTCTTCGCGTGGGTGCAGGACCCCCTCACGAACCAGGTGCTGGGAGCCGCGAAGCTCGCCCGATGAGGGTGCTCGAGCTGTACGCCGGGATCGGCGGCGTGGCGGCGGCGGGTGCACCCGTGGTGGCGGCGATCGACCACGACGAGTCCGCCCACCGCACATACACCGCGAACTTCGACCATCCCGCATACCGCCTGAACCTCGTGTCCGTGAAGGCCGAGCGGCTCGCGGCGTTCGAGGCCGATGTGTGGTGGATGTCCCCGCCGTGCCAGCCGTTCACGGTGCGCGGGGCGCGTCGCGACGTGCACGACCGGCGCTGCGAGAGCCTGCTGCACGTGCTCGAGATCGTCCGGGAGCTCCGTCCCCGCGTGGTGCTGCTCGAGAACGTGCCCGGGTTCGCGGGCTCGCTGGCGCATGCGCGCGTGCGGGAAGCCCTCGAGGGCTGGTCGATCGCGGAGGGAGACTGGTGTGCGTCCGCACTGGGCGTGCCCATGGAGCGGCGGCGGTTCTACCTCGTCGCGGTTCGGTTGCCGTCGCGGCCGTTGGCGGACCTGGTCCGTCCCTTCGGGACCGCGACTCGGTCGTCGTCGCGGCCGTTGGCGGACCTGGAGATCCCCGTGCAGCCGCTGCGCCCGCTGTCCGGGTACCTCGACCCCGTCGCAGACCCGGGGATGGCGCTCGACGCGGCGTTCCTCGAGCGCTTCGGGGGTGCGCTGCACGTGGTCGACGCCGACGACCCCCACGCGGTCGCGACGTGCTTCACGGGCGCGTACGGCCACTCTCCCGTGTACGCGGGGTCGTACCTGCGCCGCGAGGGCCGGCTGTATCGCTTCTCTCCCTCCGAGATCGCCCGTCTGCTCGGGTTCCCCGAGGGGTTCGTGCTGCCCGCGGACGTGCGGCGTGCGAGCAAGCTGCTCGGGAACTCGCTGTCCGTCGACATGGTGCGCTGGGTGCTCGAGTGCGCCGGCGTGCCCGTGTCCGCCTCACTCTGACGGGGTGTGGCCCGCCTTCGGGAGGTGGGTGTCGAGGTCCCAGTCCTTGTCCCACGTCGGCGTGTGGCACGACGTGCAGACCGCCTCGATCACGCACACGGGGCAGTCGTCTCCGAGCTTCTCGATGTTGTCGGTGCCGCCGCCGGCCTTCACGTGGGCTTCGCCCGGCCCGTGGCACGCTTCGCACCCGACGCTCTCCTGCATCCGGAACCCGTCGAGGTCGGGCGACGGCGGACCGCCGCGCTTCCCGGTGGCGTGGCACTTCACGCACGACGCGTCGCCGTCTTTCTCCTCCTTCAGGAGGATCTGCATCGCGCTCGCGTGCCCCGTGCCCTTCCACTGCGTGTACTCGGCCTCGTGGCAGCTCTTGCAGGCCTCCGCGCCCACCGTCGCGTCGTCGGCGAACGCGAGCAGGCTGCGGGGAGCCTCACCATCGACGAGCGCCATGCGCCGCTTCGTGAAGTCGTCGTCGGACAGGGCGTTCGCAGCGAAGTGGTCGATCAGCGGTACGCCCTTCGCGAGCGAGAACTGGATGCTGTGCTTCGCGTCGTGGCAGCCCGCGCAAGTGGTGTTCGGGTCGGTGCGCGTGCCGTCGTGCGGCCCGGACGGCCCGTGGCACGCCTCACAGCCGACGTTCACGAGCTCCCCGTCCGAATCGGGCGTCCAGCCCGACGCCTGACCGTTGCCGGTGACGTGGCAGCCCGTGCACTCGGGGTTCTTGTCGTCGCCCTTCAGCACGAGCGTGCGCCACGCGATGGAGTGGTGCGTCAGCGCCCAGCCCTCGAGCTCCTGCTGGTGACAGCCCGCACAGCTGCCGTTGCCGAGGTAGGTGCCGTCGAACGCGGCCCACGGGTTCTCCTCGACGCGCATGCGCACATACGTGTCGAAGCCCGGCTGGTACGGGTACCACACGTCCACGATCTTGTGCTTGCCCTTCGAGCCGGGCTCCACGAGCAGCATCGACGGGGTGGAGCGCACGCCCATGGCGGTCTGGATGCCGCGGTCGGTGTCCATCACGAAGTCGGCGTCGATCCGGTACTTCGCCTTGAAGTCCATCACGTCGCCCTTCAGGGAGCTCCCCGTGGCGACGGCGATCACCGTGGCCCGGTCGCCGATGGCACGCCCGAGGTCGCCCAGCTCGGCGCCCACGGCCTGGCAGTGCGGACATGTGGGGCTGAAGTAGAAGATCAGCGTGCGGCCCTTTCCGAGGCTCTTCTGGAACTCCTTCGGGAACTCGAGCTCGGGGAGCTCGGCGGTATCGGGGCCGGCGAGCACACGGGCCGCTCCCGACGCGACCTCGCCGGGCGTCCAGCCGCGGGGGTCTCCAGGCTCGGCGAGCGCGGCGGTGGCCAGCAGCAGCACGAGGGTGAGGGCCCGGTTCATCGCTCCTCCACGGGTTCCAGGAACCGGGTGCGCGCCTCTTCGGCGCGGCGGCGCACCCACGTCCGGCTCGGGTCGGCCGCGAGCGCGCGCTTCCAACCCTCGTAGGCGGCACGGTCATTCCCCTCGGCGAGTGCCGCATCGCCTTCGGCTTCCCACAGGTCGGCGAGCACGGACCCGACGCGCACGACCTCGGCGGCGTGGTGGTCGTGCAGACGGGCCTTCCGGACGGCCGCGACATCGCGGGTGGACTCCGCCACGCGGGCCCAGCACGTGGCGAGCTCGCGGGCCATCGCGGGATCCACCTCGTCGTGCCAGGGGTCTTCGGGGGACAGGAAGCGACGGGCCCCGGCCCACAGGCCCTCGGCGGCTTCGCATCCGTCCCGGACGGTCCCCGGGTCCCGAGTGTCCGCAGGGACGGTCCCCGAGTCCCGTGCGGCGAGGACCGCCTCCCCGAAGCGGAGGGTGGCGGCTTCGGCGACCTGATCGTGGGAGGTGACGGTGAGGACCCCGGGGAACCGGGCCTCACCGGCCATGAAGCGCGGCTGGGCGGGCACGCGGGAGGTGTCGATCCGCCCGTCGGCGTCGAGCGGTGTGCCGGCCGAGGGACCGGTGGGCACGTCGTCTCCCACCACGGCGATCCCCACGTCCCACACACCGGGAGCGAGGTCTTCGGGGAGGGTGAGGGTGTGGCGTCCGACGACCACCTGGTCGCGCCTCCAGCGAGAGACCGGCAACCAGTCGTATGCCGGTGGCAGCTCCTTCACCACGAGGTGCTCGCCGTCCGACAGGAACAGGAGCGCGCGGAACCCCTGTGGGCGCTTCTTGATGGTCCACGCGAGCTCGACGTACACGGTACCGCCGGGGTGGACGAGGGGAGCGGGCACGTCGAGCCCCTCCAGCACCACGTCTCCGAACGCGACCCTGCGCCCGGGGGTGCCGCGCCAGTGGGTGTCGAGCAGAAGGTCCTTCCGGATGTGGTTCCCGATGTGGAACGTGCCGAAGCTGTGCCCGTACCCCGGGATCTCGAGGTAGTCGGTGCGGAACCACGGACGGCGCTCCACGCCGGTGCGCGAGCCCCAGCCTCCGTGGACGTGCGCGAAGGTCGGGTTCCGCTCGTCGTGGACGTACATGTCGACGAAGTCGGTGGGGTAGTGGTGGTGGGCGATCGGAACGTCGACCAGCCCGGCCATGTCGATCAGCTCGAAGCCCGACCACATCATGTGGGCGCCCATGTCGACCTCGAGCAGGCTGGCATGGTCGAGGTGGAGGCGCTGCTGGACGCCCTGCATGTACAGGACGCGGCGACGCACGTCGAACGGCGTGGTCTCGAGGCCCCACATGAACGCGACGGTCTGGCCGACCCCACCCCCGAGCACCGGCACGGACAGCCCCAGCGCGACGAGCCCGTGCGGCACGGCCCGTCGGGAGACGGCATCGACCAGCGGGGACACCGCCGCACCGAGCTCGCGGCCCGCATCGGCGAGGAGCACCGCCAGCGGGACGGCCGCCATCGACATCCAGCGGTACCCGCGCATCCAGTCTCCACCGGCGTAGAGCGCGAAGAACATCGCGCAGAGCGCGAGCACCCAGGCGAGCAGGCGCGGCTCGGTGGCCTTCCGACCGAGGCCGAGCAGCGGGAACCCGACGGCGGCGAGCACGAGCGCGGCCACCCGGACCTGCACGAGCAGCTCGGGCTCCGCGGGGATCTCGACGGGCCCGTAGTCGCGCACCCAGCCGATGCCGGTCGCGAGGATGCCGAGCAGGACGCCCGTGAGACCGAGCCCGATCATGCCCCGGGTGCCGCGAACCCCGGTCTGGCCGAGCGTGAACAGGGGCACGACGAACCCGTGCACGCTGACGAGCGCCCAGTTGCGCAGGTAGGCCCAGCCGTGGGCGTTCCATCCGAACGGCTGGAACTTCTCGTCGGTCTGCTTGGCGTAGTAGGTGTTCGGGAGCTCCCAGGCGAACGTCCAGATCCGCCAGGCGTGCCACAGCGCGAACGGCCCGCCTGCACCGAGCAGGAAGCTCGTGGCCCACCGGATCCCCCCGGCGGACAGGGCCCGAACGCCACCGATGAGCGCGATGACCCCCGCATACATGGGCGCTTCGGGACGCGTGATGGCGAGCAGCCCGAGTAGGAACCCCGACAGGCCGAGCCGCCGTGAGTCCCGAGGGCCCGCAGGGACGGTCCGTGAGTCCCGAGGGCCCGCAGGGACGGTACGTGAGTCCCCCTCGTGGAGGATGCGCACGACCGCGGCCGTGAGGAGGAGCGTGAACAGGCCGTTCTCGAGACCGGATGCGGCCCACAGCGTGTGCTGGGTGGACATCGCGAGCACGAGGGGCGCGACCAGGGCCCAGTTCCCGCGGTCGTCGGGCGCCGTGCGGCGGGCCCAGAGGTAGGCGAGCGGGAGCGTGGCCAGGCCGAACCCCAGGCCCAGCACCTTGCCCATCACCCAGGGCGACAGCCCGACGAACCGGCACGCCGCGAGCAGGAGCGTCCACGTGGGGTTCGAGAAGCCCTCGACGGGCTCGCCCCCGGGGTAGGCCACGAAGCCCTCGCCGGTCGCGAAGTGCTCCGCGAACGCGTAGCTGATGGCGGCGTCTTCGATGATCCAGGTCGAGAACCACACGGCGTGGAAGCAGTAGAGCGCCATGCACAGCGCGACGCCGCTCGCTCCGCGCCGGTCGGCCTCGTCGAGCCCCGCGAACCAGCGGGCGAGGGCGGTCACGGGGTCTTGGCGGGAGCGACCTTCGGAGGCGCCTTGGCCCGCTGCGCTTCGGCTTGTTCGCGCCGCTCCACGGCCTCCAGGCGCTGGCGCTCGCGCTCGGCCTCTTCGGCAGCGAGGCTCTCGGGATCGATGCCGAGGCGGAACGCCCGGGCCTGCTCGGCATAGCGGCGGGCCCACGAGCGGGTGGCGTCGACGCGCAGCACGTCGCTGAACAGGCGATACGCGTCGTCCATCCGCCCTTCGTCGAAGGCGACCTCGGCCTGGGCGTACAGGGGGTCGGCGATGGTGTCCTTGAACGCGAGGTAGGCGGGAGCGTGGTGGTCGAGCTGCCGTGCGCGCTCGAGGTGCGCGATGGCGTTCTCGGGCTCGTGCTCCGCACGCCACACCCAGCACGTGGCGATGCTGAGGTTCACGTTCGGACCGAACGTATCGATGAACAGCTGGTCGATGGGACGGTGCTTGCGGGCCTTGAACCACGCCTGCGCCGCCTGCTCGCAGCGCCCGCGCCTCGCCTGCTCGAGGGCATCGAGGCGGTCGGCTTCGGAGAAGGCCAGCTGCTCTTCGAGGGAGATGACGGTGAGGGCCTGACCGAAGACCACCTCACCCGCGGCGTACGCTGCGGGGTGCCCGTCGGACCCGCCGACCCAGGCCCCCTCCGGGAGCTCCGGAAGCGGGGACTGGACGACGCCGTCGGGCGTCATCATCACGAACGCGAGGTCGTACGTGCCTTCTTCCATGCTCTCGGGGATGGGGAGCTTGTACCTCCCGACGTTCACCTCATCGATACGCCAGTCGGACGCCGAGAACCACCCGTAGCCGAGCGGCACGTTCCACACGTTCCGCACCACGCCGTCCTTCAGGGCGACGAGCTGGACCTGGATGTCTTCCCCGTCGGCGCGCTTCACGGTGTCGCGAACGCCGATCTCGATCCACATCATGCGGGCGCGGGCGGGCTCGCTCGGGAGGTCGAACCCCTCGAGCAGCAGGCCTCCTCCGAAGGCCACGCGGCGATCGGACCGCGTGGAGTAGGCCTTCTGCATCACGATGTCGCGTCGGATGTGGTTCCCGATGTGGAACGCGCTCCGACCGGCCGGGTAGCCCGGGATCTCGTGGTAGTCGGTGCGCCATGCCGGGAACGACGGGATGCGCGAGTTGCTCGCCCAACCGCCGTGGATGTGGGCGAAGTGGGGACGCCGCTCCTCGAACAGGTACTCCTGCACGAACGGCTTGCGGAAGCGGTGCTGGGCGAACGGGATGTCGACCAGGCCCGCGATGTCCATCATCGCGAAGTCGTCGCGGCCCCACCAGAGGTGCGCGCCCATGTCGACATCGAGGTCGGACATGCGCCCCTCGATCTCGAGGGTGTTCTTCAGGGCCTGCACGAACTCCACGCGCTTCTTGATCGCGAACGGGCCCGTCTCCGGCGTCGGGAGCACGGCGTTCGTGTGCGTGACGTTGGGGAGCACGGCCGTGGCCATCACGAGCGACAGGACGGTCCATCCGGCCCACGTCCACCGGTCGTCGAGGCGGTCGGACAGGAGGCCGCCCAGCAGGGCCACGAGCATCGCGCTCTCCCCGATGGCCAGCAGCCACCAGCGGCCGAACACGAACTCGTCGCCGACGAGCAGGCACACGGCGACGACGGCCACCTGCACGACCGCCCAGAACGCCTTGTCGAGCCCCGGACGGACCGACTCGTTCAGGGCTTCGAGCCCGCGGTCGGCGACGTCGGCGAGCGCTTCGGCCCCGAGCGCGAACAGCACGGCAGCGGGCACCTGGAGCAGGCTCATCCAGCGCCAGGACTTCATCCAGTCGCCGAGCGTGTAGACCGAGAAGAACAGCACGCTCGAGGCCACGCCCCACACCAGCACGCGCACCTGCCAGCCGCGCCGGGTGCCGAGGGCGAGCAGCGGCAGCAGGAGGGCGTCGGCGATGAGCACGAACGACCGCCCATCGACCCACCAGGACGGGGCCGGGAGGTCTCGAGGCCACCACGGGACCGTGTCGAGCGCCTCGTTCGTGGGGTACATCAGCCAGAAGCCCGTGAACGCGAGGGCCGCGAACGCCACGGCGCCACGCCAGCCGCGGGTTCCGACCAGGCCGAAGATCCAGAGGGGCAGGAAGTAGCCCGTCCACAGGTCGTGGGACCAGTTGCGGACGTAGCGCCAGCCCCGCGTGTTCCAGCCGACCTTCGGGTCCTTGTTGCCGAGCTTGCCGTAGTACGTCTGCGGGAACTCGTACGCGAAGTAGGAGAACCGCACGGCGTGGTAGAGGCCGAACGGGACGAAGAAGGCCGCGAGCCACTTCACGGTGGGCATCGCGCCGAACGGGCGCAGGGTGAAGCACATCGTCAGGAAGCCCGCGACCGCGCAGTACAGCACGGCCTCCGGGCGCGTGATGGCGATCAGGAACCACAGGAACGCGGCCCACGGGAACCGGCCCGTGCGGATCTCGATGGCGCTGCGGAGCAGGGCGGCGGCGAGCAGGAAGTTGAACAGGCTGTTCTCGAGCCCGCAGGCGTTCCAGATGGCGAACGTGGACGCCGCGCCGAGGTAGGCCGCTGCCGCGATCGGGCTGTGGGAGCGGGCATCGGGCGTGGCCTCGCGGGCCAGGAGGTAGGTGAGCGGCACCGTGAGGGTACCGAGCACCATCTGCATGCCCTTGGAGCTGCTGAAGCCCTCGATGCCCAGCAGCTCACCGAGCGCGAGCAGCACGACCCACGTGAAGTTGGAGTAGCCCTCGAGCCGCTCGCCACCGGGGTACGCGACGAGCCCCTCGCCCCACGCCCAGTTGCGCGCGAACGCGAACGAGATGGCGGCGTCTTCGATGTACCAGTTCCAGAACGCGTACTGGTGCGCGATCGCGGCGCCCATGAACGCGAGCACCAGCACCGTGTGGAAGACCCGACGGCCCGTGAGCCACCGGGCTTCGGGCCCAGGCACGGCAGCTGGATCGGGCCCAGGCACGGCGGCTGGACCGGGCCCGGGAGCCTCGACGGCCTCGGACACGGCCTCGGCTACGGGGTCCGCGGATTCGGGCTCCGCGTGTTCGGGCTCCACAGAAGCGGGGACCTCGGGCTCCGTGGCCGCCGGACGGATCGCGCGCGTGGCGGCCCCGGGCTGCGTGTTGTCGGATTCCTCGGACGACAAGCGCCACTCCTCGCGAACCGGCCTTTCATAGTCGGCGCGCCGATGCGCAGCCAGGCACGGCGTCAACCATGCCGTATGGATTCACGGGTCGCACGGGTGGGGTAGAAACTCGCCGTGACCGATCTGCGCCCGGCCATCCTCCGCCCGATGACCATCGCCGCGGGCGGGATCTCAGCGGTGTGCGGCACCGGAGACCTCGTCCAGAGCGCGCTCGGGCCGACGTCCGACCCCTTGATGCTCGCTGGGCTCGGGTGGTTCGCCATGTCGCTGTCGATGGGCGTGGTGCACCTCTGGGTGCGGGCAGGCCGCCTGGCGCTCGCGACGCGGGCCTTCCTGACGCTCTGCCTGATGGTGCTGTTCGGCATCTCGATGCTGGAGAGCCCCTTCGGCTCGGTGCTGTTGCTGACGCTCGGCCCGCTCTTCGTGGCGCTGTCGGTGTTCGGGCTGCTCCCCGAAGCGCTGCACACCCGGTGGACCTGGGCGCTCGGCGGGGGAACGACCCTCGGGCTCCTGTGCCGGCACGCGCTCCGGCCGATGCCGGGCTTCGCGGACACGGCGGAGCTCGTCGCGAGCTCGATGGCCGCGGGCCTGGCGGTGTACGCCATCAGCCGGCTCGGCGAAGGCCTGATCGACCACGCGGTCCGCTCGAGCACCCGCAGCATCGAGGCCCTCGCAGACCTGGAGCGCAGCAACACGGCGCTCGTGCTCTCGAGAGACCGCGCCCTCGCGGCCAGCCGTGCCAAGGCGGCCTTCCTCGCGAACATGAGCCACGAGCTGCGCACCCCGCTGAACGCGATCCTCGGCTACGTCGAGCTGGTCCAGGAAGACCTCCAGGACGCCGATGCCGGCATCACGAAAGATCTCGACAGCGTCGCGCTCGCTGCGCGGCACCTCCTGGCCACGATCTCGGAGATCCTCGATCTGTCGCGCATCGAAGCCGGCCAGGTCGACATGGCGCTGCGCATCGTGGCGCTCGACGAGCTCACGGATCAGGTGCAGCGCCTGATGCAGCCCGTGGTCGCCGAGGGTGGGAACACCCTGCACGTGGAGGGGGCCGAGGGCACGTTCCGAACGGATGCCCAGCGCCTCAGGCAGGTGCTCGTGAACCTCGTGGGGAACGCCGCGAAGTTCACCCGTGACGGGCGCATCACCCTCCGGATCCGCCCGGGTTCACGAGCGGATCGCGAGGGTCTGTCGCTCGAGGTCGAAGACACCGGGATCGGCATCGCGCCGGACCGCCTGGAGGCGATCTTCGAGCCCTTCCACACCTCGGTGGGGGGCAGCGCGGGGAGCGGCATCGGGCTCACCGTGTCGCGCGCGTTCGTCGAGCGGCTCGGCGGCACCCTCACGGTCCGCAGCCGACCCGGTGTGGGCTCGACGTTCACGGTCTGGCTGCCGGAGCGCCACGACGGCGCCGAGCTGCTCAGCGTCGGCGTCGATCCAGTCGACTGATGCGGTCGGTGCGGCCGTCGATGCGGTCGCGCCAGCGCTGCTTGATCCGCCGCACGCGCGCGCGA
>JAWKRP010000019.1:0-196357 GCA_041389565.1 Myxococcota bacterium
CCTCGACGCCCTCGTTCGCGGTCCGTTCCGCGGGTGCGAGCTGCGGCACGACCCCGACGACGCGGCCTGGTCCGACGCGCTCGGTGACCGCGGATGGCACGACCTGGGCGTGCGCGAGCGCTGGGCCGGATCGATCCCCGAGCGCCGCGAAGACCCCGCGTTCGTCCCCGTCGCGGCCTGTGGGTGGACGGCCTTCACCGAGCGCCTCACCGCGGTGCTCGCCGCGGCGCCCTCCCGCTTCGGGGCCGACGGGGCCGCGCTCGTGGACGCCTGGAGCCCGTTCGGGCCCGGTGAGGACGAGCGGTTCGGGCTGGTGGGCGACTTCGGCATCGTCGCACCGCGCTGCGTGGAGCCGGGTGTCGGCGCCATGCTGTTCGTGGGGGTGCTGCCGGGCCGGCGCGGCGGTGGTCTCGGGCGGCGGACCTACGATGCCGGGCTCGCGCGGCTGCGGTCCGCGGGGCTGGAGCACACGGAAGACGAGGTGGAGGCCACGAACGCTCCGATGCGCGCGCTGTTCCAGAGCCTCGGGCTCGAGTGTGTCGCGCGCTGGCGGGGCTGGGTGGAGGGTCCATGATGAAGGACGCCGTGGTGGCCGCGCTCCGCGAGGAGCTCGAGCGCCGGGTCGACGACCTGCAGCGCAGCCAGAAGCAGGCGACCGCGTCGATGCGGGTCGACGGCGACCACCGGCCCGCGAACCGCGGCGAGCGTGGCGCGGTCACGGCTGCGGGCTACCTCACCGCGGGTCTGGAGGAGCGCCTCACGGAGCTGCGCGCGGCGCTCGATCTGCTCGACCGCGCCGGGAGCGGTCCGCGCGACCGCGCCGTGACGGGCGCGCTGCTCACCGTGGAGGCCCACTCCGACGGCGAGGAGCGCACGTACTTCGTGTTCCCGGGCGCTTCGGGAACGACGCTCGGCGAGGTCACGGTGGTGTCGCCGGAGTCGCCGGTCGGGAGCGCGCTGTGGGGGCTCGCCGAAGACGACGACGCCGAGCTGCCGACGGGGGCGGTCACCCTGATCTCGGTGTGCTGAGGACGCCGCGTACGGGCCCTACGCCCAGCCGCGCAGCAGCGCATCGACGGCCTCTTCGAGGATGGCGATGGAGTAGAGCCCGGTGTCGGGCATGCGGGTGTCGCGCTTGCGGAAGTGCAGGCACCCGAACGTGACGCCCCACAGCGCGAGGGTCCGCCGCATGGCATGGCCCGGAGAGACCTGACCGGCGGCCTCGGCTTCCTGCAGACACTGCGCGACCCCCGCCAGGATGGGCAGGATCGCGGTCTCGACGCGCGCGGCCTGCTCGTCGTCGAGGATGCGCCGGGGGTCGGCGACCGCGAGCTCGAGCAGCGCGAAGCTCGTGGTGTGGGCGCGCCCGAACCCCTCCACGGCCATGGCCGTCTGGCGCACGCCTTCGAGCCCTCCGGCCGTGCGGTGCTCGCGGATCCACGTGCCGAGCTGCTCGATCGAGTGCACCTGGAGCGCCGCGAGCAGCTCCTGCTTTCCCGAGAAGTACCGGTAGAGGCCGCCCACCGCGACATCGGCCCGCTCGGCGAGACCCGGCATGGTGAGCCCGTCGAAGCCCGACTCCACGATCATCTGCATCGCGGTGGAGAGCAGGAGCTGGGTCTTTTCTTCGCGCTTGCGCTGGCGTCGTCCCGGGGCTGCGTTACTCAAGTGCGAACCTCATTCACTTTTTGAATCCTGTTCCCATCCTAACGGAGTCCACCATGCATGATCTCGTGATTCGCGGCGGAACGATCGTCGATGGCACCGGCGCCCCGCGCTTCGTGGGCGACATCGCCATCGATGGGGATCGCATCGTCGCGGTGGGCACCGTCGCGGGTCGGGGGCACCGCGAGATCGACGCGAAGGGCCTGCTCGTCACGCCGGGCTGGGTCGACATGCACACGCACTACGACGGCCAGGTCACGTGGGACCCGTACTTCACCCCGAGCGGCTGGCACGGCTGCACGACGGTGGTGATGGGCAACTGTGGCGTGGGGTTCGCTCCGTGCCGCGCGCCCGAGCGTGAGTGGCTCGTGAACGTGATGGAGGGCGTGGAGGACATCCCCGGCGCGGCCCTCACGGAAGGCATCCGCTGGGACTGGGAGACCTTCCCCGAGTACCTCGACGCCATCGAGCGGATCCCGCACGCGATCGACTTCGGCACGCAGGTGCCCCATGCCGCGCTGCGGGCCTGGGTGATGGGCGTCCGTCAGTCCGAGACCGACACCGCGACGCCCGAGCAGATCGCCGAGATGTCGGCCCTCGTGGAAGAAGCCATCGACGCCGGTGCGCTCGGGTTCTCCACGAGCCGCACGTCGCTGCACAAGTCGGCGGAGGGCATCCTGGTGTCGGGCACCTTCGCCGACCCCGCCGAGCTGTACGGCATCGCGGAGGGCATCCGTCGCGCGGGCCACGGGGTGTTCGAGCTCGCTCCCGACCACCTGATGGTGCCCACGGATCTGCCGATGATGCGCAAGCTGGCCGAGATCACGGGCCAGCCGGTGGTGTTCAACCTGTCGCAGACCGACTTCTCGCCCGAGACGTGGCGCAAGGGGCTCGAGGGCCTCGAGAAGGCCGCTGCAGACGGGCTGCCGCTGTACGCCCAGTGTGCGGGCCGCGCCATCGGGGTGCAGATGAGCTGGCGTCTCACGGCGCACCCGTTCGTGGCGTTCCCGTCGATGGAGGCCATCGCGTCGCTGCCGTGGTCCGAGCAGCTCGAGCAGCTGCGCGACCCCGCGTTCCGCCAGCGCCTGCTCACCGAGACACCGCGCGAGCTGAACGTGTTCGAGCGCTTCGTCACGGAGAGCTTCGACAAGATGTACCCGCTCGTCGACGCCCTCTACGAGCCCGACCCGAGCCAGTCCATCGCCGCCATCGCGAAGCGCGAGGGGCGCAGCCCGCTCGAGGTCGCGTACGACCAGATGCTCACGGCCGACGGCGAGGGGATGCTGTACTTCCCGCTCTTCAACTACAGCGACAAGAGCTACGACCTCCTCCACGAGCTGCACCAACACGAGCGCACGCGCATGGGGCTGTCCGACGGCGGAGCCCACTGTGGCGCGGTGTGCGACGGGGGCATGCCCACCTACATGCTCACGTTCTGGACGCGCGACCGCGTCCGCGGGCCGCTCCTGCCGCTCGAGCACGTGGTGAAGCGGCAGACCTCCGAGACCGCCCGGTTCTACGGAATGCACGACCGCGGCGTGCTGAAGCCGGGCTTCAAGGCCGACGTGAACGTGATCGACTACGAGCGCCTCTCGCTGTCGGCACCCACCATCGCCCACGACCTGCCCGCGGGCGGTCGCCGGCTCGTGCAGAAGGCCAGCGGCTACGTGGCGACGGTGTGCTCCGGCGTGGTGATCGCCGAGCACGACGAGGTCAACGGAGCGATGCCCGGGAAGCTCGTGCGAGGGCCCCAGGAGGCGCCGATCGACGCCCGCTCACGACGTGAGCTTGCCCCAGGGCAGGGATTCCTTCGGGCGGACCATCCAGGCGCCTAGCGTCATCGCCTCGAGGCGCTCGCGCAGGCACGACTTGCACGCGAACACGCCAGGCGCGACGGACGCCACGCTGTCGGTCTCGGTGTCGCACAGCCCGCACCGGGCCTCCTGCGCGGTGTCGAGCGTCACCGCATCGCCCACCACGCGCCCCTGCCCGGCCACTCGCACTTCGATCATGGAACCTCCCGCGAGCATCCTAGCCCAGCTCTAGAACCGGCTGGACACGCCCACGGCACCCGTCACCCCGACCGGGTTCACGCGCCTCCAGCCGTCGATGAAGATGGGCGTCATCACCATGGCCTCCGCGTTGATCGCGAAGGTCTTGCCGAGATCGACGGTGAGCCCGACCGGGAGCAGGCCCATCGGCACCAGGGACACACGGGCACCGGGGCGGGTCCACAGCCACATCCGGCGGCCCGCCTGGAACGCCGCCGGCAGCGACAGCTCACCGTACGCCCAGCCGCCTTCGAGCTGAACGCCGACATAGGACGCCGAGCGGCGCAGCAGCGCGAGCCGGATCCACCCGCCCGCCGCGAGGTACTGGGTGGGCCCGATGTCGAGGCGCCCGCCGAGCCCCACGCCGTTGTCGAGCTCGAAGCGGGCGTACGTGGAGGCCCCCACGGTCGGGTACTCCTGACGGCGGTCGCGCCCATCCTTCAGGTGCACCGGCACGTGCCCCGCGTGCGCGGCCACCCCGACCTCCCCGTGCTGGCCCGTCGCGAGCGGCACGGGGCTCGCACCGGAGATGAGGGGCGCACACGCGGCCAGGAGCAGGATCATCCACGTTCCAGGATCGTCACCCCGCACAGGGCTTCGTCGAACCCCACCATACCGCCTGCGTTCTGCTGGAGGGCGAGCGAAGGCGCGCCCACCACCTGGCGCTCCCCGGCCTCCTGTCGGAGCTGCGCCATGAGCTCGTCGATCATGCCGAGCCCCGTGGCCCCGAGCGGGTGGCCCTTCGCGATCAACCCGCCGCTGGCGTTCACGGGACGCTCGCCCGCCAGGCCCGTCGCGCCGGACGCCGCGTACGGCCCCCCCTCCCCGGCTCCGCAGAACCCGAGCTCCTCCATCGCGTGCAGCTCGCTCCACGCGTTCGCGTCGTGCACCTCGGCGATCTGGATGTCTTCGGGGCGCACGCCGGCCTTCCGGTACGCCCGCGCCGCGGTGTGTGCGACGACGCTCGGGGCATCGAGCTCGCGCCAGGTGCCTCCGCCGAGCGCACACGCCCGGATCCGCACGGCCCGCTCGCGCACCTCGGAGGGGAGCTTGCGCAGACGGGCGCCGCTCACGAGCACCACAGCGGCCGCACCGTCGCTGATGGGAGCGCACATCGAGCGCGTGAAGGGCTCCACCACCGGCTTGTCGGCCAGCACGGACTCCACGGTCGCGCCGAACCGGTACTGGGCGAGCGGGTTCCGCTTGCCGTTCTCGTGGTTCTTCGCGGCCACCGAGGCGAGCTGCTCGGGGGTGGTGCCGTACCGCGCCATGTGCCGGCGGGCGGCCATCGCGTGCACGTCGAGGAACACCACGCGCTGCGGGATCGGCGCGAACACCTGGCCTGCGCGCGCACCGGCCTCGGCGTAGAACGCGCGCCACTCCTCGGGGTGCTGCATGTCGATGCCGCCCAGGAACAGCTGGAGCGACTTCGCGGGGTCGTGCGGAACCCACGTCTTCTCGACGCCCACCGCCAGCACGGTGTCGGCCTGCCCCGCCGCGATGGCCGTGAACGCCCCGTGCAGCGTGGCGGTTCCGGTGGCACAGCCACCCTCGACGTTCACGATGGGCGCGGTGCCGTCGAGGCGTCCGGCGCGCACGAGCGGCTGGAGGGCCACCTGGCCCCGGATGTTGTCCTGACCGAACACGTTCATCGCGCAGCAGCCGAACCACACGGCCTCCGCGGGCGATCCGTCCGCGAACCCGGCGTCCGACAGGGCTCCGAGCACGGCGGTCTCCGCCAGCTCGCGGTGGGTCTGCTCGGGCCACCTGGCGAACGCCGTGCTGGCGCTCCCGATCACCCATACGTCCGACATCGGGCCTCCCTCCGCGGGACGCACCGTCGCGGCCGTCGGCGGACGGGCTCGACCCTTCGGGACCGCGACTCTACCACCGGCGACGGATGGTGTTCAGGCGGCGCGCGCGGCTTCCCGGTACGGGCCGAGCCCACAGCGACGCAGCTCGGCGTCGAGTCGTGGGATGAGCAGGAAGTCGGCGAATACCGCGCAATAGGCCGTGGCGAGGTAGCCCCAGGGGAGCTTGGGCGTCTCGTCGAACAGCCGGAGGTCCTGGTACGGGCGGGACGCGTGGGCATGGTGGTCGCCGTGCCGCGCCAGCCCGATGAGCATGTAGTACGTGAGGCCGCTCTCGCTGTCCCAGCTGTCGATGACCGCCACGCGCTTCTGAGCGCGCTGCAGCCCCCAGTGCTCGAAGAAGTTCACGCCCTCGAGCATCACTACGGCGAAGCCCGCCTGCGCGAGGTGGGCCGCGAACGCCAGGGGGCCGACGCCGGCCAGCACGAGCCCGGCGACGGCCCATCCCCCGATCAGGCCGTGGAGGACGCGGTTGTTCAGCTGACGCCGATCGAAGAGCCCGTCGACACGGAGCCTGCGGCACTCGAGCTCCCACGCGCTGCGGAGCTGGGCGGGCACCGTGCGCAGCAGGAACGGCAGGAACCGCTCTCCGTAGCGCGCCGTGGCGGGGTCTTCGTCGGTGCCCACCCGCTTGTGGTGCCCGCGCACGTGCTCCGTGAAGAAGTGCTCGTACAGCACGCCCGCGAGCAACACCCGGCCCGCCGTGCGGAACGCAGAGCCCGGCCGATGCACGAGCTCGTGGGCGAGCACGATGCCCTGCGCGCTGGCGTTGCCCACGAGGAACACGGCCACCGCGCTGTCGACCGACACCCCCGACCGCGCCACGTAGAACGGGAGCAGCGCGATCAGGCCGAGGTGCAGTGCGGTGAGCGCCCAGAGCACGCCATCCCACACGGCCGGAGGCACGGAGTCGGACGGGTCGCGCCGCTCGGCCGGCGACACGGCATCGAGCGCGATGGGCACGAGCACGACGGACACCGCGAACACGGCGAACGACGCGGAGTGTGGGCCGCTCACCAGGTAGGCCAGCACCGCAATGGGGATGAAGAACGCCAGGAGATGCAGGAGCACACGCATCGGTCACCTCGCATACGAGCTCGTATGTGAGCCTAATGACATACGAGTGCGTATGTCAACTATCGAGCGCGCTGGATGTCCGGTCGGATCCGGGCTACGACCCCACATCCGGTGTGCCGCACCGTGCCTGGAGCGCCCATGTCCCGTCCCTTCTCCCTGTGCGCCGTCGTCCTCGTCCTCGCCACCGGCTGCGACGCCGACGGAGATGGCCTCTCCAAGCGCGCCGAAGCGGCGCTCGGCACGGATCCCACGGTGGCCGACACCGACGGCGACGGCCTGTCCGACGGGGAGGAGCGCGACCTCGGCACCAACCCGATCAGCGCCGACTCCGACGACGACCGCCTGTCCGACCTCGAGGAGGCCCTGTACTCCACGAGCCCGATCGAAGCGGACACCGATGGCGACGGCTACGCCGACGGCGACGAGGTGGCCGAAGGCACCGACCCGCTGTCCGCCGACAGCGTGATCTACGCCGGGGGCTGGCCCTACCAGTGGAACAAGGACTCCATCACGGGCGACACCCCCAGCGGCGACCGCTGGGAAGAGGGCGCCATCGTGGGGCGCCTGCAGGCTCGCGACCAGTTCGGCGAGCAGGTCGACCTGTTCGACTACGCCCTCCACGGCAAGCTCACCATCCTCGACTCCTCCGCGCTGTGGTGCGGGCCCTGCCGGAGCACCGCCAACTGGATGGCCACGGGCCGGGGCTCGCTCGAGTCGAGCTACGGGGTGGTCCGCGAGGCCGTGAACGCGGGGGATCTGCAGTGGGTCACCGTGATCGCGCAGGACAACTACGGCGACACCCCGAGCGTCGACGACCTGCGCGCTTGGGACGAGGAGTACCCGAACCCCAACATCGCGGTCCTGAAGGACACCGGCGGGCACCTCGTGTACTTCGGCGTGAACATCGAGTCGCCCTACGAGATCTTCCCCCAGGCCGTGCTGATCGACGAGAACATGGCCGTGGTCGCCCGCGGCGGCATGAGCGACGTGCTGGCAGCGGCGAAGAACCGCCTCGACTGACGTTGGCCACGCGCGCGGAGATCAAGGAACGCACCCGGGAGGCGCTGCTGTACGCCGCCCTGCTCGAGTTCGCGGAGCACGGGCTCGATGGCCCGAGCCTCGACCAGATCTGCGCTCGCGCCGGGAAGACCCGCGGCGCGTTCTACGTGCACTTCGCCGACCGCGACGCGCTCATCATCGCGGTCGTCGAGCGCATCCTGGCCGAGTACCTCGAGGCGCTCGTGCGGGCGTCTGCCGAGGCCGACGGGCTGCACGCGGCCATCACCGTGTTCGCCGACCTGCTGATCCGCGCCACCTCGGGTGACGCCCCCGACCTCGGGCGGTTCGCGGTCCTCGGCACCGTGCACTTCCGGTTCGTGCTCGAGGCCGGTGCGCGCCTGCCCGCAGCCTCCGAGGTGTTCGGGCGCGTGGTGACGGCCGGCGTCCAGATGCTCGCGGAGTCCGCCACGACGGGCCAGCGCGCGGGTCGGGTGCGCACCGACCTCGATCCCAGCGAGACCGGCCACGTGCTGATCGCGGTCCTGCTCGGCGTGCTCGTCTTCCAGCAGGGCGGCATCGAAGCGCGCGTGGAGTCCGTGCGCGACACCCTCCTGCGCCTGTTGTCCGCGCCATGATCGCGCTCGCCGCCCTCGTGGCGTGCTCCGGTCCGCACGAAGGCGCGCCCGACACCGACGTGCCCACGGCCGACACGGGGCCCGCACCCTGGACGGGTCCGCCGAACCTGCTGGTGTTCCTCGTCGACGACATGGGGCCCGAGCGCTTCGACCTGTACGACCTCGCGGCCCCCGCTGCACGAACGCCCGTGATCGACGCCGTCGCGGAGGCGGGCGTCGTGTTCGACCGCGCGTACGCGACCCCGCTGTGCTCGTCCACGCGTGCGGCCCTGCTCACCGGGCGCCTCGCGTTCCGCAACGGCATCGGCGCCGCCATCCCGCAGTTCTCGGGCATCGAGCTGCCGGCGTCCGAGCTCACGATCCCCGAAGCCCTCGCCGCGTCCGACACCCCCTGGTCCACGGCCGCCTTCGGGAAGTGGCACCTGGCCGCCCAGAACGCGCCGGATGTCGCCACGCACCCGAACCGCCAGGGCTTCGCGCACTTCGAGGGGGTGATCTCGAACCCGGCGTCGTACCACGCCTGGAACGACGTGATCGACGGCGTCACCGTGGGCACGGGCGTCTACCACACCCAGCGCATGACGATCGCGGCCGTCCAGTGGCTCGACACCGCCCCGGAGCCGTGGTTCGTGTACGTCCCGCTGCTGGCGGCCCACGCGCCCTGGCACGCGCCCCCCGACTTCTGGACGTACGAGCCGGTCGACTCGCAGGCCACCGACAGCCGGAAGGCCGACGCGATGCTGGAGAGCGCCGACCGATCGATCGGGCTCACGCTCGGGAGCCTGCCCCCCGAGGTGCTCGAGCACACCATCGTCGTCATCCTCGGCGACAACGGCACCGCCCGCGAGGTGGCCGATCCGCCGAACACGTACGAAGCCGCGAAGGGGTCGTTCGACGAGGGGGGCATCCGCGTGCCGATGATCATCGCGGGCGCCGGCATCTCCCCCGGTCGAACCGAGGCCCTGGCGAGCGTGCACGACGTGTGGCCCACGCTGTTCGAGCTCGCGGGCGAGCCCATGCCGACCGACCGGGTCTTCGACGGCACGAGCCTCGTCCCCGTGCTCGCCGACCCCACGGCCCGCGTGCGCGACCTCCTGTACCTCGACGCCCACGACGGCCTGCCCCCCGCTGCGGTGGAGCAGCGCGGGCAGGTGGTGATCTCCGCCACCCACAAGCTCAGGATCGAGCGCGGCCAGCTCTCGCTCCGCGAGGTGGGTGCCGGGAACGGGTTCCTCGACGGCCCCGACCTGCTTCCCGGGCCGCTGTCGCCCGCCGATCAGGCCGCCTACGACGTGCTGTTCGCGGAGTACCAGCGCATGGAGCGCGCTACGCAGGAGGCGTGGGCCGCGCTCCCCTGAGCGCTACCAGGTGCCGGTGTTCGGCATGCTCACCCAGGGCTCGACCGGAGCGAGCGCGCCACCGCGCTGGAGGAGCTCCACGGAGATGCCGTCGGGCGAGCGCACGAACGCCATGCGGCCATCGCGAGGGGGCCGGTTGATCGGGATCCCGGCGTCCATCAGGCGCTGGCAGACCGCATGGATGTCGTCGACCGCGAAGGCGACGTGCCCGAAGTTGCGGCCACCGGAGTACGGCTGGGGCTCGTCCCAGTTCCAGGTGAGCTCGAGCTGGGCGGTGTCGCCCTCTTCGCCGGTCTCGAGGAACACGAGCGAGAAGCGCCCGGCCTCGTGATCGGTGCGGCGGACCTCCCGGAGGCCCAGGTGCTCGCACCAGAAGGTGAGCGCGGCGTCGAGGTCGTAGACGCGGATCATCGTGTGCAGGAAGCGCATGGGGGGCTCCGGGCTAGTGCGTGCAGTCTTCGCAGGGGACGATGGCGAGCTTCACGGACCGAAGCACCACGTCGGCCTCGGGCCGGTCGCTCGCATCGGACGGAACGCGCGCCATCGCCTCGACCACCGACACGTCGTCGCACTGGCCGAAGATGGTGTGCCGCCCGTCGAGGTGGGGCGTGGCGACCTCCGTGATGAAGAACTGCGAGCCGTTCGTGTCTTCACCCGAGTTCGCCATCGCCAGGCGACCGGGCCGGTCGAACTTGAGGGACGGGTGCAGCTCGTCGCGGAAGCGGTACCCCGGGAACCCCTCGCCCGTGCCGAGCGGATCGCCGCCCTGCACCATGAACTCGGGGATGGTGCGGTGGAACAGCGTGCCGTCGTACAGCGGGCGCTGGGTCTCCGAGCCGTCCTTCGGATCGGTCCACGGCTTCTGCCCGCGTGCGAGCGCGACGAAGTTCACCACGGTGACGGGCGCATGGTGCGGGTAGAGCGTGCAGGCCACGTCGCCCACGGAGGTCTCGAAGGTGACCTGCAGACGGTCGCTCTCCTTCTCGAGCCCGAGCCAGCGGTCGAGGTCTTCGACGGGGTGCTCGCCGAGCTCCACCGGCTCGAGCGGCTCGTTCAGCTCGCGAGCCTGGAGCAGGTAGGCGTCGAGTCGCCCGGTCATCCGGCGCAGGTGGTACAGCGACTCCGCCACGTCCGCCACACCGGCCGCGTACGCACGCTCGAACGCGACGGTCGCGCCCTCCACGTCGCCCATCTGCACGAGCGATCGGCCCGCGAGCACCTGCGTGGCGGGGTGTGTGGGCTGCTCGGCGCTGAGGACCTTGAGCTGTGCGGCGGCCTCGCGCGGCGCGTCGACCGTGGAGAGGACCAGGTGGAGCAGCGCGACGTCGGGATCGCCCGGATCGAGGCGGAACGCGCGCTCGATGTACTGCGAGGCGGCCTCGGGGCTCGACCCCAGCATCGCGACGGCGGCGAACTGCTGCACACAGGCGTCGTTCGGGTGGTCTTCGGCCAGCACCTCGATCCGCGGGATGGCGTCGGCCGCCCCGTCGATGATGAGATCGCGGAACACGTGCAGCGACTCCTTCGCGGGATGCTCGGACGTGTTCTCGACCGCGCGCCAAGCCGCCTCGGCATCCCCGGACTCGAGCGCGGCACGGGCCGCGGACCACGCGTCGGCATCGCGCTTCGGCAGCCGTCCGGACTCGGGCAGCAGCGACGCACACAGCGCCGGACGCCCGATGACGGGTGCGAACCGAACCGGCTCCGACAGCTCGAGCGGCGCGTACTTCGCACACCCCGCGACCCCCGACACCACGACGCCACAGAGGACGGCCAGCGCCCTCACGGACGGATCCCGGTCCGCATCTCCTGGAGCTCCACCAACACGCGCGCATCCTCCGCTCGCTCGGGGAGACCCGCAGCCGTTGCGCGCTCCTCGGCGAGCCTGGCATAGCGCGCGATGGTGGGGTCGGACCAACCACGCTCCAGATAGCGGGCCACCGGATCGATGTGCGCCTGCCACACGGTGTCGTCGGTGTCGTCGGCCGCGCACACGAGCATGCCGAGGTGGCTCCACAGGTGAGCCTGCCGCACGTTGCTCCGAAGGCAGGTTCGGAACTCCGCCATCGCGCGTTGATAGCGCCCCCGCTCGACCATCAGGAGGCCCTTGCTGGCCTTCACGACCATCCGGTTGGGGTCGGCGATCGCCTGCGAGAGCTGCCAGGCGTCTTCGATGGCGTCTTCCGCGGCATCGAGGTTGCCGCGCACCCGCTGGACGTGGCCCCGCAGGAACGCGGCCTGCGCGAGATCGTAGCGCGACCCCGCGGAACGCGCGCCCCGCTCGGCCTCTACGACCAGACCGAGCGCTTTCCGGTGGTTGCCCCGCTCGATCTCGACGCGGATGAGCGCACGCAGGCACTCCTGCTCGAAGTCACCGCCATCGAGCCGCGCGTAGCCCAGCGCGCGTCGCGCCCAGGCCGCGGCGTCCTCCAGGTTGCCGCCCTCCCGCGCGAGATCGGCCGACAGCAGGCTCACGGTGGTGCGCGCCCGTGCGCTCACGCCGTCTCCGACGAGCTGACGCGACCGCGCGAGGTACTCGCCGGCCGTCTTCGCGTCGGAGAACCGCATGTTGCCGGACATCAACGCCAGCGCCTCGATCTCGAGGTCTCGCCAGCCCCAGTCCTTCGCCTGGTCGATCGTCTTCTGCGTCCACTCCGTGGCGTCCTTCCACTCGCCCTCGCGCAGGTGGAGCCGCGCGCGAAGCAGCCAGCCGCGCCCCCACCGTGTGTCGGACGGGCGCACCCCCTCCTCGACCATCGTGCGCTCGCGGGCTTCGAGCAGGCGCGTGGCCTCCTCGTGGTCGCCGTCGGCCAGGCATGCTTCGGCGCCCTGGAGCAGCGGGTCGATAGCGTCGATCGTCTCACCCGCACCCAGCATGTGCCACGCGAGCCGGGCGATCTTGCGCCCACTCGTGGCGTCCTTGAGGACCTCCGCGCACGCGGCATGGTGGTCCTGCAGGCGGCCTTCGTCGGCGGCCTCCTTCAGCACGGCCTCGCGCAGCATGCTGTGTGCGAACGACCAGCTGCGCCCACGCGAAGCGTCGTCCATCACGACGTACCGGTTCTGGAGCATCGCCGTGAGCAGCCGGCGCGAGAACGGAACCCCGGCGACCTTGCACACCTTGGTCCACTCGCCCGTGTGCACGCGGAGCCCCAGTGTGGCCGCGATCTCGAGGGGCGCGCGCCACTCCTCGTGCCCGCGGAGCAGCCGCCGGATGCGGATGTGCCACGGATCGTGGAGGTCGTCGGGCATCGGGAGCTCGATGCCCTCCTCCTTCAGCCGGAACCCCGTCGGCGACGGCTCGAGCAGCCCACGGTCGACCCAGTCACCCAGCAACTGGGCCGCGAACATGGGGTTCCCGCCCGTCTTGTCGGCGATCTGGCGCGCCAGCGACGGCTCGAGACCCAGCAGCCGCTGCACGAACTCCGCCCGGTGCTCGCGCGACAGGGCGCCCACGTACACACTCGCGCACGCCGAGCGCGCCTCGACGGCCTGCAGGCGCTCGAGGTCGGCTTTCCGCCGCGCCAGCACGTCGTCGCGGACCGTGAGCAGCACGAGCACCGCCGACGGACCGCGCCGCAGCAGGTGCCGGGCGAACCGCACGCCGTCGCGGCCGTTGTGCACGTCGTCGAGCATCAGGATGACCGGACGGTCGCGGGTGAGGCGGTCGAGGAACCGCGCCATGAGCTCGTGCCGCTCGGTGCGGTTGCGGAACTGGACGCGCTGCGCCCCCTCGTCGTCTTCGTCGTCTTCAGGGTGCAGCAGGGCCACGAGGTGCGCGGCCTCGTCTTCGTCTCCGTCGCCGAAGCGATCGAGCGTGGCGTCGACCCGCTGCTCGACCTCGGCCCGCGTCGCGCCCGCACACCGGAGGTAGCGGGCGATGGCCTCCTCGACGCCCTGGAGGGGACCGCCATCCGTCGCGTAGTTCCCGCGCAGCGAGATGCCTCCGCCGACCTCCTCGGCCTTGCGGCACATCCAGTCGGCGAGGTGCGTCTTGCCCGACCCGACCGGGCCACGCAGCACCACCACCCGGGGCGTACGGCTGCGGTGCACGTTCGCGAACCCGGCCCACAGGGCGTCACGCTCGGCCTCGCGCCCGATCACCGGGACCTGCCGCAGCCCGAACAGGCCGAGGCCGGCGCCGATGAGCGAAGCGGGCAGCGTGGCGTCGGTCTCGACCTCGCGCCAGTCGCGCGGCAGGGGCGCCGGAACGACCGGCGTAGCGACGGCCGGGGGCGCCTGGCTGTCGAAGAACTCGTCCAGCATGGACAGATCGCCCATCATGGTCGTCGAGTCGGCATCCCAGAGCTGCTCCGGGACCCTGCGCTCTCCGAACGGCGCGGGACCGATCTGCTTGAGCGCGTACGCGGCATCGGCCGCGCACCGGAAGCGCTCGTCGGGCCACCGCTTCATCAGGCGCATCAGCCAGGCTTCGATGCCCTTCGGGACGGGCACGACGGGCTTGAACGGGACCCAGTCCTCCGCGTTCTTCGCGATCATCAGCTCGCGCACGTCGCCTTCGGCCGGGCACCCCCACGTGATGAGCTTCCATGCCATGACGCCGAACTGGTACAGGTCGGTCCAGGGCCCCTGGGCGTCGGCCCAGCCGAGCAGCTGCTCGGGCGCCATGTAGGCCGGCGTTCCCGCGTTCACGGGCGCCGCACCCTCGCGACTCTCGACGGCGTACATGATGCCGAAGTCGGTGAGCTTGATGCCCGGACGCGCGCCCCCCACGAGCACGTTCGCGAGCTTGATGTCGCGGTGGATGACGCCGTGGGCGTGCGCGTGGCCGAGTGCGGCGAGCAGATCGAGCAGCACGTCGCGGATGCCTTCCCAGTCGAGCCTGGGCGCGAGCTCGCGCAGCGTCTTGCCCTCGCAGTACTCGAGCGCGAGCCACGGGCCCCCTTCGGCGAGCATCCCCTCGCTGGCCCGCGCGGCCTCGGCGCTCACCTCGCCGTGGTCGTGGATCCAGATCACGTGGGGGTGGTTCAGCCCCGCCACGGCCCGGATCTCCTCCTTGAGCGCGTAGATGAAGTCCTCGCGATCCGCCGCGTTCGGCGTGAGGACCTTCACCGCGACCTCGGTGCCGTCCGGCCGATGGATCGCACGCCAGACCACGCCCATCCCGCCGGCGGCGATGGGCTCCACGAGATCGAATCGGCCGAGCGAGACGGTGGTCATGAGCAGCTCACGGTAGCATGCGCCGGGGGTGTGGATGCGGCTCGATCACAGCAGCACGGCGGTCGTCACGGGGGCGGGTTCGGGAATCGGGGCGGCGCTCGCCAGAGGTCTCGATGCGAAGGGGGTGCGCCTCGCGCTGTGCGACGTCGACGAAGCGCGGCTCGCCGAGGCGTCGAAGGCGCTCCGGGGCACGCCGATGCTCGCGCGGGTCGACGTGGGAGACGCCGCGGCCATCCGGGCATTCGCGGACGAGGTCGTCGAGAGGCACGGCGCGCCCGACCTCGTCGTGGCCAATGCCGGCGTCTCGCTCGCTGGAGACTTCCTGTCGAGCACGCCAGAAGACTGGGACTGGATCGTCGGCATCAACCTGTGGGGCGTGGTGAACACGAACCGCGCGTTCCTGCCGGCGATGGTCGAGCGCGACCGCGGGTGGATCGCGAACCTGAGCTCCCTGTTCGGCATCATCGGGGTGCCGAACTGCAGCGCCTACTGCGCCACGAAGGCCGCCGTGCGCGGCTTCACGGAGTCCCTGCACCAGGAGCTCGCCCGCACGGGCGTGGGGGTGTCGTGCATCCACCCGGGGGGCGTGGCCACGCGCATCGCGTCCGATGGTCGCGCGGGGGCCCGGATGTTCGGGGGGCTCACCAAGGAGGGCAGCGAGAAGATCATCGCGCGCGGCCTGCCTCCCGAGCGTGCGGCCGAGATCATCCTCACCGGCATCGAGCGCGAGAAGGCCCGCATCCTCGTGGGCCGCGATGCCTGGCTGATCGACAAGCTCCAGCGCATCGCTCCGGTGGGCTACCGCGACCTCATCCGGGTGGCGTCGCGCTACCTGTGAGCGCGCCGCGGTGCTCGGTCTGCACCCAGGCGGCGGTCTGCTCGGAGAGGTAGCACTCCCCGCCCTCCTGCCGGAACAGGAACCGGAACCGCGTGAACACCGTGCCACGGAGCGTGCGCTTCGACAGGAGCGTCGCTTCGCACTCCACGGGCGGCCCGATCTCCCCGAGCTTCCGGAAGCGCGCATGGTGGATGTGGGTGCCGAACCCCACCCAGCCGTCGGTCGCGCGCATGTCGAGCACGTACCCCGCATACAGCTGGCCGAGCGTTCCGGTGATCTGGATCACCACGGCGCCCGGCAGGTGCTTCGGGTGCCCGGGCCACGTGCGCTGCGCGTCGACCAGCGGCCCGAGCCGCGTGGTGTCGCAGATCCCGACGATGCGGCTGTGCTCGGGCTCCAGCCGGACGTCGTGGAGGAACCAGGCCTCCGGGCGGTACAGGCACTCTTCGGCGAAATCGGGGGGCAGCGGCATGGCGCCCCGTTAACCGCTCGTCCATGCGTCCTTCCATCCGTGTCGTCGCTGGAGCCGTGCTCGACGGTGAATCCGTGCTCTGCGCGCTGCGGAGCCCCACCATGTCGACCCCGAATCGCTGGGAGCTCCCCGGAGGCAAGGTGGAGCCGGGCGAGAGCGATGCTTCCGCGCTGGTCCGCGAGCTGCGCGAAGAGCTCGGCATCACGGTGCGGGTGGGCGCGCACCTGGGCACGTCGGTGCACGGGCGCATCGAGCTCGTCGCCTACCTCGCGACGCTCGAGTCCGGGGTCCCCCGCCCCACGGAGCACGCCGAGATCCGCTGGGTCCCGGCCACCGAGCTGGGCGCGCTCGACTGGGCGGACGCCGACGTCCCCCTCGTCCACGCCCTTCGGGATAGAGTCGGGGTGGAGGAGCGCTCTTGATCATCCTGCTCGCCACGCTCGCCGGCTGCCAACACGGTCTCACGCTGCCCCCCGACGATGGGGGCGGGTACACGGGCCCCATGAAGCCGGGCGTGAAGCTCAAGGTGCGCCCGCGTCGGCACATCCTGCCGGGCTTCGACAGCTCCCCGGCCCCGCCCGAGCCCGCGATCGACGCGCAGAACTGCTACGACATCGACGACGGTGGGCTCGTGAACGGCCCCGACTGCGCCACCGCCACCATCTCGTGCGGCGACGTCATCATCGGGCACACGCGGGGTGGGGTCGATCAGTACTCCACCCGGTTCTACGAGAAGAACTTCTGCGCACCGGCCCTCACCGATCACGGCGGCGGTGACGAGCGCGTGTACAAGCTCGTGATGCCGCCGGGCGACATGAAGGCGTTCGTCTACCTCGACTCGCCCTGCGCCGACCTCGATCTCGCCGCCGTGAAGCTGAACGAACGCACGTGCCCCACCGATCTCTCGATCGTGCCGCAGTGCGAGATGGGCGTGAACAAGGGCACCAGCCGCGAGAAGGTCGAGCTGGTGTCGCAGCGCGGCAGCACCTGGTGGCTGATCGTCGAGGGGAAAGACAACCAGGAAGGCCCGTTCGCCATCCACGTGATGTGCCGCGAAGGGCTCATCTAGCCCCGAGCTCCCGGAGCTCGCGCAGGGTGGTCACGCGGAGACCCTTCTCCGACAGGCCTCTCAGGATGGCGGGCAGCGCGAGGCGCGTGGGCTCGCGGCTCTCGTACATCGCGTGCAGCAGGATGACGGACCCCGGGCGCGCCTGCTCCACGACGTGTCGCGCCATGCCCACCGGGTCTTCCGCGAGCACCCGGTCGGACTCCGGCTCGACATCCCACAGGACGGCCGGCCGCGCGCCCAGCACGGCGTGGAGACCGAGCAACCGCTTGCCGTAGGGCGGACGGAACGGGATCGGGCCGGTCGCGCCGACGTCCCGCAGGAGCGCGTCGGTCTTCGCGACCTCCGCTTCGAGGGACGCCCGGCTCGCGAACACCAGGCGCGGGTGCGTCCAGGAGTGGTTCCCGAGCTCGTGGCCCCCCGCCAGGATCGCCTCACCGAGCTCCGGGTGCGCCTCGAGCTCCCGGCCGACCAGGAAGAACGTGGCGTGGGCCCCCGCTTCTTCGAGTAGATCGAGGACAGGTTTCGTGTACGCCACGGTCGGACCGTCGTCGAGCGTCAGGGCCACGACCGGCTCGGTCGTCTCGAAGCGCAGCACCGTGGGGCCCAGCACGCCCGCGCGGACGGACGAGAGCTTCCACACCACGGAGAGCGCCACCAGCACGGCTCCGATGGCCAGGAGCACCGAGATCCACCAGCGGGGACGGCGGAAGCCGAGCCACGTCACGAGGAACAGGACGAGCGCGGGAACCAGGACCAGGAGCACGTCGGACACGGGACCTCCGGGGCCTCCCCAAGCAAGGTCCGGGCCAGCTCACTCGCCGTGGAACACCGTGACCGCGTGGAAGCGGCGGAGGCCCTGATCGTCGCGGTAGTGGAAGATCGCCTTCAGGTTCCGGTGGGTGAGCGCGTCGCGCAGCAGGTCGACCTGACGCAGCACCACCGTGTACCCCTCGTCGAGGTAGTTGAAGTACGTGCCGAGGGAGCCGTCGATGTGCTTCACGTGCACCCACACCTGATCGCGCTTCCCGATGCCTTCGATCGCGATGCGCTCGACGGTGGCGGGCTTGCTGACGGTGAGCTCGGACTTCGGGGGGTTGTCGGACACGGGCACCTCCGCCGTCGACGCTACCACCCCTCGCGACCGGCATCCGACGGCCGAACCCGATAGCGGCAGTGCCGGAGGTCCGATGTCCAGCGTTCAACCCCTGCCCCCCGTTCCCGGAACCGCGTTCCGGGCCCTCGACTACACCGCGAACACGGGCGCCTGGGAGGGCGGTCTCCACGAGGTGCGCTGGGGCTACGAGAAGGGCTGGCTGCGCTCGCAGGTGCGGCGCGCGATCCTCCGTCGGCGCTGGTTCGAGGTCACCGTGGTGGCCGGTGGGCTCGTGATCGTCGCGTGGATTCGGGACGAGGGCACGACGGGGGCCGCGCGCGTGTTCGTCACGGAGCTCCAGACGGGCACCGTGCTGGCGCATCGCGAGGGCCGGGGCCGTCCGCTGTCCAACCTGTCGGTCGGCCCGTTCGCGTGCGACGGAACCGACGCCTGGCTGCGCACCGCCGACGCCGAGCTCGTGCTCACGCGTCCGCCGGGTGGCGAGGGCTGGACGCTCGAGGCCCGGTTCGACGGGCTCCAGGTGCAGGCCACCCTGGGCGACCCCGCGTCCCCCCCTCCGGTCACGGTCATCGGCGAGCACGCGCCCCGCCGGCCCGGCCTGACGAGCCACTGGAACCTCCTGCGCACCCACGGCACGGCCACCGTCGCGGGGCGCACCTTCGATCTGTCCGACGGGCACGCGTCGATCGCGTACACGAACGGGTTCTTCCCGCCGAACGCGCGCTGGCTCGAGGTCACCGGGCTCGGCACGCTCCCCGACGGCCGCCAGGTCGGGTTCGCGATCAGCGACGGGAACCGGCACGGCGACACCCACGAGCACGTGCTGTGGATCGACGGCGCGGTGTACGAAGCGCCGCGCGTGCGATTGCTGATCGGCGGCAAGGTGTCGCGCGACACCTGGCGTCTGCGCAGCCGCGAGGGAGATCTCGAGCTGAAGCTCAAGCCCCGGGCGTCGGATGTCGACACCGAGACGCGCCTCTATGGCTCCGCTCGCACCGAGCGGGTGGTCGGCACGTTCTCGGGCCGCATCCCGCTCCCGGAGGGCGGCCAGGCCATCATCGACGGGCTTCCCGGGGTCGCGGCCGATCACCGCCCGCTCGGCTGGACGCGAGACCCAGCGCGCTGATTTCCAGGGGGTGAAAGGCACCCGAAAGTCCGCGTGGCCGGGGATCATGGCATTCCTAGGTCACGAGGCGTCCATGCACCCGAGCTCTCCCACTCCCGGCCGTCCTGACTTCAATCGCTCCACCGACGCGGGTTTCCGCCAGGCGGGCGGACGTCACGCTCCTGCCGGCGAGCCCTCGTGGTGGGACGACACGGGCAGTCTCGCGCCCACCACGGCCACGCCGGCGCCCCACGAACGCGTGCATCCCACGCCCCCGCCCGCTCCGCGCCTTCCGGAGCACATGGCGCAGCGCGAGCACGCCCGGCGTCTGGCGACCACGGGTCTGCTCGTGGCCTCGGTGGCGTTCGGCCTCGCCATCCTCGCCACGCTGCTGTTCATCTAGCGACCGCTACTCGGGCGTCGGCGCAGGGTAGGTCAGCGGCACGTAGTGCAGCGGAGCCCCCTTCCCCTCCGACACCGTCACGAACCCGCCTTCGACGAACGTGATGGCCTCGCCCTGTTCCTCGACCGGCGGGCGCACCTCGCAGCGCTCGCCCGCCAGGGCGTCCTTCAGCGAGCCCTCGATCGCGAACATCCAGGCCGTCGTGTACGTGCGGATCACGAGCCAGCGACCGTCTTCCGAGATGTCGCCGCCCGTGGCCTTCGCATC
The DNA here is from genome assembly GCA_041389565.1 of Myxococcota bacterium. GTDB lineage: Bacteria > Myxococcota_A > UBA796 > UBA796 > JACKEQ01. Next base: position 20,106 of record JAWKRP010000019.1, read on the forward strand.
CCCGTAGCCAGTGGGGAACTGCACCTCCGCGACCCGCTCCGCGACGACCTCACCGGTCTTCCAGGGCCCCACGGAGTACAGCCCCGAGAGCCCGTGGTCGGACTTCGTGAGGATGTACAGGCCGCCGTCGCGGGGGTCGGCGAGCAGCACCTCGGCGTTGTGGGCCCCATCCGGGTAGCGCACCTCCATCCGCGCCGCGTCGACCGAAGCGACCGCACCCGGCACCGGCTCGGCGATCCGATACAGCTGCACCGACGCCCGCTTCTCGCGATTGTCGCCGATGTCGCCGAGCACGAGCCAGTCGCGGCCGGACTCCGCCGGGAGGCGCGTCATGTCCTCCCAGTCCGTCGCTTCGGCGCCACGGAGCGAGACCGTTCCGCGGTCGGCACCCGACGGACCCACCGCGAACACCCGCGGCTCGTCGCCCGAGTCGTTGTGCACCCAGAACACCTCGTGCTGGCGGCTCTTCACGAGGCCGCTCACCTCGTCGAGCTCGCCGGACGCGAGGGCTCCGCGCACCTCGGGCGCTCCCGGACGCGGGCAGTGGGCGGGCACCTCGCGCTCCGCCGCAGGCCGGGTTCCCACGACCGTCGGCTCGGGGCTCGCACACGCGATGAACAGGGCGAGGATCACAGGCTGCTCTCGAAGACCCGACGGATACGCGGCGAGAGGCGGGTCAGCATCTCGTAGGCAATCGTACCCGCCTGTTCCGCGAGGTCCACCAGCTTCGGGTCGGTCGGGCCGGGCCCGAACACCACCACGGGGTCGCCGGGCTCGACGCCGGGAACCTCGGTCACGTCGAGCATCGTCACGTCCATGCACACCCGCCCGACCACGGGCACCCGGTGGCCCGCGACACTCATCCAGCCGCGGTTCGACAGCGACCAGGGGTAGCCATCGCCATAGCCGAGCGCGACCACCGCGATGCGCGACTCCGCCCCGGTCGCGAAGGTGCGCCCGTACCCCACGTTCTCGCCCGCACCGACCGTCTTCACGGACACCACCCGTGTCGTGAGCGTGAGCGCGGGGTGCTGGCCGAGCGGGCGTCGCTCCGACACGTCGCTGTAGCCGAACAGCCCGAGCCCGGTGCGCACGAGGTCGTAGGTGGCCTCGGGGAACCGCGCGATGCCGGCGCTGTTCGAAGCGTGTGTCCATCGGGGCCGGATGCCGGCATCGGCCAGAGCCGCGCGAGCGACCTCGAAGCGCGCGATCTGGACTCGCGTGAACGCGTCGGCCTCGGGGTCGTCGGCCGCGCTGAAGTGCGTCATCAGCCCGTCGAGCACGAGCCACTCGGACGCCCGCACCGCCTGCGCGAGCTCGAGGGCCTCTTCGGGACGGCAGCCTGCGCGACCCATCCCGGTGTCGACCTTCAAGTGCACGCGCGTCGTGCGGCGCTGGCGGGCAGCCTCCGCTTCGAGCCCACAGACCTGCGCCATCGCGCTGACCTGTGCGGAGAGCCCATGTGCGACGAGCTTCTCGGCCTCGTCGGGCACCGTGTTCTGCACCAGGATGGGCCGGTGCACGCCCCGCTCGCGGAGCTGGATGCCCTCGTCGGGGTACGCCACCGTGAAGTGCGCGGCCCCGGCGTGCTGGAGCGCGAGCGCCACGCGCACCGAGTCGACCCCGTACCCGAAGGCCTTCACCACGGGCATGACCTCGGCGGGCGCCACGGCCTGCTGGATGCGCCGGAAGTTCCCGACGATGGCGTCGAGATCGACGGTGAGCACGGCGGGTGCGAGCGCGTCGAAGAACACCGCCACGAGCCGCTCGAGGCGGTCGGGCCGGCTCCCCTTCAGCAGCACCCGGTCTCCGCCACGCACCCCCTGGTGGAGCTGGGCGGCGGCCTCGGCCACTCCCGGGGTCTCGACTACGTCGGACATGCCCGCCGCACGGGCCGCTCGCGCGATCACGGCCCCTCCGGCGCCCACCGTGATGAGCTGATCGACGCCTTGCGCCATGAGCGCACGCCCCACCCGCTCTGCGCCCGCTGCGGCCGCCGCACCGAGCTGCGCCATACCGCCGAGCACCGCGATGGCGCGACCCGGGCTGCGCTCGCGCATCAGCACGGCGAGCGCGCCCTCCACGCTCTCGGGGTCGGAGGTGTACGCGTCGTTCACCAGCACGATCCCGCGCGGGGTCGTCGAGATCTCGAGCCGCATGGCGGCCGGGCGCCACTGCGACAGCCCGCGATCCGCTTCCGGCCCGGACACCCCGAGGTGGGCGGCCACCGCACGCGCCAGCGCCCCATCGATCTCGAGGAATCCCGGCGTGCCTCCGGGCAGCGGCACCCGCTCGACCGGCGCGACCCCTTCGAGGGCTGCGAGCGCCAGCGCCTGGTCTGCCGGCACGAACACCCGCGTGCAGCCCACGAACAGCCGGGCCTTCTCGCGGGCCGTGACCTCGCGGCTCCCGAGGCCTTCGAGGTGGGCGTCCCCCACGTTCACGAACACCCCGAGGTCGGGGCGCACGAGCGAGGCGTGCCGCTCCATCTCCCCGGGCTGCGAGATGCCGCACTCCACGAGCACCACGGCGGCTCCGGGGTCGGCGTGCACGAGCGCGAGGGGCACCCCCACCTGGGAGTTCCACGACATCGGCGACGCCGATACGGAGCGCTCGGCGAGGAGCGCGGCCAGCATGTCCTTCACGAGAGTCTTCCCGTTCGACCCCGTGATCCCCACGACCGTGCCGCGCAGCCGGCTGCGGCAGTCCGCCGCGAGCGTGCGCAGGGCCTCCAGACCGTCCGCGACGCGGATCACGGCCTGTGCGGGGCCCGGACGCACGGGGGTCTCGAGCCCGACCACCGCGACCGCTGCGCCCTCGTCGAGCGCACGCTGCGCGAACGTACGCCCGTCGAAGTGCTGCCCGGCGAGCCCGAAGAACAGATCACCCGCGCGAACGCCCGCGCGGGTGTCGGTGATCAGGCGCTTCCCCACCGCCGACGCGTCGCCCTCGAGGACTCCCCCGAGGAGCTGAGCCAACGCCGCGGCGGAGACGGGCTGCAAGCGGAACCCGGACTACTCGACCGCGTTCGCGTCGAGCTTCGCCTGGGTGAAGGCGGCCTCGGCGGTCGCGAAGTCTTCTTCGGCCTTGGTCTTCGCTGCGACGAAGGACGACGTGTCGATCTCGCCGCCGTTGTTCGCGACGAGCAGGGCCTTGGCGTGCTCCACCTCGGCCTTGATCTTCACCTGCTTGGCCTTGAGGAACGCGATCTCCGCCTTCGCGAGCGCCATCTCGTCCTTCGCGGCGCCCACGTCGGCCTTCTCGGCGTCGATCGAGGCCTTGGCCGTGGCGACGTTGTCCTTCGCCTCGTCGGTGGCGGCCGCACCGGCGGTCTTCGCCTGCTTCACGTCTTCCTGCGCCTGCTTCACCGCGGCCTTGGCGAGCTTCACCTCGCTCTTCTTGGCCTTCATCTTGTCCTTGTACTCGGTCTTGAGCGACTTCTGCTCCGACTCGCGGGCCTTCAGCGCTTCCTTGGCGCCGCTCACGTCGCCCTTCTTGGCCGACACCGTCGCCGCCGCCTGGGCCTTCGTGTCCTTCATGTCGGTCTTCGCGGCCGAGGCGGCGTCCTTCGCGGCTGCGATGTCCTCCTTCTGCTCGGACTTCGCCTCCTGGGCGGCAGCGAACGCGGCCTCGGCGGCCTCGACCTCGGCATCGATGGCGTCGGCGGCGGCCATCTGGCCCGAGAGCTGCTCGAGCTGGGCGGCGGGGACGACTTCGAGCTGCTTGTTCGACACGGACGGCCCGGCGAGAGCGACGGCGGGGAGCAGTGCGACCAGCATGAGGATGGAACGGAACATGGGGTCTCCTCCAGGTACGGAGCGGGGGGCTCCGACTCATCAGGGCACGGCCATATCGGGATCTTCCCGCAATGGCCTCACACGAGACTTGCACCCCACCCGGAAACCGCGACCAGCGCGACGTTTCCGAGGAAAGCGAGCGCGGCCCCGCAGAACACGCCGACCACCGCCGAGCGCGGGGCCCCCCGCCACACCATCAGCGCGACCAGGGGCACCAGGAACCCGAGCTGGAGCAGCCCGAACGCCGTGAGCCACGCGCCCACGCCCCACACGGACGCCGAGATCGCCGCGAGCCCGTGGAACACGAGCACGGCGACGAACCCCACCACACCGGGCCAGGAGTCTTCCCAGGGCTCGGATGCGGGGGCGATCCAGGGGTCGTCGGGTTCGGGGGCTTCCACGTCGCCAGCATGCCCGACTCAGGCCCGGACGGGATAGGTCCCGGCGTGCCCGCAGGAGGACCACCGTGCCAGAACCGTTCTTTCCGGTGGCACCCCACACGCTCGAAGACGCCATGGTCGATGTCGGCCACGTCGAGCAGCTGCTGATCAAGGCGCTGTACGCCCTGAACGGCGCGACGAGCTCGCGGCTGTCGAAGCGGCTCTGCCTCCCCGCCAAACCCCTGCGCGAGCTGCTGGCGGACCTGAAGAGTCGGAACCTGGTGGTGCATCGCTCGGTGGCCACGGTCACGGGCGACTTCCGCTACGATCTCTCCGAGGCCGGTCGGCGCGAGGCCGAATCCCTCGTGCGCCGGTCGGCGTGGAGCAACGCGGCCCCGGTGCCGATGGACCAGTGGCTGGAGGCCACCCGCCGGCAGTCGGTGCGCGGGGAGCACGTCACGCTCGACCGGATCGAGGCCGTCATGGCGGGGATCGAGCTGGAGCCGGCGGTGCTGCGCAGGCTGGGGATGGCTGTGTCCACGGGGCATGCGCTGTTCCTCCACGGCGCGCCCGGCAACGGCAAGACGACCGTGGCCGAGCGCCTCACCGCCGCGTTCGAGACCCCCGTGTTCGTCCCACGGGTCGTCGAGGTGGAGGGGAACCTCATCCGCGTGTTCGACCCGATGCTCCACGAGCCGGTCGACGACGACGCCGTGCCGACGGGTCCGGGCCGCGTCGACCCCCGGTGGGTGTGCTGCAAGCGCCCCACGGTCATCGCGGGAGGCGAGCTCAGGTTCGACATGCTCGAGCTCACCCACAACGACGAGCTGGGCGTCAGCGAAGCGCCTCTCCAGGTGAAGGCCGCGGGCGGAACGCTGGTGATCGACGACTTCGGGCGTCAGCTGGTGTCGCCGCGCGATCTGCTGAACCGCTGGATCGTGCCGCTCGAGCGGCGCGTCGACTTCCTCGCCCTGGCCGACGGCACGAAGCTCCAGGTACCGTTCGACCCGTTCATCGTGTTCAGCACGAACCTCGACCCGTCGAGCCTGGTGGACGAGGCCTTCCTCCGGCGCATCCCGTACAAGATCGAGCTGCCCGACCCGAGCCCGCAGGCGTTCCGGCGACTCCTCCGCGAACAGGCCGACCGGCTCGGCCTCACCGCGGGTGACGGTCGCTTCGACCACCTGCTCGACCACCACCTCACGAACCGCCCGCTGCGGGCGTGCCATCCACGCGACCTGCTCACCCAGATCCGCGACCGTCAGGTGTTCCTCGGCGAGCCCCTCGAGCTGACCGACGACGCGATCGACGAGGTCGTCCGGAACTACTTCGTCAGCTCGGTCGCTGCGGGCGAGGCCACGGAATGAACGCCGTTCGAGGTTCCGCTCCGGGCGGGATCCAGGTGCTCCGCATCCTCGACCTCGCCGTCATCGAAGACCTCGAGGTCGAGTTCGGGCCCGGGCTCAACGTACTCACGGGCGAGACGGGCGCCGGGAAGTCCATCCTCATCAAGGCCCTCGAGCTCGTGCTCGGCGCGCGAGCCGCCCCCGAGCTCGTGCGGACGGGAGCCCAGACCGCCACCGTCGAAGCGCTGTTCGAGCTCGACGACGGTACCCAGCACGTCGTGCGGCGCACCGTCAGCAACACCGGCCGCTCGCGCGCCTACATCGACAACGAGATGGTCACCATCCAGGTGCTGCGCGACCGCGTGCGGGGCTGGGTCGACATCAGCAGCCAGCACGAGCACCACACGCTCGTCGACCCGCGCACCCACCTCGGCTGGCTCGACCGGTTCGCCCGACACGAGTCGCTCCTCGACGACCTCTCGCGGGCGTACGCGGCCGCACGGGAGGCCGCCGAGACCCTCGCCGCGTTCCAGCAGGAGGTGCGCGACCGCGCCGACCGCCTCGACCTCCTGCGCTTCCAGCTCGCCGAGCTCGACCGGATCGCGCCCGAGCCCGGGGAGCTCGACGAGATCCGCGAGGAGATCGCCCGACTGTCGCACGCGGAGACCCTCCGCGAGGCCGCCGAGCGCGGGGCGCACAGCATCCACGGCGACCGCACGGCCGTGGAGTGGCTCGTGCGCGCGGAAGACGCCGTGCGCGCGGGCTGTCGGCTCGACGCCACGCTGGAGCCCCTGCTCGCCCGCATCGAGTCCGCGCGCCTCGAGCTGGAGGACGTCGCGCAGGACCTGTCGACCTACGCATCCCGCATGGAGTCCGACCCCGAGCGGCTCGCCGAGCGCCTGGAGCGTCAGCAGGCCCTGGCCCGGCTGGAGCGGCGCCATGGCTCGCTCGACGCCGCCATCGCGCACCGCGCCGACCTCGCCGGCAGCCTCGCCCAGCTCGAGCACGCCGACGACCACGTGGAAGACCTCCGCCAGGAAGCCCGCCGCGCCCTCGACGGTGCCGCGCGCACCGCCCGCGAGCTGTCGAAGGGCCGTCGCGCGCAGGCCGACCGCCTGGCCGCCGCCGTGAGCGAGCAGCTCGCCGCGCTGGGAATGGGGCACGCCCGCATCGCCGTCCAGCTCGACGCCGCCCGGGAGGCTGCGGGGTCCGGGCTCGTGGTCGACGGGGCACGGCTCGGTCCGAGCGGCATCGACCACGCGGAGTTCCTCATCGCGCCGAACCCCGGCGAGCTGCCGCGCCCCCTCGTGAAGGTCGCGAGCGGGGGTGAGCTGTCGCGGTCGCTGCTGGCGCTCAAGCAGGTGCTGTCCGGGCTCGGTCCGGTCGGTACGTACGTGTTCGACGAGGTCGACACCGGCGTCGGAGGCGCGGTGGCCGAAGCGATCGGCCGCAAGCTGCACGAGGTCGCGCGGCACCACCAGGTGCTGTGCATCACGCACCAGGCCGTCATCGCTGCGTGGGCCGAGCGCCACCTGCGCGTGTCGAAGGCCGTGTCGGACGGGCGCACGCGCACGGCGATCGAGGTGCTCGACGTCGACGCCCGCCGCGAGGAGCTCGCTCGCATGCTGGGCGGTCGCGAGATCACCCCCGGGGTGCGCCAGGCCGCCGCAGAGCTGCTGGAGGCGGCCCGATGAAGCCCTTCGAGCGCACGATGGTCGTTCGCGGCTACGAGGTCGACGAGTCGCGAACGACGCCCCTCCCGGTGGTGCTGTCGTTCCTCGAGCAGCTCCGCTGGGAGTGGATCGCCGACCCCGCGTGGGGGCTCGCAGAGGGCGTGCACACCGGGCACTTCTTCGTGGTGCGCCAGCAGATCCTGGAGCTCGTCGAGCGTCCCCGGTTCGGCGACGCGCTCACCATCACGGGCGCGCTCGAGCGGATCGGGCGGAGCGTGGTGGTGGTGCGCCATCGGCTCCGCGTCGACGGGCGGATCGTGGGGCATGCCCGCGTCACGGGCGTGTGGCTCGGTCCGGACCGCCGCCTCGCCCGCCTGCCCGAGAAGGCGCGCGAGGTCGGGCGCATCCAGGTCGCGTCGCTGATGCCCGAGCCCGTCGAGGGTGCAGAGCGGGACGCCGTGCTCGAGGGGGAGGAGGCGCGCTCGTTCGTCGACGCTCCGCGGCACGTCTACCGGGTGCGCGGGCTCGAGCTGGAGCCCCCTGAGCGCCTCGACGTCGCGCCGTGCGCGAAGCTGCTCGTGCGCCCGTCGGACTGCGACGTGTTCGCCCACGTCAACGCGAGCGCGTACCTGCGGTTCTTCGACGATGCGCGCCTGCGCGCCGGCATCCCGGGGCTCCTGCAGCGGGTCGCGCTCGACTACCGCGCCGAGGCGCTCGCCGGAGAAGCGCTCGACCTCAGGCTCGGGGAGCGGAGGCCCGATGGCACGCTCGACGCCGTGCTCGAGCGCGACGGAACCGTGCTGTGCTCAGGGGTGCTCGGCGTCGTCTGACGCGCTCAGACCGTCGCGCAGCGCGCCGACAGGCAGCGTTCCTGCGGAGCCGGCAGGGGCTTCATCACGTCGGGACCGGGAGCGACCGGCGCCTGCGTCGCGGGAGCGGGCTTCGCCGCGGACTCGGTGGTGGGCGGGACCTCCGACTGGAGGCTGGAGTCCCGAGGGCCCGCAGGGACGGCCCGTGAGTCCGGAAGGACGGGGGAGCTGGCGGGGGGCGCGGCGAGTGCGGCGCCGATGGCGAACGCGAGAATGCGCATGGGAGGAATCCTCTGGGCGCCCGCGCTTAGTCCGCCGGGATCAACCTGTCAATGCGGGGGCCCGGCGAGCTCGGGAAGCAACCCCAGGACCGTCAGCGCCGGATGCGCCCCGGCCGCGCGGAACACCTTGTCGGCGGCCGTCACGGCGTTGCCTCCCTTGTTCCCGCCCGTGACGAGGCCCCACTGCCGCTTGCACGCCGCCGCCATCAGCCCCGCCTGGAGCCCCTCGAACCGCCCCTCCGCCTCGGCGAGCGCGTCGACCATGCCCTGGACGTCGCCTGCGCGGCGCGCACGCAGCGCGGCCCCCAGAGCCTCCCATCCCGGACGGGCCGGATGGTCTGCTCCGTGAGTCCCGAGGGCACGCAGGGACGATCCGTGAGTCGGAACGGGCCCGCCTGCAGCGGCCCGGACGCGAGCCGTCCACACCTGGGCCTCGGCGGAGAGCGCCGGCACGACGGGATGCCGGGGAACATGGGCGAGACCGGCCTCCAGCAGCGCCGCCGCCGCTCCCGCCCCTTCGGACAGCAGCGCCCGGTGGGCCCGCGCACACGCCACCCACCAACCGAGCACACCGCTCGGGTCGAGCCGCACGGCAAGGGCCTCGAGCTCGGACCCCAGGGGCAGCCCGATCTGCACGCCCAGGCACACCGCACCCAGCTCCAGCAGCGCGTTGCCGGTCTTCCGGGCGTCGACGCGACAGCGCCGCACCCACCGGGCCGCCTCGGTCCACTGCCCGAGCTGCATGCGCGACTCCGCGACGAGCAGCGACGCCAGCGCGGTGTCCGCCGCTCCGCCCCCGGGCAGCGGCAGCTTCCCGAGCATCAGCCGCACCACGGTGCTCCAGTGGCCGTCCCGACGGGCGAGGGCGGTCCGGGCGAGCAGCAGCCCCGCCTGACCCGTCTCGTCGAGCGTCGTGTGGTCGAGGTCCGGCATCACGCCGCTCCCGAGCGCCACGGCCCACGCGCTGAACGCGGCCGACCCGAGATCCCCGGCCCGGTGGGCCTCCCGCCACGTCCACCCGCCGAGGAGCACGGCCTTCTCGGGGTCCACGAGCGCCAGGTGGGACGCGCCCCGCCGCGCCGCGCGAGCGACCGAGGCGTCTCCCGCGACCGACGCCATCCCCGGCGTGCGCCATCGGGCCAGCGCATCGAGCCCCCGCCCCAGCCGACCCGACCGCACCGGGATGCCCAGCTCCCGCAGCGACTCGAGCAGCGGCTCCACCCGTCCCTCCATCCGCAGGGTCGAGCAGGCTCCATCCAGCCCGTCCTCACCGGTCCCTTCGAGGGGCAGAGCCGCCACGAGCGCCTCGGGCGAGCGCCCATCCCCCACCACGCGCTCCCCCGCCGCGATCACGCGGTCGAGAAAGGCCGGCGGCACCGTGCCGACCACGACCACTGCGGGGGTCGGGCGGGCACGGAGCAGCCCCTCGAGCGCGTCGAGCCCGGCCTCCGCCACCGGATCGCCGTGCACCACGAGCACGCGCACCCCCGTCGTCGCGAGCGCCTGCCCCAGCAGAGCCCCCGCACGGACGCGCGCGGAGCCCCCCAGCACGTCGCCCCGCTGCACCACGGTTCCCGCGAGCCCGCGCTCCGACCGCGTCAGCGCGCGCGCGGCCATGATCCGTTCGACCAGCGCGTCGTCTGCGACCAGCCCGGGTGCTCCGAGCAGCTCCACGAGGGCGTCATCCAGGTGCTCCGCGGCCCCCTCGATGTCGGCGCGCACCGACAGCCCGCCGAGCCGCTGGAGCTCGTCGAGCCACTCGAGCGACACCACCGGACGATCCGGTGTGGGCGCGAGCAGGTGCAGGACCTCCTCGCCATCCGGGCGGTCGTCGGGATCCCGGAGCAGCAGATCCATCGCCAGCGAGGCGAGATCTGGCGGCGCACCCGCGCGGAGGTCGCGTGGATCGGGCCCGTTTCGCTCGAACCGCTCCGAGGTGTCCGTGAATGCGGGGCTCCCCGTGATCGCCCAGTACAGCAGCAGCCCGAACGCATACCAGTCGGCCGCCGCAGTTCCGGGACCCTCCGGCGCCGACCAGCGTGCGTCGTCGTGCACCATGGGGACCAGGCGGCCGCCCGTGCGCAGCCCATCGGGGTCGAGGCCGCGCAACACCACGCCCCGCTCGTGCAGACCGGCCAGCTCGCTGGCGAGCGCCCGGAACCATCGGCGCATGCGGTGCTCCTCGAGCAGCGCCGTGAGGCCGGGACCGGGAGCATCGGCGAACACCACCACGACGCGCTCCGCCTCCGCGACCACGTCGAGCACATCGGGCACGCCTGCATCGAGCAGCGACCGCGCCCAGGGCGCGTGATCCGCGGGCCCCACGCGCAGCAGCACGGCACCCCCGGGCCCCCGTGCACGCACGAGGGTCGGCGCCAGCACCTCCTCGACGACCCTGCCGGCGACCTCTGCGCCGAGCTCCATCCACCCTCCAGCCGCGCCGATGCTACGATCCTCCCGAGGCAACCACATGAACATCGGAACCCTGTTCGTCCTGGCCACCGCCGACGCGGCCGTCCCCGTATCGTGGGACCTCGCGGCCGGCGCGCATCATCGATGGGCGGTCGACACCGAGGTCGTGCTGCCAGGGATGATGTGGCTGTACTCGGATCGGAACCGCGACGTGCGCGCGCGGAACGTCGGCATCCAGTGGGTGTTCGACTGCACCGCGTCCGAGCCCACCCGCAACGTCGGCGTGCTCGACTGCACGATCGAAGACGCCTCCGTGACGGGCGCCACGTTCCCGTCCGAGCGCGGTCGGCTGCAGCCGGTGCTCGAGGAGATGGACGCCAAGCTCACCGGCGCCCGGGTACAGCTCGTGATGCGGCCCGACGGGCGCGTGCGCACGGTGAAGCTCGAGGCGAACGAGCTCGCGGGGTTCCGGAACCGGCGCACGCGCTACATGGAAGAAGCCCTGCGCACCCTGATGATCCGCGGGCTGGCGTCGTTCGACGTGGTCATGCCGCGCAACGGGATCACCGACGACGAGTGGGTGCAGTTCGACTCGCTGCTCCTCACGCTGCCCACACAGAAGGGCACGGCGGGCTCGGGCCGGATCGTGCACAAGGCGCAGCCGCACGACGCCACGCGGGTGATCGTGTCGAGCATCGGCGGGGGCGTGCTCGTCGATGGCGGCACGATGGAGCTCGGGTCGCCGCGCTACCTCGACACGCAGCTCACGGGCTACACCGTGTTCGACCGTGAGGCGGGGCACGTCAGCGAAGCCCTGTGGACCACCTACGGCGAGCCCACGGCCTCCGCGGGTGTGTTCGCCCAGGCCTACGCCGCCCGCACCAGCCTGCGCGCGCTCGCACCCGACGAGTCCGTCGAGCTCGGGCCCACCTACGAGTGGTCGCCGCTGTGGCGCGGCATCATGGGGTTCCGCGACGAGGTCGACGCGTCGAGCCAGCTCGACCCCGACGATCGCGCGCCGTAGCCTCCGAACGCGCCGCAGTCAGCGGAGGTCCATCGTCACGGCCGGGAAGCACGGGCCGTCTTCGAGCCCCACGCAGCCCGACTGCATGCACCGGTTGGCCGTGAATCGCAGCTCGCACGCGGCTCCGTCGTCGGTCGTGAGCGTCCCCGACCCGTCACCAGCGGGGTCGACCGCGTACTCCCAGTGCTCCGGGGACTCCCCGTCGCGTGTGCGCGTGAAGTCGGTGCGCGTGCCGTCGGCGTCGGTCTCCCAAGAGCCCACCACGGCTTCGATGCCGATGCGGTCGTCGAACGTGCGCCGCACCGTGCCGTTCCCGTCGTCGGTCTCGGTGTAGTCGAGCGCATACGGGCCGGACGCCAGAGCCATCTCGAGCTGCGCCGAGCCATCGAGCTCCACATGGCCCACCGCAGACACCCGGACCCCGCGGTAGTCGAACCGCCGATCCAGCGCGTATCCATCGGGGTCGTACACCCGCGACTCGTAGGAGAGCGCGCCGGTGACGGCGTCTTCGAAGCGCGAGTCCTCCGCACACCCCAGCCGCACGGACCGCACGTGGAAGCCCTGCTCGGATCCGTCGCGCCGCACGAGCGCCAGGTCGTACGCGAGGTCGCTGTCGCCGTCCCGCCACAGGGTGCCGGTGCCGTCGGTGATGCGGTCCTCCGACCGGAACCCCTCCGCGTACCGCACCGTGTACGCGAACGCGCCGGTCGACAGGTCGTATGCGCCCTCCACGGCCTCGATGTGGGCCGCGGGCGGGTCGTACGCGAACGTGCCGTCGCCTGGACCGCCGACCAGCACGTGGTGCGCCAGCGAGCCCGGCGGGGCCGTGACGTCCGCGTCGCACGTCGTCGCCTTCGACAGCGAGTACGTGGGGACGCAGCCCGACGCGAGCAGCACGGCACAGAGCGAACGCATGAGCGTTCCTATCCGCGTGCGATCCAGGTGAGCCGCTCGACCTCCCGACGCGACAGCCCCATCGCGTCTTCGAGGGGCAGCGTGGGGTCGCGCAGCCAGGGCTTCGGGACCGGGAACCGGCGCACGTCCGCGGGGTACAGGTCGAGCCGCTGGCCCTGCTCGATGCGGGTGATCGCGTCGACGTACGGCGATCGGATCAGCGCGAGCAGGCGCTCGATCGGGAACGGCGCGCTCTCCGGCACCACCACGGTGCACGTGTGGCCGACGTAGACGCCGTCGTTGTCGACCGACGCGCGTACCGGACCCTTCCCGCGGAGCCGCTGGATGACGATCTTCGGACGCTCGAACAGCGAGGGCTTCTTCGCCCGGTGCATGCGGCTCGGGTCGTACTGGAGCCAGCTGCGGTCGCCCGCGAAGAACTCGCGGGCATCGGCGTACGGCACCCGCCCGGGACCGGGCTCGTCGAAGATCAGCAGCCCCTTCCCGCCCGCCGGGCCGTGCGCGACGAGGCCCGTGTCGACGGTCGCGAGGTCGCCGAGCTCCACGCTGTCGCGCCGGATCCGCTCGACCAGGTCGACGTCTCCGGGCATCAGGTCGGGATTCAGCGGCACGTTGTCGAGCCGGAGCAGCTCGCCCGGTGTGATGCCGTAGACGGGCAGCGGCATGCGCTCCTGCTTCACGCCCAGCACCACCAGCATCACGTCGACCGCGGCCCCCGGGAACGGATGCGGCCCGGAGAGCTCGGCGATCCGGTGCCGCTCGAGCCAGCGCCGACGCAGCACGGCGCCGTAGTTCTGCACCATCACGCCTGCGGGCAGGACCAGCCCGGCGGCCCCTCCCGGACGCACGCGCTCCACCGCCGACGCCGCGAACGGGATCGCGAGGTCGAACCGGCCCTCGAGCCACGGGAACCGGCGGCGGAGATCGCTGCGCAGCGCGGCATCCTGGCGCTCGGGCGGCACGAACGGCGGGTTGCCGATCACCAGATCGACCGGCGGACCGTGCTTCAGCGCGTCTTCCTGGAGCAACCGGGCCGACGGGACCGCGATCTGCGCGACCGCGAGCGCGGTGGCGTCGATGTCGGTGCCGTAGATCTCGGGCACGCCCGCTTCGTGGGCCGCGAGCAGGAACGCGCCCGTACCGCACGCCGTGTCGATGCACGTGCGGAGCTCGCCCCGAACCGCATCGATGGCCGATGCAACCACACGTCGGGCCATGTCGACCGGAGTGTCGAAGGCCCCTCGCGAGCGTCGCCCCACGTGGTCGAGGGCCGGGTACAGGCGCCCCTCCTCGACCGTCACCACCGCACGCGCGCCCGCAGGGTGGGTGACCGACAGCTTCCGGGTGAGCCCGATGTCCCCCGTGGCGACCACCGGCTTGCACCGCGCCAGCAGGCCGGCCACGCGCACGACCTCCCATGGCGTGTCCGCGACCGCTTCCGCGGCTGCGATCACACCCGCGGAGTGGTCTCCCGACTTGTCGACCTCCCGCAGGTAGGCCTCGAGCGCTTCGATCACGGGCGCAGCCTATCCCAGGCAGCGCGTAGACCCCGCACACTGTCACGAAGCGTCCACGCCGCACGCACACGCTCCCGCCCTGCAGACCCGCGTCGTGCACGTTCTCCCGGGTTGTTCAGCGCCTCCCGCAGCACGCGCTCGAAGTCCACGTCGATCCAGCCCACCGTCTCGTCCACGAGCTCCGGAATCCCCGACACGGGGCGGGTGACCACGGGCAGCCCGGCCGCCATCGCCTCCATCATGGCGACCGGGATGCCGTCGCGATCACCGTCCGTGGCGACCTGCGCCGGGAGCGCGAACAGCTGGGCCGCCGCGAGGCGCGCCGGGATCCGGCTCGGCGGGACCGGAGCCCCCGCGCCGACGAGATCGAGCCGGACCGGGGGGACCGCACGCCGGAGCCGGTCGAGGCCCTTCTTGGGCACGTCGCGAGCCACACACACGACGCGGGCGGGCTCGATCGTCGGGTCCGCAGCGGGACGCCCGTGCGGATCGATGCCACAGCGCACCACGGTCGCGTCGGCCCCGTGATGGCGGGCGATCCAGGACCGGTGGTGGTCGCAGACGGTGACGCACGGCGCGGCTTCCCGGAGCAGCGCGCCGAGTCCGGGCCGGGGCTTGAACAGGTCGGCGGCATGGACGGTGACGGAGAACGGCACGTCGAGCGCGCGGGCCACGTCGCGTGCGAGGAAGGCCGCTTCGCCGGCGAAGTGTGCGTGGACACGGCGGACCTCCAGCGCCCGGGCTTCCCGGATCGCCCACTTGCGCCGCACGGAGTGCTTGGACAGGGCCGGGCGGCGGAGGAGTGCCGGGGCGAGCGCGAGCCCGCGCGGCACGTGGAGGACCGGAACCGCGGGCAGGCCGTCTGCGTAGGCGCCATCTGCACGTGTGCCCATCGAGAGCACCGCCACCGCGACCCCCTGGCGCTGGAGCTCGGCGATCTCGCCCGCCACGAAGGTCTCGGACACCGTCGGCCAGTAGCGGAGCACGTACAGCACGTCAGCCGACGGCATCGAGCACCTCGTCGACCTCGGCGGCGCGCTGGGCCCAGGTGCGCGGGGTGGACGCCGCCAGCCGTCGGGCGCGCACGGCTGGGTCACGCAGGCTCTCCACGGCCTCGACCAGACCGTCGACGTCGCCCGGCTCGTAGGGCTCGAACGCACCCGGGGCCGCGCGGCGCAGCGCAGGGGTGTCGGCACCGACGAACGGCACGCGGGCCGCCTGGTACGCGAAGGCCTTGAGCGGCGACGTGAACGCGTCTCCGAACCAGCCCCTCCCGAGCGGCAGGATCAGGATCTCGTGCCGGCGCAGCGTGTCGACGAGATCCTTCGGATCGACGGGCCCCCCACGCACCAGCGCGGGCGGACACGGCCCGTCCGGTCGGGACCGCGACTCCGCCACCAGCCCCGGGAACCGGGGATCCTCGGGGCCGTACACCGTGATCGGCCCGAGCCGACGGGCCGCCCGCGCGACCGTCGTGGGATCCTTCGTCCCCAGCAGGCTGCCCGCGAGCGCGAGGCCCGAGCCCGAAGCCGGCGTGTCGGGGCCCGGGAGCCAGGCGTTGTGCACGACCCTCGTCACGGGCGGGAGCCGGTGCATCCACGACAGCCCCTCCAGCACGCCCTCGCAGTTCGTGATCAGGCCGGCCGCCCGGTCGAGCACGACGCGCTCGAGGGCCGCGAACCGCATGCCGTCCGTTCGCGCGTGCTGGAGCGAGTCGACCTCGTGGGCCTCGAGCACGAGCGGCACGTGGGGCGCGACCCTCGTGGCGAACCGGGCGTAGCGCTTCGACCGCGCGAGGAACACGCCCGTGCCGCGGTGCTCGCTGGCCCAGCGCGCCAGATCGGCCCGGAACACGAGGCTCCCGAGGGTTCGGCTCGCGGGGAGCGCACACAGCTCGAGGTTCGGGTGCGGAGCCAGCCCGTACGGCGCCAGCGGATCCCCGCCGGTCGGCCGGAACCACAGCCGCACGCGCCTCCCCCGCTCCGCCAGGGCGTGCAGGCTGCTCACCACCTGGATGGACTGCGCCCGGAGCGAGGGCAGCTCCACGATGAACAGCGCGAACACCGCGCTTCGCCGGCGGTCGGAGGGCACCCGGCCGACTAACCCCGGTCCCGCGTGCCGGATACAGGCGGACCGGAGGTCTGATGGTTCCCGACGCGATGGACCGCATCCTGGCGGCCACCCAGATCGACCTGTTCTGGATGCCGGCGACCGTCGAGCGGCTCGACCGACCCGACGTGATGGCGGTGCGCGACGGCTCGACGCGCGACCTCACGAACCAGGTGGTGCGCACGACCACCGACGACGCGTCGATCCCGGCGCTCGTGGCCGAGATCTCGGCCTGGCACCCGTCGGTGTCGCAGTGGCTGGTGGTGCCCGGCCAGAACCTGGAGGCGCTGGAGGCGACCCTCCCACAAGTTCAGGGAGGAGTCAGCGAGCCAGCTCGCTGAAGGCTCCCGGTCACGGGAATTCGGGTACGAGCGGAGGTTCTTCGCCGATGCCTACACCGTGGCGTGCGACACGGAGTGGAGCGAGGGCGGCGTACAGGTCGTGAAGGTGCACGACGTCCAGACCCTGCGCGACAACCTCGCCGCCTGCGCCGCCGGGTTCGATCGCGAGGTCCAGCTCCCGAACGACCTCCACCGGGAGGTCGAGCTCTGCACCGGCCCCGACGCACGGAACGCGCGGTTCGTGGCCTACGCGCCCGACGGCGAGCCCGTGGGTTCCGCGAACGTCACGGTCCACGCGGGCCGGTTCGGGTTCCTGTGGGCCGGCGCGACCGTGCCTGCCTGGCGTGGCAGGGGCGTGTATCGGGCCCTGCTGGGCGCACGCTGTCGCTGGGCTCGCTCCAACGGGCTCGACCGCGTCGGGCTCTACGCGAACCGGGCGACGTCCGCGCCCGTCGTGGCCGGGCTCGGCTTCACGAAGCACGGTCCGATGGCATACTGGGCACGCACTCCGCAGACCGGGTCGCCACCCCGGTCGTGAACGGGTACCTTCGCGCCATGATCGCTCTCCTCCTCCTCGGCTGCACGTCCTCGCCGCCGAAGCCCAAGCCGAAGCCCGTTCCCGTCGAGGAGCCCGAGGCGAAGCCCGAGCCCGTCACGATCACGCTGTCGCCCGGCGACGCGTGGGGTGCGGTCACGGTGTCGGGTCGCACCTGGCCCGAGATCTCGGGCACGCCGAAGCTCGTGCCCCACCCCGAGGCCGAGAAGCTCGGAGCGTACGTCGTGACGCCCTACGGCGAGGAGCTGCTCGCCATCGCGTTCGACGGGGGCGCGAAAGACAGCTGGACCGTGAGTGCCGACCTCAACCACGACGGAAAGGTGCTGGCGGCCGAGTTCGTCGACCTCACGGCCGAGAGCCCCACGGGCGTGCTCCGCACGGTGATGAAGCGCGGGCGCCCCACGGTCGACGTGCCCATCGCGATCCATGTGAGCGCGTCCAGTGCGGGCGGCTCCCCCACGTTCACGCACCGCATCGAGACCAGCCGCGTCGGCTCGATTCCGTGCGAGGCGTGCGAGCCCGAGGGCGATGTCGCCATCCAGGTGGGCACGTTCGGTGGCCTGTTCGACACGCCCCGAGCGCAGGTGTTCGTGGATGGCGACGGCGATGGCAAGCCCGACCTCGACAACCTCCTGAACAGCTTCACGGTCGCGGAGGGCGTGCTCGCCGCGCGCGGCCAGCGCTGGACGTTCGTGCTCGGCCCCGACGGCAACACGATCACGGTCACGGCGACCGACCCCGCAGAGCCCATCCCCGGCCTGCGTGCCGGCGCCCCTGCGCCCGACCTCTCGCTGCCGGGCGAGCCCGCGAAGACCCTCGCGGACTTCGCCGGGAAGCCGCTGCTGCTCGACTTCGCGTCTGCCGCGTGTGTGGCGTGTGCCGAGCTCCAGCCCGAGATCGCCGCGTTCGCGAAGCGGCACGACATCGTGGTTCAGGGCATCTCGCCCGACCTCATGGCCCCTCCGCCGCCCAAGCGCGGCGCGAAGAAGGCCGGCCCGCCCTGGCCGGTGGCGATGCTCGGTCCCGGGAACGCGGTCGCGACGGCATACGGCGTGAAGAACGGCCCGATGCACGCGCTGATCGACGCGGAAGGCAAGCTGTTGGCCATCGGCTCGCTCGCCGTGGTCCGCAAGGCGATGGGCGAGACGCCGTAGACGGCGAGCCCGCCGTCCCGTAGGGTGGAGGGACGCTCTCGCCGCCGGAGGTCGTCTGCTCGCATCCCTGCTCATCACGAGCGTGCTCGCGGCTCCCGGCCAGTCGGGGGTGGTGTACCCCTCGGCCGTGCCAGCCGACCATACCGTGCGGGCCGGCGTGGGTGCCGGCCTCCTGTGGTTCGGGCGCACCGCGAAGAAGAGCGGGATCAGCGAGACGGACCGCCAGCTCTCCGCGGTCGACGTCGGCATCCAGCCCGTGCCGGGCGTGCAGATCTCGAGCCTGGTGTCGTTCCAGGTCGACGGGCAGGTGCGCGCGAACCCGGGGTTCGTGGCGCTCACGGTGACCGTGCCGTCGCACCAGCGGGTACGCATCGCCGGGAGCGTCGCGGTGGGCCAGCTGTTCGACCGGCAGGGGGCCGCGTTCGGCGTGCTCCTGGGCGACCACGCGGGCCGGATCGGCTGGGATCTCGGCGCCTATCCACTGAAGATCCGCTACACGCCCGACGTCGGCTGGGCGGAGGTCGAGGGCGGTGACCGCACCCCCACGTGGGACCTCGTGCCCGAAGGGCGGCTCGTCACGGGCGGCGTGCGGTTCGCGCTGTCGAAGGTGGCGCACCTGCGGCTGGGGTTCCCGGACGGGCTCACGGTGTCGTACGCCGGGAAGCGGGTGTGGGTCGACGTGGGTGGAGGCTCGCTCGGGTTCTATGCCGGTGACCTGTACCTGAAGGCCGGCTTCCGGATCTGACGCGACGTTTCCGGCCCTCGAGCCTCGGTTCGCGAATCCGGGTCTCGATCTCGGTCTCGATCTCGGTCTCGAGTCTCGATCTCGGTCTCGAGTCTCGGTCTCGATCTCGAGTCTCGGTTCGCGAACTCGGGCCTCGGTTATCGGCTCTCGGCTCGCGAATCCGGTCTCGGTACTCGGTTCGCGGTTCGCGCCGTCGTCGGCCCGGGAACCTCGAGGCGGTCGTGGTCTCAGAGGACCACCGAAACCTCGAACGGACCGAGATGGCGGTTGCCCGAACCCTGGTCTAAGTTGCGAGTCGGGCACGGAGCGGGGTCTTTGGATGACCGCCCTCCTCTTCGCACTCTCCCAGGCTATCGCGGCCCCCGGCCAATCCGGCGTCGTCTACCCGTCGGCCGTCCCCCCGGACCATGTCGCGCGCGCCGGCCTGGCGGGCGGATTCACGTGGGTGCTCGACGGCGACGTGCACGGCCTCACCGCGCTGGACGTGTCGCTCCAGCCCATGCGGGGCGTGCAGATCTCGAGCATGGTGTCGCTCCAGGCCGACGGACGGGCGCGCCTCGACCCCGGGTTCGTGGTCGTCACGGCAACCCTGCCCACCCGCAGCAACGTCAAGCTCGCCGCGAGCGTCGGAGCGGGCTCGTTCCTCGGCCGACACGGCGCGGCCGCGGGAGTGGTGCTGGGAAACCACTCCGGCGACGTCGGCTGGGATCTCGGGGCCTACCCCCTCACCTTCGAGTACACCCCGGACTGGGGCTGGGCCGAGGTCGAGGGCGGCGACACCACGCCGGCATGGGACCTTCGACCCCAGTGGCGGACCGTCACCGCAGGCCTGGACTTCCGGATGTCCGACCACTGGCGCGTCCGGCTCGGTGTGCCCGACGGGTTCACCTTCTCCTTCACGAGTCGCAGGTTCTACCTCGACTTCGGCGGAGGTTCGGCGTACGTCCTCGCGGGGGGTGTGTACCTCAAGTCGGGCGTGCGGATCTGACCTCGAGCGTCTCCAGGAAGGGCGCGACCCCGTGGGTCGCCCGCACCCAGCGCTGCGCTTCCTGACCGCGACGCTCGGTCCACCAGGCCTCGATCTGCGCGAGGCTGGCGCGGGGATCGTCGGGCCGGTCGAGGACCAGACCTGCGGCTTCGGGAATCCCCCCGACGTTCGTGCCGATGCCGGGCAGGCCCCGCGCGGCCGCCTCCAGGAGCGTGAGACCGAGCCCTTCCGCGCTCCCGCGCGTCCAAACCTGCGACAGCAGGAACACCGCACCCGAGTGGGCGAGCACCCCGTCGACGGCCTCCCGGTGGAGCGCGCCATGGAACGTGAGGTCCGCACCGAGCCGGTCCGCCAGAGCCTTCCACCGGAGCAGCTCGGGCCCGTCGCCCACGAGGTCGGCCGGTCGACCCGCCGCCGCCACGAGCCGGACGAAGCGTTCGCCGCCTTTCGAGGCGTGGGCGCGGGCCACGAAGGTCCACCGGTCGCCGCCGGGGAGCCGGGGCCGCTCGGGGATCGGCACGGGGAGCACGCGGGCCTCCGCGCCCCACGACCGGGCACAGCGCACGAGGTGCTCCGACACGGCCCACACGTGCGCGCGCGCGGCCACCCTCCGGAACGCCCGCGTGGGCCGGCCGGTCGTGATGTCGGAGCCGTGCAGGACCACGTGCAGCGGGGTGGTTCGCGGCAGGAGGCGCGCGGCCCACGTCGCCATCGGCCAGGTGGTGGCCAGCACGGCATCGGCTCCGAGGAGCGAGCGCCAGGCAGCGAGCGCGAGGTGGCGGCCGCCGTGCTTCGAGAAGTGGTGCCCGCGAACGCCCGTCGCGCCGGCGAGATCGGGCCGCTGACGTGCGAACACCTCGACGGGACCGAGGGTCCGGAGGGCATCGACCGCCCACGCCGACCACGTGGCGACACCGCCGGTGCACGGCGGGAAGTCGTCGGTCAGCACGACCCAGCGCGGGGCGTTAGAGCCGGGAGTCCTGGAGCCCCTCATGCGCCTGCTTCCCCTCTTCCTGCTCGCCTGCGCGGGCCCCTCGACCCCCGATGCAGCGCCCGACGCCGCGGAGGCCATCGTGTACCCCGACACCCTCCGCGAAGACCACGTCGACACGTACCACGGGACCGACGTGCCCGACCCGTACCGGTGGCTGGAGGACCCCGACAGCGACGCGAGCCGGGGCTGGATCGAGGCGCAGAACGCGCTGACGGAGCGCTGGCTGTCGGGATCGCCCGGTCGGGACGCGATCCAGGAGCGTCTGACCGCGCTGTGGCACCGCGAGCGCTGGTCCGTCCCCGTGGTGAAGGGCGGGCACGCGTTCACGCTGTACAACGACGGCACGATGAACCAGGCGGTCCTGCGGATGGCCGATCAGCCCGGTGACGACGGCACGGTGGTGCTCGACCCGAACACGCTGTCGGCCGACGGCACCACGTCGCTGGCGGAGTTCGTGCCGAGCCCCGACGGGAAGCACCTGGCGTACTCGGTGAGCGAGGGTGGGTCCGACTGGCGCACGGTCCGCGTGAAGGACCTCGCGACGGGCGCGGTGCTCGACGACGTGGTGACCGGCGTGAAGTTCAACGAGCCCACGTGGAAGCCCGACGGCAGCGGGTTCTTCTACGCGCGGTTCCCCGAGACCGACGAGAAGACCGACGCGAACTACGACCAGAAGGTGTACTTCCACGCGATCGGCACGCCCCAGTCGGACGATTCGCTGGTGTTCGAGACGCCCGACCACAAGGACTGGGGCTTCTACACGTCGGTGAGCGACGACGGGCGCTGGCTGGTGATGACCATCACGGTCGGCACGGAGGAGAAGGCGCGGGTGTACGTGAAAGACCTCGCGCAGCCCGACCGGCCCGTGATCAAGCTGCTCGACCGGTTCGACGCGCAGTACTTCTACCTGGCCGCCCGTGGCGACGCGCTCTGGTTCTGGACGACGAAGGACGCTCCGAAGGGGCGGATCGTCAGCATCGACGTGCGGAAGGACGGTCCGGAGGCGTGGTTCGAAGCCGTGCCCGAGGGCGAGCACGTGATCGAGAGCGCGGCGCTGGTCGGCGACCGCCTGCTCGTGGGCACGCTGGTCGACGCGCAGTCCCGGCTCACGGCGTTCGACCTGAAGGGCAAGCGGATCGGCGAGGTCGGGCTGCCCGGCATCGGGAGCGTGTCGGGGCTCGAGTCCCGGGCGAAGGCCGACGCCGCGTACTTCGCGTTCGACGGGTTCACCCGGCCCCCCACCATCTACCGGCTCGACCTCGCCACCCTCGCGACCGAAGCCGTGCGCGAGCCGAAGGTGCCGTTCGACCCCGATGCGTTCACGACGGAGCAGGTGTTCGTCGAGAGCCGCGATGGCACGAAGGTGCCGCTGTTCCTGACGTACAAGGGCACCGAGCGGCCGAAGGGCGCGAAGACCCTGCTGTACGGGTACGGCGGGTTCAACATCTCCATCACGCCGGGCTTCAAGCCGCGGAACCTCGTGTTCATGGAGCTGGGCGGCGTCTACGCGTCCGCGAACCTGCGCGGGGGCGGCGAGTACGGAGAGGCCTGGCACGAGGCGGGCACGAAGACGCACAAGCAGAACGTGTTCGACGACTTCATCGCGTGTGCGGAGTGGCTGAAGTCGAGCGGTGTGGCGAGCGAGGTGGCGTCGCACGGGCGCAGCAACGGCGGGCTGCTCGCGGCGGCCACGCTGATCCAGCGGCCCGACCTGTTCGCGGCGTCGATCCCGAGCGTCGGCGTACAGGACATGCTGAAGTACGACCAGTGGACGATCGGCTGGGCGTGGGCGAGCGACTACGGGACGGTCGCCGATGCCGACGAGTTCGCGGCGTTGCGCGCCTATTCGCCGGTGCACAACGCGAAGCCGGCGTCCTACCCGCCGACGTTGATCACGACGGCCGACCACGACGATCGCGTGGTGCCCGCGCACAGCTTCAAGCTCGCGGCAGCGCTCCAGCACGCACAGGAGGGGTCGGATCCGGTGCTCATCCGGATCGAGACACGCGCGGGACACGGCGCGGGGAAGAGCCAGGACATGCAGATCGAGGAAGCGCGCGACGAGCTCGCGTTCCTCATCCGCGCGCTGGGGATCGACCCGAAGCTCTGACGGCGGCGAGCACGTCGTCCACCGGGTGCGCCATGCAGCCGTGGTGGCCGACGCGACAGCGGTCCACGCGGTGGAGGGCGCACGGACGGCACGGGAGCGTGCGACCGAGCGCGGTGCCCGGATAGACGAAGAACCCGTCGGACGGATGGGTGGGCCCGAACAGCGCGACGACGCGGGCGCCCGTGGCTCCGGCGAGGTGCATCAGGCCGGTGTCCCCCGCCACCATGACCGCGACGCTGGCGAGCGCGTCGATCGTCTCGGTGAAGCCGGCCTCGATGACGCGTCGGGACCCGGGGATGCCGGCGGACACGAAGCGAACGAGGCCTTCCTCCCCGGGACCGCCGAACACGGTGACCGGGCCGTCCCACTGGCGTCCGAGCGCGGAGAAGTGATCGGGGCGCCACCGCTTGGGAGCGAACGCGGCGCCGGGCGCGATGCCGAGGGCGGTTCGCGGGCGGTCGGGGACCTCGATCCACGGCAGCGGCGCGACGGGCACCCCTGCGGCCTCGGCGTACACGTGGGGGACGTCCGGACGCGGCGGGTCGGGCCAGCCGGTGCGCAACCACAGGCGCCTGCGCAGGCCCCGCTTGTGGATCGTGCGGTGGGCGCGGCCCCGACACAGCCACCGCGTGCGGAGGGAGCCCTGGAGATCGACCAGGAGCCCGGGCTCGTCGCGGACCGACGCCAGCGGGATCACGCGCTCGACCCCCTTCAGGCGGGCCGCGAGCGGTGCGTAGCGGTCTTCGGTGGCGACGACGCACGGGAGGGAGCCCGTGACCGCCCCGAGCAGCACGACGTCCCCGAGCCTGCCCGGCCGGATCAGGACGGGGAGCACGACTGGACCGCTGCGAGCACGCGGGAGACGGGCGTTCCGAGGCAGCCGAGCCCGACGGAGCACGTGGGCCGGTAGCAGGGATGGCAGGGCACGGCGTGCTCGAGCGCGACGGCGCCGTGCGGACCGGTGCGTGCGGCGCTCGTGGACCCGTGCACGACGACCGTCGGGGTGTTGCACGCGCGGGCGAAGTGCGCGGCGCCGGAGTCGTTGCTGACGAACACGGCACAGCGGTCGAGGGCCGCTGCGAAGTCGGGCAGCGGGAGCCCGACGGCCTGCAGGTGGTCCGCCGCGATGGGCGCGAGCCGCTCGGCTTCCCCGGGGCCGGCGTAGAACACGACGCGATGCCCGGCGGCCACGAGCTCGCGCGCGAGGGCGGCGAAGTGCGGCCACTCCCGGGTGGTGCCGCCCTTCGCCAGCGGATTCAGGCCGATGTGGGCGGGCGGAAGGGAGGGTGTACGCCCGCGCACGCCGTAGGTGGGGGCTCCGGAGGGGTGTGCGCCCGCGGCACGGGCGAGCGCGCCGTAGGTGTCGGCCTGGTGGGTCTGGGCGGGGACCACGTCGGTGAGGAGGAGCCGGCGGAAGTCCGTGGGTGTGCCGACGATGCGGCGCGACCGCCGGGCTTCGAGCGCCGCACGCAAGGACGGCGCGAACAGCACGGCGAGGTCGGCGCGGAAGGCCTGGCGCGGCGCGACCGTGGCGTCGACCTCGGCGTAGAGGTCTGCACCCCACGCGGGCGCGTGGATGGTGAGCGGACCGAGTGCGGCGAGGGCATGCATCGCGGGCAGCGCCATGACGCCGTCGCCGAGATGGTTCGGCGCACGCGCCGCGATGGACGCGCCCTGCGGGCTCACTTCCGGTTCTTCTTCCGGGCCTTGCGGGCGTCTTTCTGCTTCTTGCGCTTCGCGGCCCGCTCGTCGGCGGACAGCTGGGGCTTCGCGGGCGCGCCGCCTCCACCGAACCCGGGGAAGCCGGGCATCCCCCCACCCCCCATCGGCGGCATGCCGGGGAAGCCGCCGCCGGCCTGCATGGCCTGCATCTGCTTCTGCATGGCGGCCATCTGCGCGGGGTTGCCGAGCATCTGCCCGAGCCCGCCCATCATCTGGCGGGCCTGCATGAAGCGCTGGTGGAGCTCTTCGACCTCTTCGACCTCGCGCCCACAGCCGCGCGCGATGCGCTTCATGCGCGAGCCGCTCATGACGTCGGGGTGGTTGCGTTCCTCGCGCGTCATGGAGCCGATGATCGCCATGGTGCGATCGAGCTCGCGGTCGTCGAGCGCTTCGGCGGGGATCTGGTCCATCAGGCCCGACACGAAGGGCATCTTGGCCATGATGTCGCGCAGCGGACCCATCTTCCGGAGGGTCTTCATCTGCTTCACGAAGTCGCCGTACGTGAAGTCGCCGGAGAGCATCTTCTTGGCGTCTTTCTCGGCGTCTTCCTTGTCGACGTGCCGCTCGAAGTCGTTCATCAGCCCGACGACGTCGCCGAAGCCGAGGATGCGCTGCGCGAGGCCTTCGGGCCGGAACTCCTCGAGCTTGTCGAGCTCTTCGCCCTGGCCGAGGAACTTGACCGGCTTGCCGGTGATGGCCTTGATGGAGAGCGCGGCGCCACCGCGGGCGTCACCATCGAGCTTGGTGAGGATGAACCCGGTGAAGTCGAGGCGGTCGTCGAAGGCCTTGGCGGTCTTCACGGCATCCTGGCCGATCATGGCGTCGACCGTGAACAGCACGTTGTCGGGCTTCACGGCGGCCTTGATGTCGACGACCTCCTGCATCATCTTCTCGTCGATCGCGAGACGACCGGCGGTGTCGACGATCACCACGTCGCGCCCGGTGTTCCGGGCCTGCGAGAGCCCCATCTGCGCGAGCGCGACGGCCCCCTGCCCGGGCACGTGGAAGACGGGCACACCGATGCGGCGCCCGAGCACCGTGAGCTGCTCGACCGCCGCGGGTCGGTAGATGTCGGCCGCGACCAGCAGCGGCTTCTTGCCCTGCTCGGACAGCATGCGCGCGAGCTTTCCGGCGGTGGTGGTCTTCCCCGCCCCCTGGAGGCCGACCATCATGATTACCGCGGGCTTCCCGGACAGCTCGAGCGAGGTGTCGACGGGCCCCATGAGCTCGACGAGCTCGTCGTAGCAGGCCTTGATGAAGTGGTCTTGCGCGGAGACCTGGAGCCCCTTCTTGGACTTGAGCTTGACGACCTCACCGAGGCTGCGGGTCTTCACGCGGTCGAGGAAGGCCTTCGCGACGGACAGCTCGACGTCGGCCTGGATCAGGCTCGCGCGCACCTCACGGAGGGCCGGCGCGAGGTTCTCCTCGGTGAGCTCGGTCTTCCCCTGGAGCAGGTTGCGCGCGCTCTTGAAGCCGCGGGAGAGCACATCGAACATCCGGGATCCTCTTGCCGACTGCGGTGAGCCGGTCCTGTATCCGAGCGGGCCGGGTGCGGGCCATTCACGTGTCCAGGCCAACTCGGCGCTGGCGAAGTATTGTGGGCGCCCGGAGGAACGATGCGGTTCAGCACCCTGATGTGGATCCCCCTGGTCCTGGGCGCCTGCAAGGGCAACGACGACACCGACACCGACGTGGTGGACTGCGAGGCGTACACCACGAAGACGCTGGGCTCGATCGCGGTCACCGACTGGCCCGCGGGCATGGCGGAGGCCCAGACCGCCTACACCGCGCTCGACGGCCGGTGGACGGCCGAAGCCTGCGGAGAGACGATCGGCGTGACGATCACCACGATCCCCGACGTGGCGAACATCGAGGTGATCGATCAGGGCCTGCCCGCGGGCAATCCCTGCGGCTGCACGCACGATCCGTCGAACGCGAACGACGGCGATCTCAGCCTCATCGCGGTCACCACCCTGAACCTGGGCGTCGAGAACTACCCGCACCCCGCGTTCAGCGAGGAGAACGCGGGCAACGTGCCGAACGTGCCCGTGTCGCTGTTCAACGACTCGAGCGGGAACCTGCGGGTGCGCGCGTGCATCAACCACCTGGTGCCGCCCGTGCTCCGGCTCGACCTGACCGACAACCTCATCACGATCCGGAACGGCGACAACGGCGTCTCCGGGAACGTCGAGCTCACCGGAGAAGGCGTCGCGCCCGAGTCGTGCACGCTCACGAACTGGGTGCGCCTCGGCGACAACTGAGCGCGCTCAGCTCCGCCCGGTGCTCCCGAATCCGCCGACGCCGCGCTCGGTGTCGTCGTCGAGGGCCTCCACGAGGTCCCACGTGATCCGGAACACGGGCGCGAGCACCGCCTGCGCGATGCGCTCGCCGCGCTCGATCCGGAAGGGCTCCCGACCGAGGTTCACGAGCGGCACCTGCACCTCGCCGCGGTAGTCGCAGTCGATGGTGCCCGGCCCGTTCACCATGGTGACGCCGAACTTCGCCGCCAGCCCCGACCGGGGGCGCACCTGCACCTCCCAGCCCTCGGGGATCGCCATCGCGAACCCACAGGGCACGAGCGTGCGGTCTCCCGGCTCCAGGACCACCGGAACGACGAGGGCCGCGCGGAGATCAGCTCCGGCGGCCCCTGAGGTCTGGTAGTCCGGCAGCGGAAGACCCTCGCCATGCGGGAGGAGCTTCACGCGAACCGGAACCCGCATGTCACGCGCCCATCGAGTCGAGGGCTTCCTTGCGGGACAGGCGGATCTTGCCCGAGCGATCGACATCGATGACGCGCACGAGCACCTCGTCGCCTTCCATCAGGACATCGGTGACCTTGTCGACCCGCTCGTGAGCGAGGTGGCTGATGTGGATCAGGCCGTCGGTGCCGGGGAAGATCTCGACGAACGCGCCGAAGTCGACGATGCGCTTCACCACGCCCACGTAGAGCGCGCCGATCTCGGCTTCCTGGGTGATCTCGCGGATCATCTGGATGGCCTTGTCGGTGTTGTCCTGGTTGGACGACGCCACGTCGACCCGCCCGCTGTCGTCGACCTTGATGCGGACATCGCAGGCATCCTGGATGCTGCGGATGACCTTGCCACCGGGGCCGATGATGTCGCGGATCTTGTCCTGCTTGATGTGCAGGGTGGTGATGCGCGGCGCGTGCGGGGACATCTCGGTGCGCACGGCGGGGAGCGTCTTCAGCATCTCGTTGAGGATGTGGACGCGGCCGGCGCGGGCCTGCTCCATGGCCTGCTTCATGATCTCGCGGGACACGCCCTCGACCTTGCAGTCCATCTGGAACGCCGTGATGCCGTTCGCGGTGCCGGTGACCTTGAAGTCCATGTCGCCGAGGTGGTCCTCGTCGCCGAGGATGTCGGACAGGACGGCGAAGTCGTCGCCTTCCTTGATCAGGCCCATCGCGATGCCCGCGACCGGCGCCTTGATCGGCACACCGGCGTCCATCAGGGCGAGGGTGGTGCCGCAGACCGTGGCCATCGAGCTCGAGCCGTTGGACTCGAGGATCTCGGACGTGGAGCGGATGACGTACGGGAACTCCTCGAAGGTCGGGATGACCGACTCGATCGCGCGGCGCGCGAGGGCCCCGTGGCCGATCTCGCGACGCTTCGGCCCCCGGAGCGGACGGGCCTCACCGGTGCAGAAGGGCTGGAAGTTGTACGTGAGCATGAAGGTGCGCTCGTGGTTCCGGTCGAACGGGAGCTCCATGCGCTGCAGATCGGGCTCGGTGCCGAGCGCGATGTTGATGAAGCCCTGGGTCTCCCCACGGGTGAAGATCGCCGAGCCGTGCGCGCGGGGCGCGATGCCGACCTCGCACCAGATGGCGCGGATGCCATCGGGGGCGCGACCGTCGATGCGCTTGCGGGTCTCGATGACCGCCATGCGCATGGTCTTCTTCACGAGCTTCTCCCACGCGGCCTTCGCGTGGTTCGTGATCTCGGCGGCCTCGGCCTCGTCCTTCCCGTCGACCAGCTTCTCGATCGCGGCGTTGCGGGCGGCCTTGATGGCGTCGCCACGCTCGAACTTGCCCTTGACGGCGAGCGCCTTCACGAGCGGCTTCTTGCCGTGCTTCTCGACGGCCTTGACGATGTCGGCCGGGATCTCGGGAGAGGGACCCGGGTCGATCTTGGCCTTGCCGGCGGCCTTCTGCAGCTCGTCCATGCACTCGATGATGGCCGTGATGGCCTTCTGGCACATGTCGAACGCGTCGAGCATGACCTCCTCGGAGGCCTCGGTGGCGCCGCCCTCGACCATCGTGATGGCCGAGCGGGTGCCCGCGACGATCAGGTTGATGTCGGCGCGCTCGGTCTCGTCGAACGTCGGGTTGAGCTTGAGCTCACCGTCGACGCGGACGATGCGCACACCGGCGATGGGCTGCGTCATCGGGGCGTCGCTGACGTGGAAGGCCGCGGACACGCCACAGAGGGCGAGCACGTCGGTCTCGGCATCCTTGTCGTAGGACATGACGGTCGCGATGCCCTGGCACTCGTCGCGGAAGTGCTTCGGGAACATCGGACGGATCGAGCGATCGATGACGCGGGACAGCAGCGTCTCGCGCTCGCTCGCCCGGCCTTCGCGCTTCAGGTAGCCGCCGGGGATGGTGCCGTTGGCGCCATTGCGGTCCTGGTAGTCGATCGTGAGCGGCAGGAAGTCGGCCGGCCGCCAGGCGGGCGTACACACCGCGGTGCAGAGCACCATGGAATCGCCCTGCCGGATGATGATCGCACCGGACGCCTGCTTGGCGTACTTCCCGGTGCTGAATGTCATGGGACGTCCACCGACGTCGATGGACTTCGTGATCTCTTGGGTCACGTGAGCTCCTCGGAATGCAGACGCACGTCGAGCGTGCGCTGCGTTGGGAGCACCGGACCTTC
This sequence comes from Myxococcota bacterium, assembly GCA_041389565.1. Lineage (GTDB taxonomy): Bacteria > Myxococcota_A > UBA796 > UBA796 > JACKEQ01. The sequence continues at coordinate 49,874 of JAWKRP010000019.1, forward strand.
GTTTCCGGACAAGCCTACCGAGACCCACGGTGACCACCGTGAGGCTGGGAAGACCTGTGAACCAAGGCCCAGCGCTTCTCTATGGATGGTTTTTACAGATCGCTGAACGAGGGACTGCCCCCCGATCGCAGCCCATGTATCGCAGCCCCCAGACGCACGCCAGCCCACCACCATCGGGCCGATGGGGCGGGCTGGAACGCAACCGGGGGCTTCGCGCGGCGCGAGACCCTGGCTCGACCGGATCTAGCGGCGGAGACCGAGGCGCTGGATGAGATCCTGGTAGCGCGCGTGATCCTTGTTGCGGACGTACTTGAGCAGCTTGCGGCGCTGGCCGACGAGCTTCAGCAGGCCACGACGGCTCGCGTGATCCTTCTTGTGCGTCTTGAAGTGCTCGGTGAGGTAGCGGATGCGGTTCGTGAGCAGCGCCACCTGGACCTCCGCGGAACCCGTGTCGCCGTCGGCGAGCGCGTATTCCTTGATGATCCCGTTCTTCTCGTCTGCAGTGAGTGCCATGGTGATTCTCCTTGTGACGACTTCCGCAGCGAGGTGGACCATGGCGCCGACCGATGGGTCGATTCCGCCTTGCCGCAGAAGACGAACGGCGCACGTATGTCAGCGCCGCCGCGGGGGCAAGTGGACATCGATCTGGACGCGCGGGAGGCGGGCTGCGAGCGCCCTGCGGACGTCCGTGGGGTAGGTCGGCGGGAGGACCAACCGCTCGAGGCCCGGGAACCGGCACGCGCCGTGGACCGGTGCGGGCGGCAGGCGGATGGCGGTCTCGAGCACCACCACGGAGCGCACGGACGGCAGCTCCGGACCGGCGAACAGCAGCTCGTCGAGCGTTCCCGGATGGAGCACCGCGCGGATCTCGCGCAGCCGGACGGCCGCCGGAGACACGAGCTGCACGACCCCCTCGACCGACCCGGCAGGCGGCGGGAGCTCGAGCACCTCGACGCTCGCCCACTCCAGGGCCGAGCGCACCTCTTCGATGTCCGCGGGCCGGCGCGAGGTCGCGACCACCTCCACCGGGAGCCCGTGCTCCAGGCGCAGGCCCCGCTTCAGCACGACGGGCGCGAGCCCCCCCAGCAGCGCGCGCCAGTGGTGCTGCTCGAGCTCGCGGAGCCGCCCGCGCACGCGGCGATCGGGCTCGGCTGCGCAGAGCTGCAGGTACTCCCCGCGGAGATCGCCCTCGGCCGCGAAAAGGTCGGCCAGCACGAGGCGCGCGTCGGCACTGCCCGCTGCGGCGGCCTCGTACAGGTCGCGCAGACGGATGGCCGCGCTGGCGGTCCGGTCGAGCCGGCGCTCCAGGAGGCCGTCGAGCGCACGGAGCGCGCCCCTCTGGGCGTCATCGAGGGGCACGGTCGATGCGAGCTGCGCGGCGAACCACGCGTCGTCGTGGGACCGCACCCACGCCTCCAGCTCGAACGCACCGTCCCAGCCGTACCGCATGGCGATACCCGCGCGTTCCTGCCGGAGCACGTCGAGCATCGGCTTCACGCGCGGATCGGCCAGCCGGTCGACGATGCGACGCACGCGCTCCCACACGAAGCCCGCGTTCTGCCAGGGGGGGTCGTCGAACCACGGGAGCACGAGATCGATCCACCGGGGGTCCGGCGGACCCGTGAGCGCGGCGCTCAGCGCATCCGGCATCGCAGACTTGGTCGCGCGCCCCGCCGCGGCGATGGCGAGCCCCCGCTGGAGGGCGTCTTCGGCATCGAGCCCGCTCACGAACGCCTCGAGCGCACGGCCGGTGGGGATCCCGCCCGCCCGCTCGACCTCGCTCGCGCTGATGGCCGTGATCCGCTCGGCCACCTCGGGCGATCGCGTCGACCACCACGCCGACAGCAGCACGTCGATGGCCTCCGACCAGGCCCCGCGCTTCGCGTCCGCCACCGCGGCGTCCAGATCGACCCGACGGACCTCGAGTCGGGCGGCCATCCGGCGCGCCGCCGCACCGTCCTCGCCGAACGCATCGGTCCCCAGCATCGAGAGCACGGCCTCGGGCCAGAACCCCGCCGCGCACGCCAGGTGGTGCCACTCCACCTCGGCGTGGCCGACCTCGGGCGGCGTGCCGAGCCTCACCGCCCCCTTGGCGATGACGTCCCGACACACCCGACAGCGACTCCGCCCCGTACGGGCGGGCTCGATCACCCACCCGTCCGCGAGCGGATCAGAGGACACGCAGGACCTTGCACCCCGTCGGAGCCCGCTCCGCCACGGCGATCAGCCGATCGCCCTCCGCCACGAGGAACCGCTGCCCGACGAGCAGCCCGGACGGCACGTTCGTGGGGTCTCCGCCATCCCGCACCCGCTTCGCGCCCTCGCTGTCGACGTCCGCGAGCGGGAGGTGGCTCAGGCAGTCGAGCGGACGCCGCATGTGCAGGGCGAGCGCGCCGATCACGTCCTCGCGACGCTTCCACTTCACGCGCTCCTCGCGGCGGCCGCGCGACAGGAGCACGCGGTCCCACGGGAGGCCCGGCTCCTCCGACACGATGTCGGACAGCGCCTGGAACGACAGGGCATCCCCGATCTCGAACGGACCGGAGCGATCGCGCGCCAGTGCGCTCAGGTGTCCCACCGTGCCGAGCGCTTCGGCGATCTCGTTCGCGAGGACGCGGGCGTACGTGCCGCGGCTGCAGTGGATGCGCACACGCACCGAGGGAACGGGGCCGGACGACCACTCCACGAGGTCGAGCCCGTGGATCGTGATGGGACGCGCCGCGACCTCGACGGTCTCCCCCTTCCGGGCGTACTCGTACAGGGGCTTGCCGTTCTTCTTCACCGCGCTGTAGGCGGGCGGCGTCTGCATGCGCGGCCCCACGAAGCCCGCGAGGGTGTCGAGGAGGCGTGCCTCGGAGAGCTCCGGCACGGGCGCCTCGGCGTCGACCGTGCCCGTGGGATCCCCCGTGTCCGTGCGGGTTCCGAGCGCGATGGTCGCGTCGTACACCTTCAACGACTCGTCGAGGAACTGGATGAGGCGCGTGGCGAACCCGATGGCGAGCGGCAGCACGCCGGTGGCGAACGGATCCAGTGTGCCGGTGTGACCGACCTTCTTCGCTCCCGTGACCGCACGGACCGCGGCGACCACATCGTGCGACGTGATGCCCTCGGGCTTGTCGATGACGAGGAATCCCGCCTTCATTCGCTCTCCCGGTCCACCCGCTCGGCGGACAGCTTGTCGAGGAGGTTCGTCATGCGAACGGCCTCGAGGGTGTGGGTGTCGATCTCGAACAGCAGCTCGGGCGCGTGGCGCAGGCGGAGCGCACGACCGATCGGGCCGCGGAGCTGCTTCGCGGCTTCCTGCAGACCCTCGATCAGGTCGTCACCCGGGGCCTCGCCGCCGAGCGGCAGGTACTGCACGTAGGCCCGACGGAGGTCGCCGGTCACCCGCACGTGGGTGATCGAGATCTCGGTCACACGAGGGTCCTTCACCTCGAGCCGCAGGCGCTGTGCGAGCTCGCGGTGGATCATCTCGGCGATGCGGGCCGGACGATGGCCTGGCATGGGTTCCTCCAACCCAGCCGGGCTAACCCGGTGCGCCTCCTCGCGCTGTCAGGGGGCGGCGGCGGCGAGCACCGCGCCGTTGCACGACGCGAGTGGCCACGGGCCCAGCGTGACCGCCAACACCCCGTCCTCCAGGCGCCCGGTGCCCACCCCCTCGAGCGCGAGCTTCTCGGCCGTGCCGCGCAGCAGGCCCTTCGTGCGGTACACCGCGATCGAGGTGCTCTCGCCCTGGTCGACGCGGGCGCTCACCTGGAACGTGCCCGCAGCGTCGAGATCGACGCGGGCCGTGAGGCCGGTTCCCGCACACTGGCCGGCGACCTCGTACCGGCCTGTAGGCACATCCGGGCGCTGAGCCGAGGGATTCTCGGGCGGGAGCGTGCTCGCACGCACCACGGGGGCGGGCGCCACGGGGGCCGGCTCCGCGACGGCGACGACGGGAGCCGGACCCGGTGGGACCGGACCCGGCGCGACGGCCACCGGAACCAGCGCCGACACGGGGGCCCCGGGGGCCGCCTGCAGCGTGGTGCCCTCGGGCAGGATCCCACCGACGCGGGGCCCGGAGGCGAGCTCCCAGCGCTCGGCGTACCCGGCCTCGTCGAGGTGCACGGTGAGATCGAGCTGCACGCCGCGGTCGTCGAGGTAGGTGCGCGTCGAGCCCTTCTTCTCGCGGGGCTCGCCGAACGCGACCTCGAGATCGTCCTCGGTCATCCAGCGATCGGGGAGGCCCGCGAGCAGCCCCACCTGCTGGGCGCGGTCGAGCTCGGACAGCGTGCGCTTGCCGAGCCGGGGCACGACAGCATCGAGCCGCGAGCAGGCGATGGGCGCCGCGAGCCCGTACCGGCCGACGATCTCGCCGTCGCACGTCTCCACGAGCTCGGGGGGGGCCTTCTCCCCGTAGAGGAGCGCGCGGCACCCGGGCTCCGTGCCCCACACGAAGTCGGGCTCGCCCCACGCGAGCTTGAGCGCGACCTCACCGAGCCCGTCGGCCTCGGGCAGGGTGCCCGACAGGAGAGCGTCCTGGATCGTGACCGGGAACCGCTTGAACGCCGACTTCTCGAGCTCCGCCTGGGCCACCCGGTGTGGCGGGAACGCCTCGAGCCGCTTCTTGTCCCAGCCGCCGGGCACCTCCCAGGTGGTGTCGGACGGTTCCGGACGGAAGTCGACCCAGGTGTCGAGGCGGGTATGGCACTCCTGAGGGCCCGCCAGGGCGGACAGGACGAGCCACACGTCAGTTGCCCCGGAGCGGCTCGAGGGTGCGCACGTCGTACTCCCCGCGCCAGAAGGCCTGGTCGTCGAACAGGGCGAGGAGCATCGGGAGGTTGGTGTCGACCCCCTCGACCACGAGATCGTCGAGCGCGGCCCGCATCTTCACCAGGGCGGCCTGACGGGTGGGTGCGACGGCGGTGAGCTTCACGAGCAGCGGCTCGCTGTCTTCGTTGCACTCGAGCCCTTCTTCCACGCCGACCTCCACGAACACGCCCTCCGGGAGGACGAGCCTCGTGACCGCCCCGTCTGGACGGGACAGATCACTGGTGCGGACGTGGAACACGCGAACCTGGATGCCGTGTTCCGTGAGCTTCGCGTCGGCCTGGGTCCACGGGATGGAGTCGCCCTCGAGGGCCATGGCCTGGGTGCGGAGCAGATCGACGCCGTGCACGCGCTCGGTGAGCGAGTAGCCGGTGGCGAGGCGCGCGGAGAACCCGAGCAGGTACCACCCTCCCCGGGGCGTCACGGCCCACCGCACCTTGCCCACGCCGGTCCAGCCGAGGGCCTTCGCGAGCTCGACGCTGGCGGCGGTGAGCTTGGCGGACACGTCGGAGACCACGTCGGGACCGAGCTCTTCGACCCAGGTGCGGTAGCGGACCTCGAGCGAGCCGTCCATCGCGCCCAGGTGCACGACCCGGCCCTGGCGGTCGCCCACGACCGTGACGCCGATGTGGCGCTGGTCGTCGACCGCACGCTCGAGGAACACCGCGGAGTCGCCCGACACGGCGCGCCCGAGCTGGCGTACGTCGCTGACGGCGCTCTCGAGCTCATCCATCGCGTCGACCCGTGCGAGCGCTCCGCCCGCGACGGCCTTCACGAACAGCGGGAAGCCGAGCTGGGCGCCTGCTGCGAGCCCGTCGTCGTCGGCCGGGATCGGCTCGGTGCCCGGGATGAGCGGGATGCCGAGCGTCTTGGCCATGCGCCGCACGAGCGCCCGGTCGACCACCTTCGCGATGATCAGCGCGTCGCACCCGTAGATCGCGATGTTGGCGTTGGTGGCGAGCGAGTAGAAGCCCACGTGCTCCGCCAGGAAGCAGTAGCCCGGGTGGATGGCGTCGCACCCGGAGTCGAGCGCGGCAGACACGACCCGATGCGGGTCGAGGTAGGTCTCCCCCACCCTGCGTCCGTTCAGGTAGACGGCGAAGTCGGCGTCGTCGAGGTAGGGCTGCTCGGCATCGGCCTCGGAGAACGCCACGACCGTCTCGATGCCCTGGCCCCGGTAGTAGTCGATCAGGCGCTTCGCGATCTCGCCCCGGTTGGCGATCAACACACGTCGGATGTTCATCGGCCCTTCCACTCGGGAGCGCGCTTCTGCAGGAAGGCGCCGATGCCCTCCATCGCGTCCTCGGTCAACAGGTTGAGCGACAGCTGCCCGTGCATGAACGCCAGGGCCTGGTCGTAGTCGAGGTCGGAGATGCGGTGGAACGCGGCCTTGCCCATCTTCACGATCACCGGCGAGCGACTCGCGACGACCTCGGCGATCTCCATGGCCTTGTCGAGCCCCGCCCCCACCGGCACGACGTGGTTCACGAGCCCGACGGCCTCCGCTTCCGCGGCGGTCCACCGCCCGCCCGTGTACACGAGCTCCGCGAGCTTCTTCCGCGGCACGTCGCGCTGGAGCACCGCGAGGATGATCCAGGGGAACAGACCCAGCCGGATCTCGGGCGTTCCGAGCTTGGCGCCCTCCTCGGCGACCAAGATGTCGCACGCCGCCGCGAGCCCGAGCCCGCCGCCCATGGCGTCGCCGTGCACCGCCGCGATCACGGGGACGGCGGCCGTCGGGATGGCGCGCATCACGGCCGCGAACTGCTCGCGCCCCTCGTGCGCCGCGACGAACCCGCCGCTCATGCCCATCGAGCCCTTCAGGTCGCCCCCGGCACAGAATGCGGGGCCCCGCCCGGCGAGCACGACGGCGCCGGTGTCTTCGGAGGCCGACGCGTCTTCGAACTCGGCCAGCAGGGCCTCGACCAGCTCGGCGGACAGGGCGTTCCTCTGATCGGGACGGTTCAGCCAGACCACCCGGACCCGCCCCCGTTGCTCACGTTCGACGACTCCCACGCAGCACCCCTCGGGCCGCGACCCTATCATGAGCCCGGAGGGACCCGATGCACGTCTCCATCGTCGGACCTGGTCGGCTCGGCCGCACGCTCGCAGCGCTCCTGTCCCCGGCCCATCGGGTCGAGCTCGTGGACCGGGGGGGGCGCGCGCAGGCTCCGAACGTCGTGCTGGCGGTGCCCGACTCCGCCATCGCGGACGCGGCGCAAACGGTGCCAGAGGGGGCGGTGGTCCTGCATTGTTCGGGCACCACGCCCTTCGGGGTGCTGCGCCCCCACCGGCCGGCCGGGAGCTTCCATCCCCTGATGACGTTCCCAGGCCCCGAGGTGGGGATTCCCGAGCTCACGGGCGTGCCTGCCGCGATCGCGGGGGACCCCGAGGCCCTGGCGCTCGGGCGCGCGCTCGCAGCGGCCCTGGGGATGCGCGCGATCGAGGTTCCCGGGGACCGCCGGCTCTACCACGCAGCCGCCGTGATCGCGGGGAACTTCGCCACCGTGCTGCTCGCGGAGGCCTCGCGGGTGCTGGCCGCTGCAGGAGTGCCGGAGTCCGAGGCGCCCGGCCTGCTCGCTCCGCTGGCGCGCCAGTCGATCGAGAACGCCGGAAGGGTCGGTCCGGCGCACAGCCTGACGGGTCCGGTGGCCCGCGGCGACGAGGCGACCCTGGCCGGGCACCGCGAAGCGCTCCGTGATGCCGGGCTCGAAGAGCTCCTCCCCCTCTACGACGAGCTGACGCAGCGGGCGCGCCGGCTGGTCGACGAGAAAGCTGTTGTCGGTGCCGTGGTCGGTGCTAAGGTTTGACCAGGACCCCGATCGAAGACGGAGAGCCCATGCTCGACGCCTACATCATCGACCGGATTCGGAGAGAGCGCGAGAAGGAAAGCCGCGACGGCGCGCTCGTTCCGCTCCACATCGAAGTCCCGCGACCGCCCCCGTCCGCGGAGCCTCCCCCGGAGGACCGTGACGAGAAGCAGGAGCGAGGCTCGGTGATCATCGACTTCCAGCTCTGACGCGTCCTCCCGTCAGTCCCTGAAGTCGTCGCAGGGAAAGCCATTGCCTGTCACCAGGCGGGCCGCGCCCCCACGAGAGTGGCGCTTCGCGGCCGAGGTCGCCGCGGCGGGTCGGACGCTGGACGCCGAACGCAGCTCAGCCCGCAGACCCGGTGACGAGGACCGGATCGTGCGGGCTGGGCGATCGGAGGGTACGGGCCCGGAGGCCCGCGGACCTCAGAACTTCGCGAGATCGACGCCGGCTTCGGCGGCGTAGTTCTCGAGACCCTTCTTGTCGATCGTCCGCATCGCGGAGGTCGACACGCGGATCGTGACGAAACGCCCACCGTCGGCCCACCAGAACCGCTTCTTCTGCAGGTTCGGAAGCTGGCGCTTTTTCGACTTGCGGTTGGAGTGGGAGACCTTGTTGGCGACATTCGGGCGCTTGCCCGAGAAGGTGCACACGCGAGCCATTTCGGCGTCCTCGTGGAAAGTGAACCCAGCCGCACTAACGGTCCGCTGGGAGGCTGGCAAGCCCTCTCGCGCGTCCCGGACCGCGTGTTACTACGGCGCCCCGTCGCCACGGACGGGGCGGAGGTGCGGCATGGGCGGTGGTTTCAACCTGGAACGGTACGGCATCACGGTGGAGCGTGTCCTGCGCAACGCAGCGCCCGCTCGGCTCTACGAGTACGGGCTTCGCGACGAGGCGGGATCGGCGATCACCAGCACCGGTGCGTTCGTGGCGATGTCGGGCGACAAGACGGGCCGCAGCCCCGGCGACAAGCGGATTGTCGAAGAGCCCGGCAGCAAGGAAGAGGTGTGGTGGGGGAACGTGAACATCAAGCTCGACGAGCACGTGTTCATGATCAACCGCGAGCGCGCGCTCGACTACCTCAACACCCGCGATCAGCTCTACGTGATCGATGGCTTCGCAGGGTGGGATCCGAAGTACCGGATCAAGATCCGCGTCGTGACCACCCGCGCGTACCACGCGCTGTTCATGCACAACATGCTGATCCGGCCCACTCCGGAGCAGCTCGCCGACTTCGGCGACCCCGACTACACGATCTTCAACGCCGGCCAGTTCTCCGCGAACCGGTACACCGAGGGCATGACCAGCAAGACGAGCGTGGCGCTGCACTTCGGTCGGCGCGAGTTCGTCATCCTCGGCACCGAGTACGCGGGCGAGATGAAGAAGGGCGTGTTCACGATCATGCACTACCTGATGCCCAAGAAGGACGTGCTGTCGATGCACTGCTCCGCGAACGAGGGCCAGGACGGCAAGGTCAGCATCTTCTTCGGTCTGTCGGGCACGGGGAAGACCACCCTCTCCGCAGAGGCCGCGCGCAACCTCATCGGTGACGACGAGCACTGCTGGACCGAAGACGGCGTGTTCAACATCGAGGGCGGCTGCTACGCCAAGGCCATCGCGCTCTCGCCCGAGCAGGAGCCCGAGATCTTCAACGCGATCCGGTTCGGCGCGGTGCTCGAGAACGTCGTGTACGACCCCGAGACGCGCGAGGTCGACTACGACGACACCTCGCTCACGCAGAACACGCGGTGCAGCTACCCGATCGAGTACATCGACAACGCGAAGATCCCCTGCATCGGCGGGCACCCGAACAACGTTGTGTTCCTCACGTGCGACGCCTTCGGCGTGCTGCCCCCGGTCAGCAAGCTCACGCCCGAGCAGGCGATGTACCACTTCATCAGCGGCTACACGGCGAAGGTCGCGGGCACCGAGATGGGCGTCGACGAGCCCGAGGCCACGTTCTCCGCGTGCTTCGGCTCGCCGTTCCTGGTCCACCACCCCGCGCGGTACGCGGAGCTCCTCGCGAGCAAGATCGAGCGGCACGGCGCCACCGTGTGGCTCGTGAACACCGGCTGGACGGGTGGCGCGTTCGGCACCGGCAAGCGCATGTCGCTCAAGCACACGCGCGCCATCGTCGACGCCATCAACGCGGGCTCGCTCGACAGCGCACCCACGCGCACCAACGCGCTCTTCGGCTTCGAGGTGCCCACCGAGTGCCCCGGCCTCCCGTCGGAGATCCTCGATCCCCGCACCACGTGGAAGGACAAGCTGGCGTACGACACCACCGCGAAGAAGCTCGCCGGCCTGTTCATCAAGAACTTCCGCAAGTTCGAGGAAGGCGCCAGCGAAGCGATCCGGAACGCGGCGCCTAAGCTCTGAGGCCCCGGTAGAGGCGGGCTCTCGTGAGGGGGCCCGCCACGCAGCGCACGTCGCGCGGCAGTCGCGTGAGGGTGTCGGCCGTGACGACCAGCGGCCCGAGCGGCAGATCGGGACGCACTCGCTGGACATCCCGATAGAGCGCGAGCCCGCAACGCTCCGGGAGCAGGAGCTGCGTGACGAGCCCGACGACTCCGGGATCGGTCACGCGGGCGAGCGCGGCTTCGGCAGTGGGCTCGCCACGCACGCTGACGGCATCCCCCTCGAGCAGCCGGGACACGCGGTCGGCGAGATACGGGTGGCCCACGACCAGGAGCTCCCCCTCCTGCCCGGAGGGCCCCTCGATGCGGTCGAGCTCGTCGGCCGGGAGCACCAGATCGATGCCCGCACCGGTCTGGGACAGGACGCCCCCCAGCGCATCGAGGAGAGCGGCGATGATGCCGAGCTGCAGCGCGTCGACGTCGGTACGCCGACGCCCGGCCGCCGCGATGCTCACCCGCACCACGTCGCCGGACCGACGGGCCGTGAGCGAGAGGCTCTCGCGACCCGTGCCCATCGCGCGCAGGGCGGTGGTGAAGACCCGCCGCAGCGGCCCCTCGCGGCCGAGCACCTCGAGGTCTGCGGGGTGGACGTCGATCTGGACGCGGTCGGCGTTGAGTCGCGACGCTTCGAGACCGCTCCGCGCGGCGTCGAGCACGCGGACCGCCCCCACCTCGGCGGGCGTGACGGCACCGACCAGACGGAGATCGTGGAGCGTCTCCGCGGCGTGCTGCGCGTGCTCCAGCGCGATGGCCGCATGGCGGTCGGCGGCCTCGGGGTCTTCCAGGGCGAACGCGCGCAGGAGCTCGAGCCGCCCCTGGACGATGGTCATCGCGTCGTTCATCTCGCGCGCGGTGGAGCCGGCGAGCTCGGCCTGAGACCGCCGTCGGGACGAGAGCAGGCGCGCTTCCTCGACCACGAGCTCACACGTGCGGTCGAGCACGAGGTAGAGCCGCTGGGTGCGGGTTCGATGCAGGACCTGGAGCGAGACCCAGCGGTCGTCGAGCGAGCGCCGTGCCACCGAGTGCCCGTCGGGCGACCAGCCCGGGAGCCAGGACGCGACGTCCTCACCGACCGGACGACACCCCGAGATCACCCGGCCGGCTCCGTCTACGACGAGCCACTCGGCACCCACACCCTTGAGCTCGTCGGCCAGGCTCCGGAGTCGCGCGTCCGTCAAGCACCCCCCCGATCCCGATTCTACCCCGTCGAACGCCCGAGGGTCTCCGGTATCTCCACCTCGACCCGGCCCGACCGCTCCCGCACCCGGTAGACGCGGAGCGCGATCGAAGGATCGACTTCGCACGTGCCTGTTCGGATGTCGAACCCCCACCCGTGCAGCGGGCAGCGCACGCTGTCGCCCTCCACGTCGCCATCTCCGATGGGCCCACCCGCGTGCGGGCACACGTTCCCGAGCGCGTGGTAGCCGTCGCTCGCGCGCACCAGCGCGACGGACGTGCCTCCGACGATGAACTCGGCCACCTCGCCCTCCGCGAGCTCCGACACCGCGCACGCATCGACGAACCCGTCGGGCTCGGTGGGCACGGCGACCGCCGGAGGGCCCGCGGGCACCGACACCGGGGCGTCGGCACTCCCGGGAGCGGGACCGGTGCGAGGCGAGCAGACCCTCGCGCGCAACCGGGCCCGAAACCCGTGCCGACGACCTCTCACCACCCATCGGAGAACGCGTCCGATCCGACCCATACGCCCTGCAGCCCCTCGCCGTCCGCGGTATAACCAGGAGCGACGACATCGGAGTTCGCATGCGCCCAGCGTGGGTCGGAGTCGCCCTCCTCGTGGGGTGCGCCCCTCCGGAACCCCCCGAGACCACCTCCCTCGAGCCCGCAATCCGGATCGCCTACCCCCCTCGCGACGTACAGACGGTGGAACTGCAACCCGACGGGAGCCTCGAGATGCTCGTGGTGGTCGACATCGACAACCTCACGCTCACGAGCCCGTACGTCGAAGGCATCGAGCTGGTCGACGGCCAGGGTCACTGGCACGCCACCCTCGGGAACGTGGAGGGCTACCAGGCGTCGTTCGAGCCCTCGTTGGTGTTCACCCGCGATGCCGCCGACGTGAGCCCCGGAATCACGCGCCTCACGGTCTCCATCCAGAGCAACCTCCACGACGACCTCGACGAGTTCACGAACTGGCAGTCGTCCATCGAGTTCGAGCTGGTGCCCTTCGTCGCACCGGCCGACACGGGGCCCTGACCCACCGCATGGAAGAACCCGCGACCTCCTCCGGACGAAAGTTCCACCTCAAGCAGATCATCGGCGAAGGGGCGTTCGGAGAGGTGTACCTCGCAGAGCAGGACAGCGGGGCGGGCTTCCGGCGGAAGGTCGCGATCAAGCTCCTGAACCGGAATGTGTCCAAGAGCCGCGAAGCCGGGCGTCGCATGCGGGACGAAGCGCGCATCCTCGGCCTCCTGTCGCACCGGAACATCGTCACCGTGCTCGACCTCGTGCGGCTCGGCGACCGGTGGGCCGTGATCATGGACTACGTGCCCGGCGCCGACCTCGAGCAGATCCTCGACGCGCTGAGCGCCAGCGAGCGCCCCTTCCCCGTGGCCGCCGCGCTCGAGGCCGGCGCCGCCGTGTGCGCCGCGCTCGACGCCGCCCACAACGCCATCGACACCGACGGCACGCCCCTCCGCGTGGTGCATCGCGACATCAAGCCCAGCAACGTGCGCCTCACCCTCGACGGCGAGGTGAAGGTGCTCGACTTCGGGGTCGCGCGCGTACAGCTCGAAGCCCGGGAGTCCAGCACCCGGGGCAGCGCCTGGCTCGGCACCGAGCGGTACATGGCGCCCGAGCGCATCCTGTGCGAGTCCGACGACGCGCCCGGCGACGTGTACGCGAACGCGGCGTCCATCGTGGAGCTGCTGCTCGGCCGGCCGCTGGGGCGCACGCCCGTGCTCGAGGAGCGCCACACCCCCTTCGTCGAAGAGGCCCTCGAGCTCGTGCGGAACCGGGTCACGCCCGCGCTGGCGCAGGAGCTGTGCGAGGTCCTCAGGCGCGCGCTCGCGGCAGAGCCCGACCAGCGCCCCTCCGCGTCCGAGCTCGGCGACCAGCTGCGCAGCCTCGCGCGGCGGGCGAGCGGCGAGACGCTCGTGGAGTTCTGTCGGGAGTTCGTGGGCGGCGTCCCCGAGGTGCTCGGGCACCAGCCACGGCCCGCGTCCGGGGTGCTGTCCGAGGTGCTCACCAACACCGACAGCGGCACCTACCCCGTGATGGCACCGTCCACGGCGGCCGCCCTGCGCGACACGCGCCCCACGCCGTCGTCCGACAGCTCCGCGTCGACGCTGATGCCGGACGACCCCGTCACCACCGAGGCACCTTCGGGCATCTCGCGGGCGGGCAAGGGTCTCGGCATCCTCGCGTTCATCGCGATGGTGCTCGGGGCCGGTGGAGTCGCGCTCCTGGGCATCGGCGCCATCGTGTTCGCCGGGCTCGTTCCGGGGCGCGGGCCCACCGTGGAGCCCACTCCGACGCCGCTTCCGGTGCCCGTCGTCGCGCCCGAGCCCGTCGTCGAGCCCCACCCAGAACCCGTCGCCGAGCCCGAGCCCGTCGTCGAGCCCGAGCCTGTCGTCGAGCCCGAGCCCATCGTCGAGCCCGAGCCCGAGCCGGTGGTCCCGCAGCCCGTGGTGCGGCCCGATCCCCGGCCACAGCCCGTGCCCGAGCCCCAGCCCGAGCCCGAGCCCACGGTCGATCCCGACGCTCCACGGGTGTCCGGTGCGCTCGTCGCCCTGCCCGACGCCGCTGGGCTGCGCGTGGCGTGCGGCGACGTGACGGCGTCCGGGACGGCCTCCGCGCGGCTCCGCAACTTCCCGGCCGGCACGTGCAGCGTCGAAGCGACGTACCTCGGGAGCACCTACACGACGACCGTGCGCATCGAAGGGCGCAGGGAGGTCCGATGCAGCGTGGACGCCGGAGCGCTCACGTGTCGCTGAGCCCGCTCCGGTCGGTCTCCATCGCGCTCTTCGCGCTCGCGCTCGCGCTGCCGGCCGGCGCCGCCGAGGTCGTGTGGCTGGGGCCCGTGACGCCCGAGCAGAAGGCCCGTGTGAGCGCCCTCGATGGCGCCGGGCGCGTGCTCGACGCGTGGGACGTGAGGGCCGCCGGAACCGACGCTTCCGCTGCGGACGATGCTGCGTACGCTCGGCTCACGGCCGCGCTCCAGGAGGTCCGCGCGTACGAGCTCAAGCTCGACGGCGAGCTCGTGATCATGGCCGACCTCCAGGTGCCGCTCGACGCCATCTCCGTGGTGCGCTCGGCCGAGGATCGCACGGCCCTGTTCCGCGCGCTCACCTACCAGGGGTTCGCGGTCGACCGGTACTTCGACGCCTCTCTCGCGTCCGATCCCGACGCCGAGCCCTGGCGCGCCAGCCTCGACAGCGCGGTCGTCGAGCGTCCGTGGCGCGACGCCGCCGCCCTCGATCCGAAGCGCGAGGTCACCCCGTACGAGATCGCCGAAGCCCCCCAGCGGGTGGCGTACGACCGCGTCCGCGAGGCCGTGACGGGCGCGCTCCCCGGCGGCCTGCGGGTCGAAGGCGTTCCCGAGGGCGCGCTCCTGCGGGTCGACGGCGAGCCCCGCGACGACACGGCGTCCAACCTCCGCGTGCCTCCGGGCCGGCACTACGTGCACCTCGAGCGCGACGGTCACATCCTCGAACGCTGGACCGTCGACCTCGAGCCCGGCAGCACCGAGGTCCTCACCGTCGGGCTGTCCGATGCCGTGTGGCAGGGCTTCGTTCGCGGGCTGAGCCCCGAGACGCCCGTGCCGGCCGAGCTCCGCCCACGCCTCGAAGCGCTCGGCGGCGAGCTGTGGTTCGCGAAGTCGGGCCCGCGAGACCCCGTGGTGTTCCGGGTCACCCCCGATCGGGTCGAGGCGGTCGAGCTGCCTCGCGAGCGGACGGCCCGCGACGACGACGGATCGGGGCTGTCGATCACGGGGTTCGTGGGCGGCGGCTGGCTGTCGAGCGGCGATTTCTTCCTGCAGGAGTACCCGAACGCCCCGGAGACGCGCGGCACGGTGAACTCTGCCACCCTCGTGCCCGCGCTCGGCGCCGCGTTCGACCTCGGGCTGCTCCGCGTGGGCGCAGGGGTCGACAGCGCGTTCACACCCGGCGCGTTCCACTACGCCCGGTACGGCACCCGACAGACCCGTCTGCGGCCCTTCCCGCACGTCGAGGTCGGCACGAAGTACGCATCCATCACCGCGGGCTACCTGTTCCCGTACCACCCGATGGCCGGGGTTCGGGGTTCCCTGCCGCTCCCCGCCGGGCTCGAGGTGCGGGCGGAGGCCCGAGCGGGCCTGGGGTCGGAGCGGGCCCTCCAGGATGGCTCGCCGTACCAGATCCAGCCGATCTACACGGCGTTCGCGAGCATCGGATACCGCTGGCGCCCTTGACACGACAAGTCATGGGTCTTGAATTCGGATGAGATCCCTAGGCATTTCCACGGAACCGTGGCAGGATCCCGATGTCCACCGGTTCCGGCATGCCTCGCCATCCATCGATCGTCCCTTCGCTCCTCGTGCTGGCTCTGCTCGCAGCGCCCGCTTCTGCAGGTGCGCCCGACGATCCCGCCGTCTCTCCCGATGGAACCTCCACCGAGATCGACGGTGCCGACGCCACCGGTCCGTCCCGTCCGACCGACGCCGCGGCCCCACCCGAGGTCTCCGGCGGTGCGGCCGACGCCCCCGCGGGCGACCCGATCCCGTTCGTCGGCCAGGTCTTCGATCTCCCGCCCCAGCACCTGGCTGCGCTGTTCGACACCCCGCCCGAGCCGTCCCTGAAGGCCGTCCAGGCCCACATGGAGGCGAACGACCTGCAGGCGGCGGCCTGGGAGGCCGACCGCGTCGCGGAAGACAAGCGGTGGGGCCGTGATCGCGACGCCGCGTTCATGGTGCAGGGCATGCTCCATCGCGAAGCCGGCCGTCACAACCTCGCCAGCGCGGCCTTCACGAAGGTACGCGGCGGAAAGGGCCCGCTCGCACCGTGGGGCGCGTACTTCGAGGCCGAGCAGGATCTCGCCCGCGGCCGCTACTGGGTCGCTGCCCGCGAGTGCGAGGCCTACCGGAAGGACTGGCCCGAGGGGCGTCACGCGGAAGACTGCCACCGCATGATCGCGGTCGCGTACGCCAAGGCCGGATCGTGGGCCAAGGCCCGCGAGATCGCCACCGAGTACGACGAGCTCCACCAGAACGCCCCCATCACCGAGCAGATCGAGCTCACCCTCACGCTCGGGGCGCTCTCCGAGAACCCCGAGCGCATGATCCCGCGCCTGCAGGAGCACGCCACCGAGTTCACGGCACCGCTCACGGGTCGCGTGGCCGTCGAGACGCTCGCGTCGCTGCGCGCACAGGGCTTCGAGGAGGCCGTGCTCCCCACGGGTCTCGACGCGCGCAAGGCCCGCGCGTACAGCCTGCGGAACACCAAGCAGACCGCCGACGCCTGGAACGCGTTCTCGGGCCTGATCATGGATGCGGAGGACGACCCCGCGCTCGAGGACTGGATCGGCACCGAAGCCGAGACCTTCGGGTGGCGCACGCGGAACTGGGACTTCCTCGCGGAGTACTACGCCGCGAAGTACGCCGAGAAGCCCGACCCCGAGGCCGCGTGGGATCAGTACCGCGTGCTGACGCGCGGCGGGCGGTTCGCGGAGGCCGTCGAGATCGCGAACACCCTGGGCGTGAAGCACAAGGCGTCGTCGCACTGGAGCCGGAAGCAGGAGGAGATCGCCCGCACGCACATGCTCGCCCGCGACTATGCCGGCGCACGCGAGCTGTTCGACGAGGTCGCCCGGCGCGGCGGGTGGACGGGCCTGAGGGGGCGCTACTACGCGGCGTTCGCGGGCGTGATGGCCGCCGACGACGACGCAGACACCCTCGCGAGGCTCACGAAGATCGTCGAGACCGACGGCACGTACGCACTCGAGAGCCGGTACTGGCGGGCGGCCGTGTACGAGCGCCTCGAGAAGCCCGAGCTCGCGAAGGCCGACCGCGAAGCGGTGGTCGCCCTCGATCCCGACAGCTGGTACGGCGCGCTCGCCCGGCAGACGCTCCAGAGCGGCGTCGAGGGGCTCGACCGTCGCGATGGCACGTGGCCGGCCGAGCCCACCCTGCCGCCCCCGGTGCTCACCGGAACCCCGCCCTCGCTGTTCGGGAGCGCCATCCCCGCCGGTCGGAACGCCGCAATCGGCGCGTTCCGCGAAGGGCCCGCCGGGTTCGGCCTGCTCACGTGGAGCCCGGAGCAGCAGCGTCCCGTGGCGCCCCCCACCAGCCTCGTCGTGTCGCGGAACCCCGAGCTGCCCCCGCGCAGCTACGTGCCCGGCGTGATGTTCCCGAAGGAGGCCATCGAGCGCGACTTCCGGAAGTACGCCGAGCGTCATGCCACCGCCTGGCCTGAGCTCGAAGCCGCCTACGATCTCGCGCGGGCCGGCCTGTACGACCTGTCCGGCCCCCTGTTCAGCGCCATCTACGAGGAGTGGCGCGCCGCGTACCGGTTCGGGAACAACAAGAAGCACGCGTCCGCGCGGGCGATGAAGCTCGATGCCGAGGGCTGGCGCGGCCTGTTCGACTACGTGCGCGACCACCACCACACCGCACGGTTCAACTACAGCACGTGGGAGACGATCGAAGACCCCGAGCTCGCCCGCGAGGCCCGCAAGATCGGGTATCCGCTCGCCCACGACCGCTTCGTGTGGACGCACGCGCGCGAGAGTGGTGTCGATCCGTACCTCGTGCTCGGGCTCATGCGGCAGGAGTCCACGTACAACAGCATCGCGCGCAGCCCGGTCGGAGCCAGCGGCGCCATGCAGATCATGCCGCGCACCGGCCACCTGGTCGCCGACCTCCAGCACGACGTGCACTTCACGGCGGGCGACCTCGAGGACCCCACGGTCGCCATCGAGTACGGCATCCGGTACCTCGGCCTGCTGATGGACCGCTTCGACGACGCCTACCCGCTCGCGATCGCGTCGTACAACGGGGGGCCGTTCAACGTGTCGTCGTGGCTCGCCGGCACCGGCACCGACATGCCGATGGATGCCTTCGTCGAGCACATCCCGTTCCGCGAGACCCGCGACTACGTGAAGAAGGTCTCGGCGGGCTACTCCGCCTACCTCACCCTCTACGCCCCCGAGAACTCCGTCCTTGCGCCACCAGCCACCCCCCGCGGCGACCACCCGGAGATCGTCGACTTCTAGGTCCGCGCGTGCCGCTTCGGTCGCCGCCCTGCTCACCCCCGTGATCGCAGCGGTCGGGCTCGCGAGCCTGATGGTCCCGCCTGCAGACGCGGGTCGCAAGAAGCCGAAGCCCTCGCCGGAGCCCGAGATCGAGGTCGTGCAGCCGAAGCCCGTGCGCTCGAAGCCCGTGCCCCTGTTCGACGCTCAGCTCCCGCTCGACACCGGGCCCGTGCCCGAGGGTCTCGCGAACCTCACGGCCCAGGGCTGTGCCGCGTGCCACTTCGACTCCCACGCGGGCTGGATGCACAGCGCCCATGCCTCCGGATGGCGCGACCCCGCCTTCGTCTCCGCGGTACAGGTCGCGGGAACGCCCGCCTGTACGGTGTGCCACCTGCCCATGGTCGCGCAGCGTCCCGAGCTCCTCACCTTCGACATGGGGGACGTCGACAAGCCCGTCACCGGGCCGAACCCGGCGTTCAACGCGAGCCTGCGACTCGAAGGCGTCACGTGTGCGGCCTGCCATGTGCGGAACGGCAAGGTGGTGGGGCCGCGGCCGCCGGAAGAGGTCGGGAAGGCGCCCCACCCGCTCGTGTGGTCGAAGGAGCTCGCCGGCTCCGAGGGCTGCGCGGCGTGTCACCAGCTCACGTGGACCGGTGCGAACGCGGCCTTCTACGACACTTACGGGGAGTGGAAGGCCTCTCCGCACGCCGCTGCCGGCATCGGGTGTGTCGACTGTCACGGCGGGCCCGGTGCGTCCGGACGATCTGCAGGCCTCGATCACGCCATGCCGGCCGGCACCGACCGCGCGGTGAGCGTGCTGCTGGAGCTCGCGAGCCTCGCGCTCGTGCGCGGCGACGAGCCCGTGCCGCTCGCCATCACCGTGCAGAACACGGGTGCCGGCCACGCGTTCCCCACGGGGTCGCCGTTCAAGGGCGTGCAGCTCGCGGCCTGGCTCGAGGGGCCTCCCGACAAGAAGAACGAGCCCACCCGAACCGAGCCGTTCACGGCGCACCTGTCGCGCACGCTGTCCGACGGTCCGCCGTGGAACACCGAAGCCGACACGCGGATCCCGGCGGGCGGTGAGGCGCGGTTCGAGACCACCCTGGCCCTCGAGCACGGGGCTCCCGAAGGGGACTGGGCGCTCCACGTCCAGCTCGTCGAGACCGTGCGTGGTGCGCCCACCGAACGGGTCGTGTTCGAGCAGGTGCTTCCCGTCGACGTCGAGTGACGCCGGGTGCGGTAGAGTGCCGGTCATCCCGATGGCCGGCGCCCCGAGCCCAGCCAGAGACCCGGAGCAGTCTGCGATGCTGAGGTTCCACGCGCGCACCGATGTCGGCCTGAAGCGCAAGCACAACGAAGACTCCCTGCTCGCGGCGGAAGAGTACGGCGTGTTCGTGGTCGCCGACGGTGTGGGTGGGCGCAAGGCGGGGGAGCTCGCGAGCGCCATCACCGTGAACACCTTCCAGAGCTACGCGCCGCAGCTCAAGGCCGCGCTCGACGCGTATGCCGCCGACCAGCGCCGCGAGACGCGCAACGCGGTGCTCCAGATGCTCGACCAGGCCGCGAACGCCGCGAGCCGCCGGGTGTACGAAGCGGCCACGGCCACGGGTCGCCAGGGCATGACCACCACGCTCGTCGCGGCGTGCGTGGGCGGCGGCGGAGCGTTCATCGTGCACGTGGGCGACAGCCGCGCCTACCTCGTGCGGAACGGCCAACTCCGTCAGCTCAGCGAAGACCACAGCATGGTGAACGAGCTGATCCGCCAGGGCAGCATGACGCCCGAGGAAGCCGCCACGAGCCGCTACCGCAACGTCATCACGCGAGCCGTCGGGCTGTACCCCAACGTGCGAACCGACACCCTGCACGTCGAGCTGCTCGACGGCGATCGGCTCCTGCTGTGCTCCGACGGCCTGTCGGATCTCGTGCATCCGGCGCGCATCGAAGAGCTCATGCTCCAGGCGAACCTCACCACGGCGGTCGACGGGCTCATCCAGAACGCGCTCGACGAAGGGGGCCGCGACAACGTCACCGTGATCCTCGTCGAGCCGGAGGCCGTGCTCGAAGCCGAGCAGGTCGCGGCACGCGCCAAGGCGATGGAGAACCTGTTCCTGTTCGAGGATCTGCCGTTCCAGGCGCGCCTGCGGGTGGGTCGCATCGTGAACGAGCTGTTCGTGAGCCCCGGCGAGAAGGTCGTGCATCAGGGCGATGTGGGGAACACGCTCTACGTGGTGGTGCAGGGCGCGGTGTCGGTCGTGGTCGACGGGCACGAGGTCACCACCATCGAAGAGGGCGAGCACTTCGGCGAGCTCGCGCTGGTCGACACCGAGCCGCGCAGCGCCGACATCATCGCGAAGGGCTTCGGGCACCTCCTGTGCGTCGAGCGCGACGCCCTGCGGGAGTTCTGCATGCTCGAGCCCGGGCTCGGCAACCTGCTGCTGTGGAAGCTCATGGCCACGCTGTCCCAGCGGCTCCGCAACACCAACCAGCAGCTCACGCGCGGGCACTGATCCCTCCGCGCCGCGTGAAGCACCAAAGACACTGTCCCGACGCACCTCGTGCGGTACCCTCCACGGGTCGGCACGGACTGCGTCGCACACGGAGGAACACATGATCTGGGCCCTGATCACGGCTGCGATGGCCACTCCCCCCGCTCCCGGCACCGCCGGGTCCGAGGTCCTGCCCGGCCGTGTCCCCGTCCGGATCGACGTGTTCGGCGACGCCGACACCGACACCGACACCGACTCGGATACCGACACCGACACCGACAGCGACAGCGATGCCGACGCGGATACCGACTCCGACACCGACGCTGACGCCGACACCGACTCCGACACGGATGCCGACGCCGACACCGATGCAGACGCCGACGCCGACGCCGATGCCGACACCGACTCGGATACCGACGCCGACACCGACTCCGACAGCGGGCTGTTCAGCGACAGTGGTGGTGGGAGCTCGCCGTTCGGAACCGGGGGCAGCGGCCTGTTCCCCTCCGGGCTCATCGACACCAACGACACCGCCGGCGGCAGCGGCTTCGGCCTCTCGGGCCTCTCTGGCCTCATCGGGAGCGGCGACACCGGCGGCGACAGCGGGGGCGACTCCGATACCGACGCCGACACCGACTCCGACACGGATGCCGACGCCGACACCGACTCCGACGCCGACACCGACGCCGACGTGCCCGGAGAGACCGACGACACCACCGACACCAAGGGCTGTGGGTGCAACAGCACCGCGCCGGCCGGGTTCCTCGTCGGCGTGCTGTCGCTGTTCGCGATCCGCCGCCGGTAGCCTGCGCCGGGCTTCGGTCCCCCCGTGCGGATAGGGTTCCTCCCCGCCCCGGAGGACCCGTGCACATCCGCGTCAGCTGCAGTCCCGACGCCGACGACCTGTTCATGATGCGCGCCCTGCTCGAGGGGCTCGTCGACACCGGTCCGTACACGTTCGAGATCGGCACGGCCCCCACCGATGCCCTGAACCGCATCGCGAGTGGCGACGACGCCCCCGAGGTCGTCGCGATCTCCATCGCGCACCTCCCCATGGTGAACGCGCGCTACCAGCTCCTGCCCCACGGGGGCTCGATGGGAGAGGGCTACGGGCCGGTCGTGATCGCGAACGAGCCCATGAGCACGGGCGATCTGCGCGGCAAGCGCGTGGCCGTGCCCGGCCTCACCACCTCCGCGTGGGCCACGCTGCAGCTCATGCAGCCCGATCTCCTGCCCGTCGTCGTGCCCATCGTGCCGTACACCGGCATCTTCGACGCGCTGCGCGAGGGCCGGGTCGACGCCGGCCTGATCATCCACGAAGGCCGGCTCACCTACGAGTCGCTCGGCTTCACCCGGGTGTGCGACCTCGGTGAGTGGTGGGCCGGCGAGACCGGTGGGCTCCCCCTCCCCCTCGGCGGCAACACCATCGCCCGTCGGCTCGGGCCCGAGCACGTGCGCAACGTCAGCGAGCTCCTGCGCGCCAGCATCCAGCACGCGCTCGACCACCGCGACGACGCCATCGCGTGGCTGCTCGAGGGCGACACCGCGCTCCGTACGCCCGACGCCCTGTCGCGCTACCTCGACATGTACGCCAACGCGCGCACCCTCGACTACGGCGAGGCCGGCCGCGAGGCCATCCGCCAGTTCTTCGCGCGCACGAGCGCCGCCGGAATCCTGCAACCCGTCACCGTGGACTTCGCACCATGAGCTTCGAGACCCCCCTCTCCCGCAAGCTGGGGCTCGCCTACCCCCTCGTCGCTGCGCCCATGTTCCTCATCTCGAACCGCGAGATGCTCGTCGCCTGCGCCGAAGCCGGCATCCTCGGCGCGATGCCGAGCCTCAACGCCCGCACGATCGAGCGGTTCCGCGAAGACCTCGCCTGGGTCCGGTCCCGCACCGACCGCCCCTTCGCGATCAACGTCACCATCGGGCTCACCGACCCCGAGCGCCTCGAGCAGGATGTCGCCGCGTGCTTCGAGTTCGACGTGCCCGTCATGATCACGAGCTACGGCAACCCCACGCGCATCGCCACCGAGGCCCACGCCCGCGGTGTCACCGTGTTCCACGACGTGATCAACCTCAAGCACGCCCAGAAGGCCCGCGCGGCCGGGGTCGACGCGATCATCGCCGTCTCGCAGGGCGCCGGGGGGCATGCGGGCACCATCAACCCGTACGTGCTGATCCCGTACCTGAAGTCCCACCTCGACGTGCCGATCATCGCCGCAGGCTGCATCTCCGGCGGAGCCCAGGTCGCCGCCGCGCTCTGCCTCGGCGCCGAGCTGGCGTACATGGGCACCCGGTTCATCGCGAGCGCCGAGTGCGGCGCGCAAGACGCGTACAAGCAGCTCGTGGTCGACGCCACGCACGACGACATCGTCTACACGAACCAGGTCAGCGGCATCCACGCCAACTTCCTGAAGTCCACCATCCCCGATGCCACTGCGCCAGAGCGGGGTCCGGAAGCCGCGAAGCGCTGGAAGGACATCTGGAGCGCCGGCCAGGGCGTGTCGCTCATCCACGACGTGAAGCCCATCGGCGTCATCGTCGAAGACATCGTGCGCGAGTTCCACGACGCCACGGCGCACCTCCGCTAGCTTTCGGGCCCGCTTTCAGCCTGCCATGGGCGCGGCGCCACCCGGATACTCCTCCTCGATGCGCACCGTCCTCCCGCTGCTGCTGGTCGGATGCCTCGACATCCGGGCCCGTCCGTACGACGAGTTCCTGCTCGATCTCGAGCGGCTCGAGGTCGACACCGACGCCGATACCGACACCGACACCGACACCGACACCGATGCGGACACCGACACCGACATCGACACCGACCCGCCGTTCGAGCCATCGCTGTGCTCGATCGAGGGGGGCGGCCCGATCACCGTCACCATCGAGAACCTCTCGCCCTACCCGGCGGATCTGTACTGGGCGCGCTCCGACTGCTCGACCCAGAACATCGTGCTGCTCGCCCCCGGCGCCTCCAGCCCGCTGAACACCACCGTGGGCCACGCCTTCTGGCTGCGGCACGCCTTCGACCTGTACTGGATCGACGAGGTCCGCATCGCCGAGGGCGACACCATCGTCGGGATCGGAGCGGCCCCATGACGCGCGCGCTCCTGTTCCTCGGGCTCTCCGGCTGCTGGTCGCTGAACACGCCCGCCATGAAGGGCGCCGTGGAGGCCGCACGCTCCGGAGACCCCGGCGCGGCCGAGGCCGCCTGGATGGCGAGCCTCGACGACGAGATCACCCTCGAGGAGTGGAACCATGCTCGCACGCGGGCGTGTCGGCTGCGGGTGGACCGGATCCGGCCGACCCTCGAAGGGCTGGAGAGCGTCACGTACGAGCAGGCCGCCGAGCTCCATCGCGAGCTCGCCGTGTGTGCGGAGGCCGGACCGCTCCGTGCGAAGCTCGTGGAGCTCGAGGCCCGCGAAGCCACGGCGGCCCTGGAGGGCGTGAAGCGCGAGCCCCGCGCGGTCGCCCGGCTCACGCAGGCGCTGCCGCACCTCGCGCACCTCGACGCCGAAGCCCCGGATCGAGGGTGGTTCGAGGCCGAGCGGGAAGCGCGACGCGACGCGATGCTCGCGGGCGCCGAGTCCGCGAAGGGCCCGGTGACGCGCGCGATGTTCACGCAGCTCGCCGCAGACGCCGGCCACGACGGCCCCTCCAGCGTGCAGGACGCCGCGGAGACCGTGCTGGCCGTGCAGATCGACACCGTCGCGTGGGCCGACGACCCCTCGTGTGCGTCCGTGCTCCCGAGCCGCACCGCCCCCACACGGCCTTCGGCGCCCACCACGCCCGTCGACGTCCAGGTGTCTGCGCGGAGCTGCTCCAGCACGGTGAGCGTGGGCGACGAGCTCGAGACCTGGACCGAGATCGCGTACCGCTCCGAGGTGCAGGACGTCGAGCGGTGCCAGACCGTCTCCATCACCACGGTCACGCCCGTGACGAACGTGAACTGCTACACGTCGCTGAACGCGGGCGGCGAGGTGTGCACGGTGGTCGGCTCGTACACCGACCGCCAGACGACCACCGAGCGGAACTGCTGGATGGAGCAGGAGACCGTGCAGGTGCCGTACGAGGTCGAGAAGTCGCGCACCGTGTACCGCGCCACGCGTCACGTCAGCGCGACCCTCGAGGTCCAGGTCGCCTCGCCCGACGGCCAGGACGTGTTCGTGGTCCCCTACTCCGCGAGCTTTCCGGGAGCGGCCTCCACGGGCTCGCCCGTGCCCCCCGACGCCGGGGCCACCCACGCCACGGTGCGCGACGCCCTCGCGCAGGCCGCGCTCGACCAGGCCCGCACTGCGGCCCGGAAGTGGCGCGTGGCTTCGGAAGCTGCCGCGGGCACGGACCGTTCGGACCCCGACCGCGCGCGCGAGCACCTCCTGGCGGCCATGGTCGGCGGGAGCGCGCCCACCGCCGAAGACCTCGCGTTCATGGCCGAGCCGTTCGGGCTCGTCGGGTCGGAGCTGGCCGGGTGGGCCTCGCTGCCCCCGCTCCAGCTCCCGCCCCCCTATGTGCCGCCCGGCCATCCCCTGTCGTACCGCCGTCCCCGCGATCGCGGGCTGGTCCGCGACGGGTACGCGCCGTTCCTGCTGTCGGTCGGAGGGCTGTGGAACACCACGGAAGACCTCGTGGCGCAGCCCAAGCGAACCGCCGCGGTCGGAGAGGTGTCCGGCCGCTCCGCGTTCGGGCTCATGTCGGGCCCGGATGCGAACGGGCTCGGCCTGCACGTGCTGGCCGAAGGTACGTTCCAGCTCGGGGCCCGCACCTCCGAGGGGTACGACTTCCCCACCGACGACGCCGCGGAGTTCCCGCTCGCGATCGGCGCGGACGTGCGGGTGGCCGCGATGCTCGGCACGCGGTCGCGTCGGTTCGCCGTGTTCGGCGGGCTCATGCCGGTGTCGTCACGGCTGATCCTCGGCTCGCAGACCAGCCGTGGGCTGGCGTTCCCGTGGGTGGCGCACGCCGAGCTCCGCCTGGTCGAGCGCTACCCGATCCTCGCGACCGCCTGGGGCTACGGCCTGCGCACGGAGCGCAGCTCGACGCGCGGGGTGCGTGTGGATCTGCCCATCGGGCGCGGGGTGTGGTTCTCGCCGCGCGTCGAAGAGCGCGTGCTGCGCACGAACGTGAAGGGCCTGCACCCCGAAGACCCCGTGGATGCGGGCTTCCGGAGCGTGCAGTCGCTCGGCGCCGCGCTGTCGTTCGAGCTCTGACTACAGGGTTCCGCCGGCGCAGAGCGTCTCGGTGTCGTCGTCCCAGTCCTTCATGCCGTTCAGCACCTGCCGCTGGACCCCGGAGTTCTCGGACGTGAACCCGGCGACGTCGAGCTCGCGCCACATCCCGTACAGGTGCACGATCTCGCCCGGCGCGCGCTCGTAGTACAGCTCCAGCTGGTAGTCCTGCGTCCACGTGTTGTTGTTCTCGAACGACGCGGGCTCCGTGAACCAGGTGCGCTGCACGAACGCCGGGCCCGACGGAGCGGCGATGTCACGCACGCCCCCACGGAGCTCGGAGCTGTAGTCGGAGAGCACGATCTGCGCGGAGAGCGAGATCTCCCAGTCGATCGTCGACACCTGCCCGGCCTCGTACGCCGCGCGGTCGGACAGGAACCGCCGCTCGTACGCTTCGTAGGTGCCTTCGCGCAGCTCGTCCTGGTTCGGCACGACCAGCAGCTCGCGGAGCTTCTCGGGGTCGCACGCGAACGTGTTGAGCATGAAGATCCCCGCCGCGTTCGCAGGATCGGCGTCGACGCTCGGCACGAGCTGGGCTTCTTCGAGCGTCAGCCGGCTCACGTTGCCGTCGATCACGTCTTCCAGCGCAGCGCCCGACGACGCGTCGAGGCTCGCGAAACCCTCGGCCAGCACGTCGTCCTCGGACTCCGCGTTCTGCCAGAAGAAGTGCAGCAGGCCGTCGAGATCGTCGGGCGCAGGCTCGACCTTGCGACACCCGACGAGGGTGGCGAACACCAGCAGCAAGGGACTAGAGACCACGACACCCTCCGATGATGGGATGTAGCCCGTGCTCGTACTCTTCGCGTCCCTCTCGTTCGCCCGCGACACCCCCGAACCCGTCGGAGCGTGGCGCGACACGGTCGACTGGGCGCGGGCCGAAGACGAGACGGTGCGCTGGCTCGCCGACTACCTCGCGGTCGACACCGTGGCGCCGCCCGGCAACGAGATGGACGGCGTGCGCTACCTGACCGCCATCCTGGATGCCGAGGGCATCGGCCACACGGTGATCGACCACGGCGACAACCGCGGCTCGCTCATCGCGCGTCTCCCGGCGACCCGGCCCGTGGAGGGCGCTGCGCCGCTCTGCCTGCTGTCCCACATCGACGTCGTCCCGTCGGAGCGGGAGAACTGGACGGTCGAGCCGCTGTCGGGCGAGATCCGCGACGGCCAGGTCTACGGTCGGGGGGCGCTCGACATGAAGGGCATGGGCATCGTCGAGCTCGGGGCGATGGTGCACCTGAAGCGGCTCGGAGTCCCACTCGAGCGCGACCTCGTGCTGCTGGCGGTCGCCGACGAGGAGGTGCACGGGCTCGGGATGAAGGCGCTCGTGAACGACCACTGGTCCGAGATCGGCTGCAGCCACATGATCAACGAGGGCGGGCTGGGCATCCGCGACGCCCTGCTCGAGGGGCAGACGCTCCACGCCATCTCGGTGGCCGAGAAGGGCACGCTGTGGACGCGCATGATCGCGTCGGGCAACGCGGGTCACGGCTCCACGGTCACGGAGGAGGAGGCCCCCGCCCGTCTGCTCGAGGCGATGGCGCTGCTCGAGCGGAAGTACCGCCCGAAGTACCGGATCGACCCGGCGTTCTACGAGCTGTTCGACCATGCGGGCCGCCAGCGCGGGGGCTTCACGGGCTCGGTGCTCCGCAGCCCCTTCCTGGTGCGGCTCCTCGTGAAGTCGAAGCTCAAGAGGATCCCGACGACCCGGGCCGCGATGAGCAACACCCTGCACCTCACGGGCATGGGCGGGGCGAGCTCGGTGAACGTGGTGCCCTCGGAGGTGTGGGCGCAGTACGACAGCCGCCTGATGCCGGGCACGTCGCCCGAGGAGCTGCTGGCGGAGCTCCAGCACCTCACGCGCAAGCTCGAGCACATCCGCTGGGAGGTCGTGGATCAGGAGCCCGCGAACGGCTCTCCGTGGGACGATCCCTTCTACGACGCCATCGAGCACTACGCGGCGGAGGGCCGGCCCGAAGCGGCGGCCGGGCCCATCCTGTCGGTGGGCTTCACCGACAGCATCTTCGCGCGCCCGCTGGGCGTTCACGCCTACGGATACGTGCCGTTCGAGGTGTCGGCCGAGGAGGCGGAGACGATGCACGGCCACGACGAGCGGGTGTCGATCGACAACCTGCGCGAAGGCACGCGGCGCATGCTGAGCATCCTGCTCGACTTCGCGGGCACCGATGCGGGCCCGACACCCGAGCTGACCGAAGCGCTCGCGGCCTGGAGCGCCGTGGAGCCGGCCTCCGACGCCAGCGGTCTCGGTGCCGAGCTGGCGGCGCGCCTGGCAGTGCCGGCGAAGGGCGACGCGAAGGCGGTGCTCGATCGCTACACTCGCGCCCGGCTGGACACGTGGCTGCGGTCCGCGCCCCTGCCCTCCCCCGAACAGCTCGGTGAAGGCGGGCTGAACGCGGTGCTCACGCTCGCGGGGATGGGCGATCCCGCGTTCACGAAGCGGGTGGTCGAGCCGCTGGGGTGCGAGGTCGAGCACCCGGAGCTGCGCAGCCTCCAGGCCCAGGCAGGGCTCGATGTGTGCGGGAACACGGCCGAGCCGACGCCACACCCGCCCGAGTAGGTCGCGCATGGCGGAGAGCGGCGACACCTGGGGTGATTCCGGAGACCCCAGCGGTGAGCGGCCGAAGCGGTACGAGCCGCTCGGCGAGCTCGGTCGTGGCGCCATGGGCGTCGTGGAGGCGGTGTACGACCACTGGCTGAAGCGGGTCGTGGCGCGGAAGTCCCTGCTCCGACCCGACCGTTCGCCCGGCTTCCACCGCGAAGCCCAGGTCGCCGCCGGGCTCGAGCACCCGGGCATCGTCCCCATCTACGACTCCGATACCGTCCCTGCGGACGCGCCCTGGTACACGATGCGACGCATCGATGGGCGCTCGCTCGAAGAAGCCATCCAGGGCGCCACAAACCTCGAGCAGCGGCTGCGGCTCGTGCCTGCATTCCTCCGGTTGTGCGAAGCGATGGCGTACGCGCACGGCAAAGGGGTCGTGCACCGCGACCTGAAGCCGCCCAACGTGATGCTCGGGGAGTTCGGCGAGGTCGTCGTGGTGGACTTCGGGCTCGCGGTGGAGATCGACGGCGACCCGGGTGGACGGATCGCAGGCACGCCCGCGTACATGAGCCCGGAAGCGGCCCTGGGGAAGCCCGCCACACCCGCCAGCGACGTGTGGAGCCTCGGGATGGTGCTGTTCGAGCTGCTGTCGGGCGCACGCGCGTATCCGGGGCCGGCGATCGACGTGCTGCGCCGCGTCCGGGAGCACGACCCGCCCGCGCTGTCCGACGACATCCCCGTCGAGCTCCGCGCCATCGTCGCGAAGGCCTGCACCCGCGACCCGAGCCAGCGCTACCCGGATGCGGGCGCCCTGCGCGCGGACGTCGAGGCCTTCACCACCGGACGCCTGGTGGGCGCGCACGCCTACTCGCCCCGCGAGCTGCTGGTGCGGTTCGTCGAGCAGTACCGCACGCCGCTCCTCACCGCCGCGATCGCCTGGCTCGTCGTGTCGGCCACCCTCATGGGGGCCTGGTGGCGGACCAGCCAGGCGCTCGAGCGCGCCGTGCAGGCCGAAGCCGAGCGCTCGTACCACCTGGCGCGCGCACTGGAGTCCCGCGCACGCGCCATGCAGGGCGACCCCGCCGCGGTGTCGGTGGCCCGACAGGCCCTCGCCATCGAGCCCGATCTGCCCTGGGCGCGCGGTGTGCTCGCCCAGCACGCGTCCGCGGTGTCGTTCACCCCGGATCTCGAGCTGCCCCTCGGAGACTGCGGCTGGGGACAGGAGGTGGCCGGCGGGCTGCTGGTGCAGTGCGCCGGCGACATGGTGTGGCTCGATCCGACCACCGGAGCCGAGCGCGATCGCACGCCGTGGCCCTACCGTGTCGAGCACAGCGGGCGCACCTGGGTCGCCTCGAGCGTGCGCGACGAGGTCAGCCACGTCCTCGAGATTCGCGACGGCGGGTTCCTCCCGCGCACCATCGCGGCCGACGTCCCCGCGATGCCCCGCGATGCGAGCGTGATCACGACCTTCCCGGACGGGCGGTTCGTGTACGCCTACGATCAGGGCGACGTGCTCCAGGTCCACGTGGAGGCCGACGGGCGCTTCGTGCCGCTCGACCGTCGCACGCAGCCCCCCGCCCAGTGGGGGATCCCGAGCCCCGACGGCCAGAGCACCCTCCTGTTCAGCCACCAGTCCGCCCGGGTCTGCGACGGCGCGCTGATCGACTGCCACACCCTGCCGCTCCCCGGCGTGGCCCAGTTCGCCGTGTGGTCGGACGACAGCGCATCGCTCACCCTGTTCACGACCACGGGCGCGGTGTTCGGAGCCCGGGTCGATGGCGAGCCGGGCGAGCTCACCCTGCTGGGGCGTCAGGACGCCGGGACCGTCCAGGGGGTGGTCGGCAGCGTCGGCCTGCTGCACGTGCTCGAGGTGACGGGGCGCGTGGAGGCGCACGATCCGTCGGGGTCGCTCGTGGGCGAGATCGATCTCGGCGCGAGCCGACCGAGCGCGATCGCACGTCACGATTCGGGGTTCTGGCTCGTGGGTGCCGCCGGGGTCCAGCGCTGGCGCATCGACCGGCCCGAGCACCTGTCGAGCGTGCGTGCACCGAACGGCATCGGCGCGCTGCTGTTCGACGGGCGCGACCTCCTCGCGAGCTTCGACGCCGAGGTCGTGACGCTCACCCGCGATGGGGTCGCACCGCGGTTCACGGCGCCGACGTTCGTGAAGTCGCTGACCATGCACGAAGGCCGCCTGCTGGCCTGTACGACCGCGACCGGCATCGTGACCGACGACGGACCGCTGGTGACCCAGATCGGGGTCCGGCGGTGCGGGAGCACGGGGGGACACCTCGTGTACGTCGACAACGACCGGGAGCTGCGCGTGGATGGCGTGCTCCGTGGCCTGTCGTTCGGAGACCTCGACGTTCGCGGCGGACGGGCGATCCACGAGGCCGAAGGGCGCGTGCTGGAGGTGCGGGACGTGGCGTCGTGGGACCTCGTGTACCGCTTCCCGTCCGACCAGGAGGTGTGGGCGGTCGCGCTCTCGGAGGACGGTACGCGCGCGGCGTTCGCGCTCGACGACCGGCTCGTCCGACAGGTCGACCTCGCCACCGGGGAGATCGAGGTGCACCCCGAGGAACACCTGGCTGCGGTCGCTGCGCTGCGCTTCGCCCCGTCCGGGCGGCGCCTGGCGTCGGCGAGCTGGGACGGCACGTCGTTCGTGTGGTCTGGCGGGGTGCTGACGGCAGCGCTGGAAGGCCACGCCGGGCGCGTGTCCGCGCTCGCCTTCACGTCCGAAGACGTGCTGTACACGGCCTCGTGGGACCAGACGATCCGGCGCTGGGACCTCTCCGGCGCGCCCTGAAGGTCAGCGCGGCGGGAGGATGTCGGCGGGGCGCCGGCCCGTCGCGCGCAGCACGATGTTGGCCGCCATCCGGCCCGTGAGCACGGCGCGTTCCATGAACTGCACCTCGGAGTCGGGCACGTGCACGTGGTCTCCGGCGAGCAGCAGCCCGTCGACGTCGGTGCGCACCTGCTGTGCGTGTGCCCGCCACCCGGGCTGGAACCACGTGAACGCGTCGCCGACCGTGAGGTGGCGCTTCAACACGGTGGCGTCGGCGAGCTCGGTCCAGATGGCCCGCATCTCGCCCTCCAGGGCCTCGAGCATCTCGGCGTCGGTCTCGGTGCCCGACCAGCCGCGGTAGGCCTGGATCTCGACCACGGCGCCCCCCTTCTCGGCCGCCCACGCACCCGCCCCCGCCTGCAGGCGATGGACGAGGAACCCGTTGCTCGAGTGCGCGAACCCCTCGAGCAGCACGGCACTGCGGGCGGTCTGCGAGACATCGCGGTCGACCCAGAACCGCGCCACGACCTCGCGACACGCCTGCAGCTCGCGCACGCTCGGGAGCAGCTCGCCGACCAGCGCCTGGAGCGCGGGCACATCGACGGCGAGCACGACCCACGGGGCGTACAGCGACTTCCGGGTGTCCGGCCGCTTCACGACGAACCCCGACCCGTCGGGCTCGACCCGATAGCGGGACAGCGGATGCTCGGGAGGGCCGGCGACCGGCTGCCCGGTGCCGTCGTACCGCCCGCCGTGGCACGGGCACACGAAGCCGGCGTCACTCCGGTCGACCGCACACCCCTGGTGCGTGCACACGGCCGAGTACGCCACCGGCCCCTCCTCGCCCGGACCCACCCACACCCGCTCGCCGTCGAGCTCCACGGAGCGCCAGGCGTCGAGAGGCCCGTCGATCCGGACCTCAGCCGGCGGCCGACCCGTGCGGACCCCGACCACACGGCCGTTCCCCACGAGCACCTCGGTGACCGGGCTGCCCCGCTCGATCACCCCGCCGTGGGCCGCGATGGCGTTCGCCAGGGGCGTCCACACGAGGGTGTCGGGGTTGCCGTTCAGCCACTGCACACGGTCGTTCTTCGGGCCGCCCGAGAAGTAGAAGCGCTCGCCCTCGATGTACTCGGCGGCGTCGACCTGCGCGGGCGGCCGGAAGTACATCGAGTGCGCCATCATCTCGTCGAACACGGAGTAGACCGTGAGCGGCGGGTCGTTCGCGACCCAGTCGGCCACGCTCTTCCCGGCGAACCCGGCGCGGATCTCGGCCAGCGAGATCTTCCGCATCCAGCGCTGCCCCGCCTTGAAGGCGGTCGGGAAGAAGCCGTGACCACGGGCGTTGGCGCGCCGGATGAACGCGCCCGCACGCGTGAAGAAGCCCGTGACGCGGTACCCGTCTTCGAGCCGCATTCCGTTCTCGCTGGCGCGCGCCTCGCGCAGGCCCTCGGACAGCGAGTACCGCGCGAGGAGGTCGTGGAAGTGCACGTACTGGTACCACCAGCCGTGGATGCCGTGCTCCACGTCGACCGGATCGCCATCGAGCGTCTCGCGCCAGCCCTTGGCCTTGCCGCCGAGCTGGGAGCCCGCTTCGACGAGCGTGACACGCACGCCCTTCTCCGCGAGCTCGAGCGCGCAGGAGATCCCGGCGGGCCCGCCCCCGACGACGATGACCTCGGGGGGCTCCGTGGGCGCGGCACGACCCACGCGGGACGCGAGCACCCCGAGCGCAGCGCCGAGGAACGTGCGCCGCTTCACGAGCCCCGCCTCTCGCGCCCGATCGGCGGAAGCACGGGGGCCTCGGGTAAGCCGTGCTGGGCGAGGATGGCGTTGGCGGCGAGCCGCCCCGTCATCACGGCACGCTCCATGAATTCGCAGTCCCGCGCGACCAGGATGTGGTCCCCCGCGCACCAGAGGCCCTGCACGCCTGGGTCCACCCCCACCGCCGCCTCGTGCCAGCCGGGGTAGAACCAGGTGAACTCCCGACCGCGCGCGAGCGTGCGCTTCTTCACCGTCGCCCAGGTGAGCTCGGGGAACAGGTCGCGCACGTCGTCTTCGATCGCGTCGAGCAGGGCTTCGGCGTCGAGGTCGTCCGACACGTCCTGGAACGCCTGGATCTCGATGACGGAGCCGCCGGTGAGGTGGTGCCAGGACCGGGCGCGGTCTTGCATCCGGTGCAGCAGGAACAGGTTCGAAGCGTGGCGATAGCCGCCGATCACAGCGGTGGGGCAGGCGGACTTCGCCACGTCGCGGTCGAACCAGAAGCGCGCCACGGCGTGCCCGGTGTTCCGCAGCTCGCGGGTGCGCGGGATCAGCTCGCCGCACAGCGCCCCCAGCGCTTCGGGCTCCACGGCGAGGATCACGGCATCGGCCCGGATCTCCTCGAGGGTGCCGCCGAGCTTCACGACGACGTCTTCGCCGTCTTCCTCCACGCGCCCGCGCTTGAGGGGCTTCGGCGGCGGACCGGACACGGGCGTGCCCTCGGCGTCGTACCGGCCTCCGTGGCACGGGCACGCGAACCCGTCGGCGTCGATGCCCACGGGGCAGCCCGCATGGGTGCACCGACCGTCGAGTGCCGCCAGCGAGCCATCGGCGAACGAGCCCAGGAACACGGTGTCGCTGGCGTCCTCCACCTGCATCCAGCCCGTGGACTCCGGCCTCGGCACGCGCCAGGAGCGCTCGCGCTCGCCCACGCGCACTCCGACGACGGCTCCGTCTTCGACGATCAAGCTCTGAACGCGGGTGTTCAGGCGGATCTTGCCGCGCTGGCCGCGGAGCGCGGCGGCCAGGGGCTCCCAGAACAGCGTTTGGGGGTTCCCCCGCATCCACCGGACGTGCAGGCCGTTCCAGCGCTCGGAGATCGCGAAGGTTCCGGCGTCGAGCTGCTCGGGCTCCACGAAGTAGAGCGACAGCGCCATGATGCGCGGGATCAGGCGGAACCGCGTGAGCGGCACGTCGGCGTCGGCGTACCAGTCGGTGACCGAGCGCCCGCCGTACGTGGCGCGAGCGGTCTCGCGCGTGAGGTGCGTGACGAACCGCTGCCCCTTCAGGTACGGGCCCACGAGGCTCTTGTAGCCCGCAGCCTTCGCGCGCCGGCGCATCTCGGCGATGAGCTTCAGGCGACCGAGACCCGCGAGGGGCAGCTCCTCACCGGGCAGGCGCAGGGCGGCATCGCGGGTGCGCGCCCGGAACAGCCCGTCTCCGAGGGCGTAGCGCTCCATGAGGTCGGTGAAGTGCACGTACCCCTCGGCGAGCCCGTGGATGCCGTGCTCCACGTCGACCTCGGCGCTGTCGAGCTTCTCGGTCCACCCCTTCACCTTTCCGCCCACCTGGCCTGCCGCCTCGACGAGCGTGACGAGCACGCCGCGCTCGGCGAGCTCGAGGGCCGCCGACAGCCCCGCCGGGCCCGCGCCGACCACCACGACATGGAGCGGCTGCGCGGCGCGTGCGGACGCAGGGACTCCGAGGGCGGACAGGGCCGCAGTGCTCCACTTCAGGAACTGCCTGCGCCTCACGGCCGCCGCTCTGGGGGGAAGTCGCGCAGGCCGTGCATCACGCGGGTGTACGGCTCGGTCCACTCGTTGTCGGGGCCGCGCACCGTGAGCTGGTGGGTGACCCGCGGCACGGCTTCTTCGGCATGGGCGCACACGACCACGGCGATGAACGGCCCCTGCTCCTCGCGGAACGTGACGTCGGTGCGCTCGACGATCGCGAGGCCCGCTTCGACCGGGAAGCGCTCGGTGCGCTCGTCGTTCGCGAGCATCACGAACACGAAGCGACCGCCGGGTGCCATCCAGCGCCGCGCGGCTTCGCAGTACACCTCGAGGCCCCCGCGGATCTCCATGCGGCAGTGGGCTTTCTGCGGGTGCGGGCTGATCGTGCCCGACCCGACGGGGGTGTACGGGGGGCTGCCCGTGACGAGCCCGAACCGACGGCCCTCCGGCAGCACCGAGGGATCGCGGATGTCGCCGTGGATCGCCTGCACCCGGTGCTGCAGACCGTTGTGCTCGACCGTGCGGCGGAAGAGGCGGTGCGACACCTCCTGCGCTTCGATCGCGACGAGGCTGGCGTTCGGCAGGTGCCAGAGGGCCGTGAGCCCGACCGTGCCGACCCCTGCCCCGAGATCGAGGAGATCCGTGGCTTCTGGACGCACGGAGATCGCCCGCCAGGCGGTGAGACGATCGTCGGTGGACCCCCGGTGACCGCGGGCGAGCTGCACCACGTCCCAGTTGCCGACCAGGGGGTCGAGCGTCTCGTCTGGCGCCACTGCGCTCATCGCGCGCACCTAACCCGTGTGGACGGATTACAACGCCCCCGGAGGCGGCATGGTGCTCTGGATGGCCTTGTTGGGCTGCATCGACACGGTGAGTCAGGTCGGAGGAACCGGCTCTACGTACACCACGAAGTGCACGGCGGAGATGGAGGTGTCGGGGGTGATCTACACGGCCGCGTGCACCCCGCCGACCTGCATGCCCGGGTACACGAGCGCCGCGGTGTCGCATGCGGGCGTCGCGCTGGATCCGGGGCGCAAGCTGATCGGGGTCGCCGAGCGGGCGTGCGTGCAAGACCTGTCGACGGCCGCAGCCCTCTTCCAGCCGCCGGATGGCGAGCAGATGGACGTGGGCAAAGAAGCGAAGTGAGGAGCTGGACGCGCACGCTCAACCTCGACGACGCGCACACGCTGCTGGCGCTCGCGGAGCCGGGTCTGTCGGAGACGGCCTGGTGCCGGTCCTGCCACGCGTCGATCCCGCATCTGTCGGCGCCCCGACGGCGTGAGCTGATCCGGATGGTGCGCGAGGACTTCCTCTCGTGGGAGGACGGACGGGTGGAGCTCGGGCTGTTCAGCCGGTACTACGTGGGTGCGCCCGCGTCGGTGCAGGTGGAGCTCGTGAACGTGCAGTGGGCGCTCACCCACCCTCTGCCGGTGGTGGCCGTGGCCGAGCTCGTGGAGCCGGCGCTGGCGTCCGCCGACCCCGAGATCCCGCTCGACCGGGTGACCGCGCTGGTCGCACAGCGCCTGACCACGGGGTCGCAGGCGTCGCTCGGCAAGTCCCGCACCGTCCTGGTGGGCGCTCTGGAGGGGGTGGGCGCGCTCCGTGCGAGCGGCACGGGCAAGCATCGGCGCCTGTTCGCGAGCCGCGGGGTGCCGCACGAGCT
Organism: Myxococcota bacterium; assembly: GCA_041389565.1. Classification (GTDB taxonomy): domain Bacteria; phylum Myxococcota_A; class UBA796; order UBA796; genus JACKEQ01. The sequence goes on from JAWKRP010000019.1 coordinate 86,316, forward strand.
CACGCGTGCCTACCTGGTGGCGCGCGGCGGCCCTTCCCTGCCGGCGGCCCTCACGGCCTGCCTGGAGCCGGCGCCCCCACCCGCGTGAGGTGGGTGGAGACGAGCTCCGCGCGGTCGGCCTCCGTGAGCCCGTAGGCGGCGGTCACCACGCGATCGATGCGCTCCCACAGGCTGCCGTCGGGCGCGTCCTGCATGCGCGGCACCAGCTCGTCGAGCTCGGTGAGGGCACGGCCGTCGGGCACGGGCACGATCGCGAGGAAGGCGGGCAGGTAGTGGTAGGTCTCGCCGCCCACGACGATGCCCTGGAACACGGTGTTGTAGAGCGCGGTGAACACGGTGGCGTTGAACAGGCCGACCAGTCGGGAGAGCGTCCAGTCGGCGTGCTCGGGCCAGGCCACGGGGTACACGTCCTTCGAGACGAAGCGACCCTGGGCGTCGGCCCACGCGCTCATGCGGCGGTCGTGCTGGTTGAACAGGGCCTTCGGACGCTGGAAGATCGCGAGCGGCGGGAGGGAGTTCCCGTGCTCGGTGCGCAGGCGGTCCTGCTCGTAGGCGATCCACCATCCCGCCCAGCGCTCCTGGAACGGCTGGATCTCGGTCTGCTTCGCACGCGAGGGCCCGCCCAGGTACGGAAAGGCCCGGCTCGCGGGCTTGTCGGGCGTGACGAACCGCTCCCGCAGGCCGGCCTTGTGGAAGCTGCACGTGGTGACGATGCGCGCCACCGACCCGAGGCGGGGAAGCTGGAACAGCGGCGCGAGCACGGGCCACGTGTCGAACGGAACGAACCACGGGAGCTCGCCTCCCACGGACGCGAGCGCGGCGTGCGACACCTCCGCGAACCCGGGGCTCGCGACCTCCCCGGGGGTCTCGCACCGCGCGGCGCGGAGCGTGGTGCCCCGCTCGAGGTGCAGCACCACGGGGTAGACGCCCGTGCCGCGGAACGGTCGCGGACGGACACGCGCGAGGTCGAGCAGGCCGGCCAGGCGGCCCTCTCGCGTCACGCGCTCCCGGAAGCGTGCGGCGTAGCGGCCCTGGCAGACCTTGTTCGGCAGGATCAGCCCGGCCACCGGGGCCCGCGTGAGGCTCTCGAGCGCGAAGGCGAGGTACAGGTCGAACGCGCCCGTGAGCTCGGGGAAGGCCTCGCGCAGGCGCTCACGCAGGCCCGGCTGGGCGCGCCCCATGCGCTTGGCCTCCAGGTAGGGCGGATTGCTGACCACGAGGTCGAACCGCTCGTCGCCCCCGAGCCCGTCGCGACAGGAGACCCGGAGGGGGCCGGGAATCGGGCCTCCGGCGTGGTCGAGCGCCCAGTCGACGAGCGCGATCCGGCACAGCCACGTGGCGAGCGGGTCGAGGTCCCAGCCGGTGAGCGCGTCGAGCACCTGCGCGGTTCCGTGGCCGTGGGCGACGCGTCGGTCGGCGACCGCGAGCAGCAGGCTCCCGTCCCCGGCGGCCGGATCGAGGACCGAGCCCGGGCGCTCCGCACGCACGAGGTCGGCGAGCGCACGGGCCAGCAGCGGCGGCGTGAACACCTGCCCGAGCCGCTCGCGGTCTTCGGCGGTTCGCGTGCGGTCGTACGCGGCGTCGACGCTGTCCTCGACGGGCTCGGGAGCCCCCTCGAGCTGCGCACGCGCCCACGCGGCCCACGGATCGCTGGGTCCGACGCGCTCGATGCGCTGATGGAGCTGGCGCAGCCGGGCGGAGTAGACCCCTGCCGCTGCGTCAGTCGAGGTCGACGCCCAGCTCGTCGGCGACGGCCTTGACCTGGTCGCGGAAGTGCGTGACGCCGGAGAACACGGCCAGGAACTCGCGCTTCACGGAGTCCATCGTGCGCTCGACATCGGAGGAGTCGGCCCCCACGCCTGCCGCGAGGTCGGTGATGACCGCGCTCTCGTTGGCGCTGATGCGACCGTCGGCCAGAGCGACCATCACGAGGGACTTCAGGTAGATCTCGCGCACCCGGGCGTCGCCGATGAGGGCGTTGGGCTCGGTGCCCGCCGGGATGTCTTGCTCGAACTGCTCGATCAGCGACAGCTCGTTCGGGTGCATGACATCGCCATCGGCGAGAGCGACCTTGCGCATGCCCACGGCGATGACCGCCGCGGTGCGGGCGTCGAGATCGGGCGCGGTGTTCATTTCCACTGATGCCTCCGAGGGTCCAAGCTATCCGTTGACCGCGGACCGGCCAACCCCCAATGTCGGACGTGTCGCCGCGTGCCGGACGGCACGCAGCGGCGGGACGGCTCTAGCGGTTCGCCAGGGCCTGGCCGAGGGTGCGAGCGATCATCTCGACGGCGTCGATGTCGGGGCCGAGGAACGCGCGACCGGGCGGGTTGAGCAGCTCGAGCACGCCGTGCACGAGGGTGTCGTCGTCGACCAGAGGCACCACGAGCACGCAGCCCACCTCGAAGGCGTCGACGCCATCGTACTGGGACTCGTACGGGATCGACTGCGTCACGTCCTGCACGGCGATCGACTCGCGCATGTCGAAGCAGGTGCCGACGAGGCCCTCTCCGAACGGGATGTGGCGACCGATGATCTCCTTCGCGCCGGTTCCGCGGGCCTCGAGCACCTGCATGGTCTCGTCGTTGAGGGAGCCGCGGACGGCCACGGCGAGCTCGGACGGAACGAACTCGGCGAGGATGTCGAGCGCCATGCCCATGGCCTCTTCGGGCTCGGCGACCACGAGGTCCATCGAGAGGTCGAACAGGCGCTCGGCGAGGCTCTCCACGGGCTCGCGGGCGAGGCGCGTGGGGGGCATCGACAGCGCGGGCGGGGGCGCGTTGTAGATCTGGCTCGGCTCGTCGTCTTCGATGTCGCCGAAGTCGTTGAAGCCGGGATCGGGCTCGGGGGGTGCGGACAGGAGCTCGGACCGGGCGCTCGCCATGACGCGCACGACGGGCGGGGGCGCCTTCTCCTTCACGGTCCAGGCGAGGCCCGAGAGCTCGTCGCGCATCACCACGGCACCGTCGGGACGGGGCGCGCACACGAGGCGGCCGAGCGCGTTGATGTCGACTTCGAGAGCGGCCAGGCACGCCGCTGCTGCGGCCATCCAGTTGTCGGCTTCGAACTTCACCGACCGGCCGTCGTTGTCTATGACGGTGTACTCCACTCGACCCTCCGGGCGCGACATTATCCCTTTTGCGGAGCGCGGCCCATGTCGTCATCGCCGACCGTCGGCCATGCATGGGCGTCTACCCAGAGTTTCCGGGCAGCGGCCTCTGCGGGTGTCTCTTCGGTCATCTCCGCCGCGAGTGCGCGCGCGAGGGTGTGGTCGGCGATCCCCAGCTGGCGTGCGACCCAGTCGGCGCGATCGTCGTCGCTGGTGGGGGCCTCGATCACCCCCTCGGTTCCGAGCGCGCGCACCTGCTCGACCCAGCGCTCGAGGTGCTGGCAGAACATGTGCTCGATGGCGCCCGGCGCCGGGGCTCCGCGCTCGCCTCGTGCCCGCCACCCGACCTGCTTGAGCAGGCCTTCGCAGTGGGCACGGCCGAAGTGCAGGAGCTCCTGGTTGATCTCGCGGCGCTCCCCCATGCGCTCGGTGAACAGGGCGAGCTTGTAGTCGCGGGCCGCGCGGGTCTCGAGATCGCTGACGACGGCCGCACAGCACTCGATGTTCCAGCCCTCGAGGCTCCACGGATCCGTCTCTCCCTCGCGCACGCACACCATCACGACGTTCACGGTGGCGCCGTGCTCGGCCTCGAACAGCAGGGCAACGGGCTGGCCGTCGTCCGGACGATCCGAGAGCGTCTCGATCACGTGCTTCATCCACGCGAGGTGGGTTCCCTGCGCGTGCTGGATGCGGAGGTAGCGCACATTGGGGTCGACCAGCACGTCGCGGTGCGTCTGGAGCAGGCCCGCGCGGAGCTCCTGCTCTTCGCGGTTCGGGTTCAGCCCGTCGCCGGCCATCACGATCATGACCTGACCGGGACGCTGCGCCGCCAGCTCCTGCGCGCGCTTGAGCCACCGGGTGATGCGATCGCGGATGCCACGCTCGGAGAACACGAGGTCGAGATCCTTCCCGCGCTCGGCATGGATCACGTCGTAGCCGCGCAGGTAGCGCTTCCACCCGATCCACCGCTCGAGGTTGTCGCCGTCGACGTCGGCCGCGATGATCGGCTGGCGCGGGCTCGGACGGGGGGGCGGCGCGAGCAGGAGGTCGTCGAGATCCTGCGACGTGGCGCGCGTGGCGAGCCGCTCGAGGCGATCGAGGTCGGCCACCCAGCCCCCGCCGTTCGGACGGATGAGCAGGCGCCGCAGGCTGTCGACGTCGAGGATGCCGGAGCGCGTCATGATGCTCGCGAGCCAGCGGCCCAGCGCGCGGCTGTTCGTCAGGTTGAGCGTGCCGGGCACCTCGCTCCGCAGGCTGTCGCACCACAGCCGGAGCTGGAGCTTGAGCACGGCGCACCGGAGCTTCTCGATGAGCGAGGGGTCGGGCCGGGACTCGAGCACACCGTCGGGACCGACGAGCGGGCCGAGCTCGGCGTCGTGGAACAGGCGGGTGTCCTCGACGAGGTGCCGGTGCTCCTGGCGGAGGGCGCGGATGACGTTGCGGGCCGCGCGGAGCAGCTCGATGCGGGCGCCGATCACGCCGGTCCGGACGACGCGGACGCGGGCGGTCTCCTCATCGGGCTCGACGGTGGCGGCCTCGATCAGGATGGCCACGCGACAGTCGCGCTGGTTGCCGGTGCGGATGGCCTCCTCGAGATCGCCGACGACCAGCACGGACACGGTGTGGGGCTGCTGCACGGACAGGAGCAGCTTCACCGACGTTCCGGGGTCGCGCTTCTGGATGTGCAGCATGCTCGCGCTGGTGAGGGCGTCGAGCCACCCGAGGCTCGCGCCCCGGAGCACCTGCATGCGCTCGATGGGCACCCCGGCCCGGATCGCGCGGCGCATGGCCTGGCGGTACCGCAGCCCGTTGCGCCGCTCGGTCTCTCCGCCCCCCCAGTCTCCACGCCCGACGACGGTGATGCGCCGATCGGGGTGCCCGGGCGGCATGCGCAGTGTGCGCCCGATCAGGTCGGCGCAGAGGTCGAGACAGCGGCGGTTGTCGAAGCTGACCCAGGTGACGCCCTCCTCCATGGAGTCGCCGGAGAGGAGATCGAGCATGCGCTCGATCGCGCGGGCCTCGCGGCGCGCCTCGGAGTTCGTGCGGTACTCGCCGCTCGACAGCCCGCCGTGGCGACGCTGGGCGTAGAAGAACAGGTCGGCGCCCGGCCGAGCATCGGGCGCGGGCATGAGCATCGTGAACGGGGCGTTGGCGCGCACCACGGTGTCGCCCCGGCGCACGATCATCTCGTCCGCCTCGACCTCCTCGAAGGACTCGAGCGCACGGGGCGCGTTCTTCCGGAGGATGGTCTCCGGCGGCACGAACCTCCAGGGCTTGCCGCCGGCCGGCGCCTGCGGGAAGCGGTCGAGCACCTCGTAGATCTCGTGCGGCACGACCTCGTCGGGCAGTGCCCCCGCCCACAGCCCGAGCTGGGCGAGCATGCGGATGGTGACGATCCACGCGCGCTCGAGGTTTCCGGCATCGCTGTGCTGCCCGGCTTCGAAGGTGAAGCCGAGCCGGCGCGACAGCTCACCGGGATCGAGGCCGATGTTCGAGCACAGCCCGCCATCGACCACCGCGCTCTCGTGCATGCCGGTGACGAGGTTCCGCACGGACAGGTTGCGCGCCATGGACGCGTGGCGCTGGTCGTCGCGGAACAGCAGGAAGGCCTCGCTCGGCCGCGATGTGCTGTGGAGGTCGAGCAGGGCGTCGCACTGCGTGAGGAGCGGCGCGAGCTCGAGCGCCCGGTGCTCTTCGTAGCAGAGCGACTCGGGCGGCATGGCGCCGAGCGAAGCGAGCGTACGGCGGTCCCACAGGCGGTTCAGGTCGACGCCGTCTTCCGTGTGTCGCACCCCTTCGGTCCACGCGCGCAGGTTGGCGTGCACGGCGAGGATGCGCCCGGCCTTCATCTTCTCGGGGAGCTCGAGGGCGAGGCGCTCCAGGACCTTCGCGCCGACGGGCTCGTTGCCGTGCATCACGCCGACGATCGCGACGAGCGCGCCCGCTTCGGGGGTGTCGCCGCGCATGGCCTCGTACAGACGGGTGCCCGGGATGCCGTCCACGCGATCGGTCACGCGCACGGCGATCTCGGAGGTCACGGGGTGGCCTCCGCGCCGTCGGCCTTCGCCTTCTTCGCCGGAGCCTTCCGTCCCGAGGCCTTCGCGGCCGTGGACTTCGCCGGCGCCTTCTTGGCGGGTGCCTTCTTCGCGGGCGCCTTCTTCGCGGGGGCCTTCTTCGGGGCCGCTTCGACCTCCGCGCCGTCAGCGGTCTTCGCCGCCTTCGCCGTGGACTTCTTCGCGGGCGCCTTCTTCGCTGCCGACTTCGCGGGCGCCTTCTTGGCCGGGGCCTTCTTCGCGGTGGACTTCGCCGCAGCGGCCTTCGTGCCCTTCGCCGCGGACTTCGCGGGCTTCTTCGCCGGAGCCTTGCGCTCGCGCGGCGGGAACTCGAAGCCGTGCTTGCCGGTGGTCTTCCGGAACAGCGCGCCCTTGAACGGCCGGCCACGCTTGGAGATGAAGCCCTCCAGGATGGCGGTCTTGCCCTCTTCCGAGAAGAACGCGAGGGCCTCTTCCTCGGACATCTCGCGGTGGCACACGATGCGCGGGAGGATCGGCCCGATCTTCCGGGTGCCCTCGAACATGCTCCGCGAGCAGTAGCGCTTGTTGGTGACGACGATCTCGGCATCCTTGTCGTCGGACGGGATGAGGATGTTCTCCTCGACCTCGGGCTCCTCGCTCTCGACGCCCGGCGAGTTGCCGTAGTCGAGGTCGACCACCCACCGCTCCTCTTCGACCATCTCCTTGCCGCGCTTCACCGCGACGGTGCGCTTCACGAGCGACATCGTGGCGGTCTGCGACTGGCCGGACAGGCTCACGAAGCCCTCGACATCGGGCAGCTTGCGCTTGTCGAGCAGCTCGCGGACCGTGCGGCGGTCCATGTAGCGGCCCCCGCGATCCTTCCAGATGATGAAGCTGCACTCGCTGTCGCGCCCGGTGTTCCGGCCGCACGCGTAGCCCCACGCGGACTCCGACACGGGGCTGCCGCACTCTGGGCACTTCCCGAGCGGCTCCGAGCCGTCGTACAGCGACTGGTGCTCGAAGGTGACGAGGCACTCGACGACCTTGCGCGTGTAGTCGACGAGGTCGGCCAGCATGGTCTCGCGGTCGACGTCGCCGCTCTCGACCTGCGCGAGCGCGTGCTCCCACTCGCCCGTGAGCTTGGGGCTCGCGAGGCGGGGCACGTTCACGCGATCGAGGATGTCCATCAGGCGCATGGCCTTGCTGGTGGGCGCCATGCGCTTCTCGACGCGCCGGGTGTAGCCCTTGCGCACGAGCTCTTCGATGATGCTGGCGCGCGTGGCGGGCGTGCCGATGCCGCGGCCGCGCATGGCCTCGGACAGATCCTCGTCTTCGATCTCGTCGCCGGCGGTCTCCATCATGCGGAGCAGCTGGGCTTCGTTGAAGCGGGGCGGCGGGCGCGTCTGCTTCGCTTCTTCGATCGGATCGGAGACCGCGACGGGCACGCCTTCTGCGGTGTCTTCACCCGGGACGAGCGGCGGCAGGTGCGTTCCGGAGCCCTCCTCGGTGCCGAGAGCCTCCATGAAGCCCGCGATCTCGAGGCTCTTCGCGTTGGTGCGGAACATCTCCGCGCCCTTCTCGCCGGGCACGTCGACGAAGCGCTCGACCACCGCCCAGGTGGCGGGACCCATGAGGGCCGCGAGGAACTGGCGCACGACGAGCTCGAACACCCGTGCGTCGTCGCCGGTGAGCTCCTCGGTGGGCGCCGTGCCGGTGGGCACGATCGCGAAGTGGTCGGACACGCCCTTGGAGTCGAGCACGCGCTCGAGGTTCTGCGGACCGTCTCTCAGGATGCGCTGGGCGATGTCGGGCACGCCTTCGACCTGGAGGTCGAGACCGCCGATGGCGTCGAGCACCTGCAGCACGGTGGGACCGTAGTCGTCGGGCAGGGTGCGGGCGTCGGTACGCGGGTAGGTGAGGACCTTGTGGCCTTCATAGAGTCGCTGCGCGGCGTCGAGCGTGCGCTTGGCGGACAGGCCGAACCGCTTGTTGGCCTCGCGCTGGAGCGTGGTGAGGTCGAACAGGGTGGGCGGCTTCTGCACGCTGCGGCGGCGCTTCTCGCGGGCAGGAGCGGACTCCGCGGCCTGGACGGCGGCGAGTACCTGGAGGGCGCGCTCGCGGTCGAAGATGCGCGTGGGCTTGATGTCTCGGTCGTCGGACGAGGAGTGGTCGGGATCGACCCAGCGACCGACCCAGGAGTTGCCGGCGTACGTGAAGGTTGCCGACACCTCCCAGTAGTCGCGCGGCTCGTGGGCGAGGATCTCGCGCTCGCGGTCGACCAGGAGCTTGAGCGTCGGCGTCTGCACGCGCCCGGCCGACCAGGCCCGACGCTCCCCGCCACTCTTGAGCCGCTGGGTGAGGGCCCGCGTGGCGTTCATGCCGATGAGCCAGTCGCCCACGCCGCGCAGCCAGGCGGCATCCGCCAGCGCATCGAACTCGGAGCCCGGACGCAGGGCGTCGAACGCGGCCTGGATGGCGCTGGTGGTCATGGACTGCATCCACAGCCGGCGCTCGGGCTTCTGGTCGAGCCCGGCGTACTCCGCGATGCGCCGGTAGATCATCTCGCCTTCGCGCCCGGCGTCGCAGGCGTTGATGATGCCGTCGACATCCTGGCGCTTGCCGAGCTTCTTGATCAGGTCGAGCCGCTTCTTCTGGCCGTCACGGGGGCGGCTCTGGAAGGAGTCGGGGATGATCGGGAGGTTCTTGATGGACCACGACTTCCACTCCTTGTCGTAGTCCTGCGGCTCGGCGAGCTCGAGCAGGTGCCCGAGCGCCCACGTGACGACGTAGGTCTCGCTCTCGAGGTACTCGCCCTCGTCGACGAACCCTCCGAGGGCGCTGGCGACGTCGCGCGCTACGCTGGGCTTCTCGGTGATCACGAGCTGTTTGGCCACGGAGGTCTCCCTGGGGTCCGAACTGCCCCCCTAGGCAGGGATGGTAGCCCGGTCAAGTGGCGCCCCGATGACGCTCGCACTTCACGCGGGCCCCGAATGCAGAGACTTTGAGGTATACAGAGCGGGTCTTGAGTCTCTTCCAGGTGGCATACCACCACGCCACACCACACGGCGTGGTGTCAGCCGTCCACATCCCCGACAGTCCCGAACCCGTCCCCGACGAAATCCTGGCCACGCTCCCCCCCGAAGAGGCCGCGCACGCGCGCGAGCTGCGGGGCTACCGACAGGTCCAGTACGTGGGGGGCAGGATCGCGCTCCGTCAGGCCTGCGGACAGCTGGGCGTGCGCCCCGGTCCCCTGCTGTCGACGGAGCGCGGCGCGCCCCGGGTCCCGGAAGGCGTGGTGGGGTCGGTGTCCCACAAGCGCGACCTCGCGGTGGGCATGGCTGCGCGCGCCGGGATGGGCACGCTCGGCGTCGATCTCGAGGACTACGCGCCGGAACGGCTGCGCATCATGGAGCACATCCTCACGCCCCCGGAGTGCGAGGAGGTGCGCGCGCTCCCCGTCGACCGCCAGTGGATCGAGGTGCTGCTCCGGTTCTCGATCAAAGAGTCGATCTACAAGGCCGTCGATCCCTTCGTGGGCCGATACGTCGGCTTCCACGAGGCCGAGGTCCGTCCCGACCTGCACGGCGCCGCGGCGGTCACGCTGAACCTCCGGAACGGAGAGGGCCCCTTCACAGTCGATGCTCGCTACGAGTGGGTGTGGGGGCGCGTGCTCACATCCGTCCGCATCCGACGCGCAGACGGTTGACCCGCAAGGGCGCCGTACGTACCATCCCCCGGACGATCGGACGGTGCTCGCCGTCCGCACAGGAGCGATTCCCATGGCAGAGACCGACACGCGGTCGATCAAGGTCCTCTTCCGCGAGTGGCGTCAGGGCGACGCCGAGGCCGGCCAGATCATGGCCCAGCGCTTTGCGGACTGGTACTACGCGATCGCGACGTCACGACTGGGCGAAGACACCGGTCGGGAGCCGTGTGAGACCGCCTGCCGCAAGTTCGGCGAGGGCGTCGCCAGCGTCTCCGAGTCGCGCGCGCTCGTGGCCTGGGCGCACAAGATCATCCAGGAAGAGCTGTCCGACAAGGGCGACCGCGTCACCGACGGCGACGACGCGAACGCCTACACGGGCAACCAGCGCCCGAAGACCCTGCTCGCGCGCGCGCGTCAGGCCCTCCCATCCGAGGTGGGGCTGCTCGAGCGCTGCTACCGGCACGGCACCGAGGAGAACATCGAGCCGCTGCCCGTGCTGAAGGCCCGCTACAAGGTCAAGCAGTGGCTGCGCGACAACCAGGGCGTGCCGTTCGACGTGGCCCCCGACGAGCCTGTGCTCGACCGCGCCCCGATGCCCCTCTACGAGTCGGGCCGCATGGCTACACCTGCCGAAGAGGTGAACTTCGAGCAGTGGATGATCTCCGATCTCGATCTCTGCAAGGACATCGCGGAGTTCGCCCACTTCGCCATCGCGCTCCGCGGTGGCCTGCCCGAGTCGCTCTCCGAGACGCCGGCGCCCGTCCCGAACGTGCCGCGCTTCGACGACGACGACCACCAGCTCGACACCGGCACGAGCAGCACCGGAACCGCCGCGAAGGTGGCCGGTGGCATGGGCCTCGTGGCGATCCTCGGCGGCGGTGCCCTGCTCGTCGTGGTGCTGCTGATCGCCGCCTACTTCCTGTTCATGTGACGCCGATGGACGACGAGGTCGTCAGCGGGGTCTGGGAGCTCGATCCCGACACCCGCCTCGGTCTCCGCATCCAGCGCGTGCGCGGCGCCGTGTCCGACGGCGACTGGCCGCGTGTGGTCACCGAAGCCGAAGAGCTGCTCGACGAAGCGCCGGAGCACACCGAAGCCCTCGGACTGCTGGCCACCGCCCTGCTCGAGCTCGGCGATGCCGAGAGCGCCGCGGAGGCGTTCGAAGACCACCTCTCGCAGGCGGGTCCCGATGCCCTGATGCTCTCGGGGCTGGCGATCGCGCGCTTCGAGTCGTGCGACGTGATGGGGGCGGTCGAAGCGGCACGGGAGTCCATCCGGCTCGACCCCGGGCTGGCCGAGGCCCACTACACGCTCGGGCTGTCGCTCGAGCGGCTCGGCGACGCGGCGGAGGCCGCGCGAAGCTTCCAGGCGGCGCACGCGCTCGATGGTCCGGCGTACCCCTTCCCGCTCGCGCTCACCGACCCCGACATCGAAGCGGCCCTCCAGAGGGCGGTCACCCGGCTCGACCCCACGTACCAGGACTTCTGGGTGGGCATCCCGGTGCGCATCGAAGAAGAGCCCACGCTGGCCGAGCTCACGGCGTCCCCTCCCCCGCTCCCGCCCACGGTGGCGGGCCTGTACGAGGGGTCTCCGCCGGCAGACGACGAAGAGGCGCTCACCGCGAGGCCCACGGCGCTGCGGGTGTTCCGCCGGAACCTGGCGCGCTGTGGCGACCTCGACGAGGTGGCCGAGCAGCTGGCCCAGGTGCTCCAGCAGGAGGCGCTCGACTGGCTGGGCATCCCGCCCGACGAGCTCGGTGACGCGAACGACGGGCCGATGGGATGAGGTTCACGGTCCTCGGGTCGGGTACCACGTTCCCCGACGTCGAACGCGGGCCTGCGGGCTTCCTGGTCCAGGTCGGCACCGACGCGTACCTGGTCGACGGCGGGAGTGGCACGCTGCAGCGGTGCATGCGGGCCGGCGTCGACCCCCGTGGGCTCGCGGGCGGGTTCTACTCGCACTGGCATCCCGACCACATGGCCGACCTCGTGCCGCTGCTGTTCACGTTCCGCGTGGCCGACCGGAAGGCGCCGTACCCCATCCATGCCGGTGCGGGCTTCCACGACGTGCTCGACGGGCTCGAGCAGACGTTCGGCCGGTGGGTGAAGTTCGGCTCGCGCGGGGCGTCCGTGCACGAGCTGTCGACGCGCGGGCCCGACGTCGTGCAGCTCGGAGGGCTCACGGTGCGCTCCCGTCCCGCCAACCACGGGGCCGGAGCGCTGCACTACCGCTTCGAGGCCGACGGGGTCGCCGTGGTGTACTCGGGAGACACGGGGCCCTCCGACAACCTCGTGGAGCTCGCCCGTGGCGCCGACCTGCTGGTGTGCGAGTGTGCTGGGTCCGATGCCGAGCCCATCGAAGGCCACATGACGCCCACGTCCGTGATGAACGTGGTGCGGGCCGCGCGCCCCCGGGAGACGTGGCTGACGCACCTCTACCCGCACGTCAGCTCCGAAGAGGCCGTCGGGCGCGTGTCGTCTGCGGGCCCGTCGTGCAGGCACGCCTCCGACCTCGACGTGTGGGACTCCGCGCAGACGCGCCGGTTCTAGCGAGAGCCGAGCGTCCCCTGCGTCCTCCGTGTTCGAATCTGGCGTTCCCCCGAGGAGGTCGATGGGGGTGTCGACGCAGCTGTCGGGGGCCGACGGTTCGGCAGCGTGGTCACTCCCACTCGATCGTGCCGGGCGGCTTGCTCGACACGTCGTACACCACGCGGTTGATGCCCTTGACCTCGTTGATCACGCGGGAGCTCATGCGGGCGAGGAGGTCGTACGGGAGCTCGACCCAGCTCGCGGTCATGCCGTCGCTCGAGTGCACGGCCCGGATGGCGCACACCTCTTCGTAGGTGCGCTCGTCGCCCATCACGCCGACGGTCTTCACGGGCAGCAGCACGCAGAAGCTCTGCCAGATGCGGCGCTCCCAGCCCGCGGCCGCGATCTCCTCGCGCACGATGGCGTCGGCGGCCCGCAAGGTGGCGAGGCGCTCGCGGGAGCACTCTCCGAGGCACCGCACGGCGAGCCCGGGACCGGGGAACGGCTGGCGGAACACCCGGCTGTCGGAGAGGCCGAGGGCCGTGCCCACCGCGCGCGCTTCGTCCTTGAACAGCTCGCGCAGCGGCTCGACGAGCTCGAGATCCATGTCGTCGGGGAGGCCGCCCACGTTGTGGTGGCTCTTGATGGTGGCCGAGGGCCCGCGCACCGAGACGGACTCGATCACGTCCGGGTAGAGCGTGCCCTGCGCGAGGAACCGGGCGCCTTCGACCTTGCGGGCTTCGTCTTCGAACACCCGCACGAAGATCTCACCGATGATCTTCCGCTTGCGCTCGGGGTCGGTGACGCCGGCGAGCGCGTCGAGGAAGCGGTCGGTGGCGTCGACCACGGTGAGCTGGAGCTCGCCGAATTCGTCGCGCACGCTCTCGCGCTCGCCTTCGCGGAGCAGCCCGTTGTCGACGAAGATGCAGTGCAGGCGCTTGCCGATCGCGCGGTGCAGCAGGGCTGCCACCACCGAGCTGTCGACCCCGCCGGACAGACCGCAGATCACCTGGCCTTCGCCGATGGTCTGCCGGAGCCGGGCGACCTCTTCTTCGATGAACGCCTCGGGACGCCAATCGCCGACCGCGCCGCACACGTCGCGCGCGAAGCGGCGGATCAGGGCGTCGCCGCGCTCCGTGTGCGTGACCTCGGGATGGAACTGCAGCCCGAACATGCGCCCGTCGTCGGACTGCATGGCCGCCACGACCTCTCCGTGCGTGCGGGCGATACGCCGGAATCCCGGTGGGACCTCCGCGACGTGGTCGCCGTGCGACATCCACACGGTGTTCGTGGCCGGGAAGTCTTCGAGCAGCACGCTGTCGCCCTCGCGGAACAGCTCCGCGCGCCCGTACTCGCGGCGCTCCCCCCGAGCGACCCGCCCGCCGAAGTGCTTCGCCATCAGCTGCATGCCGTAGCACACCCCCAGGACCGGCACGCCGAGATCGATCCACCGCTCGTCGAACGGCGGTGCGTCGGCACCGAGCACGCTCGCCGGGCCCCCGGACAGCACGACACCCACGACGTGGGGCTCGAGTGCTTCGGGCGCGGCGTCGGTGCACGGCCGGATCACGCAGTACACCCCGATCTCACGGAGCCTCCGCGCGATCAGCTGCGTGTACTGGGAGCCGAAGTCGAGGATCTGGAGGGTCTGGTGCTGCATCGCTGGATCACTGGCCCGAGCGGGCGAGCGCGGCGGTGAAGCGGCCCCCGGTCATCGCGTCGAGGTTGGCGGTGAGCTCCATCACGCGCAGCTCGTCCTTCACCTGACCGAGCACGTCGCCCTTCGGGGCCAGCAGCATCTCGGCCTGCACCCGACGCCGCTCGAAGTACACGCGGTTCACCTCGGTGAGGATCTTGTCGCGCAGCTTCACGATGTCCTGCGCCTCGTTGAGGATCCGGATGCGATTGCTCGACATCACGAGCTCCTCGAGGTCCCACCGGGCCTGGATGAAGTACTGGGCCTCCTGCTGGCGACCCGCGTCGTCGAGCACGTTGAACAGAGCCTCGCCCTCTTCGTCGACCAGGCCGTCGAGCGCGTAGTACTGGAAGTCCTGGTCCCAGTCGTCCGTGAGGCGGTAGCGGAGCCAGACGGTGGGCAGGGCCGCGAAGGTCTTCGAGGCCTTCAGCCACTTCTCGACCGTGCGGGGCGACATGTTGGCGTAGTCGTTCGCCCACGCCTGCACCTGCTGCACGCTCGGCTCGCCCGAGAACTCCGCGAGCACCTGCTGCGGGCTGTCGTACCGACGCACCGGCCCCATCGGCAGCTCGACCTGCACGGTGGTGTTCTTGCGGAGGGTGTCGAGCGTGGCGTCGGGGATGCCCGGCAGGATGCGGAGCTCCTCGACACTCCCGAGGCGGCCGCGCTTGGTGCGCAGCTCGACCACTTCGCGAGCGATGTCGGGCCCCACGCCCTCGATCGCGGCGAGCTCGTCCACACCGGCCTCGTTGAGGAGGACGGGTTGGGACGCGAGGGCCACGCCGGCCCACAGCGATGCCAGGAAGAGAAGTGCGGTTCTCATGGGACTCCTTCGAGGTCTTCGGGAGGATTTGCAGGATCGGCCCGCGAGCCCGCGGGACGCAATCCGGAGAGTGCGAATTCGGAGACGGCGCCGTTCGTGAGGGCATCGAGCTCGCCTTCGATCTCGGCGATGTACAGCTCGAGGTGGACCTGCTGGAGCAGGGGCGCGCGCGACACCTCGACGCGACGCTGGAGGGCGTCGGCGCGGGCGTTGTAGAGCTCGTTGACGCGGCGGGCGAGCTGACCGCTGTAGACCGCGGCCTCCCGACCGGCCCGACCGCCCGTGGTGCCGTCGTCGAGGTCGGCGGCGTCGATCGAGATGCCCGCTTCGGCCTCGCCGGCGTCGAGCACGGCGTTCTCGCCGAACAGGCCGGCCTTCTTGCCGGGGGCCGCCCACCGGAGCGAGAGCGAGAAGCGCCAGTAGCGGTCGTACTCGCGGAGGGTCTCGCCGTTCCGCGTGATGTCGAACTCCTCGGTGCCGTCCTCGATGGTGTCCTGACCGAGGCCGCTCGCGAAGTCGACGCCGTCTTGCACGCGGTACTCGCCGATCACCGTGACCTGCGGGATCATGTACTGGAGCATCGCGCTGCCACCCCCGCCGGGACGCAGCTCCCGACGACCGAGCACGCTGTCGATGAGCGACTCGCGGGGGATCCAGGCGGCGAGCTCGTCTTTCAGGAGTGCGGCCTGGGCATCGGGGTCGAACACGAGGTCGGGGGCCTTCTCGATGCGGAGCACGCCCTCGGTGCTCGCGAGCACGAGCTTGCCGTCGACGGCTTCGATGCCGAAGGTGTCGGGCTCGAGGAGCCCGCGCGCGATCGGGACCCAGGAGAGCCCGCCGTTCATGGTCTCCCACGGGCCATCGCCGCTCGCGCACACCCAGTGCAGCGGACCGAGGTGGATGAGCTCGGTGACGGCGGGCATGGGCGCCGTGAGGGGCTCCTGGAAGTTCAGGCCCTGGTTGTCGCTCGACAGGATCGTGCGCGGGAGCGAGACCCACAGGCGGTTCGGCACGTCGGGGTCGACCGCCACGTGCATCACGGGCTCTTCGAACGCGAACCGCTGGCCCCAGAACGAGCCGTCGGCGGTGAACCACAGACCCTGGCGCGTTCCGGCATAGGCCGCCCCACCGCCGATGTGCGTGAGGTCGAGCACCTCGACGCCCTCGGAGCCGTCGTCGCGGTCGAACCACACGCGCCCGTCGCCGGAGTAGCGCATGCCGTCGAGCGTGCCTGCGATCAACCCGCGTGCGGTGGGCACGAACGCCGTGACGGTCTCGGACAGCGGGTGGCTCCACGAGCCCCCGAGGTCGTCGCTGATGTACAGGCCGTCGGCCCGGCCCACGTAGAGCACGTTCTGATCGAACCACACACGCGGACGGGGGGCGTCGCGACCACCGCTCTCGGCGGCGAGCTGGATCTGCGCCCACTCGGCTCCGGAGGACTCGTAGTCGTCGACGGCCTGCTGGAGCTGGGCGTCGGCATCCTGCAGGGCCGATCCGTCGTCGACCGCCTCGAAGTCGCCGACCACCTCGACGTCGATGTCGGACAGCACGTCTTCCGAGGTGGGCCGCTGCACGGGGCTCGTGGCATCACCGCCACCCGCGAACACACCCACGAGCACGCGTCGCCACGACAGGCCGGCGTCGGGGCTGATCCAGACCTCTCCGGTGCGCGTGGCGGCCGCGTACACCTCGGACCCCGGCAGGAGCGCGACATCGGACATGGCGCCCGTGACCGGACCGGTCGGCACCCACCACCACTCGCCCTGGTACGACAGGGAGTACCGGGCGGTCGGCGCGACGGGCTCGGGACGGGCCGCGGGGATGAAGTCGATCGGCGGCAGGTCTTCGGGAGTGCCGGACGGGACGGGCAGCCCCGGACCCGGGGGCGCTCCGGGCATCGGCATCGGGGCGCCCGGCAGGGGCATGGGCGCGGGGCCCGCTGGAGCCGGAGCGGGAGCGGGGGGCACCGGCTCCGGGGCGCCCGGCATCGGGGCGGGAGCGCCAGGCATGGGCAACGGAGCGCCAGGCATGGGCAGAGGCGGCTGTTGGGCGCCTGCGAGGCCGACGAGTGCGAGGTACAGCGCTGGGAAGGCAAAGCCCATGGCCGAGCCTAGTATCGTCGGGGTTATGACCCCGCATGGACGTCTTGGAAGCTGCGGTCGCAGCAGTGCGCAGCGGCCGCCGTGCCGCGCTCGTGACGGTGATCGCCGTTCGCGGTTCCACCCCGAGGAACCCGGGTTCCCGGATGCTGGTCCGCGACGATGGGTCGACGGTGGGGACGATCGGCGGCGGCACGTTCGAGCACCGGGTGACGGCCGTGGCCCTCGAAGCGCTCGCAACGGGTCGCCCGGCTCGCTACGACGCGCACCTGACGCGCGACCTCGGGATGTGCTGCGGAGGAGAGATGTCGGTGTACGTCGAGCCCCTGATGCCCCGTGAGCCGCTGGTGGTGTACGGAGCGGGCCACGTGGCGCACGCGCTGGCGCCGATCGCGAGCGCGCTGGGGTTCGAGGTCACGGTGGTGGACGATCGCGACGATCTCAACACGGCGGAGCGCTTCCCGGACGCCGAGCGCGTGGTGTCCGATGCTGCCGAGCACGCGCGTGGCCTGGGGTCGGATCCGGCGCGCTACGTGCTGATCGTCACCCACGACCACCAGCTCGACCAGCAGCTGTGCGAGGTGCTCCTGCCCCTCGACCAGCGGTGGGTCGGCATGATCGGGAGCCGGGCGAAGGTCGCGAAGTTCTTCGTGCGTCTCCGCGCCGCCGGGATGGACGAAGCACTGTTCGCGAAGCTCTGCGCGCCCGTGGGTCTGGCCATCGGCGCGGAGACCCCGGCCGAGATCGCGATCTCGATCGCGGGCGAGCTCGTGCGCGTGCGCCGGGCGGTCGAGGGGCCCAGCGAGCCCCTGTCGCAGGCTCCCATCCCGGCACGCGGTGGAGATGGGCGCGCGCGCTCCTGAGGCCAGGCTCAGGCGGACTGGCGCTCGTGCACGGCGATCGTGCGGCGCACGGTCTCGAGCAGCATCTCCAGCTTGAGGGGCTTCTCGAGGAAGCCATCGAACGTCTGCTGGCGGATGCGCGCTTCGATCTCGGGGTCGCGGTAGGCGGTGCACGCGATCACGGGGATGTGCCGCGTGGCCTCGTCGCTCTTGAGCAGCTCGTGCACCTGGAACCCATCCATGTCGGGCATCATGATGTCCATCAGGATGAGGTCGGGCTGGAAGCGCGCCACCGCGAAGCCCGCGTGGAACCCGGAGCTCGCGATCTCCACCTGGTAGCCGCCCTTGAGCTGGAGGTATTCCTTCACGAGCTCCGCGAAGTCGACCTCGTCGTCGACCACCAGCACCTTGTCGAGCGAGGTGGCTGCCGCGAACTCGTGAGCGACCGGGTAGTTGTTCTCGCGGGCGAACACCAGGAGGTCGGTATGGGCGATTCGCCGGTGCCCTCCGGGCGTTCGATGGGCGTGCAGACGTCCGCTGTCCACCCAGTTCACGATGGTGGGCAGCGAGACCCCCAGGAACTTGGCGACCTCGAATGTCGTGTAGTAGACGGGCCCGTCGGCCTTGGTCTTGCGCGCCATGGCTCCGAGTCTATCGGACCTTGGCGCGCGCGTCAGATGCCCGTTGCCATTGTCTAGGTCTCGGCGCCCCTACTCAGGCGTGCCGCGACTTCGTCCAACATCTCGAGGGCGCGCTCCGAGTGGTTCCGGATGGAGGCGATCGCGGCGCGCTGCTTCTCGTTCAGCGGACCGTGGATGCCGAGCTCGAGGAGCTCGCACTGACCCAGCACGACCGCCAGCGGCGACCGGATGTCGTGCCGCAGACGCCTCCCGAGGGCATCCGAGTCCCGAGGGGCACCTGGGCCCGTGGACCCGGGGGGTGCGTCCTTGGGGTTCGACACGGGATCAGTCGAGGATGCGGAAGCGGAAGAAGGTCTCGCCGATGATGACCTCTTCGCCGCCGAACAGACGCCGCTCGGTGATCAGCTCGCCGTTCACGAGCGTGCCGTTCGCGGACTTGTTGTCTTCGATGTAGAAGTTCGGACCACGGCGGTAGAGCTTGCAGTGGTAGCGCGACACCTTGCTGTCGTTCTTCACCTGCACGTCGTTGTCGCGGCCGCGACCGAGCGACATGACCTCGCCGTTGAACGGGTAGATCTGCTCTTCTGCGGTGCCTTCCTGGTACAGCAGCACGGCGCGGCGGCTCTCGCTCGACCCGTCTTCGCCACCGGCGTCGAGATCGAGGTCGTCGTCTTCGCCCATGATGTCGAGGTCGCCGAGCTCGAAGCCCTCACCGTCGTCTTCCTCGAAGATGCCGACGGGATCCTCGTTGTCGCCGAACTCGAGGTCGGGCTCCTCGGCCATGGGGCCTGGATCGGAGCCGCGCTCGGTGGCCACCGCCTCGATGGGCTCGGGTTCCGGCTCGGGCTCGGGTTCCGGCTCGGGCTCGGGCTCCGGCTCGGGCTCGGGCGCGGGAGGCGGCGCTGCAGCAGCGGCGGCGGCCATCGAGCCGTCGAACACCCCGGCATCGGTGCCGATCTTGTTCCAGCGCTTCAGGAGCTCCTCGAACTCCTGGTACTCCGCTTCGATCTCCGACACCTTCATGTCGGTGGAGTCGACGACCGCCTTGAACTCCGCGGCCTCCTTGTCGAACTCGGGCTCCGACAGATCGCCGATGTCGCGGCGCAGCTCGAGCTCCTGGAGCTTGAACTCGGAGTCGGCGCGGCCGTCGATGATGCCCTGCTTCTCGGCACGGAGCTTCTTGATCTCGGCTTCCATGTCCGACATGAGCGGCATCAGCTCGGCGACGAGCTCGATGGACTTGCCCTCGTTGTCGGCGATGACCTTCTCGACCACCGCGGCCGCGAACTTCCCGCCCGAGCTACGCGCCTTGTCGATGAAGCCGCGGAAGCGCTCGAACTGTTCGACGTGGTCTTTGAATGTGGACAGCAGCTCTGCTTTGTCCATGGAATGCAGCCCCTCGGTGGCGTCGGCATGCGGTTGTAGCGCACGCCTCCCGGCGAACGCAACCACCCGCGCCGGCACTTTGAGTACCGGACCACCTCTCACGGGTCAAGAGTAGGGTCGGACCGGGCTCCCGCGAAGCCAACGGGCCCCCGGAGGACGGGATCCCGGGCCGGTCGGAGGGCCATCGGGAGCGACCCCGCGTTGCGCGCCCGGGGCGCGGACGGCCGGCCGTCAGAAGATCGCTTCGGCGTCTGCGAAGTTGTCGAAGCGCGTGTACTGACCCTGGAACACGAGCTTCACGGTGCCCGTGGGACCACTCCGCTGCT
This sequence comes from Myxococcota bacterium, assembly GCA_041389565.1. Taxonomy (GTDB): domain Bacteria; phylum Myxococcota_A; class UBA796; order UBA796; genus JACKEQ01. The sequence continues at coordinate 106,489 of JAWKRP010000019.1, forward strand.
TCGCGATGATCACCTCGGCGAGCCCCTTGTCGGGCGAGTCTTCGTTGTAGTACTCGTCGCGGTAGATGAAGAGGATCACGTCGGCATCCTGCTCGATGGCGCCGGATTCCCGCAGGTCGCTCACGAGGGGGCGCTTCTCCTTCCGCGTCTCCACCCCCCGGTTGAGCTGCGAGAGCGCGATCACCGGCGCCTGGCAGTCTTTCGCGAGCCCCTTGAGGCCGCGACTGATCGCGGAGATCTGCTGCTCGCGGGGAGCGCGCGCGTCGTCGCCCTGCATGAGCTGGATGTAGTCGATCACGATGAGCCCCAGATCGTCGTGCTCGGCCTTCAGGCGCTTGGCTCGGCTCCGGACGTCGGTGAGCGACAGGCCGGGCGTGTCGTCGATGAAGATGCGCGCCCCACGCAGCACGTCGGAGGCGTCGAGGAACTTCTCCCAGTCTTCGGAGTCGAGATCGCCGGTGCGCACCCTGCCGGCGTCGACCAGCCCCTGACAGCACGCCATGCGGGTGACGAGCTGCGCACGGCTCATCTCCATCGAGAAGATCCCCACGGCCTTCTGCTCGAGCAGCGCGAGGTTCTGCGCGATGTTGAGCGCCAGGGCGGTCTTCCCCATGGCCGGGCGCGCGGCGAGCACGAGCAGATCGGTGGGATGGAGGCCTGCGAGCATGCGATCGAGGTCGTCGAAGCCCGTGCGGTTCCCCGCCACCGGGCCCTTCTGCTCCGACAGCTTCTCGAGATCGAGGATCGCCTGATCGAGCGTCTCGCTGATCTGCTGCCAGCTGCCGACGGCGAGCCCGCTGCCGAGCGCCAGGATCTCCCGCGCCGCGCGGTCGAGCAGGTTGTGCACGTCGTCGGGCTGCGAGAAGGCCTGCTCGGTGACCTCCTGCGTGGTGTCGATCAGGTTGCGGAGCAGCGCCTTGTCGAGGATGACCCGCGCATAGTGCGTGACGTTCGTGGTGGACGGGATGTGATCGGGCAGGCCGACGACGTAGGAGATGCCGCCGAACTTGTCCTGCTCGCCATCCCTCGCGATGCGCTCGGGCACCGTGACGAGATCGACCGGCTCGCCGCGACCGAACATCTCGGAGAGCACGCGGAACAGGTTCCCGTGCTCGGGCTTGTGGAAGTGGTCGCCACGCAGGCCCATCCCCGTGACCTCGGGGATGCAGTCGGGGCTCAGGATCATGCCGCCGAGCAGAGCGCGCTCGGCTTCGACGGCCTGCGGGTACACCTTCATGGTTCGACCCTATCCGGGGTGGCGGACACTTCCTGACCGCTCCCGAAAAAGAAAATCCCGGGCCAGACGGCCCGGGACGGTGCGTGCATCACGAGCGCCCGGAAGGGCGCCCGCGAGCCGGGAGCCCGCGGTTCAGGCGCGGATGACGTAGACGCGGACGCTGGCGGTGACTTCGCGGTGCAGACGGATCGGCACCGTGAAGAGACCGATGTTCCGGATCGGCTCGGCGAGCTGGATGCTGCGGCGGTCGACCTCGACACCTTCGGCCGCGAGGGCGTCGGCGATGTCGCGGTTGGTGACCGAGCCGAACAGCTTGTCGTCTTCGCCCGCCTCACGACGGATGGAGACCGCGCTGTTCTCCAGGCGCTTGCCGATGTCCTGCGCACCCGCGAGCTGCTTGCGGCGGATGGCCTCGGCCACGCGCTTCTGGTGCTCGAGCTCGCGCACGCTGCCCTCGGACGCGGGGATCGCGAGGCCGCGGGGCATCAGGTAGTTCCGGCCGAAACCGGGAGCCACCTTCACGATGTCGCCGGCGTCACCGAGGTTCGGGACCTCGGCCTTCAGAATGACGCGCATCACTCCTCCTCGTTCGAAGACTTGTCGTCGTCGTCGTCGTCATCGTCGTCGTCGAGGTAACCGCTGGCCGCGGCCTCCTCGTTCGCGAGGCGCTCGGCCTCCTGGGCCGCGCGGATGCGGGCCTCTTCTTCGCGGCGCGCACGCTCTTCGGCGGCGTTGGCGATCTTCGACGGGATGTCGACGTTCTCATCGAGCTTCACGGTCATGAAGCGGATGATGTTGTCGTTGATCCGGATCCGGCGCTCGATCTCGAGGACCGACTCGGCGGGGCCCAGGTAGTTGTAGAGGACGTAGTGCCCCTTCAGGTGGTTCGCGATCGGGTAGGCCAGCTTGCGCTTGCCCCACTCGTCCTTGATCAGCATGGTACCGCTGTTCTCGGTGATGATCGCCTCGAGCGTGTCGATGATGACGCGGGTGTCTGCGTCGTCGAGATCCGGTCGGAAGATGACGACGGTCTCGTACTCGTGGGTGAGCATGACGATTCCTACAGGTTCAGGAAGGTGGAGAGGAGGCCCGATCCCAGCAGAGGCGCGATGACGAGCGCGACGACGGAGATGAGCTTCACGAGGATGTTGAGGGACGGACCCGCGGTGTCCTTGAAGGGGTCACCCACGGTGTCACCGACGACGGCGGCATCGTGAGCGGGCGAGCCCTTCGGGAGCACGGTGCCGTCAGCGGTCTTGAAGCCACCGCCCTCGAACGACTTCTTGGCGTTGTCCCAGGCGCCGCCCGCGTTCGACATGAAGATCGCGAGGAGCACGCCGGAGATGGTGACGCCGGCGAGCAGGCCACCGAGCGCCTCGGCGCCCATCGTGAAGCCGACGGCGACGGGGGTGATGACGGCCATCAGACCGGGAACGACCATCTGCTTGATGGCGGCCGCGGTGGAGATGTCGACGCAGCGCGCGGTGTCGGGCTTCGCGGTGCCCTCGAGCAGGCCGGGGATCTCGCGGAACTGACGACGGACCTCTTCGATCATGTCCATGGCGGCATTGCCCACCGCGCTCATGGCCATCGAGGAGAACAGGTACGGCAGCATGCCGCCGAGGAACAGACCCGCCATGACCATCGGGTTCGCGAGGTCGATGGACTTGATGCCCGCGGCTTCCTGGAAGGCCGCGAACAGCGCCAGGGCGGTCATCGCGGCGGACGCGATGGCGAAGCCCTTGCCGATGGCCGCCGTGGTGTTGCCGACGGCGTCGAGGGAGTCGGTGCGCTCGCGCACCTTCGGGTCCTGGTGGGTCATCTCGGCGATGCCACCCGCGTTGTCGGCGATGGGGCCGAACGCGTCGACCGCCAGCTGGATGCCCGTGGTGGACAGCATGCCGAGGGCCGCGATGGCGATGCCGTAGAGGCCCGCCGAGCTGTACGAGACGATGACGCCGACGACGATGAAGAGGATCGGCCAGGCCGTCGACTCCATGCCGACGCCGAGGCCCGCGATGATGTTCGTGGCGGTGCCGGTCTTGCACTGCTCGGCGATGGTGTTGACGGGCTTCTTGCCCATCGAGCAGTAGTACGACGTGATCATGCCGACGGCGACGCCGCAGACGAGGCCGGCGACCGTGGCGATGCCCACGTGGTACCAGAGCACGTTCACGGCGGTCTTGCCGTCCATCGCCGTGTAGCTCGCGCCTTCGGGCCACATCACGAACGACAGGCCGAAGGTGACGAGCGCCATGAGGCCCGCGGCACCGAAGGCGCCCATGTCGAGCGCGCGGTGGGCGTTCCCGCCCTCTTCGGTGCGGACCACGAAGGTGCCGAGGATGGAGCAGAGGATGCCCGCGCCCGCGATGACCATCGGGAGGACGATGGGACCGGTGCCCTTGCCGAACGCGAGGCCGAGCGCCATCGTCGCGATGATCGCGCCGACGTACGACTCGAAGAGGTCGGCGCCCATGCCGGCCACGTCGCCCACGTTGTCACCGACGTTGTCGGCGATGACCGCGGGGTTCCGGGGGTCGTCTTCGGGGAGGCCGGACTCGACCTTGCCGACGAGGTCGGCGCCGACATCCGCGGCCTTCGTGTAGATGCCGCCACCCACGCGGGCGAACAGCGCGATGGACGAAGCGCCCATCGAGAACCCGGTGAGGGAGTTGAGCGCGACCTTCATCACGGCGTCGTCGGTCGAGGCCGTCGGGAACAGCGCGATCGTGTACACGAGGTACAGCACCGCGAGACCCAGGAGCGCGAGCCCGGTGACGGCCATGCCCATCACGGTGCCGCCGCCGAACGCCACGTCGAGCGCCGGGCCGAGACCGGTCTTGGCGGCCTGCGTGGTGCGCACGTTGGCCAGGGTGGCGACCCGCATCCCTGCCCAGCCGGCCAGACCGGAGGCGCCCGCACCGACCACGAAGGACAGCGCGATGACGGGATGCTGGGCGTCCGACAGGAAGCCCGAGGCGAGCAGGATCAGCGCGACGACCGCGACGAAGCCGGCGAGCACGGTGTACTCGCGGCGCAGGAACGCCATCGCACCTTCCTGGATGCGGCTCGCGATTTCCTGCATGTTCTCGTCGCCGGGGTTGGCCGCGGCAGTCCGCTGCGCCTTGAACACCCCGAACGCCAGGCCGATGACCGCGGCGACGGGCGCCACGTAGACCAGTTGTTGCACAATCAGCTCCTTGAAGGCCCGGCCTGTGCGCCGGACGCAATGGAATTCACCTTCTGCATGGCCGCCTGCAGACCACTCGTGAGAGCGGCCTCCACAGCGTCTGCAGCGAGGTCGAGCGAGTCTTCGAGGAGGACCTGCTCGTCGTCACGGAAGTCGGCGAGCACGTAGTCGGCGGTGTCCCAGCCCGCGGGGGGCCTCGACACACCGACGCGAACGCGGCCGAAGCCAGCCGTTCCGAGCCTGCCCTGGAGGTCGCGAAGACCGTTGTGCCCCCCGTGCCCGCCGCCCTTCTTCAGGCGCACGTCGCCGAGCGGGAGGTCGACGTCGTCGTGCACGACCAGCACGTCTTCCGGCTCGACCTTGTAGTAGCCCCGGAGGGACACCACGGCTTCGCCGGACAGGTTCATGTAGGTCTGGGGCTTGCACAGCACGACGGACTGGGAGCCGACGCGAGCCGAGTCGACCAGGGCCTTGAACTGCTTGCGCTCCACGGACGCACCCCAACGCCGGGCGACACGGTCGACGACCATGAAACCGACGTTGTGGCGAGTCCGGGCGTAGCGTCCGCCCGGGTTGCCGAGGCCCACGACGAGCTGCATCGCTACTTCTTCGCCTCGTCCTTCTTGCCGCCGCCCTTCTGCTTCTTGCCGTAGACGGTGAGGACGTGGAAGTCGTTCTCGTAGACCATCTCCACGCCTTCGGGCGTGGGGATCTCGGAGGCCGAGACCATGTCGCCGATGTTCATCGGGGACACGTCGATCTGGAACGAGCGCGGGATCTTGTCGAAGTCGCAGCGGGTGCGGATCGTGCGGCGGATGAGGCGGAGACGCCCGCCGAGCACGGCGCCCGCGGGACGCCCGAAGGGCTCCACCGGCACCATCACCTCGACCTTGCGGTCCTTGCTGAGACGGTAGAAGTCGACGTGCAGGATGTCGCGGGACACCGGGTGCCGCTGGACCTCGCGAACGAGGGTGGGCTCCTTGTTCCCGTCGATGTCGAGCTCGACGACGGTGTTCCGGTCTCGCGTGTGACGGAACAGATCGACGAGCGCGCGGGGCTCGAGCTCGATCGGCGTGGGCTCGCTGCCCGGACCGTACACGACCGCGGGGATCCGGCCGGCCTGGCGAACCTTGCGGGCTGCGCCCTTGCTGGCCCCGTCCCGCTTGCTTGCGCTGATGGTGGTGTCCATTTCGCTCTCCGCGATTCCGTGGGGTCCAGGTCGTCTGACCCCACGGCGCACGCAGATCTGCGGCACCGGGTGAGAGATCCCTCGGACGAGGGCCGACTACGCGTCGACCGGGACACCACCGGATGGTGAGGGCCACACGGGCCCGTTCTACTTGGCGGCGCCAGGTAATGCGGATGGGACCCGGGAGCAAACGCCCCCACGGAACCGTCGAGCGTCAGTCGTCGTCTTCGGGCAGGAAGAGGCGGGAGATGCTGTCGTTGAAGTGAATCGCCCGGATCGCGTCGGCGAAGATCGGCGCGACGCTCAGCACCTTGATCTTCGAGCACGCCTCTCCGGCTTCGGAAAGCGGGATGGTGTCGGTGACGTACACCGAGCTGAACGGGCTCGCCTGGATGCGCTCCACCGCGGGGCCCGACAGGATCGGGTGCGTGGCGATCGCCAGGAGGTCGTTCGCACCCGTCGCAGCGACCGCACGCGCGCCGTTCGTGAGCGTGCCGGCCGTGTCGATCATGTCGTCGAGCAGCACGGCGAGCTTGTCTTTCGCGTCGCCGATGATGTGCATCACCTCGGCCTGGTTCGGACCGCTGCGGCGCTTGTCGAGGATCGCGAGGTTCGTGTGGAGCCGCTTGGCGTACGACCGGACGCGCTCCACGCCCCCGGCGTCCGGCGAGATCAGGACGGTCTCGTCGGGGTTCCGCGTGACGATCTCCTCCTTCAGGAACCGGTAGAACATCGGCTGCGCGTACAGGTTGTCGACCGGGATGTCGAAGAAGCCCTGGATCTGGCCCGCATGGAGGTCCATCGTGAGCACGCGATCGACGCCCGCGGCCTCGATGAGGTTCGCGACGAGCTTCGCGGTGATCGGCGCCCGCGGAGCCACCTTGCGATCCTGCCGCGCGTACCCGAAGTACGGGATGACGGCCGTGATCCGGCCCGCGCTGGAGCGCTTGCAGGCCTCGGCCATGATCAGCAGCTCCATCAGGTTGTCGTTCGCGGGCGCGCAGGTGCTCTGGATCAGGAACACATCGCGGCCACGCACGTTGTGCTCGACCTCGACGCGGATCTCACCGTCGGAGAACCGACCGACCCGAACGGGCGCCAGCTGCTGGCCGATCCGCTGGCAGATGCGGTTCGCGAGCGCGGGGCTCGCGTTGCCGGAGAAGATGGTGATCTCGCCATGCATCGCTTGCTCCCTGGCCCGTTCGAGTGGGCAGAATGGGCGTTGGGGCGGCAGGATTCGAACCTGCGAATGCCGGACCCAAAAACCGGTGACTTACCACTTGTCGACGCCCCATCGACGCCCGACCAGTAACGGGCACAGGGCACGGGGCAAGACCCCGCGCCCCTCAGAGGGGGGAGCGCAGCTTCTTGATGCCGTCTCGCAAGCCGTCGAGCGAGAGCGGGAACATCGGGAACGTCTCGCCGATCGCGCGTACCGTCGGATGATCCCAGTATCTCGGCGGGTCCGGGTTCAGCCAGACGCTCGCCCGGCACCGCTTCCGCAACCGCTGGAGCCACTCCAGACCGCTCGTGTGCTCCTCGTTCGGCCACCCGAACGGGCTGAACAGCTCGTACGGCGCCATGCTGGCGTCGCCCACGAAGACCAGGCGGTGGCGCGGGGTGAGCCCCTCGAGCACACGGGCCGTCGAGATGCGCTTCAGCTGCTCGTAGTCTTCGTAGAGCCAGTTGTAGACGCAGTTGTGGAAGCTGTAGTGCGTGAAGCTCTTGAAGCAGTTCACCTGCTCCGCCGCGCTGAACAGCTGGCTCACCTTCTCGTAGTGCGGGGCCATCGACCCGCCGGCGTCCATCAGCAGCACGACGTGCACCTGGTTCTCGCGCTCCTTCCGGTCGACCAGCTCGATGTCGCCCGCGTTCTGGCAGGTGCGGTCGATCGTGCCGTCGAGATCGAGCTCGTACTGCCCTTCGCGCACGAGGTTCCGCAGGGCGCGCATCGCCACCTTCATGTCGCGCACGTCGAGCGTGCGATCGGACCGGTAGTTCTCCCAGCGGCGGTCCATCGCCATCGCGACGGCCTGGCGCCCTCCCCCGCTGCCGCCGACCCTCACGCCGTTCGCGGCCTTCCCCGAGTGACCGAACGGCGACGTGCCTCCCGTGCCGATCCACCGGTTGCCGCCGTGGTGCTCCTCCTGCTGCTCCTTCAGGCGCTCCTGGAACGCCTTCCACAGCTCCTCGAGCGTCTCGTACTCGTGCTGCACCCAGTCGCCGTCGGGCCGCTCCGCGGTGCGGGCCAGCCACTGCTCGAGCTTCTCGCGGAGCTCCTCCGGGAGCACGGCGTCGGAGAAGCTCGCCGCGAACGCGAGGTCGTACGCGTCGTACTCCGCTTCGCTCCGGCACAGGAGGGCGCGCCCGATGACGTACAACGCGTCGAGATCCGTGGCGAGACCGCGCCGCAGCGCATCGAGGAAGCCGAGCCACTCGCCCGTGCCGACCACCAGCCCCTGCGCGCGCAGGCTGTACAGGAAGTGCGTGAACATCAGAGGGCCTCCCACGTCACGTCGCCCAGCACGGGGGCCGAGATGCCGAGCGCTTCGACGGGCTCGTGCCGGATGCGCACCACCGCGTACCGCGTCGCCAGGCGCCACTGTCGCTTGTCGCCGCCCTGGAACTCGGCGGGCACCGCGATGGAGAGCCAGCCGGTGTACACCGCTTCGTCGAACCAGGCCCGCCACGACGGGCCGTTCGCGTGGTCGTGCAGCCAGTAGAGGTGCCGGCTCGGACGCACCCCGTCGTCTTCACGCCGCTCGAGGTAGAGCGCGACCCGGCCGCCCTCCCGCTCGGGGCTCATCAGTACGCCCGCCGCCGCGGGTTCCGGATCTTGTCGAGGTCGGCTTCCTGCTTGAACAGCACGCCGAGGAAGGGGTCGCCGTCCTTCACGTCTTCCGGCGACAGGCCCGAGTGGATGAGCACCGTGAGCCAGTCGACCAGCTCCGACGTGCTCGGGGGCTTGCGGAGCCCCTGCACCTTGCGGAACGCGAAGAACCGGTCCATCGCCGCCGTCAGCAGATCGTCCGCGAGCCCCGGGTGGTGCACCTTCACGATGGCCTCCATCCGCTCCCGGTCGGGGAACTCGATGAAGTGGAACACGCACCGGCGGAGGAACGCGTCGGGAAGCTCCTTCTCGGCGTTGCTCGTGATGATCACGACCGGGCGGTTCACGGCCTTCACGGTCTCGTCGAGCTCCCGGATGTGGAACGCCATCTCGTCGAGCTCGCGCAGGAGGTCGTTCGGGAACTCGAGGTCGGCCTTGTCGATCTCGTCGATCAGAAGCACCACGGGGGACTCCGCGGTGAACGCCTTCCCGAGCACACCGAGGTCGATGTACTTGCGGATGTCGCTCACGTCGGCATCGCCGAACCGGCTGTCGTTCAGGCGCTGCACGACGTCGTAGTGGTACAGCCCGTCGGTCGCCTTCGTCGTCGACTTCACGTGCCACGACACGAGGGGCATGCCGAGCGAGTCGGCCACCGCGTGCGCCAAAAGCGTCTTCCCGGTGCCGGGCTCGCCCTTCACGAGGAGGGGGCGGCGCAGCGCGATGGCTGCGTTCACGACGCTGGAGAGCCCCGGGTCGGAGATGTATCCGTCCGTACCATCGAATCGCGCGAACTGGGTCATGGAGGTCCTCCGACCGGGAACGGTCACGTCTCCTTGTAATGCTCTCCACGTCGGTGTACTTGGGTTGCGCCGGTGTCGGAAATCACTCGGACCACGGCATCCCCCCCGAGACCCAGGATTCGCCACGATGGATCGCACCATCTCGCCGGATCCCGCCGCGTCACCCCACGAAACGTCCCGGATCGGGACAGACGGACCCTCCCTTCGGGCCCCCGGCACTCGCGTACCGGCCCCGCGGAGGGCTCCGGGCGTGGCGTCGCACACGGGGGGAACTCAACGGGAGGGCGCGCAGACCGCGCCTTCGACGGGAAGCCGCTCGCCACACGGTGCCGGCGCTCCCCTGGCGGCCCGAACGGCCGCGGAGAACACCCCACTTGGATACCAACCTAGCCGTACTCATCGACTTCGAGAACATCGCTGCGGGAACTGAGAAAGAAGGTCTCGGTCGCTTCGACATCACTGCGGTGATGTCCCGCCTCGTCGACAAGGGGCGCGTGCTCATCGCCCGCTCCTACGCCGACTGGGGGCGCTTCTCGCGCTTCAAGCAGTCCCTCCTGGGCGCGAACGTCACGATGTTCGAGCTCACCAGCCACGGGATGCAGGACAAGAACCGCGCCGACATCGCGATGGTCGTCGACGCCCTCGAGCTCGCGTTCACGAAGGACTACGTCGACACGTTCGTCATCGTGTCGGGCGACAGCGACTTCACGCCCCTCGTGCTCAAGATGCGCGAGCTCGACAAGCGCGTCATCGGCATCGGCACGCGCAGCTCCACCTCGCGCCTGCTCGTGCACGCGTGCGACGAGTTCATCTTCTACGACTCCATCGTGAAGCAGTCGAAGCGCAAGCGCACCACCCGGCCCGGTGGCAAGGGCGATCGTCAGGTCGCGTACGACCTCCTCGTCGAAGCCCTCCAGGGCCTCCAGCGCGAGAACCCCCAGGCTCCCCTCGCCTCCGTGGTCAAGAGCGCCATGCGCCGCAAGAGCCCCGAGTTCTCCGAGATGGAGCTCGGCTACAACAGCTTCGCCCGCTTCCTCGAGGCCGCCCGCGACGCCGGGTACATCAGCCTCGATCGCGATGGCAAGGGCGGCGGCTACCGCGTCGACCAGGTCGACGGTCCCGGCGACGAGGAGGAGGTCCCCGAAGACGGCGAGGCCAAGCCGAGCGAGTGGGTCGACCCGTACATGCCGAAGCGCACGGGCGTCTGGCTCGACGCGCTGCGCGAGCACGACATCGAGCTCGTCTCCCACCCCGTCCGCATGCAGCTGCTCCAGCTCATCGAAGCGGTCGCCGAGGAGCGCCGCGGCAAGCGCCGCAAGGTGAACGCCCAGTTCATCCGCGAAGACGTGCGCAAGCGCCTCCGGAAGACCTTCCCCGACCTGTCGGGCAAGGCGATCCGCAGCGTGTTCACGTCGCTGATGAACGCCGGGCTGCTGATCCACAAGGACGGCACCGCGATCCGGTCGGCCTCCGCGTCCTTCCACCTCGAGAAGGACGCCGAGGGCCTCAACCGCGCGCTCACGAACTTCTACCTGGCGCACCTCGAGGAGGCCGACGCCGACCTCCACGACGTGGCCCTGCTCGCCGAGCTGTTCCTGGGCGACGCCAACCGCAAGCGCGACATCGAAGAAGCCCTCGCGTGGCTGGCCCAGAGCCAGGCCGGCGTGGGAGACGAGGCCGATCTCAACGACATCGACCTCGACGACCTGCTGACCTCCGAGCCCGCGCCGAAGGCGAAGGCCGCGCCGAAGGCCGAGAAGCCCGCCGAAGCGCCGAAGGCCGAGCCGAAGAAGGCGGAGCCCGCGAAGGCCGACGCCGCGAAGCCCGCCCCGAAGGCCGAGGCTCCCAAGGCCGACGCTCCGAAGGCCGACGCTCCGAAGGCCGACGCTCCGAAGGCCGAGGCCCCCAAGGCCGAAGCGAAGGCCGAGCCGAAAAAGTCCGACGCCAAGCCGGCGAAGAAGTCGTCCGCGAAGAAGTCCGACGCCAAGCCGGCCGCGAAGGCGGAGCCCAAGGCCGAAGCGAAGTCGGAGGACGACGAGCCCAAGAAGCGCACGCGCCGTCGCGTCCGCCGCAAGGCCGACGACGATGCCGCCGACGACGGGAACGACCTCGATCTCGACGCCCTGCTCGAGAGCGAGTGACGCCTCGCGTCAGGGCACGATGACCTGACGCACCGCGCGGATGGCGCGGGGCCCGCCGATCTCGGCAGCCCGCGCCACCAGGGCCTCGAGCCCGGAGTCCGACAGCGGGCGGTCGAGCACCGACAGGTCGTACGCGATGCCGTTGTCGAAGTCGCGGTGGGTGGAGCCCAGGTTGCTCGCCTCCGCTTCGTAGATCGCATCGTCGACGGCCTTCTTCATCCCGCGCGCCGTGCTGTGCACGACCGCCAGGATGGCGTGCCCGGACGCCGCTTCCGGAAGCGAGAGCTTCGTGCGGGGCGCGTACACGCAGTCGCGCAGGGCCCCGAAGCGCGAGAAGTTCCCCGTGGTGGTCGCCACCCGACGCGCGATGCGCGGCTGCGCCTCCTGGGTCGCAGCACCGATGTGCGGCGTGCACGTGACCCGGGGCTCGTCGGAGTACGGGTTCTGCCAGGCGGGCTGCCCGGGCTGCGGTTCCTCGGGGTACACGTCGACCGCCGCACGCCGGATCGCCTTGTTCTCGATGGCCGCCCGCAGCGACTCCACCGAGTGCACGTTCCCGCGCGCGAGGTTCAGGAAGATGCGCGGCGAGCTCGAGCCCCGGTTCGCCGCGAGCTTCGACAGGTACGGGTCGAGCAGGCCCTGGTTGCTCTGGCCCCGCGTGTCGAACGCGGACGTGTGGACCGTGACGATGTCGCTGTTCTCGAACAGCTCGCCGAGGTCTTCGTAGCGGCGCCAGCCCATCTCCTCGCCCACTTCCTGCGCGACGAGCCGGTTGTCGTAGAACGCGATGGTGAGCCCGAGCCCTTCGCAGGCCCGCGCCACCTGGCGCCCGATGTTGCCGAGCCCCACCACGCCGAGCGTCTTGTCGAGGATCTCGTACCGACCCGTGGCCGTCTTCTGCCACTTGTTCTCGTGCGTCGCGACGTCGGTCTCGTACAGCCGACGGGACAGCGCCACCATGTGCCCGATCGCGAGCTCCACCACGGAACGCGCGTTGGAGATGGGGTCGTTGAACACCATCACGCCGCGCTCGGCAGCCGCCACCTTGTCGATCGAGTCGTCGCCGATGCAGCACAGCTGGATGGCGTGGAGCGTGGGACAGGCCTGCAGGACCGACGCCGTGACGGGCACCTGGCTGCGCTTGAACAGCACCTCGGCCCCGATGGCGTTCACCGCTTCGATGAGCGTCGCCTCGTCGGTGACCTTGTCGAGTCGCGTCGGCTCGATGCCCACGCGCCGAAGGTGGTCGTCGAGGCTCTCGTGGGGGCTCTCGACGATCAGCGCACGAGAGAACGGTCGGGTCAGGATTCGGGCGTCCACGGCTCCTCCAGGCCCGCAGGCGTAACCCCGTGCGCCGCGCGGGGGTACGGTCAGCGCCGCCTGCGCGCGAGCACCACCGCGAAGAACGCGACCCAGCCGCCCGCCACGGGCCCCACGCTGCAGGCCACCCGCTCGCGCTGCAGCACGGGCGCCACCTGCTCGTTCTCGAGGTCGCAGTTCAGGTCGCGGAACGGGTCGTCGTCGACCACGAATCGGTTGCGCGACGGGTCTTCGTCGTCGCAGTCGTTCCCACCGAGCTCCCAGCCATCGCCGTCCTGGTCGAAGTCGTTCGCACCGTCGCAGTTCTGGTCGATCCCGTCGTACCAGATCTCCTCGCCGAGCGGATGGATCGACGAGTCGCTGTCGTCGCAGTCGTACAGGGCCGGGTAGCCGTCGAAGTCGGTGTCGACCCACGCCACCCGCGGGAACCCGCAGGTGCCCCCGTACGCGCCCCAGTCCGGGCGCACGTCGATCACGAAGCCCCCGTCCTCGGTCGCGGGCGACAGGCACGAGAGCTCGGGACCCGACGCCTCGACCGTGTCGGCCCGTGCCGCCGGCGGGCTCAGAAGCGCGTGCTGGTCGTTGAACAGCCCGCACGCCTGCCCCGGGAGGTAGCCCCGCAGCTGCGGGTCGAGCAGCACCTCGCCGATCTTCTCGACCCACGCGTCGGTGTTCCCCACCTCGTTCCCGAAGTGCAGGACGTTCTGCGTGACCACCGCCAGCGCGCCGTCGTCGGCCGACACCGCGACACTGCCGAACGAGTGCGCGACGATCGACTCGTGCACCGACAGGCCCGAGCCCGTCGCGACGTACACCGCGGCGCCCTTCCGGCTGGCGCGGTTCCCGAGGAAGTTCGCGTGGGACACCGCCATCCCCTCGCTGCGCACCCCTACCGCGCCACCCCACGTCGCCACGTTGTCGAGAAACCGGAGGTTCGTCATCACGGCGTCGTCCGCGCTGCCCGAGTGCACGGCCCCGCCAGTGCCGGAAGCGCGGTTCTGGCAGAACGACGACACCCGGACCTCCGCGCGAGCCCCCCCGAGGTACACCGCCCCCCCGTCGGTCGCGTCGTTCTCCTGGAAGTCGGTCGTGTCGATCACGAGCTCCGCGCTCCCGTCGGCCACGAACACCGCGCCCCCACGGCTCTGCGCCACGTTGGCGTTGAAGTGGCTCCGCGAGATCGTGGTGGTCCCGCCGACCACCGCCAGCGCGCCGCCCGACGTCGCCTGGTTCGCGGAGAACGTGCAGTCCGACAGGAACAGCGTGGAGTCTCCGGCCGCGAGCACCGAGCCGCCCGTCGTCACCGCGACTCCGTTCAGGAAGTCCGTGCTCGCCAGCGTGAGGTCGGCGTCGTTCGCGAACACGTGCGCGCCCTGGAACGCCACGCCCCCCACGAAGGTCGCGGCCTCCACGCGCCCGGTCGAGCCCTCCAGCCAGAGACCCCACCCGGCGCCGCTCGGCGCGACCGCGATCTCGCGCAGCACGATCTCGGTGCCGGGCATCGCGTACACCGCGCCGAGGTTCACGGGCGCGAGCGTCGACTGCCGGATCTCGAGACGCCCCTCCACGACCTCGAACTGCGCGTCGCGCCCCTGCATCTCGGGGTCGCTCGCGGACGGCGCGAAGGTGGCGGCGATCCCTCCGAGGATCACGATGTCGCGGTTGCCCGTGATGGTGACGGGCTCGCGATACACCCCCGGCGCGAGGTCGAGCATCGTGGTGGCGTCGGGCGCGGCGGCCGCGATCGCTTCCGTGAGCGTAGCGCACCCGACGATGCCGGAGTCGCTGGGGCAGACCTCCGCGGCGAGGCCGATGGAGACGAGCGCGATCATCGGCGCTTCCTCCCGAGGAGCAGCGTGAGGTGCGTGGTGGCGCGGAGCCCGGTCGACGTGAGGCGGAGGTCCTGCCGATCGTCGCCATCGGTCCACACGAAGCGACCCATCGACAGCCCCGCCTGCCCGCCGATCTGCGGGCGCGCGCCCAGGATCTCGATCTCGTCGAACGTGATCGTGAAGTCCATCAGCCCGTTGTACGTGTGGAGGCTGTGGAAGCCGGCCAGCACGGTGAGCTCGCCCTGCACGCTCCCGGTCGAGCGCACCGCCCCCTCGAGGTGGTAGAAGCGCTCGAGGTGCGACTCCGACAGCGCGATCGGCCCGGTCTCCGCCCGTTTCCCGGCGTCGATCTCCTTCGTGAGCAGGAAGATGTCGTTGATCGACACTCCCGCCCCGATCGACGCGTGGCGCGTGTCGTAGATCGCCGTGATGCGCCCGTCCTTCAGGCCTGGCGCCAGGTTCCACACCACGCTGCCGCCGAGCGACACGCCGAGGTGCCGGTACGTCGCGCGGCCCTTGAAGATCATGCCCCAGCCGGGACGGGTGTACTCGGGCGCCCGGTACGGCGAGCCGATCGAGTAGAAGCGCGAGTCGTACGGGCGCCAAAGCACGCCCGAGGGCCCGACCGCCTCGACCTCCTGGACGATGTGGGCCAACCCGCCCTGCAGCCCGACCGACACCTGCCAGAACACCTCCTCCGGGCGATCGACCGGAGCATCGATCCAGCTCGTGGACACGGGCGTGTCGCGCTGCCAGTACGACTCCCAGTAGTCCCCGTCGGTCTTCTGCACGAGGTACCAGCCATCGGCCGGCGGGCGGCGGTCGACCTGGCGGCCATCGACGTACAGCGTCGCTTCGCCCTCGTAGGGCAGCCACTCGGGCTCCGGCTCGGGCTCCCAGGAGTAGATCGGGTGCGACCGCCCCACTCCGCGGTCGATGCTGGGACGGATGCGGAGCGCGGCTGCCAGCGGGGACTGCCAGTCGCCCCCGTCCGCGAAGCTCGCCACGGCCTGAACGGCCATCAGCTCGGCCCACAGCCGCGGCGGCGGGGCCTGCTTCAGGCACGGGAGGTCGCGCGAGATCTCCGACAGCACCGTCTTCACGGCGGCGAGGTCGCCGCGGTCGAGCTCGGACTGGGCGTCGACGAGCAGCGACCGGAAGCGCTCCGACTCGAGGGACTGACAGGTGGGTTCTGCCCAGGCCACCGCGATCAGCGCGGCGAGCACTGCCACCTCACCGCGTTGCAGTCGATCAGGGTGTCTTGCGCCTCGTACACCCGCACGGACCCGGCGGCCTCGCCGTTCACCATCATGGTGTACCGCCCGACCGGCACGCGACCGGGCGCGAACGTGCCCTCGACGGACTTCAGCTCCACGCGCAGCGCAGCGGTCTGCCCGTTCACGACGACGTTCCCGAAGCGCTCGACGGCCGGTTCGGGGTCGGGAGCGGGCGTCACCGGATCCGGCGTGGGCACGGGTGCGATCGGCTCGGGTGCGACCGGATCGGGCGCCACGGGATCTGGAGCCGCGGGTTCGACGGGCTCCGGGACCACCGGCTCCGGGACCACGGGATCTGGGACCACGGGCTCCGGGACCACCGGCTCCGGGACCACCGGCTCCGTCTGGGGCTGAGGCTCGGGCTGGACCGGCGGGATGTCGGGCACCGTGGGCACGGGCTGCGTCACCGTGGAAGGGCCCGGCGGCACGGGCGTGTCGCGCGGCCCATACGTGACGAGGGCGACTCCGCCGACCCCGAGCAGCAGGAGGACTCCGAGACCGCCCCACAGCAGCGTGCGGTTCGGTGGAGGCGGAAGGACCGCAGCCCGGCCGACCTCCTCGGTCTCGGCGAGCTCCTCCGTCTCGTCGGGAGCCGGTGCAGGACCGGGGACGTCGAACGAGAACGTATCGGCGGTCTGGCTGTCGATCTCGGGCAGCGGCTCGAGACCGTCGTTCACCCCGGACAGCGTGCCCTCGGTGATCGTGCGGCCGTCGAAGGTGCCCGACACCCGGTCGGCGTCGGGCCACACCCGGTTGCGCGACCAGCGCTTCAGGGTGTCGCCCGGCATCGACTCCTGGAGGTCTTCACAGGACCGCGCCACGGCCTCGGCGTCGGGACGCGCGGCCTTGTCGTGCGTGAGCATGCTCCGCAGCAGCGGACGCACCGCCCCCAGGCTGGCCGGCAGCTCGTCGAGGCTGGCATCGATGTGACGGTCGTGCGCCTCGGGCGTGGCGGCGAGCCGGAACATCTCGACGGGCACGGGGTCGACGTGCAGCCGATGCCCGGCGAGCGCTTCGTACAGCGTGCATCCGAGCGCGTACACGTCGGCTTCCGGACCGGGCGACTCGCGCGAGAACCGCTCGGGCGCCATGTAAGAGAGGCTGCCGACCGTCGACCCCGTGCCCGTGCGAGCCTCGCGATCGACCTCGTCGGACCGCGCGATCCCGAAGTCGAGCAGCTTCACCTCGCCGTGCAGACCGAGGCGGATGTTGCTCGGCTTGATGTCGCGGTGGATGAGCTGCAGGGGCTGCGTACGATCCTCGAGCCGGGTGGTCCACGCGGCGTGCAGGGCTTCGGCCACCGATCCCACGACCTCCACGGCCGCACGCGGTGTGAGCGCGTCGGGCGTGGGGCCGATGCACGCATGGAGGTCTTGCCCCTCGACGTACTCGGTGACGAGACCGATGCGACCGTCGAGCAGCGCGAGGTCGTACGCGCGAAGGATGGCCGGGTGGCGCAGGGCCGCGAGCAGGCGCCCCTCGTCGCGGAGCCGGCTCATGGCGTCGCCGTCGGGATCGACGTCGACCCGCAGGAGCTTCAGCGCCACGCGCGTCTTGAGGCCCCCCGGGCTGAGCATCGTCGCGCGATACACCTCGCCGAAGCCGCCCCGACCGAGGCAATCGTGGATCATGAACTGGCGGTGGCGGGCGCCTTCCACAGCGCGGAGTGTAGCCGCTCGCGAGGCCCTCAGGTAGGCCCGGGAGCCGACCGTGCGCGCTACTCCGGCGCGACCAACCAGCCCGGCACGCCGGGAGCATCGAAGCCATCGCCGTCGCGGTCGACCCAGATCGGGTTCGTGATGGCGTACGGCAGCACGGGGAACGTTCGCGGGATGGGCGTAGCGGGCGAGATCAGGCTGCTCACCGCGGAGATGCCGCCGAGCGCTTCGGTCACGACCGTCTGGAGCTCGATGTACGGCATCTCGACCGGTGTGAACACGGGCTGCATGTCGTCGTCGGCCGCGACCGCGACCACGTACCAGCTGTCCTGCGCGGGCGTGACGGTGTGCGTGGCCTGGAAGCGCTCGACCACCGGGGCGTCTTCGACCGACCACTCCCGGATCAGCGTGCCGTTCTCGTACAGCTCGACACGGTCGACGCCCATCCACGTGGGCGCCTGCACGTCGATCTCGAGCTGCACCTCTCCCGTGGTGACGATCTCCGACCCGATGGGCTCCCCGTTCGCCCACAAGCGCACGAACGGCCCGTAGCTCGCGATCACCCGGTGCTCCTTCACGGCGTCGGCGATCGCCTGATCGTCGAGGAACGCGGGGTCGTCGGTCTCCGCCATCACGAAGTTGCGTGGGCACCCCGACTCCACGCCCGTCCACCCGTGCGTGTCGCTGTTCCCGAGCACCGTGAACCGGTAGCCGAGGTTCAGCAGGGTGAACCAGTCGTCGATGTGCCCCTCGATGCCGGCACCCAGCCGGTAAACGCCGTTCTGCAGGTCTTCCTGCTCCTGCATCGTGCGCGTCATCATGTCGTACACGTCGACCCCCGTGCCGAGCGCGAAGCCCTCGAGCTCCGGCGCGGTGGGCGTGCGGATCAGCTCGAAGCGCTTGCCGTTCAGCATCTCGAGGGCATCGAAGTTCCAGGAGATCTTGCTGGACGTGAGCAGCGGGTTCGTCAGCGACAGCGTCGGCTGCTCCACCAGCGGGTTCCCCGGGTTCCCGGCGCGCCCGGGCGTGCCCGCGTACGGATTGAACCCGTACTGGTCGAAGTACCCGAGGATGCCATCGCGCGGGTGCCCCACGAAGGTGACGGGATCGAACCCCGCCGCCTGCCCGCGGGCCTCGAGCGACTGGAGGATCTCGTCGGGCTCCGCACCCGTCCAGTCCATCGCACCCCCCGCTTCGGCGAGGTGGTCGATCTCGAGCGGGAACGACAGGAAGTGCCCGATCTCGATGGTGGTCGTCTCGAGGCCCACGGCGGTCTGCACCCACTCCGAGAGCCCCAGGGCTTCGACCGTGGGCGCGTAGTCGACGATGAAGTCGTGGTCGGTGGACGCGAAGAACTCGACGCCCTCGCACACCATCGTGCGCACGCGGTCGACCTCGCTCACACCGGAGTCGTGGGACGCGATGCCGTGCACGTGCAGGTCGGCGCTCACCCACCCGTCCGTCACGACCGACCGCTCCACCTGGAGCTCGACCGCCGCACCTTGCGTGGCACCGATCCGGAACGGCTCGCTCACGTCGATCTCGTACTCGATCCCGCGGCTCGCGATCGCGCGGTACTCGCCGGGGGGCAGCTCCACCACGCCGTCGCCGTACATCGCGAACACGACCGCCTGGGGCGACCCGCCGATGAACCCGTCGCCGAGCGACGGATCGCGCTCCGCCGGGCCGTCTTCGCGCACGAGCGTGAGCTTCGCGGGCACCGGCCGGCCGGTCTCGTCGCGGATGGTGAACGTGAGCGCGCCCGTCTGGCCGGCCTCGAGGGCCACGGCGGTCGCTTCGCCCTCCGCGATCTCGACGGTGACGCGCTCCCCGATCGGGCGCCCATCCTGGTGCACCACGAGCTCCCAGGTGCCGGGCGGCAGCCGACCGGCGAACGAGCCGTCGGGCGAGTCGTCGAGCGGGTGGATGTCGGTGGCGATCTGGTCGATCGGGTACTCGCCGCCGGGCTCGTACACGAACACGTTCGCGCCGCTCACGGGGTCGCCGGTGTTCGCCTCGAGCACGGTGCCGCGCAGCTCGCCGTACGGGAGCCCACGGGCCTCGAGGTACTGGTCGTAGATGCTGCCGATGTCGCCGTGGCCGATGAAGAAGTACCGCTCGTACGCCAGGGCCGTGCCGTCGGGGAACCGCCCCTGCTCGACCTCGCCGTCGCGCCCCGCGCCCACCACGACCGTCTGCGAGGCCGTGAACAGCGGCACGTACACGTTCCCCTCGCGCGACGCGATGCCGTAGCTCACCCCATCCGCGACGCCCGCCACGAACGGGAACTCGAACGGCACCTGGAAGGTGTTGTCGCCACGGGCGTTCGCACGGAACACGGCGCCGTCCTCGTCGAACCCGATGCCGGGCGCGAACACGTCGACCGAGCCCCCCGACAGGTAGAAGTCGCCACCCACCACGCCCGACTCGATCGCCCAGGTGAGCAGCGGCAGCCCGCCCTCGAAGTACCCCATGTCCTGCACCTGGGGATCGGCGGACGGCGCCTGATCGCCGTACTCGAACACCGAACGGATCGTGACCCACGACTTGCCGGGCTCGAGGATGTAGTCGGTGGTGATGTGGAAGTCGGGCGCGCGGGTGAGCGCCCACAGCGCACCGAGCAGCGTGATGAACGGCTCGCTCTCGCCCTGCACGCGGATCACGGCCGGCTCGCCGTTCGCGCCGTCGTTCACGATGCGCACGGCGTCTTCGCCCGCCGTGAGGATCACGTTCATGTTCGCGGTGGGCATGAGCTCCGCGAACTGGTCGGACCCACGCCCCCCCTGACGGGACGGCACGGGCAGGTTGAGGTCGGCATCGACGAGCCCGCCGCCGAACGTGCCGGGACCGGGGCTGTGCCGCTCGCTCCCATCGGGGTTCACGCTCGCGAGCACGGCCACGCGGATGCGGTCGTTCTCGAGCACGAAGTCACCGACGTTCGCGAGCCCCTTGGGGCCGCCCACCACCTCGTCGAGCTCGACGATCCGACGCGCCCTCGCGTAGCCCTCGCGCTGGGTGTCGCAGCTCGTGAGACCGAAGGTGAGCAGGCCACAGAGCGCAGCCGCATGGACAGGGTTCTTCATGCCGCTATTGTAGCGTCGCGCTCACCGGAGGGCCCCCGCGATGTCCGCTCTGCTCCTGTCCCTCGTACTCCCGGCATGGGCGGCCGATCCGCCCGCTGCAGACGGCCCCGATGCGCCCCCCGCACCGGCTGCGCCCGAGAGCTCCGACGCGCCACCGGCCGACGCAGAGCCCCCCGCTGCCGCACCCGACGCACCGGAGGCCGATGCTCCCGAAGCGCCCGAGGCTCCCGAAGCGCCCGAGGCCCCCGCGACCGAAGCGCCCGAGGCCCCCGAGGCCCCCGAGACGCCCGCCACCGGGGAGCTCCCGCCCGTCGGGCGGAACCCCGTGCCCGAGGTGATGGGCGTGAAGACCACCATCGGGCGCCACCGACGCGCCCGGGGCGAGCGCCGCGAGGATCGCACCACGATGCGGCCGTACGGGCAGCTCCAGGTGTTCAGCACGGTGTGGGACCAGGACGAGGACGTCCAGGCCGACCCCGCCACCTACGGCGATCCCGAAGCCGATCCCGGCTTCCAGCTCGCGCGGGCCCGCTTCGGCTTCCAGGGCCGCCTGCCGGTCGAAGCCGGGCAGAAGAGCGCGGTCGACTTCGCCCTCCAGTTCGGCGTGGGCACGCCCTTCGACGTGCTCGTCGTGGGCACCCAGGATGTCGGCCTGGTCGACGCGTACCTGCGCTACGGCGTGCGCACGGGCGTCGGCCCCACGTCCGTCTCCCTGGGCCTCGCGAA
Organism: Myxococcota bacterium; assembly: GCA_041389565.1. Taxonomy (GTDB): domain Bacteria; phylum Myxococcota_A; class UBA796; order UBA796; genus JACKEQ01. The sequence goes on from JAWKRP010000019.1 coordinate 127,775, forward strand.
GGTTCCGTTCTCGCGCGACGCCCTGATGTCGAGCTCGGATCTCCCGTTCATGGAGCGCTCCGTGGGCCCGGCGAACCTCGTGAGCGTGCGCGACGTGGGCGTCACCGCGAGCCAGGCCTTCGTGTTCGGGCACTCCGACGAAGACGCGCCGCAGATCGTCGTGCGCGCAGGGGCCTACAACGGGAACGCGAGCTTCCTCGGCGACCAGGACCCGGGTCTCATGTACGCGGTGCGCGCCGAGCTCGCGAAGGGCGACACCTACCGCACGTGGAACCCCGACAAGCGCATGGCGGCCGGCCTCGCCGGCTCGGTGTTGCTCAACGACGCCCTGTCCACGCGCACCTTCGCGTGGAACACCGACGGGCTCGTCCGCGTGGGCCCGTGGTCCCTCTTGGGCGAGCTCGGGCGGGCCACCCTCACCCCCACCGACGTCACGGTCGGGGCGCCGGAGGTCGTGGCCAACACCACCCGCACGAGCTGGGTGGCCGCCACGTCCGTGTGGATCGGGGTCGATGGTCCCAACGGTGTCGAAGTGGCCGTGAAGGCGAGCGGGTTCGACGACAACCTGCGCCTGAAGGACAACGGCGACGTGCTGATCGTCCACGGCGGCGCGATCTGGCGGAACGTGCTGCCGTTCCTCGACATCGGTGCGGCGTACATCCATCGCGAGGAGCTCCAGGGCTCCACGATCAAGAACGACACGATCCACCTGACGACGCAGATCCGTCCCGCGCGCTGAGGCGCGGTCGGCGGGCCCCGTCTACTGGACGACGATCTTGGGGGTCGACGCCGAGCCGTACGACCCGCCCCAGCCGTCGATGTAGTACTCGACGCCCGCGGCGTACTCGGGGTTCGACTCGAGCGAGGCGATCCACTTCCCGTTGTAGACCGTCATCTCCTTCGTCGTGTACCGGCCCGGGCCGGCCTTCCGGTAGTGCACGACCAGACGGAGGTTCTTGTCGAGCGGACCGGAGCCGCACCACGTCATCGTGAACTTGATCTTCTGGCTCGACGTGAAGTCGGCGGGCACACCCTCGACGCAGGCCTTCGCGGGCACGGGGTCGGGCACGGGCGGTGGCGTGGGGACCACGGGGTTCGGCCGCACCGGATCGGGCTTCACGGGATCGGGCTTCACGGGGTCGGGCTTGACCGGATCCGGCTTCACGGGCTGTGGGCTGTCGGGGCCGGGCTTCGGATCGACCGGGTTCGCGTCGGGCACGGGATCGGGCAGCGGCTTCGGCTCGACGGTGGGCACGGGCTGGACGACGCCCGTGTTCGCGTTCGGATCGCGCAGCACGACCTGCCAGAGCACGACCAGCAGGAACACGATCAGCACGAGCCCACCGATCAGCCACACGAAGGCGGTGGCTCCGAACAGCGCGGCACGTGCGGTGGCGACCGTGCCTCCGCCGGTGTTCGTGGGGCTGTTCTCGGCCGCGGGGATCGGCGCGGACGTCATCTCTTCGATGCGCGTGGGGGCCAGCGAGCGCGGGTCGAACACGGGGCGCGTCTGGCGGGTGATCGCGCCCGGCTGCGTGACCGCCACCTCTTCGGGCGGGAGCGTCATCGAGCCCGCGGACGTGGCGAGCTCGCCGGGCGACATCTCGGTGCCTTCGCCATCCGGGAGGATCGTGGGCGACGGATCGGTGGACGCGCGCGCCATCTCGCCCGGCAGGAGCGTCTCGCCCGCGGCACCGCCCTTGGCGACGGGCTTCGGCGACTCGTACTGCGTCGGATCCGGCGGGGCGGGGTTGGGCGGGGCGTCGACCGCCAACGGGGACGTGCCGTCGGGGATCTCCGGGAGCTGGTCGTACACGGCCTTCAGCTCGTCGCGGAGCTCGAGTACGGTCGCGTGGCGGTCTTCGCGGTTGTACTCCGTGGCCTTCACGAGGATCGGGAGCAGCAGCTCGTGCACGCCCTCGAGGATCGAGGAGTCGCGATCGGCCGCGAAGAGATCCATCGGCATGCGGTCGGTGAGCAGCGAGTACAGCGTGGCGCCCACGGCGTACACGTCGGCGCGAACGTCGACGCCCTTCGCGTTCGTGCGCTGCTCGGGGGCCATGTAGCCCCACGTGCCCATCACGCTGCCGGTCTTCGTCATCGAGGCGTCGGCGTCACCCACGCGCGCGATCCCGAAGTCGGTGACGCGGCACACCCCATCGGCCGTGACGAGCACGTTGTGGGGCTTGATGTCGCGGTGGATGACGCCCTTGTCGTGCGCGGCCGCCAGGCCCTCGCACGTCTGCATCGTCGCTTCGACGGCCATGCGCGGCGGCATGGGGCCGTGGTGCTCGAGCCAGTCGACGAGGCAGCCCCCGAGGAGCAGCTCCATCACGATGTACGCGACGTTGCCCTCGCGGCCGACGTCGTACACGCGCACGATGTTCCGGTGCTCGAGGAGCGCCATCGTCTGCGCTTCGGCCTCGAACCGCCGCGCGATCTTCTTCTTGTCGGCGTAGTCGGGCGAGAGGATCTTGACCGCACGCCACACCTGCAGGCGTTGATCGAAGGCTCGATAGACGGTGGCCATCCCCCCCTCGCCGAGCTTCGCGACGAGCAGGTAGCGGCCTTCTGCCAGAGAGGTGGGTTGGTTCATCGCAGCGGTGCGTCGTCGCCTGACAAGGAGATGGAAGCCGGCGCAGACCCTATCACGATTCGTGCGACGCGCGTTCCTCGACCGCCCGTACGCTGCCCCTCGTGTTCACAGAGCGCACGACCTTCGCCAGCAGCGGCTCGATCGGGAACTCGCGGTACCAGGCCGGCGGGTCGGGGTGATGGATCCCGCTCGTGCCCACGACCTCGAGCGACGTTCCCCGCTCCTCGGCGCGGCGCCGAAGGTCTTCGAGGCGCGCCCAGCCGGGCCCGGAGAGGAGCATGTGCGCTCCGGCCACGACCACGTCGGTCGCTCCGGCGTCCCACAGCGTCTGGACCGCCGACGTCACGCTCCCCGCGGTGTCGACGATGTCGTCGATCAGCATCACGCTGCGCCCACGCACGTCTCCGATGAGGGTGGACCGCGCGACCGTGTTGGGGCGGCTGTAGTCCCGCTCCTTCGAGAGGGCGACGAGGTCGCACTGGAGGGCCGCCGCGAACTCCCGGGCCATCTCTAGACCGCCCACGTCGGTGGACGCGACGACGTCGCGCCGGAGCCCGGCGGCGTCGATGAACCGGGCGAAGGCACTCGTGAGCGTGATGCCCTCGAACACGGCGTGCCGCGGACGGAAGCACCCGATGGTGGCTTCGTTGTGGGGCTCGACCGTGATGAGCATCGACACGCCCGCCGCCTCGAACATGCGCGCGAACAGGCCGGTGGAGACGCCCTCCCGGGCCCAGTCCTTCCGCTTGTCCTGGCGGCCGCCGGGAAGGTACGGGAGGACGAGCGTGACGCGGTCGGCGTCGGCACAACGCGCGGCGTCGACCGCGTGCAGCGCCATGATGAGCCGGTCGTAGACGGAGTGCTGCGAGCCCGGGACGATGGCGCGCTGGAACACGTAGACGTCGTTTCCGCGCACATTGGCGTCGATGACGTGCTTCCCCTCGCCACAGGCGAACCAGGTGTCGTGGCTCACGGTGAGGTCGAGCTTCAGCTCGCGCGCGACACTCTCGGCGAGGTCGCGCGCTTCGCCGCACGCGATGATGCAGATCGGCGCGCGCGGCGTGCCCATCAGCGCGTACCCGGAGTGGCCGTCGCGATGTCGGAGCTGATCGTCCACTCGGTGACCGAGAACCCCGGATTCCCGAGGGAGATGTTCGGGTTCCGGCGCGCCACGGAGTCGGTGTAGTCCCACACCGAGCCCTCGCCATCGACGCCGATCACGCCGTACAGGTCGATGGTCTGCACGCCGTTGTGCAGCTCGTACACGTCGTTCCCGTTCCCGCTCACCGCCGCGTTCGCCTGGTCGGGGGCGAAGCCGAAGGCATCCTGGAAGCCGGTGGCACCGTTCGCGATGACGCGCACCGAGCCCGCCGCCATGAGCCCGTCGAGCTGGACGTCCTGGGAGGTGTTGCTGCCGTTCGCGTACCGCCGGAGCGTCCAGCCGGTGATGTCGAGGGCCGTGGACGAGGCGTTGTAGAGCTCCACGAACTTCGCCGTGGCGTTGTCGGGGTGGTCGACCACCTCGCTGATGATCACGCCGCCCGGCCCGACATCGGTGTCGGTGTCGGCGTCGGCATCGGAGTCCGTGTCGGCGTCGGCATCCGTGTCGGTGTCGGTGTCGGTGTCGGTGTCCGTGTCGGACTCCGGGTCGGTGTCGAGGGGATCGGGCGGGTCTTCGTAGATGCGGGTCCCGCACGCCACGAGCGACGAAAGGGCGCACACACGCAGAACGATCTGCATTCGGTCCTCCAGCATTCGCGGTATAGCCAACGGCATTCCCAGCCGCCCGGAGCAAACGATGCCGCCGACGCTCTTCGACTCGTGGTTCGACGACAGCCACGTGGCCTTCCGGGCGGTCGCCCGGCGGTTCGCCGAGACCGCGATCGCGCCCTTCGCGACGGACTGGGAGGAGGCGGGCGAGTTCCCGCGCGAGCTGTACGTCCAGGCCGCGGAGGCCGGGCTGCTCGGGCCCACGTACCCTGCGGACCTCGGCGGGGGCGGTGGAGACGTGTTCCACGCGGTGGTGCTCGGAGAAGAGCTCCTGCGGGGCGGCTCCACTGGAGTGGTCATCGGGCTCGGGTCGCTCGCCATCGCGCTGCCGCCGGTGCTCGAGCTCGGCACCCCCGAGCAGAAGGCGCGCATCGTGCCTCCCATCCTGCGCGGCGAGCACATCGCGGCGCTCGCGATCACGGAGCCGGGCACGGGATCCGACGTGTCGGCGGTGCGCACACGCGCGGTGCGCGACGGCGACAGCTACGTGCTGAACGGCGCCAAGACCTTCATCACCTCCGGGGTGCGCGCCGATCTCGTCACCGTGCTCGCGCGCACGGGCGACGATCCGCACGGCGGGCTCACGTTCTTCGCGGTCGACACGAAGCTCCCGGGCTTCCACGTGTCGCGCGCGCTCAAGAAGCACGGGTGGTGGGCGAGTGACACCGCGGAGCTGCACTTCGAAGACCTCCGCGTCCCGATCGAGAGCCGCCTCGGCCCCGAGGGCTCGGGGTTCCCGGCGCTCATGCGGAACTTCGAGGGCGAGCGCCTGATGCTCGCGGTGAACGGGCACGCCCTCGCCGAGCTGGCCTTCGACGACGCGCTGGCCTGGGCCCGCGAGCGCAAGGCGTTCGGGCGTCCGATCGGGAAGTTCCAGGTCACCCGCCACAAGCTCGCCGACATGGCGACGCGGATCGCGAGCGCCAAGGCCCTGACGTACGGTGTGGCTGCGCGCATCCGCGACGGGCACCCGTCGCCGGTGGAGGTCGCGATGGCCAAGAACCACGCGAGCGAGGTGGCGCGCGAGGTGTGCTGGGAGGCCGTCCAGATCCTCGGGGGGATGGGCTACATGCGCGAGACGCGGGTGGAGCGGTTCCTGCGCGATGCGCGCCTGCTCCCGATCGGCGGCGGCACGTCGGAGATCATGAACGAGATCATCGGGAGAATGGGCCTCGGGCTGTGATCTTCGCGGAGTCGGAGACCTCGTGACGCGACGTTGACAGCTCCCGTGGAAATCGGTACGATTGCTCATGTGCCGGGAACTCCGGCGTGTGTGCCGATTTCGATTTCTGCTTCAGCTCTCTTCCATTCGCTCTCCGTGCGGGTCCACCCGCGTCGAGGGCATGCGAAAGCAGAATCCGGGCGCGCGCGTCGAAGCCCCCCGATTCTTTGAGAGCTCACCGTTTCGAAGCGACCCAGAGGTTTTTTCTTTCCCACCTCCTCTGGGTCGCCTCCTTTCGTCGTCCGGAGCACCGGCGCGCGGCGAGGCCCCCACCTGCTGAACGCGCCGCCCTCTCCGGGCCTCCTCTTCCGAGCGCGGTCCGAGGGACGAGTCAACCCCACCCTCGTCCCCCGGACCGCCTCTACCCTTACTCCGGGCGCTGACGCGCCCTCTACCCTTACTCCGGGCGCTGACGCGCCCTCCGCGCTTCGCTTCGCTTGCTTGGCGGCTGAGGACGTCGTGGGGCTGGCGGGGTCGCGGGGTCGCGGGGTCGCGGGGTCGCGGGGTCGCGGGGTCGCGGGTCGGGGTCGCGGGGTCGGGGTTGTGGGCTCGGGGTTGTGGGCTCGGGCGGGGTCGGGCGTCTCCCTGACGAGGTTCGCCCCCATCGGTGGCGCCTGCGGATCGACCACGACCACGTCCACGACCACCACCCCGTCGGGCCCTTCGGGGGTCAGACCAGCGTGTCGATCAGCGCGTGGCGCGAGGCTCGGAAGGCCTCGGGCGTCCAGTTGCACGAGACCACCAGGTGGCGCCAGGTCGACGGGAGCACCCACGACAGGCACAGGTCGGCCGCCTCCTTCGCAGACCCACCCCGGAGGCTCCCCGACGCTTCGAGGCGCGCGCAGATCCCGTCGAGCCCGCGCCGCACGCCCCGGCCGACGATGCGATCGCGCCACGCGGCGTCCGCGTCGGCGTCCGTCAGCGAGGCCACCTCGAGCTGGATGGCCACCGGGTAGACCTCCGGGAGGTAGTCGAGCCACGCATCGACGTACGCATGGAGCGTGGCGGCGTCGGGGCTGGGCGTCCCCGCGATCCGTCCGAGCGTGGCGACATGCTCGCTCCGCGTGTCCCGGTAGCGCACCATCTCGAGCAGCAGACCGGCACGGCTCCCGACCGCGTTGAACACCGACTGCCGCGACACCCCCGCGGCGCGCGCGACCTCCGCCATCCCCACGTCCAGCCGGCCCTCGGACGCCATGAGCTGCCACGCGGCGTCGAGGATCTGCGCGCGGGTCTCGTCGCTCACCGTACCGGCCATGCGTGCTCCAGGTTGACGAGCGTACACCCGACCGGTAGGTTTACACATGTAAACCCCGTGTCCGTCCCGGACTGCTGGAGTCGCCGATGTCCGCTTCGCTCGCCGTGCACCTCGTCGTCGGAACCCTCGCCCTGGTCGCGTACTGGGCCGCGCTCGCGAGCCGGAAGGGCAGCGCACGACACCGCTGGCTCGGGCGCACCTTCTTCGTGGCCATGCTCGCCGTCGTCGCGTCCGTCGCACCGCTCCTGCTGGGCTCCACCCCGGTCGACCCCGGACACGTGGTGCAGCTCGTGTACCTGTCGGTGTGCGTCGCCACGGTGGTGACGCTGGGCTGGACCGCCGTGCGCTGGCGTCGCGAGCCCGAGCGGTTCCATGGTGCGCACCTCCGCCCGCTGGGCGGGTTGCTCTCGGGGCTCGGCGCGCTCGTCCTGTTCGCGGGCCTGGGCACCGGAGACCCCGTGCCTGTCGTGCTCTCCTGGGTGGGGCTCGCCTACGGGTCGGCGATGTGGCGGTCCTCGAGGGGCACGGGCGCGTGGCCACGGGGCTGGTGGCTGTGCTGGCACCTAGACGCCATCGCGGGCCTGTTCACGGCGGTGCACGGAACGGTCGCCTACGTCACGTGGCGTGAGCTCGTGATGCCCGGCGCGGGTCCGTGGTGGGCCGCGCTCGCCCATGCCGGAGTCCTCGTGCTGGCGGTCGGCTTCCGGGCCTGGGCAGCGGGCCACTACCGCGCGCCGTCCGTGGTGTTCGTGGTCCCGGGGCGGGTCGTCCGGCCCTCCCCGGCCTGAGCCCGCGAGGTCAGCGCATGGGGAGTGGCTGGGGACGGCCGTGCACCCGACGGCTGTACTTGAAGGCCGTCACGTCGTCGCCGCGCACGGGCAGCTCCAGGACGCGCCGCCCGTCGGCGTCCCGCACCGGCACCAGCAGGTCGAACCCGTAGGTGCGCGGGGCCGGGATCACCCGTCGCTGCTTCGCCCGGCTCGGCTTCCACACGATGTTCCCCGCGAGCACGCCGGTCCCGAAGTACCACCCGAGCCCGATGTCCCAGCCCGTGATCGGACGCGGGCGCACGACGAACGTCCGGGAGAGCAGGCACACGCCGCTCGAGCCCTCCCCGCCGGGCTGGAGCACCACCGACCCCGGAGCGGGCCCACCCCCGCGGGAGAACACCCGGGTGTCCCGCTTCTCGCCCGTCGGCATGCGGGTGCGCACCTGGTTCCACAGCACCGTGAACGCGGCATCGGTGTGGTTCCCGACCGTGAGGTCGCCGCACGTCCCGCCTTGCGTCCGGTACGCCAGGGCCACAGTGGACTCGCGCTGCACGCCCTTCCACGTCGGGGTGTACGCCCAGTACGCGCACCCCGGGGCGAGGAGGAGCAGCAGCAGGCCGGCCGTCCGCATCACGCCTTCTCGACGGGGAGCCGGAGCACACGCCCCTTCGCCTCCTGGTCGTCCGCCACGGCCACGTGCAGGTCCGCGCCGATCGGGAACACGGCGTTCACCCCAGACCCGGACGGACACTCCCAGCGCAGCACCGGCGCGCCGTCGGCCGTGTGGACCGAGACCTCGCGGGAGTCCCACACGATCACCCGGTCTCCCCAGGCCCGCACGTCGGTGTACCGCCCCTGCTTCGCGTGTGCGAACGCCCGCAGCAGCGCGCCGTCTGCGGTGGAGTACGCCGAGACCGTGCCGTTGCGGTCGCCGACCCAGAGCACGCCGTTGGCGACGGACACCGACCCACCGGGCTTGAGCACCCGCACGCGCCGACCCGTGTGGCGGTCGTGCACGCGCACCCCTTCGACGTACCCCGCGTACACGTGGTCTTCGTCGAGCGCGACCGAGCCCAGCATCTTCTTGCGCAGGCCGGGGATCCACACCTCGTCGGGCACGCCGAGCCCCTGCCAGACCGTGCCCACGAGCAGGCTCCGCCCATGGGACGCGAGCATCGGCGCGTTCGACATCTCCTGCACCACCTGGCACTCGCTGTCCGGCCCGCTCCATGCCACGAGCTGACCGGGACCCAGGCTCGCCCACAAGGTGCCGTGGACCACGTGCACGTCGGTCACGAGCCACTTCGTGCGCAGGTCGTGCTGGACCTCCATCAGATCGGCGTCACACGCCAGCACGCCGTGCAGGGCCGTCGCCATCCCGCCTGCGACCCCCACCCACGTGTGCTCGCCCAGCGTGAACAGCGCGCGGGGCCGGGCATGGGGAATCTCGAGCGCCACGTGTCGCCACGGAGACCGGAGGACCGCGGGCGCTTCGACCGTGAGCTCGATCGGACGCGGCTCGGACGCCTTGCGGCACACCCGGAACGCGAACCGGGCGCGGTTGTCGTCGAGCCGGGTGTCGGCCGTCGCCAGGCACGCGAAGTTCGCGTGGCCCCCTCCCCTCCGTACATGGATCCCGCGCGCCTCGGCCGGCAGGTCCTCGCCCGTGTACAGCGGGTCGAGCCCACGAGGGCGCCGCGCGGACCACTCGTCCTGCACGCGCTCCCACGCGAGACCGAGCATGTCGTAGAGCCCGAACGCATTGGGGATCCGCGTACCCACGACCGGTACGGGGCTGTCGCGGTCCTCGTGGTACCGGACGAATGGATCGAGGTGCGGGTTGTCGCCGTACCGCACCTTCACGGGCCCCGCGTAGGTCTCGGTCGCGGTGCCGGCACGTGCGGCGTGCTCCCACTCGGCTTCCGTGAGCAGGCGGTAGCCAGGCGCATCCAGCCCGACGAGCTGGCCGTCGACGTAGGCGGGCTCGAGACCCTCGCGCTCGGACAAGGCGTTGCAGAGCTTCACGGCTCCGGAGTGCAGCGCGAACACGGGGCGGTCGGGGTGGATGCCGTCGGGCGGTTCGCCTCCGAGGACCCGGATCCACATCGCGAACGTGATGGGCGTGGTGGACACCCATAGGTCGCGCGACACCACCACCTCGAACGACCGGTCCACGGCCGGGTCGGCGTGGACCTCGCCCAGCGTCACGCGCGCGGCGGGCACACGAATGAGCGCGATGCCGTCGGGCGTTCGCGTCGCGTCGGGCCCGAGGAGGCCGTCGGACCAGAGCTCCGGGGGCACCCAGCGGAACAAGCCCGACCGGTATGGGTCGAGGGCCGGGTGATCCACGTGGGCGCGCACCACCGCGGCGAGCTCACGGTGGACTCGTGCCCACAGCGCCCGCTTGACGCGCCACCCCGGCTGGAAGCCGATGCCCTGGTGAGCGGGCAGGCTCTCGAGGACCGCCGCCAGCGCGTGGGGGCCGAGCGCGATGCACTGCTGCACGCGATCGGGGTCGTCGGACGCGAGCCATTTCTTCAGCTCGGCAGCCCCCTGTACCGGATCCTGGTCCACACGGTCCCTCTCGAGAGACGCCGGAACGGCGCTCGTCAGCGCCGGCATCGTACATCGCGGACGCCCGGCCCCGACGGCCACGTCACCGTCCACCGGGTATGGTGCGCCCACGTGGAGTGTGGATGCGACACCTGTGGCTGGTCCTCGCGCTGGCGGCGTGCAAGTCGGCCGACCCCGAACCGGTCGGGGAGTCCGACGCGGACGCGGACGCGGACTCCGACGCCGACACGGACACCGATGCGGACGCGGACACCGATGCGGACGCAGACACCGATGCGGACGCCGACACCGATGCCGATGCCGACACGGACACCGACACGGACACGGACACGGACACGGACGCCGACACCGACACCGACGCGGACACGGACACGGACACGGACGCCGACACCGACACCGACGCGGACACGGACACGGACACCGATGCGGACACGGACACCGGCGGTCCGTCCGGATTCTGCGCGGATCCCGGGTTCTTCGTGAACGGCCAGTACCAGGCAGACCTCGAGCAGGCCGTCGCGGCCGCCAACCCGGGCACGCTGATCCCGCTGTCGTGCTGCACCTACGACACGACGGGCTTCGGCCCGCTCGAGAAGAACGTGGGGCTCTTGGGCTGCGGCGCCGGTCAGACCACCCTGAGCGGCGGGCTGCGCTGGTCCGGTGCGCCGCCAGGGATGATCACGGGCATCACCTTCGATGGCCTGCACGCGGGCCCGGCGCTCGAGGTCGAGGTGACCCCGGGATCCGGGACCAACGCGTCCGCCTTGGTGATGACGAACGTGGAGCTCTTGAACGCGAGCGGGCCCGCGCTCCGCCTGACCGACGACCCCGCACGGAACGCGAACGTGTCGCTGAACACGGTGCGGATCGAGGGCGACGCGGACGGCGCGGGCTCGACCATGACGACGGGCATCGAGGTGGTCGCGAGCCCCAACGGGTCCATGCAGCTCCTGTCCGTCGAGCTGACGGGGTTCTCGGGCCCGACCCCTGTGGGGATCGACGTCCAGGATGCCGACGGTCTGGGCGTCAGCCTGACCGCGTCGACGCTGGTGATCGAAGCGAGCGGTCCGCTGTCCGGAGCCGTGGGAGTGGCCGGAACGGGGCCGATCACGCTGAACAGCTCGACGGTGCGCGTCCCGGACCATGGCGAGGCGCTGTGGGTCCGTGAGGGAGGCTCGCTCGCGGGGTTCTCGAACACGGTGCGTGGGGGTCTGCGCATCGACACCGACGCCTCCATCTCCGGCACCGCCCTCACCTTCGAGGACTTCACGGACGACGACGCCTTCCTCGAGGTCTCCGGTGACCCGCTCTGGTTCAGCTTCTTCCCGACCTTCGCGGCGATCACGGCACCGACGTTCGTCGAGGTCTCCGGGCACGGCGTGCTGCCGTCGCCCCTGACCGTCGATGCGTCCGGCATCACGGGCCCTTTCGCGACCGTGAGGGACGCCGGCAGCCTCACTCTGCTCGGATGGCCGATCTCAGGCCTGTCCCAGCCCGTGCTCGTGGCGCTGGAGGGCCCCACCGCGATGGTGAGCGGTAACGGCGGCTACCTGCAGGCGAACGGCAACCCCGTGACCATCACGCACGACGGCACGGAGATCTTCACGGTGGGAGCGAGCTCGTTCAGCTCGTTCAGCTGTACCGGCGGGGTCTGCCAGTAGGCGCACCGCGCTCCGGCGAAGCGTCAGTGGCGGCCGCGGCCCCGACCGTTCCCGCGACCATTGCCGTTGCCGTTGCCGTTCCCATGGGGGCGGCCGGAGCTGATGGACACGGTGTCGGCGAACGCAGCAGCAGGGGCGAACATCACGGGCGCGGTGATGTTCTCGACGAACACGCCGGCCCAGTCGGAGTCGGACGGGAGCGTCATCGTGCCCGTCCACAGGCCGCCAGTGAGGAACAGCGTTCTGGAGTACCGGGCATCGGTGACGTCGTACACGAGGGTGGCGATCTGACGCCGCGTGGCGAGGCTGCTGCCGTTCACGACGAACCGGGCCGTGCCGGTTCCCCCGTCGGAGGTCTCGAAGGTGCCGACGCGGCACAGGTTCGCGGCCCAGCCGTTGTTGCAGCGGCTGTTCAAGGTGTTGTCGACCACGGTGTCGAACGTGAAGGTGACGGTTCCATCCGCGATCTGCGTCGTGGACGCGTTCTCCCACTCGTAGTCCCACACCAGCGAAGCGGCGTCGGTCTCGACCAGGTTCTGCGCGAAGGCGACCGGAGAGACCAGGAGAGCAGCGAAAGCGATGAGTGCGCGCATGTTCGTTCCATCCTCGTGGGGATGCTGCGGATGTAGGGTGGTGTCCCGTGGGGTGCAGCCCGGGAGCAGGATTTGTCAGTCGCGGGTCAGCCGAGATCGACGACCCAGGCCCCCGGGACCGTGCAAACCACGGGACCGATGAGGTCGGCCCACCGCACGCCCTGCTCCAGGATCCACCCGTCGCTCGTGCCGATCACACCGTCCTGCCGCGCGAGGGTCGAGTCCACGCGGTCCTCCAGGCGTACGTCCCACGCCCAGCCCGCCTCCGCGGCCGTCTCGCGGATCAGCGTCGCGAGCCGACCGCTGTTCGAGACCGGACGGTCGAGCCACCACGTGACCCGCGCTGCAGGCTCGAGCACCGGCCCGAGCAAGCGCACGGCCTCAGGCGTCTGCGCGACCGTGCGCCACGTACCGTGCACCCCGCCCAGATCCCGGTGTGCCCCCTCCGCACCCCGGAGGAGCGGCCCACCCCCGAGCGCGCGCTCGATGGGCAGCAGCACATTGAAGCCGTCGATGTGCACCTCCCGTGCCGTGAGGTCATCGATGCGCCGCGCCAGGCGGGACTCCCGCGAGGTTGTCGTGCACGTGGACCGCGTGAGTGCCGCCCGCTGGCGCTTCGACAGCTGGAACCGGTCGCCGACCAGCTTCGCGATGGCGGCATCGGCGTACCCGTGGTCGAGCAGCCAGGTGACGTGCGCGGCGGCGTCCCGGAGCACGGGCCAGGCCTGTGGACCGAGGTCCCGCGCATCGTCGCGGTGCGGACCGCGCCCCTGGGCCTCGACCGTCAGCGGGGGTGCCGCTCGTAGTAGGTGGTGAGCCGGGCGATGTGCACGGCGATCTGGCGGATGGCCTCCTTCTCGGCCTGGCTCGACGTGAAGAAGCGATCGAACAGCCCGCCCGCGCTCTCGGCGATCTGCTCGCAGTGCGCGAGCACGTCGTCGATGTGCTGCGTGTCGAGGGCTTCGGGCGCCCCCGAGGTGTGGGCGAGCTCCACCAGGATCGAGCGCCCGCGCGCGAAGGTCACGTGGTCGGGACGCTCGGCGAGCCACCCCTCGAGCACGTCGCGCGCACCTCCGGCCAGGAGCGCATTCCCCTCTCCGTACGCCAGAATCGCCTCGCGCTCGCGCGGTTGGATGACGCCGTCCACCCACGCCACCTCGACGAGCGGCAGCAGCAGGATCGCGCGGTAGCTGTCTTCGTTCAGGCCCAGCTCGTCGAGCTCGGCGCGGATGTGGGGATCCAGGTCCATCGTCGCCTCACGGACCCATACTACGCGTGGTTCCAGACTTCGGGGAGGTACCCCTCGGACTCCGTCGGCGCGTTCGATCCTCGAGACGCCGATGTTTCGACACAGAGGTACGCGGAGGGATGCACGGAGGACTCAGAGGCCTGGTTGCCAGGGCGAGCGGGGTCTCCAACCCGGGGATCGAGGAGGGACGCAGGCGTCTTTGCTGAGACTGCCTCACCGACGCGTTCGTCTCCACCGACACGAACGCCTGATTCTCAACGCAGAGAGGCGTCGAGGAGGCAGTGGCGCGAAGGTCGGAGGCCAACCGTCCACCCCAGACCTCGTCTCCGGGACGGGCGTCGGGCCCGGACCCTCTGTGTACCTCAGGGTCCTCCGTGTTTGAATACGGCGTTCGCCCCTCAACATCGAAGGGGGATACAGAGACGCTGCGCAGTGGCTGCCACCGGATGGAGCTTCTGCCTGGACCCATTCGACGTGAGTCGCCGTCAGGACGAGACGCGCGTGCCTGACCACTGGTCGTGCCAGCCCCGTGCCTCCGGGCTGTTCCGCACGGTGACCGCGATTCCGACCCACAGCGCCATCGCCACGAGAGGCCCGATGAACGGGACGGCCCCCACCACGACGAACGCCTCGCGCTTCAGCGCGCTGGGCCAGGAGACCGGGCTGCCGTCGTCGGCCGTCACCCGGATCCCGAGGAGCCGCTTGCCGATCGTCGCGCCGAACAGGGCGTCGGAGGCGACGAAATACAGCAGGATGAGGAGCGCGTGGCCGATCAGCCAGACGAGGCCGAAGTCGACGAGCAGGCCCCAGCTCGCGGCGAGCGTGAGCCCGACGATGTCGATCAGGCGTGCCGCAGCGCGCGCTCCGAGACCCGGCGCCGTCACGGAGCCCCCAGCCCGTCGACGATCTTGGCGATGCGGCGCTCCCGGGTGGCGGCCGTCTTCGCCTCCTCCACCTGACGCACCGCCTCCTTGCGGCGCGAGGGCGCGAGAGCGTCGAACGCAGCGGTGCGCCCGGCCGAGGCCAGCGCCTCCGCGAGATCCGGCGGGACCGGTGTGACGCGGGGCTCGGTGTCGAGGCGGAGCTCGACCTCCACGGCGTCCAGGCCGTCGAGCGCGAGGTGCTCGCGATGCTCCTTCGCGATGCCGACGAGGAAGCGGCCGCCCATGGGCGCCACGGTGGACCGCCACGTGTAGCCCTGCACGGTGACCGCGACCGGCGGGCGCTTCCCCCCTCCGAGCGCGAGCACGGACGCCTCGGGGAGCACGAGCCCCAGGGTGTCCTTGCGGGTTCCGCGCTCGAGCGGCGCGAGGATCTGGACCGACGACATCAGGGCTCCACGGCGAGACGCCGGTACGCCGGATGGACGGCCGGATGCAGTCCTTCGGCAGACACGATGCGCTCGAGCAGGGTGACGAGGATGGACCGCTCGTCGGGCGAGAAGCCCGCGAACAGGGAGGAATCGAGGACCTCGGTGAGCGCTTCGACCGCGCGCATCTCCGCGCGGCCGGCCTCCGTGGCGTAGAGGGCGTTCGCCCGGCGGTCGTCGGGGTCGCGCTCGCGGACCACGAGACCGCGTGCCTCGAGGGTGTCGAGCAGCGCGACGAGCTGGCTCGGCAGGATGCCCACGAGATCGCTGAGTGCGCGCTGGTTCATCGGTGCGCGGGCACACAGGATGCGCAGGATTCCCACCTGGGTGGGCTCCAGCCCCCGCTCCGCGAGCGCTTCGGTGAAGCGCGCCGCCGCGTGCGCGCCGACCTGGGAGACCAGGAAGGACGGGCTGGGCTGCGGGAACTCCGGCGGACGGGCCGATGGTTCGTCACGAGAATCGTTCACGAGATGAACGATAACCCGAGGAGGCCGGAAGCGGCCAGCGGCGCCCGCAGGGTGGGCACCACGGTCCCTCCACCCGCAGGGCGCAGGCAGAGTGGGGCAGGCGCCGCGCGTGGTACCGTCGCAGGCTTCCATCCCCGACCCCAGCACCGAGGTGCCCGCGTGCCGCCGTCCCCCATCCGTCCCACCCCCAGCGTCTACGTCCTCGAGCACCCGACCCCGCCGACGACGCCCACGACGCCAACAGCGCTCACCGCGTTCGTCGGTCGCACGGCGATGGGGCCGGTCGACACGCCCGTCCGCATCCAGAGCCCGGGCGACTTCGCCGCGACGTTCGGGGGGGCCTGGGCGGAGAGCGAGCTCCCGGGCGCCCTCCAGGACTTCTTCGACAACGGCGGCACCGACGCCATCGTGGTGCGCCTGTTCGCCTCCCCTGGCGATGCCGAGGCGCTGCACCTCGATCAGCCCGTCGGCGCTCCGATCCCGGCAAACGCCCGTCCCGACGGCTGCGCGCGGGTGGGGATCGGCCCAGCCCCTCCGGTCGGCGACACGCCTACCCCGTCCCCTCCTCCCTACGCGGGGGTGCCGTCGATCACGCTCGTGGCCGCGAACCCGGGGTCCTGGGGCAATCGGATCTCAGCGCGCATCGACCCGGCCGGGACGCTCGCCCCCGGTGGGGCACCAGACGGGTCCACCGCTGAGACCTTCGACCTGTCCCTGACCTTCGCGCCCTCCGACCCCGAACAGGTCGCCGTCACCGAGTCGTTCCCGGGGGTGACCCTCGCGGAGGCCGGCGGAGCGCAGCGTCTCGACCGCGTGCTCGCAGCGACGTCCCGGCTCGCCTCCTGGGAGTTCGTGGCCGACGTGGATCCGGGCTTCCTGGCGAGCTGGCAGGCCGCCCGCACCGCGATGCAACACGACCCGAAGGCGGTGTTCCAGACGGCGCTCCCGACGGGCGCGGGCGGGAGCGACGGGTACCACCTCCAGAGCCCGCTCTGCTTCACCAGCCCGGCCCTCCAGGCGACGCACGGAGGGATCTACGCGCTCGACGGGGTCGAGCAGATCGACCTCCTCGTCCTCCCGCGCGACCGTCCTGACGCCGACAACCCCCTCACCTACGCCGACGTGTTCGCGTACGTGGAGCGCCGCAAGGCGTTCTGGATCCTGGAGTCGCCGCTCGACCCGAAGCTCTCGTTCGCGCCGGCGCTGCTGGACGGGAGCCCTCCGGCCACCGGGCTGATCGATGCGGCGTTCGACACACCCGGCCTCGCGGGGCGGAACGCTGCGGTGTACTTCCCGGATGTCCAGATCCTCGATCCCCTGAGCGACGGGCAGCCGCGTCGGCGCGGCCCGGCCGGCATGGTCGCGGGCATCTGTGCGCGCACGGACGACCGGTCGGGCGTCTGGCAGTCCCCCGCGGGCCAGTATGCGGCGCTGCAGGGCGTCGTGGGCCCCGCGCTGGACGACGGGACGGTCGCGGGGAAGCTCGTGTCCCTCACGAACGCGCAGTGCAGCACGGCGAACGAGGTCGGCATCGACTGCCTGATGACGTTCCCGACGCTCGGGTCGGTCGTGTGGGGGGCGCGCACGCTCCGGGGTGCGACCGCCCTGGACGACCCGTTCCAGTACGTGTCCGTGCGGCGCCTGACGCTGTGGATCGACAAGGCGGTCGAGGCGTCCACGCGCTGGGCGGTGTTCCAGCCGAACGACGCGGCGCTGTGGTCGGCGCTGCGCGAGCAGGTGGGCGCGTTCCTGGACGGCCTGTGGTCGCAGGGCGCGTTCATGGGCGCGATTCAGGGGGACGCCTACTTCGTGCAGTGCGACGCGAGCACGACGACGCCGGCCGACCAGCTGGCGGGCGTGCTGAACCTCGTGGTGGGGTTCGCGCCGGTGCGCCCGGCAGAGTTCACGGTGGTCCAGGTGCAGCTGCAGGTCGCGAGCCGGGAAACCCGCTAAGCGCGGCACCTGGCCGAAGGCCAGCCACCGATTCTGCCGCGGAGGCCCCGTGAGCGCACGAGAGCTGGAGTTCCTGTACGACCCCGTCGAAGCGGGAGGGCGTCTCGACGTCGCCCACCGGACGGAGAGCGTGCTGTTCTCGAGAGAGCAGATCCGCCGCCGATTCACCGACTGGGAGCTGGCGATCGGGCTCGGTCCCGAGGGCGATTTGCGCCAGCTCCGAACCGACCAGCGCGCGGTGGAGTGGGATGGCGAGCCTCGCTGGAGCGCCCCGGCCGGCAAGGTGTTCGAGGTGGAGAACGGGGTTCTCCGTCCCGACCTCCCTGGTGGAGGCGCGTACGTGGACGAGGCCCGGGACCGCATGGCGGTCGTGTCGAAGCTCGGAACCGCCCTCGGAGGTCGACCGCTGGGGATCGGAGACCCGGTGCCGGAACCCCTGCACCAGGTGCTCGTCGATCAGGTCGGGCCGATCGGAGTCGCCGGTGCATGGGTGCTCGCCGGCGTGGTCGCGAGCAACGACCGGCCCCTGGCGCGGTTCGTCTTCGAGCCCGATCCCGCGGCGTCGGGCGGGGTCTCTGGACTGGCCGAGGTCGAGGTGCGAACCTCACGCCTGCGCCGCTATCGGATCCAGATGGAGAAGCCGCTGGAGGACGGCTCGGTGGGGCTCCTTCGGCAAACCGGCACCCTCCGGTCCTGGCCGGCGGGGCCAGCGGCGGCCGTCCATCCGAGCCTCGCTCTGGTCGCGAGGGAGGGCGACCTCGGCAGGGTGAAGCAGCTGCTCGCCGACGGGGTGAGCCCGACGAGGGTGGGACCACGAGGATTCACGCCGCTCCAGCAGGCCGCGTTGGGCGGTCATGTCGACGTCCTCCGCACGCTCCTCGAAGCGGGTGCCGACCTCCACGATCGGGGCGAAGACGGCCGTACGCCCCTCCAGCTCGCCCTCGTCGCCGACGATCCCGCTGCCGTCCGCTTCCTGCTCGAGCGCGGAGCGACCGTCTCCTCGAGGGAGTTCGCGCCGGCCCACCGTGAGTTGCTCGCGTCGTTCGGAGACGCCTCCGTGCGAACCTTCACGGACGCCGACGCAGACAGGTCCGGTGCCAGCATCGCGGCCGCCATGACGGGCCTCGCGAAGCAGGGCTTCGACGTCTCGGCGTCCCCCGGAGGCGGGTCACGGGGATGGGCGTTCGCCTTCACCACGTCGTGGGGGTCGCGACTGTTCCGGTCGGGCGAGCTGACCGTGGAGTTCGGAGCCTGGGACGCGGACCGCACCGACGAAGCCGGGAAGGCCGTCGTTCGCGCGCTCTCGGAGGCTGGGCTCGCGGTCCGGCGAAACGAGACGGACGACTCCGTTCGCGTCGATCTCCTCCGGCGCACGTAGTCACCTCCGAATTCAGGGAGGAGTCAGCGAGCCAGCTCGCTGAAGGCTCCGGTCACGTGAAATGGACCGACGCGTCCGCAAGCGAGCTACGTCTTCGCAGCACCGGGAGATCCGCATGCCGCACCGCTTCCTGTTCGTCTCCAACGAGGGTCTCTCCCTCGACCTCGCCTGGCGCCTGCACCTCGAAGGGCACGAGGTGAAGCTGCACGTCGTGCGGGCCGCCCAGTCCGATGTGGGCGACGGATTCGTGGAGAAGGTCGACGCCTGGGAGCCCCACGTCGACGCGGCGGACGTGATCGTGGTCGACGACACACTCGGCTTCGGGACGCTCGCCGACGAGCTCCGGGCCCGCGGAAAGCACGTGCTGGGCGGCACGAGCTACACCGACCGCCTCGAAGACGACCGCGAGTTCGGGCAGGACGAGCTCGAAGCGCTCGGGGTGCCGACCCTGGGCTCGTGGGCGTTCGACGACTTCGACGAGGCCATCGCGTTCATCGGGTCGAACCCGGGCCGGTACGTGTTCAAGCCCGCCGGCGAGGACCCCACCATCAAGAAGCTGCTCACCATCGGGCGCAGCGAGGACGGGAGCGACATCGCGATGCTGCTCGCGGCCTATCGGGACACCTGGGGCGACCGGGTGGGGCCGTTCCAGCTCCAGGCGCACTGCATGGGCGTGGAGGTCGGGCTCACCGCGTTCTTCGACGGACAGCGCTTCCTCGAGCCCGTGTGCGTGGACTTCGAGTACAAGCGGCTGTTCCCGGGCGACCTCGGGCCGATGACCGGCCACATGGGCATGGCCCTGTACTGGTCGGCCCCGAACCGCCTGTTCCGCGAGACGCTGGGACGCCTGGCGCCCCGCCTCGTGGAGGCCGGCTACGTCGGCTCGATCGACGTGAACTGCATCGCCACGGCCGACGCCGTCTACCCGCTCGAGTTCACGAGCCGCTTCGGGTTCCCCACCCTGCTCATCCAACTCGAGGGGATGCGCGGGTCGCTCGGCGACTTCTTCGCGGGGCTGGCCCGCGGCGAGGCCCCACCGCTGCAGGTGCAGCGCGGCTACTACGTGGGGATCAACGTGCGCGTGCCGCCGTTCCCCTACAACGACACGGCGCTGTTCGAGAGCTTCGCCCGCAACCGCCGGGTGATGTTCCGAACGGACGACCGGGCGGGCGTGCACGTCCAGGACCTCAAGCAGATCGACGGGCAGTGGGTCCTCGCGGGGCAGGACGCGTGCCCGCTGCTGGTGGTGGGCACGGGCGACACGATGGCGGAGGCGCGCCAGCAGGCCGTGCGCCGGATCGACAACGTGATGCTGCCGAACCTGTACTACCGCTCGGACCTCGGGGAGCGGTGGTCGAACGACGTGGACCGCCTGGTGGCGTGGGGCTGGTTGGGCGCCTGACGGGGGTTCAGCGTGCGCCGAGGACCGGGGCGAGCGCGGCAGCCCATGCCTCGGGTGCTGCCACCGCGCCGAGCTCGTGTCCGACGCCCTCGAGGAGGGTGAACGGCGCCTCCGCAGCGTCTGCCACGGCCTGGGCCTCGGCCGGCCAGACCCGCGGGTCCTCCGCTCCCGCAATCACGACCAACGGAACGTCCGTGCCTGCCGCCCAGTCCACCGGTCGCATGGCGAACGCGTTCGCGCCGAGGTCGACGCTCCCCCACACCAGCAACAGCTCGCTCCCCGGGAACGCGGGCAGCCCCAGGCGATGGAAGCGGTGACCGATGGTCGTGTTCAGGTCGTCGTAGACGGCCTCGACGACCGCTGCGTCCGCGTTCGTGCCGTCTGCGAGGGCCTTGAGGACCGCCGCCCCGCCCATGGAGAAGCCGTACAGCACCTGGCGCCGCCCGGGGTTCCGGCCGCGGGCCCAGTCCGCCACCGCCCGCACGTCGCGGGCTTCCCGGTGGCCGAGCGTGACGGTGTTCCCGGAAGAGCCGCCCGAGCCGCGGAAGTCCACCAGGACCGTTGCCCACCCCTGCTCGCGGAGATGCGCGGCCACGGGCAGCATCGTGTCCCGCGCACCACCGTAGCCATGGAACAGCAGCACGTCGCCGCGCACCGGCCCTTCGGGCGGGACCGACCACACCTCGACGTGTCCGTCGTCCACCGGGATGCGGTGGGTGTCGTAGGTCCAGCCATGCTCGCCGGGGTCGTGGGAGTGGCGCGGTCGCGGCAGGGAGACGCCGAACAGGAGGACCCTGGCCTTGTCGACGAGACCGAGCTCCTCGGGGCGTGCGGTCCGTTCGCCGGCCTCGACGAAGTGGGTCATCGCTCGCACGTGCATCCAGGCGAGCCCGTTGAGCCCGAGGGCCGCGAGCAGGCCCAGCAGGACGGCGGCTCTGGCGACACGAAGGGGTCTCACGCCGCCAGCGTAGCCGCGACGGACCGCGGGTTCGGTCACGAAGTGTCGGTCGCGGAGCGCTCTGACGCACCCGTGGCGCTACGCGGTTGCGGTCGCTGGCGCCTCGGTCCTTCTCGACCTGGCCTTCACGGGTCTGGACCTCGTCCGGCAGGCGTTGCCGGAGGGGGTCCCCGTCTCGTGGTATCTGGCCGCCTGGGCGGCGTCGTTCCCGTTGAAGCTCCTGGGCGCGCGGCTCGTGGTGCCGTGGGCCGTCACCTCGAGGATTCGGTTCGCCTGACGGCCGGGTCCTCTGGCTGCGCCGGGGTGCGTACGGAGACCGTCTCGGTGGGCTCGCCCCCGCGGAAGGTGAGCTCACACTGCGTGTCGGCCGGCAGCTCCGTGAACTGCAGCCGCTCGCCAGCCGCCGGGAACTCCCGGCGCTCCCGGAACAGGCGCCGCTCTTCCGCGCTGCACTCGAGCACGACACGCTCCCAGACCTTCTTCAGTCCGCGTCCGACGGAGATCCATCCGGGACCACCCGGCCCATGGGGCCACCGGTGGGGATGACACGACTCCACTGGCAACAGGCCCTCGCGGGCGCCGACCCCACCGAAGTCGATCACACGCTCGCCAGGCGTCGGCGAGGTCTCGATTCCCGTCCGGACGTCCACATCTGCGGCCCTGGCGTCGGTGACCCCGAGCAGGACGAGCAGCGCCGCGACCCTCGACGGGCGGAACCGGGCCCGACCCTGGTGGTCGCGCTCGACGGCCACGCACGAGACCCGGCCTCGGGCGACCAACGCCCGGGCCTCACGCTCGGTGAGCTGGCTCAGGTTCACGACACGCTCGTTGCAGTGGTCGCAGTGGCCATCCACGAGGTCTTCGAACCGGAACCCGTTCGCCCGGAGTGGGCAACGCGCGGCGATGGGGTCCCAACGGGCCATGCTTCCCATTCTACTGGGATTCGACGTGGCGTGCGTCCGATGCTCCGACACTCGCATCGTGACCTCGGGCAGGCGACGACCGAGAGGCTCGAATATCGGGTGAAGGATGTCGATCTTCCTTCTCACCGCGGCGCTCGCGGCCCCCGACCTCGTCGAGTCCTGCGTCGAAGGACCGGAGCGCAGCGCGGTCGTGTTCTGCCAGGAGCTGTCTCCGGAGGAGCAGGATGAGCTCCTTCAGCGGTACCGCTCCGAGCCCACCCAGCGCCTCGCCATGCTCCTCGGGCTCCAGCAGCAGCCCGCGTTCGACTTCGATTCCCTGGTCCGGGCGGAGACGGACAGCGAGCGCTGGTACGCCCTCACCTGGGGTGACGTCGCGCGTGCGCAGGCGACGCCGAACCGCCACCTCCGTCGCTGGCTTCGGTCACCGGACGAGCGCGTGGAGCTCGTCGTCGAGTTGATGGACGCGCGGGGACTCGAGGTTCCCGAGCGCGTCCTTCGCGGTCTCGCGGGCAGTGAAGCGCCCGGGTTGCGGTCTCTCGCGGTCGAACGCCTCACCGGCGTCGATGAGGCGATGATCATCGCGGCCCTGGCGGACGAGGAGGACGAGGGGGTTCGGCTACGCTGGGCCGACCATGCGTTCGCGCTCTCCGAGGAGCCCGTCGCGCTCCGTGGAGCGCTGACCGCGATGCCGGGGTGGCGTCGCACGGCTCTCGACGCGGAGCCGTCGTGGGCTCGTCAGTGGGTGGTGGACGGCCTGTCGGATCCGAACGGTCCCGACCTCGCGTGGCTGATTCGTCAGATGTCGGACGACCCTCCGCCGGAGCTCTGGGCGCAGTGTGGGGCGCAGCTGGCTCGTCCGAGGTCTTCGGAGCTGGACGAGCGCGACGTTCAGATGGCCTGTGTCGCGGCATGGCGCGTCCGAACCGGCCGAGCGGACCTCACGTTCGACGAGGCCGCCGAGCTCTCCGCGGGTTCCGATCCGGCGGGCCGGCCCGTCCGGTCCCAGGATGGTCCCACCCCGACCATCCCTGCGAAGGAATGGAGGTAGAACCCAGATAAAATGATGGACCCCGGGGGACCGGGGGCAGAACATTCCAGCGGGTCGTCCGGGTGCGGACGTCGTGGGAGATCCGGGAGGTCGAGCCGGCGCCGGAGGTCGCTCGCGAGGACCGGGCTGAGGTCTGGGGACGGTGGCTTGCGGAGGGGCGGTATCGGAGCGGGGCCGAGCTGGCGCGGGCCGTGCGGGTCCTCCTTTCCTACGAACACCTCGAGCGGGCGCGCAGACTGGCCGGCAACCCGCTCGTGGGGGCCGCTGGCATCAGAATCCAGGTCACCGCGCAGAAACTCCCCAACGACACCAACCGACTTGGCGGCTGGCACAATGGGCGTGGCGGTGGAGAGCTCACGGGCGTTGTGTTCACGCGGCGATGACGCAAGCGGAGGGGTCGCAAATCACTCCACCGAGGCAGCCCCTTTGGCGGCACAGACAGCACGAAAGACCGCTGCCTGGTACAGCCGGTCCCGACACGCCGACGCGAAGACGAGAGGCGCCTCGGCGGCCGACGCGATGGACTCCGGGACGTCCCAGCCCTCATGGTCATGCCACGGCAGAGGCGCCGGGCCGTCCGGGTACATCGGGTTCAGCAGGGCCTTCGTGCCGCCCCCGTTCAGAAACAGGGCGTGCGGCAGCTTGATCGGGATCACCGCCGACGGGCAGGCCTTGACCGCCAAGATGTCGTTGAGCACGTCCTCGTACAGCTCCGGGAGCCACGCGTTGGCCGCTTCGATCAGCGCAACGGCGAGCAGCGAGCCACTTCGTGCCTCGACCTCGATGCATTCGAGCCTTGCCCCCAGGAGGTGCTCGACCTCCTGTGTGGGGTCGGCGTACGGCCCGGCGAGCCCTGCGCCGTCGTCGTCCAGGTGATCGCAGAGCCAGACCGTGGTCGCCTCGAGCAGAGTCCGAACGTCCCCGAGCGCGTCGGCATAGGCGAGCGCGGCCCCCATTGCCATCGTCGAAACCGCGAAGCGGTCGGAGACCGGATGGAACACGCCAGGCTGCTGCCGAACGAGGGCCAGCAGAGCGTTGAGGAGGCGCGCCTGGGTGGCGTCGTCACCGCGACGGGAGGCGAGCAGATAGCCGACGGCAAGGTACTCGCCGAGAAGACAGCAGGCGGCCGGGTACGTGAACCACTGCTCGAAACTGCCACCCACCACGTCCAGAAAGTCGTGCCGCACAGAAAGCGCTGCCTCGAAGCGGACGACCAGCACGGCGACGGCAGCCTGGTAGATGTCCATCGCCTCCTCGTAGGCGACGCTGGCCGCGGCCGCGTCGGAGCACGCCGCCGCCAGACGGGCCAGGTGGGCGGCCACGAACGGAACGTGCAGGTCCAGCCCTCCGCGTCGCAGCGCCGCAATGACCAGCGTGGCCTCCATCGAGGCCCGGTGCAGCGCCCCGGCGTCCATCGGGATGCCGGGCACCGCCCTTTCCAGGCCAAGCAGGAGGGTTCGACTGCCGAGCGTGCCGAGCTGCATCTCGGCGACGATCTGCTCGATGGCCGGGTGAAGATCTCGAAGTGGGAACTCGGGGTTGGTCCCCCGGGCGAGGTCGAGCAGGTAGTCGCAGTCCCAGGTCGAGAAGTCCGCCTCGCCCGCGACCCGGATCTTGAAGTCGTTTGCGCTCTGGGCGGCCTTGCCCTTCAGCCGGCCCGTCGTGACCAGCACACATCGGCGGTCGGCGGCGGCGTCGAAGTTGGGGTGCGCCAGCCTCCCGCCCGCCGCCTCGAAGAGCTGGGCGAAGATCTTGTCCCACTCCCCGCCTCCGATATCCCCCGACTTGGACTGAAAGGCGTACTGGACGACGCGGTCCTGCTCCACGCGCTTGGCCACGAAGTCCTTGCCGAACTCGTACTGACCATGGGTGAAGTGGATGTCGTAGAAGCCATGGGACCGGAGCAAGGCGAGGAGCGGCGTGTCGAAGCCGCGCTCATCCAGGCCGGCGATCCAGCCTTCGAACACGCTTCTTTGCATCTTGGACCCTCCGCTTCTCCGCGATGATCTGCTGAAACCGCTGCTCTTGCTGGGGCGTCATCGGCCCGAGGTTCGCGATCTGGTCGGCAGTCGATGGAGCGACGACCATCGTGAGCCCATCTGGCAGCCCGTTGGCGTCGACCTCGAAATCCATCCGCTCGAGCAGGTCGAGGACGGCGTCGTGGGAGATGGGCGCTCCCTGCATGTTCACGGCGTTCCCGGTCCGCTGGGTCGCGACGTCCATCGACGCGAGCAGGTATCGCATCTGCTGTCTGGCAAGCTGTCCAGCCGCGCTCCAGAGCATGTCGTACCAGGCGTCCAGATCCGTCTGGACGATGGCGTTGGTCTGGACCTCCATGCGTGCGCTCATCTCGGTGCCCCCCATCACGCCACCGTGCGCCTCGGCGATGGACTCACCGGCCAGGTGGTCGACGGTGGACCTCTGGATCTGCCCCAGAAGGGGCTCGTGAGCCGGTACCAACGCGTTCACGGCAGTCCCGAAGAGCGTGCCGAACGGCGCCTGGTACTCCGGGAGAAGGGCTCACGTCACAGCCCACCCGCGAACGCACGGTGGAGGAGTGCGTTGAACAGGTGGTCGGCCTCGACGCCCTGGCGCTGACGGACGGCGACATGGTCCCGGTGCGCGGCAACGAGCGCACTCCACCGGCGCTGTAGGGGAGCGGCGGGACACCCAGCGGGATCTCCGCGAACATCGACGCGCTGAAATTCGACATGTTGTTGGATGGCTTTGCCCGCTCGAACAGGTACCGCTTCCCGGGCACGGAGTTGAGGTAGCTGGAGACGTAGTCAGGCAGGACCCGGTCCTCGTCGAACCGAATCCGGATGAGGTACCCGGCGAACGCGAACGGCTCGTCGAGCTCCCACACGCCGGTCTTACCGACCAGCTCGGGGCTGTTGGTCCGGTTGAACAGCAGATCCCCTCGTCGCACGGTGAGCTTGGAGAAATCGGCATCGGCGACCTGGACGTGCTTGAGGTCCGACAGATTCCAGCTACCGTCGTAGCCCAGGTTGTTCATGCGGAGCACCGGAAGCCCCTCGCCATCCGTGTTGGCCTTCTCCGCGGTCCCGTACTGGGAGTCGACGATCAGCTGCCGCATCTCAACGATGGGCCACCCTCGCGGGTTCGTCACCGGGTCGCCGAACATCTCCATGAACGCCGACCGCAGCAGCTCGTCCAGCAGGACCAGCGCCTCGCTGCGCTGGCGGCGCAGGGCGTCGGCCTCGTCGAGGATGGCCGCGATGCGGCGCTGCTCAGGGAGGGGCGGGAGCGGGACCGGCAACCCCTCGATGCGCTCCAGCGGGAGCCGCTTCGTCCCGTGGGAGGCTGTGTCGACCCGGGCGAGGATGTCGCGTTCAGAGGCCACCAGGAACCAGGCCAGGAAGCGCCCGTCAATGTCCTTGCGCGGGACGATGGCCTTCACGTCCTGGTTGAACGAGAGGCGCACTCCAGCGACACCGACACGGAACTCTTTCGCCAGGCTCATCCCGCGGGTGACGAAGAGGACCGCCCCCGGTTCGATGACGCGGGCACCGTCCGCGGCAGCTTCATCGGTGATGTACTCGGAGGAGTCGACGAGATCGAAGCCTTTGAGGTCCTTTGTGCCGATCCAGGGGATCGAACCGCCCCAGAACGCCTCGTTCTTTCGCGCCGGGGTGCCGCCAGACAGCCACTTGCCGGTCTTGGAAAGCGGGATGGTTGGCCACGACGTGCTCATCCCAGCATCCCCTCGAGCCGGTCCAGCCCCTTCTGGATGTCCTTCTCCAGCGCCCGCAGCCGACCCAGGATCACCTTCGGCGGGTCGTACTCGACCGCCTCGTAGGCGACCTCCTTGTAGCGGTTGATCGACAGGTCGAACTTGTTCTTCTCGATCTCGTCGACCGGGACGAAGAACGCCTTGGCGGTCCGGTCGGTGCCCTTTGCCGGGTCGCGCTCCCGCCAGCGGCGGATCACGTCGAGGATGTCGGAGCCGTCGAGCTTGTCCCGCTTGTCGTCGAGCGAGTAGCCGTCGGACTGCATGTCGTAGAACCATACCCGCTCGGTCCGGCCGCCCTTCACAAACACGAGCACCGCGGTGCTCACCCCGGCGTAGGGCTTGAACACGCCCGAGGGCATCGACACGACCGCCTGCAGCTCGGCCTCGGCCAGCAGTCGCTCCCGCAGGGCGCGGTGGGCGCCCGACGACCCGAAGAGCACGCCGTCCGGGACGATCACGCCGGCCCGGCCGCCGACGCGCAGCAGGTCGAGGATCAGCTCAACGAAGAGGAGCTCGGTCTTGCGGGTGGGCAGGTGCAGGCGCTCGGAGACGTCCTGCTTGTCGATGCTGCCCTTGAACGGCGGGTTGGCGAGCACCACGTCGTAGCGGTCGACCTCGTCGAAGCGCTTGGACAGTGTGTCGGCGTAGCGCAGGCTCGGGTGATCGATGCCGTGGAGCAGCAGGTTCATCAGCCCGATGCGCACCATCGTGGTGTCGAAGTCGCACCCGAAGAAGGTGCGCTCGCGCAGGGCCTTCCACTGGCGGTCGTCGGTCAGGCGGTCGCCGATGCCGCGCTCGAAGCCGTCGGCGTCGGTCCAGCGCGCGTCGGGGCCGGTGTGGGTCTTGAGGATGTGCTGGTACGCGCCCAGCAAGAAGCCGCCGGTGCCGCAGGCCGGGTCGCAGACCTGCTCGCCCAGCTTGGGGTCGACCAGCTCCACGATCATCTGGATGACGTGCCGTGGGGTTCGGAACTGGCCGTTCTTCCCGGCGGTGGCGATCTCGGAGAGCAGCACCTCGTAGAGGTCGCCCTGGGTGTCGTGGAAGGTCTGGCCGTCCTGCCGCTCGCGCTCGATCTCCTGGTAGATGTCGTCGATGATCCCGACCGCCTCGACCAGGAGCGAGGCCTTCGGGATGATGAAGACGGCGTCCTTCATCGACAGGGCGAAGGGCTGGTCCTCGCCCCGCAGCGCCTTGATGAACGGGAAGACCTTGTCGCGGACGTGGGCGAGCATCTCCTCGCCGCGGAGGTGGCGGAAGCGGCTCCAGCGAAGGTCCGCGGCGGGGACCTTCTGGCCGGGCACCCACTCGAAGTCGCCGGCGAAGAGCGAGGTGTAGGGCGTGCCGAGGAACTCGGCGTCCTCCTGGCGCTTGGCGTCCTCGTCGTCGAGGCGCCGCATGAAGAGCAGGTAGGAGATCTGCTCCATCGCGGAGAGCGGGTTGGCGATGCCCCCGGACCAGAAGCGGTCCCAGAGGGCGTCGATCTTGGCGCGCATGGCCTGGTTGAGCATGTGGGCGACCTAAAGCGGACAGACCGTGATGGTCTCGTCGATGCGGATGTAGTGGACGGGCATGGCGAAGCGGTCGCGAAGCGCCTGCAGATAGGCGTCGACCGTGGCGTCGGGCTCGGCAGGAGCGGCGATCACGAGCTCCGGGAAGGGCGCTGGGACGACCCCAAGAAGGGCGTACTCGAGGAGCTGGCCCAACGCTGCGCGCACTGCGAGGCGAGCGTCGGGCTCGCTCTTCACCTCGATGAACACGGTCCTGTCGGGAGCAGTGACGACGATGTCGACCCCGTCGACCTCCATCGCGACGGCGTTGCCTCCGAACCTGGCCCGAAGCAGCTCGACCATGTGGAGCTGCAGGCGGTTGTGGCGACGGTCCGCGTGGATCACCGGCGCGGTTCGGTAGCTGTACCCTTCGGTCGGCCGATTGGGATCGGCAGGTGTGCGCTCGAGCCGCGGGGGAATCGCGCTGAGGGGGTAGAACTGGTAGCGGTTCTTCCCTCTCTGGTGCGTCACGTCGTCCTCCGACGCGAGAACGGGCTCCCGAAGCATGAAGACAGCGTCCGGGCGGAACCGGACGTTCACGAACTCACGAGAGCGGTTCCTGCTGATCTTGAGGTTCTTGGCGCTCAACTGGAGCGCTTGGAGATCCTCCTCCATTGTCGCCGACCACCCTCGGCGGTCGAACTCGTCCCGCGCCGCCGTCGCCTCGTCGAACCCGAGGATCTCGATGCCATCGATCCTGCCGAGGTAGAACCGCTCGCCATCCGGCGAGATCGTGTAGAGGACGGCGTCCAGGACCTCCCCGTAGCGGTCCGCGTTGACCTTCAGCGCCGGCTGGACGAACCCGTACTGCCACCCATCGATGCGGTGCTCGGGCCGAAAGAGCCACTCCTCGTGTCCGTACCCGTAATCGGAAACGAAGGTCTTGGTGCTGCCCCGTGCCGGTCCCTCTGCGAGAGGCCCCAGCCCTTGGGGCCGCGTCCAGCCGTTTCGATTCCATGAGATCCGCGTCAGGTAAAGACTCATCGGTTCTACCCCTCCTGGACGCGCAGCCAACGCGCGCCTCGTCCACGACCTTGGAGCTCGATCAATCCATCGTCCCGCATCTGCCTCAGCACCAGCCGCACCAGCTCACGGCTCACACCGGGGCAGTCGCGCTCGATGTCTGAGATGGCGAACGGGCCGAGGCGGCGGAGGATGGCGTCGCGGACCAGCTCGCTCTTGCTGCCCCTGCCACCCGACAGAACGCCGACCCGGTCCTCGAACTCGCTGTAGGCGCGCTGCATCGCGCCCCAGAAGTAGTCGAGCCACGGGTGCGGGTCGTGCGCGCCGGCGTGCCACATCTGGGAGCTGCGCTCCAGGGTCTCGTAGTACGACTCCTTCGACTCCTCGAAGATCCGCTCCAGGCTGATGTACCGGCCGACGGTGTAGCCGTGCTGGTAGAGCAGGAGCAGCGTGGCGAGGCGGGCCACGCGGCCGTTCCCGTCGCTGAACGGGTGGATGCACAGGAAGTCGAGGATCGCGAGCGGCACGCCGACCAGGGGCTGGAGCGCAGGGGGCCGGGCCGCGCGCTGGTAGCCCTCGACGAGCTCGGCCATCGCGCCAGGGGTCTCGGCCGCGGGCGTGGGCTGGAACCGGACGCGGGAGGTGCCGTCGGGCCGCCGCTCGACGATCTGGTTGTCCGTCATCTTGAACCGGCCGCCGTCGGCGTGGTGGTAGCGGTACAGCATCCCGTGGAGCTGCAGCAGCACGTTCACCGAGAACGGCATGTGCGCATGCGACTCGTGGATCAGCGAGAGCGCGTCCCGGTAGCCGGCGATCTCCTGCTCCGAGCGATCCCTCGGTGCGGAGGGCTTGAGCACGAGCGCCTCGATGCGGTGTCGCGGGGCCGTGATGCCCTCGATCCGGTTGCTGGACTCGGTGGATTCGATGACCGCGGCCTGCCGAAGGGACTCGAGGCGCTCGGGCTGCTGGTGGACGAACAGCTCTTGGCGGCCGCGGGCCTCGCCGAGCGCGCTGAGCGCCGCGACCTGGTCGGTCGTGAAGCTGAGGCGAGCGAGGAAGTCGGGGTGGAAGCTGTGCACGGCGGGCCGATCCGATGCGGGGACCCGGTCACCGTAATCGCGTAGCGCCGCCCAGTAAAGAGGTAACGATCGCGTTTCACTACCTCATTTCTGACGCCGACTACGCATTACGCCACCAGGCCCTCGGCCAGCGCCAGGACCTCCTGCAGCTCGCCGCCGCGGAACACGCCGCGGATGCCACGTGGGTGAAGCTGGGTGAACGGCGCGTCGAGCAGATCCTTGCGCTCCAGCCGGCGGTTCTGGAGGAGGAAGGTCCGCAGCGTCTGGAGGAAGCGGATCTGCAGCTCGGTGAGCGTGGTGTGGTCCGCGATGAACCCGTCGAAGGCGGCGGTCACCGCCTCGGGCCAGGCGGGCAGGCGCTCCAGCCCCAGGACGTGCCGCAGCAGGCGGACCAGCCGGGCGCTCCGCACGTCGTAGACCTTCCGCAGCACCTCCTCGGTGATCGCGGGGTCCTGACCCGCGAGCAGATCCGCGAGGGCCTGCAGCTCGTCCTCGCCCGGCTCGGCGCCGTCGGCGATGCGGCGCATGACCTCGTTCTCCTCGACCAGCGCTCGGACGTAGGCCTCGACGCGCTCCCGATAGGCGGCGGTGGTCAGCCCCGCGTGCTCGGTGCCGAAGTCGACCTTCTCCTTGATCACGCGCAGGTCGGCGAGATCGAGCGACATCATCGGGTCGCGGCGCTGCTGCCGGTAGCGCATCAAGGGCGCGAGGCGGGTGGCCAGGTGGGCGAGGTCCGCCGGGCTCGGCGCCTCCCACCAGTCCGGGTGCTGGACCGCGCGGATGAGGTCCTGTTCGGCCGCGACGACGTTCACGCTGAGGGGCAGCTCGCGGACCTGCTCCAGCACGCTGTCGCGGAGCAGCTCGACCGCGTCGGCGTTGTCGACGATGAGCGCCGTCCCGAGGTCGACCACCTCGGTCTCGAAGCGCATCCCCTTGGACTCGACGCCCGAGCGAACCCGCAAGACCGGCCCGGCGACGCTGCGGAGCAGGCCCAGGTCTGCCGGTCCCAGGTGCTGCCAGAAGGCGTCGGCGCCGACGCGCGCGAGCGTGGCGGCGGCCTCGGCCACGACGGCGTTGTTGCGCGGGAGCGCGGCGAGATCCGCGCGCAGACCCGCCACGGCCTGCGAGGCTGCGTCATCACGCCCGGCCGCGAGCGCCGCTTCGAGCTGGTCCAGGCGGGCGCGGAACAAGCGGACCGGCAGAGCGACCTGCTCGCCGGGCTCCTTCCCCTTCGGGTGCATCTGGAAGAAGTCGAAGTTGCCCCAGCAGTCGATGATCAGGAACCGGTCCTTGGTCGGGCACCAGGGCTTCAGCTTCTTGGGGTCGAGCACGCGAGTGCCGCGACCGATCATCTGCCAGAACTTCGTGTAGCTGTAGACGGGCTTGGCGAAGACCAGGTTGACAACCTCGGGCACGTCCACGCCGGTGTCGAGCATGTCGACCGAGATGGCGACCCGCGGCATGTCCTTGTGCTTGAACTGGTCGAGCAGGCCGCCCTTGCCGTACACGAAGCGGTCCTCGGACACGAGCACCCGCGCCAGCTTGCCGGCGTGCTCCGGGTAGAGCTTGTCGAACAGGGCGGCGAGGCGGCGAGCGTGGCCCATCGAGATGGCGAAGAAGATGGACTTGCCGGGCAGCGTGCCCGTCGGGTCCTTGATGCTCTCCTCCATGAACTCGCGGACGATCAGCGCGTTGGTTCCCGCGTTGGTGACCTTGCGCTCCAGGTCGGTGCCCTCGAAGTCGATCTCGGCGGGGTCCTTGCCCTCGGCGACGAGCTGCCGCTGGACGGCGGGCGGGAGCACTCCGCCCTTGATGCCCTCGAGCTGGAACTTGCTCCGGACGCGCAGCACCTCGAAGTCCGAGAGGTAGGGCGGCTCGTGGGCGACGGCCTGCTCGAACGTGTAGGCGTAGGTCGGATCGTGGGTGTCGCAGTCGAAGAGCGCGAACGTGTCGTGGTCGATGTGGTCGCGCGGCGTGGCGGTCAGGCCGAGCTGGATGCCGGTGAACCAGTCGAGCACCGAGCGGTAGATGTTGTAGATGCTTCGGTGGCTCTCGTCCGCGATGACGAGGTCGAAGAAGTGCGGCGAGATCCAGGACTCCGGCACCGTCCCTGCCTGGATCAGGTTGAGCATCGTCGGGTAGGTCGTGCAGTAGAGCCGCCGGTTCGGGTCCCAGGCCTGCTCGACGCGGGTTCCGTCGATCCGCGGCCAGTGGGGGCTGTCGGGCAGGTGCTCCCGGAAGGCGTCGATGGCCTGGTCGCGCAGGGCGATGCGGTCGACGAGGAAGAGCACGCGCTTGGCCCAGTGCGCGCGCAGCAGCACGTCGATCAGGCCCATCGCCGTACGGGTCTTCCCAGTACCGGTGGCCATCACCAGCAGGAAGTTCCGGCGCTTGGCCTCGACGCCCTCGAGCACCGAACGGATAGCGCCGATCTGGTAGTCGCGCCCCGCGATGGCGGTGTCGATCAGCTCGACGGACAGCGGGTTTCGGGTCTGGCGACGCTGATCCATCCACTCCAGATCCAGGGGCGACGGGAAGCCCCGGACCTTGGTGGGCGGGTAGTCGTCGACCTCCCATAGGTAGATGTCGTGGCCGTTGGTGTAGAGGACGAAGGGCGGCCGGCCGCCCTGGATCCGCTGGATGTTGCGCGCGTAGGTGAGCGCCTGCTCCTGGCCCAGCTCGGCGGCGCTGGTGGTCTTCTTGGCCTCGACGACGGCGACCACCCGCCCGCGGGAAAGGAGCGCGTAGTCGGCGTACTGCTTGCCGTAGTGGGCTCCGAGGCCGGGCTCGGCGGCCAGGAGGGGGGCCACGCCCGCATCGATCAGGTCGATCACGTACTCCTCGACGACCTGGGTGGGGTCGTCGAGCTGCCAGCCCGCGAGGCGCAGGGCGGTGTCGATGAGGTTCTTGCGGGTGGCGGCTTCGGAGGTCATGGGATCGGGATCATCATGCCGGAGCGTCGTCGACCTGGTCCACGTCGGCCGGCGGGGCTGCCCTCGTTGCGGCCACCTCCCGCGCACGGTCAGCTACCGAAGCTCGCCTACCGCACGCACACTTCGGCGTCTCGGAGCGGACGTGCTAGCCGTGCGTCTTCGTGCAGCGCGGCGGACGAATGGCATTCAGACGCGGGGCCAGGTCGTCAAAGATCCGGGTCTCCGCGCAGCGGGAGCACATGCCGGGCTCGGCATACCAGCCGATGAACAGCTCTCCGGGCCACACGCCGTTGGCGTCGCACCACTCGTGGAGCTTCTGCCCTCCGCTGCTGTGGCCCGTGAAGTCGCCGTAGAAGCCGAACAGATCGGCCATCAGGTCACCGACGCGCGTGCAGAACCGCGCACTGCGGCCGGTCGTGGACCCGACGTACAGCACGTCCGCCTTCCGCGAAGGAGTCCCATGCCAGGGCTGACGGGAGACGGCGTAGACGCCGAGAGCGTCGGGCGGCCAGGGTTGGCCCGGATCCGTGCAGCCCTTCAGAAGATCAATCACCTTGAACGGACCAAACCAGCCAGAACCGACAGGCTGGCTGGCCTGAAGCTCGTCGGCCATGTCCCGTAGACGCCGGATGATCACCCCGTGGGACGTGGCGTCGCGGTTCTTCAGCATCCCCACGGTGATGGTTCGTGCTCCACCACTCCGTGCTCGCTCAGACAGCAGGACGACGTAGCCAGCGTCCTTATCGACCTTGATGATGGTGTTCTTCACTCCGGAATCCGTCTCCACAGGCAGCCCGGCGGCGGCGAGGCGTTCCAGTTCCTCTGCCAGCGGCTTCCAGAAGTCGGGCCATGGCCAGTCTGTCGCCGCCAGCGGCCGGAGAATGGTCTCGTCGCCCGGCTCGACCAGCAGCTCACTGACGCTTCGAAGTGCCGCTCGAACGGCGTCGGACTCGCTGATACCCAGTGTCGCGGAGATTCCGACCAAGAGAGCTGCATCATCATCACCAAGAACCACCTGAAGCCGCTTCACTGTTATTTTCAGTCCATGAGTATATTTACATCTAACACTCATCGTGACAGGCGCCACGAGAGCGTTGGCTGCGGATCGCGCTTCCGTTTCCGAATGCCCACCGTGATTCCCGGCCGCTTCCCTTGGGAAGCACGGAAGCGCTTCCTGCTTCCGTTGGAAGCGCTTCCTCCTTCCTACCGCAGCGGTGATCGACCTGCTCCGCGACGAGCTGCTCACCCCCGCGTACATCAAGTACCTCGTCGACCTGGTCAACGAGGAGGCCGACGCCGCCGGTGCGGCCGCCCGCGCCGAGGTCGACGCCGTCGCCGCCCAGCTCGCCGAGGCCAAGCGCCGGCTCGACAACCTCTACCGCGCCATCGAGGACGGCGCCCTCGACCTGTCGATCCTCGCCCCCCGCATCCGCGAGGTGAAGGCCCAGTACGACGAGCTCACCGCCACCCACGCCGCCCTGGCCGCCGCGGGCACCCCGGTCATCCGCCTCGCCGACGACGTGACCATCACCCGCTACGTCGAGCGCCTGCAGACGGCGCTGGCGACGGGCTCGGTGAACACCCAGCGGGCCATCCTCCGCTCCTGGATTTCCCGCATCGAGGCGGACGGCACGACCCTGACAGTCACGTTCACCCTGCCGCGCGACGTCGGCGACGGAGGCAGCAGCACCGGGTCCTCGACGAACGAAGGGCAGAACCACGGCCTGACCGAAGTTCTGCCCCGCGTCGTGAATGATGGAGGCGGCGGGAGTCGAACGATGGTCGCGCATCATCAAGAAATCGAGGCTCTGCGGACGTTTTGCCGGTTCGCGCGTGATTCTCGATCGACTGCTGCCCCTCTGCCACCTCTGGTGAGTCTGTGAGTTCTGGGGGGTTCTGAGAATCCCGGGCACGATTCGGGCACGGTCCCGGGAACAGACGGGCAGGCCCCCGGCCCTCACCTCCTGTCCCGGTGCACTCTGCCACGATGCCACGGCAGGTAGCGTCGGTGGCCGTCCGCGAGTCGTCGCACCTGCAGCGGTGCATCCAGCCCCAGGACCACTCGAGCCCCCGCGCCGAGGTCGTCCGCCACCACCACCGTGCCGTCGTCCGCCACGGTGATGAACCCTCGGTCGAAGGCGGCATCGAGGTGCGGAGCCAGCAGCAGGCCGTTGAACACGTCGAGGCGGTGGGCATCCTCGTCGCAGTCAGCCCAGGGCTTGATGTGGCTGGCGCGCAGGAGCTCGGGAACGTCGAGCCCGGTGACCGCGCACCGCCCCTCCCAGTACTCGAGCAGTCCTTCGCGGAACACGTCTTGGCCAACTCGCTGTACGACCAGGCGCTCGGCCTCGGTCTCCCTGGGGAGGCTCGCCACGCGCGCCTGGAAGGCGTGGAGCAGCTGGTCCGGGAGCGCCCGCGACAACTGGAAGGCTCGGCGGAGCAGCTGATGGAGCGACGGGATGTCCGCGACGCTTCGAGCTCCCGCGGCGCCCTGGGGAATCGGATTGGAGATAGCGGCGCCCAGCCCTGCGAGCGCCTCCACGACGTTGAACTGGGAGAGCGCGACCACGAAGAAGCCATCTCCGAGTGCGCTCATCCACAGGCGAAGAGGCGCCTGCGAGCTTCCGTACCGCAGCCAGTGCTCGTCCGAGCCCAGGTCCAGGTCGAAGCCGTTGTCGACGGCAGCCTTCTCGAGGCGCGTGCGGGCTACGGGTGTGAGTTGCATCAGCGACTCTTCCCGAGAGTCCGTCGAAGCCAACCCGTGCGGATGCTCACGTACTCGGAGAGCTTGCCGGCGCCAAAGAGATTCGCCGCGCGGTCCTCCCGGTCCTCCCGACTCGCCGTCTTCCCCGAAAAGTCGCGTTCCAGACGGCTGCGTTCACTGTCGACTGCGGCTGCCCGCGCCGCGACCAGAGCAGGATGGTTCAAGTTCAGGATGCCGTTGTCCTTGATGGTGTCGGTGTGGGGCTGCCCGATGGCCTTCACCAGCGCTCGACGCTGGTCATCGTCGAGAGGAGCATCCTCCCGAACGTACATCTCGCCAAGGCTCGTGAACCCCACGCATCGCTCGTACGGGTGAGAGACCGGCCATGGCAACTCCGGGTCACCCTCGCGGTCGCAAAGCGGACTCTCGTGCTTCCTGCAGTCGCACGTCGCCTCGGTCGGGCACGACAAGTACAGGTTGCGCCAGTGGAGCGCCAAGCTCGGGTTCTGGCTGAGAGGGCGCCAGTGGTCGATCCGAGGAGCAGGATAGCCCTCCTCCACTCGGCGCTCACAGTACACGCAGACATGCCCCTGCTCCGCGTAGAGCACGGTTCGAAGCTTCGGCTTCTCCAGGCCATCGAACGAGGACCGGGCGAACGCCGAGGGATCGCCGGCGCCGCCCAACTCGGCGAGGAAGTCGGACTCGGCCTTCTTCATTGTTCGCGCTTCCTGGCCGCTCGGTGACACGTCCTGCGGCGGCCAGGGCTTCCTGAGCCCACGCATCAGTCGTCCCAGTCCGCAAGCCCGCGGGCCCGGACCAGGGCCGGGTCAAGGGGGCCCCATTTCGCTTCGAGCTCCGTGAATAGAGCCTCTGCTCGTCCGCGCTCGCCCTGATCGATGGCGTCGTGGAGCTCTCGAAGCCGCGCCTGCCCCTCGTCGTCGCGATCCGTGGTGCCCATCAACTCCCGGAGGATCGCGTTGCTATCGCGGCCCTCTACGTAAACCCCGTGCTCCTGCAGACGGCTGTTCACCAGCCTTCGGACTTGGCGATTCTCGACACTACTGAGGACCTGGGGAGAATGCGTGGTGATGATGAACTGGAGGCGGGGGAAGGTCGTCTGGAGGCCATCGAGCACTACCCGCTGCCACCGAGGATGCAGGTGGAGATCGATCTCGTCGATCATCACGACGCCCTCCACCAGCTTCGGTGCATCCCCTCCATCCTGCTCGTTCAGCATCACGGCTCGGCGCGCGATGTCCGCGACGAGGGCCAGGTACACGTGGAAGCCGTCGGACAGCTCCTGCCAGGGCGTTACCGTGCCGCCGTCGAAGCGAATGACAGGGCTCCGCTCGCGCGGGTCGTACCAGGCTCGGGCGA
Organism: Myxococcota bacterium; assembly: GCA_041389565.1. Classification (GTDB taxonomy): domain Bacteria; phylum Myxococcota_A; class UBA796; order UBA796; genus JACKEQ01. The sequence continues at coordinate 165,323 of JAWKRP010000019.1, forward strand.
CGCCCGGTGTTGCCCTCGCAAGGGTGTCCATCGCCGCGGTGGCGAGGAAGCGCTCTGCCTCGCCTTCCTGGCGTCGAACGGCGTCGGCGAGGATCTCTTCGAGCAACCATGTCAGCAGAGCTGAGTCGTCCTGCGATGGGTTTAGGGACGCGGCGTAGCCCTCCCACCGGTCCGGTCGCGTTGGCGCGGGCTTCGTGGATGCCTTCCCCCGGCCCATGCGCTCCACACCGTAGAAGGCGAACAGCGGCCACCGAACACCTGGGATCCGGATCCGCTCCAATGCGTCGAGAACAGCTGCATGGTCGTTCGAGCGCCGGTTTGAGCCAGGGTGTGCCGTTCCACTCCATGCGACCCCGACGAGCGGGCCGATGTCCGCGGTCCAGGTCACCGTGCACACCCCAGCCGACTCGCGCCGGCCGCGCTCGTCCAGCGTGACCTTCCGCGCGTCGCGCTGCGGGTCCAGCTTGAGCGCGCGAGGGGTGCCGGTCTGGAACGCCGCGAGGCCCACCGCGAGGGCGGTGAGGATGGAGGTCTTGCCCCCTCCGTTCTCGGCGAAGAGCAGGGTAAGGTCAGACTCGAGCGGCAGGTCCAGCGCCTCGAAACAGCGGTACTGCTCCAGCTTCAGACTTCGGAATCGGAACAGGCCAGCGGGCGGCAAGGCCTGGTTGGTGGCGGGCATGCTCATTTCCTCGCGAGCTTCTGAACTGGTGGGGTTCCGTGCAACACGAGCTGCGCCTCGTCATCGAGGAATCGGTAGCTTTGTGGGGCTACGAAGCCTGGAAGATCGCGGCGCAACGCTTCGAGGTCGACGGCGTCCAGGGCCTGATAGCCCGAGAGGCGTACGGCGAAACCCCGTTCCCGTTCAGCGAAGTAGTTGTCGAACCGATCGCGCGTCAGCCCGACCTCGGAGTGGTGTCGGGTCCACAACGCCGACGGCTCATCGGCATCGACCTCCACGACCTTCACTCGGCCGACGACCGCCCCGACCGGAAGAGTGACGTAGAGGTAGATCCAAGTTCCCTCAGGCACATCAGGAAACTTCCGGCGCAGCTCGATCGTCTTGCTTCCGGCTGCGATCTTCCCGGCGAACTCGGGCGTGATGGAGATAAGTACCGCGGGCTGGCTCATGCCTCGCTCCCACTGCCTTCGCGGTAGATGGCCTCGAACAACCCCTCCGGAATGCGAAGTGGCGATGGCACACGGTTCTTCGTGCCCATGTGGTCCCAGATGAGCTCCTCCAGCCGGCGCCATGGGATCGGTCGACGCAGGAGCTCGGTGCGCTCGAACCGGTAGGCGTGAAGCTGCCCATGTGGATCTCCCTTGGCTGTCTGGAGGACGTCTTGCCAGCGATACACGCCCAGCCGGTGGCAGCGACGCGAAAGGCGTGTGGCAGCATCGGTGTCGGTGCCGAGGCTGGTGGACACGGCGCGCACGGCTCCTACATCGCCGCTCACGTACCAGAGGACTCGACTGCCCGCAGGGATGCTGATGTTCGACGCCGAGTAGTAGACGTTCTCCAGCGCCAGTGCCGGACCTTCAGGTACGCCGAAAAGCTGCTCCCCGGCGAGGTGCCTATCGAACAACGCCGCTGCCCAGTAGCTGCGGATCGGGACCACGAAGCTCGGGATCTCGGCACCGAGGACCTTCAAGGGCCAGAATCGCGCCTCGAGCGCCTCGACCGGCTGGTCCGTGTCCAGCGTCACCTCCGGAAGCCGCTCCCGGATCGTGGTGAGGGCGCGGTCCGCCGGTACCATCCCGCGCAGCGTGTACCGCACCAGTTGCCCGTCTGCGGCGACCTCGAACCCGAGTTCCGCCAGGGCATCCCGAACGTCGCCAGGGCCGGGGTCTTCGATGGTCACACGCCACCGGCCCTGGATCCGGGCCGACTCGACTGTGTCGGCGAGCACCCGCCGCAGCAGCGTGCCCGTGAGAGGGGAGCTCAACGCACGCACGAAGCGGACGTGCAGAACGTCGGGGGAGACGCATTCCATAGCGATGGCGACGCGCGGCGACTCCCCTCGGACCCCGATGACCTCGACCGAGCAGCGGTCTGCGGCGGTGCGGGCGCTGCGTATCGCCCGTAGCCAGGCGGACTTGGACTCTCGCGCGGCGAATCGCTGGAATGGGAGGAGCTCTTGTTCCGAGGCCACCCCCCGGCGCTCGACGTGTGTCCCCTGGAGACGCACCGGGGCGTAGTCGGCACCCAGGAAATCACCCTGGAGCCGCGCGACGACGTCCGTGGGTCGCAACACCAATACACCGGTCAGGGAGCCCAGGTCGTCGGAATGATCGAGCAGGACGGAGTCCCGCGTGGCGAAGTAGCCGGCACCTTCCTTCCAGGCGTGAGCGAGCTGCCGCCGATCGGAGTGGTCGGACTCAGAGACGGCCGGCGGCAAGACCCCGGCGATCTCCGCCAACGCCGGAGTGAGCGTGTCGGGATGCGTCGCGAGCTCCCGGAACTGTCGGAGGTACGCAGCCGCGGCCTGTCGGCGGACATCATCGTCCTGCCGCGCCACCTCGTTGCGCAGCTCGCGGGTCACGCACACATCGACATCGTCGAGCCAGTCGGCGAGGAGGGCCCGGCTCTCGTCGTGATGGACCGCGTTCGGGTCCATCACGTCGAAGAAGACGTTGGCGTCCAGGGCCACGACATGCGTCGCCCGCGGGGTGGCGTCGCGGATCGCCTGCAGGAGCGGCGAGTCGTCGAAGTTCACCCTACGCCACTCGAGCAGCACAGCTCCGTCCGCTCCCCGCCCGACTACCTCCCGCTCCACGGCGAAGCCATGCCTAGGCCAGATGCGGTTCGCCGCCGCGTAGTCCTTGCGACAGCGCAGGCGAATCGCAGCGTCCTCGCGGCACTGCTCGATCAGCCCGCACAGCAGGACCTCTGAGCAGTCGGAGCCGCGTTGCCCTTCAGCGACACATAGGTGGACGAGGACGGCCTCTTCGCGCGAACGGCGCCACGCGGCATAGCCGAGAAGTTGATCGCCAGAGGTAGCGGCAAGCACACGCCCGGCGTGGGCAAACTCGTCCAGAGCGCCCCGGGGCAGGAAGCCGAGGGTAGCGGCGTTCTTCCGGTAGAGCTCCCACACCTGGTCGAGCAGGGAGGAGCCCAGCGGGACCGGCGTGAGCTCCATCTCGGTCACCTCCGCGGCTCTGCCCGGTTTGGGGGCCCGAGGGGGGAGACGTAGGGCTGGCCGGTGGCGACAGCCCGGGCGAGACCGTCATAGCACTCCAAGACGACCCGGCGGGTGCGGAACTCACCGTGCTGGCGGATGTCTGCGCGCTCCAGCACGTCGAAGGTGCCCAAGATGTATTCGGCATCGTCCCGGGCGATGCTGTACAGGTGGAAGAACGCGGCGTCGAGCTCACACTGAAGCAGGAACCGACGCTCCGGGTCCCAGATGTAGGGGGGGCCATCGTCGCCGCAGTCATTGGCGAAGGGCTGGAGGTCCCAGGCGGTGTACGTGAGTTCGAGGATACGGGGAAGCATCCAGCCTGCCAGCGTTTGTGACGGATCCCAGCGGGAGACCTCACGGTAGGTCGGCGGTGGTAGCAGTGGGAGCTGCTTCAGGATGAAGTACGTCAGCGAGAGCCCTCCAACCTTCTGCCGAGATGCGTAGTCCAAGGCGACGCTTGACAGGTTCCCAGCAAACATCGCGATGCTGATCGGGTCAGCCGTAGACATTGCCAGGGGCATCTTGTGTCCGACGCCGACCCTTGGAAGCACACAAGACACGACGGTTCTGATACTCGCGCGTGCGTCGGTCACATCTCTCCACCCGAGCAACCACCCGCGATCCCACACCCCATCGAGCTTGGCGTCCACGTCCGCTTCGGCCACCCAGTAGAAGGGCAGTGGTGCATAGCTCGGATCCGCGAGCTGTTCGTCCGACGGCGTGGGGAGCCGGTGCGGGCGCTGACCCGGTGCTGCCGCCTCGAAACTACCACTACGGTGCGTGTAGATATGCGTCATCTTCGCCTCGTAGAGCGGCATCATGACCCTTTCGTCTTTCACGAAGCGGTTGCCGAGTAGGGTCCAACCACCTTGGCCTAGCTCGCCCCGGGTGCGAAAGAGGCCAGAGTCGTTGGCCATGTGGAGCATGGCCATGAACCGCAGGCCCCACGGGTTACCGTCCGGATCCCCCTCCCGCCAGAGCACGCCTGCGCGCCGATACAGCGCCAGCGCGAGGGCAGCGTCGCGCTTGGTGCGGAAGATTGGGCAGGTTCCCGTGTTCGGGTTGATCGTTTCGATGTCCTCGGCCGTGAGGGCGAAGTGGCGTTCCGGGTCAGCGAGATCGTCCACCGACTGGCCCTTGAACATGAAGTCTGCGGCCTCTGCCGGCTCATCCGCGCCTGCGAGCGTGGTGAGCGCGAACCGGAGCATGTGCCCCTTGCCCGCGGTGAAGAAGCCCTCGTTCTCGAACTCCCACATCGCGCGCAAGGCTCGCGTGCGCATGATTGCCTGGAAGTAGTCTTTTGTTGTGTCGTCCGTCGCGATACCACTCGGAACGATGAACCCGGCTCGCCCCCGCGGTCCCAGCGCACGCCAGTTGTGCTCGGCGAACAACGCGTAGGTGTTCACGTCACCCTTGCCACACAGAGGGTAGCGGCCAGACTGCCGAACAAAGTGGCTGGTTCCCTGCGCGACGCGGCTCTCGCGGCTCCACTCCTCCCACAGGTCGGGGTCCCGCACCGGGAGCTCCGCAATCAGCTTCTTGCGCTCGGCAGCGTTCAATGCGCCCGCAATGGTGTCGTCGCGAGAGGCGAAGAACTCCTGTTCCTGCAGCTTGACCCGCTCCCAAGGCGGGTTGCCGAGCACCACGTCGAAGCCGCCGCGCCCGAACACGGCGGGGAAGGCGAGTTCCCAATGGAACAAGCCATAATCGCGCGCAATCTTCGCTGTGGTCTCGACCAGAAGGAGCGATGGCGGCCCGCCGTCCCGCAGGGTGCACCAGATACCATGGGTCGGAGCGACCTCGGTGACCGGGCCAGCTTCCTGCAGCGGCCACAGGAACGCTGCACACCAGGCGTCGTGGACGAGCTTCTGGTGCCTCCACGCGTCGGACTCCAGGATCTCGGCCCAACGCCGCTCCTTCTCCGCGAGGGCCAGCGCGGTCGTGTCGGGCGCCGCTTCCAGCGCATCGACGGCCCGCCGCACATCCTCTGCGGTCGATACCGCACCCAAGGGGAGCAGCCGCTGACCCCGTCGTTCGGCCTTGTTCCGCTTCTTGAGCGACGAGACCACCTTCCGGTCGTCTCCCTCTAGGGGCCTCCACGCATCGTCGGGCACACCTTCGGCCATGACGGCAGCGCTCGTGCCGAGTAGCGCGTTCCCCACCTGGATGTGGGCGTCCAGGAAGGTGAGCGGCAAGCCCGGGTCCACCGCTTCCATCCACAACGCCACCTTGCACAGCTCGACCGCGAGCGGGTTCAGGTCGACGCCGTAAATGCACCGTCCCACCACCTGGCGGAGCGCGTGCCGGTAGTCTTCGGGCGTTGGCGTGCCGTCCGCCTGTAGTCGCGCGACCCACTCGGCCAGGCGACGCGCTGCCGCGAGCAGGAAGTGACCAGAGCCGCAGGCGGGGTCGACCACGGCCAGCTCGAGAAGGGCACCGACCGGGCGGCCAGGGTTACGGGCGATCGTCCCCTCGATCACCGGGTCGAGGGCCGAGTCGAGTAGAATCTCGACCAGGCTGTCCGGGGTGTAGTAGCTCCCCGTGGTCTTGCGGGCGTTGCCGCGGCTCTCATCGCGTCCGGCGAACCCGAAGGTGCGGCCATCTTGGGTGATCTGCGGGACCAGCTCGAGGAGGCCTTCATAGATGTAGCCAAGCTCGTCGGGACCCATGTCGCGCCAGTTGACGCGGGCCAGACCGGTGGACTCGCGCAGCCAGCACAAGCGGAACAACCCGCCGAGGAGCGCACGGTTGTCGAGGCGTGCGGAGTCGAGGTCGCGGCACTGCTCGGGCGCGAACAGGCCGGCGAGCGCAGGCAGGCCGAGGGCCGGCTCACCGCCGGACAGGCCGCGGAAGACGATCTTCACCGCCTCCCACACATCGCTGTGCCGGTCGTGGGCGGCCCGTCGAGCCGATCGATCCCGCAGGCGCTGGAGGCCGTACCCAGCGGCGTAGCGTTCCTGGATGTCTTTGGCCGTGCCCTTGGGATGCAGCAGCCCGCGCTCTTCGACGGTCAGGAGGAAGATCAGCCGGTACACCAGCCGGAGGAGCTGACCGAAGTACGCCTTCTTCTTCAGCGTTCCGTCGTGGAGCGCTTTGCGCAGGGCATGGTTTCCCGGGTGTGCCAGGAAGCCCTGTCCGAGCAGCTGCAACGCCTGCACAAAGCCGGGCTGCAGGTCGCTTCGAGCTTGGCGGCCTTGTTCTTGCGCCTGCGTCTTCCACCTCGAGGGGCAGGCCTCGGGCTCCTGGTCCGCACGGCCGAACCTGGATCCGGTGCAGTAGCAGCCAAGCCGCGGCGAAATCCGGGTCATAGGTCCTCGGCAAAGATGCGCTGCAGATCGACCTCGACCCATGCGGGTCGGGTGAGGCTTGCGTTGTCCCGCACGAGCCGCAGCGTCAACCCGTCGGCGCACAGACCCCACAGGGCCGCATCCGAGGCGTTGAGGTACTCCTGGACCAGTCCGAAGGCGCTCCGCTTGCGCCGTTCCTCGCCGAGGTGTCGGTGCGGCTCGTCGAGGGCAGGTCGCTTGTCTTCGCTGCGCCGTTCGGACGGTGTGGGCGCAACGGCGAGCGGTACGCGGCCAGCCGAATCGAGCCCGCAGAGAGGCCACTGCTGCCCGCCCAACTCCACGCCGGGTGGGCCCATGCCCTCCAGCAGGGGCTCGCCGTGTCCGGCATCCATGGGGCCGCCTCGCGCCTCGAGGTCCGTGAAGCCGAAGGCCTCCCGGAGCAAGGTCAGCATGAAGCGGCGCGCGAGCGCATCCGAGTCGGCTTTGGCCTTGCGGCCCGCAGCGAAGTCAGACCAGTGGGCCTGGGCGACTCGCCAGAAGCGGCCGATCTCGTCGCGGAGCTCCAGACCCTTGGGGACCCCGTAGTCAGCGGGGTTCTGGTGAGGGGCCTTGAGCTGGGCCACCTTGGTGAGCCAGTCGGCGGCAAGCAGGCCGCCCTCGATGGAGATGGCGTCGAACGCGAGCTCGGCGTCACGGGGTCGAAGGGTACGCGTTCCCATCTCAACCCACCTTCGGCAGCAGCACGAACACGCCGATCACGTCGGGACGGGGCAGCGCCTCGACGCGGGCGCTCCGCTCGCGGGTCTCGGCTTTCTCGTCGCGGAAGGCGGCAGCGCGGACGCGCAGGTGGTCATCGAGCAGGGCCTGGGCGCGCTCGGAGGTGAACGCCTCGAGCTCGCTCTCTCGCTCGGTCAACCATGCGACCGCACGCGACGCCTCGCGCTCCCGAACGTGAGGGAGGACGTCATCGAGTGGCGGCGTTGCGAGCAACGCGAGCGCATCGGTGTCGTTCAGCCGGTCGGCGGCCTGTCCCGCCCAGGCGAGCGCGGTGGCTTCCTCGACGAGCAAGGTGGTCTCCTGGCGCCCGCGACGCGTGACGAGCTGGTGGCGTAGCCTGAGAAGCACGAGGGTGGTCCGCGACCGCACTCCGCCCGATACCCAGCATCCGACTCGCCCCAGCACCGACGGGTCACCTAGGTCCACGCCGCCACCACCGGAGAGGCTGCGCTCGAGGAGCGTCTCGGCGAGCACGGCCACCAGCGGGTGGCTGCGCTGCACCGCGCGACACGGCGGGGGCGCCGGGTACCGAAAGTCGATGCGTAGGGTGCCCGCGAGTCCTTCACCCTCCAACCGCTCGCGAACCTCCTCGGGAAGCGACGCGGTGGGCGCCTTGAAACCACGCCGCATGGGCTCCAGCCCGGCCCCGAGGCGGGTCAGCGCTCGGTCCGTGAACCGACGGACATCGTCGCGCCCACCGATGGCAGCGAGGCTCTTGTGCCACTCGGGGAGCACGTCCTCGGGCTTGAGCCGACGCTGCGCGAAGATCGTCCGGTTCGCCTTGGCCTTCTCCGCTGCGTCCTGCCAGCGGCTCTGGAGCATGGGGAACGGCAGCTTCTCGGACTCCTGCTCCTCCTCGCCGCCCGAACGTCTGAGCAAGACCGCGCGGAGAAGCGCCTGGGTCAGGGTGTGCCCTTCGTCCGGCACGGGCACCGGAACACCCAACTCCTCGCGGATGCGGGCGGCCTTCCGGATGATGACCTCGAGGACGGCGCCGTCGACCGGGTTGTTCTGGCCGTAGAGCAACGTGGCGCGCACAACCCTGCTGGACTGGCCAAACCGGTCGACGCGCCCCTCACGCTGCTCGTGACGCGTCGGGTTCCACGACAGGTCGTAGTGGACGACCGCATCGAGATGGTCCTGAAGGTTGATCCCCTCGGACAAGCAATCGGTCGCGACCAGGACGCGTTGACCTTCGATGTCGCCGAGGCTCGCGACGCGAGCCTCGCGCTCCTCGGGCGGGAGCTCTCCGGTGACGACCTCGACCGTGGCGCCAGGCAGGTGCTTGCCGAGGTGCCGCCCCAGGTAGTGCGCGGTCGCGATGTACCGGCAGAACACCACCGGGTGGAAGCCATCCTTGAGGAGCTCGGTGACGTGCTGCGCCACGACCTTGAGCTTCGGGTCGCCCGACTGCCCGGCGAGCTGCTCGGCCTGGGCGACCAGGGCTGCGAGGGCAGGATCGTCGGTGGCCGCGGGTGGCTCGACGTCGTCGTCCACCAGGCTGTCGGCGTCCCCGTCGAACAGTCGGTCCAGGATCTCCGCGCGGTCCTCTGCGTTGAGGTCCTCGCCGGCGCGGGTGCGCAGCGCGAGAACGGCCGCCATCGGACTGGAGGCGGCACAGCGCAACAGCGCCAACGTGCTCCAGAAGTTCATGCGCTGGCGCTCCGCGTCGCCCTCGCTGCTCTCCACCAGCTCCGCACAGTAGTTCAGCACGGCCTTGAAGAACGCGTCCCAAGAGCCGGTCATGGTGTAGGTCAGCTCCTTCGTCTCCCGTTTCGGGAACAGGTCCGACTCTTGCCACTCCGCGATGTCGGGCCGCCGGCGCTGCACGAAGTGACTGCCGAGGCGGTTGCGGAGTCGGTCTCGCTCGGTACCGACTGCATCCTGAAGTCGCTCGAACTCCCGGTCGAGCAGGCCGAGGAGCCGGTAGAAGGCTGCATCGTCGCCGCTATGGGGGGTCGCCGTGAGCAGCACTAGGTGGCGGTTCGGCTCGTCCGCGAGCGCGCGCAACAGCTCGTAGCGCTGATGACGCCCCTGGCCGGTTCCGGTACAGGCGTGCGCCTCGTCGACGATCACGAAATCGGGGCAGTGATGCAGGAAGTGCGCGCGCCTGTCCTGGCTCTTGATGTAGTCCAGGCTCACCACGGTGTGCGGGTGCACCTGGAACAGGCTCACGCCGGGCGGGATGTTGCGCTCGAGCCGCTTCGCGCTCGAGGCGGTGACGGCCATGGCGTGGAGGTTGAACCGGTTCTCGAGCTCACCCACCCATTGCTCGACGAGGTGCGGTGGGCAGAGGACCACGGTCCGATCGATGTCCCCGCGATCGAGCAGCTCCCGCGCGATCAGGGAGGCCTCGATGGTCTTGCCGACGCCGACGTCGTCGGCGATCAGCAGCCGAACCGGGTCGAGCTTGAGCGCCATGAGGAGCGGCACGAGCTGGTACGCCCGAGGCTCAACCGCGATCTGCCCGAAGCTGCGGAACGGGCCTGCCCCGCGCCGGAGGGACAGCAGGAGCGCGTCGCGTAGGAGGAGCGCACCGTCGTGCCCCCCGAGCTGGTGCGGCTCGGGGGCCGGGAACCTCGCCTCCCGAACCGGCTCGGCCTCGAGCGGAAGGTACAGGAGCGTCTGGTCCTCCTCCGAGCCGGAGATGGGCCGCACGCGGAGCGTGTCGCCGCTGCTACCCGACAGGACCATCCACTCGCGCCCGCGGGCCGAGACCAGGGTGCCGGGGCTGAACATCGCTTCGCTCAAGGGTTCCTCCCGAGGACGGCCGCGAGGCGGCGGAACGCGGCATCCCAGGATCCGAGATCACCAAACGGCACGACCTCGAAGCCAAGGTCTTCCAGCTCGCCGATCTGCTCCGCACCCGCGCCGGGCAACGTGGCCACCACGTAGTGCCTTCGCCATGCGAGCGGCACGACTCCGTCGCCGACGGTCAGCGGTTCTGCGTCGGGGCCCGGAAGGGCGCGGCGGTCCGCCTCCTCCCTCCAGGCACGCACACCCTCGTCACCCGTGGGCGTGCCAGTCGGACCCGGCTGTTCCTGCCCGATCGTCCGTCCCCGGGCCAGCCGCAGCAACATCGACCGAGCACCGTCGTCCCGCCGGTCGATCAGCTCGTGATCCGGCTGGTTGTAGTACGACATCAGGCACCGGTAGCAGGCAGCCACGCAGGCCGTGCCTGCCTGGTCGGTGAAGCTCGCGATGTCCTCCGGCAGCGGCCCTTCGTCGGCGATGTCGAAGTGCATCACCTGCAAGGCCTTCCGCGCGACGGTCGCGAGGCTCTCGGGCTCGGCGACCAGGCGGATGAGCACACCCGCGCCGCCCTCCGTGGCCTCGTAGAGCAGGAAGCCATTGCGCTGGTCGCGGGTCGGCATGGGCTCGGCAAGGATCTCGCCTTCCTCGAGCTGGAACACGGCCTCGATGCCGCGCAGAAGCGCGTGCTGGAGGGTCGCCACGCTCACCTGGGACAGCGTGGGGTCGATCGGCGTGAGCAGCAGGGCGTTCTTCCGGTCCTGCACGCTCGGCACGATCCACTGACGGGGCGACGCGGTCGGGTCCGTGTTGTCATCGTCGTCCTCGTTCTTCGCCCAGTAGCCAGACACCGGATCGATCTGGAAGCCGAGGGTCTTCTTGTCGGCACGCCGGCGCAGCCCCTTGTTCAGGCGGGTGATCGTCGCGCCCGGTCCGTAGGCGAGGTGGGCGATCTCCTCGTCGTCCGCAGCCGTCGCGCGCCGCACGTCGAGGTCGTGCTCGCGCACTGCCCACTCGAAGGTGGTCTGGAGCTCGAAGCCCTGGCGCTGCCGTTCCTCGTCGTTGGCCGTGATGCGCTCGGCCGGCTGCGTAGCGACGTTCTCGATCCGGTAGACGTGGTTCACGATCTCCGCCGTGCCGAGTGACGTGCCGCAGGCGTGGCACACCGAGGCCTGGTCGTCGAAGTGACCCGCGCCGCAGTGGGTGCAGATGCGCACGGACTTGGTGGGGAGCTGCACGTCCGGGGTCGCCACGTCCCGCTGGCCGAGCGACAGGAGCGCCCGCACGACGCGGTAGGCGCGGCCCTCGTGGTACACCAGGCTTCGCGGCCCGAACTCCGAGAGCGCGAGGAAGCGGGGGCGTTGCAGGTAGGTCTGCTTCCCCCGTCCGTCCGAGGTGGCCGGGACGTATGCCATCAGGGGCAGCCGCGGGAAGTTGTACCCAGGCAGGAAGCCCTCGGTGGCGAGGTACCGGTAGGTGTAGAAGTCGCTCGAGAGCGTGCTCGTCCCGCGCTGCAGGAGGTTGAGCTGATCGATGGCCTGCGCGTGGCGGACCTGCGCGGCCCGCTTCTCCTGGTAGGGGGCCGCGTAGTCATCCATCGTGCGGCGAGCCGCGTCGCGCTGCTCCTCGGCGGCGGCGAACAGATCGCGCCACCGGTCGAAGGCGCGGCTGAACTCCTTCAACGCTTCGGCGACGATGCTGTCGGCGTACGCGTCGCGATCCGTGTACCAGGGAGCCAGCTCTGGCGTCAGGTTCTCGGCCACCAGGTCGAGGACCCGCCGGATGCGCACAACGGCGGCCCGGGCGACACGCTCCTCCTTCATCCCTGACACGATCTGGTCGATCAGCGGGCGCGAGGGATCGGTCAGGACCAGGAGCTCCGCAATGCTCGGGTCGAGAGGCTGCTCGACGCAGGAGAGCCACACCGCCTGGAGATGGCTGTTCACGAGGTCGCGGTTCGCGAGGTCGAGCAGCGGCGCCTTCACCTCGCCGTGCACCATCGCGCGCGGATCGCGGAAGAAGTACTGGTCGTGAGGACTCTGCGACGACGAATAGGTCACGACCAGCGCCGCCTGACCGCTTCGGCCCGCGCGCCCACTTCGCTGCGCGTAGTTCGCAGGGGTCGGCGGCACGTTGCGCATGTGCACGACGTTCAACGCCGAGATGTCGACGCCGAGCTCCATCGTCGGCGAGCAGAACATCACCGGCAGGAAGCGGTTGGCCTCGCCGATCTCCCGGAGCCGCTTCTCATCGGCGGTCAGCTCCTCTCGTTCCTTCTCTCCGTAGCGGAAGCGCTTCTCGCGCACAGCGCGGCGCTCGCCGTCCACCTGCGCCGTGTGTTCGCGGGCCTCAAAGCCGAAGAGAGGGTGCACCTTGGCGGTGAGCATCGCGGCGAGGTTCGCGTACAGGTCGCGGAAGAAGGCGTTCTCGGTGGTGGTGCGCTCCGCCGTCGGCGAGCCCAAGTGGAACAGCACGGCCGCGTCGTTCAGGCGCCAGCCCGGCTGGTCGAACGGCGTGTTCTCTTCGGAGACCAGCCCGTGGACAGCGGCTGCACGCAGCAGGTCGCCGATGAGGCCGTCGAACTCCTTGGACTTCAGGTTTCGCGCTGCGCCATCCCCGTTCCAAAGCTTGCTCTGCCGAAGCGTCTTCCCAAGCGCGCTCCGCGAGCCGCCTCGGACTACGAGGTCCATGTCCCGGAGCGAGCTGTTCTTGCGCCGGGGTGCGGTGACCATGAGCCACCGCGCTCCTCGAGGCTTCTCGTCGGTGCCGAAGCCCCACGGGGGGCGAATGCGGCTGTGGGAGCGGGCTACCATCTGCTCGATGACCGTGGGGTCGAGGACCTGGCTGCGGATGGCCATCCACTTGCGGAGGTGGTCCAGGAGCTCCCGGTAGAGGTTCGCGCGGACCTCCGGCGTGGCGTGCTTCAGCAGCGGATGCGCGTCGGCGAACTCCTCTTCGTCCTCCGAGAGGGCCTCGATGCCCTGGTACTCGACGTGGACGAGACCGAGCTGTTCGAGGTTCGGGTTGGTGTACCTCCACCCTCTTCGCTGGTCGAACCACACCCTGTAGGCGAGGACCTGCCGCAGGGTGGATTCTGCCTCCTGGAGGTTGAAGCCCTTCAGCCCGGGCTCCTGGAGCCACTCGGCTCGGATCTCGGGCGCGGGCCGGTCGAATCCGAGCGCCTTGTGCTGCGCGGCGCCGATCTCGTCGCTGCGCAGACCACGCTCGCCAGCAGCCTGGAGCGCCCCCAGGAAGCCCGCTCGCACGAGGCTCACGAACAGGAAGTCGTTGAAGTGGCCAGCCTGGAGGGCGGCGTCCTGGCGGTTGTCGGTGAACCCGAGCAGCTTGCGGGTGAACGGGTCGAGCCCGGATTGCTCCCCGTGCATCCAGCGGAGCGCGCTCGCGACGAGGACGGTCGTTGCCGAGCTCCGGCCTTCTGCGGACAACGACGCGAGCCTCGTGCGGTCGCGAGAGGCGCCGCCCTGGGTGTTGCCGCACCTCAAGCAGACGCGGAACTTCCCGGGCAGGAACCACGCGCGCGGTCCGGCGCCGACATTGCCGTCCGGCGAGACGTTCAGCCGCCGTGGCCGCGCGCCCCGGTAGTAGGGCTTGAGGCGTGGATTGCCAGCGGCGTCGTACTCCAGCCAGTTCTCTGGGTAGTCCTCGTCGCGGTCGTCGAACATGAACTCCCCGTCAGGAGGGTGGAGCGTGACGAACCCGAACTGCTCGCGGTCGGCAGCGTCTTCGTCCGCAGCCTTCTCGTCGTCCTTGGTGGGAGGCGCATCGTCGATGCTACGAGACAGGAGCTTGCGCGCGCCGTCCTCGTCGACCAGCCGGACCGGGTGGTACTCGTGACCGCACTCGCGGCAGAAGTGCACCGGGTACAGCCGCTTGTCCGGGTGGCCCGGCAGGAACTGCTGTCCGTCCACGGTCACGGTGCGCTGTCCAGGAGCCTCCAGCGTGGCGAACGCGTGCCCGGCCCCGGAGATGAACTGGTGCAGCTTGAAAGCGAAGAAGCTGCGCTCGCTGGCGTCCTCTACGCCCGTCCGATCACGCTCGGGCACGCTGGAGAGCAGCAGGTAGTCGCGGAGCGCAGAACGGCAGGCCTCCTCGGGACGCCCGGAGTCCGCTGCGAGCGCTCCCACCGCTTCGGTCACCGTCATGGGCCGAGCGCGAATCCAGCGCTGGTCGACATCCGAGAACGTGACGCCGAGGCGGGTCTCGACCCAGACCGAAAGCGGGTGGCGTGCCAGCTCCGCGTTGGTGACACCGGGATCGATACCGGCGTCGATGGCCGGCCCAAGCGCGCCCGCGACGGAAGATGAGCTCGCGGCTGCGTCCGTGATCCGCTCGAGGGTCTCGACGATGATGTTGCTGTCGGGGATGGGCACCGAGAACAGCTTGGATGCTACCTTGGCGACGACCCGGCTCTTGTCCTCCATCGAGCCCTCGCTAGCCATGGTGGCCGAGGTGCCGATGCACTGGAGGTTCTCCGGACGCAGGCGCTCCCGGACGCGGCGCACGAGCAGCGCGACGTCGGCGCCCTGGCGGCCGCGGTAGGTGTGCAGCTCGTCGAGCACGAGGAAGCGCAGCCCCGCGCAGTTGTCCATCACGCGCCGGTCGACCTCCTCCTGCCGGGTCATGAGCAGCTCGAGCATCATGAAGTTGGTCAGCAGGATGTCCGGAGGGTTGTCAGCGATGCGCCGGCGCTCCTCCGTGTCCTCCTGGCCGGTGTAGCGGGCGAAGGTGACGGGTGGTGCGCCGGGCACGTTGCCGACGAACTTGCCCAGCTCTTCGAGCTGCGAGTTCGCGAGGGCGTTCATCGGGTAGATGATGATCGCGCGCGTTCGGGCGTGTCCGCTCTTGCGCTTCTCCGTGAGCACCCGGTGCACGATGGGGATGAAGAAGGCGAGCGACTTCCCCGACCCGGTGCCCGTCGTGACGACATAGCTCTCACCAGCTTCGGCGAGCGCGACGGCCTGTTCCTGGTGCTTGTAGAGGGAGAGCGGTTCGCCCTTGAACTGGAAGATGTCGGCGCAAGTCGGGTCGAGCATGCCCTGAGTCACGAGACTCTGGACGTCGGTGCTGCGCTTGTAGCTCGGGTTGATCTGGATGAGCGGTTCGGGCCAGTACCGCTCCTCGGCGTAGATCGCCTCGACCTGGGCCTTGATGTCCGGCGCGTGGATCGTCGTGAACGACGTTGCGAAGCGCTTGTACTCGTCCACCACGCTGTCGCGCAGGGCGAAGATGTCCAAGGTCGGAGAGCTCAACGGGGGCGACTCCCGAAGCGCGTAGCCAGAATCAGCCGCGCGTTGGTCGGCCCTGTTCGCGCCTCTGAATGCGGGGCGACGTACACTAATGCGAAACCCGCGTGCCCGTCCCGGATCACGGCCGCCGCCAGACGGTTGCCGCGAGCTCCGCCATTTCCGCGCCCCTGTCGCGAATGTGGTCCTCCGTCCACTCCTTCGCCTCCGCGATCGAACGGTTCATCGCGAAGCCGCTGTCCTTCAGGATCTCCCGCTTCTCGTCGAAAGCCTTGTTCCCGAGCTCGGAGTTGTACGACGAAAGGGTCAGGTTCCCGATCGAGTGGAGCCAGGTCGCGTGTATGTTCGCGTGGTCCGCTCCGAGAGCCATCCGCCACTCATCGTCGAGGGTCTGGGGCATGACGTGCTCGATGGTCACATTCTCCCCCACTACAACCTTCTCCTTGCCCCAGAAGGTTCGCTCCAGTCGGTCGAGGATCATACGGGTCCGCCACAGCCGCGAGCGCAGGTACGCCGTGAAGGTGATGAAGCGGGTTTTGAAGCGCTCGTCCGTGGGCCAGTCGTTGGACGCCAGGTGGGAGTGGCATTGTTCGAGCGCGTTCGCCGCGTCGAACCGACCAGCCAGCATCGCGAACACGCGGCGCAGACGGTTCGTGGGAACGCCACACACGCTCCTCCGGACGGCGAAACTCTCCAAGGCGTCCAAGATGGCCGCAAGGGTGGTGGGGCTGACCGCTCCCGTCGCTCTGGCTCGGTAGAGCCTCAGCAGGTAGGGGTAGGCGGTTTCGAGCTCCCACCTGTTGATGCGCTCCATTCTCTCTCGGATGGCTGCGTCGACCTCGACTTCCGACGGCGCCACGATCAGCCGGTAGGCCAAGGCGTGGTCCACCAGCTCTTTGAGGTACGCCTCGATGCCCTCGTCGTTCACCGTCGTGAACCTGGTCCGAAACGCGGTGAAGATCTGATCCCAGGGGGGCAGGCTCCCGTCCATCATGAGGAACCGCCAGAAGAAGCCCGTGAGGTGTGTGCTGAGCTGCTGCTCCATCGGTCGCCAGAGCTCAAGGTAGGCGGCCTCCTGTCGCGGGGCGTCATTCGCCAGGCGCATGAACACGTGGTTGCGGATCAGGTCGGCCGCAGTCAGGTCCATGCCCTTGCTGTTGAGGCTCTCGAAGATTCGATGCGGGCTGTCGTTGACCTCAAGGCGTACAGACACCAGCTCAAGTCTGGATAGGACCGCGGTCACGAGCCTTTCGAGCTGGAAGGCCTGTCCCTGTTCGTCGCCGTCAGCAAAGTGGCTTCGGAACCTTGCATACGCGTGGTGAAACGCGCTGTCGCCCTGCTCGCCGACAAGCACACCGCCGAACGCCATCCGGTCGTCCTGGGTGGGGACGAGCTTCCATCGTTCCTCGGGGAGTCTCGAGTGGTTGCGAACGTGACGGTCGACCTGCTCACCGACGAACTCGTCGCCTGCCTCCTTGGCGACATCACCGAGGGCCTTGAGCATGACGAGGATGGTCGTGAGACGTTGTTGGCCGTCGATCAGCAGGAACTTCGCTGCTCGCTCGGGGGCATCGGCTACGGGCGCGGTGACCACGGCACCGACGAAATGCGATTCACCGTCGTCCGAGCCGTACAGCTCCAACAAGTCCTTCCACAGCTGGTCCCACTGAGGCTGGCCCCAGGAGTACCGTCGCTGGAACAGGGGCACCTGGTACTGGACCGTGCCGTTGAGTAGGTCCGCCAGCTTGACTTCGCTCGCCTTCATTTCCCCCTCCTGAACAGCCGCACGGATGACAGCGGATCCCCCACCCGTGATCCGCGAACCCTACCACGACCTGACGCCCACCTTCGGCCGAGTTCTTGTAGATTAGTCGAGCTTAAAACACATCCAATCCCCGAGCTTTGGCCATCGTTCACAGACCCCGAAAACGCACCAGCGGTATCCGAGGCGCGTCGGATCCAAGGTCCCGACGCCCAAGATTGGGGGGACCGGGGCCGCCAGGCGATGCCAGCGCTCGAAAGCCTGGTGCCGGAGCGTTGGGCGGGAGGTCGAGGGTGGCCGGCAGGCAGTCGTCGGTCGCGTGAAACGGCGATCACGTCGGCTCCGGCCCTGGAACGTTGAAGGGAGGGACAGCGTCGAAGCGCGCCCTCCAGGGCTCACCGGGCCGTCCTACATCGGCGAGGTGCTCTTGGATTCCCGGGTAGAACTCGCCGGCAAGCGTGTCCGTCGCCGGGTCGACGGTGAGCCGAAGAAGCCGGTTCATCTTGGTGAAGTCCCCAATAAACGTTGTAATCGCCCGTTGGACCGGGTTCAGGAACACCACGCACTGGCTCCGAGACCAGAAGGAGGGAGCCAAGATCTCACCCTCCCACCGTGCGCGCCATCGCCCCTCGGCGCGCTTCTCCTCGCCTGGGACAAGCACTCGGGCAGAGTCGCGGCACGTAGAGCCAAGGAAGAGGCATCCCTCTCGGACGGCCAGGCACACGACGAAAGAGGCAAGATCGGCGAGTTCGGCCCTCCCTCCGGAGCCTATGGCGACGCGCCTGACGAGGTCAGGGTTGCTGATGACATAGAGCGTGTCGGGTATCCAGAGCACCCCTTCCGGGCCGACCCGCGCCGCCACCACGGCGCCGCCGATGCCGCGCGCCGCACAGAGGCCCTCCGAGAGGATGATCGCCTGAAAGGTCGCGGCGATCATGGACAGCTCGGCAGTCTTGGGGAGACTCGCCCCGGCGTCTCGTTGAGCCCGCAGTCCGGCAAGAGTGTGGCCGCCCACGTGGCAGAACCCGTCCGCAAGGTCTTTCGTGAGGTTGCCAGCGAGAAGCGCCGCCGCATCTCTGCATGGGGGCTCCTTCGCGCCCGAAGCGGCATGAGGCCAGCGGAAGGTCGACAATGCGCCGTCCCGCCACTCTGCACACAGCCACGTCGCCGTGCAAACGACCGCGTCGTTCAGTCCGGCGCGGTTGGCTGCCAGGGCAAGTGCCGCCTCGACCCCGTGCCCCAACTCGTCCGTGGTCAAGGCGTCGAGCTGGTCCATGATCAGGCGCGCGACCGTTCCATCCCCGGATGCCGTGGCGATGCCGTGGGTGCCGACCTGCACGAGCTTCAGGGCTCGTTCCTGCGCGTTGAGTTCCGAGGCACTTGCCTCCTCGTCGAAGGACGAGACGGGAAACGCGGTGTCCGCTCGGCCGCTCTCTGCGGTGTCCGAACACATGTAGGCGTAGTCGCCCGATCGCCATACTGCGCTGATGGTCATGCGCTGATCCTCCGCTGCGTCGCCTGTCGTGTGGAGCACCGCGCACACCCACCGCCCGAACACGCCCCGCAGTCTGGGCACCGGAACTGCCCCACCGTGCCCGTCGAGCATGGCTGCGCCCACAGGTCGCGGCCGAACACCTTGTCGGGCCAGTCGTGGGCGGGCGTCGCCTCGGCCGCGGCGCTGGCGTCGAGCCCCGTCTGCGGAACGAGCGCCCGGTAGCGCCTGCCGCACCCGGTGCAGGGGCGCGTGCCCCACTCGCTGCCGCAGGAGCCGCACATCGCCCACCAGGTCGCGTCCGAGCCGTCGGCGGCCTTGCCAGGCCGTGGCTCGACGATGCCCTTCGCGCCGCACACGGGGCAGGTGTCCATGCCCACGAGGGCATCGGTGGCGAGGTCGATGAACGTCTGGAACGCCATGACAGCCTCGCGTGGCGCGACGGCGAACGCCTGCTTGGCCGCCTTCGCGCGTTGCGCGAGTGTGTCGAGCTCGCGGGCCTTCCCGGCTGCCCATGCACGGGCCTCGGACGCCTCGCGCTCGGTCGGCGCGCGGAACGCGACGAGGTGGTCGCCCTCGTGGCGCAGCCAGTCCCGACCCCCCGGCCACTCGGGCAGCGCGCGGAGGGTCGTCGCAACCGGGTAGGCGGGCGCGGCTTCGCGGCAGAGCCAGCCGTGGAGCAGCCGGGCCATGCGCTCCTCGGAGTCGATCCCCCAGGGCGAGCACGGGAACAGGACGGCGCGGCCCCCGATGCTCCAGCCGGACGCGCGGTCGGCGTCGGTGAGCATCGCCCCGCTGCCGACGTGCGCGATCACGACCTCGCCGTCCGCGCCGTCGAGGTGCTCGACGCGGCTCTGAACGGCTTCAGGATCGGCCCCCGCCAGGTCGGCGCAGATCGGGAGCAGGCGCAACGTGCGCTCGCCCTCCACGCGGACCACGCCCATCGCGTCCGTCGCTACGCGCACCGGTGACCAGCCGGACCTCACCAGCGCCCAACCAGCTCCGCTGGGCGTCGCAGACCAGCCCAGGGCTGCGAAGCCGCGCACGACGAGGTGGAGCACGAACCGATCCCAGGCCGCAGCCTCGCGCTGCCGGCGGGCGGCGCGCTGCTGGGCCGTCTCCTGCCGCTTGTGCCCGAACTTCACCCAGGACCGCCAGAGCGCCGCGACGTTGCGGTAGTGCGGGTCGTTCACGAGGATGTTCGTTGGCTTGAGGGAGAGCGCCACGGTCTGACGGCGCGGGACCCGCTGGTACAGGGGCGCGTCGAGGAGGGTCTGGAGGTCGCGCTGGGCGAGCTCCAGCCGCTTCATCGTCCGGGTGAGCTCCTCCTCCGTCTTGGACTCCAGCGTGTTCGACCAGAGCTCCGCGATGCGGTGGGCTCGGCGGAACGAGGTCCGCTGGACTTCGGCGCTGTAGTCGCGGCTGGCGTCGAGGATCTCCTTGATCTTCCGAAGCTCCTCTAGCCGCTTCGCGAGGTACGCGAGCAGGTGGTCCACGAGCCGCACCGCGACGCGGTTCTCGTACAGGTTCCACTCGTCCTCGATCTGGCGCGCGAGCACCCGCGAGGGCTGGATGCTCCGCAAGGTGCGGTGCTCCCAATCGCCGGGGTGCGAGACGAGCTCGGCCACCGCGCGGACGGGTACGCGCCGCGCGCGCGACACCGGCAGGCGCTCCTCCTCGACCCGCAGGTGGAGGCGTGGCCGGTGGCAGACGTGCTGGAGGTGTTGGAGGTGCCGCCCGATCTCCAGATCGAGCGGCAACGGTCGAGCACGCTCAGCGAGCTTCTGGGCCACGGGTGGGGTTTGCGCGTGCGCCTCCCACGTCGGCTCGTCCCCGACGGCCTGCGCGAGCCGGACGACCGCATCCGTCTCCAGCTCCCCAGGCCAGCGCCCTAGCACGCGGTCGGGTTCGAGGCCGACGAGCTCGTCGCCGAACCGCAGTCCGTCGGCGAGCCAGGCGTCGCAGAAGGCGGGCGTGGGGAGGGAGCGGCCCTTCCCGTCGATGCGGGCGGTGAACGTCGTCACACCAGCTCCTCGCCCTTCTTCGCGGCGATCTCGTGGTCGATGAGCGCGACGCACCGCTCGGGCGGATTGGCCTTGTCGAGCTTGTCCCAGGCCGTCTGGAGCTTGGTGGACAGCTCCTCCAGCGCAGCGGCGCGCACGTCGTGACGGTCCTTGAGCTTCCGCAGAACCTTCGTGACGAGCAGGTGGTCCATCGCCTCACCGATCGATCCGCCGGACTCGACGACCACGGGGAGGTAGCGGGCGAGCTGGTTCTCCAGCCGGTTGCCCCAGCCCACGCGGAACCGACCCTGGAGATCGTCGGCGAAGGGCGCGGAGCGCAGCCAGGCCGTCGACTTGTGGACCGCCTTGGCCTGGGCGTCCGCGGCGCCATTGAAGGCCGCCTCCAGCTTCTCGTAGGACAGCGGGTTGCGGGGGCCGCGCTCCTGCACGGCGAAGTGCGCCGCCTCGGTCTTGCGCGGCATCTCCATGACGTGCGCGCGGTCGTAGGTCTTGTCGGCGAACTCGGCCGTGCTCTCGTCGTGGTTGGCGGTGCCGACGAACCAGACGTTCGGGGGGATCGGAAGATGCCGTCCGTCCATCATGAGCCGGGGCGCGTGGGTCACCGGGTCGTTGACCAGGGTGAGGCGTCGGGCTTCCATCGGCTGCTCCAGCGCCGACAGGAAGTCCGCGAAGAACTGCTCGGGCCGCGACAGGTTGATCTCGTCGAGGACCATCAGGAACAGCCGGTCACGGTACGCGGGGGTGCCGGCCTTGTAGAGCGCCTGGAGGAAGTTGGTCGCGTAGTAGTGACGGTGGAAGGCGTTGTAGTAGCCGATGAGGTCCTGACGGTCGCGCCACCCGGCCTGCACCTCGACGATCTCGATGCCGCCGCCGACGGCGCTGGCGAAGGCCAGGGGCAGGCTGGTCTTGCCCGTGCCGGAGATGCCCTGGAGGAGCATCAGCCGGGTCATGGCGAGGCCGCCGAGGAAGGCCCGCACGTCGCGTTCGGCGTAGTAGAGCGTCCGCCCCTCCACGCCCGTCGCGATGCGGTGGCGCAGATCGTCAGCAAACTCCTTGAGCGTGGGCGTGGCCCGACCGAACGGCGTGGTCGTCCGCGCTTCGGCCTGAAGCTCCTCCTTCTCGTCCAGGCTCGTGAGGGCCGTCATCGGGTTCCGGTGGTCCTCCTGCCGGGTGAGCTCGTCGACGCGCGCGCGCAGCTCGTCCACGGCGCCGTCGAGGAGCTGCTTGTGGACCTCCAGCGCCTCCTTCTGCTTCCGCAGGGCTTCGAGCTCGATGGCGGCGAGACGCCGGGTCGCGAGCTCGCCGTTCGCCTTCGCCAGATCGCCCAGGAGCGCCGACCGCTCCTCCAGCCACGCCGACCGCTCACGCTCCAGCTCGGTGAGGCGCTCGGCGGCGCGGGCGTCGGGCCGGTCACGAAGCTGCTGGGCCAGCGTGTCGCGCTCGCGCTCGGCGGCGGTGAGCGTGGAGAGGATCTCCTCGGGAGTGCGACCGCCGAAGCGCCGGTCGAGTTCGCGCCGGGACTCGAGGTCGTTGAAGTAGGCGTCACGCTGCTCGCGGGCGTCGGCCAACTGCTTGCCGAGCGAGGCGACCTCGTGGCGCAGGTCCTCGGTGCGCTCGGCGACCAGGCGCTCCACCTTGCGGTCGAGGCCGGCGCGGTCCTCGACGAGCATCTCCTGGGCGACCTGCAGATCGAGTTCGGCCGCACGCTGCGCCTTCTGGCGCTCCTTCAACGTGGCCTCGCGTCCATCGAGTTCGGCCGAACGCTCGTCGAGCGAGGCGGTGCGGCGGTCGAGGTCCGCCTGCCAACTGGCCTCGGCCTTCTCTCGCTCGGAGGCGAGCAGCGTACGCAGCGCATCCAGCTTCTCCTGGCGCTCCTGCGCCATCCCCTCGTCGAACTTGCGGCGGGCCTCGGCCTCGGCCTCGGTGCGTGCCGCGTCCTCGTCGGCCCACTTCTCTGCGCGGGCCTTGGCCTTCGCGCGGATCTCGTCCTCGGCCTTCGCGCGTCCCTCCGCGATCTCGGCGTCGAGGCGATCGCGCTCCTCGCGCAGCCGCTTCACCTCGTCCTCGACGGGCTTGAGGATGCGCGCCTTCTCGGCGAGGAACCCCTGCTCGGCGTTCAGCTCCCGCTCGGCGAGACGCGCGCTCTGCTCGACCAGCTCAGCCTCCTTGGCCCGACACCCCGCCTCACGCTCGGTCAGGGTCGCCTCGCGCTTTTCCACGCCCTCGATGCGCGCCAGGAGATCGAGCTCGGCCTGATCGACCTCGCGCTTCTTCTCCGCGACCTCGGCCTCGGCCGCTCTCTTGGCCGCCTCAATCTCGGCCTCGGCCTCCTTCTTCTTCTGCCGGAGCGCCGCATCCTGATCCCGCTTCTGGTCCGCGAGGCGCTTCTCCTCTGCCTTGCCGGCCGCCTCCAGCTCGCGAGCCTTGTCGAAGTGGCCTCGGGCGCTGTTCAACAGCCCTTCGACCCGCTTCAGGCTCTCCTCCAGCGTCGCGCCCACCTGCTCGGACACGCCATCAGTGGACGGCGGGCCGTGCTCGGTGCTCAACGCCTCCACCTGAGACCCCACGGCATCCAGGCGCTCGAGCTGCCCGGTCGTGGGCTCCGGGCTGGCAGGTGCCGCCATGGCGGGAGGCGTGCGGTTCGGTGTGGGCGTCCGGTTCTGATTCCTGTTCTTGTTCTTCGCCATGAGCGGGGAGCCTCGTTCAGCGGTGGAGGAGGAGGGCTTCGACGGCCGTGTAGGCGGTGTCGACGTGTCGTTGGACCTTCTGCGGCCAGGTGGCCGCGCCGTCGTGAGCTGCCCGGTCGCGAGCCGTGGCCAGCTCGTCCAGGCGGTGAAGCAGATCGGGCGCCGTGCGGCCGGCGCGCCGGAAGGGGTGGTCCTCGTCGCGGTCGGCGCACAGCAGTCCGAGCACGACCAGCGGGCGCAGGCTGCCCCCGCCGCCCTGCTCGGAGTACTGGACCTTGCCGCGCCGCACCGAGGAGAGCGTCACCGGCAGCGGCGCGTGGAAACCGAGATCGGCGGCCATCGTGTCGAGCAGGCGGCGGTTGAACTCCTTGTCGGAGTGCGCGAGGTTCTTGAACAGGGACGCGCTGGTGTCGCGGTAGGTGTCGTAGACGGTGTGCAGCGCGCGCTCCACGGCGCGCTGGGCCTTCACGAGCACGTCGTCCCACTTGTCGAGGGGCGCGTCCTGGCTCTCCGCTTCGAGCAAGGCGCGGTGCATCGCGACAAGGCGCTCCCGCACGGCGTCGTACTGGCGGATGGCAAGGGTCAGGCGCTCCTCGACCTTCCACGTCGCCTCGGCCTGAAGGTGTCCGAGCGTCGGCGCGGAGGGGTCGGAGCCGACCAACGGGGCGAGCCAGGCGCGGAGGCCGTTCTGGCTGTCCAGCCGCTCCTCCAGCCGGGCGCGGAGGTCGATCGCCTCGCCGTGGCCGAACGGGTCGTCGACCATCCAGTCCCCGGAGTCGTGGCGGCGAACGCGCAGCGCCAGCAGGTAGGGCTGCGGCCGGTCATCCACGAAGGAGACGCGCTGGAGACGGGGCACGTCGCGGTCGTCGTCCACCTCGTCATAGTCGCGCTGTCGCCGGTGCCGCCGGGCGGCGCGCAGCACGTCCCGCGCGCTCGGACGTGCCATCACCACGCCGTCGCGACCGGAAGGCAGCACGCTGAACGTCCGGTCCTTCCAGGGGTCACCCGCGCTACCGCTCAACAGGACGGGCCAGCCGTCGTCATTGAGCTCCACGTCGGCGATCGGGAGGTCACCCGTCACGAAGCGCGGCCAGACCTTCCCGGTGAACGGATCGCTGAGGACGTGGCCGACCTGTGCCTCGTCCGGTGGGTCCTCCTCGATGTCATCCAGCATCTTGAGGCCGCGCGCGGTCGGTACTCCCACGTGGTCGAGCAACGCCATGTTCTGGAGTTCCAGTACGACGAGCCCAGCCAGGTCGGGGGCGATGAGGAGGCGGTCGGCCACGTCGACGATGGTCGTGACCTTGGCTCGTGCGAGGCCCAGGACCGCTCGCTGGAACAGGTTGAGCTTGCGCTCCTTGGGCACGGGCGCCACGACGCGCCACGCGAACACCGGCCAGAGCACCCATCGGACGTTGGGGTCCTTGCCGTAGTTGAGGCGCAGGACC
This sequence comes from Myxococcota bacterium, assembly GCA_041389565.1. GTDB lineage: Bacteria > Myxococcota_A > UBA796 > UBA796 > JACKEQ01. The sequence goes on from JAWKRP010000019.1 coordinate 189,994, forward strand.
GGCGTGTCCTTCTCGAATGCGGGGCCGAAGCTATCGAACGACGCCATGCTGGCCTCCGCACAGGTCGGTGAAGGCGCGCAGCGCGCGCAGCGGCTTCCGGGCGTCCTCGGCCTGGACGAACGCGAGGTCGCCGGCCGCGACAAGCATCCGCTGCTGCCGGCTCATCGCGACGCACAGCCGGTTCTCCAGCATCAGGTGCCCGAACTTGCGACGCTGGTCCTCGTCGGAAGCGCCCGGAAGCTCGTTGCTCCGGGTGACCGACAGGAACACCACGTCGAACTCTTTGCCCTGGAAGGCGTCGACGGTGCCGATGCGGAGGCGCTCGACCTTCTTGCCCTCGTGGTTGTAGGTGGTGGACCACTCCTCGGCGATCCGCCAGCCACGGGCGTTGTTCGCGGGCTCGGTCAGGCCCGTGTCGATCATCGCCTGCCCGATCTCGTCGACCTGGGCGCTGTAGAAGGCGATCACGCCGAAGGTGAGCTTCGGGTCGTGGTCGATGAGGCGTCGGACCTCCTTGGCGATGGCGCGGGCCTCGACGGGGCGGCTCTTGCTGACCCCGCGCACCTCCCGGCCCCGGTCGCGGGGCACGTCGAGCCACGCCGCCACGCAGGGCACGCCCTTCTTGACGTAGCCGGGCAGGTCATGGGTGAACTGGTCGGCCGGGCGGGGGCTCTCGATGGTGCCGTCGTCGTGGACCTCGTAGAACTCCCGGCTGACGTAGCCCCCGAGCTCCGGGTGCATCCGGTACTGCGCGTTCAGGGTGACCGTGCGCCGGATGCCGTCCTTCTGCTCCAGCGCGCGGAGGAGCACCCACATCCGCTCGAACAGGCTGGCCTGCACCGCGTCGAGGGTCTGCTTCTCCACCGTGCCCTGGTCGACCCCTTCGGCGAGCTGTCGCTCCACGTCGGGTTCGAGGAGATGCGGCAACTGCCGGTGGTCGCCAACCAGCACGACCCGGCGCTTCGCCATGCTCAGGGGGATGAACAGGTCGAGGGGGTTCGCGCGGGCGGCCTCGTCCACGATGACGGACTCGAAGGTGGTCTGTCCCTCGTCGATGCCCCGGACGCGGCGCATCTCGTTGCCGGCTGCCTGCTGGAGCGTCGCGGCGAGCACCACGGTGTAGTGCTCCAGCGCCTTGCGGACCCCCTCGGGGTCGGACTCCAGATCGCCGAGGTAGGCGGCGAGCACCGACTCGTCGCCGACACGAGTGGTGGCCAGGCGGCGGTCCACCGCGTCGAGGATCTCCAGCAGGAGGCGCTGCGTGTCGTCGTCCAGGCGCGGCTCGGCGACGGGGGCCGGCTGGGTGAGGCGGTCGATGAGCGCGTCCCGCAGGGGCCGCCCGTCCGCGAGCCACGGCGGAACGCTCTCGGGTTCGGCGGCGGCGCAGCGTTCGAGGAAGCCGCGCTCGTCGGGCGTCAGGATCGCGGCGAGGCGCTGGAGTGCTACCCGCGCCTTCACCGGGCCGTCGTCGGAGAAGGGGCCGTCGTCGACGCGGATGCCGCGCGCGGCCTTGATGAGTTTCTCGGCCTCCTCGGGGTCGCTCAAGCCGACGGGGCGCTCCAGGCTGGCTGCTCGCTCGACCGCCTTGTCGCGTAGGTCGGGCGGCAGCAGGCCGTCGAGCACACGCACGAGGTCGCGGATGCGGCTGGCCTGCTCGGTCGGCAGCGAGCGGGTGCGGACGCAGGCCAACACGATGTTCCGGGCCTGGGACAGCCGCTCGGCCTCCGGTGGGACACGGACCCGCGCACGGAGCTGCTCGGCGCGCTCGTCCACGAACACCTGCGCGGGGTCGACGCCGGTGTCGGAGCCGCGACGGCGACGCCCGACCTTCACCGCCGGCAGCCCGAACACCTCGGTTCGCTGCGCGACGTTCTCCACGGCGTCGTGCTGGGCGGCGCAGACGAGGATCCGGTGCGACGGCTCGACGCCCTCGTCGGCGAGCACCGCCAGGCACCGCTCGATGGCGGTGATGACCTTGGTCTTGCCGGTTCCCGGAGGCCCCTGGATCAAGCTCACGTCCGGGGTGTTCAGCGCGATCTCGATCGCTTCGAGCTGGCGGCGCGTTGGTCCGGTCGCGCCGAACACCTCGCGGATCACCGCCTTGAGCTTCGGCCCCTCGACGCTGATGCGGCCTCGTCGGGCGGCTGGCGCGGGCCGCCCCTCCATGAGCAGCCCGAGCTGCGGCAGCGGGCAGTTGCCCGTCCGCAACGCCTCCTCGGCGCGCTCCCGGCGCTTCAGCCGCGCCTCGTCGCCACCGGTGGACAGGTAGAGCACGCCGGACTTCGGCGGCTTGGGCTGCTCGTCGTCCTCGTCGGGTCCGGCCAGGTCGATGAACCGCTTGCGGTCGTTCACGTCCACGATGGCGGCGCTGAGACGCTGCTCCTTCCGGCCGGGCTTCTTCGCCGCGGGCGTGGCGCCCGACGGGTCCTCGTCGAGCACGGGGGCGTGCTCGCCGGCCTCCAGCTCGAAGCGGTCCCACTCGCCGAGCAGCGCCAGGCGGGCGGTCAGGTCCTCGATGGGCCGAAGGTGAAAGCGCCAGCCACCGTCACGCCGCCGCTCGCAGCTCGCGTACTCGAGCGCGCCGAAGGTGCGCGCCCGGCGCAGGACGCCCTCGCGCTCCAGCTTGTGGTAGTCCTGCCAGGTCCGCAGGTAGCTGTCGCTGCCCGCCACCGCCTCGGAGAGCGTGGTCCGCACCGCGCCGTGGAGCTCGGCAGCGAGCGTGGCGTCGACCACCGAAACGGGCGCGTACACCAGCATTAGGCGGGGCTTGTTGCCCTTGCCGCCCCGCACGACGCGCTCGATGCGGAGCTTGTCGTCCACGCGCCGCACGTCGGCGGCGACCTTCAGCCCGTGGATGCGGAAGGCGTCGAGTCGCCCGCGCGCATCGCCCGAGATCACCATCCGACGGAGCTCGGCGGGCTCACCGGGCGCGGGCGGCACAAACAGCCGATCCTCCAGCCACCCCGCCACGTCCGCCGCCGTGCCGCCGACCTTGTGGCCGCGCCGCACCTCGTCCATCACCTTGTCGTCGAGGCCGATCTGCATCGGCTCGGCGATGCGGAGCTCCTGGGTGAAGCGCCGCGTCTCCAGCACCAGCGCGTCCGGCGCGGCCTGGGCGGCGTAGGCGACGACCGGCAGCCCGCTCACCACCACGTCGGTGAGCTGGGTCGTGTCGGAGGGCGTCACGCCTTCGACGGACCACACGTCGGACTCGTGACGGAGGAGGGTCTGGTCGCCGGAGCGCACGAGCGCGACCTCCCCCTCACGGTGGGGGACGGGGCTGAACGGCCCGCCCGTGGACTTCACGCGCAGCGTCGCGGCGACGCCACCGCTGATCTCGGCGACCTTCATGCGGACCTCCCGATCACCGCGACGCGCTGAGGCTTGTCCGGCTCCTCGAAGAACACCACCCAGCCGTTCGGCGGGATGATCCGCGCCCGACCGGACACGTCGTGCCGCTCCTGTTCAGCCTTGCCGACCGGCGCGACCCAGGCGGTGCAACCGGCGTGGGCGCGCACGGACACGCCGCGGTCGACCGGCGTGATCTCGACGTGGGCTGTCCGGCCAGCGAGCCCGGTGATGCGTTCCGTCACGCGGCGGGGCAGGACCAGCCCCTCGCTCGTCAGGGGAAGCTGGCCGAGACGCATGGCCCCCTCCACCAGCCCCTTGCCCGGCTGCCAGCGCGCGATGCGGACAGGAGCGACCGACGGGCGCGGCTCGTCGCACCAGGGGCAGGTCACCTCGGTCACGAAGTAGGTCCCCGCGCACCCTGGGCACGCCACGGTCTGGTCGGCCGCCGCGTGGAGCCGGTCCACCCAATCGGACACGCTCGTCCGGCGCTTCCGATCGGTGACGCCCTCTTCGAAGGTCTTTCGCGCGAGCTCCATGAGCTTTCCTGCGAGCACGAGGTCGGCCGGGAGCCCCGTCGAGCAGCGGTTCCGGTCGTCGGTGCTGTGTCCGACCCAGGGAAGCCGGCCGGCGAGCGCCTCCTCCTCCAGCTCCGGCTCCCCGTCGTTCACGAGGTCGCCGATGAGCGGATGGGTCAGGGTGAGCGTGTGCCAGACCAGCACGGCGAAGGCCCAAGCGTCAGACAGCGACGTGCATCCCGCCGAGCGGGCGACCACCTCGGGAGCGCCGTAGCCCGGCGTATGGATTGCGAGTCGCGGATCGGACTCGTGGGTCAGGTTGTCGAGGTCGATCAGCCAGGCCTCGGTGGCGTGGATTGGCTCGGAGACGAACACGTTGTTGTGGGAGACGTCGGCGTAGACGACACCGCGCGCGTGCAGGCCGAGCAGCGCCTCGCCGGCGTGCGCCAGGAGCCGGAGCCGACGGCGGAGCCCCCCCGTGTCGATGTGCCAGCGCAGGAGTTCCGAGGCCGGCGCCTCCATGAGCGCCTTGATCGACACCATGTCGCTGAGGAAGTCGGCGACGTAGCCGACATGCGGCGGCTTGAGGACCGCGATCGGCCGCGCAACGTGCAGTCCGGCGAGATCGAGCCGGCGGACGAAGGCGAACTGACGACGTAGCGCCTCGGGGTCGCTCCGTGGGTTGAGGAGCTTGACGACGCGCCGGCCGCCTTCGGCCAGCCACACCTCTCCCTGGCCGCCAGCCCCGATCTTCTTCGAGAGGGTGTGGACCGCGCCGGACTCGTCGATGACCTGCTGGATGGTGTTCATGGCTTCCACATGGCGAGGAGGGTCTTGTCGTCTTGATGGTGAGGGACGGGCCAGTTGCGGAGCTCGTGCGTCAGCGCGCGGCCGGGTCGGTGGAGCGGGCCGAGGTCGTCCACGACCCAGGCCGCGAGGTCGCCGAGGCGGCCGGGTTCTAGGTCCTCCGACACGCCGTCGGTCGCGAGCAAGAGCACCTGGCCAGCGCCAAGGGGCTCGACCAGCGCAAAGGACCAGTCCGCCAGGGTGTGCGACGTCCCAAGCGCGAGGGTCAGCCCGAAGCCTTGGCTGCGGGTGGGGTGGACCGCGACCGCGCCCTCGGGCAACCGCCGCGCGATGAGACCGTCGCCGAGCTGGGCCTGGGCGGCACGACCGTGGCCGTCCTCCGCGTAGAGGAGGCAGGTCGTCGCTGCCTCGTCGGCCGGGACGCGACCCAGCCGCAGCCGCCACGCAGCCTCGACCAGCCGGATCAGGTCCTCCACGGTGCCGACTGGCGAGCGACGCCACAGCCGCCACGCGTCGCGGGTCGCCAGCGTCGCGGCGCGGGAACCTTCGCGGGAGCGCGGGCGACTGCCCATGCCGTCGCAGACCACCGCGAGCGACGCGCGGGCGTCGGCGACTGCCAGCCAGGCATCCTGGCAAGGCAGACCGTCCCGCGCGTGCGACGGGCCGCGCACGCTGCTGGCGACCACGCGAACCACTACAGGTCCCAGCCGTCGTTCGGCAGGCTGGCCGGGGCGCTGTTCGGGTTCGCGCTCCGCGAGCGGACCGACACGCTCATCGTGACGAGCTGGAAGAACTGGCGGATCTGCCGGGCCTCGTCGGCGCGGTAGACGCGCGCCTCGGGGTCCGCGAGGAACGCCTGGAGGACCGCGTGGTCGGCATCTGCGCCGATGGCGAGGGCCATGCGGAACGCCTTGCCGCCGCGCTCGCTGCCGAGGAGCGCCTGGAGCGGCTGCTGCCAGGCGTCGGTCGGCTGGCCGTCGGAGACCAGGACGATGGTCGGGCGGTAGGCGCGGCCTGGCACGGTCGTCTTGTCCTCGACCATCTGGCGGGCGAGGTCGAAGGCCGCGCCCATCGGCGTGCCGCCGCTCGCCCCGAGGTCGGTCCACGAGGCGTCGCGGGCCGGACCGAGGGGCAGGTGAACGCGGGACTGCCCGCCGAACGTGATCACGGAGACGTGGATCTCGGCGCGCAGGTCGGACTCGTCCTGGAACGCTTCGAGCATCTCGCGCGCGGCGTGGTTGAGGGCCTGGATCTTGCCGTCGACGCCCATGCTGCCCGACACGTCGGCGAGCAGGATGACAGGCAACGGGCGGGCGGACTGGGTGGTGAATTCCTTGAGGCGGCTCATGGTGCTGGTGTCCTTGGGGTTGCTGGGACTGGGCTCGGCGCGCCGGGTGGCCGGGAGCGAGCGTTCGTTGTCGTTGTTGACGATGTCTTCGTGGTACTCGGCGCATCCCATCGGTCGTTCCTCACGCGGCCCGACGGGCAGCGCGGCCTCGATGGGCACGCGGCTTCTTGTTGCGGTAGACCGTGAGGACCTGGCCGTCGTGAGCACAGACGACCTCGATCCCCTCCCAACGCGACAGGTCGATGCCGCGCTGCGCGAAGAAGCGGACCTCGCGCCACCCGAGGGTGTAGACATCGGCGCCGCGGATGGCGCGGTGCTTTCCGAACTCGATCGCGGCGTCGAT
>JAWKRP010000020.1:0-191511 GCA_041389565.1 Myxococcota bacterium
TCTGCCAGCGCGGACGCTGTCCTCGTGGACATCCTGGTCTCCGCCGACGCGGACATCGGCCCCATCGACGGCGTTCAGCGAGGCCGCAGGCGTCGGGCACGGTCCCGGCCCCATCGACGCGCTCCGGACCCGGTCGAACCGTGCTCGATGCAGGCCGCAGCGGTCTTCCGAACCGCAAGCGGAGGGCGAAGCCCGGAGTGCGCAGCGCGCTTGCGCGCGGAGTAATGGGAGCTCGTCGGACCCTTCGGACGGCCCGAGGGTCGAGGCTCCGCCCCAGCCCTCGTTGCGGGGACCGACGGCGCCCTGCCAGGGCGGGTCGAGCACACGGCGTCCCGGCAGGCCGGGTCGAGAAGACGGCGTCCCGGCAGGCCGGGTCGAGAAGACGGCGTCCCGGCAGGCCGGGTCGAGCAGACGGCGTCCTGGCAGGGCGGGTCGAGCAGACGGGACCTGTCGATTCGCCGGCGCCAGCCACCCTTACTCCGGGCTTCGCCCTCCGCCTCGCTTCGCTCGTTGGCATCCCTCGCGTAGACACGAGAGTCCCACAGACCCCGCACCTGCGGCGCCCCTGCTGGGGCGGACTCTTTCCGCGGGGTCCGTCGGACTCCCTGCGCCTCGATGCGGAGCGTCGAGCGCTCGCCAGACGAGGTCTTCGCCGGGACGTCGGGAGACCACGTCGAAGCCGAGGACGCGGACGCAATCCTCACGACAGCGTCCTCTCTGCCGACGCGGACGCAGTCCTCACCAACACCCACGTCTCTGCCGACGCGGACGTCGGCCCCATCGACGTCCTTCAGCGAGGCCGCAGGCGTCGGGCACGGTCCCCGGCCCCATCGACGCGCTCCGGACCCGGTCGAACCGTGCTCGATGCAGGCCGCAGCGGTCTTCCGAACCGCAAGCGGAGGGCGAAGCCCGGAGTGCGCAGCGCGCTTGCGCGCGGAGTAACTGAGCTCGTTGGACCCGCCGGACGGCCCGAGGGTCGAGGCTCTGTCACCTGCTCTGGGTTGGGGACCGACCTGGGCGCCGTCCTCGCCGACAACTTCGTCTCCACCGACGGGGACGCGGTCCTCACTGGCGCCTTCGTCTCTGCCGACGCGGACGCCGTCCTCACCAACACCCACGTCTCTTCCAGCGCGGACGTCGACCTCACCTACATCCTGGTCGCCGCCGACGCGGACATGGGCCCCATCCCCGACGCCGTTCGGCGAGGCCGCAAACGTCAGGCACGGTCCCCGCCCATCGACGCGCTCCCGACCCGGTCGAACCGTGCTCGATGCAGGCCGCAGCGGTCTACAGAACCGCAAACGGAGGGCGAAGCCCGGAGTGCGCAGCGCGCTTGCGCGCGGAGTAACTGGAGCTTGTCGGCCCCTTCGGACGGCCCGAGGGTCGAGGCTCCATCGCCCGCCCTCGCCGCGGGGACCGACGCGGACGCCGACGCTGACCTCCTCGTCTCCGACGCTCACTCGAGCATCCACACCAGCTGCTCGACGCCCGTGGCGGTCTGCAGTGCGAGCGTGAGGCGCATCGACACCACGTGGTAGTCCGCGGGATCGACGTGCCGGTAGTACTTCTCGTTGTCGGGCGTGGTGACGAGCGGGAACGCCACGAGACCGCTGAGCAGGGTGTCCGGGGCGGTCTGGAGGTAGGCCTCGCGCAGCGGACCGGCCGCGCGGGCCCGGAGCGCGAGATCGCCGTCCAGCACGCTTCGTTCCTGATGGTAGGCCCAGAACAGGAGGTCTTCGAGGAGGACCTCCTGGCTCGGTGCCGCGTGGAACACGTTGCCCTCCTCGTTGAGCTCGAGCCGCGTGCGCTCGGGCAGCCATCGGACCGGCTCGGACGACGTGATCTCCACCTGGAACAGGTAGGCCATGCGGTTGTTGAACAGCCGGCTGGTGGACCCGGGCCACTGGTTCCACTCGGCGTCTTCGGCTCGCACGAGCTCCACGGAGCCGGTGACGGAGTCGCGGGAGGTGAGCGCGGACGGGGTGCCGAGCGTCGGCGGAGCGATGCCCGCAGGCTCCAGCCGGTAGGACCGGAAGCGCTCCAGGATCACCTCGGTCTCCTGGCGGGCCCCCGACTCGACCACGCTGGCCGTGCGGGGGCCGCATGCAGCGATCCCCGAAACCAGCAGGATCGAACTGTACATCCACCATCGCATTCGAGGATCCCTTGTCACGCGGGGCAGACCGATTTAGTAGAGGCCCCGTACACGGTGGGTGTAGCTCAGTTGGTTAGAGCGCCGGATTGTGGTTCCGGAGGTCGTGGGTTCGAAACCCATCATCCACCCCATACCAACGTGAATACGGGCCTATAGCTCAAGTGGTAGAGCACCGGACTCTTAATCCGTAGGTTGCAGGTTCGAGTCCTGCTGGGCCCACATTCACTGCTTCGAGCTTCGCAGAAGCACACAGCCCCGAGCGCACCGCGTCTCGGGGTTTCGTGTCTTCGGAGCCCGCGATCCGGGCTATGTGCAGTCATGCGCCGCTGGATGACCGCCCTCGCGGGCCTGCTCGCCCTGTTCGCCCTCCTCGCCTCTTCCGCATGGGCGTACTGGGAATGGAGCCTCGACGTCGAGTCGTTCCTGTCGCCCGACGAGAAGTCCGCGCCCGAGCGGCTCGTCGTGCTCACCGTGCTGCAGGTGCCCGCGTTCGGCGCGCTCCTGCTGGTGTTCTTCGACGGGATCCGCCAGCGACGCGACGCGATGGATGCCCAGGAAGCGGGCACGGACGCGGGGCCGACCCTGTCCCTGGCGACGGCCGCCACGGGCCTGTTCACGCTCACGGTGTCCGTCGTCGTGCTGGCCCAGTCGGCGTACGTGTGGCTGTTCGAGCCGTACCACCAGGTCGTGATCGGGCGTCCGCTGCCCGGCACTCCGCTCCCCACCGACACCGACCGCTGGGCCTGGGATGCCCGCATGGAGCACCAGGCGGTCGCGGCGTTCGAGGAGCTCGCCCGCGACCTCACCGCGCACGGCGCCCCCACCGAGCTGGTGCACGCCTGCCTCGACGCCGCCGCAGAAGAAGCCGGGCACGCGCGCGACAGCGCAGCGCTGGCGGGGATCTCGCTGGGGCCCGTCGCTCGATCCGCCCGGCCGACGCCCGGTCGCGCGCGCATGGCGTGGGAATCCATCCGGCACGGCGTGGTGGGCGAGGGTCGGGCGGTCGCGCACGCCCGCCACCGGCTCCGCGGGCCGCTCGCCCCCGCCGAGCGCCGCCTGCTCGAACGGATCGCGGTGGAGGAGCGCTCGCACGCCGTCCTGTCGGCCCGGATCGCGGCCTGGGCGCTCTTCGCCCGTTGAGCAGGCCCGCTCGGGCATCGCCCGCGGGGTTTCTGGACCAACGTCAACATCGGTGTCGACGCGAGCCCGTCGGCCCTATAAGGGCGCGGGTCCATTTCGGTCGTTCGCGAGAATGGCGGAACTGGTAGACGCGCTGGACTTAGGATCCAGTGGGGCAACCCGTGGGGGTTCGAGTCCCCCTTCTCGCACCACCGCGTCAGGCCCGTTTCGCAGCATCGAGGTCAGTGATGAAGGTTGCAGTCGAGTCCATCGGATCGTTCCAGCGCAAGATCCAGATCACCGTTCCGGCCGACAAGGTCCGCAACGAGCTGGACAACGCGTTCAAGACCCTGAGCCGGAAGGTCCGTCTGCACGGCTTCCGTCCCGGCAAGGCGCCCCGCAAGGTGCTCGAGGCCCGGTTCGGCGCCGACATCCGCAGCGATGTGGCGAACAACCTGATCCAGAGCGGCTACCGCGACGCGATCAAGGGCGAGAACCTCGAGCCCGTCGGCCAGCCCCAGCTCGACGAGCCGGGCGAGATCCGCGGCAACGCCGACTTCTCGTTCACCGTGCTGGTCGACGTGAAGCCGCAGGTCGAGCTCACGAAGGTGAAGGGCGTCGAGGTGGTGTACCCGCCCGTCGTCGTCGCCGACGAGGAGATCGAGGCGTCCGTGCGCGCGAAGCTCGAAGGCCAGGCCCGCCTGGTCGAGGTCACCGACCGTGGCGTCGAGAAGGGCGACATGGTGCTCGTCGAGCTCACCGTGAAGGACGGCAAGGAGGTCGTCGCGTCCGAGCCCGGCACGATGATCCGCACCGAGGCCGATCCGTACTACCCCGGCATCGAAGACTTCCTGGTCGGCACCAAGGCCGGCAAGAGCAAGAAGGGCAAGGTCACCTTCGGCGAAGACGCCCGCACCGAGGCCGTCGCCGGCAAGGAGCTGTCGGTCGTCGCGAACGTGCTGTCGATCCAGGCCAACGAGGTCCCCGCCCTCGACGACGCCCTAGCCGAGGAGCTCGGCTACGAAGGCGGCGCCGACGCCATGCGCCTCGCCATCCGCGGCTCGCTGCAGAAGCAGCGCGACGACCTCGCGCGCAACCAGGCCCGCGCGAACCTGCTCGAGGCCCTCATCGCGGCGAACCCGTTCGACGTGCCGGTCGGCATGATCGACACCAGCCTGAAGATGCTGATGGACGAGCTGCGCCTCCAGCAGGCCTACATGGGCCGCGACCCGCGCTCGCTGTCGTTCTCCGACGCCCAGATCGCCGACCTCCGCATCCGTGCCGAGTTCGCGTCGAAGGCCGGTCTCATCCTCGAGAAGGTCAGCGAGACCGAGAAGATCGAGATCACCGATGCCGACCTCGAGCGGAAGTACTCCGAGCTCGCCGACGAGCGTGGCCAGAGCGTCGAGGCCGTGCGCGGCTACTTCGTGAAGGACGACGCGGTCGAGGAGCTCAAGGCCCGCATGCTCGAGGAGAAGACCCTCGACTGGCTGCTCGAGCGCGCCAAGCTGGTCGACGCCGCCAAGCCGGCCGCCGCTCCGAAGAAGAAGGCCGACAAGGCCGAGGCGAAGGCCGAAGCCGCACCGGCCGAGAAGGCCGAGCCCAAGGCGAAGAAGGGCAAGGCCAAGAAGGAGGAGGCCCCCGCTGCGGGCGCCGACCTGTCCGTCCTGGCCGGTGCCGTGGGCAAGGTGAAGGAGGAGATCGAGAGCGGCGCGCACGACGCGTACCTCGCCGAGCTCCTCGAGGCCGAGCAGTCCGGAAAGGCCCGCAAGGGCGCCCTCGCCGCGATCGAGAAGCGCATCGCCGACACCCAGTGAGCCTCCTCCGGACTCACGTACCGTCCCTGCGAGCCCTCGGGACTCACGTACCGTCCCTGCGAGCCCTCGGGACTCGGGGATCCGTCACAGCCCTGGTCGCCTTCCTGGCGGTCCAGGGCTGTGCCCGTTCGGACGACCCCGCCGTGGGCGCCTGGGTGTGTGCCGACCGGTGGTCGCCCGCGGACGCCACGCGTGTGGAGTGCCCGGTCGACGGGGTGAGCTGGCAGCTCGAGCTCCGATCGACCGGAGCTGCGCTGTTCCTCGAAGGCCGGGTGGACGGCACGTTCCTGACGACCCGCATGGACGGCACCCGCCTGCGTGAGGGCGCCTGGGCGCTGGAGGCGCGCTCCGAGGACGACACCGGGCCCGCCTCCGACACGGCGGTGGTCCCCGGCCTCGTGCTCGCGTGCACGGTCGATGGCGAGCGCCTGCACTGTGCGGGCACCGACGACGAGCGCACGTGGGAGATGCGCTTCGACCGGGTGCGCTGAGGCGCGGTCAGCGCAGCGAGAGCAGGTTCTCCACGGGCCGGCCGAGCGCGGCCTTCGCGCCCTTCACGCCGATCGGGCGCTGCAGCAGGCGCGGGATCTCGGCCATGGCCGCGATCAGCGCGTCGTCGTCGAGCTCGTCGGCGATGCCGTTCTTCTTCGCGTCGGCAGCACGGAGCACGTCGCGCGGGCCCATTCCGAGCTTGGCGAGCACCGACCGGATCTCGTCGGCCGACAGGGGGTCCTTCGTGTACTCGCGGTAGGTGAACGCCATCCCCTGGTCTTCGAGGAGGGCGACCGCCTTGCGGCACGTGCTGCAGGTGCGGGTGCAGATGAGCTCGATCACGGGGAGGCTCCGGGGTTCAGGGGGGACGGTCTCGGGGTGTAGCCGGCGCCGGTCGCCAGCGCTTCTGCGAACAGCGGATCGAGCCCTCCCGGCGCGGTGACGGGCCGGGTCTCGACGATGAGCGTCCACAGGCGGTCTCCCTGGAGCACCGCGCAGGCGTTGCCGATCGGGACACCCCCGTCGACGATGAGCCCGCAGGTGTACGCGTCGCCGACCGTCACGAGCTCGGGCCGCTCCTGGAACCGCCAGCCCATCTGCCCGACGATGTAGCCCATGTCCATCAGGGCTTCGGGATGCGGGTCGAGGATGAAGAACGAGCCGACGAACGTGTCGCCGAGGCTCGCATAGGCGACCTGCCAGTGCGGCCCCTGGCTCGACTTCTCCCACTCCTCGTCGGCCGGCACGAGGCCGGGGTACAGCAGCTGGAGGTCGCGTGCGTCGATCACGACCGCGCGGTCGCCGGCATCGAGCGCGTGCATGATCTCGGGGGGCTCGGGCAGCAGCCACGCGCACCCGGCGAGCCCTGCGACGATCACGGGAGCGGCGACGGCTTCGGCGTGTACCCGACGAGCGCGGCACGGGGCGCACCCAGGATGACGTCGAGCCCACCGGGCGTGTCGTAGTACCCGCCCACCATCACGAGCGCGATGGCGATGGACCCGTCGCGCACGAGGCAGAGGTTGCCGACCGGATTGCCGTCCGTGCGAAGCACGCCGCACTTCTTCTCGTCGCCGCCCGACACGAGCGAGTCGTCCTGGTCGAATGTGATGCCCTCGCTCTCGAGCATGGCCGGGGCGATGCCGAAGCCCCACATCACCCAGCTCGCGTCGTCGGGGGTGTCTTCGACGAAGACCAGGCTCGACACGGCGAAGTCGTCGGACTCGTAGCCGTACTCGAGCTCCCAGCTGCCGAACGACTTCACCTTCGACCACGTCTCCTTCGTGGGGTCGAACACCGTGGCGGGGAACTCGCTCTGGAGGTCGGCGACCTCGACCAGCACGGCGTGATCGGAGGCATCGAGCGCGTGCTGCTCGTCTTCGAGCACCCCTCCGCAGGCGAGGCACGCGAAGATCCCGACCCCCGTGCACAGTGCGCGCGTCATCGACCCTCCCGCCGACCGTGTAGCGGGCCTCCCGCCCCCCGACCACCCCGAACCCGGGTCGGCCGGTAAGCCCTTCCAGGCGCCCGATCCAGCGCGCCTGCCCGATCGGACAGGGGGTCGCGAATTCGATGGGCGCTGCGGATCCCTCCAGTTACGGAGGTCCCCATACAGGAAGGACCCCGCCCCATGAGCTTCCCGACGCCCACGAGCTACTTCATCCCCAGCGTCACCGAGACCACCCATCGCGGCGAGACGCGCTACGACATCTGGTCGCGCCTCCTGGTCGACCGGATCGTGTTCCTCGGCACCGCCATCGACGACCAGGTGGCCAACCTGATCGTGGCGCAGCTCCTGTTCCTCGAGAGCCAGGATCCCGAGAAGGACATCTACATGTACATCAACAGCCCGGGCGGCGTGATCACGGCCGGGATGGCGATCTACGACACCATGCAGTACATCCGCCCCGAGGTCGCCACCATCTGCGTCGGGCAGGCCGCGTCCATGGGTGCCGTGCTCCTCGCGGGCGGCGCCGAGGGCAAGCGCCGCGCGCTCCCCCACAGCCGGGTCCTCATCCACCAGCCGCTCGGCGGGTTCCGCGGGCAGGCCACCGACATCGAGATCCACGCGAAGGAGATCCTGCGCTGGAAGGCCACGCTGAACGAGACGCTCTCCCGTCACACCGGCCAGACCGTCGAGACCATCGCGCACGACACCGAGCGCGACAACATCATGACGGCCGCCGAGGCCAAGGAGTACGGCCTGATCGACGAGGTGTTCGCGCCCGGTGAGCAGCCCGGCGGCGAGGACTAGGCCCCGTGCGCAGGAAGTCCACCGGCAAGGATCTGTGCTGCTCCTTCTGCGGCAAGTCGCAGAAGGAGGTTCGCAAGCTCATCGCGGGCCCGTCGGTCTACATCTGCGACGAGTGCGTCGAGCTGTGCAACGACATCATCACGGAGGAGTACGAGCGCGAAGACTTCTACGCGACGCGCGGTCTCGTCCCGAAGCCGAAGGACATCTACGCGCACCTCGACGAGTACGTCATCGGCCAGGACAGAGCCAAGCGCGTGATGGCCGTGGCCGTGCACAACCACTACAAGCGCATCGACAGCCGCAGCAACCACGACGACGTCGACCTGCAGAAGAGCAACGTGCTGCTCATCGGGCCCACGGGCTCCGGCAAGACGCTCCTCGCGCAGACGCTCGCGAAGTTCCTGAACGTGCCGTTCGCCATCGCCGATGCCACGAGCCTCACGGAGGCCGGCTACGTCGGTGAGGACGTCGAGAACATCATCCTCGGGCTGTTCCAGAACGCCGAGTACAACGTCGAGCGCACCTGCAAGGGCATCATCTACGTCGACGAGATCGACAAGATCAGCCGCAAGTCCGAGAACCCCTCGATCACGCGCGACGTGTCCGGCGAGGGCGTGCAGCAGGCGCTGCTGAAGATCATCGAGGGCACCATCGCGAACGTGCCCCCGAAGGGCGGTCGCAAGCACCCCCAGCAAGACTTCCTGCAGATCGACACCACGAACATCCTGTTCATCTGTGGCGGCGCGTTCGTCGGGCTCGACAAGATCGTCGAAGGCCGGCTCGGGTCGCAGCAGATGGGGTTCGGCAAGAAGGTGCGGGGTCGCGAGAAGCTCACGACGTCCGAGCTCATCGCGCGGGTCGAGGCCGAAGACCTCATGAAGTTCGGGCTGATCCCCGAGTTCATCGGCCGCGTGCCCGTGGTCGCCACCCTCGACGAGCTCGACGAAGCGGCGCTGATCGACATCCTGATCAAGCCGAAGAACGCCCTGATCAAGCAGTACCAGAAGCTGTTCGACATGGACAACGTGGCCCTCAAGTTCACCGAGGGCTCGCTGAAGTTCATCGCGCGCGAGGCCCTCCAGCGAAAGGCCGGGGCCCGCGGTCTGCGCGGCATCCTCGAGGAGATCATGCTCGACGTGATGTACGACCTGCCCTCCAAGAACAACGTGAAGGAGTGCATCATCAGCGAAGACGTCGTCGAGAAGCGCCAGGACCCCATCCTGGTCTACGAGAACGAGGCGGAGTGGGCCTGATCCATGTTCTTCCGTGACCGTCAGGACAAAGACGTTCCCGCACGCTTCGCCCTCCTCCCCCTGAGGGAGG
The DNA here is from genome assembly GCA_041389565.1 of Myxococcota bacterium. Taxonomy (GTDB): domain Bacteria; phylum Myxococcota_A; class UBA796; order UBA796; genus JACKEQ01. Next base: position 9,161 of record JAWKRP010000020.1, read on the forward strand.
TCGTGGTGTTCCCCCAGCGCACGATGCCGCTGATCGTCGGGCGTCCGCGGTCGGTGAGCGCGGTGAACGCGGCGCGGGCCAGCCAGTCCGGCGAGATCTTCCTGGTCGCGCAGCGGTCCGGCGAGCGCGTGAACCCCACGCAGGCCGACATCTACGACTTCGGCGTCATCGCGACGGTCGAAGAGGTCCTGAACCTGCCTGACGGCAACACGAAGATCGTGGTCGAAGGCCGACGCCGCGCGAAGGTCGTGCGCTGGCTCTCCGAGGATCCCCACTTCGAGGTCGAGGTCGAGGAGTTCCTGCCGAAGTCCGAGGTGTCGGTCGAGCAGCAGGCGCTCGTGCGCACCGTGAAGGCCACGTTCGAACGCTACGTCAAGCTCGACCGCGCTGTGCCGCCCGAGATGCTGCTGTCGGTGAACGCGCTCGAAGATGCCGACCGCCTGGCCGACATGCTGATCGCGCCGCTCAAGTTCAAGGTCGCCGAACAGCAGGAGCTGCTCGAGACCATCGACGTCACCGAGCGACTCGAGCGCATCTACAAGGCCCTGCTCGCCGAGATCGAGTTCCTCCAGGTCGAGAAGAAGCTCAAGAGCCGGGTGAAGCGCGAGCGCGAGAGCACCCAGCGCGAGTACTGGCTCAACGAGCAGATGAAGGCCATCCAGAAGGAGCTCGGCGACAAGGAGGGCCGGTCCGACCTCGAGGAGATCGCGCAGGCCCTCGCCGAGAAAGACCTCCCGGAGCACGTCCAGAGCCGCGCCGAGAAGGAGCTCCGGAAGCTCGCGCAGATGAACCTGATGAGCGCCGAGGCCACGGTCGTCCGGAACTACCTCGACTGGATCGTCGCGCTCCCGTGGAGCGAAGAGAGCCCCGAGCCGCGCACGCTCGAAGAGGCTGCCACGGTGCTCAACGAAGACCACTTCGGTCTGCGCCGGATCAAGGAGCGCATCCTCGAGTACCTGGCGGTGAGCCAGCTCGTCGACAAGATGCGCGGTCCCATCCTGTGCCTCGTGGGTCCGCCGGGTGTCGGCAAGACCTCCCTGGCGCGGTCCATCGCGCGGGCGACCAACCGTCCCTTCGTGAAGATCTCCCTCGGCGGCGTCCGCGACGAAGCCGAGATCCGCGGTCACCGTCGCACCTACATCGGCGCGATGCCCGGCAAGCTCGTGCACGCCATGAAGCGGTCCGGCGCGATCGACCCCGTCATCCTGCTCGACGAGGTCGACAAGATGAGCAGCGACTTCCGCGGCGACCCCGCGGCGGCGCTCCTCGAGGTCCTCGATCCCGAGCAGAACAGCCAGTTCAACGACCACTACCTCGATCTCGACTTCGACCTGTCGAAGGCGATGTTCATCTGCACCGCGAACGCGCTGCAGGGCATCCCGCTCCCCCTGCAGGACCGCCTCGAGATCACCGAGCTCTCGGGCTACACGGAGATCGAGAAGGCCGCCATCGCCCGGCGGTACCTGCTGCCGCGCCAGATGGAGCTGAACGGCATCACCGAAGAGAACGTCACGCTCTCCGATCCCGCGTTGCTGATGATGATCCGCAACTACACGAAGGAATCGGGCGTCCGGAAGCTCGAGCAGGAGACCGCCCGCATCTGCCGGAAGGTCGCGCGGCGCGTGGTCCACCACGGTCCCGAGACCCGCATCAACGTCACCACGGCGAACCTCGACAAGCTGCTCGGTGTGCCGCGGTACAAGATCGGCCAGCGAGAGCTCGAAGACCAGGTCGGCACCGTGAAGGGTCTGGCCGTGAGCCCGTGGGGCGGAGAGCTCCTGAACATCGAGGTCGCCGCGATCAAGGGCACCGGAAAGCTCATCCTCACCGGGCGTCTCGGCGACTGGCTCAAGGAATCCGCCAACGCGGCGCTGACGTACCTCCGTACGCGCGCGGAAGCCCTGCACCTCGAGCCCGACTTCTACGACACGCAAGACCTCCACATCCACTACCCGGGCAACGCCCTGAAGACCGACGGTCCGAGCGCGGGCATCGCCATGGCCACCGCCCTCGTGAGCGCGCTCACGCAGATCCCGGTGCGCGCCGACACCGCGATGACCGGCGAGATCACGCTCCGGGGCCGCGTGCTCCCCATCGGTGGGCTGAAGGAGAAGGTCCTCGCGGCACACCGGGGGGGCATCACCCGCGTCCTCATCCCGGAAGAGAACGTGAAGGACGTCGACGAGATTCCCGCGCGGGTCCGCCAGAGTGTCGAGATCATCGCGGTGGACCACATGGACCGCGTCCTCAAGGAGGCCCTCGTAGGCGCGCAGGCCGACGAGATCTTCGGAGGGCACTCGAGCCTGCTCGAATCGAAAGACTCGATCGAACCCTCACAATCCAGTGTTGCCACGCCTCCGGGGTCTGCGAGCTAGCACTGGGTGCAAAAAAACCTCCAACGAGGGGCTTCGCTTTTGTGGGCTCGGTCCGCTAGAGTCCCCCGGCGCGCGGGTTCTCGCGCGTTCAGACACGAGCTTCCACGTCAGGTCGCACCGGCGTGGAAACAGGGGAGCACACCATGGCCAACTCAGTGACGAAGGCTGATCTCGTCTCACACATCGCCTCGGAAACCGGACTCAAGAAGGTCGACGCCGAGAAGGCGCTCACCGCCCTCACCACCGCCATCCAGGGCGCCCTGGTCGACGGCAAGAAGGTGACGCTGGTCGGTTTCGGCACGTTCATGGTCGCGGAGCACACCGCCCGGATGGGTCGGGATCCCCGCACCAAGAAGCCGATCTCGATCCCGGCGAGCCGGAAGGTGAAGTTCAAGCCCGGAAAGGCCATCAAGGACGCCGTCAATCCGTAATGTGTCTTGGCCTGCACGCGGCTTCTTGACGCCGCGAGCAGGCCGAAATACAACGTGAACGCTCGGCGGGGGCCACTCTGTCGGGCGGATAGCTCAATGGGAGAGCTACGGCTTTACACGCCGTCGGTTGCAGGTTCGAGTCCTGTTCCGCCCACTCCCCCATCGAGTTCTGAGGGGTGGTAGTTAAGTCGGTTATAACGCCGGCCTGTCACGCCGGAGGCCGCGGGTTCGAGTCCCGTCCATCCCGCCACTTCATCACCCGCCCCGCAAGGGCGGGTGATTTTGTTTGGGGACCCCCATGCGTTCGCTCATCCCCGTCGCCGTCGTCGGCGCCCTGTTCGCGGTCCTCGCGTCCGCGTCGCTGGCCGCACAGCCCACCACCCGCCCCACCGACGAGGCTCGCGGCGAGGAGCTGTACCGGCGCCACTGCGTGTCGTGCCACGGCACCCGGAACGGCGGGCAGGGTCCTGCGGCCGCCGCCCTCGTCAGCCCCGTCCCGGCGCTGCACGGCAAGGTCGACACACGGGAGCCCATGGTCCGGGCCGTGCTGCGCGGGGTCAACGCGATGCCCGGCTTCGAAGCCTCGTTCGACCGCGCCGACGCCGTGCGCGTGCTGAAGTACATGGCGACGCTCGGCCCCGACAAAGCCCTTCCCGACCGCCCCACGAAGAACGAGCCGGCTCGCAAGCCGCCCCAGAAGGTCGCCCCCGGGAAGCCCGAGCCCGACGACGAGGGCCCGGAGCGCGAGGAAGAGGACTGACGAGCCCGCGGACGTGCCGCCAAAGGGCTATGATTGCCCCATGGTCACCGCGCTCCTGCTCGCTGCCTTCGCTGCCGACCCGCCTGCGCCCGAGGATCCCCTCGAGCTCGGTCGGTCGATCTACGCCGCCAAGTGCCAGACCTGCCACGGCGCCACCGGGAAGGGCGACGGCCCTGCCGCACGGGCACTCCCCAAGCCTCCCGCCGACTTCTCCGACCCCGCGTACTGGAAGCGCTCCGACGAGGAGATGGTGCGCGGCGTCATCCTGGCCGGCAAGCCCGGCACCGTGATGCGCGGCTTCCCCATGAAGCTCGAGCGCCTCGACGCGCTCGTCCTCTACCTCCGCTCCCTCCGCCAGGACCCCTGAACCCCCTCCCCACGGTCCCCTCTCCATGATCCCCGTCGCATCCGCGCTCGGCGCGCTCTTCCTGGGCGTCGTCCAGGGCCTCACCGAGTTCCTCCCGGTCTCGAGCTCCGGTCACCTCACGCTGTTCTCCCAGTTCGTGGAGCTCGGCGGTGACAACGTGCTGTTCAACCTGTTCCTGCACGTCGGAACGCTCATCCCTGTCGTGTACTTCTACCGGGAACAGGTCGGCGCGCTGCTCCGCGCCCCGTTCGAGGGCGACGCGCCGCTCCTCCAGCGCGAGGGCATGCGTCAGTGGATGCTCCTGGTCGCCGCGAGCGTGCCCACCGCCGTCATCGGGCTCCTGTTCAAGGACACCTTCGAAGCCCTGTTCGACAACCCGGCCTCGCTCACCGTCACCTTCGCCATCACGGGCGCCATCCTGCTCTCGACGCGGTTCGCGCCTGCCTCCAGCCGGTCGATCACCCTGTGGCTCGCCGTCGTGCTGGGCATCGTGCAGGGCCTCGCCATCACGCCCGGCATCTCGCGGTCCGGATCCACCATCGCCGCCGCGCTCCTGCTCGGCGTCCATCGCGAAGAGGCCGCGCGGTTCAGCTTCCTGATGAGCGTGCCCGCGATCTCCGGGGCCACGCTCCTCCTCCTGAAGGACGCCGACCTCGCTGCGTTCGACCCCGTCGACGTGGCCGTAGGCTTCAGCGCCTCGCTGATCACGGGCTACCTCGCGCTCGTGCTGCTCGTGGAGCTCGTGAAGCGCGGTGGGCTGCACTGGTTCGCGGTCTGGTGCTTCGGCGCCGCGGCCGCCGCCGGGCTGATCGCCTACACCTGAGGGTCGCGCCAGCGCTTGCGGCGCCGCGCCTGGAGCCGCTCGATGATCGCCTGCAGCGCGGGATCGTCGAGCCGCTTGTGGTCGTGGCGCGAGCCCTTGCCCCCGTTGCACCGGGCACAGGCCAGCGCGACGTTCTCGATGGCGTCGGTGCCCCCATGGACGCGCGGCAGGATGTGCTCGACCGTCGCCCGGCTGATCGGGGTGCCGTCGAGCCCGACCTGGAGGCGCGTGTTGCAGTGGATGCACTTGCCCGACCACACCTCGCGCCCGCGGTACCAGACCCGCTCGAAGGTGCGGTCGGTGGCGATGATCGCGAGCACCAGGTGGGACTTCGACATCAGCCCACCAGCGCTGCGACGCGCTCCAGGACCGATGGATCGCCGGGCGGCTCGCGGCTCAGCCACGCCGCGCCCGGAACCGCCGTACGGGCGGCCTCCTCCGAGCGACCGTCGCGGATCCCGGCCAGCACGAGGGGGCAGTCGAAGTGCACGAGCGCCAGCTCCCCCGCGAGCGCGAGCGCGACGGACGCACTCCGGCCGAGATCGACGAGCAGCACGGCCGCGCTGGCGTCAGCGAGATCCTGGAGGTCGGCCGTGGAGGCCCGGAGCCCCCGCAGACCGCGCTCCGCGAGCCCACGGATGCAGCGATCGGCCCGCAGCACGTCGTCGCTCACCACCACCACCTCGGGCGCACCGTCGGGAACGGGCGCCATGGGCACCTCCGACCCCGGGATCGGCCCGCCAGGCGGCACCTGTGCGCCCAGTCGCTTCGGGGCGACGACCCGATAGCTCTCCTCGAGCCAGCCGAGCAGCATCGGGAGGTCGAGCTCGTCGGCGTCGCGGATGCGGGCCGTGACCCACCCGTGCTTGCCGAGCCCGTAGTGCGTCGGCTCGCAGTACGGCAACGCCAGCGCGGCTTCCCGGCTCTCCGGGAGCTTGGCGGTGATCGACAGGCTCGCGTCGGTCGCGCCCAGGAAGGTGAACACCTTCTTGCGCACCTTCACGGCGAGGTCGCCCCACGGGCTCTCCTCGTAGGCCTCCGGGTAGGCCCCGGCGACCGCCCTGAGCTCCGCGAGCGCGTTCTGGAAAGGGTTTCCGGACGCGCTCATGCTCACCCCGCCAGCGCCAGCTCGGAGAACCACGGCGTGCGGATGATCGTGTGCACGCCGGTGGTGCCGATCTGCTGGCGCACGAGACCGGCCTGACGAAGCGGGAAGTCGAACTCGGGGTCCTCCGGAAGCGGACCGAGCCGCGCGAGCCGCTCCAGGCGCGTGGACAGGCGCTCGTCGGAGTTCACGATGTCGAGCGCGTGCCGCACCTCGTCGGCGACGATGCCCAGGGCCCGCCACAGGTTCTCGCGGTCGGCGAGCACGCCCGAGAGGTCGTTCTCCCCGCTCTCGCCGAGCGCATCGAGCAGCGCGGGCACTCCGCCCACCACGTCGACCACGTGCCGCAGGCGATGGGCGTCGAGCGGACCGAGGTGCTCGACGAGGATCTCGACGGCCTCGATCGTGGAGAAGTCGGGCAGGACCATGCGCACGGCGCCTGCGAGGTCGAAGTGGCGCGCGTCGACCGACCCGGCGAGCAGCAGGTTGAAGCACCGGCCGTGCGGGAAGCGGGCCACGTGCTCGCGGAAGACGTCGACCAGGTCGGTGAGCGCGTCGACCGGGAGGTGCTCGACGTGGTGGACCAGCAGGCAGCGCGGACGCCCGCCCTCGGCACGCGCCATCAGCTCGGCCATCACGGCCCGGAAGCCCCGCCGGCTCACGGCCTGCCACGCCGGACCCTCCTCGAGGTGGATCTGGCAGAACTCCGCGACCGCTGCCGCGAGCCAGCCCCACCCCTGGTGCGCCGTGAGGCCCTTGAGGGGCGCGAGGCTCAGGGTGCGCGCGAGGATGCTGGGGTCGCCGAGCGAGAGGTCGACGGACAGATCCTCGAGGAAAACCTCGGCCTGGCTCCAGCGGGGGGCCACGAGAACCACCGGACGTCCGAACCGCAGGTGCACGCGAACCGCCCGTGCCAGACGGGTTCTCCGCGCGTTCTCGAAGTAGTACTGGTTGGGGTCGAACGCCCCCTCGCGCTTGCCGCGGAGGATGGCGATCCGTCGTGTGAGTCGATTCATGGACGTCCCGGGAACGGCGAGCCTAGCGCGAATTCAGGGAGGAGTCAGCGAGCCACGCTGAACGCTCCCGGTCAGTCGCCATCCCGCGAGGGTCGGGACGACGCCAGGACGGACGCTAGCTGCACAGGCATTGCCATGTCAATGGATACAACCAGAAATCACCTCAGGCCGGCTGGGGAGTAAGCTGGCCGCATGCGCGGTCCTCCCCGCCACCTGCTCGTCCCCAACGCGAACAGCCCCGAGCTCCTCACGCGCCTGCTCGACATGGTCGGTCGCGGGATCCGCAGCACGCGCGGGCTGTCCGAGGCCCTGGACGTCGAGCCGCGAACGGTCCTGTACTACACCCAGGCGGGCGAGTGGCTCGGCCTGATCGACGTCGACGAGGACTGCGAGCTCACCCCGCTGGGACTCGAGTTCGTGTACGCCGGCGACGACCGGCCCATGGTCTACGCGCGCGCCGTGTGGGCGAACCCCACGGTGGCCGAGCTCCTCGTGCAGTCCGACGACGCCCTTCCCAGCGTGGCGGCCATCTCGGCGGCCGTGCGCCGGATCGACCCCGAGATGGCGGCCTCGACGGTGCGGCGACGCGCTTCGGCGATCCGCGGGCTCATCGCGCCTGCAATCGGCCAGCCCCGCGCGCGTCCCCCCGGAGAGGTGCGCCAGATGGCGCTCCCGTTCGGGCGCCCCGCGCCTCCGCCCGCCCCGCCCGACCTCGAGTCCATCGGCACACGCGAGTTCAGCCCCGACGCCTACCGCTACCTGCTGTCGAGCCTGCTCGACCACGGCGAGCTCGACCTGCACCACGTCCGCGGCCTGCTCGACCGGGCCGGGGCCGAGTCGGCCCCCATCGGGGGCTACGTCGACATGGCGATTCGTCGCGGAGATGCCCGCCGGGTCGGCCGCGCCCTCGTGATCACCCCCGCAGCGACGCAGCGCGCCGAGCTCGGCGACTCCACGACCTCCGTGATCCTGTCCGACCCCGGCTACCGAGCCTACCTCGAAGACTGTCGGCTCGCGCCCCACGACCGCCAGGCCGAGCTCCGCCGCGATCACGTGGCCCGGCGCTATCGGGGCTGGGACGAGCGCCTGCTCGGGCACCCCCTGGATCCCGACACCCTCGACGCCGACCTCGAGGCGGTGCTGCTCGATCGCCCCCTGTCCGCGTTCCCCGTGGCGGTACCCGGCGCGCGGCAGGGGTCCGCGGAGCCCGGCTCGTTCCTCGAGCGCTGGTCGGAGCCCGACCTCCTGGTGGCCTGTCCCCCCACCCTCGCCCAGCTCCAGGGGGGCGTCGCGGCCGTGAACCGATTGCTGCGCGTGTTGCGCGCGAACCCCGACGCCAGCCGAACGCCCACCCTCGCAGACCCCCACCAGGCCGTGCACGGAGGGCTGCTGTCCCCCGGAGAGGCCCCGCCACGCGCGGTCCCCGACACCCGCACCCTGCGAACGCGCGTGCTGGCGAACGCGCCGTACGTCACCCTGTCTGCAGCGCTGCTGCTCACGCACCGTCGGCACCCGCACCGCCTGATCGTGCACCGGCACCAGGGGCGATGGGCCGTGCGGTTCGGTCCGCGGGTGCTCGGGCCCGTGCTCGGGCTGTTCGACGACTTCGCCCGGTCGCGCGGCTGGGCGGTCGTGCGGCGAGTGAGTGGAGGGCTGCCCGACGGGGCGCTGTTCGACGCCCTCGAAGCGCTCGGCATCGCGAGCACGTTCGGCAAGCAGGCCGTGCTGTCCGAGAAGTTCTTCGCCCAGCTCCGCTCCGCACCCGAGGAGTCCGAGCTCCACGCACGCATGGCGCCCCTCGTGTCCGAGCTCGAGGACTGGCTGGGGGCCGGATGACCGACGTGTTCGTGTACGGCACGCTGATGCGGGGCTTCCCGCAGGGCGCGATGCTGAAGCGGTTCCCGCACGTCGCCGCGACCACGGCCGGCCGGATCTACCGGCTCCCCGCGGGGTACCCGGCGCTCCGGGTCGGCGCTGACGGGACGGTCCACGGCGAGCTCGTGCGCGGCGTCGACGATCGGGTGCTCCGGCTGCTCGACCAGTACGAGGGGGTCGACGAAGGCCTCTACACGCGCGAGCCCATCGAGGTCGTGTCCGGTCTCAGGCAGTTCGCGGCGGAGGCCTGGGTGATGTCCGATCCGGAGGCCCGGGGGGGCGTCTGGATCCCGACCGGTCGGTGGTCCGGGGCCATCCGCCGGTGAGCGGGCGCCGCGAGCGGTCCCGCGCTGCTAGAGTGCTGCGATGTCCGTGAGCCTCGTCGGCAAGAGCCCCATCATGGAGCGCCTCAGGAGCCGTGTGGCGACCATTGCGCCCACCCCGCTCCCCGTGCTCGTGCGCGGCGAGACCGGCACCGGGAAGGAGGTCGTGGCGCGCCAGATCCACGAGCGCTCGGGGCGCACGGGTCCGTTCATCCCGGTCGACTGCGGGTCGCTGTCGCAGTCCCTCGTCGAGACCGAGCTGTTCGGGCACGAGCGCGGCGCGTTCACGGGCGCGAACCAGCGGCGCGAAGGCCTCGTGTGGGCCGCGCGCGGAGGTACGTTCTTCCTCGACGAGATCGGCGAGCTGCCGATGGAGACACAGACGCGCCTGCTGCGCCTGCTCGAGAACGGCACGTACCGGCCGGTGGGCTCGCAGGACCAGCGGTCGTCCGACATCCGCGTGGTCGCCGCGACGTGGCGCGACCTCCAGCAGCGGGTGGCCGAGGGGAAGTTCCGGCAAGACCTCTACCACCGCCTCACGATCGTGGAGCTCGTGCTCCCCCCGCTGCGCGAGCGCCCCGACGACGTGCCGCAGCTGTTCGAGCACTTCGTGCGCCAGGTGCTGCCCGAGGGTCGCACGCTCACGCTCGAGGCCTCCACGCGCGCGCACCTCGAGCGGTGGCCGTGGCCCGGCAACGTGCGCGAGCTCCGCAACGCCGCCCAGTACGTCGCCGCGATGGCGCCGGGCACGCGCGTTCGCATCGAAGACCTCCCGCCCCAGCTCCTGCGCGCCCCTCCCGACATCGCGGGGGCCCGCATGCCCGCCACGGCGTTCGGCGCCGCGGCACCCGTGCGCACCGACCTCCCGTACATGGAGGCGCGGCGGCTGTTCCTCGACGACTTCCAGCAGCGGTACGTCGAAGCGCAGCTCGCGGCCTGCGAGGGCAACGTCAGCGCCGCCGCCCGGGCTGCGGGGATGGACCGCCGATCGATCCAGCGCATCCTGTCCCGGTCCCGCGATTCCCTGGACGACTCCGCGGACGATCGCGACACGGGCTCGGAAGGCTGACCTGCCTCTGCTATCGTCCCCCTCCTGAGCGAGCGCGATGTCCGAGATCACGAGCGTCATCAATGACACCGACCTGTCCCACCGGCAGATCAACCTCCGGCGCATCCGCGTCGAGGTCCTCGACGGTCCCGACCAGGGCAAGTGGGCGGAGTTCGACCACGACGTCCTGCGGATCGGCGCGCAGGAGGGCAACCACTTCCGGATCACCGACTCCACGGTGAGCCGGCGCCACGCCGAGATCACGCGCACGCGCGACGGGCTCGTGCTCCGGGATCTCGGGTCCACGAACGGCACCTTCGTCGGCGCGGTCCGCATCCGTGAGGTCTACCTCGGTGAGACGCGCCGGTTCCGCGTCGGCAAGACCGAGATGGAGTTCACCCTCAAGGACGAGCTGGTCGACATCCTCCCCGCCAAGGAGACCCGCTTCGAAGGGCTGGTCGGGCAGTCGGTGTCGCTGCGCGAGGTGTTCAGCGTGCTCGAGCGGGTGGCGCGCACCGAGCTCACCGTGCTCGTCACCGGAGAGACCGGCACCGGCAAGGAGCTCGTGTCGCGCGCCCTCCACCAGCGCTCGAACCGCAAGAACGGCCCGTTCATCGTGTTCGACTGCGGCGCCATCCCCGCGAACCTGGTCGAGAGCGAGCTGTTCGGGCACGAGCGCGGCGCGTTCACCGGCGCCGTGAGCTCGCGTGCGGGGGTGTTCGAGCAGGCCCACGGGGGCACGATCTTCCTCGACGAGCTCGGAGAGCTGCCGCTCGAGCTCCAGCCGAACCTGCTGCGGGTGCTGGAGCAGCGCGAGGTGCGCCGGGTGGGCGACACCCGCACCCGAGCGGTCGACGTGCGCGTGGTGGCCGCCACCAACCGCGATCTGCGCGAGATGGTGAAGGAAGGCCGGTTCCGGGAGGATCTCTACTACCGCCTGAACGTCGTCGAGGTGAAGCTCCCGCCGCTGCGCCAGCGGATCGAGGATCTCCCGCTCCTCGTCGAGCACATCATCAAGAGCGCGCCGTTCGAGCACAGCGTGCGCGGCTGCACCGACGACGTGCTGCGGCTGTTCGCCGACTACCACTGGCCCGGGAACATCCGCGAGCTCAAGAACTCGGTGCTTCGGTGCATCCCCTTCTGCGACGGCGACCTGATCGACCTGCACTCGCTCCCCGACAGCCTGCGTGGCGGCCGCACCGAGCAGGTCCTGCCCGATGCCGAGCCCACGGAAGACGAGGCCAGCGGCCTGCCGCTCCCCGACTCCGAGCTCTCGATGCGCGAGGCGAAAGACCAACTCATCGCGGCCTTCGAGCGTCGCTACCTCGAAGACCTGCTCGAGCGATGCGACGGGAATGTCAGCAAGGCAGCCCGCTCTGCCGGGGTGGATCGCAAGACCATCACCCGGTTGCTCAAGCGGCACGACATCCGCTGAAGCACGTGCCGTCCCCGCGGTCCCCAGCGACACTCGCCGTCCGTTGACCCCCGTTCACAGCGGGTGGTACGGTTCGACCCGTTCACGCGTTCAGGAGCCCTGACGACATGGCCGATCCCGATCTGCGGTCTCTCCGAGACCGACTGCGTCAGAACCTCGAGACCTCGGTGGCCGCACTCACCGAAGAGGCCAACGAGTCCGACTTCGTCGCGATCCTCGGGTCGGTCATCGCGCTGCGTCAGCTCGCGGTCCAGCTGCAGGATGTCGACCATCGCGCCGAGGTGCTGCACCGGTCCGTCGCCCACGCCGACGGGGCCGCGGCCTCCGCGCTCACGTCCCGACTCGACGAGCTCGCCGCCACGCGCAGCAAGCTGGTCGACGCCCTGCAGACGCTCACCCGTGAGGTGGCCCGATGAGCCAGGAGGCCAACGAGATCCTCACGCTGCTGAACACCACCGAGGCGTTCCTGCGCACCCAGGCGGCGCTCTACCTGCCGTTCCCGTCCGTGCTCCAGGTGGGTCTCGACGCCGCGAGCCGCGCGCAGATCATCCTCGAGAGCGCCGGCTACGGCGAGATCGTCCCCGACGATGGCACCGACGAGCTGCTGCGCCGTGCGGCTGTCACCGACGAGCAGCCGCCCCGCGCCGCCCCGCCTGCACGCCCCGCTCCGGCTCCAGCGCCGGTCGCCGCGGTCGCTTCGGTCCCCGGCGCCGACGACCTGCCGGGCGAAGACGACTTCACCGACCTCCGGCTCGGCACGGCCGATGGCGAGATCGAAGAAGAGGAGGTCGACGATCCTCCCACCGACGAGACGCCCGACACCGGCTTCCCGCCCGGCTTCGAGCCCGAGCCCGAGGAGCGCATCCAGACCACCCCGGTCGCGCGCGCCGCCCTCGAGCCGGTTCCCGAGCCGCCGGAAGACACCAGCGATCCGGTCACGTTCGGAGACCCCGAGGAGACCGAAGACCTGCTGCGCGAGGGGGATCGCACGATCGGCGACGCGATGGGCGGCGACGACGAAGACGACCGCACCGATCCGCGCATGGTGATCTCGTCGGCCGATCTCGCGATGGACGGTCCGGGCCAGGATGCGCTCGTCACCATCGAAGACACCTCGGATCCGCGGTCCGATCTCGACGGCCTGTCCGACCTCGACGACAGCGACCTCGACATCGACATCGAAGACGACTCCGCCGAGTCCGAGGTGGTGGTCCGCAAGGAAGACTCCGCCGACGACGGGCTCGAGACGTTCGACCTCATGCCCGACGACGACGACCAGAGCCCCGACGAGGAGGAGACCTTCGTGGCCGACCTCGCCGACATCGAGAAGATGAAGGCCAAGATGTCGGGCTCGGAGAGCGACCGCCCCTCGGTGAGCGCGTCTGCGTCGGTCTCGGCAGCCCCCAAGGCCGCTCCCGCACCGCGCGTGATGGCCGCTCCCCCACCCCGCGTCGCGGGTGTGGCGGCGGTCCAGGCCGGAGGTCCCGCAGGCGTCACCGCGGGTCTGTACGGGAATCCCGCGGTGCCCACGATCCGCGACCGCAACGCGCCGAAGCCGGCCGCGGCGGCCATCCAGATCGACGACGCCCAGCAGGCGGCCGCCAGCCACGGTGGCGGTGCGGGCTCCCTGCTCGAGGAGGAGGAGGTGCTCGAGCTCGGGTCCTCCGAAGACTACGGCGAGGAGGAGTACGAGGGCGAGGGCGACGGCCTGTCGCTCGACGTGCAGGAGTACGGCGAGGAAGAGGAGGAGGAGATCGAGGAGCTCGACGACATCGAGCTCGAAGAGCTGGAGCCCGAAGAGGTCCCGCTCGAGCCGATCGACGACGGCCCTTCCGAAGCGGAGCTCGCGGCCCTCGTGAAGAAGGCCCAGGCCGCCGTGGCCGAAGGCGACATGGAAGCCGGCATCAACTTCTTCAGCGACGTGCTCGACTCCGACCCCGACAACGTCGACGCCTACGTGTCGCGCGGTCGCCTGTACCTCGACTACGGCGACTACAGCCGCGCCATGAGCGACTTCATGCACGCCGAGACGCTGCAGCCCGAGAACCCCGAGCCGCAGATCGCGGTCGGCGACCTGCACTTCGCACGCAAGGACTACAACCGGGCGATCGACTGCTTCAACGAAGCCCTCAAGATCGCACCGAACCACGCGATGGCGTTCTGCCGCCGGGGCATCAGCCACTACTACCGGAAGCACTACACCCAGGCGCTCGAAGACCTCAACAAGGCGCAGAAGCTCGACGACGACATCCCGAACATCCGCACCTACATCGCGATGGCCAAGAAGAAGGTCAAGAAGTAGCGTGCGGTGCGCTTCTGCGGGCTTCCCCACGCGGTGCGAAGCCCGCTTCGCAGTGCGAACCCGGAGTGCATAGCGCTGGTGGCAGCGAGCGCAGCGGATCGACGATGAAAGCTGGACAATCACCCGGAGCCCCCGTGGCACGGAACTTGCTTGAAGGGGCCGGAGTACCTGGAGGTCCCATGGTTGCTTCGGCACACACCCCCGACACCCTGCTCGAGAACCGCAACCGCACGGTCGCGAAGAGCTTCTACCGGCAGCTCCGGAGCGAAGGCTTCTCGCACGAGCAGATCATCCAGCTGTCCACCACCCTCCTCGACCTCGTCACCGAAGACATGCGGCCTGTGCCCGGCCTGACGGAATCCCGCGCGTGACCCCACGCCGGGCCATGCGGTAGAGTCCCCGGCCCGGAGGCCCGACCGCATGCCCACCCTCGACGAGCTCGCCCGCCAGGGCATCGAAGCCATCCAAGAGAAGCGCTTCGACGACGCCATCGCCGCCTTCACCGCCGCGCTGGAGATCGACTCCACCCGGCCGGACATGAACAGCGCGCTCGGCATGGCCTACCTCCACCGCGGAGACGTGGGCAACGCCATCCCGCACCTGGAGCGCGCCGTCGCGGCCGCGGAGCCCTTCGTGGCGCCCGAGGTCCAGAGCATGAAGCGCGACTTCCACGTGCAGCTCGCCACGGCCTACCAGCTGATGGACCGTGTCGACGACGCCGTGCGCACGCTCACGGGCATCATCCGGCGCTGGCCGTCGGTGCCCGAGCCCTACCTGCAGCTCGGCAACCTCTACCTGTCGACCGGTCGGCTCGACGACGGCAAGCAGGCGTACCGCGACGTGGCGGGCGTGATGTCCGGCGACGATCGAAAGGCCGCGGAGGTCCTGGTGGCCGCGATCGAGGCCTTCGAGGAAGCCGAGCTGTCCGGGGCCGTGTTCCTCGAGGCGCACGCGCAGTCGTACAAGGACTACTTCGACCAGGTCGCCCAGGCGCAGGCCGAGCACGGCTGGTACGCCGAAGCGGCCCGCATGGCGCGGGGGGCCGATGGCGAGCCCGTGCCCATCCTCGCCGACGGAGCCCGTCCGTACGCGCTCACGCGGGTCGACCTCGTGAACCCCGTCGATGGCACGGTCTCCGGGGTGTACAGCGAGCAGGAGCCCATGATCGTGGCCCTCCAGGGGCTCGAGCCCCTCGCCGAGGCCGCCATCGTGTTCCCGTGGAAGGACTGGCCGTTCCAGGTGGGCGTCTGCACGCGCTGCCCCTGGCACTGGTTGCAGATCATCCTGGAGTTCGACTCCCCCGCCGCGTCCGAAGAGGCCCTGATCGCCCGGGTCGACGAGCTGATCGGCGGCTGGTACCTCGCCGGGTTCAACGGCGAGTTCGGCGACCCCGAAGCCGGCCGGTTCCACTACGTGTCCGACCCCGAGATCCTGTCCGACCGCGCAGTCGCCTACACGGTCGATCTCGGGCGCGCCCGGTACGAAGCGATCCCCACCCTGCTCAGCCGGCTCTCGGTGCTCCACGACACGCAGCCCATCGACCGCGTGCTGTTCGGGTACGCCCGCCTCGCCTGACTCACCCGGTGGACGGACGCGCCGCCCGTCAGTCGAGGTAGAAGTTCGCCTGACCCATCAGCGAGCCGAAGTGGTACTGCCAGTACGCGCTCGTGTACGGAACGCTGGCGCCCAGGTTGATCTCGGTGTTGTCGGGCTTCTTCGCCTTGCGCGCCGGGTAGAACTTCATCCCGAACGTGAGCTGGTTGAAGCGGTACGGGCCCGCGTCGCCCGACACCGTGTTCATGTACAGGCTGGTCTCGAGGAACAGCCCCACGGCGTCGCTCGCGCGGTACGTGAGGTTCGCGCCCCCGAGGATGCGCACGTCGACCTTGGCGCGCGGCGCGATGTCGACGCCGGCCTGCGCCTGCACATCGAGCTTGCCGAGCCGCTTCCCGAACGCGAGCTGCGGGCGGAACCCGACGAACGCGGGGTTCGCGTTGAGGTGCACGTCGCCGATGAACGTGAACAGGGTGTTCGTGCGCGCGGACTTCACGAGCGCCCAGTGCACACCGCCTTCGATGTTCATGCCCGTGAACCGCCGCCGGATACCGCCGTGCACCGAGAACGCCCGGCTCAGCGGGTGCTCGTAGTCGGCCCCGAAGTTCGCGTAGTCGGGCAGGCCCCACTCCAGCGTGAGCTGCACGCGACGGCGCGGATTCACGTTCTCGATCAGCAGGCCCTGGCTGAACTGCAGCTGCGCCTCGTCGGCGTCGACCGGCGCCTCGTCGGGCTTCCGGTGGATGCGGTTCAGGTCGTACAGCTGATCCTCGAGCTGCTCCATCCGCTTCTCGATCTGCGGACGGAACGCGGACGTCGGGTATTTCTGCAGGTAGGCGTCCCACGTCTGCATCTCGTCGTCGGGATCCATGCCCTCCACCGAAGCGAGCGTGAGGCGGTAGGTCTCCGCGGAGTCGGCGCCGAGCGTCTGGTTCGCGAGGGGGTCGTCGCCGAGCAGATCGCCGCCCGGCTCGGTGCCCGACGGATCGAGATCGTCTTCGGGCTCCTCGAAGCCGGGGTCGAGCTTCTTCTTCTTCTCGGGGTCTTCCGGATCGCCCGGCTTCTGCGGATCCGTGCCGAAGGATTCGTCTTCGTCGTCTTGCAGGAGATCGTCGAACGGATCCTGGTCTTCCTGGGCGAGCGCCACCGACGGCAGCGAGCTGAGAACGAAGAAGGCAAGGAAGAAGCGACGCATTCTGGCCTCGGGTGCGGTCCGCGCTCCCGGGTTGCGCGGCGAACCGACGCCCCTTATCCGGCCTGCACACCCCGCGCGAAGCGAGTCCGCCATCCTGGACGACACCCTCAGCATCCCGCCCGAGTTCCGGGAACAGGCCGAGCACGTGCGCGCCCACCTCGTGTACCTGCGCGGCGGCGCCCCGTTCCTGTCGCCGGCCGACGCGCTGTGCCTCGTGGGCCTGCTCGACCGGGGTGTCGGCGTGCCCGCCATCCTCGCGGCGCTCGACCGCTGCGTGCTGTCCCGCCGGAAGTCCCGCGCCCGGCGGCCCCTCACGCTCACCGCCGCGAAGGTGCACCTCGGCAAGCCTCCACTCGGTCCGCCTGCGTTCGGCCCGTCGCCGGGAGCCCCGCTCGACCCCGTCCGTGCCGCGCTCGAGCAGCTCGAAGACCCCGCGGCTCACGAGCTGGCCGACGCACTCGGGTCCGTGGCGACCGAGGTGCCCGAAGACCTCGTGGTGTCCGCGGTCGCCGTGTGTCGCGACCACCAGGAGCGCCGCTGGGCGGGCCTCTCGGATGCCGAGCGCGCCGACCGGCTCGCGGTGGCGGCCGAGACGCTCGGAGACATCGCAAACCTCGTGGATGCCGATACGTTGCGTCTGCTCGCGGAAGAGGTGGCCCGCGAGACGCTCCGGAACGAGTGGATCCGCCTCGACACCGCCACCTTCGAGGGGCTCGTCCACGCATGACCCGCCTGCATCCCGGCTCCGACCCCGACTGTCCGCACTGCGGAGGGCTCGGTGCCGTCGTCGTGCGTGACGGCGAGCTCGCGCTGGCCCGTCCGTGCTCGTGTGTCGGCGTGTGCCCGGTCTGCAGGGACACCCACTGGGTGAAGAGCGGCGAGGGTCCGATGGCGCGCCGCGCCCGCTGCGGGTGCACCGCCCTCGACCGTCGGATCGAGCGGTTCGCGCGGGCCCACATCCCGGCGCGCCACCACGCGTCCACGCGCGCGAGCTTCAAGCCCACCGAGGCCCGCCAGACCGCCGCGCTCGCGGGGGTGAGCGCGTGGCTCGACGCGTACCGGCCGGGTGAGGAGAACCGCGGTCTCGTGCTGCACGGCGACGTGGGGCGCGGCAAGACCCACCTGATGGTCGCCATGCTCCGCGAGCTCGTGTTCCGGTACGGCGTGGCCGTGCGCTTCGTGGAGTTCACGCACCTCCTCGCCGACCTCAAGAGCGGGTTCGACGCGGGTCAGGGTCCGGCACGCCTGATGGAGCCGCTCGTGAAGGTCGACGTGCTCGCGATCGACGAGCTCGGGAAGGGCCGGAACACGGAGTTCGAGGGCACCGTGCTCGACGAGCTCGTGAGCCGTCGGTACAACGCGGCCGGTACGATCATCGCGACCACGAACTACCGGCCGGTCGCGGGTCCGGCGCGCACGAGCAGCAACCCCGCAGAGGTCGCGATGGGCGCGGCTCCTCCGAGCCTCGTCGACCGCGTGGGGCCCCGCGTGCACTCGCGCCTGCAGGAGATGTGCGACTTCGTCGAGGTCGTGGGGGCCGACTGGCGCGAGAAGGCGAAGGCGCAGCGGCGACCCCGCTGACGTCGTCATCCCCGGTTCGAGCCGGGTATACCTGTTCCTCCGGAGGAGACCGGCGTGCTGGCCCTGCTCGCTCTGCTCGCGTGTGACCCGTCGTCCCCGACGGACGCCCGTCCGCTCGCCCCGGTCCCGGAGGCCGACACCGACCTGGACACGGACACCGACGCGGACACCGACGCCGACGCGGACACCGACTCCGACGCGGACACCGACGCCGACGCGGACACCGACGCCGACGCCGATGCAGACGCAGATGCCGATGCCGACGCAGACGCAGATGCCGACGCGGACACCGACTCCGACACGGACACCGACACCGGGATCGCTGCTGCAGGCCTGCCCGCCGGCACCCCCTCGTGCGGTACGGGCCAGCCCGGCTCGTGGTTCGAGGACGTCACCGCGTGCGCGGGCCTCCTCCCGGCCGTGCACGTGCGGATCGTGCCGAACCCCACCCAGTGGTACATCACCGGCCAGGGCTTCGCGGACGTCGACCGCGACGGCTGGCTCGACATCGTCGTCACCAGCCAGGCCAGCGCGAACTACGTGATGCTCGGGCAGCCCGACGGAACCTTCGTCGACGTCACCGATCCTGCGTTCCGCAACCTCCAGGCCGGTGCGGTCTCGTTCGCGGACGTCGACTCGGACGGCTGGATCGACCTCCTGGTCACCGGGCTCGACACCGACTGGCTGCTGATGAACGTGCAGGGCACGTACCCCGCGGCCATCTCCGCGCAGGGGCCCGGCGGGCCGGGCATGGGCCACGGTGCCGCGTGGTCCGACCTCGGCGGAGACGGGCGTCTCGAGGTGTACCTCACGAACTACCACTGCCCCGAGTGCATCCCGTCGGCCCAGAACAACCGCGAGGCCGCCCAGGACCGGTTCGCGGTCGACACCCAGAGCGGCTGGTCCGACCGCACGGCCGCCACGTTCGGCACGGGCCTCGAGACTCAGGGCATGGGGTTCACGGGCACCTGGTCGGACTACGACGACGACGGCGACCTCGATCTGTACGTCGCGAACGACAAGGGCACGCCGGGCGCGCCCAGCCCGAGCTGGGTCATGAACCGCAACGTGTACTGGCGCAACGACGGCACGGCGTGCGGCCAGCCCACCTGCTTCACGGAGGTCGCGCTGCTCAACGGCACCGACCTGCGGGTCGACGGCATGGGGATCTCGGTCGGCGACTTCGACAACGACCTCGACCTCGACATCGCGGTGTCCGACGGCCACCACCCGTACCTGCTCGAGAACCTCGGGGGCGGGCAGTTCCAGGAGATCTCCGACGCGGCGGGGCTGCGCGCGCTCGACCGCGTGGGCTGGGGCCTCGCGTGGCTCGACTTCGACAACGACGGCGATCTCGACCTGTTCCAGGCCACGAGCACCGCCGACCAGCTCTGGGAGAACCTCGGCAACGGCACGTTCGAGAACCGCGCCGCGCTGGCCGGCCTCGACGACGGGCGCATCACGTACGGGGTCGCGACCGCCGACTACGACCGCGACGGGCGCGTCGACCTCCTGCTGGGCGACGTCGGCTGGGCGTACCGGCTGCACCGCAACCTGCACGCGAACGCGAACCACTGGCTCGGGCTGCGGCTCGAGGGGAGCGGTGCGGGCGGGGCTTCCGCGATCGGCGCCAAGGTGTACGTCGAAGACGACAGCGGCCGGTGGCAGATGCGGGAGGTGCGGTCGGGCACGTCGCTCGGAGCCGGCGAGGATCTCGGGCTGCACTTCGGGCTCGGCAGCGCGCTGCCCACCACCGTGCGCGTCGTCTGGCCCGACGGCACCGACACGATCGCGAGCCCACCCGTGGATGCGTGGAGTGTCGTCACGCGCTGAGGGCGGCCGGCCGCCCACATGAAACGGCGGTGAAAAACGACATCCGCACACGAACCGCACACGCTCTGCACGGTCAGTCGAGGTATGGTTCACCGCATGTCCCCTCCGCTGGTCCGCGAACTCGATGAACTCGTCTCCCGCGCGAGACGCCGCCTTCGAGCGAGACGAATGGTCCGTGGGGGCGCGGTCGGTCTCCAGGTCGGCATGGTGCTGTCGATCTTCGCGGTCATCGCGATCAGCCGGGTGCTCGAGCCCTCCGAGGTCGCGTTCGCCGGCGTGCTGGCCGCGGGTGGGCTGGTGGGGGTGTGCACCGTCGTCGCCGTGAGCGTGTCGATGATCGGCCGCCACCTGCGCCGGCGTGAGGTCGCGCTGCTGCTCGACCGGTCGCTCGACCGCGACGAGGCGTTCGTCACGGCCGCGTGGCTCACCGAGACCCCCGAGCTGCCCAACCGCGACGAGATGCTCGCGCGCCTCGCTGCCACCGTGCCCGAAGACGGCAAGCGCCTCGAAGACGTGCTCGCGGTGCGGCTCCCGGGGCACCTGCGCTGGTTCCCGGTCCTCCTGGGCGTGCTGATCGCGGCCTTCTGGCTCCCGCCCGGCGCCACGGCGCTGATGCGCATGGGTCCCGACACCCCCATCGCCGAAGAGGGCGACCGCCTCGCCGACCGCCTGAACGAGCTCGAGGAGGAGCTGGGGGTCGAGCTGCCCGAGAGCCTCAGCACCGAGACGCAGAAGCTCGCCGAGGAGCTCGCCGGCAACGAGCTGTCCGCCGAGGAGGCCGTCGAGCGCATCGAAGACCTGCAGGACAAGCTGCAGCGGTTCGCCGACGAGCTCGAGCCGTCGAAATCCGTGCTCGACGAGCTCGAGCAGGCCGCCGAGGAGCTGCAGTCCTCCGCACCCGACCTCGCGGAGGCCCTGCGCAACGCCGACATGGAGCAGGCCGCGAACGCGCTCGAAGACCTCGCCGAGCAGGTCCAGGAGATGACGCCCGAGCAGAAGCAGGCGCTCGGCCAGGGCATGCAGGGCGCGGGGCAGCAGCTCGCCGGCTCGCAGAATCCCCAGGTCGCGCAGACGGGCGAGACGATGCAGCAGGCCGGTCAGAGCCTCGGCCAGGAGGCCCAGGGGCAGCAGGGCCAGCAGGGGCAGGGGCAGCAGGGCCAGCAGGGACAGCAGGGACAGGGACAGCAGGGACAGGGACAGCAGGGACAGGGCCAGCAAGGCCAGGGTCAGCAGGGGCAAGGCCAGCAAGGCCAGCAAGGCCAGCAGGGGCAACAAGGCCAGCAGGGCCAGGGCCAGGGCCAGGGCCAGAACGGCGGCATGAGCCAGCAGCAGATGCAGCAGCTCCAGGAACAGCTCCAGCAGGCCCAGCAGCTCGGAAAGCAGCTCCAGGAAGACCAGAAGGCGCTCGAGCGGGCCCAGCGCACGAACGGCGCGCTCGAGGGCAGCAAGCAGCGCCTCGGCGGCGAGGCCGGAGAGCAGCAGGGCCAGTCCAACCAGGGACAGGGACAGCAGGGCCAGGGCCAACAGGGCCAGGGACAGCAAGGGCAGGGCCAGGGACAGCAGGACGGGCAGGGCCGCGACGGGCAGGGCCAGGGTCAGGGTCAGGGTCAGGGCCAGCAGGGTCAGGGACAGCAGGGTCAGGGCCAGCAGGGTCAGGGACAGGGTCAGGGACAGGGCAACGGTGCCGGCGCGGCGCACACCTGGGAAGACGAGGGCGAGCACGGCGGGAAGAACGGCCAGGGGCAGTTCCAGGACAGCCCCGACGCCCGCAACAACGACCGCAAGGGCACGGCCGACCAGCACATCGACGACTTCCAGCGCCTGTACGACCCCGCACGCCTCGAGAACGTCGACGCGCTGCTCGCGGGGGCGGAAGGCCAGATCGACGAGAACGGGCACATGGACGTGCTGCCCACGCGCCGCACGGAGGGCGAGGAGACCGCCAGCCGGCCGCTGCTCGACGTGCCCGACAGCTACACGAACGCCGCTCGCGAAGCCATCACGAACGAGACGGTGCCTCCGGGCTACCGCGAAGCCGTCAAGCAGTACTTCGACGAGATCGAATAGGAGAGAGCCCCCCATGGACGAGCTCGAGTTCTTCACCGAGCGCATCGACAGGCTGCGCGCAGAGGTCGGAAAGGTGCTGGTCGGCCAGCGGGCCGTCGTAGACGGCGTGTTGAGCTGCCTGGTCGCGGACGGGCACGTCCTGCTCGAGGGCGTTCCCGGCCTCGGCAAGACCCTCCTCGTGCGCACGCTCGCGCAGTGCCTGGGCCTCACCTACCGGCGCATCCAGTTCACGCCCGACCTCATGCCCGCCGACATCGTCGGCACGCACATCCTCAACGAGGACGAGACCGGCCGCCGGACGATGGAGTTCCAGCACGGGCCCGTGTTCACGCAGATCCTGCTCGCCGACGAGATCAACCGCGCCACGCCGAAGACCCAGTCGGCCCTGCTCGAAGCGATGCAGGAGCGGCAGGTCACCATCAACGGCGTGAGCCACACGCTCCCGAAGCCGTTCTTCGTCATGGCCACGCAGAACCCGCTCGAGATGGAGGGCACCTACCCCCTCCCGGAAGCCCAGCTCGACCGGTTCTTCTACAAGGTGAACGTGCCCTTCCCCACCCTCGCCGAGCTGTGCGAGGTGATGGACCGCACCACCGGGAACCAGGCGCAGAACGTCGCGCCCGTCATCACCCCCGACGAGCTCGCGCGCCTGCGCCGGGCCGTGCGCGAGGTGCCCGTGGCGCCCGAGGTGATGCAGTACGCCATGCGCGTGCTGCTCGCGACCCACCCCGACCTCCCGGGCGCCAGCCAGACCGCCAAGCAGTACCTGCGGTACGGCGCCAGCCCGCGCGGCGCGCAGACGCTGATCCTGGGCGGTCGCGTGAACGCCATGATGAACAAGCGCCAGCACGTCGGGTTCGCCGACATCCGCGCGGCCGCCGTGCCGGGCCTGCGGCACCGCGTCGGTCGCTCGTTCGAGGCCGAGGCCGAGGGGCTCGAGACCGACCGCCTGGTCTCGAAGATCCTCGACGAGGTGCCCGAGATCACGGGTGCCGTCGCCCGCGAGCTCCACGCCTGAACCCGGCAGACCCACGATGCTCCTCGCCCCGGACTTCCTGAAGCGGCTCGCCGCCCTCACCCTGCGCTCCAACAAGCGCGGTGCAGGCGTGCGTTCCGGCGAGCGGCGGTCCCAGCGGCGCGGGCAGAGCCAGGAGTTCGCCGACCACCGTCCGTACGTGCCCGGTGACGATCTCCGCTTCCTCGACTGGCACCTGTACGGCCGCCTCGACGCGCTGTGGGTGAAGCTGTTCGAGGAGGAGGAGGACCGCGTCGTCCAGGTGCTGCTCGACTGCTCCACCTCGATGGAGGGCGAGAAGCTCGACTACGCGCGCCAGGTCGCCGCTTCGCTCGCGTTCGTCGCGCTGGGGCACAACGATCGCGTCACCGTGGCGGGCCTGAACGATGGCATCGCCACGTATGCGCCACCCCGACGGGGCCGCTCGGCGACCAACGTGGTGTTCCGCAGCCTCGAGGAGGTGCACCCGGGAGGCGGGTCGAACCCGGGCAGGGCGCTCGCGGCCTTCCCCCGCCAGCGCGGCTCCGGCATCGCGCTGCTGTTCACCGACTTCCTGTACCCCGACGGCCCCGACGCCGCGCTCCGCAACCTCGTGGCCCGCGGGAACGAGGTGCACGTGTTCCACATCGTCGCGCCTGCCGAGCTCCGGCCCGCGGTCGACGGCGACCTCGTGCTCGTCGATGCCGAGTCGGGCGAAGAGCTCGCCATCTCCGTCGACGAGGCCACCCTCGATCGCTACGAGGCGACCGTGCACGCCTGGGCCGAGGAGATGGAGGTGACCGCCCGTCGCCTCGGCGTGGGGTACACCCGCGTGCTCACGAGCACCCCGCTCGACGAGTTCATCTTCCGCGACCTGCGCCGCATCGGGGTGGTCGGACGGTGACCGCGCGATGAGCTTCCTCTTCCCGCTGGGTTTCGGGCTTTCGGCGCTCGCGCTGCCGATCGTCGCCATGTACTTCCTCCGCATCCGGCGGCGGCGGGTGCGCGTGCCGAGCCTGATGCTGTGGCACGCGCTCCAGCGCTCCGAGCGCCTGGCGAGCCCGTTCGACCGCTTCCGCAAGCACCTCCTGCTGCTGCTCCAGCTCCTGCTGCTCGCCGCCCTCGTGCTCGCGCTCACCCGTCCGTACCTCCAGACCGAGGCCAGCGCGTTCCGGTCGATCGTGCTCGTCGTCGACACGAGCGCGTCCATGGGCGCCACCGACGAGAAGCCCACCCGCCTCGGTGCGGCCGTCGACAAGGCCTCGGAGATCCTGGGCGATCTCGGTCCGAGCGACGAGGTCATGCTCATCGAAGCGGGTCCGCGCACCGAGGTGCGCATGCCGTTCACCCGTGACGAAGCGCAGGTGGCCAACGCGCTCCAGGCCCTGGCGGTCACCGAAGCGGAGGGAGGCCTGCGCGAGGGCCTGCAGCTCGGGCTGTCCCTGGCGCGATCCCGCCCGGACGTCGAGGTGGTCGTGCTCTCCGACGGTGCCGGCGAGGATCTCTCGTCCCTGCCGACCGGCGGAGCGACCGTCACGTACCTGCGGATCGGGAAGAAGGACGACAACGCCGGCATCCTGGCGCTCGACCTGCGCCGCAGCCCCGTGAGCGAGCTCGACCGGCAGCTGTTCGTGACGGTGGAGCACTTCGGGAACACCGCGGTCGACGCCACGGTGGAGGTGTACCTCGACGAAGAGCTCGTCGGGCTGCGGAACGAGCGGCTCACCGCACGCGCTCCGGTGTCCATGGTGTTCGACGTCGACGGCAGCAAGGCCGGGGTGCTGCGTGTCGAGCTCGATGCCCCCGGAGATCTGCTCCCGGCCGACAACGTGGCGTATGCCGTGCTCGGCACGGTGAGCGCCCGGAAGGTCGTGCTCGTCGGGGGCGACGCGCTCACGGCCCGCGTGCTGCGCGCGGATCCCCGGGTCGACCTGCGCCTGGCGTCCGCGGCCACCGCCACGCCCGCGTCCCTCGCCGGTGCGGATGCCGTGCTGTTCGGTGCGCCCGTGCCGGATGGCATGGACGGCCTGAACTACGCCGTGCTGTCGAGCCGGTACGGCGGGCCTGCCGAGCTCGGCGACCCCCTCGACCTCCCGCGCATCCTGGGCTGGCAGCGCACCCACCCCGTGCTGCGCTTCGTCGATCTCCAGGGCGTCACCATCGCGCGCGCCGCGAGCGTCGGGAACACCGCGGGGCTCACGCCGATCGTCGACGGGGATGGCGGTCCGCTCGTGCTGGCCGGCGAGCGCGGCGGCGGGCGTGTGCTGCAGCTCGCGTTCGACCCGTTCCAGTCCGACCTCCCCATGCGCGTCGCGTGGCCCGTCCTCCTGCTCAACACGGTCGGTTGGCTCACGGAGGAGACCGCCGGTGCGTCCGACGCGCTGCTGCTGCCCGCAGGCGCGCCGTACCTCCGCAAGGTGGCGTCGGCCTCGAGCACCGTCGAGGTGCGCGGGCCCCACGGAACCGTGCCCACCACCGTGAACGACGGCGTGCTCCGGGTGGTCGACACCGACCACGTGGGCGTCTACCGCGTCACGGGCGGCGGGCTCGACGTCGCGTTCGCCGCGAACCTCCTGTCCGAGAAGGAGTCCCGGATCGCGCCGCTCGCGGCCCTGTCGCTCGGCGCCGACACCGAAGCCACCGCGCAGGCGAACGTGATGAGCGGTCGTCGCGAGCTGTGGCGGCCCCTGCTGGCCATCGCGCTGTTCCTGCTGATGCTCGAGTGGTTCGCGTGGAACCGGAGGCGCACGGCATGATCCCGTTCGGCTTCGAGCGTCCCGAGTTCCTGTGGCTCCTGCTGCTGGCGGCCCCCATCGTCGGGCTCGCCTTCTGGTCGCGTCGCAAGATCCCCCTGTTCCGCCGGCTCCTCGCGCTCGGCGTGCGCCTGGCGCTCCTGTTCACGATCGTGTTCGCCATCGCCGGCTTCACCTGGCAGCAGGCGATCGACGCGCTCGGCGTGGTGTTCGTCGTCGACCGGTCCGCGTCCGTCGGCGGATCCGGGCAGGCCCAGGCCGCGGAGTTCATCGCGGCGGCCCTCGAGCACCAGACCCGCGAAGACCGCGCCGGCATCGTGGTGTTCGGCGCCGACGGCATGGTCGAGACCGAGCCGCGCGAGTCGCTCGAGTTCCACGGTGTGGAAGCCGCGCCCAGCCCGCACCAGACCGACATCGCGTCCGGGCTCCGCCTCGGCACCGCGCTCCTCCCGTCCGACCGCGCCCGCCGCATCGTCCTGCTCACCGACGGCGAGCAGACCCGCGGAGACGCCGCCGCACAGGCCCTGCTCACGGCCGGCGACGACCTCGAGCTCCAGGTCGTGTCGATCGGCGGGGACTCCGGTCCCGACGTGCTCCTCGAAGACCTCGTCACGCCCCCACGTGTCGACGAGGGCGCTGCGTTCGACGTGCGCGTGGTCATCAACGCCGAGCAGCCCGCGAACGGCACCCTGCGCCTGTACCGGAACAACGAGTACCTGGGCGACCTCCCAGTCGACCTCCCCGGAGGCGGGCGCGCGAAGGTCCTCACGTTCCCGCAGTCCGCCGACACCGCGGGCCTCTACCGCTACCGCGCGACCTTCGAGGCCGCCGACGCCAGCATGGACGGCCTGTCGCAGAACAACCAGGTCATGTCGACCGTCCAGGTCACCGGGCGACCCCGCGTGCTGGTGGCCGAAGGCGACCCCGCCGAAGCGCGCCACCTCGTGCGCGTGCTCGAGAAGGAGGGCCTCGAGGTCGACGTGGTGTCGCCGGAGGACGTGCCCGCCGGGCTCGCGGAGATGCGTCCGTACGCCGCGATCTTCCTGTCCGACACCCCCGCCTACATGCTCTCCTCCCGCCAGCAGAAGGCCCTCCAGTCCTACGTACGCGACCTCGGGCGTGGGCTCGTGATGATCGGCGGCGACGAGAGCTTCGGGGTCGGCGGGTACTACGACTCCCCCGTCGAGGCCGCGCTCCCCGTCGGGATGGACATCGAGGACAAGACCCGCTTCCCGAAGCTCGCGATGGTGCACGCCATCGACAAGTCCTGCTCCATGGGCGGCGGCGCCGGCAGCAAGCTGTTCCTCGCGAAGGAGGCTGCCCTCCAGACCGTCGAGCTGCTGTCCGAGCGCGACCTGCTCGGCGTCATCGGGTTCGACGGCGCGGCCTCGTTCATCGTGCCGCTCGAGGAGCTGCACGACAAGCAGCGCGTGTCCGACGACATCGCGAGCATCCGGCCCGGCGGCGGCACCGACATCTACCCCGCGCTCGACCGCTCGATCGACGCCCTCACGAAGTCCGACGCCGCGCTCAAGCACATCATCCTGCTGTCCGACGGCGACACGTCTCCCGGCGCGTACGAGCCGCTCATCAAGAACGCACACGACAACGAGAAGATCACCCTCACGTCGATCGGGATCGGCACCGACTCCGACCGCACGACCATGGAGCAGTTCGCCCGCTGGGGCGGGGGCAACTACTACCTGGTGACCGACGCGAGCGCGATCCCGGCCATCTTCACGCGGGAGACCCTGCTCGCGAGCCGGTCGTTCCTCATCGAGGAGGACTTCCGCGCCGCCATGGGGTCGCCCAGCGAGCTCACCGCGGGCATCGACGCCGCGAAGATCCCGACGCTCCACGGCTACGTCGCCACCTCGCCGAAAGACCGGGCCGTCGTCGCGATGGTCGTGCCCGGCGAGAAGAAGAACGAGCCGCTGCTCGCGCACTGGCGCTACGGCCTCGGGCGCTCGGTCGCGTGGACGAGCGACGCCAAGGGCCGCTGGGCGTCCGACTGGGTGGGGTCCGAGAGCTACACCGCCCTGTGGGGCCAGATCGCCCGGTTCGTCGTGGCTCAGGGGGGCGACAGCGCGCTCCAGCTCGACACCGAGATTCGCGAGGGGCGGCTGGAGATCACCGTCGACGCGTTCGATCCGGGGGGCGGGTTCAAGAACTTCCTGAATGGCGAGGCCCGTGTGGTCGCGCCGGATCTCACGGTGCACCCCATCGAGCTGCGCCAGGTCGCGCCCGGCCGGTACCGCGCGTCCATCCCGGTCGACCAGGATGGCAGCTGGCTCGTCGGCGTCGCGCTGTCCGAAGGCGAAGCCGTGGTCGGGCAGGCCGTCGAGGAAGCCGTGCAGCCGTACTCGCCGGAGTACCGGTCCCACGGCGCGGGCCCCGGGCTCATCACCGAGCTCGGACGGCTCGGTGGAGGCGGGGTGATCACGGATCCCGCGCAGGTGTTCGCCCGCCCGGCGGTCGCCCGGAAGATCCCCCACGCGCTGTGGCCGTGGCTGATGGGCCTCGCGGCCCTGCTCCTGCTGCTCGACATCGCCAGCCGTCGCCTCGATCTGTCGGCGGGCGGCACGGGCTCGATCGTCCGCCAGACCGCCTCGGCGGGCCCGAAGTTCCAGTTCCGCCCCGACCCGCGGAAAGCGCCGGTGCAGCCCCAGCAGGCCGGCGAGCCCCAGGTGGTCGACGCCATCGAGGAGGCCGACGCGGAGCCCGTCCGGAAGAAACCGGCCGCTGACGTCGACCCGAAGTCGTACGCTGGACGCCTGCTGGCAGCGCGTCGAACCGCCCGCAAGAAGCTCGGGGAGGACGAAGACCCATGATCGGTGCCCTCCTGTCCCGTGCCACCGGGCTCTTCGACGGTTTCGCCAGCTCCGCCGTGCTCCTCCGCGAAGCCGCGCGTACCAGCCGCCGCTGGCAGACCTACGCGAGCCGGGCGGGCTTCTCGGGCGCGCTGTTCGGCGTGCTCCTGCTCGGCATCTGGACCGCCGTGAACGCGCCGTTCGTCGACATCAGCAACATCTCGTACGCCGGGCGCGCCATCTTCATCGCGTTCTCGGCCGTTCTGCTGCTCATGGCCATCCTGCTCGCGCCCCTGATGACGAGCGCCGCCATGATCGAGGAGACCGAAGACCGCACGCTCGAGATGCTCGTGCTCTCGAAGCTCCGTCCGTCCCAGATCCTCACGGGCAAGGTGCTGTCCCGCATCCTCATCCTGATCACCGTCGTGTTCGGCGCGATGCCGGTCATGGCGATGGTCGTCACGCTCGGGGGCGTCGCGCCGCAGCAGGTGGTGGCCGTCACCATCCACACGCTCGTGGCCGTCGTGCTGGTCGGCAGCCTGGGCGCCTTCTTCGGGCTGTTCACCCGGTCGCCGATGCTCGCGATGCTCGCGGCCGCGTCGTACTCCGTGCCCATCTTCTGGCTGCTGCCCATCGGCTACGTCGTGTGCACGGGCAATCCGGCCGACGCCGCGCACTTCAGCCTGTTCGCGGGCCCCGCCGTCGAGGACTGGACGAGCCCGATCTCCGTGATCTCGTACCTCCCGAGCCTGTTCGTCGTGATCGTGATCGGCACGCGCCTGTTCGAGCTCAAGGTGTCGAGCGCCGACATCCGCAAGGCCTTCGCCGCCGAGACGTGGAGCACGAAGATCTGGGCCTGGGGCCTCGGGATCGCGGTGGTCACCGGGTGCACGGTGCTCCCGATGGCCGCGCTCGGCGCGTACACCTTCCGCTACGCCGGCAACCACCCGGGCCCGGTCCAGCAGGCCGGCCTCGTGCTGAGCGTGGCGGTGGTCTGGGTGTGGTGGACCTTCGCGCTCACCCTGTCCACGTGGGCTCTCCTGCGCGTCGGAGTCGACGTGGTCGACGCGATGGACGCCATCCTCGGCGGGCGCGGCAAGCGCAAGCGCGACCGGCGTGACTTCCGCGTGTGGAACAACCCGATCCTGTGGCGCG
Organism: Myxococcota bacterium; assembly: GCA_041389565.1. Lineage (GTDB taxonomy): Bacteria > Myxococcota_A > UBA796 > UBA796 > JACKEQ01. The sequence continues at coordinate 38,963 of JAWKRP010000020.1, forward strand.
AAGCCCGCCCGCAGGCGTGGGGCAGCAACGGCGTCCCGGTCATCGCGACCTGGCTGCTCATCATGCTCGGCATGCTCCAGACCGGCTGGTGGATCATCCCGGGCGGCTCGCTCGCGATGGGCGTGATGAACACGCTCGCTGCGATGGGCCTCACCTTGTGGCTGGCCTCCCGAACGGTCGAGGAGGAGCGGCGCCACAAGAGCATGGAGGTGCTGCTCACCACCACCATGGCCTCCCCGCGCATCCTGTTCGGGAAGGCCGCGGGCGTGGCCGTCCCCACGTTCCCGCTGATGCTCCTGTCCATGCCCTTCATCGCGCTCGGCGTGCCCCACCTGCACATGTTCGACATCCTCGAGGCCAGCGACCACAACGCCTTCGAGTGGTTCGTGCGGGGCTGCCTCACGTGGCTGTGGACCCTCCCGGTGTGGGCCGTGCTGCTCGCGGGCGGCATGTTCGTGGCCCTGCGCATCCACCAGAGCCGGAACGGCTTCTCGGTCGTGATCGGCGGCCTCCTCGCCGCGATGGGCGTCCCCACCGTGCTCGGGCGCCTGTTCGAGGACGTGCCGCTGGTCGCGGTGCCCTGCCGGATGTTCGTGCCGCCGCTCGCGGGCGAGGCGGAGATCTGGCAGTACGCGTTCGCGACGCTCCTGTGGTCGTCGTTCGCGCTCTTCCTGTTCGTGTGGACCAGCCTCGGGCTGCGCCGGTGGATCGCCGCGGGCATCGCGGTGCTGCTCGCCGTGTCCGTCGGGATGTCCGTGCCGGCGCAAGCGCAGCAGCCCAACCAGCCGATCCCGCTGCAGGACGACTTCCTGATGGTCGCCGAGCCCCTCGGCGAGGGCATCGCCCGCCCCGACGAGTGGGCCGCCCTGCGCGTGAAGATCGTGAACCGCGGCAACAACGCGGTCGGTCAGCTCGTGATGACCGAGCGGTCCGGCACCGAGACCCAGACGTTCAGCCGCCCCGTCGAGCTGCCGCAGGGTGTGCGCAAGGACGTGATCGTCCTGTACCGCCCGAACGCGTCCACCCGCGACCGCGAGGTCACGCTCCAGACCCGCGAGGGCCGCATCGCGCGGGCCGCATTCCGCATCGAAGCCGCCCGACCGGAGGACACCACGATCGGGGTGCTCGGCACCGACCTGCTCGGGATGCAGAAGATCCGGCAGGCCCAGGGCGGCGTGCCCGGGCGCGCTCCCCGCGGGTACACCTCCGATCCGCGCCGTGTGTACCTGGGTCTGATCGAGCCCGGTGTGCTCCCCGCCCACAGCGCCGGCTACGCCGCGTTCGACCAGATCGTGTGGCCGCGCGCCGACCCCACCGCCCTCGACCCCGCCCAGCTCGCGGCCCTCCAGGGCTTCGTCGCGGATGGCGGTCACCTGCTGCTCACGGTCACCGAGAACTGGAAGGCCGTGTCGGGCTCTCCCCTGGCCGACACCCTCCCGGTGCGGTTCACGGGCACCGAAGACCGCGCCGACCTCGACCGCTTCGTGCGCTCCTTCGGGGGCGCCCACCGCGACGGGCCGTTCCCGGTCGCCACCGCCGCGCTCGAGACGCGTCCGGGTCGCTCCACCTTCCTGCGCGCGGAGTCCGACGAGGGCGCGCCCCTCTGGGTCACGGGCACCTACGGGCTCGGCACCATCTCGGTGGTCGCGATCGACCCCGCCATCGAGCCGTTCAAGGGCAACACCGACCCCGAGCTGCTGTGGCGCACCCTGCTCCACCTGCCGGAGTCCACCAGCGCGGGCCGCACCTCCGTGCGAACGGGCGTCTACCGCTTCCAGGACGGCTCGCTGGAGCCGTGGGCCGAGCCCGCCACGCACCTCGACCACGCGCTGCACGTCCAGGGCACGCTCGCCGACACCATCCTCGGCGGGAACGTCCGCTGGAAGGACCCGTACGGCTACAACGAGCTGTACGGCACCACGGCCACGCAGGAGTTCGAGTCCGAGGTGCGGAGCTGGCTGTCCGACATCCCGGGGGTGGCGCCGCTCCCCATGACCTGGCTGCTCGCGTTCAGCGGGCTGTACCTGTTCGTGATCGGGCCGCTCGACTACTTCGCCCTGCGCGCGCTCAAGAAGCAGCCGTGGACCTGGGTGACGTTCCCGATCACCATCGTCGTGTTCAGCGCGGCGGCACTGGGTGGAACGGCCTGGATGAAGGGCTCCCAGGCGATGGTGAGCACGCTCGAGGTCGTCGACCTGCTGCCCGGCACGAACCTGTGGCGCGGAGAGGCCTTCGTGGGCGTGTTCGCCACGCGTCGCACGCGCGTCGGTCTGCGCACCGACCTCGACGACTCCGTCACCCAGCCCCTCGAGCAGTCGGGCTACACGCTCGACACCAGCATCTCCGCGGGCTTCGGTCCCGGCCGGTTCGAGTACGGCGCCGACACGTGGACGCTCGGCTACGGCTCCCTGCGCTGGACGGAGCCCGCCCCGGGCAACATCGGGTTCGAGATCCTCGACGACGGCTGGGCGGTCACGAACCAGCTCCCGTTCGCGATGACCGACGCCGAGCTCGTGCTCGTGAGCCCCGGCCGCCAGCAGCGCTTCCCCATCGGGAAGCTGGCCGCGGGCGAGCGCAAGGTGGTGTCCCCGTCCTCCCACGTCCCCCTCGTCCAGATGGCCGGCGACAAGGACGACGACCTCGAGTGGATGCGCCAGCGGGCCTTCGACGCCCCCACGCCCGGTCGCGGCTACCTCGACATCAACGGCACGCGCCTCGTGTTCCTCGGCACCACCGACCGCGTGATCGACGTCACCGTCGAGGGCGTGCGGCCCATCCACCGCAACCGCACCCTGATCCGCGCGCCCCTCACCCCCTCGCTCGACCCGCTCCAGCGCGGCGACGCCTTCATCCCCGGACTCGGAGAGCTCCAGTGATCGAGACCAAGGACCTCGCGAAGTCGTACGGCACCTTCGACGCCCTGCGAGGCATCGACCTGCGGGTCGAGGAAGGCGACGTGTTCGGGTTCATCGGGCCCAACGGAGCCGGGAAGACCACCACCATCCGCATCCTCACCACCCTCCTCGAGCCCACGTCCGGCGAGGCCCACGTATGCGGGCACAGCGTGTGGGAGGCGAAAGACAAGATCCGCTCGATCATCGGGTACATGCCCGACAGCTTCGGGGTGTACCGCGACATGACGGTCACCGAGTACCTGCACTTCTTCGCGGCCGCCTACGGGATCCCGCACAGCGAGCGGAAGGGCCTGGTGGGCGGTCTGCTCGAGCTCACCGACCTGTCGTACAAGGAAGACGCCCTGATCGAGTCCCTGTCGCGCGGCATGCAGCAGCGCCTCGGGCTCGCACGCACCCTGGTGCACGACCCGAAGGTGCTCGTGCTCGACGAGCCCGCGAGCGGCCTCGACCCGCGCGCCCGCATCGAGATCCGCGAGATCCTCCGCGAGCTCAGGCGGATGGGGAAGACCATCCTCCTGTCGTCGCACATCCTGTCGGAGCTGCAGGAGGTGTGTACGCGCGTCGGTATCCTCGAGCGCGGAAAGCTCGTCGCACAGGGCACGATGGAGGAGATCATCCGATCTGCGCACCCGAACGTCGATGTCGCCGTGCGCACCACCGACGATGCCCGCGCGGCGGTCGTGCTGCGCGAGCTTCCCGGGGTGCTCGACTGCACGCACGACGAGGAGCGCCAGCAGATCGTCGCGCAGGTGTCCGACAGTCTCGACCTCGCGGAGATCGGCCGGCACCTCCACAACCGCGACCTCGGCGTGCGCCAGATGGTGAAGCGCGACCCGAGCCTCGAGGAGGTGTTCATGACGCTCACCAAGGGGCTGGTGCAGTAGCCCCGTGGGGCTGCTCCGCGAGATCTCCGTCGTCGCGATGCGGGACGCGCGGCGCCTGGCCCGCCGGCCCTCCACGACGGTCGTGCGCGTGGGGATCAGTGCCGCCGGGCTCGGGAGCGTGTTGCTGCTCTGGCAGACCCTGCCGTCCGGGCTCGAGGAGGCCCAGCTCGGGCGCGCGGGACGCGACCTGTTCGAGCTGTGGGAGGCCCTCGTGCTGGGCTCCACCTGGGTGCTCGCCCCGCTGGCGGTCGCGCTCGGCGTGCAGGAGGAGCGGGAGGCGGGCACCCTCGACATGCTGGCCCTCTCCGGGCTCGGTCCCCACGGGCTGTTCGCGGGGGTGGCCGTCGCGCGGACCGCGGCCCTCGGGCTCATCGTGCTCGGGAGCGTGCCCGTGCTCGGTCTCGCGCTCGGGCTCGGTGGGTTCGGCGTCGACGAGATCCTGCGCACCGGGTTCCATGCGGGCACCGGCATGGTCCTGCTCTCGGCGGTCGCCGGCGTGTTCGCCCTCGTCGGCCGGCACCCGCTCGTGCCCGCGATCGCCACGTGGACGTGGGCCTTCGTCTCCTACGGGCTCGTGCACGCCGTCACGTCGAGCCTGCTCGGGTTCCGGATGCGCCACACGGCCGGGTTCAACCCGTTCCTCGCCGCGCTGGACGATCAGTGGGGCCTCCAGGGAGGCCTGCTCGCCGCCGTGACCGTGCTCGGGGTCGGAGTCCTGGGGGGCGCGGTGCTCGACATCTCGCTCTCGCAGGACGACGACGAGGACTTCGGGCAGCTCTCGCCCTCCCGGTGGGCGCTCGAACGGGCACATCGCCTCGCGTGGTTCGGGCTGTTCGCGAGCGCGTTCGCGGTGTTCGTCGCCTTCCTGCTCCGCCTGGACGACTGGCTGAACAGCGACGTCTGGCGCATCCTCGGCACGTCGATCCTGTCGGGCATCCAGACCAGCGTGTCCGGGATCCTCCTGCTGTGGGGCATCGATCGGGTCCACGGGCTCGGGCGTCGCAACGCCACGCGCACGGCAGAGGCCCTACGGCGCGGGCTCCTCGAGGACACGAACGTCGGTCGGGCACCGGTCTACTGGCGCGATCGGCAGTTCGGAGGTCCGTCGGCGCGCATGCTCGGCGGGCTGTCGATGGTCGGGCTCGCGCTCCTCACCGCCGTCACGCTGCCCTCGGGCGCGAAGGCCACCCACGAGGTGCTGCCGACGGCCGGGATGCTCGCGGCGATCGCCACGGGCGTGCTCCCCGGGGTGGCCTGCGCGATCGAGGAGGTGCGCGGGGGCTCGTGGACGCTGCTCGCCACCACCCGGATCTCGCCCGTCCGTATGGTGCTCGAGAAGCTCGGGGCCACCGCGCGTGCCTCGCTGCCCGTGCTCGTGGTGACGCTCGTGGCCTGGGCCGCCGTGCGCACCCAGGTGACGCCGCGGGCCTACGAGTGGGGCGCGTGCGGGCCGGTGTCCGACGATCCCGGAGACCTCCTGCGCATCGCGGTCACGGGCGTCTGGGTGGCGCTGCAGCCCCTGTGGATGTCTGCGCTCGCCCTCGGTCTCGCGAAGCGCGCCGGTCCCCGCTGGGTGTGGCCCGGGCTGGGCCTGTTCGGGGCGCTGTGGTTCGTGGCGGCCGACCAGATCACCCCGTGGGCGCCGGGCTGGCGGGCCCTCGTGCTCCCGTTCGCCGACGGCGCGTGGCACTGCGATCCGCGCGGCTTCCCCGCCGTCCTCGCCTACTCCACGGCGCTCTACCTGGCGCTCGCGGCCGCGTTCGTGCTCGGCGCCGCACACGGGTTCCGGCGCAGCGCCCACTGACAGCGCCCGTCAGTCCACCGGGTCGACGTTGATCTGGCGCTGCTCGAGCACGTTGCACGCACCGGTCTCGAAGATGTCGATCGAGCCGTAGCCGTAGCGCACGCTGTCGTCCTCCACCCAGTCCTGCGTGAGGCGGAGCAGACCGTCTTCGCAGTCGGTGAGCAGGGGCGCGAGCACGGCCTCGACGGTGAACGGCTCCGGGCACTTGTCGTATCCGGTGGCCTCCACCTCGGTCTCGAGGAACCCCGCCGACCAGTCGCACAGGTGCAGCTCGCGGTTCTGGGTGCCGCCGACGTCGATCAGCAGGCGCACCGGGAAGTTCGGCACGGCCTGCAGGGCGGGCTCGCGGATCAGCACGCTGAGCTGCAGCTCGGTGTCGTTGAGACAGCCGGTGGCGAAGACCGCCGGAAGAACGGCGAGGAGGCCCGGGATGACGTGCTTCATGGGCTCTCGGATAACACACGGTTAGTCGGACCGTTCGAAGGAGGAGCCACCGTGGCGGTCGTGCGGGGTTCAGCGGAGTACACCGGCAGCGGCGCCGTGGTCACCATCGGAAACTTCGACGGCGTGCACCTCGGGCATCGCGCGCTCCTCGACGCCGCGCGGTCGATCGCGGGCCCCCGGAGCTCGGGCGTGTGCGCGTACACCTTCCACCCGGCGCCCCGCGACGTGCTGCGCCCCGACAACGGCATCCTCCGGATCCAGGATCTCGACGATCGCGTGCGCGCGCTGCACGAAGCCGGCGCCGACGACGTGCTGGTGGAGCCGTTCGATCTCACGTTCGCGGCACGCACGCCCGACTGGTTCGCGGAGGAGGTGCTCACCCGGCGCCTGCGCGCGTCGGCCGTCGTGGTGGGCTGGGACTTCCGGTTCGGCCGCGGTCGGTCCGGAACCGCCGAGGGCCTGCGCACCCTGCTCGACGTGCCCGTGCACCAGGTGCAGGCCGTGGAGCTCGAAGGCCAGGTGATCTCGAGCTCCCGGATCCGCGAGCACCTCACGGCGGGCGACGTGCAGGGCGCGGCTCGGCTGCTCGGTCGGCCGCACGAGGTCGTGGGCACGGTGGTCCAGGGCGACGCGCGGGGCCGCGAGCTCGGGTTCCCCACGGCGAACCTCGACAGCCGCACGCCGCTCGTCCCGGCGAACGGCGTCTATGCCGCGCGTCTCCACACCGGGGAGGGTGCCGTCGTGAACGTCGGTACGCGCCCGACGTTCGGCGGGGGCGCCACCACGGTCGAGGTCCACGTGCTCGACTTCGCCGGCGACCTGTACGGAGCCGAGCTCCACGTGGGGTTCGTCGAGCGGCTGCGCGGCGAGCAGGCGTTCCCGGGCCGCGACGCGCTGGTCGCCCAGATCGCCCGCGACGTCGAGCGCGCGCGGGCTCTCCTCGCCGAATGACCCGTGTGTTCGGGCTGATCGGCCATCCGGTCGCGCGCTCGCTCTCTCCGCGCATGCACGCCGGATGGATCGCCGAAGCGGGCCTCGATGCCGTGTACCACGCCTTCGAAGCGGCCCCCGACACGTCCGGAGCCCGGCTGGTCGATGCCGTGCGCACCCTGGGCCTCGGCGGCGTGAACCTCACGGTGCCGTTCAAGGAGCGGGTGGTGCCTCACCTCGACGGGCTGGGTCCGGTCGCACGCCGCACGGGTGCGGTGAACACGATCGTGGCGCGCGGGCAGTCCCTCGTGGGGCTCAACACCGACGTGCCGGGCTTCGTGGCCGCGCTGCGCGAGCACGGCGTGGGGCTGGCCGGACGGACGGTGGTGGTGCTGGGAGCCGGAGGGGCCGCACGCGCCGCGGTGGTGGGCGCGGCCGAGGCCGGTGCCGCGCGGATCGTCGTGCTGAACCGCACGGAGCGTCGCGCGCGAGACCTCGTCGACGCCCTGTGGGCCCAGAGCCCCGACACCCGGATCGAGTGTGGCGCGCTCGATCGTTTCCGGGAGATCGCCCACGATGCCGACCTCGTGACGGTCGCGGTCGCCCGCTCGGCCGATCCCACCATCGGCGCGCTCGACACCTCCGGAGTGCGCGCCGACGCCACGTGGCTCGACCTGAACTACGGCTCGAACGGGCTTCCCCAGCAAGAGGCCCTGGAGGCGCGGGGCGTGCGCTTCGTCGACGGTCTGTCGATGCTGATCCACCAGGGAGCCCTCGCATTCGGGGCGTTCACCGGGTGCACGGCGGATCCCGCGGTGGCCCGGCGCTTGCTGGGCGGTGGAATCGGCGCGTGATGCTGGGCTAGTATGGCCGCTCGGAGGATGGATGCCGGAAGTGCCGATCCTGGTCTGCACCAGCGGAAAGCTGAGAGGCCAGCGGTTCCAGGTGCCGGAAGGCGGCCTCGATCTTGGAAGATCGGAAGACAACCACATCACCATCAAGGACGACGGGGTCTCCAGATTTCACGCTCGGATGCTGTACAACGTCGACACGGGAAAGCTCTGGCTCGAAGACGCCGGGTCGCGGAACGGCGTCTTCGTGAACGAGGTCCGTGTGTCCGGGCACAAAGAACTCAAGGTCGGCGACCAGGTCACCATCGCCCAGCACTCCTTCGCGGTGCGCTGGGCCGACGAGACCCCAGCGCCGGTCGAACGATCCGAGGACGAGGACGTCGAGAGCAAGCGCAAGCGTCGCTGGTTCTGGCCGTTCTCCTAGAGAAGAGCCGGTGATCGAGTCCGTCGAAGTCATCATCCGACAGCCCGGCTTCCCAGACCGGGTCATCCCGCTGCGCGAGGGGCGCACGCGGCTCGGCCGTGCTGACGACAACGAGATCGTGCTGTCCGACGTCGGAGTGAGCCGGCGCCACGCCCAGATCGTCGTCGAGCGCGGCGAGGTCAGCGTCGAAGACCTCGGGAGCGGGAACGGCACGTACTACTTCGGCCACCGCATCAAGGCCCAGCCCATCCGCGACCACGACGAGGTCGTGATCGACCCGTTCATCCTGCAGTTCCGCGTGGTGGGCGACGTCGGGTACGGCCAGGGTCCCGACACCGTCGCGCAAGACACCCTCGAGAACGGGGTGCGCCTCGAGGTCGTCGTGGGGAACGGCGTCGCCGGGCACCTCTACCCCATCCTCGAGCGCGGCATCACGATGGGGCGCGCGGAGGATCGCGACGTCGTCGTCCCCGACTCCGCGTCGTCCCGGCACCACTGCCACATCACGGTCACCGACGGCGAGTACGTGCTGCACGACAACGGCAGCGCGAACGGCGTGTTCGTGAACGCCGTCCGGGTGCGCGAGTGCACCCTGTCCGACGGCGATCTCCTGCGCATCGGCAACACCGAGCTCCGGTTCGTGAACCCCTACGCCCAGCAGGAGTCGCAGCCCGCGCCGGTCCACCAGGAACCACCCGCCGCCTGGAACGAGACCGAGGTGCCGTCCGAGCCCGCCGTGCCCGACGAGCCCTCCCTGTCCGCGTCCGTGGAGCCCCGGCGCGCGTCCCGCGTCAGCTACGACGAGCCTCCCGCGCGCGCAGGAGGCGGCGGAGGCGTCGTGCTCGGCGCCGTGCTCACCATGCTCGTGGTCGGCATCGTCGGGGTGGTCGGCGTCATCATGGTCATCGCCGGCGTGCTCTGGTTCACGGCCCCCACGGTCGCCACGCCGAAGATCCCGCCGCGCCCCCCCTCGTGGACGCTCCAGCTCCCGCCCGACCTGCCGCCGAGCAACACCGAGCAGCTGTTCAACGAAGGCAGCACCGCCGCGCAGAGCAACGACTACGAGCTCGCCCTGCAGGACTTCTACCGCGTGCTCACCGCCGAGCCGGGACACCGATCCGCGAAGAAGTTCGCCGCGTTCACGGCCGAGGTGATGGTCGCGCAGACGCTCGGCCGCGAGCTCACCCTCGCCGAAGAGGCCCGCCTCAAGCGCGAAGCGCGCCGCGATCGCCTCCTGCGGGAGTCCGAGAACAGCCGGAACAACCGCGTGCGCCGGAATGCCGAGCGCGAGCTCCAGCAAGACTTCCGCGAGGATCCCCTCGTCCAGAAGAAGATGAACTGGAGCCTCACCGACCGCCAGCTCGGCCATCGCGAGATCGCGGCGCGCATCGAGCAGCGCACCAAGGTCGACCAGCACGACGAAGCCGTACGCCTCGCGCGCAAGCTCCTCCAGGAATCCACGGAACCGGAGCTCCGCGACAAGGTCGAAGCCCTCCTGGCCGAGGCCGAAGCCAAGCAGAGCAAGGCAGTGGCCTCCGTGTGGAGGAAGGCCGTGATGGACGAAGCGCTGGGCGATACCGCGGCCGCGATCGAGGGCTACAAGGCCATCATCAAGCAGAGCCCCAACAACATCTCCGCCCGCATCCGCATCGAGCGCCTGGAGAAGCCGTGAGCTCCGGAGGCACGTCCCGTGCCCTCGCGCTCCTCGCCCTGCTCCTGCTCGCCGGCTGCCCCAAGCAGACGGCCTCGGTGGTCGACATCGACCTCCCGGAGAAGGCCAGCGGGCTGACGGAGCGTCCGCCCCGCGAGATCCTCGAAGAAGGCGCGGCCTCGCTCGAGCCCTCCCACCGCGGGCAGGCCCTCGGGTTCCTGATCCGCACCAGCCCCGAGCCCGGTGGCGGCGAGTGGGGTCCGCGTGCGCTGTACGACCCCGACGGCTGGGTCCAGCGCCAGGGTGTTCAGGCGCTCGTCGAGCGCATCGAGGAGCCGGAGGCCCGCGCCCACCTGGTCGACTACCTCGGCCGCGACACCGCCGACCCGTACAGCCGGGGCTATGCGGCGGTCCGGCTGCGCGACCACAGCAGCCCCGAGGTCCGCGCCACCCTCACCGAGGCCTGGAGAGCGGAGTCCCAGCGCTGGCGGGCCGCTCCCCTCGCCCTCGGAGCGCTCGTGCACGGCGACGAGACCGCGCTGGAGCCCCTGTCCGCGGCGCTGTCCCGAGGCGACATCGCGCTCGAGGCCGAGTTCGTGCACGACGTGGGGGCGTCGGGTCGCCCCGAGCTGCTCGCCGCCCTGCAGGAGGGCGAGGACTGGGTCGAGGAGGAGCTGGCGCTGGCGTACGCCGTCGCGCGGGTGTCGCTCGGCGACGGGTCCGGCGAGCAGCTGCTGCGGAAGGCCCTGTCGTCCGAAGACGCCACGACGCAGCTCGACGCCCTCGATCAGCTGTCCGACCTGCACGACCCCGCTGCGGACGCCCTGCTCCGCCGGGCGCGCTCGCAGGGCCCCGAGCTGATGCGTACGTGGGCCGATCTCGCGCTCGCCGCTCGTGGCGACGGCGACCCCGCGATCATCGTCACCGCAGCGGGCTCGTCCGACGGCGAGATCCGCGCGCTCGCCGCCCGGTTCGCCGGGGAGCGCCTCGAAGCCGGGGCCCCGAAGAAGGTCGCGCGGTCGCTCGAGCAGACGCTCCGGGGAGCCGTGCTCGACCGCGATGCCCGCGTCCGCCGGGCCGCCCTGGGCGCCATCGGAGCGGCGCACCTCGCGGATCAGGCCGTGCTGCTCGGGCCCGTGCTCACCGACGAGTCGTTCGAGAACCGCCTCGAAGCCGCGGGGCTGCTGCTGGCGAGCAAGCAGCCCTGATCGGTCGCATCACGCCTCCGAGAGGCCCATCGCCAGTGTGAACGTGCGGACCACCTCGTTCGCGACCTCCGTGGGATCGCCGAGCTCCACGCCCGTCAGCACGTCGAAGTAGAGCCGCTCGACCGCTCCGAAGATCATGCGGACCGTGAGGCGCGGGTCGCGGACCTGGATCAGCCCCCGCTCGGCGGCTTCGGCCGTGATCACCGTGACGGCGTCGAGGATCCGCTGCTCCTCCGCTCGCAGGAAGTCGCCGGCCTCCCCTGCCCTGCGGGTCTCGCGGAAGGCCACGATCACCGGCTGCTGGTGGTTCAGCCCGAACAGCGCGATCGCGAACCCCATCTGCTGGTAGATCTCCAGGGCCTCGGCTGGGGATCCGGCCGTTCCGAGCGCCGACCGCACCTCCGCCACGATCTCCAGCAGCTCGTCGACCCAGGCCGAGCTCAGCGCGCGGAACAGCGCCAGCTTGTCTTCGAAGTACAGGTAGAACGTGCCACGTGCGACCCCGGCCTCCTTCACGATCTGCTCGATCGAGGCCCGGTCGTACCCCTCGGCGCCGAACACCGCGAGCCCGGCCGCCAGCAGGGCCTCCCGCTTCTGGCGCTTGTTGTCCTCCCGCCTTCCCATGCGGCCGTCTATCATGCCCGCCGGAGGGGCCGTGACCCGGATGGTGCTACTGGCGATGCTGGCGGGGTGCGCGCCCGAGGTGCCCGACCGCTATCTCGTCGTCGACGGGCGCGAAGGGGTGTACGGCCTCGAAGAGCTCGCCATCCCCGAGCTCGACGACCCCTGGCGCATGCGCGGGTCCCTCGGAGACGGGCGCGTCGGCGGCTACATCGCGGGCGACCTGTTCGGCGGCGAGCTCCGCGGGTACACGGGCGGAGCCCCCCTGCGGCTCGAGTACACCGTGCGCGACGGCACCGGCGTTCCGCTCGACGAGGACGGCGTGATCCTGTGGTCCTACTACCACACGCTGTCCACGTTCCGCGGCGAGCTCGAGGGCGTCGGGTTCGACACGTCGGGCATCTTCCCGGTGCCCTTCGCGTACCAGCCGTCGCTCGGCGGCACCATCCTGTCGTCCAACGCGGCCTATGCGGGCGACGTGATCCACCTGTTCGTGCTCCTGCCCGACGGCGGCGGCGACGGTCTCCCGCTCGCGGCGAACCCCGGCGTCATCCGCCACGAGTTCGGGCACGCGATCTTCCAGTCCGTGATCGGCGGCGGGGTCGGTGTGTCCACACCCGCGATCGCGCTCCCCGAGGTCTCCGCGCTGAACGAGGGCTTCGCCGACATGGTCGCCACGCTCTCGCTCGACGACCCCGACTTCATCACGCCCAGCATCGACCTCGCCGGAACCCGCGACGTCACGGGCGATCACGCGTTGCCGTCCGAAGATCCCGCCACCAACCCCTACTCCCGGGGCACCGTCTACGCGTCGTTCACCTGGGACGTGCGGCGTGCGCTCGACGACCGCGAGGCCACGCTCGTCCACGTGCTCGCCACCCTCCGGGAGTGGGCCGCAGACGCCCCGTGGGAGCTCGGCCAGCCCGGGGTCGACCTCTTCCCCGGCCTGCTGGCCGACCGCGTCCTCGCCGACCATCCCGAGCTCGAAGGTACGCTCTGCGCTGCGTACGACGCGCGGTTCCCGGGCCTGATCCGCCCGTCGGCCTGCCTGTGATCGCGCTCCTCACCGCGGCCTGGGCCGGTTCCGCGGGCCTGTACGGCGGTCCGCTCGCGTACCGGGGCCCCGTGCGGCACGATCTCCGCCCCGCGTTCGGGGTGTGGGGGCGGGCACCCGTGGGTCCGCTCCAGCTCACGGGGGAGCTCCTGGGTGCCTGGCGGTCGCGGGCCTCGCTGGAGCACCGCGTGATCCTCGGTCGGGCCTCGGTGCTGGCGGGGGTCGGCACGGGCGGAGAGCGCGCGCACGTCGGCATCGGGCTCGGCCCCGCGCTCGTCGTCCGCACCGGCTCCGCCGGACCGTACGCATTCACCGCCTTCTCCCCGGCCGTGCGGGCCGCCACCCACTTCGATCTCCACCTCGGTCGCCTGCCTCTCGCAGCGCGCTACCAGCTCGGCACGACGGTGCGGGCCGCGCGGGCGTGGGACTTCGACGTCGCCATCGGTCTGGGGGCGTGGTGGTGAGGTGGCTGCCCCTGCTCGCGCTCACGGGCTGCATGAGCCTGTCGCGGATGAACGGCGCGAAGCCGCTCGAGAAGGGCCAGATCGAGGTCGGGCTCGGGCTCGGGGCTCGCACGCCCGACGATCCGCTCCTGTTCCCCATCCCCGTCCCACAGGGTCCGGTCCTGTTCCGCATCGGTCTCGGAGGCGACGTCGATCTCGGCCTGCGCGGCTACGTGCTCGGATCCGGGTTCGACCTCCGCTACCGCTTCCTGCAGCGCGGGCGCTGGCACTTCGCGGTGAACCCCGGCGTCGGGGTCGTCGTGTTCCCGAACCTCTTCAACCCCGCGCAGATCGGCACGGCCGAGGCCACCATGCCCGTGATCGCCGAGGTCGACGCCAGCCGCTGGCTCTCCGCGTCCGTCGCGGCCCACGTCACCTACCGCGAGAACCTCTCCCTCGCGCCCGACTCCACCGTCGCGCGATTCGACGTGTACGGCGGGCTCGGAGGGCGCCTCGAGGCGCGGGCGGGCCTGTTCGCGTTCGGTGCCAGCCTCGACGGCCTGCTCGCTCCCACGCGCTTCACGGGACTGCCCGGGTTCGCGATCGGCTTCGACGCGCGGCTGCGCACCCGCTCGGCGGACGAAGCGGAAGCGCGCCACCAGAAGCGACAGGCGCGATCGGCCCCGTCCGACGGCCCTGTCCGAGCCTCCCTCGACAACGACGCCGTCCTGGCGCTGTGGATCGCGGGCGACCCCAAGGCGTCCGAGAAGCGCATCCGCGACGCCCTCTCCCAGGCCACGCGCGATCGCGACACCGACGCGGTCCTCCAGCTCCGCACGCAGCTCGCCCGCGCACGGGCCCTGCAGGGCGACCCCGACGGCGCCGACACCATCCTCGACGGCGTGCAGTCCCGCCTCGACGAGGCCTCCGAGGTCACGCGCATCCGGCTGGGACTCGAGCGGGGCCGGGTGTACCGCGCGCGCGACGACCGTGCGGCCGCCGTCACCGCCCTGGAGGACGCCTTCGAGCGCGCCCGGGCCCGGGAGCAGGCGTACCTCGCGGTCGACGCCGCCTGGACGCTGTCCACGGTCACGGAGGGCGAAGTCGCCGCAGAGTGGGAGAAGCGCGCCAAGGAGTTGGCGGGGAACGCCGACGATCCCGCCGCGCGATCTTGGCATGACATGCGATGATCTTCTCACACGATCACCAGCTCCACGGGTGATCCTGTCAACGGCTCTGCAGGTGGTCGGACCAGATATGAGACCCGAGCGGGCATCGGCGGCCCGTGGGTCACGCAAAGACGCAAAGACGCAAAGGACCAGCAAACAGCGTTGCGGGCGGCCCCCTTTGCGCCTTGGCGTCTTTGCGTGAGCCCTTCGCCCTGGCGACGCGGATCGCCCCAGGGAATCGCGGGAAGTCTTCCGGGAGGACCGAGCTCCAGCTCCACAGCGCCCGCGTCGGCCGAGACGAGGTCCTCGTCCACCTCGCGCCATAGCGCCCGAGCCAGACAACCCCGCCGGTCGGGACCAAAGCTTCTGCGTCCATTCTCATCGACCGCCCCGGCGACGCAGCCGCGTCCCCCAGCCGCCCGGTGGGAGTGGCCGATACCCGGTCTCGGGTGGACCGTCGGCCCCGGACTCCGCGCCTCTGCTCCCTCTGAATCTCTGCGTTGAAATCAGCCGTTTCCCCCACAACGTCGACCGGGGCTTCCGGACGCTGGGCCCCGGCCGCGTCGGGTCACGAGCGCACGGGGGAGAACAGCGCCCGCGTCGGCAGAGACGAGGTCCTCGTCCACCTCGCGCTGAAATCAGGCGTTCCCCAAGGGATGTCGATGGGGGTATCCAGACGCTGGGCGTTTGCTGCCACCGGATGTCCGCGAATGCCAGGGTCCGCTACACCGCTTCGTACGCATCCACGACGGCCGCCGCGATCGCATCGCTCCACACGTTCACGGTCGTGCGGCACATGTCGAGCACGCGATCGACCGACAGGATCACGAGCACCGACTCCGGATCCAGGCCCACCGCCTGCATCACGATCACCATCATCACCGTGCCCGCATGCGGGATCCCGGCCGCCCCCACGCTCGCGAGCAGCGCCGTGACCGCCACGATCACCTGCTGCCCGAGCGTCAGGTCGCCCAGCATCTGGGCCACGAACAACACCGCGACCGCTTCGTACAGCGCGGTGCCGTCCATGTTCACCGTCGCACCCAGAGGCAGCGTGAACGCCGTCACCCGCGGCGCGATCCCGGCCTCGGTCGCGCACTTCATCGTCAGGGGCAGCGTACCGGAGCTCGAGGCCGTCGAGAAGGCCGTCAACAGGGCCTCTTTCATCTGGGTCGCGAACCGGACCGGGCTGCGCCCCGTCGCCAGGAACAGGATCCCCGGCAGCGTGACGCCCGCATGCACGAGCAGGCCGAGGAACACCGTGAGCATGTACAGGCCCAGCGCGCCCGCGAGCTCCGTCCCCGTGGTCGCCGTGACGAACAGCAGGTACCCGAAGATCCCCACCGGAGCGACGCGCAGCACGCCGTTCGTCAGCGTGATCATCACGTCGAACACGGCCCGGAAGAAGGCATCCACCTGCTTCAGCGCGTCTCCGCCCGTCTGGACGGCCGCGATCCCGAAGCACAGCGCGAAGAAGATGACCGACAGGATCGCGCCGTTCGTGGTCGCCGCGCCGATCACGTTCGTGGGCACCATCCGGAACACGATGTCTCCGAGCACCTCGAGCACGCCGCCCGGCGCCTGGGCCGCGAAGTCGGGCGCCGGCTTCCCGAGCGCTTCCAGCTCGGTGTGCGCAGCGCTCATGAGCGTCGCGTAGTCGAGCCCCACGCCCGGACGGATCACGTTCACCATCGCGATCCCGGTGACGATCGCGAGCAGGCTCGTGACCAGGTAGTACGCGATCGTCCGCGTCGCGAGCCGCCGGAGCCCGCCCTGACCGGCCAGCCCGGTGACCGAGCACACGAGGCTGCTGAAGATGAGCGGCACGACCACCATGTTCAGGAGCGTCAGGAACAGCTTTCCGGCCTTCTCCCCGAGCCCGGCGATCTGGAGCACCTGTTCGTGCGACACGTGGCCGGCGAGGGACGCGGAGTGCAGCGACAGGCCGAGCAGGGCACCGAGCCCCATGGCGGCGAGGATCTGGACATAGAGCGGGATCGGCTTCATCCGCCGCTGCTATCCCGGCGTCCCTCCGAGCGCGGGCCGCGAACGTCGGAGCAGGAGCAGGGGCGCGAGCCACAGCCCCCACGCAGCCCGGCCCCCATGGCCGCACCCGCATCCATAGGCGGGCACGGGAGCGGTCCCCGCGCCGTCGGTCGCTGCCGTGTACGGATCGAGCCCGAGCGCGATCTCCACGCGGTCCGGGAGATCGTCGCCGTCGCTGTCGAGGGTGGGATCCAGGGCATCGACGCCGTCGCAGTCCTGGTCGATACCGTCGCCGCCGATCTCCGGCGCGCCGGGGTAGGCGTCCGGATCGCCGTCGTCACAGTCGTCGTCGCGGTCTGAGGCCGTCGGATCACAGGTCGCGAGCACCGGCCCCTGACCGAACCCGTCGCCGTCCTCGTCCGCGTACCGGTCGGACAGCAGGACGTCGGGATCCGCGAGGTCGACCAGGGTGTCGCAGTCGTCGTCGAGCTCGTTGCAGACCTCCGGAGCGCCTGGGAACCGAGACGGATCGCCGTCGTCGCAGTCGCCGGACAGCGCCACGTGGCCGGAGGGCGCGCCACACGCCTGCACGGCCGAGGCCGTCGGGCCGTACCCGTCGCCGTCGAGGTCGACGTACCACGCGGAGGTCGGGATCCCGTCGTCGACGAAGCCCGTGCAGTCGTCGTCGACCTGGTTGCAGATCTCCGGCTGCCCGGGGTTGATGTCGGGATCCGTGTCGTCGCAGTCCGACGGGCTCGCCACGTACCCAGGCAGCGGCGCGCACGACTCCACGGTCGTCCCGAGCCCGTTGCCGAAGCCGTCTCCGTCGTCGTCCGGGAAGAACGGCACCACCTGGGTGTCGTCGTCCACGAGCCCGTTGCAGTCGTTGTCCTGGAAGTCACACAGCTCCGGAGCGCCCGGGTACACGGAGTTGTCGGCGTCGAGGCAGTCCGTGGCGTCGGCCACGAAGCCCGACGGACGCGCGCAGGCGAGCTGGATCGCGTCGGGATCCCCGAAGAGATCGCCGTCGTCGTCCGCGTACCAGGGGACCTCGAGCCCCTCGTCGATCGCGCCGTCGCAGTCCTGGTCGACCCCGTCACACACCTCGTCGGCCCCGGGACGGATCGCGTCGCTGGCGTCGTCGCAGTCGGACGCATCGGCCACGAAGCCCGCGGGCACGGAGCAGGCCGCCACGCTGGACTGCGGGTCGCCGTACCCATCTGAGTCGGCGTCACGGAAGAACAGGGTCTGAGCGCCATTGTCGGCGATGCCGTCGCAGTCCTGGTCGACCCCGTCACACGTCTCGGGCGCCGCGGGGATGGGCTCGCTCGGGTTCGAGGAGGCGGGATGCACGCTCGCGAGCGTGTCGTCACAGTCGGTGCCGACGTACGACTCGCCCGGATCGAGACAGTCCTCGTCGTCCGAGTACACCGTCGCGGAGGATCCGATGCGATCGCCGTCGGCATCCGCGAAGCACGCGATGAGGTCGAAGCCGTTGCAGTCCTGGTCGATCCCGTCGTCCGCGACCTCGGGCGCGCCCCCGTAGATGGAGGTGTCGGACTCGTCGCAGTCGGTGGCCGTGATCGCTTCGGTCCCATCGAGGCAGTCGAGGTCCACGCTCGCCTGGGTCACCCCCGAGGCCGCTCCGTCCCCATCCCCGTCGGTGTCGACGTAGCAGAGCTCGCCCCCCGAGCAGTCGTTGTCGACGCCATCGGCCGGGATCTCGGGTGCTCCGGGATAGGTGAGCCCGTCGGCGTCGTTGCAGTCGAGGGTGTTGGTCGACCCGCCCGCACTGTCGCACGCGAGGGACGGGACGGAGACGATCGCCCCCGTGGGCGACCCGTACCCGTCGAGATCGGCGTCGCGGTAGCAGAGCTCGAAGCCGTCGCAGTCCTGGTCGATCCCGTCGAGCGGGACCTCGGGGTTGCCGGGCCCGATGGCCTCCGTGGTGTCGTCACAGTCGAGGCCGTCCCACGACTCGCCGGGCTGGTTGCAGTTGAGGTTGTTGCTGACGATCGGGTTGTCCGGATCGCCGTGATCGTCGCCGTCGAGGTCGGCGTAGCAGAGCTCGTCGCTGTCGCAGTCCTGGTCGATCCCGTCGGAGGGGATCTCCGTGGCGTCGGGGTTCACCGCGGGGTCGGAGTCGTCGCAGTCCCGGAGGTCGATCAGCTCGGACCCGAGGCACCAGCCGTCGCTGCTGGTGTCCTGCCCGCCCGGACACCACCCGTCCCCATCGGCGTCGTGCCGCCAGATGCAACCGGAGTCGGCGAGATCGCTCGGACCGTCGCAGTCGTTGTCGATCCCGTCGGTGCACCGCGTGATCGTGCTCTCGTAGAGCGCCGGGCTCCGGCCGGGATCGGCGTCGTCGCAGTCGTTCGGGCTCGAGCCGTCGACACAGGAGGTGGTCGCTTCGCAGTACCCGTCCCCGTCGCCGTCGGTGAACGTGGCGCAGCTCGCCTCCTGCAGGTCGATCGCCTGGTCGCAGTCGTTGTCGAGCCCGTCGGAGCAGCGCCCGGCGGTGGTCTCGGCATTGCCGGGGAACATCGCGGCACTGGCGTCGTTGCAGTCGCCCGGTGTGGAGTCGATGCAGCTCGAGGCGTTCTCGCAGTACCCGTCGTTGTCGTTGTCGGCCCAGGCCGCACACGTGGACTCGGCCTGATCGATCGGACCGTCGCAGTCGTCGTCGAGGTCGTTCGAGCACTTCGCGAACGTGTTCTCGGAGTTGCCCGGGAACACGGCGGCGTTGGCGTCGTTGCAGTCGAACGGCGCGACGAGCTCGGTGGAGAGGGTGCACAGGTGATCGCCGTCGAGATCGCGCCCGTCCGGACAGTACCCGTCGTGATCGAGGTCGCTGCCGGCGAGCGCGAGCCCCAGGAAGATCCACACCACGTCGTCTCCAGGACCGCACGGTACCAGGGCCCCGTTCGCCCCCCGATATCAGGAGCCTTGCGGGCCGTGGCCGGAAGGCGGACAGCTTCTGTCCGACCAGTCGCATATGACGCTCGGCGTGTATGCCGCCGTCGCCGTCGCCCGTCCGTTCCCCGAGCCGCTCACGTACGCCGTGCCCGCGATCCTGGTGGGCGAGCTGCGCGTGGGCCACGTCGTGCTGGTGCCGCTCGGGAACGTGGCGGAGACGGGCTACGTGGTCGAGCTGCTCGACACCACCGACGTGCCCCCCGACAAGGTGAAGTCGCTCACCCGACTGGTCGACCCCGTGGTCGCGTTCGACGACACGCAGCTCGGGTTCTTCCGGTGGGTGGCCGACTACTACCTGGTGCCGCTCGGCATGGTGATCCACACGGCGCTGCCCTCCACGATGCGGGCCCGCGTCGTGAAGGCCGCCGAAGCCACGCAAGACGGCATCCAGGCGCTCACCCGGCGCTCCGTCGAAGGCGTGCAGGCCCAGCTGCTGCGCGAGATCATCAGCCGGCCGGGCCTCACGCGACGCGGGCTCGTGCGGCGGCTCGATGGCGAGGTCGACCGTCCCGACGTCGAGCGCACGGTCGACGGGCTCGTGCGGGCAGGCCTCGTGGAGTGGGTCGATCGCGAGGTCGGCGAGACCCGCGCGCAGGTGCGCACCGTCGCGCTCGTCCAGCCCCTCGAAGACGTGCTGGCCGCGCTCCCCCGCGCCGGCAGCACTCAGCGGGCCGTGCTGGGCGCGCTCTCCGAGGCCGGCGGTCCGATCGACCAGGCCGACGTGACGAAGCGGTTCGGCAGCCACGCGACGAAGGTGATCCACCAGCTCGCCGAGCAGGGCTTCGTCGACGTGGGCGAGCGGGAGCGGCGCGATCCCCTCACCGATGCCGTCGCGCTGGGCCCGGCGGTCGCCCCCGCGCTGAACGCCCACCAGACGGCCGCGCTCGCGGCGATCACGTCCGCGGAGTCCGGCGCCTTCCTGCTGTTCGGGGTCACCGGGGCCGGCAAGACCGAGGTGTTCCTGGGCGCTGCGAAGGCCGCGCTCGAGAAGGGTCGCCAGGTGCTCGTGCTCGTTCCGGAGATCGGGCTCACGCCGCAGCTCGTGGGGCGCTTCCGGGCCCGGTTCGGCGAAGCCGTCGCGGTGCTGCACAGCGGGCTCACGTCCGCGCAGCGCCTGGCCGAGTGGCGCCGGATCCGCGCGCGCGAGGCCCCCGTCGCGGTGGGCGCCCGCTCCGCGCTGTTCGCGCCGTTCACCGAGCTCGGGCTCATCGTGGTCGACGAGGAGCACGACGACTCCTACAAGCAGGACGAGGGCGTGCCCTACTCGGCCCGCGATCTCGCCGTCGTGCTGGGCGCGCGCGTGGGCTGTCCGGTCGTGCTGGCCACCGCCACGCCCTCCCTCGAGACCTGGAACAACTGCGAGGCCGGCCGCTACACGCGCGTCGAGCTGCCCGAGCGCGCCACCCCGCGTCCCGTGCCGACGGTCGAGCTGGTCGACATGACCGAGCTCACTTGGCCCGAGGGCGAAGAGCGCCCGCTGTTCGCGCCCCAGGTGGTCACCGCGCTCCGCCAGACGTTCGACAACGGCGGCAAGGCCATCGTGCTCTACAACCGCCGCGGCTACGCCACGATGGTGCAGTGCACGAGCTGTGGGGGCACCTGGGAGTGCCCGAACTGCGGCATCTCGATGACGCTCCACAAGACCATCGCGCGCATGAGCTGCCACTACTGCGGGCTCTCGCTCCGGTACGACCGCACGTGCCCCGTGTGCCACGCGGGCGCCGAGCACCAGGAGGAGCTCGGGAAGGGCACCGAGCAGGTCGAGGAGGTGCTGAGATCGCTGTTCCCCGACATCCCGCTCGCCCGGATGGACGCCGACACCACGTCCGGTCGGGGCGCGCACCACCGGATCCTGGAGGGCTTCCGGACGGGGAAGACCCGCATGCTCGTCGGCACCCAGATCGTCGCCAAGGGCCACGACTTCCCCGATGTGCACACCGCGGTGGTGGTCAGCGCCGACCGGGGGTTCCGCATCCCCGACTTCCGGAGCGCCGAGCGCACCTACGCGCTGCTCGTCCAGGTCGCCGGGCGGGCCGGCCGGGGCGACGTTCCCGGGCGCGTGCTCGTGCAGACCTGGAAGCCCGATCACTACGTCCTGCAGTGCCTCGACGACGTGCGGGGGTTCCTGCGCACGGAGGTCCGGCTGCGCCAGACGCTCCGCTACCCGCCCTACTCCCGGCTGTGCCTGCTCCGGATCGACGGCGTCGATCGCAAGCGCACCGACGCCGCTGCACACGCGCTCGCGAAGGCGCTGAGGGCGTCGGGGCAGCGCTTCCCGAAGACCGCCGTGCTCGGCCCCGCTGCGGCTGCCCTCCCGCGACTGGTCGGTCGCTGGCGGTTCCAGATCGTGCTCCGCGGCGAGCACACCGCGGCGTTCCGCGCGTGGCTCAAGGAGAGCCTGCCCACGATCCGGGCCGCGGCCACGAAGGGGATCCGCGTGAGCTGGGACGTCGACCCGCGCCACCTGATGTGATCGGCGGTGGGTGCGTGGATTATGGACATCCCAGCCGCACCGAGGAAGTCCGCGTGAAGCACCTGTTCGTCATGGATCCGCTCGATCGCATCGCCGTGAAGGGCGACTCCACCTACGTCACGATGCGGGAGTGCACGGATCGCGGGCACGAGGTGTGGATGTGCACCCCGGATCGCCTGTACTCGATCGTCGGTCAGACCTGGGCCCGGGCCACGCCCACCCGCACCACGGTGGAAGCACCGCACTTCCACACCGGTCCCGACGTCGACCTGAGCCTCGCGAGCTTCGACGTGGTGTGGATGCGCAAGGATCCGCCGTTCGACATGTCGTACATCTTCACGACGTACCTGCTCGACATGGCCCACACGACCGTCGTGAACGCGCCCGCCGGGCTCAAGCTGTTCAACGAGAAGATGTGGGTGCAGCAGCGCTGGCCCGAGATGCAGCCCGAGACGCTCCTGTCGTGCGACGTCCAGCGGATCCGCGCGTTCGTCCAGGCCGGCGAGGGCCGGTCCGTCCTCAAGCCATGGGATGGGAACGGCGGTCGGGGGGTTCTCGTCACCGAGCCCGGAGATGCGAACCTGTCCTCGATGATCGAGCTGCTCACCCGCGACGGCCGCGACTACCTGATCGCCCAGCGCTACCTGCCGGGCGTCGTGAAGGGCGACAAGCGCGTGCTCCTGTTCGACGGCGAGGTCGTGGGCGCGATGGCGCGGGTGCCGAACAAGTCGGATCACCGCGCCAACATGCACGCGGGCGCGTCCGTCGAGCGCTGCGAGCTCACGGAGCGCGAGCAGGCCCTCTGCGCCGACCTCGGTCCCGAGCTCCGCCGCCATGGGATGCTGTTCGTGGGCATCGACCTCATCGACGAGAACCTCACCGAGATCAACGTGACCTCCCCGACCGGGATCCAGGAGATCAACCGGCTGTACGGGCGCAAGCTCGAAGCCGACCTCGTGGACTGCGTCGAGGCGAGGGTCGCCGGAGCCTCCGCATGATCGCCACTCTCCTGCTCTCCGCCGCCTTCGCACAGGGCAAGCCTGCCCCCGGGGTCGAGCTCAAGCCGGCGAAGCCCGGCGGTCCGGCGATCACGAACGACATGGTGGTGGCCCGTGCGGCCGATCAGCTGGGGCTCGAAGCCGACCTCGCGGTCGGGATCAAGGAGGGGCTCGAGCTGCTGTTCCTCCGGAAGTACGAAGAGACGCGCGAGCACTTCCTGGCGGTCGAGAAGCGCCATCCGGGCACGGGCCTCGGGTCGGTGGCCGACGTGCTGGTGTGGCAGGCGCTGATGATGGAGAACTTCGACTTCAAGTTCGACAAGCAGTACTGGGTCGCGTCCAAGGCCGCCCGGAAAGACCTCGATGCCGCGCTGAAGGTCGAGGGGCGCGACGCCTGGGAGCACTTCCTGATGGCCGGGGTCACGGGCATCGAGAGCATCCACACGATGCGGCAGAGCCACTATCTGTCGGCGCTGAACCTCGCATTCGAGGCGATGGACCACATCGAGCAGACCCGCAAGCTGTCGCCCGACTACACCGACCTGAAGCTCGCCGACGGCATGTACAACTACTGGCGTACGGTGGTCACCGACTCCGCGCCCATGCTCCCGAAGTTCGACGACCACAAGCAGGAGGGCATCGCGCAGATGCAGGAGGTCGAGACGGGCGGGATCTTCCTCGGTCCGCCGAGCACCCTGTCGCTCGCGTTCACGTGGCTGGAGGAGAACGACAAGGGCCAGGCGATGGCGAGCTGCATGAAGAACCGCCGCGCCTACCCCGACAACGTCATCAACAACCTCGTGCTGGGCTCGCTGCACGTGTCCAACCGGAAGTACTCGTCCGCGCTGGGCGTGTTCGACGAGATCCTCGAAGACAGCCCGAGCAACAAGCGCGCGCGGTACTGGCGGGGGCTGTCGCTCCACAAGTCGGGCCGGCTCGACGAGGCGATGGTCGACTACAAGACGTACCTCGGCTTCGACTACATGGAGGACTACCAGCGGGCCCAGGCGTGGTACCGCGTGGGTCAGATCCACGAGGCGAAGAAGGCCTATGCAGACGCCGTGGCCGCGTACGACGAGGCCGTGAAGGTCGACGGACACAAGGTCGCGAAGAAGAACGCCGACGCGCTGCGCGCACGAAAGAAGGCGGGCGAGATCTCGTTCTGACGAGTCCCGAGGGCTCGCAGGGACGGCCCGTGAGTCCCGAGGAGCCCGTCGCGCATTGCGTGCGGACTCCTTCCTCCCGTGCCCAGCTGAAGGCGGTGCCCGTGCCCGTGCCCGTTCAGGCTGGCAGGGGCGCTCGGGCTCGCCAGAGCTCGAGGAGGTCGTGGACCGTACACACGAAGCCCCACTCGGCTCGAGCCGCTTGGAGGCCGACGCGGCATCTCGCTCTGTACTGTTCTCTCCCTTCTGATCGCTTCAGCTTCGCTCGTCCCGACGTCCTGAATCGGGCACGGGCATGGGCACGGGCACGGGCACGGAAGGAGCCTGGAGCGTGCTACGCGCGACGGGCTCCTACCGGCGGTCGTCCGGCGTGATGGAGTCGATGTCGGGGCCCTTGAAGCGCAGGGACAACATGAACGTCCAGTCGAGGGGCTTCGTGAGGCGGTTCGCCGGCGCGACGATGCCGATGTCGACGCTCCCGTCGGTGGTGCCGCCCCCGGCGCCGAGCGCGAGGTTGTGCACGCCATCTTGAAGACGCCAGCCCGCGCGCATCGCTGCGGCTTCGCTCGCGTTCACCTCGATGCCGCTGGCGAGCAGCAGGGGCTTCGAGCTCTCGGGGCGCGCGCCCCCTTCCAGGGACAGCGCGGCCACGCCGTTCTCGCCGAGCCACAGGCCCCCGAGCAGCTCCATCGGGCGGTCGGACGCCCCCGCGCGGACCGGGAGCAGGTTCCGGCCCGAGAGCCCGATCGCGACGTGCGGATCGGGACGATAGGCCAGCCCGGCGCTCATGTTGCCCGTGGTGCCCTTGCCCGAGCGCTCGTGGTTGTAGAACGCCAGGCTGCCGCCGAGCCCGACCACGAACCGGTTCTCGAAGAACGGTGCGCCGAGCGCGAAGCCGAGGTCGTGCGTGCGCTTGTGGTTCGTGAGCTCGACCCCGGGGACCGCCCAGCCCGGCAGCTCCTCTTCCGTGAGCGGCGGGTTGTACAGATCGCCGGAGTACGTGAGACCGAACGCCGCAGCGCTCGTGAGCGAGTCGATCGCGCCGGCCTGCCAGTGGATGCCGCGCCCGCCGTAGCTGAAGCCGCCGCCGAACTGGTACCGCTCCTCGAGGCCGATGATCGCGGGGTTCGCCGCGATGCCGCCCATGCCGTAGGGGTTCGCGACCGCGGTGCTGCCGACCGCCAGGGTGTCGGCGCCCTCGACGCGGTCGGCGGCCAGTGCTGTCGCGAGGAGCAGGATCATCGGCGGACCGTAACTGCCGTCGGCGGACTCTGCCCGTACACCGCGTGCTCGATGGCGCGCCGCACGAGCACCGGCCGCTTCCGGAGCAGGGCCTCCCGGGTGATGCCCGGCTGGAAGGTGCGAGCGAGCCAGGCCTCGTGTGTGATCCACCGCTCCACGTCCGCGCGCGACGGGAGGACGTCGAGGGGGACCACCGTGTGCGCGACCCAGTGGTCGTCGGGACCGGGCAGCACGCGAGCCGCCATCGCGCGCTCCACGGGCAGCCCACCCAGGATCTGCACGGGCCCGATCGGCAGGTACTGCGGACCGAGCCCGGTCGCGTCCCGAAGCGTGACCCGCCCATCGGGCCAGCGCTCGACTACCTCCCACAGCGCCCAGGGCGCGAGCTCGACGGCGTGCACCGAAGCCCGCTCGGCGGCCGTGGGGGGCGGCTTGCCCCGGAACCACACGTGCACGGCGTTGTACGGCATGTCCTCCGTGCGGAGGAACGCGCACCCGGCCACCGCCACGAGCCGCAGCGCGTCGGGCGCGAACACAGAAGCCGGGCCGAGCACCATGTCGGGGCCGTCTCCACCGGCGGCCGGCCAGTGATCCAGTGCGATGCGCGCGAGCTGTTCGAGGCTCGCCAGCGGAACGCCCCTTCGCAGATGGTTCCGATCGGGAGCCAGGGGCTCGGTGAGCCCGAGATCGTGCGCCACCTGCTCGAAGCCCTCGAGCGGGAGCTGGCCCGTGCGCCACTCCCGCCAGGCCGACCACAACCCGCGGAACGCGCCGTCGGTGTCGAGCGAAGGCCAGCAGCGGTCGTCCCACGGGTCGCTCGTGACAGCACCGCCAGGCCAGCGGACGCGGGTGGGCTCGGTCTCCATGACGTCCCGTGATATGAAGCTCCGCCGCAAAGCACCATCCACCGGAGCGCTCAGATGGACGACCTCGACGAAAAGACCCTCGCCGGCTTCCGCATCCTGGTGGCGATCGCGAAGGCCGACGGCAGGATCTCGCCCGAGGAGCTCGACGCGCTCCACGACAGCTTCGGTCCCCACAAGGCGCTCGTGGAGCGGCTGATCGCCGAAGACGTCGATGTCGATCGGCAGATCGCCCTGCTCGGCGACGAGGAGACGCGTGCGCGCGTCTACCGCTCCGGGTTCGCGCTGGCCCACGTCGACGACCACATGGCGCACGACGAGGTGAACATCCTCGAGCGCGTGTGGCCCGAGCACGAAGAAGACAGCCTCGTGGAGGAGGTGCTCGAGGAGGTGAAGGACACCCTGCTCCCCTCGAACATCATGCCGATCGCCGATCCGGCCCGCCGGCAGG
This sequence comes from Myxococcota bacterium, assembly GCA_041389565.1. Classification (GTDB taxonomy): domain Bacteria; phylum Myxococcota_A; class UBA796; order UBA796; genus JACKEQ01. The sequence goes on from JAWKRP010000020.1 coordinate 65,513, forward strand.
ACGAGATCGAGCACGACACGCTGAAGTACTCGATCATCAGTGCCATCGTGGGTGCCACGCCGATCCCGGGCGTCGCGATCATCGCGGACGCCGCGGTCATCGCGATCCAGGTCAAGCTCGTGCGCGACATCGGCCAGTACTGGGGCCACACGATCGACGGTCCCGCGGCCAAGTCGCTGCTCGGTACCGCTGCAGGCGGGCTCGGCGTGCGGGTGGCCGTCAACAACCTCATGCGGTTCGTGCCCGGATGGGGGTCCGCCTTCTCCGCCGCCACGAGCTTCGCGAGCACGTACGCCATCGCCCGCGTGGCCAACGCCTACTTCGCGGGCGACAAGGCCCTCGACGACAACGCCATGCGCGACCTGTTCAAGAAGGCCAAGGCCGAGGGCGAGGGCGTGTACTCCCAGCGCAAGCACGAGGTCGACGCCCTGAAAGACCGCCACGGCGACCAGCTGAAGGATCTGGGACACCAGGTCGGCGGGAAGGCGATGAGCGCCGCGGACTACGAGCGGGCCGTGCTCGACACGTTCGACGTCGACGGCGAGCCCCGCTGAGGGATCCCCGGAACGGGCGTCGTCCGGCGAAGCGCTCGCGTCGCCTTGACACGCCCCGGAGACCAGCCTAGATCGGCAGGGTTGTGTCCCGCGCGCGCGGGTCCAGGAGATCGACCATGTTCGCGATCGTCGAGACGAGCGGCAAGCAGTACCGCGTCGAAGAAGGCCTCACCATCACGGTAGACCACATGGATGCCGAGGAGGGGGCCGAGGTCACCCTCGACCGCGTCCTCCTGGTCGCCGGTGACTCCGTCAAGGTGGGCACCCCCCTCGTGAAGGGCGCCGCCGTCACCGCCAAGGTGGTGGGCCACCCGAAGGGCGACAAGGTCGTCACGTTCAAGTACACGCCGCGTCAGCGGGTCCGTCGTCGTGTGGGCTTCCGTCACAGCCACACCACCCTCGAGATCACCGGAATCAAGGGCTAGAACCACCATGGCACACAAGAAGGGGCAGGGCTCCACCCGCAACGGCCGCGACTCCAACCCGCAGTTCCGCGGCGTCAAGCGCTACGACGGCCAGGGCGTCCTCGCCGGCAACATCCTCGTCCGCCAGGTGGGCACCAAGTTCCACCCGGGCAACAACGTCGGCTGTGGCCGCGACTACACCCTGTTCGCCCTGAAGGACGGCAAGGTGAAGTTCGAGGTCAAGAACAACCGGAAGTTCATCTCCGTCTACCCGGCGGAGTGATCGCATCGCGTCGCGCGGCTCACGTACCGTCCCCTCCGGGTCCTCGGGACGTGTGTGCGGCCGATCGGGTCGTGATCTGTGCGTTTCATCGATGAGATCGAGATCTTCGTCGCGTCCGGAAAGGGCGGCGACGGCTGCATGTCCTTCCGCCGCGAGAAGTTCGTCCCGCGCGGCGGTCCCGACGGCGGTGACGGTGGTCGCGGTGGCGCGCTGATCCTGCTCGCCACCGAGCGTCGGAACACGCTCGTCGACTTCCGGCGGAACCGTCGCTACGAAGCCGGCAAGGGCAAGAACGGCGGCGGCAACAACATGACCGGCGCTCACGGAGAAGACCTCGTGCTCGAGGTCCCCGTGGGTACCGTCGTGATCGACGCCGAATCCGACGAGGTGCTCGCCGACCTCGCCGAAGACGGCGCGTCCTGGCACATCGCGGGTGGCGCTGGCGGGCTCGGGAACCCGCACTACAAGAGCGCGCGCAACCGCACGCCGACGAAGGCCACGCCCGGTCGGGACGGCGAGGAGCACCACGTCCGCCTGGAGCTCAAGCTGCTCGCCGACGTGGGCCTGCTCGGGTTCCCGAACGCCGGCAAGAGCACGCTGATCTCGACCATCAGCGCCGCCCGGCCGCGCGTGGCCGACTACCCGTTCACCACCCTCGTCCCGAACCTCGGGGTCGTGCGGGTCGACTGGGGCACGTCGTTCGTGGTCGCCGACATCCCGGGCCTCATCGAGGGGGCTTCGGACGGCGCCGGGCTCGGGCACCAGTTCCTGCGGCACGTCGAGCGATGCCAGGTGTACGTCCACCTCGTGTCGGCCGACGCCGAGGAAGGGGTGGCCGAGCGGTTCCTCACGCTCAACCGCGAGCTCGCGAGCTACGCCGACGAGGTGGCCGAGCGGCCCCAGATCGTGGTGCTCTCGAAGGTCGACCTCGTGCAAGACCCCGCGCCGCTGGTCGCGGAGCTCGAAGCCGTCGCGAACAGCCCGGTCCTCGCGCTCTCTGCGCCCCTCCATCTCGGAACGGACGCCCTCGTCAAACGCATCCTGTCGGTGCTGAACACCGCGCGGGATTCCGCGGATCGGCCCTCTGGAACCGACGCGGACTGAACACCGCTTGCCGGACCTCCCTGGAGCCGGCGACAATGAAAGGGACAGTCATGGAGACCCCCATCGACCCAGAGAAGCTCGCGACGGTGCTCGCGCAGGCCGCCGCCGACACGAAGGCGCTCGACATCGAGATCCTCGATATGCGAGGGCTGGTCGACTACACCGACATGTTCATCCTCTGCTCGGGCCGGAACAGCCGACAGGTCGCGGCGATCGCCACGGCGGTCCGTGAAGCGGCCAAGACGCAGTTCGAGCTGATCCCGATGGGCGTCGAGGGCATGTCGAGCGGCAAGTGGGTGCTGGTCGACTTCGGCGATGCTGTCGTGCACGTGTTCGACCAGGCGATGCGGGGCTTCTACAACCTCGACGGGCTGTGGGCCGACGCGCCGCACCTCGAAGCCCCGAGTACGGGCCTCGAAGACGACGACGAGACGGCCGAAGAGCCCCGCTTCTTCCGCTGACGGATGATCCGTCTCGCGATCGCGATCGTCGGGAAGAGCCGCTGTGCATGGGCGGACAGCGCGGTCGACGACTACGGCAAGCGCCTGAAGCGCCACGGGAAGCTCGAAGAGCGCATCGTGAAGCCGGAGCGGTTCCACGGCGACGTGGACGCCGTACGCACGGCCGAGGGGGAGCGCCTGCTGAAGGTGGTCGGGCCGCGCGAGAGCCTGGTGGCGCTCGACGAACGCGGTGAACGGCTCGACAGCCACGGGTTCGCGGCGATGCTCGACGCGCTGAACCTCGAGGGGACCGTCGTGTTCGCGATCGGCGGCGCGTACGGGCTCGCGCCGGAGGTCCGCGCGGTGGCGGCACGCACGGTGCGGGTGTCGGACCTCGTGCTGAACCACGAGGTGGCGCGGGTGGTGCTGTACGAGCAGCTCTACCGGGCGGTGACGATCAACGCGGGCATCCCGTACCACCATTGAGGTTGTCCGATTTTACCTAAACGAGTACTTAGGTAACATGGACTTTGGATTTCTCGGCCGAGACGACTTCGTCCGTGACCTCTGGGCGACGCTCGAGTCCGCAAGCGTACTGCTCGAAGGTGCTCGCGGCATCGGAAAGTCCCGCGTGCTCCGCCATATGGAAGCGAACGCCGGCGATCGTACGGTGCTCCGCTTCGACCTCCAGGGGGTGTCCTCCGCGGCTGCCCTCGCCGAGCGGATGTCCGAGCACGCCGCACTCCAGCGGAGCTGGCTCGAGGAGCGGGTCGAAGGGGTATTCGGCGGGTGGAGGAAGACCGACCCCTGGGACTCGCTGGAGGAGTTGCTGAAGCGTCGTGCGCGCGGCGGTTTCGTCGTGCTGGTCGACGAGGTCGCGCTGTACATCGACCACATCGCCCGGCGCAGCCGAGATCAGGCTCGCACCGACCTCAGGCGCCTGCTCGGACTGCGCGAGTCCACACCCGCACGGTTCGTGCTCACGGGCTCGATCAGTCTGCGTCCTCTTGCCACGCAGCTCGGGGTGCCACTCTCGGCGGACTGGACATCGATGCGCCTGGGCCCCCTCGAGCGTTCCGACGCCAAGACCCTCTTCGAGCACGAATGCCAGGCCGTCTGCCTCGACGCGGTCGCCGGTGAGGGTTGGCGCATGACCGGAGGCTATCCGCGCTGGTTGAAGCGACTCGCACAGGCCACCCAGGCGCCAATGGTGGCTGTCGCAGATCTCGCTCACCTGGAGGAGGCCGTCACGCGACTCCTGCGAAGCCAGCCGTTCACAGCGGAGCTGGGCCACCTCGACCGCCACGCCGACCCGGCAGCCCTGCGGCACGCGCTGCACCTGGCCGCACAACCCGGGTCGAACGAGGCGTCCATCGTCGCGGGGCTCCAGCAGCGCCGCCTCACCCGCCAGCAAGCGGTGCTGGTGCTCGATGTCCTCCGGGACGAGTTCGTGCTCGACGCCGACCTCGGCTTCACCCTCCCGCTGTTCCAGCGCTGGCTCCAGGAGCACACGTGAACCTCGACCCGTTCACTCCCTGGCAAGAGGAACCTGCGGTCCTGCGAGCTCGCAACGTCTCGCGCGACTCGGAGCTGCAGTGGCTCGCGGGCGCCTGCCGGGCCTACCTCGACGGCGGGAGTCCGACGTGGTGTCTCGTGGTCGGGCCTCGCGGGATCGGGAAGAGCCACCTGCTCCAGCTCGTCCGGGGCGAGCTCCCCGCAGACCGGGTGCGCTGGATCGGAGAAGACACCGCCGCGAACAGCGATCCCGACGCGTTGTGGGAGAAGATCTGGAACGACACCGACCCCTGGGGCTGGGTGCCGGCCGTCGAGTTGTCCGGGCGCCGCATCCTGTTCGTGGAGGGGCTCGACCGGCTGCTCGCCACCCTCAAGCCCGCGGGCCGCTGGGCCCTCCGGCACCATCTCCAGGAGAGCGGAGCCTTCCTCGTCGGCACGGCGGTGGATGCCAGCTTCGCCTCGAGCGCCGAGGACGCGTTCTTCGGGCAGCTCGACACCTGGGTGCTCGAAGGCCTCGATCTCGACGAGGCCCGCAGGCTCTTCCTCCAGGTGACGGGAGAGTCCGAGCACCCGGATCCTGCGACGACGACGCGCCGAGAAGCGCTGATCCGCCTCGCCGGCGGGAACCCGCGTGCGCTCGTCACCCTGGCGGATGCCGTGAAGGGCCAGACCGGAGATGCGGTCGGGGTCGCCGACGGCCTGCTGCTGGCGGTGCAGCGGTCGGTCACGCACTACCAGCAGCGGTTCCACGACCTCCCCCCGCTGGGGCAGCAGATCCTGCAGGTGCTCGCGCGCGCGCCGCGACAGCTCACGGCCACCGAGGTCCAGGGGTTCACCGGGGCGACCAGCGCGGCGGTGAGCGGGGCGGCGAAGGCCCTCGAGAAGGCCGGAGCGCTGGAGCGTCACGCCGATCCGGACGATGCGCGGGTGTCCCGGTACCAGCTCGGCGAGCCGCTCTTCCGGTACTGGCTCGAGTCCCGCAGCCTCCCGTGGGATCAGACGCGAGCAGCGTGGCTGGGCCGGCTGCTGGGACAGGTCCTCCACCCGGGGGTTCCATGGTGGGCGGCGGAGACGCGCGTGGACGATTTGGAGTCCATGGTGGACCTCCTCTCCGACCTCCCTCTGCCCATGGCCTCCGATGTCCCAGATGAATGGACGCCTTCGCAGGAGGTCCACAGCCTCATCGCGCTCGGCCTGACCGCGCTCCACCGCTTCGAGCGCGTCGCCACCGCCCTTGCCGGGCGACCGTCCGTCGAGCTCGCACGCCGGCTGCTGCGGCAGCTCGCCGAGCGCGAGAACGGGCCCCTCCACGTCGAGATGGAGCTGGTCTGGCAAGCCCTCCACCGGGGGCCGACCGATCCGTGAGTCCGGCGGTGTGCTCCCGTTCCGCGTCCCGTACGATGGCGGAGCCGACCCCTCCCGCGAGGACCCCATGACCCGGTACGAGCTCGACGATGGTCCCGTGCGGCGGTTCTGGGAGATCACCCGCGAAGGCTCGCGGATCACCCTGAACATGGGGGTCGTCGGCAGCCCCGGGCGCGCCCGCACGAAAGACCACGGCACCGAAGCCCGCGCGCGCACGGAAGAAGCGAAGGCCATCCAGGCGATGACGCGCCTCGGCTACGTGGAGGTCCGCGCGCCCGGCCCCGCGCTCCCCGATGCCCTGCAGCGCGCCATGGAGGACCGCACGCCCGATGCGCTCCGCGTGCTCGCCGACTGGCTGATCGAGCAGGACGACCCCTGGGGGCCCGTGCTGGCCGAGTCCCTGGCGAGCCCGGGCAGCGTACAGCCCGGTCACGCCGGGCTGGATGCGCTCGACCAGCGCTGGTTCCCGGGCCCCGACAAGAACGCCGTGTGGCGCGACGGTCGGCCGGTCGCCGTGACGATCGCCTGCCACCAGGATCGCGGCTACGGCGCGATCGCCCGGTTCTTCCAGACCCCTGCAGGCCACCTGGTGGACCGCCTGGAGATCACCGGCGCGTTCGGCGAGCAGGGCCTGCGCGGCCTGCTCGAGGAAGGAGCGCTTCCCGGGCTCCGCGAGCTGTCGGTCGGCGACTCCCGCTTCGACTTCCCGAGTGTCGCCAGCGCGCTGCCCGCGCTCCGCCACCTCGAGACCCACGACGCCTACGTGGTGCTCGGCGCCCCGTCGCTCCCGACGCTCGAGCACCTCGAGCTGCACTTCGAGGGGCCGCCGTCCCACGACGCCGTGTCGCACCTCGGGGTCGCGCGGCTGCCTGCGCTGCGCACCCTCGTGATCGAGGTCGGTGTCAGCGAAGACCGCCACGGGCCCGCTCTGGCCGGCCTGCTCGCGCACAGTCCGCTCATCCGCCGCGTGGAGCTCGCGCACTTCCGGGTCCGTGGGATGCTGGCCCGCTGGCTCCCGTCCGGTCCGGCGGAGCTCCAGTATCTCCAGGTCTTCGACGGCGACCTCGACGACACCGATGCCGAAGCCCTGCTCCGGTGGCTCCAGGACCACGGGGACGCGGAGGTCCACCTCGACCCCAACGCAATCAGCGCGCCCGTGTTGGACGCGCTGCGTGGGTGGCCCGGGGTCCGCCTGCATCCGACGGTCGAGAGCCCCTGGTACGAGGACACCGGGGAGTGACGGGCCCGGAGGCCCTCACACCTCAGTTCTCGTCGGAGTCGTCGTCGCCTTCGTCGAGGAGCGCCGCAGCGGCTTCCTGGACGCGCGCGAACACGGCTTCGTCTTCGATGTAGCTGAAGTACTCGTTGCCCTCGTCGTCTTCGCCGTACTCGAACAGGAACAGCTCGAGGTCGCCCTCGTTGTCCTCCTCGAGCTGCTCGATCGGCGCCAGCACCGCGTAGTCCTGGTCGTCGACCTGGATCACCGCGAGGATGGCGGCCTGGTAGGTGACGCCCTCCTCGTCGGAGAATTCCACCACCTCGAGCTCGGCGCTCTCGTCGAGCTCTTCGACGTGACCGAGACCGTTTCCGTTGTCGTTCTCACCCATGGTTCGCCTCGAATTCCTTCAGGAAGGCGACGAGCGCGTCCACGGCCTCGTCGGTCTGTGCGTTGTAGACGCTCGCTCGTAGCCCGCCCACCGAGCTGTGTCCCTTCAATCCGCTCAAGCCGTGCTGAGACGCCGACTTCGCGAAGGACAGGTCGAGGGCGGCATCCCCCGTGGTGAACGTGATGTTCATCCGGCTGCGGCTCTCCACCTGCGTCTTGCCGCGAAACAGGTCGGACGCGTCGATCGCCGCGTAGATCCGGTTCGCCTGCGCGATGTTGCGGGCCTCCATGGCCTCGATCCCGCCGTTCGCCTCGAGCCACGCGGTGACGCGCTCGACCACGAAGATCGGGAACGTGGGCGGCGTGTTGTACATGGACTGCTTCTTCACGTGCAGGCCGTAGCGGAGCATCGCGGGGAGGTCGGTGTCGAACCGCTCGAGCCACTCGCGCTTCAGGATCGCGAGCGTGACGCCCGCCGGACCCATGTTCTTCTGGGCACCCGCGTAGATGAAGTGGTACCGCGACCCCTCGACCGGGCGGGACAGGATGTTCGACGACATGTCGCACACCAGCGGCACCCCCACGTCGGGCACGTGGTGGAACTCGGTGCCCGCCACCGTGTTGTTCGACGTGTAGTGCAGGTAGAGCGTGCCGTCGGGGGCCGCCGGCAGCGAGCCGGGCGCGGGGACGTGGTCGTAGCCGGTCTCGCGGCTCGAGAACGGCACGTCGATGGTGCCGAACCGCTCCGCTTCGTCGATCGCGCCCGCCGCCCAGGTGCCGGTGTCGAGGTACGTCGCGCGCCCGCCGCGCAGGAGGTTCTGCGGCAGCATGAAGAACTGGGTGCGCGCTCCGCCGTGCAGGAACAGCACCTCCTGGTCGTCCGACAGCTTCAGCAGCCGGCGCAGGCGGTTCCGCGCGCTCTCGATCACGGCCTCGAACAGCGCCGACCGGTGCGAGCACTCGAGGATGCCGATGCCGCTGCCGTTCAGGTTCCACAGGGCTTCCTGAGCCTCGCGGAGGACGGTCTCGGGCAGGACTCCGGGCCCCGCGCTGAAGTTGTGGATGCGGTGGTCGCTCATGGCGTCTCCTGGAGCTCGACACACGAGGTGTGGAGCACTTCTTCGATGGCTTCGATGCGCGCCAGGGCATCCGCCGAGGGCGCTCCATTCAGTCCGATGCGCGCGGTGGCGGCACCGCCTCCGACGAACACGGTGTTCTCCATCTCGCCGACGTTGCGCTTGTCGGCGCGGAGGATCCCGAGCACCTCGGCCAGCACGCCGACACGGTCGAGGTGGCGCACCACCAGGGCGTGCGTGGACGCGCTTCGGGTGGAGAGGTTCACGCAGTTCGGGGCCCGCCCCGTGGAGCGGAACACCTCGATGATGCGGCAGGCCTCGTCGGCGACGGCCTCCTGGGCCTGCGACGTGCTCGCGCCGATGTGGTGCGTGCCCACGACGGACGGGTGCGACGCGAGCGGGTGCACGAACGGGCCGTCCTTCCCGCCCGGCTCGTCGGAGAACACGTCGAGGCCGGCGCGGATCCCCTTGGTGTCGAGCGCCACGCGCAGCGCGTCTTCGTCGACCACCTCGGACCGGCTCGTGTTCACGAAGATGGCGCCGTGCTTCATCGCGTCGAAGATGCTGCGCCCGATCAGGCCCTTCGTCTGGGTCGAGGCCGCGAGGTGCACGGACAGCACGTCGGCGCGCGACGCCACGTCTTCGGGGTGCGCCATCCGACGCACGCGGAGCTGCGCCGCCTTCTCGTCGTCGAGCGAGCGGGACCAGGCCACGACCTCCATGCCGAACGCACGCGCCCGACGGGCGGTCTCCTGCCCGATCATGCCCATCCCGAGGATGCCGAGCGTACGGCCCTTGAGCCCGTGCCCCTTGCTGTACGCGCCCTTGTTCCAGCGCCCCGCGCGGAGGTCGACCACGCAGTCGGCGATGCTCCGGTCGACCGCCAGCATCAGGCCGAGCGCGAGCTCCGCGACGGCGTCGGCGTTCTTGCCCGGGCAGTTCGCCACGAACACGCCGCGCCCGCTCGCTGCGGCCACGTCGATCGTGTTGAACCCCGCGCCCGCGCGCACCACGAGCGACAGCGATCCGGCTTCGATCATCTCCCGCGTGACCTTCGTGGAGCGCACCACGAGCACCTCGGGCTTCCACTCGCGGATCGTCTGCGTGAGCAGATCGCCCGCCAGGCCGGGCTCGGCGCGAACCTCGCATCCCGCGGCGGCCAGCCGCACCCGTGCACGATCGACGACCTTGTCGGCGAAAAGAACCCGCATCCGACCTCCCCGGCGGGTCGCGTAACGCGGGGCTGGTATGCTCGCTCCCGTGCAGCGAACGATCCTGATCGTCGACGACGACCCCATCGTCCTGAAGGGCATGCGGCGCGTCCTGGAGCGCGCCGGGTGGGTCACCGAGACCGAGTACCGCGCGGAGGACGCGCTGGTGCACCTGCGCTCGGAGAGCCCGCCCGATGCCGTGATCGTCGACTACGACCTCGGCGATCACGACGGCATGCCGGTGCTCGAGTGGATGCGCGACAACCTCCCCTCCACCGTGCGCATCCTGATGACCGGCCACGACGACCTCCCGCTCGTGGTCGCCGCCATCAACCGCGGCGAGGCCTTCAAGGTCCTGCGCAAGCCGTTCCAGCACCAGGAGCTGTTCGAGGTCCTCGAGAGCGCGTTCGCGAGCGTCGAGCGCATGCAGAAGGCCACCACGGAGCGCATGATCGGCGCAGCCATCGCCGAGAAGCGCGCGCTCGAGGAGTGCCTCGCGGGCCGCATGCTGAAGCTCGCGCTCCAGCCTATCGTCGGGATCGACGCCCCTCACCGCCTCGTCGCCTACGAAGCGCTGCTGCGCCCCTTCCACGACCGGTTCTCCAATCCCACCCAGCTCCTGCTGGCCGTGGAGCGCCACAACCGCGTGCACGAGCTCGGCGACCAGGTGTTCGCGATGGCCGCTGCGCTCGCGCCCACCATCCGGCCGGGCGCCCAGCTGTTCATCAACCTGCACCCCCACCAGCTCGGCGATCCGGCGCGGCTCGCGGCCGGCATCGAGCGCCTCGTGCCCATCGCCGACCGCGTCACGTTCGAGATCACCGAGCGGAGCCGCTTGCAGGACATCGACCACTGGGAGAGCAGCATCTCGCTCCTCCAGAGCTCCGGATTCTCGCTCGCCGTCGACGATCTCGGCGCGGGCTACAGCGCGCTCACGATCCTCGCCGATCTGCAGCCCCGCTACATCAAGCTCGACATGAGCCTGGTGCGCGACATCCACCTGTCCCCGCGAAAGCAGCGGCTCGTGCAGCTCCTGGTCACGTTCGGAGAGGCCACCGCCGCCACGGTCATCGCGGAGGGCGTCGAGACGCACGAGGAGTGCGAGGCCCTGGTCGACTGCGGCATCGAGCTCGTGCAGGGCTACCTGCTGGGAGCCCCCGTCACGATGGCGTGATCGGGCGCCTCCCGCGCGTCACCGCCCGAGCAGGCGGATCGCGACACCCTCGCGCAGCTTCGGCTCGAACCACGTGGACTTCGGGGGCATCACCTCCCCCGCGTCGGCGACCGCGAACAGCTGCTCGAGGCTCGTGGGGAACAGGTGGAAGGCCACCGCGCGGCCCCCGTCGACGCGCTTCGCCAGCTCGGCAGGGCCGTGGATCCCGCCCACGAAGTCGATCCGCGTGGACCGGCGGGGATCGTCGATCCCGAGCAGCGGCTCGAGCAGGTGGTCCTGCAGGGCGGCCACGTCGAGGCAGGCCACCGGATCGTCGGCGCGGACGTGCTCGGGCTTCAGGACCAGGCGGTACCACGCGCCGCCGAGGTACATCCGGAAGTCGCCGTGCGCAGCGGGCGTGTCGGCGGACTCCCCGTCCACCGGCTCGACCGTCCACCGCTCGCGCACCGCATCGAGGAAGGCCTCCGGCGTGCGCCCGTGGAGATCGTGCACCACGCGGTTGTACGCCATCACCATCAGGCGGTCGGACGGGTACAGCCCGGCGAGGAAGTACGCCGACCGCTCGTCCTTGCGGTTCGCGTACACCCGCGAGGCCGCCGCGGATCGGTGGTGCCCGTCCGCGATGTAGAGCCGCGGAACGTCCGCGAACGCGGCGCGGATCGCGTCCACCCGGTCGACCGGGGCCCGCCACAGCGTGTGCACCACACCGTCGCTCGTGGTCACCGACCACTCGGGCGGCGCCGCGGTGATCTCCGCCGTGAGCGCATCGAGAGCAGCGGTCGGGCGGTAGGCCAGGAACACGAGACCCACCTGCGCGTCGAGCACCTCCATGTGGTGCGTGCGGTCGTCTTCCTTGTCGGGCCGCGTGAACTCGTGCTTCGCGATGTCGCCGTCGTCGTACTCCTGCACGCTAGCGCCTGCGAGGATCCCGACCTGCGTGTGCTCGCCCATGCGCTGCCCGTAGAACAGGTAGATCTCGTCCTCCGAGATCTCGAGAAGGCCATCCTCCAGGAAGGAGTCGAGGTTCTCCCTCGCCTTCGCATACGTCACCGCCGCGTGCGGATCCGTGCCGGCCGGCAGGTCGACCTCGGACCGCGTCACCCGCACGAACGAGCGTCGCTCTCGCGCGATCCTCCGGGCCTCGGACTCGGACAGCACATCGTACGGGGGCGCGATCACGCCCGCCGCGTCGTCGTTTCGGGGACACACCGCGTAGAAGGGTCGGACGTCGGCCACAGCGCACCTCCACAACGGGGCCTCCTGGAGTCGGGCGGCCCGCAGCGCGGCCCGTTAACGTGATTTCCGGCCCCCGGTGGCCCCGCACCATCGGAATCGGCTACCGTTCGCCCTCCGGAACCCGCCATCGGAGCAATCATGGCCTTCGACTGGATCGCTGGTCTCTTCCAATCCGAACAGACCCGCGGTCTGTCCGGCGACTCGGCTTCGGCCGTGGCGCTCGACGACTCCAATCCGTACTACAACTACCGTCTCCGCCGGCACAAGGCGGAGGGCGACGTCGTCGCGGATCCGGGTCTGCTCTGGTACACCAGCCCCTACGTCAAGCGCCGCACCGGCCTCGGCACGCACATCGCCGCCGAGCAGGGCGAGGGCATCGCGAACTTCACCGACGTCCTGCTGATCCTGTCCCAGGAAGACTTCGCGCGGGCCCACGAGGGCGCCACCGAGCCCTGGCTCCAGGCGGCCAGCCGCTCGCTCGCCCAGGAGTTCGAGAACTTCTGCCGGCGCGAGCAGTTCTCCCGGCTCTACAGCCACCGCCAGCTCGGGTTCCGCATCCTGTGCGACGGCTCCACCGAGATGGGCGGCCAGTCGCTCGGGCTCGGCGCGGGCGAGTTCGTCACGGGCCTGCTCCCGAACCTCTACACGGGGCCCGTGCGGGGCAGCTTCCCCGTCATCGGCGTGCACCTGAACCTCCCCGGCGTGTGGGAGGGCTACCAGGAGGTCGGCCGGCTCCACAACGACCAGATCCTGTTCACGCTCGGCAGCCACTGGCTCGACAACTTCTACCACCCGTCCCTGAAGGAAGCCGCGCTCTACCGGCTCCAGCAGTACCCCGACGGCAGCTTCGTCCACATCGTCAACCCCGATCTGCAAGACCGCTACCAGGTCACCAGCGTCCAGCAGAACGGCACCAACGTGCTCACGCTGGCCACCCGCGACGGCCAGCCGCTGGCGTACATGGTCCTCGCGGTGATCGACCCGCCCGCCGACGCCCCGTCGTCCCCCGGCGAGGAGTCCGCACGTCCCGGCATGGCCACGCCCGTCGCGCCGGCCAAGCCCAAGAAGCGCGCTGCGAGCGTCCCGCCCGACGTGGCCCCCCCGATGCTCATCGACGATGCGCTGCAGCCGATCCACGTCGAGAAGACGCGCCTCGGCAGCAAGACCATCATCCCCGACGCCCCGAGCGAGCGCATCTTCACGCTCCAGGAGCGCGGCGCCCTGCTCCAGAAGGTCCACTTCTCGGCCTTCATGGAGGGCTACGACGTCTACATGGGGCAGCGCGGCGAGCTCGGCACCGTGGTCGAGAACCCCGCCGCCACGTTCCAGGTGCGCAAGCGCCAGGTGAGCCTCAAGGCCCACATCGATCTCCTGGTCGGCGGGCGCAAGGTGTCGGCGGGCAGCGAGGTGATGATCGAGGGCGACACCACGATCGAGGTCGGGTCCGAGAAGCTCGACTACCGCGATCTGCGCGGGCTGCGTGTCGATGGCTGGCCCTACGTCGGCGAGATCCGCCGTCCGGCCTCGTCGAACTACATGATCTGGGGCGACCGCTACCGCATCGGCCGCTCGCGCGAGTGCCGCGTGGTCCTCCCCGACGAGCCGCGGAACGACAACATCCACTGGAAGGCCAGCGTCGGCGCCGGCGCCACCATCCGGGCGCGCACGGGCGAGATCCCCAAGAGCCGCTTCTACACCGACTCCATCATGGTCGCGTCCGAGCACGCCACCATCGACACCAAGGCCGACCGTCCCGAGGTCATCTGCAACGCCCGCCACTGCTACGTCTACGTGCGGCGCCGCAGCGAGGTGATGCCGCTCTACCCGTCCACGAGCGGGCGCACGCCGCAGCAGCTCGAGCTGGAGCCCGGCGACGAGGTCCTCATCGGCAACTGCCTGTTCCAGGTCGGCTTCTCGCCGGGCGGGTCCGACGCCCCGATGGTTCCGGCCGCACCCGCCCCCGACGTGAAGCTGTCGCCCGACAGCCTCGTCGACGCCGTGTCCGAGCCCGACTTCGCCGACCTCGACCAGCAGTCCAAGCCGCCCCTCGAAGAGCGCATGGGCATCGAGATGCTCGAGCCGATCAACCCGCGGTCCACCCCGCTCGACGTGTTGAGCATGGAGTCGGTCACCGGAGCCAGCATCAAGGCCGGCGCCGACCGGGAGTACGCCAAGCGCAACTCGCTCGACGACACCGGCCCCGTCAGCATGCCGCCCATCGAAGACGACGGCGACGAGCCCACCTCTCCGGGCATGGTCGTGCCGCGCGAGCTCCTCGAAGACGACGAGCTCGACGACGATCCGCTCCCCAACGACGAACGCGCCGTCCCTGCGGGCGCTCGAGACCCACAGACCGTCCCTGCGGGCGACTCCCAGGCTCCGGGCGCCCGAGACTCGATGCCCGCGAGCGAGCCCCCGGTCGATCCGACGAAGGATGCCGTGGCCGGCTGGGACGAAGACGACTGGGAAGAGCAGACCGGTCCGCGCGAGATGCCCGAAGAGTCCGGCGCTCCCGCCATGGGCCTGGGGGGTGGGGTGCCCGCGCCCTTCCCCGAGGTCGAGCAGGCACACGCCGCGAGCGAAGAGACCGTCTTCCACGAGCCCGAAGACGTGCCCGCACCCGACAGCGCCGACGCAGACGCCCCGAGCGAGACGTGGAACCCGGACGACCCCCAGGGCGAGGAGTTCTCCGACGACGCCGCCACGGTCGTCACCCAGCGTCCCGAGGTCGCGGGTGTCGAGGAGTCCAGCGAGGTCGAGACGCCCGCGTCCGACGACCTCGACGAGGCCGAGCCCACCGAGATGGCCGTGCAGCCGCCGGTCCTCGACCCCGAGCCCGAAGCCGAGCCCGAGCCCGAGCCCGAGCCCGAAGCCGCGGCGCCAGAGCCCCCCGCTCCCGTGGTTCCGTCCGCGGGCGACCCCGCGTCCGACGCCGGTGATCCGCCGAGCGAGTCCGACGAGCCCGAGGGGGAGGCACGCGGTCCTGGAGAGGTCGTCTACACCGACGACTCCGAGGCCCAGTTCGAGCTCGGCCGTCCGCTGCACATCGTGCAGAGCGGGTGGACCGTGCGCGGGAAGGTGGTCGCCGGCAACCACACCGGCGCCGACCTCGTCATCCCCGAGAACCGCATCGTCGAAGGCCAGACCTTCGAGCCCGCCGACTACTTCGCGCTCAAGGTGCGCGGTCGGAAGGGCCAGCTCGACGTGCTCCGTCCGCGCGAGCTCCTGGTCAACGAAGACGACCCGCGGGAGGAGACGTACACCGACCTCAGCGCCCTCACGATCGACGTCATCCGGCGCGACGACCAGGGCGAGGAGGACTTCGTGGTGCGGCTCCTCGTCACCGAAGACCGCTCCCTGCCCGATCCGCGCGCGCGCTTCGTGGCCCTCGACTACGAAGACCCCCTCGCGGCGGCCCTCGTCACGAAGGGCCTCGGGATCGGTCAGCCGCGAACGCTGTCGCTCGGCGATGTCGAGATGACCCTCACGTGGTCCGGCGAGGCGCTCACCATCAGCGACTACCTCGCCAGCTACGCGGGCCCCGACGGGTTCCGGCCGTTCTTCGTCCAGCAGGACGGGAAGCGCTTCGTCACGGCGCCCGAAGACGGCTCCGACATCGTGCTCGTCTCCGGAGATCGCATCGTGGTCGGCACGTCGGTCTTCCTCGTCCGCGGGATCTGAACATGACCGTTCTGCGCCCCGGGTCCGGCCCTTCCGTTGTGGTAGCGTAGGCCATGGCGTACTCCATCGGTGTGGTGTGCTCGATCGGGGTCGGACCCGAGCGCGGCGGCCGGTCCCGCAACGAAGACAACTACCTGATCTGCCGGAACAACCAGATCACGTACCTCCAGGGCGAGAACGAGCGCCGCGAGACCGGCGGGGGCGACGGCCTGCTGCTCGCGGTCTGCGACGGCATGGGCGGCCACGAAGACGGTCACGTCGCGTCCACCACGGCGGCGCGCGTCATCGCGAAGCTCTACCGGCCCGGAGCCCCGAAGGATCCGCCCAAGGCCCTGCTCCGCTACATCCAGGACGCCCACCGCCGGCTGTACTGGAAGGCCCGCGACAAGGGGCCCGTCACCATGGGCACCACCCTGTCCGTGTGCTGGCTGCTCAACGGCAGCGTGGCCTGGGCGCAGGTCGGTGACTCGCGGGTCTACCTGTTCCGCGACAACAAGCTCTCCCTGCTCACGTCCGACCACACGCGCTCCGAGTTCGCCCGCCGCGACGGCCTCGAGCAGCCCGCCGAGGGCGATACCCTCGCGCAGAGCTTCATCTTCGGGTCGCGGGGTCTCGGCGACAATACGAGCCTTCGCCTCGAGCCCGGCCTCGACTCCGGTCTCGAGCCCCTGGCGAACGGCGACCGGCTGCTGATCTGCTCCGATGGTCTGTGGGGCTCGGTCGACGACGCGTCGATGGCCGACGTCCTGCGCAACACGCCCGATCCACAGGCCGCGTCCGTCGCCCTGATGGAGCGTGCGGTCGCCCGGGGCAGCGTCGACAACATCACGGTGCTCGTGGTCCGCGTCGAAGGCACCGAGACCGACCCCGTCGAAGCCTGGGACGAAGACGAGAACGACGAATCCACCGTGATGTTCTAGCCACTCGGAACTCACGGACCGTCCCTGCGGGACTCACGGACCGTCCCTGCGGGACTCACGGACCGTCCCTGCGGGACTCGGGACTCACAGCCCGAAGCGCGCCCAGCCCTCGACGCCAGCGACCTCCGCCCCGATGAGCGCGCTCTCCGCGCAGCCCGTCGGGTCGGCAGCCCCGTAGCCACGGTCGATCTGCACCTCCGTGACGCGCCCGCCCTTCACCCAGGCCGTTCCCACCACCACGCCCGTCAGGCCACACGTCGACACCGCCTCCCGGCGCGGGTCGAGCGCGTCGCGGATCGCGCGCCATCCGTCGGACCCCGGCGCGAGCCGCGCGTTCGGATCTCCCAGCGGCTGGGGCGGCACCGGGACGGGCCCGGGACCGGTGGGCTCGGGCCCCGTCGGCTCAGGACCGGTGGGCTCGGGCCCCGTCGGCTCAGGACCGGTGGGCTCGGGCCCCGTCGGCTCAGGACCGGTGGGCTCGGGCCCCACGGGCTTCGGCCCCGGCGGCTCGGGGGCGGTCGGCTTCGGACCCGTGGACTTCGGACCGGTGGGCTTCGGACCCGTGAGGACCACCGTGCGCGGACCGTCGAAGTAGCCGAGCTGCCAGGCCGCACCGCCGAGCAGGGCGACCACGAGCAGCCCCACCACCACGAGCACCCCGACGCCCGCGACGCCGAGGCCGGCGAGGGCCGCGAAACACCCGCCCAGGCCGGCGCCTTCGACCGGTTCGGAGCTCTCCATCCGCGCCTCCTGACGTGCCGGGTCTGGCGGTCGGCCCGGCAGGGGTGGCGCCTTCAACTCTTCCGGCTCGGGCGGCGGCTCCGGCATCTCCGGCTCCGATCGCTCGGCGTCGGACGGCGCCTCACCGGCGTCCGCGTTCGCGTCCGGACCGTCGGTGTCCTCCTCCCGGGAGCTCTCCTCCTCGAGGCGCGCGCGAGGGGTGAGGACGAACCCCGTGGACGTGTCGTCGGGCTCCATCGGCGTCACGAACCGCTGGGTGCGGAGGGCGTCGGGTTCGTCGGGATCGGGCGGCTCGGTCGCGGGGGCCGTCGGCACGTCGTCTTCCGGCACCGGGTACCCGTCGTCGGGGACCGGGAACCCGTCGTCGTCGAGGTACGCGGCAGCGGTGGGCGCAGCCAGGCCGGGCTCGGTGTGCCGGGAGGGCGCGGGCTTCCCGGTGAGCTCGAGCGTCTCCCGTCGGCGGAGCTCCGCGTTCCCGTGCGCCAACCCGTCGAGGCGCGCCAGCACCTGCTGGACGGTCCACCGGCGCTCGGGTCGCACGTCCATCATGTGGTCGAGCACCTCCTGGAGCACCACGAGCTCCACGGCGTCCGCACCGTGCAGCTGGGTCGGGTCGAGCCGCGGGGGCAGCGCCGCGAGCCACTCGCTCCGGCAGGTCTGGATGTCGGTGCGCACCGAGAACGTGATCGGATTCCGCCCCGTCAGCAGATGCACGAACAGCGCGCCGGCCGCGAACACGTCCGTCGCAGGCGTGGGATCCATGCCCTCGAACTGCTCCGGCGCCGCGTACTCCGGCGTTCCCACGAACGTGCCGTGCTTCGTCACGTTCCCCATGGCGCCCGCGACCTTCGCGATGCCGAAGTCCGCCACGCGCACGTGGGGAAGCTCTCCCGGATCGACGCGCTCGCGGAGCAGCACGTTGTCGGGCTTCAGGTCGCGGTGCACCACCCCCCGCTGGTGCGCGACATCGAGCGCCGCCAGGATCTGCACCACGATGCCGGCCGCCACCTTCACGGGCAGCGCGCCCTGCGAGTCGACCAGCTCGGTGAGGTTCCCGCCGTGCTCGAACAGCGTCACCAGGTAGGGCTCCTGGCCCGCGCGGTGCACGAACCCCCGCAGCTGCACGATGTTCTCGTGGTTCAGCTCCTGGAGGATCTGCGCTTCCGTCGACAGCCGGTGCAGGAACGCGCCCGCCGCGCGTGCCGCGTACAGCACCTTGATCGCGAGATCCGGCGGCTGCGCGACCCCCGCGGTGTCGACCTCGCGCGCGAGGTACGTCAGGCCGGCTCCCCCCACGGCGAGCGGACGGTCGATCCGGTAGTGCCGGTCGAGCAGATCGCCCGACCCGAGGAGCACGCCCCACCCGGTGTCGGGACGCCGTGACCCGCACCCCAGGTTCGTACAGCGCTCCCCGTTCTCGCCGAACGTCGTGAGGCAGCTCGCGCAGTAGTACGTGCTCACCGCGCCAGCTCGGCGACGAAGCGCTCTGCGGGGAGCACACAGAACCCCTGGGGGGCCAGATCCCGCCACCGTGCGCGGAACAGCACCACGCCGTCCTTCCCGGAGGCCCGATCGACCGTGGTGCCGCACCCCGTCGAGTTCCGGCTCGCCCGGCTCTGGCCCGCGACACACACCGGGAGCCCCGCCACGAACGCGCTGGGCTCCGCACCCTCGATCGGCCGGCACAGGGCCCCGCTGCTCGCCTCGAACACCGTGACCTTCCACGGACGGCGCGGGTTGCGGGCCTTCTTCTGCTCGCCGAGCAGCTGGAGCAGGCGCCCCACGCTCATCGTGCTGCCCGAAGCCGCCTTGCGGAGCGCGCTGACCGGCACCACCCGCACGCTCCGCCCAGCGGAGACGGTCTTCCGGAGCGGGGAGATCCACACGACCGACTGCTGGTCGGCGGGCTTCGGGAGGTCGTCTCCGCAGCCGGCCCAGGCCACACCGAGCAGCATCGCGATCATGCGGAGCCGTGCACCCGGCGCTTCACCTCGTCGGCCAGCGCCAGGTGCTGGGGCGACGCCAGGCTGTCGAGCGCGGGCTGGGGGGGTGCACGCAGGAAGAACCGCTCGCGGAGGGCATGGACGCGCGCCACGCTGTCGATCGACGCGCGCTCGAGCGCGGGGTCGTCCTCCTGGAGTCGGATGAGCGTCTCGAAGGCCTCGATCTGCAGCGTGGGATCCTTGCAGCACAGGAGGATGTCGACCGACGCCTCGGTCATCCGGCGCGCCGACTCCGTGATCGGCCAGCGCCCGTGCACGGCCTTCATCTCGAGGTCGTCGGAGAACACCACCCCGTCGTAGCCGAGCTGCTCGCGCAACACCCCGCGGATGATGCGCGGCGACAGGGTCGCAGGCACCTCTTCGTCCCAGCACGGGAACACGATGTGGGCGGTCATCACCGTCGCCACGCCGGCCGCGATGGCCGCGCGGAACGGCACCAGCTCGCGACGCTGGAGGTCGGGGATGTCGAGCTCGACCGTGGGCAGCGCGAGGTGGGAGTCGAGGTGCGTGTCTCCGTGGCCCGGGAAGTGCTTCGCGCACGCGATCATCCCTTCGTCCTGGTGGGCCTTCAGGAACGCGACCACGTGCTTCGCTACCTCCGCGGGGTCGCGCCCGAACGAGCGATCGCCGATCACCGGGTTCGCCGGGTTGCTGTCGATGTCGGCCACCGGCGCGAAGTTCAGGTTGAACCCGAGCGCGCGGAGCTCACGGGCCATCGCACGCGACACCTCGGCGGTCATCGAGGTGGCCATGCCGACATCGCGCATCGGTGGCCAGACCGTCGCGGGTGCCCGCACCCGCTGGACGCGCCCGCCTTCCTGGTCGACCGCGATCAGCGCGGGGTTCCGCGCGTCGACGAGGCTCGCGAGCTCGCGGGTGAGCTCGCGCACCTGGGCGGGCTCCTCCACGTTGCGTGCGAACAGCACGAAGCCCGCGGGCTGGATCTCCCGCACGAGCTTTCGGAGGTCGTCGTCGACCGAGGGCCCGGCGAACCCGATCAAGAGGCGCTGACCGGCCCGGCGCGTGCGGTCGGCCGTGCTCGTCTGCTCGCCGGTGGCCGTGACCCGCTCACTCATGATGCGAACCGGCGTACTGCGCGAGCTCGATCAGCACGCCGCCCGTAGACTTCGGGTGCAGGAAGCACACGAGCGAGCCGTGCGCTCCGCCGTACGGCGCTTCGGTGGTGAACCGGTACCCCTTCGCCTTCAGGGTCTCCATGTCGCGCCGCACGTCGTCGGTGCGGAAGCACAGGTGGTGCAGCCCCCCTCCCCGCTTGTCGAGGTGCGCCCGGATGGGCCCTTCGCCACGGAGGGGTGCGACGAGCTCGATGCGAGCGGGCTGGTCGTCGGTGACCGGGAAGAATGCGGTGGACGTCTGTGCACTCTCGACGTCCTCCGTGCCCGCGAGAGCGAGCCCGAGATCCTCCGACCAGCGCCGGATGGCTTCATCGAGGTCGGGAACGGCGATGGCGACGTGATCGAGCTTCAGCATGGACGCAGTCTATACCCGCTCCCCGCTCCATTCCCATCGGGACCGCCGGGTTCGCGCGGAGGCCCACGCGTCCGCGCCCTTCGCTGCTAGAATGCCGGCATGCTCCCCCTGGTTCTCGCGACCACCACCGCCTCCGCACAGGTCGTCCGTGTCGACCTGTCCGACCCGTTCACGTTCAACGGGGCCGCGGTGAACGCGGGCGGCGGCGACACCATCCGGCTGGTCCCCATCACGTTCGACTCCGTGGGGTCCGCCTTCGTCACCGACCCCATCCCCCTCTACGAAGACGTGCTCTTCGTGGCGGAGGTCGAGGTCGAGCTCGATCTCGTGACCACCGGAGGCGGAGGGCTCACGTTCGCCTTCCAGGGACAGGGCGACACCGCCCTCGGCGCGACCAGCCCGGGGCTCGGCTGGGTGGGCATCAGCCCGGGGGTCGCCATCGAGGTCGACCCGTTCGTGTCGAACCCCTCCTACGCCGACCCCGACGACAACCACATCGGGATCGACCTCGCGGGAATGCTCCCGAGCCTCGTCACGGCCGACCCGGGCTTCCCGGTCGACGGCGACGACATCCACCTGTGGGTCCGCTACCGCCAGAGCGTCACGACGCTCGAGGTCTTCGCGTCCGACACCGCGGTCCAGCCCGCCGTCCCCCTCCTCGTGGCCGACATCGACCTGCGCGACCTCATCGGCGACAGCGCCTGGGTGGGCTTCACCGCCAGCAACGGTGCGGAGATCGCCCGCCGCTGGGTCCGGGGCTTCGACCTCGAGCTCGACCACGACACCGACGGCGACGGGATCATGGACCACGAGGACCCGACCCCCGGAGGCGGCGACGCCGATGCGGATGCCGATGCGGACTCCGACACCGACGCGGATGCCGATGCGGACTCCGACGCTGACGCAGACGCCGATGCAGACACCGATGCCGATGCCGACGCAGATGCGGACACCGACGCAGATGCGGACACCGACGCAGATGCCGACACCGACGCGGACGCAGACGCAGACGCAGACGCAGACGCGGACGCAGACGCAGACGCGGACACCGACGCAGATGCCGACACCGACACGGATGCAGATGCCGACACCGATGCAGACGCAGACACGGACACGGGGGTCGCGGACACCGGGCTCACGGACACTGCGACGGCCGACACCGCCGATGCCGACACGGACGTCGACACCGATGCCGACGCCGACGCCGACGCCGATGCGGACTCCGACGCGGACGCGGACAGCGACGCCGATGCTGATACCGACGCAGACGCGGATGCAGACACCGATTCCCTCGACACCGACGGCCTGACCTCCGAGCCCCA
Source organism: Myxococcota bacterium (assembly GCA_041389565.1). Classification (GTDB taxonomy): domain Bacteria; phylum Myxococcota_A; class UBA796; order UBA796; genus JACKEQ01. The sequence continues at coordinate 87,639 of JAWKRP010000020.1, forward strand.
GCGCGGTCCGCCCCTGTTCTTCGGATGCGACGCGGCGCGCGCTCCGGTTCCCCGGTCGCTCACGGACTGGCTCTCCCGCCGGCGGTCGCCCCGCCGGTGAGCCAGGACTCCCCGCGGCCTGCCGAGATCCGGATCGGGCCCGTGTCCGTGCCGTGGGCCGTGGTCGGCGTGGGGCTCGCGATCGTCGGATCGATCCTGGTGCTCGGCGGTCTCGGGGTCGCCGGCTCGGTGATGACGAACGCCCCCCACACCGACTGTGCGCTGGGCGCGTCCGAAGCCCTCGGCTGGGTCGAGCTCGACGTCGGGCGCATGTCGAAGATCTCCGGTCACCACACGCTCGGACGCGACGGCGTCGTGCTCGCCGAGAAGACGCACGGACGCACGCGGGTGTGCACGCTCCCCCGCGGCTCGCGCATCGAGGTCCGCGATCGCCCGGACCGCGGTCGCGACGGCACCTGGCTCAGGGTGTACGGCGACGCGGTCGTGCTTCCGCGCTGATCAGGACTCGTCAGTACGCGAGCGTCGGCGTCTTCCCCACCCACTCCCCGGACGCCAGATCGTCCAGCATGAACGCCGCGAGATCGGCGCGCCCGATCTCCTTGCCGTTCTCGGGCGCCAGCCGCGGGCTCACCCGGTACGGACGGCGCGGCTCGTCGGTGAGCTTCGTCGGACGCACGATGGTCCAGGTCAGCGACGACGCGCGGATGCGGTCCTCCATGCGCACCATGTCGTCGTAGGCGCGCTGGATGAGCAGCGGACGCAGCACCCACTTGTAGAAGAAGTCGAACGACGGGTCGTCGTGCTCCACACCGCCGGACGTCACCACCAGCAGGCGCGGGATCCCCAGCGCCTCCATGGCCTGCACGAGGTTCGCGCCCCCCTCCGAGTACAGCGAGATCGCCCCGAACCCCTGCCAGCCGGAGATGCCGAGCGCCGACAGCACCGCGTCACACCCCTCGAGCGCCGCACGCACGGACTCCGCGTTCGTCACGTCCGTCGCGCGCACCTCCAGCCGCTCGTGCTCCACCGTCACGGCGTCCGGACGCCGCGCCAGCGCCACCACCTCGTGGCCCGCGTCCAGCGCCTGCAACACGAGCTCCTTCCCCGTTCCCCCGGTACATCCGACCACTGCCACCCGCATCGCGACCTCCTGTGGTCCTGAGGTAGGCACCCGTTCGACATTCATCGAATGGATTGTCATGATGGACTCATGGACATCATCAATGACCTGGCAGGCGTCGACCTCAACCTGCTCGTCGTGCTCCGGGCCCTCCTCGAAGACCGCAGCGTCACGCGCGCCGCACAGCGGCTCGGACGCTCCCAGCCCGCCGTCAGCAACGCGCTCGCCCGGCTCCGTCAGCAGATCGGCGATCCCCTCCTCGTCCGCGAGGGCCAGGAGATGGTGCCCACGTCCCGGGCGCTCGCGCTGGCCGGTCCCGTGTCCGAGGCCCTCGACCGCATCCACGGCACGCTCGCTCCGCCGCCCCCCTTCGATCCGGCCCGCACCGACCGCGTGTTCCGCATCGCCGCCGACGATCTCGTCGCCTGCTCCGTGGTCGCGCCGGGTCTCGCCGCGCTCAGGCACCAGGCGCCGGGCGCCACCCTCGAGCTGTGGCCCGCCGCCCCCGAAGCACCGGTCGAAGCGCTGGGCGACGGCACCCTCGACCTCTCGGTCGGCGTCTACCTCGACGTGCCCGCCCCGCTCGCGTGGCGCGACCTCGCCCTGCACCGCTTCGTCGTGCTCGCGCGCGCCGACCATCCCGCGATCGACGGGGGCCTCGACCTCGACCGCTACGTCGCCGCCGAGCACGTGCTCGTGAGCTCACGGGGCGTCGTGCGGAGCGTCGTCGACTACGTGCTGTCGACGCTCGGCCGCCGCCGTCGGGTCGTGCTCACCGTGCCCCAGTTCCTCGCCGTGCCGCCGCTCCTCGCGACCACCGACATCATCGCCACCGTGCCCGACCTCGTCGCCGCATCCCTGCCCGAATCTGCGGGGCTCGTGGCCGTACCCGCACCCATCGAGCTCCCCGTGTTCCCGCTCCGCGCGGTCTGGCACCGGCGGCGAGACGGGGACGCCGGTCTGCACTGGCTGATCGACCGCCTCTCCGACCCTGCGGGCGCTCAGTGGAAGGTGTAGTCGGGCTCGGCCAGGCCGGGGTACGCCTCGGACAGCCAGCGCCAGGCCAGCGTGTGCACGCTCCCTTCGACGCCCACCGCGATCACGTCGCCCGGCTCGGGGTTGTCGGTGTGCCACGACGCGTCGGCGAGCGAGATCCCGTCGGGCGCGCCGACCTCCTTCAGCTCGACGATGCGCTCGTGCGTGGCATCCCAGCGGTCGTCGCGACCGGGACGGATGGCCGCCACCACCTGCCACAGGCGCTTGCCGACGTCTTCGCGGTTCCCGTGGATCTCGGCGCGCTGCAGGGCCTCCGCGATGCGCACGCGGTCCTGCTCGTCGGCCAGGCGCATCCACAGGGCACCCCGGTTCACCTCGCCCACCCCGGTGAGCCGGACATCCGCGCCCGCCAGGATCGACAGCTCGAACACGAGGTCGACCACCCGGGAGAGGTTCATCGTGCTCGACACCTCGAGCATCACCTTCATCTGGCCGTGGTCGGGCGAGATGTCGATGCGGAGGTCGAGCGCGCGGAGCTGCAGACACGTCGGCTGCGGCGACCCGAACGGCTCTCCTCGCTCCCGCAGCCAGTCGGCCACCTGCTCGGGGCCCGGCACCGGGCCTGACGTCGGGAATGTGACCGTGAATGCCACAGGAACGGCTCCGGCCGGCGTGGAGAGGAATCCACCCGGCGCCCGCGAATCGTAGCAGAGGCCGCGGAAGCTCAGACGACCGCTCGCGAACCGAGCTGGATGCGGAGCAGATCGAGGCGCTTGTGGACCTCGTCCGTGTCGAGCCCCTGGAACCGGTCGGGGAGCATCCGCTTGGCGGAGCACTCGAACACCGCGAGCATCTCCATGAACTCGAGCATGCGCGTGTCGCGGCTCGGGATCACGTCGCGGCTCGACTGGTCCATGTGGGCCTGGCCGATCACCGTGCTGTCGTCGTCGGCCGCGAGGTTCGCCGCCGTGATGAGCACGCTCTCCAGCTCGGCGCCCGAGTACCCCTCCGTGTTCGCCACCGCGGTGGTCCAGTCGAGGCCCTCTTCGAGCTCGAGCTTGTTCTTGCGCACGAGCGCCTGGAAGATCTTCTTCCGCTCCTCCGACTCCTCGGGGAAGAAGAACGGGATCTTCACGTCGAAGCGACCCGGCCGCTTCAGGTCGGTGTCGAGCTTGTCGGGGCGGTTCGTCATCATCAGGATCACCACCCGACCGCGGTGCGACGTGTCGCTCATGAACTCCTTCAAGCGCGCGATCACGCGGGAGTTCACGCCGCCATCGGAGCCCGAGCCCGCCGACAGCGAGCGATCCGCCTCGTCGACGATGAGCAGGACGTACCCGAGGGCGTCGACCAGATCGAGCACCTTCTCGAGGTTCGCTTCGGTCGACCCGACCCACTTGTCGCGGAAGTTCTTGAGCTTCAGGCACGTGAGCCCGGACTCCGACGCGAAGGCCTCGGCCACGAACGTCTTCCCCGTGCCCATCGGGCCCACGAAGATCATGCCCATCGGAACCCGGTGCGTCTGGCCCTTCTTCACGCCGTCGGCCACGAGCATCAGGTCGCGCTTGATGCGCTCCATCCCGCCCACGTGGGAGAAGTTGTGGTGCGGCGCCACGAACTCCACGAGCCCGTGGCACTCCTGCTCGATGATCTGCTTCTTGCGCGCGCTCACCATCTTGAAGGTGACCGGCGCCTTCGCCATCTCGGCGCCGCGCAGCAGGCTGCGGATCTGGATGAGCGACAGGCCGGCCGTCACCTTGGCGAGCACCGGCGGGTCCATCTCGAACTCGATCTTCGCGGTGTCTTCCGCCCGGATGAAGCGTTCGCGGAGGTCTTCCTCGGGGAACGGGATCTGGATGGTCGACAGCTGGGGGGAGGCCAGGATGCGCCGGTTCACGTCGGACAGGTGCTCCGTGACCAGGATCACCAGGTTGTCGGTGGTCACGAACGCCGGATCGCTCGACCAGCGCTGCAGCGACACCAGGTTCGCCTTGTCGTCGTGGACCATGAACGACACGTCACCGTTCGGCGCGATCATCTCGAAGAAGTCGATGATCACGCCGCTCGACTGGCTCGGCTCCGTGATCAGCTCTTCGATCGCCGGCACGGCTTCGGTCGCCGTGCGGGGCAGCCCGACCGTCTTCTGCGAGCCCGTGAGCATGCGGCGCGCGTCGACCACGCGCTGGTACAGCCGCTGGTGCGCCGGCTGGGTGAAGCACAGCCCCTGGCTCACGTTGTAGTACGCGACGATGTCGCGCGTGCGGGACAGGAACGCCTCGAGGAACCCGCGGAGGTCGTGGTACGTCTCCTGCGAGCCCGCCTTCCAGGGGTGCAGGTCGCGCACGTTCCCGTGCAGCAGGAACATGCTGGCTTCTCCCGCCAGGTAGCGGTTGCGCAGCTCTTCGGCCCAGGGCGGCAGCTCGAGTTCGCTCATCGTGATCTCTCCGGCCCCCCGTCTAACACCGCGAGTCCGTGCAGTGGAGGTGGTGGGTGAGCGGACCATCGCATACCCTGGTGCGAAACACAGGGAGGAGTCAGCGAGCCCACTCGCTGAAGGCTCCCGGTCACCGGAATTCAAGAGGTCCCCCCATGCGTTCCCTGCTGTTCCTGTCCCTCTTCGCTGTCGTCGCCTGCGATGGAGGCGAAGACCCGGACACGGAGACGGACACCGACACCGACACCGACACCGATACGGACACCGACACCGATACGGACACCGACTCGGACGCCGACACCGACACCGATGCGGACACCGACGCCGACACCGACACCGACGTGGCGGCGGTCTCCTTCGCCGACGTGCACGACATCTTCGCGACCAAGTGCGGCCCGTGCCACACCACCGGCGCATCGGGCGGCCACAGCATCGGTCAGGCCAGCGTGCCCGACGCGTTCAGCGACTCCCAGCTCGGGTCGTACACGATCCCCGGCTCCACGAAGGGCGAGGCCGCGTACTCCCGCATCCTCGACGGCTCCATGCCCCAGGGCGGCGGCTGCGCGGCGAACCCGAACGCGCCGGCATGCCTCACCCAGGCCCAGAAAGACCTGATCGGCGACTGGATCACCGACGGCCAGAACCCGTAGGTCCTCCCGAGCGCGGCCTCGTCCAGCCGACCTGTCGGCGGAGACGAGGTCTCCCCACCGTCTCGCGCGCCACGACGTGCGCGCCAGACGACCCTCGGGCCGTCCGAAGGGGCCAACGAGCTCAGTTACTCCGCGCGCAAGCGCGCTGCGCGTTCCGGACTTCGTCCTCCACTTGCGGTTCTGTAGACCGCTGCGGCCTGCATCGAGCACGGTTCGACCGGGTCGTTTGCATCACCGATGGGGCCGGGACCGTGCCCGACGCCTGCGGCCTCGCTGAACGACGTCGATGAGGCCGATGTCCGCGTCGGCAGGGACGAGCGTGTCGGTGAGGACCGCGTCCGCGTCGGCGGAGACGAGGTCTCTCCACGGTCGCGCCACGGCGTCCGCGCCAGATGACCCCGCCAGTCGTACGGACAGCACCTGCGTCCATCCTCATCCGTCATCCGGTCCGTGTCGCCAACGCCCCGGTCTCCGGTGGACCGTCGGCCCCGGACCTCTGTGGACCTTTGCGTCCTCTGTGTTGAAACCCGGCGTTCCCCCAGTAACGTCGATGGGGCTATCGAGACGATCATGTCGGTGAGGACCGCGTCCGCGCCGGCAGAGACGAGGAGGTCGGTAGGGACGGCGTCCGCGTCGATCCCCAAACGAGGGCTGGAGACGGAGCCTCGACCCTCGGGCCGTCCGAAGGGGCCAACGAGCTCAGCTACTCCGCGCGCAAGCGCGCTGCGCGTTCCGGACTTCGTCCTCCACTTGCGGTTCTGTAGACCACTGCGGCCTGCATCGAGCACGGTTCGACCGGGTCGTTTGCATCACCGATGGGGCCGGGACCGTGCCCGACGCCTGCGGCCTCGCTGAACGACGTTGATGAGGCCGACGTCCGCGTCGGCAGAGACGAGCGCGCCGGTCCGAACAGCGTCCGCGTCGGCGGAGACGAGGTCTCTCCACCGTCTCGCGCCACGACGTCCGCGCCAGATGACCCCGCCAGTCGTACTGACAGCACCTGGGTCCATCCTCATCCACGGCCCTGCCAAGAAGCACCGACCATCCGGTCCGTGTCGCCAACGCCCCGGTCTCCGGTGGACGGTCGGCCCCGGACCTCTGCGTCTCCGCCACCTCGGCGACCCCTGCGTTGAAATCGGGCGTTCCCCCATCAACGTCGATGGGGCTGTCGACACGCTTCATGCCACCCGTTGGCAGCGAAGGCTCCGCGAGCAGCCGAAGCGATCGCCGATCGAGCGGCGCCCGCGCTTTGCGTCTTTGCGGCTTTGCGTGAGTCCCGGTCTCGCGAACAGCGTCCGGCCAGAAGCGCAGTCCGGGGCAGATCCGTCCGCCGGACCTCTGCGCCCGCACCTCCCTGCACCCTCTGCATCTCTGCGTTGAAAGCCGCGTATCGCGCGGCAAAGCCGTCAGTACCTACGGAAGCTGACCGTCGTCGATCCACTGCTGGATCAGCGCGATCTCGTCGGGCGTCGGGCACTGCGCATTGTCGACCAGCGGATCGCCCGTACACCCGAACCCCTGCGGCATCGAGTGGTCGAGGATGCGCGTGAGCGCCGAGAAGCCCTTCGTGCCCGTCACGTAGTACGCCGTGAGCTGCGAATCCGCGTACGCCGCTGCCTGATCCGCGTCGCCGATGCTGTGCCCGCCCGACGCGCCGGACGTGTGGCAGGGCAGGCAGTTCTGCTGGAAGATCGGATGCACGTCGCCGAACGTCACCGGCCCCGGACCCGTGTCGGTGTCCGTATCCGCATCCGTGTCCGCATCCGTATCGGCGTCCGCATCCGTGTCCGCATCCGCATCCGTGTCGGCGTCCGCATCCGTGTCGGCGTCCGTGTCCGCATCCGTGTCCGCATCCGAGTCGGTGTCCGCATCCGAGTCGGTGTCCGCATCCGCATCGGTGTCCGCATCCGCATCGGTGTCCGTATCGGTGTCGGTCTCGCCATCCGGCTCCTCGTCCTTCCCGGTGCAGGCAGCGAGGGTGAGCAGCGACAGGAAGAACAGCGAACGCATTCGGACCTCGTGGGAGAGTCCCGGCCACGCCGGGGGTGTGCGACATTCCACCCCATCCTCGCAGCACCGTCCACCGTTCGTGCGATGATGCGTGCGCCCGCGAGGCCCCCATGATCGTGCACGACCCCAGAAACCCCCGCGCAGTCGCACTCTACGACGATGTCACCGCGCGGCTGCCCGACCTCGATGCCCGCACCGACATCACCGTCGTGATCGGCGGCGACGGGTTCCTGCTCCACACGGTCCATCGGTTCGGCTTCAACCGCAGCTACCTCGGGCTCAACGGCGGCACCCTCGGCTTCCTGCTGAACGACGTGTCCGGCCGGCTCGACGAGGTCTGCGACGCCATCGCGAAAGACGCCTGGATCGAGCATCGCTTCCCCCTCCTCCGCGCGCGCGTCGTGCGCGTCGACGGCACGGAGCACGTCGACCACGCCATGAACGACGTGTACCTCGAGCGATCCAGCGGCCAGACCGCCCGGGTCGACGTGTCGATCAGCGGGTACGGGCTCCAGCGGCTCGCGGCCGACGGGATGATCTTCGCCACCGCGCTCGGGTCCACCGCGTACAACTTCTCGGCCGGCGGCGTCCCCTGTGATCCCGGCCTTCCCGTCATGTGCGTCACCCCGATCTGTCCGCACAAACCCAGACTCTCGCCGTTCGTGGTCCCCTACGGCACCGAAGCCAGCATCGAGGTCTACGCCCCCGATCGGCGCCCGGTACGCGCGGTCATCGACGGGCGCGACGTCGACGACGTGGCGCGCGTCACCATCGGCCCGACCACCCACGTCGTCCGCATCGCGTACCTCGAAGGCCACGACTTCACGCGGCAGATGATGGAGAAGCTCCTGAACTGACCGTCAGGGCGCCCGTCCGGTCGCGAGCATGGCGCGCAACGACACCAGCGCCGTGAGGTCCGGACCCGCGGCGGTCAGCACCAGGAGCCCATCCGGGACCGCGATCGCGACCACGTCCGCCGTCGCTGTCGGCCGCTGCAGCCGGTAGTGCGCGCCCGCTCTGCCGGCGACCCACACGGTCTGCTCGGACTCCACCTCGCACCCGCACCCCGCTCGAAGGGCCGTCGAGAAGTCCGACGAGAACGGGTCGGCCGAGGCCTGCACCGCGATCGCCAGGTGCTCGCCCGTCCACCCCGTCTCGCTCGCCACGAGCGGGGGCGCGCGGAAGACGAGGTCGGCGATCGCGACCTCCGACCAGGCCCCGATCGGCACGACCACCGCAGGCGCCAGGCTCAGCGTGACCTTCGCGTCCGCCCAGTCGACGACCGCTCGCAGCTGCCCGTCGGCGGCGTACAGGCGCGTCTCCTTCAGGTCCGTGCCGTCGTACGTGTCGACGTGCTCGATCTGGCCGTCGGCGAAGTGGCTCGCCTCGAACGCGCCCCGCCGGTTCCGCCATCGCCCGAACGCCGGACCCTCCCCGTCGACCCGCGCATAGCGGGTGGACTGCAGGGTCTCCTCCTGACGCCCGAACCCGGACGCGAGGGCCGTCGGCAACAGCATCCACACGGTCGAGGTGATATCGCGGGGCACATGAAGCTGCTTCGCGGACACGGACTCGGCAACGACTACCTCATCCTGGTCGATGGCCCGTCGATCACCCCCGAGCTCGCCCGGGCCGTGTGCGATCGGCACACCGGGGTCGGCAGCGACGGCCTCCTGGAGCCCGCGATCCCCGTGGGCACCGACTACGGGGTGCGCATCTGGAACCCGGACGGCAGCATCGCCGAGAAGTCCGGGAACGGGCTCCGGATCTTCGCGCGCTGGCTGCACGCGCTGCGCGGCGCCCCGGATCGGTTCACCATCTGGACCGGCCACGACGCCGTGAGCTGCATCTGCAGCCCCGAGCACATCCGCATCGACATGGGGCGGGTCCGCGCGGAGGCCGGGTCGATCGACCTCGCCGGGAAGCCGTTCGCCGTGGTGTTCGTGAACGTCGGCAACCCGCACTGCGTGCACTTCCCCGAGACCACCGACCTCGACGGGCTGCCCTGGCGCGGCTGGGGCGCGGCCATCGAGAAGCACCCGCACTTCCCGAACCACACGAACGTGCAGTTCGCCCGGGTCCTCGGGCCGCACGACCTCGAGGCGCGCATCTGGGAGCGGGGCGCCGGCGAGACCCAGGCGTCGGGGTCCTCCGCGTGTGCGGTCGTCGCCGCGGCCGTCGAGACGGGCCGGATCGCGCCCGGCACCGCGCGCGTCCACATGCCGGGCGGCACCCTCGACATCCACGTGGAGAACGGGCGTGTGGCGCTCCGCGGCCCGGCCGAGCTCGTCGGCGAGTTCACGGTGTTCGAGAGCTACTACCCTTCACTGGGCATCGGAAGCGACTCCGCGACCTCGAACGAGACCCGCAAGCCCACGTGATCCGACGGGGGCTCCCCGATCTCCGGCACGTCGTCGGTGCCGAGCCGACGGAAGCCCGTGAACCGCACCCCTCCGGCACCCCACACCCGGTCGTAGCGAGCGCGACCCCACGTGTCGCGGTCGGCCTTCACCGCGCCCGTCGCACGCCAGGCGTCTTCCACCCCCTCCGAATCGAGCGAGTCCCACTCGGCGTTCCGGAGGTTCGTATCGCCCGCGAAAACCGCGGGCCCCGCGCGCCGCAGCCGCTCCAGCACGAACTGCGCTTGCTCCATGCGCACCGGGCCGCCCGGCTTCAGGCTCTCGAGATGCGCCGTCATCACCGTGAGCCCGTTCGCGAGCTGGAGCTCGAGCAGCGCGCGACCCTGGCCCGTGCGCGGGAACGGCACCCAGCGCGCCAGACGGATCGCCGTGCCCCGCACCGCTGCGACCTCGAAGTACCCGCGCGCCGGAGGCTCCGGGGGCACCAGCGCGAACCCCGCGGCGCGGAGGTGGGGCACGACGTGCGCCACGTACGTGCGCTCGACGACCTCCTGGAGCACGACCACGTCCGGGAGGTCGGGCGGGCGTCCCGAAGCCAGCAGCGCCATCATGTCGCCGCCGAGAAGGATCTCGGTGAGCGCGGCCTCGGTGCGGACGTCGAGGTTCTCGTCCTCGAGCCCGTTCAGGTTCCAGCTCACGAGGTGCACGGGGCTCAGCTCCGGTAGCGGGCGGCGGCGCGCTCGAGCTCCGCCGCGACGGTCTCGCGGAGCTCCCGCGGCTCGATCACCTCGACATCATCGCCGAATCCGAGCACCCAGGTGCGCAGCTCGACCGTGTTCGCCACGTACATCCGGAGCTCGAGCCGCCCGTCGGAGCGCGTGCCGAACGTCTGGGTGGGGTGCCACGTGCGCTCGCGGACGTACGCCGCCACCCGCTCGTGGAACCCGAGCACGACCCCCTCGGGTGGCCCGCTGATGATCCCGAAGGCGTGCGCGATGTGGGCGTTGGGCGTCCAGCCGGTGGGCATCTCGAACCGCATGGTGCGCCGGCGCACGGCGTCTTCGAACCGCTCGATCGCGAACGTCTTCACCTGGTTCGCGCGGGTGTCGCGGGCGAACAGGTAGAGGCCCTGGCGGAACGTGGCCAGCGTGTACGGCTCGAGCTGGTAGATGCGCGCGACCCCGCTGGTCTTCCGGTAGGTGGCGTCGAGCGGGTTGTTGTAGACGAGCGCGGTGACCACGGTATCGATCACGTCGGACACGCGGCCTCCGTACTGCTTCGACGGCTCGGGCACCGCGAGGAACCGCTGGTCGAGCTGGGACGCGAGATCGCGGTGCGTGAGCGAGATCGTGGGCGCGAGGCGCTCGAGCGCGCCGTCGAGATCCTCGGCGAACTGCGTGCCGTCGAGGAAGTTGAACAGCGTGCGACCGAAGTGGAGCGACAGCACCTCGGACAGCGTGAGCTGGACCCCGGCCCGCTTCCACCGCGGATCGATCGCCAGCGTGCGGTGATCGCCCCGCCCCTCGTCGGTGACGGGGAGCCCCATGTCCTTCAGGTCGGTGATGTACCGGCGGAGCGTGCGCGCATCGAGGTCGAACTTCTCGGACAGCGTGTTCGCGCGCACCCCGCCGGGGTTCGACATCCACTCGACCATGCGCACCAGCTTCTGGGCCTTGTTCAGCATGCGTTCCGTTGCCCCGATCCGAGAAGTCCAGCTTGTCGGCAGGCTTCGGCGATCGCGATCACCGAGGCCCGCAGATTTCCTGAGGGCGGACAATTTCTGACCGCACAGCGTTCCACCATAGCAGGGAGGCGACAGCGAGCCACCTCGCTGGAGCCTCCCGGTGCCTGTGGAACTCACCGGTCGGGGAGATCACCGCAAGCCATCACCTGAACATTTGACAGGTGAACAGAAGTCCAGCATACTGAACACACTTCCGGGGGAACGGAAATGGAACTCGTGCTCACCATCGCCAGCATCGCCGCCGTCTCTGGGCTCGCCGCCCTGGGCATCGCCGCACTCCCGTGGACCGAGAGGGAGGTCCGCGAGTCGCTCGATGCCCTGGAGGCGCTGCCCCAGCTCGCACGCCCGGGTCTGGGAGGGCCCGTGCGGGCGGGCGGGCACTTGCGCGCGACGGTGTGAACGATCCGGTCCGGTTCCGGGCCGGTCGGAGGCTCCCAGGGCGTGGGGACGCCCGTGGACATGGGGATGTCCAGAGGGGTGGAGGCTTCGATCGACCCGGAACCGGACGACCCGGGGCACGCGAGCGCAGGCGTTCGCGTGTTCAGGGGGGTGGGAGGGGCGCGGAGATGCGGGTCGACTCGGGAGGTCGCTCCGCGCTCCGCCACTCCGACCACGTGGGCAGCCGGCGCGGCGTGACGGGCTCGAACCGCGCGTAGCCCGTGCGGAAGTCGTAGCTGGCGACGTAGCGCGACAGCACGTTCAGCCCGAGCAGGCCCGCGCCGACGCCCCCTTCGCGGCCGGCGATCACCACCATGCCGGGGCTCGCGCCCGCGAGGGTGAGGTCGAGCACCTCGTAGTAAGCGATCGTCCGGAGCGCCGTGCCCGAGCCTCCGGTGCCGCGCACCACCACGTCCTCGCGCACCCGGGTCGGCTCGAGCCCGATCTTCCCGCCGTCGAGGTGGGTGCTCGTCGCTCCCGTGTCGAGCACCGGCCACACCGTCTCGTCCCCCACGCGGATGGGCACGAGCGTTCGGATCCCGAACCCGTGCTCGCGCCGGAGCTTCACGGCGTTCGGCTCGTCCTTCGACACCCCCACGCCCTCCGGCGCCAGCAGGTGCAGCTCGCCCTGCTCGGGGTCCATGCGCACGAAGAACGGCCGCAGCACGTCCATCCCGAGCACGCCGGCGATCGGCACCTCGTCGGAGTCGCGGATGCTCGACGTGCGATCCAGGTCGCGCACCTGGCACACCAGGCCCTCCAGCACGTGCCCGCCGAGCATCACCTGGGGGAGCTCCGTCTTCGTGGTCGTCAGCCGACCGAGCTCGCCGCGCACCACCGTCTTGCCCTTCGTCTCGAGCCCGAGGGCCTCGATCAGGCCGTCGTCGCACGTGCTGTAGCTGTACCCGGTGTCGATGAAGAACGCCCAGAGACCATGATCTTCCACGAGAATCGGGATGTACCACCGCGGGTCGACCGCCGTGCGCACCAGCGGGAGGGGCTCCGGCTTCGCCGTGTACGACACACTCGGGATGCCGAGCGTGTGCGCGCAGCCCCCGAGCACCAGCGCGATCACCGCGACACGCCCAGGGCCTCGGCATGGCGCGTCAGGCACGCCTCCAGCGCGTCCTCCTCGAACCCGGGGGCCTCGCGCCACACGCGGTCGACCACGAGCCGCGCGTCTTCGACGTGCGCTTCCAGCCGTCCGACCAGCTGGCCCCGGTGGAGCAGCGGCATGACGTAGTAGCCCCAGCGACGTTGGGCGGCCGGCTTGTACACCTCCCATACGTACTCGAATCCGAACGCCTGCTGCACGAGATTCCGGTTCCACAGCAGGGGGTCGAGCGGGCCCAGGATGCGCATGCGGTCGTCGTCGTGGGGCACGGCGTCCAGCGACTCCGGCCGCACGAGCCACTCGCGCCGGCTCCCCTCCACGCGCACGCGCACGAGCTCCCCGGACGCGACGAGGGCCTCGACACTCCCGTCCGTGCGGGCGTCCTTCAGCATGCTCCACCACGGACCCGTCGCGGTCGACAGCATGCCCGACGCATCGACCCGCTCGCGGATCCCCCAGGTCCCGAACGGCTCCGTGGGCTCCGCATGCGCCACGTCCGGCAGAGCCCGGTCGGGCACGTCGTACAGCCGCTGCCCCGCGATCCGTCCGACCACGACGACCCGACAGCGGGTCCACAGCACCTCCAGCGCCAGCGTGCCGGCCTTCCCGGTGCCCTTCCAGCCGCTCCAGTCCATCGGCTCCACACGGCCGTGATCCGACAGCTGCGCCGACGTGAGCGGGCCCCGCGCGCGCACCTCGGCCTCCACGGCGTCCACGAGGCCCGGGTCGAGCTTCTTCATCCGCTCGCTGTGCCGCCACCAGGGCGTCTCCACGGCCGCCTTCCGGTAGTACGGGAACGCCCGCTCGGGCAGGAGACACCGCTCCTTCGCGAAGTGCTCGAAGCCGCGCGCCGTGTGCACGTCGCCCCGACCGAGCCCGTCGATGCGGGCCATCGCCACGAGGTCGGCATTCGTGCCGATCCGATCGATCGGATCGAGCTGCACGTGCCTGAGCGCGTCGACCAGCGCGGTGGGATCGACCGGGGGCCGCGCGCGCACCGGACCCACCGTCGCCAGCAGCACCCGCCGTGCCTCGTCGGCGGTGAGGACGTGCTCCACCTACCGCACCGCGACGACAGTGTAGGCGTCACCGCCCTGATCGGCGTTCGCAGGCGCGAACCGCTTCGCCATCGGGTGGGCGCGCAGGGCCTCGCGCACCGCGGACTTCAGGGCGCCGGTGCCATGACCGTGGAGCACGAACACCACCTCGTGGCCCTCGGTGGCCGCGCGGTCGAGGCCGACATCGACGGCGTCCATCGCCTCGTCGACCCGCATGCCCCGCAGATCCACGGTGTTGCCCGGGATCCGGAGGGCGCTCGCCAGCTCCGGTGCCGCCGACCGCACCGCAGCCGGGGGGAGCGTCACGCGCGGGGCCACGGCCGGCTCCGCGCTCGCGAGCAGCTCGAGCTCGTCGGGCCGTGCGGTGAAGCTCACCGCCCCGCCCCGCACCCGCACCGTGCGCCCGACCTCTTCCACGAGGCCCGTGCCCAGCGCCGGATGGCGCACCTTGTCGCCCACCGCGAGCGACCGGGGGGCCGGCGCCACCTCGGGGGCCTCGGGCTCCGGCACCAGGCCACGGAACGCGTCGAGCGTGTGCCGGGCCGCGATCGCCGCCTTCTGGGAGGGGTTCGCCTGCAGCTGCGCCACGACCGCACCGATCGCCCGCTCGGCCTTCTTCAGCCGCTCCAGGTAGTCCGCCGCACCGGCCTTCTCGATCTCCGCCGACCGCTCGCGGAGCACCTGGTTCCGGCGCTCCACCTCGGCCTGCAGCCGCTCCACCTCGGCCCGCGCGACGCGCACGCGCTCCTCCTGCGAAGCGAGCGCGGCGCGCTGCTCCTCGAGCGCCTCGAGGGTGCGCGAGAGACCGCGATCCGTGCCGTCTTTCAGCGCGCGGGCCCGCTCGAGGATCGCCGCACCGATACCGAGCCGCTCGGCCGTGGAGAGCGCATGGGACTCGCCCGTGGCGTCCTGGAGGAGCACGTACGTCGGCTGACCGTCGCGCACCTCCATCGCCGCGACCGCGAAGCGGGGATCGACCGTCGGGAGACCCTTCAGCGGTGGGTAGTGGGTGGTCGTGACCACCCGGGCGCCCGCATCCACGAGCGCTTCGAGCACCGCCTGTGCGAGCGCGGCGCCCTGGCCGGGGTCGGTGCCGGACGCCAGCTCGTCGAGCAGGAGCAGCGTGCTCGGGCCCGCCACCGCGAGCATGCCGCGCACCGCCACCAGCTGGGCGGAGAAGCTCGACAGGTCGTCGGAGACCGTCTGGGCGTCGCCCACGTCGGCCAGCACGCGGTCGAAGTAGTCGAGCCGGCTCCCCTCGGCCGCGGGCAGCGGGATGCCGTGGCGCACCATCCAGGCCGAGAGCCCGATCGTCTTCAGCGCGACGGTCTTCCCGCCCGTGTTCGGGCCCGTGAGCACGAGCGCCGGACGCTCGGCCGTGAGCGACAGGTCGTGCCCCACCACGTCGATCCCGCGCAGCACGAGCACCGGATGGCGGGCGTCGGTCAGCCGCACGGTGTCGCGATCGCCCACCTGTACGGGCCTCCCGCCGAGCTTGCGCCCCAGCTCGGCCCGTGCAGCGAGCCCATCGAGCTCCACGATCGCGTCGAGCGACGCCAGGATCTCGGGGGCGCACACCCCGACGGACCGCGACAGCGCCGCCAGGATGCGCCGCTCCTCGGCGAGCAGGCGCCCCTCGGCCAGGCGCAGCCGGTTGTTCAGCTCGAGGATCTCGTGGGGCTCGACGAACACCGTCTTGCCGGACCCACTCGTACCGTGGACCACCCCGAGGTTCTTCGCGTGCGGCTTGAGCGGGAGGACGTACCGGTCGTTGCGGATCGTCCAGAACGTGTCCTGCAGGTCGTCGGAGAGGTCCTCGCCCTTCGCCATCGACGTGAGGGTCGTGCGGAGGGTGCTGTGGATGCCCTGGATCGTGCGGCGCAGGTCGCCGAGCTCGGGGTACGTGCGCTCCGACAGGCGACCGTCGGGCTCGAACGCCGACACGAGGTCGAACAGGAGCCCGGGGTCGACGCCGATCCGCGCCGCGATGCCCGACAGGTGCGGGACGAGCGCCGCAGTGTCCTCCGCGAGCAGGCGCCGGGCCGCGCGGTCCATCGCGTCGAGCGTGCGCCCCACGGCCACCAGCATGGACGCTTCGAGCACCTCGCCCTTGCGCGCGCCGGTCGCAGCGGCCGCGATGTCGTGCACCCCGCCGAGCGACGCCGCTGCGCCGCGCTCCACGAGGGACGTCCACTCGGCC
The DNA here is from genome assembly GCA_041389565.1 of Myxococcota bacterium. Taxonomy (GTDB): domain Bacteria; phylum Myxococcota_A; class UBA796; order UBA796; genus JACKEQ01. Next base: position 103,763 of record JAWKRP010000020.1, read on the forward strand.
ACCCCGGCATAGACCTCACGCACCGCCGCAGCGTCGGGGAGCGGGCCCTCGGACTCGAGGCGCCGCGCACCGAGCGTGGTCGCGGCGCACTCCACCAGAGCCGAACGGACGACGGCGGTGTCGAGGCTGCGCTGGGTGTGCAGGGCGGGATCCATGTCGCACCGCTATTTCCCTCGCTCCGGGCAGACAAGCGCAGGGAGACCGAGGCGGGGCCCGTCAGGGCAGCTGGAACGCGTCTCCGAACACCGGCACCCACAGCTCGCCCGACACCTTCACGGGCTTCTCGACGAGCCGGATGGTCGTGCCCGTCGGCAGGATGCACCCTGCAGACGGCCCTGCCGCACGCCGCGTGAGGGGGGCCGGGGCCTCGAACGTCCAGGTCTCCCCGCGACGTGCGCGTGCCGGGACCAGGGCGTACCCGAGCACCTGCCCGGGACGCGCTCCGCAGAACGCGCTGCTCGGGGCCGTGCCGTGCGGGACCGGTGTGTCGGGGCCGTGCGCCGTGCGTCGTGGGGAGTCCTGCAGGCCTGCCCCCACGACCTCGAGCTCCGGGGTGTACGTGCGGTACTCCACCTTCGTACCGGTCGAGTCGACGTTCGCGAGCCCGTATCCGACGACGAGCACCAGCACGCCCGCCAGCCCCAGGGCCGCGGGCACCTTCCAGGCCACGGGCTCCGGCTTCTTCGGCGCCACGACCCCGTCCAGGATCGCGATGAGGTCTTCGGTCGTGCTCACCCGCTCGTTGCGGTTCGTGCGCATGCACGCGTAGATCGCCGCCTTGAGGGTCTCCGGGATGTCGGGCCGGATCTCCTCGGGGGGCGTGAACTGCCCCGCCAGCACGGCGTTGTACGTCTCGACGGCGTTCCCGCCCGCGAACGCCTTGCGCTTGCAGCACATGTAGTAGAGCAGCACGCCGAGCGAGAAGATGTCGGCGCGCGGGTCGACGTTCTTGGCATCCGCGATCTGCTCCGGCGCCATGTACGAGGGCGTTCCCATCGGCACCCCCGTGCGCGTGTGGTCCTCCTCGCCGTTGTCCTCCTCCACCACCTTGGCGAGGCCGAAGTCGATCACCTTGGGGATGCGCTTCTCGCCGGCGCGCGCCAGCAGCACGTTGCTGGGCTTGAGGTCGCGGTGGATCAGGCCGACGCGGTGCGCCTCTCCGATCGCGGACACCACCGCACGGAACACCCGCTCGATCTCCGCATACGACGGGTTGTCGAGGTGCACCCAGTCGCCCAGCGTGGGCCCGTCGACGTACTCCATCACCAGCCCGGGGTGCCCGTCGACCTCGACCACGTCGGTCACCATGATCGCGTTCGGGTGGTTGAGCGCGGCCTGCACGCGCCCCTCCTGGAGCAGCCGTCGCCGGATGTCCTTCGTGCGCAGGACGAGCACCTTCAGCGCGTGCACGCTGCCCAGCTGCTGGTGCCGGACCCGGTAGACCTCCGCCATCCCGCCGCTCGCGATCTCGCCCTCGACGGTGTAGCGATCGACGATGTCCCCGGCCTTCAGCACTCGGATCCCCGTTTCACGTCCTCCGACGCACCCGGATCGTCCGTTCCGGACCCCGACCCGAGTGTGCCGATCCGCACACCGAAGCGTACCCCGGTCCCGGGCTCGACCTCCCAACGAATCCGTCCGGCGGGGGCCGCGAGGATGACCGTGGAGCCGAGGTGGAAGGTTCCGAGCCACTCCCCGCGCTCCACCGCCACTCCCGGATCGAGGGTGCCGGTGGCGGCGTCGGCGCCCGCGTTGGTGACGAGGTCGGTGACCCCCACCGTGATGCGCCCCACCCCGAACGCCCCGACGAGGACGACCTCCAGCGGCCCTCCGGACGTGTCGACCGTCACCCGGAAGCGCTCGTTCTTCGAGAACAGGTTGTCGACGCGCCGCACCGCCGCCGGGAACACCGGCCACAGCGTGCCGGGGAGGTAGGACCACGAGACCGCGGTGCCCTCTCGGGGCACGTGGACGCGGTGGTAGTCCTTCGGGGACAGGTAGAGCACCGCGGTGTCGAACTCGATGGGGTCGCCGGGCTCCATCCCGAGCAGGTCGGCCACGTCGAGCGTTCGGCCGGGCGCCACCTCGATGAGCCCGTTCTCCGTGCGTCCCGCGGCGGCGACGGTGCCATCGACCGGGGACACCAGGGCGTCCGGCGCGGGGTCGATCGGACGGGACCCGGGCTTGAGCGTGCGGGTGAACAGGTCTTCCAGCGTGGGGTAGTCGGCGAGCTCGCCCTCGGCCTCCGACAGGTCGACCCCGTACGCCTGCACGAATGCCCGGGTCAGCCAGCGGCTCGCCCGGGTACGGGCCACCGCTCCCATGCCGCGGGCAGCGGGCTTGCGGGGGAGCAGCGACAGAGCGGAGACGATGAGCGCGTCCTTCACCCGGGCCGATTAACCTCCAGGCAGAGCGGAGGGGCGTTGGGCAGCACCTGGGGACGCGCGTTCCGAGTCACGACATTCGGAGAGAGCCACGGCGGCGGGCTCGGAGTGGTGATCGACGGCTGTCCGCCCGGTCTGCTCCTCGACCAGGATCGGATCCAGGAAGCGCTCGATCGTCGCCGTCCCGGGCAGGGTCGGCTCGTGAGCCAGCGTCAGGAAGGCGACCGGATCGAGGTCCTGTCGGGCGTGTTCGAGGGCCGCACGCTCGGTACGGCCATCGGCATGGTGATCCGCAACACCGACGCCGACCCCCGTGCATATGCGCCATTCCGCGATCGCTACCGCCCTTCGCACGCCGACTTCACCTACGACGCCAAGTACGGCCTGCGCGCGTGGGCCGGTGGGGGTCGCGCGAGCGCCCGGGAGACCGCCGCACGCGTCGCTGCGGGCGCGGTTGCCGAGCAGGTGCTGGAGTCGCTGCAACCCGGGTCCCCCGGTCCGGTCGAGATCGTGGCGTGGGTCGACCGCCTCCAGGAGCTCACGGCCACCGTCGATTCCGCGACCGTCACCCGCGCGCAGGTCGACGCCACCGAGGTGCGCTGCCCCGACGGGCCCGTCGCCGACGCGATGATCGCGCGCATCCAGGAGGTGCGGAAGCGCGGCGACACCGTGGGCGGCGTGGTCCGGGCGGTCGCACGAGGCGTGCCCGCCGGACTCGGAGAGCCCGTGTTCGACAAGCTCGACGCCGAGCTCGCGGCGGCCATGATCTCCCTCCCGGCCGCGAAGGGCTTCGAGCTCGGCTCCGGCTTCGGCGGCACGGCGCTCACCGGAACCCAGCACAACGACGTGTACGTGCCCGACCCCGTGCGCGGAATCGGCACCCGCACGAACCACAGCGGCGGCGTGCAGGGCGGGATCAGCAACGGCATGCCCATCGAGCTCGCGGTCGCCTTCAAGCCCGTCGCCACCGTGTTCTCCGAGCAGGAGACCGTCGACGACGCCGGGAACCCCGTCACCGTGAAGCCCCGTGGGCGCCACGACCCGTGTGTGCTCCCGCGGGCCGTGCCCATCGTCGAAGCGATGTTCGCGCTCGTGCTGGTCGATCACTGGCTCCGGTGGAGGGGTCAGGTGGGCCCGCCTCCCCCGGTCCCGCTGCGATGATGCTCCGCACCACCCGGTGGACGCTCGTCCTGCGGGCCGGTGCGGGCAGCCTGTCGGCGCTCGAGGACCTGTGCGGCGCGTACTGGTTCCCCGTGTACGCCTGGTTCCGGAAGCGCGGGCTCGCGCCCGAGGACGCCGCCGAGCAGACCCAGGAGTTCTTCGCGGGCCTGCTGCGGCGGGGCGATCTCGGGAAGGTGCAGCGAGACGGCCGGCGCTTCCGGGCCTGGCTGTACACGGCCCTCACGAGCCACCACGGCAACGTGCGCAAGCACGATCAGGCCCAGCGACGCCGTCGGATCGAGGTCGACGACGCGGAGGCCCGGTTCGCGTCCCAGGTCGCGCCGGGTCTCGATCCCGAGCAGGTCTTCGCCCGCCAGTGGGCGCTCGCCACGCTCGCGACTGCGCGGGATCGCGTCCGCGAGACCTACACCCGGCGCGGCCAGAGCGACGAGTTCGCCGCGCTCGAGCCCACGCTCACCGGCGGAGCGCCGCCGTATCGCGAGCTGGCCGCGCGGCTCGACCGGTCCGAGGGTGCGGTGAAGGTCGCCGTGCACCGGCTGAAGAAGCGGTTCGGAGACGCCCTGCGGGACGAGGTCTCCGAGACGATCGACGGTCCCGACGAGGTCGACGCCGAGCTCCGCCAGCTGCTCGACGCGCTCGCGGGGCGGTAACCTCTTCGGGAGAACGCTTCGTCAGGGAGGCAGGAGGTGTCCATGATCCGCTGTCCCACCTGCAACGCGCTCCACCCCGAAGGCGAGGCCTGTCCCGGCTGTCTCGTCGGACTGGCCCTGTCGGAGCCACCCGAGCGCGCCTCGCGCACCGCCCTGTTCGCGCTGGTGCTAGGCCTGACGCTCGGCGCCTCGGTGTCCGTGACCGGCGCCGCCGCGATGGTCACCTGGATGGGCCAGGCCGCTTCGGCTTCGTCGGCGCCAGACCCCGTCGCCCTGCAGGAAGCCCGCGACGCCCTCGAGGAGGAGCGCCTGCGCCTGGCCGACGAGCGCCGCGAGCTCGAGGCCGAGCGCGCCCGTCTCGAAGAGGCCCGCCACCAGATCGACGAAGCGGCGCTGACGGTCGACCAGGCCGCGATCCGGGCAGCCGAGATCCAGGAGCGGCGCACCCTCGACGCGCGGGTCGCGGCCGAAGAGGCCGCACGGGCCGCCGCAGCGAGGGCCTCCGAGAGCGCGATGCAGGCGCGGGAGGCCGCCGCACGCGAAGCCGAACGAGCCCGCGCCGCACGCGACGCTGCCGCCAGAGACGCCGAGCGGGCCTCCCGCGACGCCGCCCAGGCCGCCGCACGTGCCGCGGCCGAAGCAGCGTCCTCCCGGCGGTTCACCGGGTGCTCCGACCTCCCGCAGCTCGAGCCCCGCGCTGCACTCGGTCGGCTGAGCGCCACGGAGATCGACTGCCTGCTCGAGCACCGCGACGGCCCGAATGGCGAAGCCGTGTCGTCCCTCCTCCTGCTCGATGCGTTCAGCCGGGGGGACTCCCCGCGCTGGGAGGCGCTCGCTCGCCACCACCTCGCGAACCTCCACGAGGATGCCGACCTCGCGTACAAGCTGGCGCTCCACTGCCGAAACACCATGAAGCAAGAGGACTCTCGGCACTTCGCGGGCATCGCCCTCGCCCATCGCGAGCAGTGGAGCGGCGCGGTCTGGGTCGCGCGGATCCAGTCGCTGCACGAGCTCCGGTACCGCGCGAGCCTCGCCGTGTACGGCGCCCAGGATGCCCGCACGGAGCAGGACCGCGACGCCTGGCGCGACTTCCTGCAGTCGATCGGCCGGCCGCTCCCTCCCGAGCTCGAGTAGCGCGGCAGCCCCGCTGCACCGGGGCTCCTCGACCGCTACAGCCCGGCGGCCCAGGTCGCGAGCTCGGTGTCGCGCGGGTCGATGCCGAGCGCTCGCTCGGCTGCGTGCTTCGCGTCGTCGGTGCGCCCCTGACCCGCGTACAGCAGGGCGAGGTTGCGCCACGCGCGAAAGCGGTCGGGCTCGGCCGCCACGACCTGCTCGAGGCTGGTGATGGCGCCTGCGGGGTCGGTCGCGGCGAGCGCGAGGCCCAGGGTCGCACGGAGCTCCACGTGGTCGGGGTGCGCGTCGAGTGCCGCGCGCAACTCCGTGATGGCGGTCGCCTCCCGCCCGGCCGTCGACAGGCCGATGGCCCGCAGCACGACGAGGTCGGGGTTCCCGGGATCCAGGCGCGTGGCCGCCGCGAGGTCGTCGAGGCCCCGCGGATCCCCGGACCGGACGCGGATCAGGCCCTTCTCCGCGCGCGTGCTGGGGTCGTCCGCGTTGTGGTCGAGGTACGCGCGGTAGTCGGCCGCTCGCGACACCGGCCAGCCCGCCTGCACCAGGCTGCGCTGGGCGCCCACACGCACGGCGCGCACGGGGTCCGACGCGGCCAGCTCCAGCACCCGCAGGTCTTCGGGATCGGCGGGGGCGAGCGCAGACGCTGCAGAAGCGCGAACCAGCGGATCGGCGTCGGACAGCGCGTGCCGGAGGGCCTCGCGAGCCGCGGGGTCGTCGGGGTACCGCCCGAGGGCCGCGACGTGGGAGGCCCGGCGCCCGCGATCGGGAACGTCGAGCGCGAGGCCTTCGATGCCCCCTCCCGTCCGGGCGCGCTCGAACCCCGAGAACCGGTCGTCGTCCGGACGCGTGAAGCCGTGATCCCTCCGGTCGTGCCGGGCCATCAGGCGGTTGGTGGGCATGTGGCAGTCGACGCACGGCCCGGTGCCGTGAGTCGCGGTCCCGAAGGGACGGGCCGGGTCCGCCAATGGCCGCGACGGTCCGTGAGTCGCGGTCCCGAAGGGACGGGCCGGGTCCGCCAATGGCCGCGACGGTCCGTGAGTCGCGGTCCCCAGCTTCTCGTGGCACCGGTCGCACAGCGCGTTCCCCTCGGCGAGCACGCGACCCGAGTGGGGATCGTGGCAGTCGCCACAGCGCGCACCGCCCGTGTACATCGGGCTCGACACGAGCTGGTTCCACTCGAACGCCTCGTCGATCGCCCGCCCGTCGGCCGCGAACACCCGCGGATCCTCCAGCATCGAAGGGGCGAAGTGGTCGAGGTAGGCGTCGCCCGGTCGGAACGCGCCCGTCAGCTCCGCGCGCCGGGAGTGGCAGGACGCGCAGGTGTCGTCCATCCGGGTATTCTCCGGTGGTGGCCCCCCCTGGGCGTGTGCGCTCGCCTCGCCGTGGCAGGCTTCACACCCCACACCCAGCTCGGCGTACGTCGTCGAATAGTCCGTTCCATCATAACGTTTCGCGAGGAACGTCGTGTGGCACGCCGCACAGCGACCGTTCCAGGTCATGCCGCCCCCCGTCCAGTGCCCCCACTCGCCAGGCTGGCGACCGTCGCCGAAGATGTCGAAGCGCGTGCCGTCGCGAGGGTCCCAGGCCTCCTGGTGGGCCTGCAGTCGGCCCCCGTCGGCCGGGATCAGCCCCTGCACGACGGGCTCCACGCCGATCAGCCGCACAGCGCCGAGCTCGCGGGCCCAGGTGTCGTCGGGGCCAAGCTCCCGCTCGGCCAGCGCGTGGTGGCTCGCACGCCAGGCCGCGAACACCTCGGCGTGGCAGGGCTCGCACGACGCGGACCCGGTGACCGGAGCCTCCGGGGCCGGGGCTGGCGCGGGCGGCTCCGGGGTCGAGCACCCGAGGATCAGCGCAGCGAGCACCACGGCTCAGAACCCTCCGCGGGTCTCGACGACCACCTGACCCGACGCGACGAAGGCGCCGAGCCCGGGCCCCACGAGCCAGTCGTGGGCTTCGGGGCGCCCGCCCAGCACGGCCTCCACGTACGCGACCATCGCGGCCTGCGTGATGCGACGGGTCTGCACGGGGTCGTCGGAGCCCGCCGGACACACGCTGCAGAACAGGCCGCAGTCGGGATCGTCGAGGAACGACATGTGGTTCGCGCCGACCAGCTCGACGGACAGCGCGGGGCTGGTGGCGTGCAGGAAGTACTCGCGGAAGTTCTCGTCGGCGGGGGCACAGGGCTGGGCCCCCGTGGTGTTCACGGTCTCGCCGAGCGCCACGAACGGCACGGTGATCTGGGCCATGCGCTCGGGCGTCACGGACGGATGGTCCACCGGGTTGCTCCCGAACGGGGGGGCCGCGTCGACCGGGTCGATCAGGAACAGCCCGTCGATCCGGGCGTCGGTGGTGGCCCGCAGCGCTGCGATCTTGCCGCCCAGCGAGTGGCCCGCGAGCACGATGCGGTCGGCGTCGATCCCTCCGAGCACCGCCGGATCCGAGGCGATCCAATCGAGCATCGCGCCGACCTCGACGGCCAGGTCGGCGTGCGTCGTGGGCGCGAGCACGGAGCCCGACAGCTGCGGCGCGACCGCGACGTACCCCCAGCTCGCGAGCCTCGCGCCGTACGACCCGTACAGCACGGGGTCGAGCCCGAACCCGTGCAGCACGACCACCACCGGTGCGGCGTCCGGCCGGTCGGGCACGAACACCCCCGAAGGCCTCGGGGCGTCCGGGGCCCCCGCGGTGGTGTAGGTGAACGGGCCCGCGACGTCGGGGTCGAACGCGACATCGGTGTCGGTGTCGGCGTCGGTGTCGGCGTCGGTGTGAGGGTCGGTGTCCGCGGGCATCGGGTCGACCGCCCCGCCGCTGCAGGCCGCGAGCACCAGGAGCATGGAACCTCCGCCGGCCCCTTAACCGGGATGTCAGGCCGGTCGCCGAGGCCACGTCGTCCGTTCCGCAGGTGCGCGCGATGGGATACGCTTCGCGCCATGAGGCTGTTCCCCGCTCTGCTCCTGCTCACCGGTTGCTTCGGTCCCCCCACCGAGGTCGACTTCGGCGACCCGTCCCTGCTCGGGCCGCTCGAGCCCGTGAACCTCGCGCCCGAGGTCCAGCCCGTCGGAGACGACGCGTTCCCCGAGGTGCTCACCATCGCCTCGGGCCACGACGACGAGAACGACCGCTACTGGGCGCACGCGCGCGGGTGGATCAAGGCCGACAGCGCCGATGTGTGGGCCTCGCTGCGGAACCTCGACGTGTACTCCGACCGCCGCTCGGTCGACGAGTACGAGCTGATCGGCGAGAACACGATGCCGGAGTTCGACTTCAGCTTCGTGGTCGCGAACCACGTGAACGACGTGATCGCCGTGAACTACGACCTCACCTGGGTCCACGAGCTCCAGGAGGGCACGATCACCGTCCCCGAGTCGATCGCGATCCAGTGGGACAAGACCGATGGCACGCAGTTCATCGACCTGCTGTCGGGCTCCGTGATCGTGCGCCGGGTCGACGGGGGGCTGTGCGAGATCGAGTACATCGAGCACCTCCGCGCGGCCGCCCGCGACGAGGAGACCCTCGAGCTCTACCTCGGCGACGTGTACGCCGACCTCCGCGCGCACGTGCACGGCGAGCCGCTCCCGACCTTCGAGTAGGCCCCGGGCGTCACTGGGCGCCGGGGTACCACGTGGGGTCGGTCAGCTCGGTCAGCTCGGCCGGCTCGGTCGTGACCTGGTCGAGCGGCTCCTCGGTGCCGACCGGAGAGCGGGGCGGACGCGTTGGCCCCGACGGACGCGCGGCGTCCATCCGGTCGAGAAGCCGGAGGAGCGCGTCGTAGCGGGGATGGTCGGCTGGGGTCCGCCCCACGAGGCGCTGACACACCCGGTACAGCGTCGGCTCGTACAGCGGGATCGTCGCGGCGTACAGGTCGTCCCAGGCGCGGTCCTGGCGATCGGCCTCCAGCACGAGCAGCAGGACCTGCGCGTGGACGGCGAGCCGCGGGATCCCGAGCCGTGCGGCCCGAGCGGCGCCTCCGGTGACGAACTGCGCAGCGCGCGGGTCTCCCACGGCGGCCGCCGCGAGCCCGAGGTTCAGCATGCCGGACCCCGACTGCAGCTGACCCAGGAGGCGCACGCGCGGCTCGGCGAGCGCCCACGCGGCGTCCCACTCCTCGCGACCGAGCAGGACGTCGATCCGCAGGCTGGCCGTGACGGCTTCCTGGTCCGGGCCCACCTCGAGGCCGTCGGGCAGGAGGTCGGCCGTGCGCAGGACGAGCGCGAGCTGGAGACGGCAGTGGGCCCGCAGCGCCACGGGACGCGTGCTGTGGCCCGCGAGCGCTTCGATCTCGGCGAGCGGCCCCTCCCACGGCGCGCCAGCCAGCGCGGCCAGCGACAGCGCACACAGCCTCGCGTGCACGCGGCCCTCGGCGTCTCCCGCACGCGCGGCCGCGCGGACCATCTCGCTCACCACGCGCGGCTCGCGCAGCCGGAACGCCTCGAGCCGCAAGGCGATGGCGCGCACCGCGTGCCAGCCGTGCGTCCGGCCCAGCGCGGCGACCTCCATCGCCGACAGCGGCGAGCGGGTCGAGCCCCGCTGCTGCCAGCCCGCTTCGTCGAGCAGGTGGGCCAGCGCACACCAGCCGCGGTCGACGTGATGATGCGGAGTGCCCGCCACGTCGAGCCGGCTCTCGAACAGGTCGGCCGTGCCCCGGGGAAGAGAGCGACCGAACCGCACCTCCGCCTTCAACGCCTCTTCGAACGCCGCGAACCCGTCGGAGTCGCCCGCGAGCATCCGGTGTCGGGCCGCGCGCAGGGCGCTGTGCCGACCCGGGTGGGGAGCCCGCGAGGCCGCTGCGTGGACCTCCACGAGGCGCGCAGCCGGAACGTCGGTGAGCAGCGCCCCCACGACCTCCGACGGCAGGATCCAGCCTCCGAGGTCGGTGGCGATGCGACGGAGCCAGGTGGGGTCCGCGGGGAGCCCGAGCGCTCCGCACGTCGCCACCCAGGTCTCGCTGGCGAAGGGCGCCACGAGGAGCGCCGCGACCCGGAAGCTCTCGACGTGCGGCGCCCGCGAGCTCTCCGCGCGCCACAGGTCGACCACCCGCGCGGGGAGATCCGGGGTCGGGCCCGCGAGCTGGAGGCCCCCTTCCCCGGGCACGAAGCCGGGGTCCCGCAGCCACTCGCGGAGGAGCTGGAGCAGCACCGCGGGGTAGCCATTGGACCGCCGCGCGAGCTCCATCGCGACGATGGGCTCCACCGGCAGCCGCACGCGAGCGAACCAGTACAGCTGGTCGAGAGGGAGCCGCGTCATCCGGACCGTCTCGAGGTCCGGGGGGACCCGGTCGGCGTCCAGGCGGGTCCACACGACGAGCCACGGGCGGTCGCGGGCACGCTCCAGCCAGCCCTCCACAGGGTCGTTCCCGGCGTCGACGAGGGCCGGACCGTCTCGCGGGGTGTCTTCGAGGTCCCAGCCCCGCATCCGGAGCAGGAGCCGCACCGCACGCACCGTGTGGGAGCGCCCGATGCCTGCGGGGCCGTCGAGCACCAGGAACGCCGGAGTGCCGGTGCGCACGCACTCGAGCATGCGCTCCTCGATGCGCGCGCGGGCCTCGGGATGGGTCCCGACGTCGGGATCCCCGCGCTCCAGGAGGTTCGTGGTGGGGAGCCGCGGACGGTAGGCATGGCGGCGCGAGAAGAGGTGCCGCACCCGGCGCGCCGCCGACACGGATCGGTCGAACACGAGGTCGGACGCCGGGACGCCGAGCTGGGTGGCCGGGAGCGCGAACGTGGGCTGCGAGCGCCACTCGTCGCCCGCGGGACGGGTGGGCCGACGGGCGGGCCCGGACGACTCCACGGGCTCGCCCAGCTCGAGCAGGTGGGCGGCGGCCTCGGCGGCGGTCTGGAACCGGTCGGACGGGTGCAGTGCGAGCAGGCGACCCAGCCAGTCGCCCAGGCCCTCGGGGACCGTCACGGCCGGCTCGAAGTGCGGGAGCGCGTGCTGCTGCGCGGCCTGGATGGAGGCGGGGGGCCCCATCCACGGAGGCAGGCCGGTCGCCATGGCCCACGCGAGACAGCCGAGCGCGAACAGGTCGGCGCGGTGGTCGACCGGCTGGGACGTGAACTGCTCCGGAGCCATGTACATCGGGGTTCCCGCGACCGTGCCCTGCCGGAGGCCCGCGAGGCCGAAGTCGGACAGGCGCACCCGCTGCTGGCCGTCGACCAGCACGTTCGACGGCTTGAGGTCGCGGTGGATGACCCCGCGGGCGTGGGCGTAGGCGAGGGCGTCGAGCAGCGCGAGGAGGACCGCTTCGAGCTCGTCCCACGGGAGCCGGCCCATGCGGGACGAGAGCGTGCCCCCGCCGACCACCTCCATGACCAGGTACGGGTGGCCCGGACGCAGCACGTCGGGGCGCGCGGCCGCCTCGAGCCCGTGCGCGGTGCCGAAGTCGAGCACGGTGACGATGTGCGGGTGGTCGAGGCGCGACACGATCTCGATCTCCCGTGCGAACAGGTCGGTGTGCACGGAGTCGGCGGCGCCGAGCACCTTCACGGCCACCCGGGCGCCCGTCGGAGCGAACGTGCCGAGCCACACGGACGCCATGCCCCCGCGCCCGAGCTCGCGATCGAGCACGTACTCTCCGAGCACGATGGACGTATCCGGGCTCTCCTGCACCCGATCGAGCACGAGCTCCGGCTCGCCGACCCAGTCTGAGGCGCGGGTCCACAGGTACAGCCGGCTCCACGGATCCGCGGTGCCGACCTCGGACAGCACCGCCCGCGTGGTGACGTGGTCGATCGGCAACCGGCCCGGGAGCCGGCGGCAGCACGCGATCACAGCCGGACGGTCGCCGAGACAGGCCGCGGCTGCCGCCCGCATCAGGAGCCAGCCACCGGCCCAGAGGTTCCCGTCGTCGCTCACGAAACGGTACGCATCCAGCAACGAGGCCGCGCCCGCCGGGTTCCCCGCGAGCAGCGCGCGCTCCGCGCCCACGACCGAGCGCACGTCGCTCTCCGGGCACCACGTCGACGGCCAGGCCTCGCGCGCCATCAGGAGCTGTCCGTACGGCACGAGCTGGGGCGCGAGCGCTTCGCGACCCGTCACCGGATCGCAGTCCGCCAGAAGGCCGCCGATCACCGAGCCCCGCTCGCGCAGGCGCGCTTCGGCACGCGGATCCCCGAGGAGGCGGCACTCCATGAGGTGGCGGTCGAGGAGCGAGGGGTCGGCAGGCTCGGGGCGCTCCGTCGGCAGCACACCGCGCACGCGGGCCCGCAGGTACTCGAGATCCGTGCGGATCCTCGCCGACGGACCGGCCACGAGCGCGGCCTCCAGGAGGTTCGTCGCCCGGGACGCCGGACCGGACTTCAGCGCGGCCACCGCGGCCACCGCCAGCACGCCCGGCTCGAGGCGCGTGCCGCCGAAGCAGGCGCCGTCGATCTCGTCGTGCCGGCCGAGGTTCAAGAGCCGGAGCAGCGAGAGCTCGAGGTCGGGCGAGCCCAGGGCTTCGTGCGCTGCGAGGGCCAACGCGAGATCACAGCGGGCACGGGCCTCCACCACGAGCTCGCGGAGCGCCTGAGGGCGGTCGGGAAGCGGCGGTTCGATGCGCGTCCACCCGTCGCTCGCGGGGCCGGCCGCGCCCGAAGTCGGGACCTCGAGCGTCTCCCGGTCTCCCGGCCTCCCGGCATCGAGCGCGGGACCGGTGAGGATCACGGGGCACGGCGTCGGACGGAAGCACAGGGCCTCCAGCACGAGATCGGCCGGAACGGCGCGATCGTGCAACCACAGCACGCACGGATGCGAGGGTGGCGCGGCCCGGAACGGCAGCGACGCCAGGAAGGTGGGCTCGGCGCGGGTGAAGGCCGCCGCGAGGCCCGTGGCGCCGGGGCCATCGAGCCCGAGAACCACGGGGACCCCGAGGTCGTGGGCCTCCCGGGCCCGGTTCGCGAGGTGGCGCACAGTGGTCACGCCCGAGTGTATCCCCGTTGGCGGCGGATCCTGGAGAACATCGCGAGCAGAGGTTGACCGGGGCCTGAAATGTACTTAATCTGGTTACAGATGATCACCGGCAACACCCACTTCGCCATCGGCATCCACGTGCTCGCAGCCCTCGCGCTGCGCGACGGCGATCTCGTCACGTCCGCCGAGCTCGCCGAGAGCGTGCACACCAACCCGGCCTTCCTGCGGGCCGTGCTGGGCCGCCTGCGCGACGCGGGCCTGCTCGAGACGCGCCTCGGCAAGGGCGGCGGCAGCACGCTGGCACGCCCGGCGAGCGACATCACGCTGCTCGAGGTGTTCCGCGCCACCGACGGCGAAGCCCGGCTCGCCACGCACGACTGCGCGGGCGGAACGTGCGAGCTCGGCCAGAAGGTGCCCGCAGTGCTCGAGAAGCTCGGGCAGCAGCTCGATGCGGCCATGGCACGGGAGCTGGAGACCGTGCGGGTCTCAGACATCGCGCGTGAGGTCCGCCCCACCTGACCCCTCGGAGAGCCCGCTGGAGTCGGGACCGTCGCGGCTTCGGCCGCACTTTTTCTGTAAGTGTGTAACTGACATAGGAGCACGATATGACCCTCGAGAATCCCCTGAGCTTCGTGAACAAGACCGTCCTCGTCACCGGTGGAACCAGCGGTATCGGCCTCGCGACCGCCCAGCGCTTCGCTGCGCACGGCGCGCGGGTGGTGGTCACCGGGCGGAACGCCGACACGCTGCAGGCGGCGCGTGACGTCCTCCCCGAGAGCGTGGCGGTCTGGAAGTCCGACGCGAGCGACCCCGAAGCGATCGCGGCCCTGTTCGCGCGCGTCGCTTCGGAGCTCGGCACGCTCGACGTGCTGTTCCTGAACGCCGGCATCGCGAGCTTCGCGCCGCTCTCCGACCACACCGTCGAGAGCTTCGACCACCAGTTCGCCGTGAACGTGAAGGGACCGTGGCTGGCGCTGAAGCACGCGACTCCCCTGCTGTCGGACGGGGCGTCGGTGTTCGTGAACGCGAGCGCCGTCCAGGTGAAGGGGATCCCCGGATCCTCGGCGTACTCCGCGACGAAGGCAGCGGTCCGCTCGATGGTCCGCACGCTCGCCGTCGAGCTCGCGCCCCGGGGCATCCGCGTGAACAGCCTCAGCCCCGGGCCCATCGAGACCCCGATCTACGCGAAGCTCGGCATGCCCACCGAAGCCCTGGACGCCTTCGCGACCGACATCGTGTCGCAGGTGCCGCTGGCCCGGTTCGGCAAGCCCGAGGAGGTCGCGAGCGCGGCGCTGTTCCTCGCGAGCGACCTGTCGTCGTACGTCACCGGCATCGATCTGCCGGTGGATGGCGGCTTCTCCCAGGTCTGACCGCCGAGAACCCGGTATGGGAGAGCCGGAGGTCTGCATGAGCGGTCCGGTCTGGCTCGACTGGCCGAAGCCCGGCGTGGAGGGGGTCCTGCTCGTCGGCTTCGCGCGCGTACCCACCGCCGAGGAGCGCACGGCGATCGAGGCCGCCTGCCCGGTGCCGTTCGACCTCGCGGAGTGGCTCGGGCCGCTCCTGCGGGCGTTCGACGACGACATGGAGGGAGAGTTCCGCGCCCGCACGGGTCGGGATCTCGCCACCCGGGTGGGCGCCGCGCTCGACGAGATGCACGCGGTGGTCCCCGTGAGCTGTGCGTACGGCTACAGCGGCCGGCGCAGCAAGCCGAAGCCCGACCCCGCCTTCGCGGCCGCGTGGGCCGGGCTCTGGGCGCGCCTGCCTACGCGGGAGCCCCGCGGAGACGGCTTCGTGGAGGTCCGCCCCGATCTGTTCGACGCGGTCGGAGGGCAGCTCGCCGCCGCGTGCGGCGCGGTGCGCTGAGGTCGGCTCAGCGGCCGATCTCGACCACCACCGTTCCGGCACGCCCGGGGGTTCCGTCCTGACCGCTCGGCCCGTGCGGCCCCATCTGGCCCGACGATCCCGAGTGCCCGCCGAACTTCGTCTGCTTCTTGTAGGCCTGGAAGAAGTCGTCCCACACCTCGCAGGACCCGCTCTCTCCTCCGGGACCGCCCTTCCCGCCCGACCCGCCGGGACCGCCAGCCCCTCCGTCGCCCCCGCTCCCCGCCACGGACCGGATCTTCTCGGCCGCGAAGCGCTCGAGGGCCGCGCAGCTCCCGTCACAGTGCAGCACGACGTGGACGTTGCCGCCGTTCCCCCCCGGTCCGCCGGGACGGCCGGGACCCCCGGGACCCCCATCTCCGCCGTCTGTGCCGTTCCCGCCGTTGGCCTCGCAGGTCGCCGCGGCTCCGGGGACCCCGTCGATCCCCGGGTTTCCGGCAACGCCCCGCTGACCGTCCGGCCCCGACCCTCCGTACGACGCCACGGAGAACTTCTCGTCGGCCAGCGCCACCACGGCCGCCACGCGCTCCTGTCCGGCGGGCTGGACCCCGACGAGCACGCGGTCGCCGCTGATCGCGAACAGCTCGACCTCGAGGTTCGGCCCGTCGCCGCCCGTGCTCCCCGTGTACACGAGCGAAGGCACGGGATCGAGCACCACCGGGAACGCGAGCCCCTCCACGGGCGCGTCGTCGACCCGAAGGCCGGGCACCAGGGTGTCGCCGCGCTGGCCGAGCGCGACCACGTCGTCGACCGTCAGGTTCTCACGAAACATGAGGTTCGTGATAGAGAGTTGAACGAACGGGTCGTCGACCCGGAGGCGATCCGGCGCGACACAGGGGGTGGGGTCGAGCACGGTTCCGGGCGTGCACAGGTGGAGCGCCTGTTCCCACCCGTCCACGAAGGCCTCCAGGGGCTCGAGCGAGACGGTCTCGGAGTCGCCGTCGAGCTGGAGGCGTGCAGACGACTGCCGGGGACGGCTCTTCACGTGCAGCGTGCCGACCGCAGTCCCGTCGGACGGCATGGAGGCACGCGAGATCGCGACATCCGCCGGGACGGGCCAGTACCCGAGCTGGAGCACCGCCGCGCGGGCCTCGTCCGCGCGGTCGCGCACCACCTGGAAGGGCGACGCGGCGATGCGGCGATCGACCACCGCGGTGGCCGCGGCACGGCGGAGCGACGGGTCGGGCAGGCGGTGCGAGAACGTCACCAGCTGGGAGTCGGCGACCGTGGAGAACGTCTGCGGCGTGACCTTCTCGCCCATCCACGTGCCCGTCTCGAGCTCGAGCACCTGCGCGAGGCGGAGCGCCTGGCCGGACTCCCGACGTCCGAGGACCTTCATGGCCTTCTTCGTGGCCCCCGCATCGAGCACGGCCTCGGCGGACCGGTCGGCGAGGGCATCGACGAGCCCCACGGCCACGTCGCTGTCGGACTTCACCTCCGCGAGCGCCACCTTCAGCATGCGCTCCCAGAAGTCGGCGCGCGCGGCGCCCTCCTGCAGCCGGTCGACGCGACGGGCGCAGTCCTCGAAGGCCTCGCGCGAGATGTCGCCACGCCGGAAGCCCGACACGAGCGTGCCGTGGATCCGGGGGTTCCGCGCCGACACCGAGTCACCCGGCCGCAGCACGCACAGCTCCGACGGGTCGGCCAGCTCGCCGGCCTCCCCCGACTGCCCCGTGCCGTAGCGGAGCAGCGCCTCGAGCTCCCGCATGCGCACCATGCTCACGGAGCGCTGCTCCTCGGGGGTGAGCTCGATCTCCAGCGCGCGCACGATGCGGTCGGCGAGCTCGTTCACGAGCGCGAAGAACCCGCTCCCGTCCTCTCCCAGGTTGCCCTGGACGTCTTCCGCCACGATCACCGCGGCGGTCTCGGTGTTCACGATGCGCAGGTGCACGGTGAGCGCGTCGCCCGAGAAGCCGATGACGTTTCCGAACGCCAGGTAGTCGGCGCCCAGCATGCGCCCCGCCTTCACGGCGGCGGCGGGGTCGACCAGACCGGAGCTCGACAGCTTCAGCTCGTCGAGCACGGCCGCGAGCTGGTCGCGCTCGACGATCTGGAGCGAGCCCACCTTCGTGAACTTCGTGACCAGCATGGAAGCCGCCCCGGGACCGGCCGGATCGAGCCGTTCCTGGCCGGTGTCGTTGCGGAGATCCGCGACGGCGAGCGTGGGCGTGGCGAGCGCGAGGGTCTCGAGCAGGGTGAGCAGCGCGAACAGGAGTCACCTCCGGTCGCGCTCATAACCGGCGATCAGCGGAAGTAGGCCTGAGCCTTCTGCGCGTCGGAGCTGAACGAGAAGCGATCGTTGATCACGAACGCGTTCTCGGGATCGACGATGCTCGGCTGCACGATCGCGACGGCCTCGAGCTTCTCGCTGCCGTGGCTGAACACGTCGAGGATGCGCGCGAGCTGCGCGCACGTGAACGCGTTGTTCGCGGCGGCCGTGCGCAGGATCTCGAGCTTGTCGTCGCCGAAGCTCGCGTTGTCCATCTGGCCGACCAGCGCGTCGAACGAGCGACCGCTCATCGGGAGCACGGCCGGCTGCGGAGGCGGCGGAGGCGGCGCGCCGTGCACCACCGTGGTGGTCGTCGTGGTGGTCTCCGTGACCTGCACTCCCGCGCTCATGCGCACCGTCTCACGGCCGTCGGACACCACGACGCTGCCGCCGTACAGGCCGCTTCCGACGCTCACCGTGTCGGTGCCGTCCGTCACCGTGACGCCCACGCCGAGGGGGATGCCGGTCTGCACGACCGTCGTCTGCTGCACCGTCTCGCTCTGGACCGGCGGAGGGGCCCCGGCCAGCTTGTAGGTGCCGATGTGCCACAGCTCCTTCTGGCGGTACTCGAAGCGGATCTGGTCGTCGGCGGCGAGCGAGATCTCCTTGTACGCGCTGGTCTTCCCCATCAGCGTGCGCGTCTCGACGACGTGCTTGCCCGCGGGGAGGTCGCCCACCGTGATGAGGTTCGACCCCTCTGGGAGAGCCTGCGGGACCCCGTCGACGAGCACCGTGATCGGCACGGAGAGCGCGACCTGGACCTCGGCGGCCTGGGTGGGAGCGGAGAGAGCGAGGATGAACGAGAGCAAGGAGCCTCCTGACGTGGTGGGCGGTAACCCGGAGCCGCGCAGACGTGTTCCTCGCTCCGACATTCGACGGAGGTTCCGGGGGAGCGCCCCCCGGCCCGTCAGGTGCCCCGGCTCGCCTTCTGGCGGAACGCCTCGCCCTTCTCCCCGCGCACGATCGTGCGCTGGTTCTGGGCCAGGATCTTCTTGCGCAGGCGGATCGACTTCGGCGTGATCTCGACGACCTCGTCGGAGTCGATGAACTCCAGCGCCCACTCCAGCGTGACCTGGATCGGCGGTGCGAGGATCTGCTTCTCGTCGACGTTCACCGTACGGAAGTTCGTGAGCTGCTTCGCGCGCGCCGCGTTCACGTTGAGGTCGTTCTCGCGGACGTGCTCGCCGATGAGCATGCCCTCGTAGATCTCCGTTCCGGGGCCGATCAGCATGCGGCCGCGGGGCTGTAGGTTGAACAGCGAGTACGTCGTGGTCGTTCCGGCACGGTCGGCCACGAGCGCACCGTTGGCGCGGCCCTGGATGAAGCCCGCGTAGGGACGCCACCCGGCGAACAGGGCGTTCATGATGCCCTCACCGCGCGACTCCGTGAGCAGCTTGCTCCGGAAGCCGATCAGGCCACGCGTGGGGATGATGTACTTCAGCGTCGACCGGCCCGAGCCGTCGGAGCGCAGGTCGAGCATCTCGCCGCGCCGGGCGGCCATGTGCTGCGTCACGGCGCCGACCACGTCGTCGGGCACGTCGATCTGGACCTCTTCGAACGGCTCGTGCTGCTCGCCCTCGACCTCCTTCATCACGACCTCGGGCCGCGACACGGTGATCTCGAAGCCCTCGCGGCGCATCTGCTCGATGAGGATGCCGAGCTGGAGCTCGCCACGGCCGAACACCTTGAACTGCTCGGCCGTCTCGCCGGGCTCGAGCCGGAGGCTGACGTTCGACAGCAGCTCGCGCTCGAGGCGGTTCTTGATCTGGCGCGCCGTGAGCATCTTGCCCTCGCGGCCGGCGAGCGGGCTCGTGTTGATCGAGAACGTCATGCCGAGCGTGGGCTCGTCGACCTTCAGGCGCGGCAGGGCTTCGGGCTCGTCGCCGGCCGCGATGGTGTCGCCGACCGTGATGCCCTCGACGCCGGCGATCGCGATGACGTCGCCTTCCTGGACCTCGTCGACCTCGGTGCGCTTCAGGCCGTTCCACGTGTACAGCAGCGCGATGCGGACGTTCTTCTCGTCGGACTCCGAGAACCAGCGGACCTGCTGGCTCTTCTTGAGGGACCCGCCGCGGAGGCGACCGAGGCAGAGGCGACCGACGTAGGGGTCGTAGTCGAGATTCGTCACGAGCAACCGGGCATCTCCGTCTTCTGCCGCGGGCGGCGGGACGTGCTTCACGATCGCGTCGAGGAGCGGGCGGAGGTCGGTGCCGGGCTCGTCGAGCGCCAGCTGCGCGATGCCGTCACGGGCGCACGCATAGATCACCGGGAACTCGAGCTGGTGGTCGTCGGCGTCGAGCTCGATGAACAGGTCGTAGACCTCCTGGAGCACCGCTTCCGTGCGGGCGTCGGGACGGTCGATCTTGTTGATGCACACCATCACCGTGAGGCCCTGAGCCATGGCCTTGCGCAGCACGAAGCGCGTCTGCGGCAGCGGACCCTCGCTCGCGTCGACCAGGAGCAGTGCCCCCTCGACCATCGCGAGCACCCGCTCGACCTCGCCGCCGAAGTCGGCGTGTCCGGGGGTGTCCATGATGTTGATCTTGGTCGATCCGTACGTGACGGCCGTGTTCTTGCTCGTGATCGTGATGCCGCGTTCCCGCTCGAGGTCCATCGAGTCCATCACCCGATCCTCGACCTCCTCGTGCGAGGCGAACGCGTTGCATTGCTTGAGCAGCCCGTCGACGAGAGTGGTCTTTCCATGGTCGACGTGGGCGATGATGGCGATGTTGCGGAAGTCCATGATGTCCTCAGGCCCCGCTCCGGGCGCTGCGAGGGGGCCGACCTGCTATCGCCCGCTGCGCGTTTCCGCCCGAACCCGCACAGCGATCTCCTGCATCACGCGGCTTTGAGCGCCGCGATGGCCGCCCTCCGATCCTTCGCGCCGAACACCCCGGACCCGCTCACCAGCACCTGCGCGCCCGCATCCGTGAACCGCTTCGCGTTGTCGGGCTTCACGCCGCCGTCGACCTCGATCAGCACGTCCAGACCGCGCCGAACGACCGTCTCGCGCATGCGCTCCACCTTGCGGAGCACCGCATCGATGAGGCTCTGCCCGCCGAAGCCGGGGTTCACGGTCATCGCGAGCACGAGGTCGAGATCGTCCCACACGTACTCCAGCACGTCCTCGTGGGTGTGGGGGTTCAGCGACACCCCCGCGCGGACCCCGGCCGCCCGCAGGTTCTGCAGGCTCCGGTGCAGGTGCACGACCGCCTCCGCATGCACCGTGATCCCCGTGGCCCCCGCATCCCGGAACGCCTCGACGTACCGGTCGGGCTCGACGATCATCAGGTGCACGTCGAGCGGGGTCTCGCCGGCCACCCGCTTCACGGCCTCGACCACGACGGGCCCGATCGTGAGGTTGGGCACGAACCGTCCGTCCATGACGTCGACATGGATCCAGTCCGCGCCCTTCTCGATGACATCGCGGACCTCCTCGCCGAGCCGGGCGAAGTCGGCGGACAGGATCGACGGGGCGACGAGCGCCATGGACACCTCCGGGGCCGTCCTAACCGACCCGCCCGAACGCGGTCTCGTCTCCCGACGTCCCGGCGAAGGCCTCGTCTGGCGAGCGCTCGACGCTCCGCATCGAGGCGCAGGGAGTCCGACGGACCCCGCGGAAAGAGCTTGTCCCAGCAGGGCCGCCGCAGGTGCGGGGTCTGTGGGACTCTCGTGTCTACGCGAGGGATGCCAACGAGCGAAGCGAGGCGGAGGGCGAAGCCCGGAGTAACGGTAGCTGGCGCTGGCGAATCGACCGGTCCCGTCTGCTCGACCGCTCTGCCAGGACGCCGTCTGCTCGACCCGCCCTGCCAGGACGCCGTCCGCTCGACCCCCTTCAGTCCCCGGCGCGGTACCGCTCCACCCAGGCCGCCGAGATCGCGTCCGCCTGGCGCGCCAGCGGCACGGGCACGTCGACCTCGGCCGACACCCCGAGATGCCGCAGCACCGAGCGCGTCGTGCCCACCGGATCGGCGGAGAGCCCCTCGTAGTCGAGCACCCATGGGTTCCGGCCCGCGAGCACGCCGTCCCAGCCGGCCTCCGCAGCGTCGATGTCCGCGAGACGCCCCGTGATCAGGTGCCGGTTGTAGACGGGCTGGATGCGCGCCCGCTGGGTGCCCACCCAGGCGCCCGTCTGCCAGGCGCGGACCCAGCTGACGGCCTGCGCGAGGCGGTCGTGGCGCGCGATGCGGATCCACACGGGATCGCCGAGGAAGGCATCCGGGTCGCGCCCCGACGCCACGAAGAACCGCTCGAAGTGATGCCAGTGGACCTTCAGCCCGAACCATCCGCCGCTGCTCCGCCGCTGACGGACCCGCTGGAGGTGGTCGCGCAGGCGGGTGTCCGTCCAGCGACCGTGGCACGCGAGGTTCACGGCAGGACCGCGCAGGAGCCCATGCGTCCGCCGGGACAGCGGGCCCCCGAGCCGGACCTCCCAGTCCCGGATCTGCATGGGGTTCAGGTACTCCTTCGGCGCGCCGACCCGGCCGGTCTCCCACAGCATGCGCGCGAGCAGGGTGCTGCCGGTGCGCGGGCTGCTCGCGATGACGTACGTCCGCGCGCCCGTACAGGACGGGAGGTCGTGGTCGGGGCCGTTGCGCGGGTCCACAAGCGCGGTCATCGTGCGAACGATAGTGCAGCAAACGGAGGTCTCGTGTTCGCCCTGCTCCTCACCCTGCTCGCCTGCGTCGACCCGGACGCCCCCGTGAACCCCGGCGACGACACCGAGCTCGTGTTCGAGGTCCCGAAGGGCGCCACCGCGAACGGGATCGCGCCGAAGCTCGAGGCCGAGGGGCTCATCCCGGGCGCGATGTCCTGGAAGATGTTCCTGCGGAGCGCCGACGCGAGCTGCCTGAAGGCCGGTCGATTCAAGGTGCGTCGATCGATGAGCCTCAACGAGCTGCTCGAGACGCTGTGCGGCGCGCCGCTCGCCGACGAAGCGCCGTTCACCATCGTCGAGGGCTGGCGCATCCGCGACATCGACGCCGCGCTCGCCGCGACGGGGCGCATGGAGGCCGGTGCCTACGCAGCCGTCGTGAACGCGAAGGGCATCGACCTGCCGTTCGACATCCCGGGGCCGACCCTCGAGGGCTACCTGTACCCCGAGACGTACATGATCCCGTCCGAAGGCGACATCGACCCGAAGAAGCTGGTGCAGCGCCAGGTCGAGACGTTCCGCGACCGCTTCGTCGCGAAGCACCCGGAGGGCTTCGGCAGCCGCTCGCTGCACGAGGTCGTGATCATGGCGAGCATGCTGGAGCGGGAGGAGCCGAAGCCGAGCCAGCGCCCCATGGTCGCGGGCATCCTGTGGAAGCGCATCGACGGAGGCTGGGCGCTCGGGGTCGACGCGACGAGCCGCTACGAGCTGCCCGAGTGGAACGACCGCAAGGCGTTCCTGAAGAAGCTGCGCGACGAGGAAGACGCCTACAACACGCGCCACAAGAAAGGCCTGCCGCCGACGCCCATCGGGAACCCGTCGGTGGAGTCGCTCGAAGCCGCGATGGCCCCCGTGGAGTCGGAGTTCTGGTACTACCTGCACGACGCGCAGGGCACCATCCATCCGGCGAAGGACGCCAACGGGCACGAGGCCAACCGCCGGAAGTACAACGTGTACTAGAGCGCGAAGTCGTAGCTGATCTCGAGCACCGGGTTCGGGCCCTCGGTGTGGACGACCACGCGGCAGCTCGCGTCGCCGCAGTCGAACGACCCGTCTTCACCGAGCGACTTCGCGCGCACCAGGCGGTCGTGCAGCGACATGCTGTCGGACGACGCGTGCTTCAGGCGGCCCGAGAGCGCGAGCGCGCTGGGGTAGAGCGCATCCGGCACCGCCGCGATGCCGTACTCCTCGGTGATCCCGATGTGCTCGCACCCGATCTGCGTGACGCGCACGGGCGTGCCGTCGGGCATCGAGAACGTCTCGACGACGCGGCCCTTCCGCTCCACCCGGACCTCTGCGCGACCCTGGTCGGGCGCGAGCAGCGGGCTCAGCGCTGCGATGTCGAGCGTGCAGTCGTCGGGACGGCCTTCGATGGGCACGAGCGCCGGGAGCACCCGCGCGACCTTCTCGACGGGCTCGGCGCTCACCACGGTCGCCTGGACGGGCGCTTCCGCGGGCTTCGACGCGCCGGACCCGCAGCCGAGGAGCGCGAGCACGATCATGGCGCGCTCCGGGATGCGAGACCGCTCACGTGTCGTCCTCGCCGTCGCAGTTGCTGTCGACCCCGTCGCCGGGCGTCTCCGTGGCGTCGGGATGGATGTCGGCATCCGAGTCGTCGCAGTCGTCGCCCAGGTAGTAGCCGTCGCCATCGTCGTCGGTGGCGGGCGCCCCGTAGAGCGCGACGGACGTGTCCTCGCCATTGCAGGCCCCGAGACCGAGCGCCAGCAGCACGGCCACGGCGGACGTGGCGCCGCTCGCTTCGATCAGGGCCCCACAGTCGGGACACCGCCGGTGCCCCAGGCCTCCACACGCTCCACAGGTACGCAACATCTCGTCCTCCACGGCTCGACCGCGGGAGTGTACCCCGGGAGGCGCATCGAGCGGGGACCGCGCGCAGAATGCGCCGAGCGTCCCTTGTGCAGGAGGGCGTGCGGCGCTATCCGCCCCGCGCGGAGGTCGGATGGCCGACAAGTTCATCGCGGTGTCGGGCAACATCGGGGTCGGCAAGACGAGCCTGGTGAAGCACCTGACCACGAACTACGGCGTCACCCCGGTCTACGAGCCGTTCGCCGACAATCCGTACCTCGACGACTTCTACGCCGACATGAAGACCTGGAGCTTCCACAGCCAGGTGTGGTTCCTGTCGCACAAGTACCGCCTGCATCGCGACCTCGAGGCGACCCCCGGAACCCTGGTGCAGGACCGCACGATCTACGAGGACGCCGAGATCTTCGCGACGTACCTCCACCGGTCGCGCCGGATGAGCAAGCGCGACTTCCAGACGTACCTCGAGCTCTACAGCGCCATGAAGGCGAGCCTGCAGCCACCCGACCTGATGATCTACCTGCGCTGCTCCGTGCGGGCGATCCGCAAGCGGATCCGGCAGCGCGGACGTCCGAGCGAGCAGGCCATCCCGGTGTCGTACCTGCGCAAGCTGAACGAGCTCTACGAAGAGTGGATCGCCAGGTACGAAGGGCCGATCCTCATCTGGGACACCGAGCAGGGCGACTACCTGAGCCACCTGGTCGATCGACTCGACTTCGACAAGTCCATCCGTGAAGTGCTGTAAGATGGTTACGTTCGTGCCCGTTCCCCGCACGTGGTGGACTTGCGGGCCTGGTCTGGCCCCACTAGATCACCGCGATCACGGCCCGCCAATGGGGGAGCATTCATGAAGGTCGTCTGCGACAACTGCGGCGCCGTCTACAAGGTTCCCGACGAGAAGCTCGTCAAGCCCGTCAACAAGGCCACTTGTCGGCAGTGTGGACACCGGATGCTCATCCCGCGTCCCCGTGCCGACGCCGATCCGAACGAGCGCACGCTCGTCACCGCCGTGCCGCCGACGCCGATGGGCGCGCCCATGCGCGAGCTCACGGGCGAGCGGAAGACCACGCCGATCGACGACGAGCCCGAGAAGACCCTCCCGGGCCGCCCCGCACCCGCCGGCTTCAACCGCCGCAGCATGGCGCGCGACGAGGTCCCCGTGTTCCCGGGCACGCCGCTGCCGGCCGGCACGCGCTCCCAGTCTCCGACCGCCGACGCCGTGCGCGCCGCCGGTGGCGACACCGTGAAGAGCCCCGGGGATGTCGCGGCCGCAGAGCCCGTGGTGCCGCAGCGCGCGAGCCAGCGTCCCCGCACACCTCCGCCCGCGCCGCGCCGGCCCGGGTCCATGCCGAGCCACCCCGGTCACACCGGGCACACGGGCCACCCCGAGCCGCGACGCGCCACGCCGCGCCCGATGGTCCGCTCGCAGCCCCCGCCCCCGTCGCACGCGCACTCGATGCCGTCCTACGTCGCGCACCAGCACGATCCGTCCGGCGACATGACGATCGCCATGGCCGGTGTGTTCGGCACCCTGCTCGGCATCTTCATCCTGGCCCTGCTGTCGGTCTGGCCGTGGCGCACCGTGCTCTGGCTCGGCCTCGCCATCTCCATCGGCGGGTCGATCACGTCGCTGCTCATCCTCATCACCGGCGGCCGCGGCACCCGGCCTGCATGGCTCGGAACGTCCATGGTCACGGGCGTGATCCTCGCGATCGCGCTCGCCACCGGCCTGGTGTCGACCCACTACGTGGGCGAGCGCATGCTCGATCTCGACCTCAAGGAGATCGCGAAGCTCCAGTTCGCACCTACGGATCCGGGCCTCCCCCTGGATGGTGGCGAGCCGATCCCGATCGACCCCGAGCCCACCGATGGTGTGGTCGACGGCGGCGAGCCGGTGGAGCCAACGCCCGATCCCGAGCCCCAGCCCGATCCCGAGCCCACTGCGAAGCCCGATCCCAAGGTGCGGCCCACGCCCACGCCGAAGATCGCGCCCCCGCCGCGTCCCACGCCCGATCCGCGCCCGGCTCCGGCCCCCGTGCCGCTGCCGTCGCCCGTGGCGCCCGCGCCGATGCCGATGCCCGCGCCGTCTGCGGCGGCGTCCGATGCACCGCCCCAGGTGTCGTACGAGATCATCGACGTGATGCTGCGCACAAACCTCGAGGTCAAGAAGTGCTTCTACGAAGTGCTCCAGACCACCGGTCAGCTGCCGCCGCGCGTCGACGTGAAGTTCAACCTGATGCCGACGGGCTCGGTCACCGGCGTGTCCGTGCAGCAGCCCGAGTTCGCGGGCTCGCGCCTCGAGGTCTGCCTCGGCTCCGCGATCCGCAGCGTCGAGTTCCCCCCGAGCTCCGGCAACGGCCAGAAGATCGTCTACCCGTTCGTCCTCCAGTGAGCGCCCCCACGGGGCTCACGGCAGAAGTCTCGAGCCTCCTCGAGCGGTACGCGCCGGCCGACGACCGCGAGGCCCGGCACCTCGCGGACATGCGCGCGCTCGCGCTCGCCGACGGGTCGTGCTCGCGGGACCACTTCGTGCCCGGGCACTTCACGGCCTCCGCGTTCGTGCTGTCCCCGGACGGCGGATCGCTGCTGCTCATCCACCACGCCAAGCTCGACCGCTGGCTCCAGCCCGGGGGGCACATCGAGCCCGACGACGTCGACCTGATCGCGGCCGCCCGGCGCGAGGTGGCCGAGGAGGTGGGGCTCGACGACGTTCAGCTGCTCGAGCCGTGCCCGTTCGACCTCGACATCCACGAGATCCCGGCCCGGAAGGCCGATCCCGTGCACCGGCACTTCGACGTGCGGTTCCTGTTCCGCGCCCCGTCGCTCGAGTTCCGGGCCGGCTCCGACGCGCTGGCCGCCCGGTGGGTGCCGCTCGACCAGGTGAGCGCCATGGAGTCCCGAGGGCCCGTAGGGACAGCCCGTGAGCCCGACGCGTCGGTGATGCGCGCCGTGGCGAAGCTACGCGCCTGACAGCAGGGCGACCATCGCGTCGTGCACCCGGCCGTTCGTGGCCAGGGGAGACGTCGGTTGCCCTACGACCTCTGCACCGTCGTGGGCGGTGACGCGGCCCCCCGCTTCCTCCACGAGCAGCGCCCCCGCGGCGACGTCCCAGGGACCGAGGCCGGTCTCGAAGAACGCGTCGAGCGCCCCTGCCGCCACCAGCGCGAGGTCGAGAGACGCCGCTCCACAGCGTCGGATGCCGCGGGTGGACCGGAGGACCGCGGCCACCGGACGCAGGAGCGCGTCGACCCGCTCGGCGCGGTCGTAGGGGAAGCCCGTCGCGACGAGGCTCTGCGCGAGGACCTCGGTGTCGGACACGCGCAGGCGGGCTCCGTCGACGAACGCGCCCGCTCCGCGCACCGCTTCGAACCACCGGTTGCGGGGGACGTCGAGCACGACCCCGACGACCGAGCGGCCATCGGCTTCGAGCGCGATGGACGTGGCGTAGAACGGGAAGCCGTGAACGAAGTTGGTGGTGCCGTCGATCGGGTCGACCACCCAGCGCACTGGAGCGTTCCCGCCGCCCTCCTCCTCCCCGAGCACCGGGATGTCGGGGGTCTGCGCCGCGAACACCGCGCGGATCGCGGCCTCGGCACGCCGGTCGACGTCCGTGACCAGATCGGCCCGGCCCTTGTGATCGACCCGTGCCGGACGGCTCGCCAGCACCTCGGCGGCTGCACGTGCCGCCGCGCGAGCGACCTCGAGCTCGGCGCGGCTCCCGGACCGACCGGGACTCACGGGCGCTCGAGGATCAGCGTGACCGGCCCGTCGTTGTGGAGCGCGACATCCATGTCGGCTCCGAACACGCCGGTCTGCACGCGCGAGACGCCCGCTTCGCGGAGGAAGCCCGCGAACGCCTGGTACAGGGGGTCGGCGAGCTCGGGGGCCGCCGCACGGACGAAGCTCGGGCGGCGGCCCTTGCTGCAGTCGCCGTACAGCGTGAACTGGCTCACGACCAGCGCGCCGCCCTCGATGTCGAGGAGCGACCGGTTCATCTTGCCCTCGTCGTCCGCGAAGATGCGCAGCCCCACGATCTTGTCGGCCAGCCACCGGGCGTGCGAAGGCTCGTCGCCGGGCGCGACCCCGAGGAGCACGAGCACCCCCCGCCCGACGGAGCCCACCACCTCTCCGCCGACCGTGACGCTCGCCTCGGACACCCGCTGCACGACCGCGCGCATCAGGGCACGAAGGCCCGGTCGCACGACACCTTGGCGTTCACGAGGTTGCAGGTGACGGACCCGGTGCCCTTCACCTGGAACGCCTCACGCTGCCCCTCGATCACGACCATGCAGGTGGCCGGGAGCTGGTAGGGCTCGATGTTGAGCAGGGTGTTCCCGTCGAAGTCCTTGTTCGCCACACCCGGGCACATCAGCTTGCCGCGGTCGCGCGACTTCAGCGTGAGCGTCACCGGACCGTCGGCCGGCACCGGATCGGCCACGGGCTCGGGAGTGGGCTGCGGACGGACCCCACCCGGCGACGGACGGGTCGGGCTCGGCGTCGGTGTGGGACGCGTGGTGGGGCTCGGAGTCGGCGACGGACGGGTGGTCGGCGACGGACCGGGCGACGGCTTCGGACCGCTGGACGGACCGGGCGACGGACCCGGCGAGGGCGTCGGGGTGGGCCGGCTCGGACGCGTCGGGCCGGGCTTCGTGGGCTCCGGCTTCACGGGCTCGGGATCGACCGGCTCGGGCGTCGGGAGGACCGGTGCAGGCAGCGGAACGGGCGCCGGATCGGGCTGCTGGACGGGGGTCTCCACGCCGGTGTACTGGCTGAGGAGGGCGACCACACCGGCCGATCCGCCGAGCCCCATGCACGCCACCACGCCGATCACGAGGACCAGCGCGATGCCGCCGATGAGCACGAGGTTGAAGTTGCTGTCGTCGGCCGGCTCGTCTTCGTAGGCCGGCTGGTACGTCGGCACGGGCGGCTCGACGGGCAGCTGTGCGTGCTCGGCCTTCCGGGCAGCGGCCTTGGCAGCGGCGCGCTCGCGCTCGGCCTCCTGGAACGCAGCCTCGAGCTCCGCTGGGTCTTGCACGGCCGTCTCGATGTCGGACGGCTTCGACCGCGACGACATCGACGGAGCATCCGCAGGCGGCACGGTTCCGACGCCCGGGCGGAACACCTGGGGCGCGGGCGCGGGTGTGCGCGTGGTGCGCACCTTCTGCGCCTGCATGCGGATGGTGGGCTCGGCCCCCTCGAATGCCTCGGCCTCGCGGAAGCTCGACGAGAGCGGGGGCGGGGAGGCGGCCACGGGCGGAGAGGACGGCTGGCGCGGCGGCGTGGGGACCGGGGGCGCGGGCGCGGGCGGCGCCGGCGGGGGCGGAGCCGCGGGGGCGCGCTGCTCGTTGCGGGCGGGCTTGGTGGCGCTCGAGGCCCCCTGCTGGCCGCCCTGGAGATCCTTCTTCTGGAGCGCCATCGTCTTGCGACGCTCGCCTTCGCCCTTGGCGCGCTTCGGACGCGGCGCCGCCGCACCGCCGTCTTCGGCCATCGCCTGCAGCTCATCGCGGGACCAGTAGTTGGTCGCGGAACCCCCGCCGGCAGCGGGCTTCTGGGGCTCCTGACGGTCGAGCGCGGCCTTCAGGTCGTCGCGGCTGAAGAACGCCGTGCCGCCCGCCAGCGCTCCGGGATCGAACGAGAGCCCGCCGCGCTGGAGCGGACCGCGCGACACCAGCGGCCCGTCGAGGTCGTCGCCCTCGTCGTCGTCGTGGCCGGCGGCCCCCACCGACGGACCCACGGAGATCTCGCCCCCCCCGATCCGGCGCTGCCCCCCGCCATCCAGGGCTTCGAGGCACCAGTTCACGAAGTCGGGGCCCTCGGCCTCGTCGGCGAACGCCACGAAGGTGCGCCAACACTCGACCGCCGGCGGACGATCCTCACGGTCGAACGCCATGAGCTTCGCCAGGAACCACTGGACGTCGCCCACCATCTCCTCGTTCAGACCCTCGAAGTCGACCTTCAGGATCGCGTCGATCACCGTGTCGTCGTGTGCCACGGCGTCGTCGGTGGGGAGGTGCGCGAGCTCTTCGCCCCCCAGCAGGCGGTACGCGACGTACCCGAGACCGTACAGGTCGGTCATCGGGCCCCGGGGCTTGCCCTCCGGAGCCCGGGTGCGCGTCTGACCGAAGCCCTCCAGCGAGATCGCTCCAGTGTCGTCGATGAAGATCTGCTCGAGCGAGATGTTCCCGTGCGTGACGTCGTCTTCTTCGGTGATGTCGAGGACCTCGCACAGCCCCGCGATGATCTGCAGCGCGACATTGAAGGGTGGAAGGCCATCTTCGAGGATGCGCCCCAGCTCTTCGCCGATCGCCTGTCCGGAGCAGACGTCTACGCCGCCGTCGCGTCCCAGCGTGCGTACGTAGTGGAAGTCGCTCACCCGGTCTCAGTCCTCATCGTGGCGCGGTCCCGCTCGCGTCAGTCTACAGGGTTTGCGTGCCCGGCGGTGCACTGGAGGGCGGGATACGGGTCCGCTTCCCCTGGAGGGCCCCCATGGCCGTGAACCGCGCCCGCGGAACCCGCGACTTTCTCCCTGAACAGATGCACGACCGCCTGTTCGTGATCGGCACCATCGCGGAGATCTATCAGCAGCACGGGTTCGAGCCGCTGGACACCCCGGCGTTCGAGCGGATCGAGACCCTCATGGGGAAGTACGGCGACGAAGGCGACAAGCTCATCTTCAAGATCCTCAAGCGGGGCGAGGGCGAGAAGCTCGGCGAGGTCGATCAGGCCCTGCGCTACGACCTCACCGTGCCGCTCGCGCGCGTGGTCGCCATGGAGAACCCGCGCATGCCGTTCAAGCGGTACCACATGGGCCCGGTGTGGCGCGCCGACCGGCCCGGCAAGGGTCGGTTCCGCGAGTTCTGGCAGTGCGACGTCGACATCTGCGGCACCACCTCCACGCTGGCCGAAGCCGAGTGCATCACCGCCTTCAGCCGGGCGCTCGGCGCCGTGGGGTTCGGCGAGGTCGTGATCCGGCTCAACCACCGGTCGCTGCTGCGTGCGCTCTCCCGTCAGCTCGGCGTCGAAGCCCGGGAGACCGAGCTGCTCGTGGCCGTCGACAAGCTCGACAAGATCGGGGTGGAAGGCGTCGACAAGGAGCTCGAGGCGCGCGGGCTCGGCCACGTGAGCGCCGGGCTGTGGCCCGTGCTGCTGGGCGAGGGAGACCCCCTCGAGCGCGTGGGGCGCCTGCTGGCCGACCAGCCGGAGACGGCCGGCGCGCTGGACGATCTGCGCGCCATCGTCCGCGATGCCGAGCTGCTCGGGGTCCCCGCCGGACAGCTGCGCTTCGAGCCCACGCTCGCGCGGGGTCTCGACTACTACACGGGCGCGATCTGGGAAGCCGTGCTCCCCGGGCGGGAGGACATGGGGTCGCTCGGCGGAGGAGGCCGGTACGACGGGCTGATCGGGATGTTCGGCAAGAACCAGGTGCCCGCCGTCGGCTGTGCGGTCGGGCTCGAGCGCCTGCTCGTGCTCCGCGAGGAGAACGGCATGAAGGTGCCGCAGACCACCAGCGCTCCGGTGCTCGTCACGATCTTCGATTCCGAGACACGCTCGCAATCGATCGTAGCAGCGAGAGCGTTCCGCGACGCCGGTGTCGGAGCCGACCTGTACCCCGACGCGCGCAAGCTGGGCGCCCAGCTCAAGCACGCCGACGAGCTCGGGTATCCGTTCGCGCTGATCCTCGGCAAAGACGAGATTGCGGCTGGAACCGTGCAGATCAAGAACCTGAAGTCGGGCGACAAGCAGACCGTCCCGCTGGCCGAGGCCATCGAGCACGTCCGGAATGCGCGCATGGCGTAGACTCGGGTCACGTACCGGCGGGCTCTCGCGGCCCGCTGGCACACCCCTCGCAATCCCTCCCTCCCAGGACCGTCCCGGTCCCCCCTCCAAGGAGGCCCCCATGGCCCGCTCCCTCACCGTCAAGCACGAAGAGAACCTGTCCGTCAGCCCGCTCTTCGCCGGCTTCGTGCTCCTCTCGATCACCTGCCTGATGCTGTCCGCCGCCACGGGCTGGGCCGAGCCGACCGTCGAGGTCGTGCCCACGCAAGCGGCTGTCGTCGTCCCGTAACGAACCGCGACCGCACTCCCGGGTATGATGCCCGGGATGTTCGTCGACGACCGCCTGGACCACCACCTCGTCCACACCGACCCCGCGCCCCTCTACATGGGCGAGCTCCCGGGGAGCTGGGCGGAGATCCCCGCCCAGGTCGTCGTGAACATGTGTGGCGTGTACCCCCACGGCGATCCCGAAGGGCGCCTCGTGCTGGGCATGCCCCTGCTCGACGTGCTCGATCGCTCCATGATGCCGGCCCGCGAAGACCTCGAGCGCTTCCTCGAGTCGGTCCACGCGCTCGCCGCGAACCAGCCGAGCTACTGGCACTGCCACGCCGGCATCAATCGCTCCGGTCTGGCCGTCGCGTCGTACCTGCACCTCTACCGCGGGCTCCGGATCTCCGAAGCCATCGCGAGGCTCCGCGCCGAGCGCAGCGAGATGGTGCTGTGCAACCACCTGTTCGAGGGCCTGCTCCGCGAGTGGTACGGCGGGCCCGACGAGCAGGAGTTCCAGCGCTTCAACCTCCAGACCTACCTGAAGGAGCGCGAGGGCCGCCGCTGAACGCCGAGCGGTGCCCCGGAGTGCTGCTACTGCGGGACGACCTGGGCATCCATGATCAGGCGGTACACGCAGCGGTTCACGTAGTACTTGCCCTTGTTGCCCTTGAGGTTCTGCGTCGTGTACAGCTCGAACGAGCGGTCGCCCCGCGCGTCGTCGATCTCGAGCAGGTAGGTGGTCTGCAGCAGGTCGCGCAGCGCCTGGTTCTCCTGGATCTCGCGCGTCTCGTTGAGGCACTTGATCATCTGCTTCTCCTGCTGCGGAGCCAGGTAGGTCTCGGTGAGACCCGAGGTGCCGATGTGCCGCACCTTCACGGAGGTCACCCGGTTGAACACGGGCCCGGATTCACAGGCCGTGAGGGCGCCCATCACGAGGGTCAGAGAAGCGAAGGCAGCGAGAGTGCGCATGGGGTTCCCTATCAGTGACAGCGAGTGAAACACAGCGCCGGGCCCGTGTAAAGCACCGGGATATCGGGAGGCGGGAGAGCACGGAATGCGCAACCGATACGACGAGCACGAGGCGAGAGCGGCGTTGGACACCTGGTCCGGACGACATGGAGAAGCCCTGGCGCTCCGCACCTACACGGCCCGGCTCCTCGGGTCCGAGCCCGCACTGGTCCTGCACGGAGGCGGCAATACGAGCGTGAAGGCGCCCTTCGTCGACGACACCGGGGTGACGCGCCGCGCGCTGTTCGTGAAGGGCTCGGGCTGGGACCTCGCCACCATCGAGCCCCAGGGCCACCCGGCCGTCGATCTCGACCGCCTGCTGCCGCTCCGCGAGCGCACCTCGATGTCCGACGAGGACATGGTGAACGCCCATCGCACCCGCCTGTTCGACGCGAGCGCACCGAGCCCGTCCGTCGAGACGCTCCTGCACGCGTTCCTCCCGCACGCGTTCATCGACCACAGCCACGCGAACGCCATCGTCGCCCTGTCGAACGTCGAGGGGGGCCGAGGCCACCTCGAGCGGGCGCTCGGTCCCGAGGTCGCCTTCGTCGACTACGTCATGCCCGGCTTCCAGCTCGCGCAGGCCGCCGCCGCCGCGTACGAGGCCCACCCCGGCTGCACGGGTCTCGTGCTGCTCGCACACGGCCTGTTCACGTTCGGCGACACGGCTCGCGAGAGCTACGACCGCCACATCGAGCTCGTCACCCGCGCGGAGCAGTACCTCGATGCGCACGCCCCCGCCGTGCCGCCCGCCCCCCGCGACCTCGAGAGCGCCCGCCGCGCGGCCCTCGCCTGGGTGCCGCAGCTCCGGGGCCTGCTCGGGGAGCGCTGGATCCTCGAGCACCGCGTCGACGACACCCTGCTCGCGGCCCTCGAGCACCCCGACCTCGCGCACTTCGCGGCGTCCGGGCCGCTCACCCCCGACCACACCCTGCGCACCAAGCCGTGGCCGTGGCTCGTCACGGGCGAGCCCGCGCACAGCCTGCGGGCGTTCCACACCCACTACCGCGCGTACTTCGACACCTGCTCCGCGGGGCGGTCCGTGAAGCGCCTCGATCCCGATCCCCGCGTGATCTGGGTGCCCGGCGCCGGCATCTTCGGTGTGGGCGCCACCCGTCGCGACGCGTGCATCGCCGCCGACGTCGCCGAGCACACGCTGCGGGTGAAGCACCGCGCAGCCGGGCTCGGTCCGTACCGCGGCCTGCCCCCGCAAGACCTGTTCGATCTCGAGTACTGGAGCCTCGAGCAGGCCAAGCTCGGGAAGAAGGCCGAGCCCCCGCTCGCGCGCCGGGTCGCCTGGATCACCGGAGGTGCCGGGGCCATCGGGGTCGGCGTCGCGGCGGAGCTCCTGAAGGCCGGCGCACACGTGGCACTCGTCGATCACGACGTGGAGCGGCTGGCCGTCGCGGTCGAGGTGCTCGACGACCCCCGCGTGATGGCGTTCCCGGCGGACGTCACGTCGGAAGCGTCCGTGCAGGCGGCCCTCGATGCGGCCACACTGCACTTCGGGGGCGTCGACCTGCTCGTCCTGGGCGCCGGCATCGCCGTGTGTGCGCTCCTCGACGAGACCTCCGCCGAGGACTTCGACCGGGTGGTGGACGTGAACCTCGGCGGCGTCCACCGGTGCCTGTCCGCCGGAGCGCGCCTGCTGAAGCGCCAGGCCCGCGGCGGGCAGGTGGTCCTGATCTCCAGCAAGAACGTGCTCGGTCCGGGCGCCAGCTTCGGGGCCTACTCGGCGTCGAAGGCCGCGGCGCACCAGCTCTGCAAGGTCGCCGCGCTCGAGCTCGCCCCGCACGGGGTCCGCGTGAACCTCGTGGCCCCCGACGCCGTGTTCGCCGAAGGACCGGTGCGCAGCGGCCTGTGGGAGGAGGTCGGACCGGATCGTGCGCGCGCGAAAGGCCTGGAGACCGATGCGCTCGAGGAGCACTACCGCCAGCGGAACCTGCTGGGGCTCCGCGTCACGGGCCGCGATGTGGGCCGCGCGGTCGTGTTCTTCGCCTCCGAGCAGACGCCGACCACCGGCGCGACCCTACCGGTCGACGGGGGCATCGCTGGCGCCTTCCCCCGGTAGCGTGGAGTCCCGGGGCCGCCGGCGGACCCGCTCGAGATCGACCACGAGCCCGAGCCCGGCGATCAGGGGCAGGTAGTCGACCGGCACGTCGCCGACCCCGTCCAGCACGGACACGCCGATCTGCGCGTCGAGCTTCACCGCACCGCCGACCCGGAAGAAGAACGCGCTGTCGAGGCCGAGCAGGGAGCCCCGCGTGCGCCCGGTCCACTGGAGATCGTTGAACAGCGTGTGGGCGACCAGCCGCCCCGTGATGCCCAGCTGCACGGCCCGGATCTCCCATCCGGCCGTCGCGGGCACCGCCACCTGGAGCAGGGCTCCGTGGGCCTCGTACCGACGGGCCGACGACGCGAACAGCGCCGTGTACGTGTCGCTCGCGTCCACGCGACCTCCGGCGACCTCCAGGCCCAGCGCCAGGCGCAGCGGACCGCGCGCACCGAACCCCTCGAGCCCGCCCCCCGCCAGCCAGTACACGTCCTCCCAGGGCTGCCGCCGCACCGTCGAGCGCGCGCGGAACGCCAGGTGGTCGACGGGCGCGTACGCGGCGCTCAGGTGCAGCCCGGACACCGCGATCTGACCGGACACCGACAGCTGATCCGGCCCGTCGAACAGCGTCGGGTGCAGGGCAGACGGATGGTACGCGGGCGCACACCCGCCGAGGAGCGCGAGCGACAGGAGCGGGGCGGGGAGGAGGGGCACGTGCGTCAGCCCTGCGGGAGGACCACTGTGAACGTGGAGCCGATGCCCGGCGCCGAGCGTACCGTGATCTCGCCCCCGAGCAGCGCGACGAGCTCGCGCGCGATGGACAGCCCGAGCCCGGGACCCCCGAACCGCCGTGTGGACGAAGCGTCGGCCTGCGCGAACTTCTCGAACAGGTGGCTCATCCGCTCGACGTCGAGGCCGATGCCGGTGTCTTCGACCTCGATGCGGACGGCGTCGGTGACCCGCGCGCTGAGCCGGATGGAGCCCCGCTCCGTGAACCGCGCGGCGTTGCCCAGCAGCTTGTCGAGGATCATCACCACCTTCTCGGCGTCGGTCTCGATGCGGGCGTCCGGCACGTCGACCACCAGCTCCACGCCCTCCGACAGCTGCGGCCGGCTCGCCTCCACGCAGCGCGACGCGATGGCCTCGAGCGAGCACGTGGAGGTGTGCACGGCCACGACGCCGGCTTCGAGCCGCGAGATCTCGAGGATGTCGGTGAGCATCCCGAGCAGGTGGTTGGCGGCCCCGTCGACCTTCTGGAGGTCGGCCACGGCGTCGTCCGGGAACCGCTCGGCATCGTCCAGCAGCATCTCCGTGAAGCCGATCACGGCATTCAGCGGCGTGCGGATCTCGTGGCTCATGTTCGCCAGGAACTGCGACTTCGCCCGATTGGCCGCCTCGGCTTGATCACGGGCCTGCTCGAGCTCGTGGTTGGCGGCCAGCAACGTGGCGCGCGAGGCGTCGGACTGCAGGTACCAGAACCAGCACGTGGCCGTGACGAGCCCGGTGAGACAGGCGTTCCCGAGCACCTCGATCACGCGCATCACCGCCGGGGGCGGCACTGGTTCGAAGGGACGCGCGACGTCGAGCGTGCCGAACGTGCCGAGCGTGACCATCGACAGCACGAGCCACACGAGCGCCGCCTGGCGACCGACCAGCGTGAGCGCGGTGAGGGGGAGCAGCGCGAGCCACGCTGCGCCGGGCGCCGAGGGACCGCCGGTCTGCGCCATGGAGGCCACGAGGGCGGTGAGCAGGCACGCACACAGCAGGTGACCCGCGCGCTCGACGCCTCCGGGGTGGCGCACGAGGAGGAAGCTCGAACACGCCACGACCGCGACCATCACGCACGCGAACGAGCCCACCCAGGCCCCGCCCATCCCCAGCACCACCCCGAACAGCGGGCCGTTCGGCACGAGCACCAGGGTGAGGGCGAGCACCAGCCGACCCCGCCGCCGCTGCTCGGGGTCGCTTCGGAGTCCGGTGGGGAGGAACCCGTCCAGGAGGGTCATCGAAGGCACGTCCGGATGCTAACGGACCCGTGGACTCCCCGATATGCTCGGCAGTATGCACACCGCTTTCATCCTGGCCGCGGGCTTCGGAACCCGCCTCCGCCCCCTCACCGACGTGCGGCCGAAGCCGCTCGTGCCCGTGTGTGGGATCCCGCTGCTCGCCTACGCGCTCGAGGCCTGCCGGGCTCACGGCCTCACCCGGGTGATCGTGAATGCCCACTGGCTCGCGCCACAGATCGAGGCCTGGGCGGGCGACCACGACGGGCTGCACGTCACCGTGAGCACCGAGCTGCCCGACATCCTCGGCACCGGCGGGGGGCTCAAGCGCGTGGAGTCCCTCCTCGCCGACCGGTTCGTCGTGCTGAACGGCGACGTGCTGCAGTCCGTCGACCTCACGGCTCTGCTCGCGGCCGTCCCGGAGGGTGGGGGAGCCCTCGCGCTCCGTCCCCATACAGAAGACGCCGACCGGTACGGGCACGTGTCCGTGGACAGCACGGGAACCGTCGTCGAGATGCGCGACTTCGCCCGCACCGAGCCCATCGGCGAGCTCGTGCGCGACACGCACTTCACGGGCATCCACGCCCTCTCCCGCGACCTTCTCGCCGACGCCGAGCCCGGCTTCTCGTGCATCCTGCGCACCGCGTACACCCGGCGCATCGACCGCCGCGTCATCCGCGGGGTGCGGTACACCGGTCCGTGGCTCGACATCGGGGATCCGGAGGCCTACCTCGCGACGAACCTCGCGGTGCTGCGCGGCGAGGTTCCGCTCGCGCTCGATCCCCGCACCCGGGGCGTGCGCTCCGAGGCGCGCATCGAGGGGAACGCCTGGGTGGGGCCGGGCGCGGAGGTCCATCCGGATGCCGTGCTGTGTGATGCGGTGATCGGAGCCGGTGCGCGCATCGGACCCGTACGCATCGAGCGTTCCGTGGTGTGGGACGGCGTCACGGTGGACCGTCCGCTCACGGACTCGGTGGCCTACGGGCAGGGGGTGCTCGCGATCCCACCTCCCGCCTGAGGCTGGGATCGAGGGATCCCGAGATGGGATCGTTCGATCCGACGCCCCGCGCGCACACACCCCCTGCACGCATATGCGTCAGCACGAATCTCCCCCGTGAACCTGTCTTCTTGTGTTTTCCACAAGAAACTCTGTGCACGCCTGGATCGTCATGGTATAGCTCTTCCACGGGATCCTCTCCCGCCCCCCCGGGTCGCTCTCCCCCTGCGATCCACCCCACGTCGCTCGCCCCGCTCCCTTCCTCCCGCCCCTCCTCCGGTGATCCCCATGATGGCATCCTCCGCTGCAGAAGCCGAGATCCGGTTCGACGGCGCCTCGCGTACCTCCAACAGCGACCAGAACGTCCCTGTCGGTGGGGTTCCACGTGCCCTGCGTGAAGCCGCGGAGTCCTTCGGCCTCGATCCGCTGCCCCAGCTCTACAACGAAGCTCTGGGCTACGCGACGGACGGCCACCTGAGGCTGGCTCGCGAGCGTCTGCACATGTTGCTGTGCATGGCGCCCGACGACGGAGAGGCGCGACTGCTGCTCGCCAAGGTGTACGTGGCCGGGCAGCGCTGGACCGACGCGCTCGCTGCGCTCGACGAGGCCGAGAACTGCGGTCAGGGCGTGCCGCTCGAGCTCCGCGAGACGGTCGAGCACCACGTGCGCACGCGCAATGCCGACACCGACGAGCACCGCGCGGCCCTGGCCGCCCGCGAGCGCGGCGAGATCAAGGCCCTCCGCGCGGAGGCCCGCCGGCTCCGCAGCGAGAACGCCCAGATGAACGCCACGGTGTACCAGCTCGAGAAGGAGACGCGGAAGTGGGCCTGGACGACCGCCGGCGTGTCCACGCTCGCGATTGTCTTCATCCTCGCGAACCTCGTGTTCGGTTCGAACAACGACGCCCCGGCGTCCGTGGTGTCCGTCGAGACCGACACGCCCGCGGCCGCGCCGGCGGTTCCGGTCCGCGGAGCCAACCCGGCCGCGCCCGATCGGTCGAAGGCACCCGCAGCCGCAGACGACGCGAGCATTGCATCGCGCGCGGCCGCGGCGCTGGGCGACCTCGACGATCTCGAGGGAACCCACCTCGAGGTGGTGATCGACGGCGGGCGGGCCCAGCTCGTCGGTCAGGTGATCAGCGCGCGCCAGCGCCAGATCGCCGCACGCAGCCTCTCCAGGGTCGAGGGCATCACGGAGGTCCAGACGGACCGCGTGGAGATCCTCGCCCGCACCCGCGGCACCGTGCACACGGTGGCGGCGGGCGACACGTTCTCGCACATCGCGCAGCAGTACTACGGATCGGTGGCGCTCACGAAGCCCATCGCCCGGGCGAACCCCGGGAGCCGGACCCTGCACATCGGCGATGAGCTCAAGATTCCGCCCGTGGACTGAGAACACGAGCAGAACCCGCCCGGTCCGGGGATGACCGAACATACATACATACCCAACCCCCCCCAAGGGCCCGCAACTCTCGAGCTGCGGGCCCTTACCCTTTGCGGCGACGACGCATTCGAGCGTGTGGGCCCAGGC
The DNA here is from genome assembly GCA_041389565.1 of Myxococcota bacterium. Taxonomy (GTDB): domain Bacteria; phylum Myxococcota_A; class UBA796; order UBA796; genus JACKEQ01. The sequence continues at coordinate 143,262 of JAWKRP010000020.1, forward strand.
AGGGACGAGAGCACGTAGGAGCCTGTCGCAGATAGGTACCGAACGCTCCCATTCGCGGGAGCGAATCCGCCCACTCACCCATGAGCGCGACTCGTTCGGCCCTGAGGTCCACGCGACCGAAGGCTAGGAGCAAGGAGGGAAGCGTACTTCTGTACGCGACTGACGCGGCGACGACGCATTCGGGCGTGTGGGCCCGGGGACGGACGAGAGCTAGTACCGCCGGCCGAGGGAGATCGACGCGACTCCGCTGCGCTTGAGCTCGTCGTCGGGGGTCGCCCGCATGCGGAGCACGCGGAAGGCCTCCATGCCAGGCAGGTTCGGCACGCTCGGCCCGGGCGCGTCGAGCATGGGGCGGCTCGTGAGCCACACGTCCTCGCGGACCTCCCAGCCGAGGCGCTTCAGGAACCGGCGCGACCAGCGGAACGGGTTGTCGAGCTCGTCGGCGCTCTCGAGCTCCGCGCCCGCCGCACCCCTCGGGAGCTCGGCGTTGGAGTGGAGCATGCTCACGAAGCTGGGGGCATCGAGGATGACGCGCGCGTTCGGCGCATCGGACCGGATGCGCTTCAGCAGATCCCGGAGCTGCGGAGGGGAGAGCCGGGTGGACGCCCCTTCGAGCACCACGAGGTTCCCGTGGCCACGCGTGCGGACGGTCCACTCGGAGGGCGCGACCGGACGCCGCTCGATCGTGTTCCACGTGGCCTTGAACGAGCTCTCGGACAGCAGGCCCGACTTCACCTCGAGCACTCCGGGATCCTCGATCTCGAAGTGCTTGCGGACGGCGTCGCTCATCAGGGTCTTGATGCGGTACCACCGCGCATCGAAGCCGCCGCCGACGCTCCAGAAGTCGAGGCCCTCCTCGAGGCGCACGCTCGCCTGCACCTCTTCTTCGATCATGCGATCGATGATGGCGGCGCGCGCCCGGATCATCGTGAGCACGCTCCCCACGGCCTGCGGAGGCATCAGCGTGGGCGCACGCTGGAGCAGCCAGGCCGCCACGGGGTCTGCGGGACGACGGATGCGCTCGCCTTCGACAGTGCCGAGAGCGAACAGGGTCCAGCGGGAGACGATCGGGGTTTCGTGGGGCTGCAACAGCGGGTGACCACCAGGGGCGCACATTGTACGCACAGACCGTCCCGCTTGGGCACCCCTCCCGCGCCGTCCGGGCTTGACGGGCGCGTCCACGCATGGCGAAATGCCTTCGGAGCCGAGCATGTCCCCCGTCCGTAGCGCCCCCTTCGTGCCCCTCGTCGCTCTCGCCCTCGGTCTGGCGGGTGCCTCCGGCTGTGCCGCCGCGCGCGCCGGCCTGCAGGTGCAAGACGCGATCGCCGCCCGGGAGCAGGCCCGTGAGGCCGGCGCCGAGCAAGACGCCCTGTACGAGTACACGATGGCGAATCGGTACCTCGAGAAGGCCTGGGAGGAGATGGGCACCGGCCAGTACAAGATGAGCGTCAGCCTGTCGAAGAAGAGCGCCGCGTGGTCCGACCAGGCGGTCGTGCAGGTCGAGCGGGGCGCTCGCGCCGTCGAGGTCGATCTCGCCACCCTGCGCGACGGAGACGTCGTCCCACACCCCGAGCAGCCCGCACCCGCACCCGCGGCAGGGACGCCACCGGCGACACCGACGCCCACGGGTCCCATCGTTCCCGACGACGCCCCGATGCCCCCGGCCGAGCCCGCAGCTCCCGCTCCCGCAGCTCCCGCAGCCCCCGAGGTGCCGTGAGCCCCCGTCTCGCCGTGGTCCTCGCGCTCGTCGCCGGATGCACCGTGCCCCGCCACGTCGTCGAGTCGCTCGAGAAGACCGAGAGCACGATCGGGCTCGCGAACAAGGTGTACGCGCGCCTGTGTGCGCCCGAGGAGCTCGCGATGGCGCAGGCCTCGGTCGACTTCTCGCGCATCGAGCTCCTCCAGGGCTCGCCCCGACGGGCCTTCGAGCACGCCACCGAGGGCTACGACGCCGCCCTGAAGGCCCTCGAGAAGGCCACCCCGTGCGGCGGGGCCGACCGCGACAAAGACACCGTGCCCGACATCGTCGACCGCTGCCCCGACGAGAAGGAAGACCTCGACGGCGTGGCCGACGAAGACGGCTGCCGCGACCTCGACCCCAGCGGCGACGAAGACGGCGACCTCATCATCAACATCGACGACGGCTGCATCGACGACCCCGAGGACATCGACGGCGACCGCGACGAGGACGGCTGTCCCGAGACCAGCGAGGACAGCGACGGCGACGGCATGATCGACGCCGTCGACCAGTGCCCCGAGGAGGCCGAGGACATCGACGGGTTCTCCGACGCCGACGGCTGCCCCGACTACGACAACGACGGCGACGGTGTGCTCGACATCCGCGACGCGTGCGCGCGGGTGCCGGAGGACATCGACAACTGGGAGGACGACGACGGCTGTCCCGATCCCGACAACGACGGCGACGGCATCTCCGACACCACCGACAAGTGCCCGAACGAGCCCGGGTCTCGCGACAAGGATGGGTGTCCCGATCAGGATGCCGACAACGACGGCATCTCCGACGCGAACGACCAGTGTCCGGATCAGCCGGAGACCCGCAACGACTACCTCGACAGCGACGGCTGCCCCGACACCAAGCCCTCGAAGGTCGTGGTCACGAAGACCATGGTGGAGATTCGCGAGACCATCCAGTTCGAGACGGGCAGCGCCACGCTCCTGAACACGAGCTTCCGCATCCTCGACGAGGTCGTGCAGGTGCTGAACGACGCACCCGAGATGCGCTTGCGGATCGAGGGGCACACCGACTCCCAGGGGTCCGACACCACGAACCTCGAGCTGTCCCGCGAGCGCGCCACGAGCGTGCGGGTCTACCTCGAGTCGAAGGGCGTGTCGGCGGGCCGGCTCGAGTCCGTCGGGCGGGGCGAAGAAGAGCCGATCGACACGAACCGTACGGCCGACGGGCGCGCGCGCAACCGCCGCGTCGAGTTCCACATCCTCAAGTAGGCGTCAGCCCCGGGGCTCTGCGGGCTCTCGGGACTCGAGCGTCACATCGTCGGTGATCTCGAGCGGATCGGGCACCGACTCCTTCCACAGCGCCGGGATCACGGGGGTTCCCGCCGGCCCCTGCTCCAGCAGGGCCTCCGGATCGGGGCCTTCGCTCGCGGACCGGCCCCAGCGCACCGGGCGCACGACCTGCCCCTCCTGGCCCCGCATGAGCCGGCGGATGTTCGACACGTGGGTGAACCCGATGCCGAGCGCGAGGAGCACGACCACGGGGAGGGTCTGCGGGTCGAGCCAGCCCGCGAACCCGATGAGCGACGCCGCAGCGAGGAGCGCGCCGACGCTGCTCTTGCCGGTGATCGCGAGCACCACGAGCCACACACCCACCGCGAGCAGCGTCGGGACCGGCGCGAGCGCGAGCATGCCGCCGGCGCCCGTCGCGACGCCCTTACCTCCGCGGAACTCCAGGTAGACCGAGAAGCAGTGCGCGAGGAACGCGGCGAACGCGATGAAGGCGGGCCACCACAGCCCGAGCTCGGGCCACAGGAGCGACGCGCCGAGCACGGGGAAGAACCCCTTCGCGATGTCGAGCAGCAGCGCGGGCACCGCGAGCCGCCAGCCATACACGCGCGCGACGTTCGTGGCGCCGATGTTGCCCGACCCCGACCCCCGGATGTCGGAGTCGCCGCCATACAGGGTGGTGAGCACGAGTCCGAAGGGGATGGCCGCGATCAGGTACGTCAGGACGAACCAGGCGACCATCGCCTCACTCTTCCAGGTCGTACAGCTCGCGCCCGCCCAGGCGGTAGTCGAGGAGCGGACGGTCGAGCTCGACCGCCATGCGGCTCAGGCCGGCCGGGATGTCGCGGCTCATGGAGCCACACGTGAACTGCGTGCGCGCGCGGCGCTCGCCCTGGTCGGTCTTGATGCGGATGTCGGCCTGGTACGTGGCGCCCGGCGTGAGCGGCTGCTCGGGCACGATGATCGCGGTGTTCCGGAGGCGGAGCGCCGTGATCGCATCGTCGCCCGTGAGCACGGTGATGGGCAGCTCCGCGTCGTCGCTGACGCGGCGGAAGGAGGCCTGGGTGACCTGCAGGTTCGTCTCGCGCGAACCGACGGTGAACGTGACGGGGTAGCCGTACGTCTGGCCGAGCTCGAGGGACTGGCTGCTCGACAGGTGCACGTACACGGGCGGCGCGTCGGTCTGCCCGTTGCGCGGGTAGATCACGGGGATCTCGGCGTACGGCGTGACGGGCGTCTGGTAGATGAGGTTCCAGTATGTGTACGAGATCGGGAGGTCGGGGACCGCGGTTTCCTCGGGGAACGTGCGGAGGTACTCGTCCTGCACGACGCCGCCGCCCAGCATGGAGGGCTGGAGGAAGGCCGGGCGCACGAACGGATCGGCGAACCAGAAGTCGAAGTGGTCGGCCCCGACCACGAAGCTCGCGAACTCGCCTTCTTCGCGCAGCACGAGCTCGAGCAGCTCGGAGTGGGCGGGGAAGGTGTAGCCGGCCGCCGTGAGCCGCGCGACGCCGTTCCCGCCCGTGAAGCCCGCCGACCCGCCGTTCTCGTTCGCGAGCGTCTCGGGGCGCGGGTTGTTCTGGAGGATCCAGTCGTTGTGCGCCTCGACGGCATCCTGCACCAGCGGGTTCACCGCCGTGCGGGGGCGCTTGGCGAGGCGGCGGTAGCAGTTCATCCGCCGGAACACGTCGCGATCGACGTCGTCGGTGATGTTGCCCTCGCCGGGCGACACGTCGAGACAGGCCGACTCGACGGTCTCGAAGGTGTTGCACCCGCTGGTGAAGGCGAGGAAGGCGAACAGGCTGATGGGGGCGTTGCGCATGAGGGGGTTCTACCACATTGCAGGGCTGTCGACCCGTCGCCTCGCAGACTCAGAGACGCCCGGTCGCGAGCTGCAGCTGGAGGGCCGCCACGTCGCGGTTCATCCGCTGCTGGATGGCGTTCAGCTGGGCACTCTGCCGCATCACCTGCGCCTGCTGTACCTCGAGCCAGGTGCCCGCACCCACCTCGAAGCTCCGCTCGGCGAGCCGCACGTTCTCGTCGGCCAGCGCGAGCTCGTCGTCGACCGCGCTCAGCCCGCGATTCGCGCGCTGTAGCGCTTCCCACGACACGCGGACCTCCTCTTCGGCGGTCTCGCGGAGCTGGCGCGCCTGGAGCTCGGCCATGCGGCGGCGGCTCGCGTACTCCGCGCTCTCGGCCACGCGGAGCCCTCCGTCCCAGAGGGTCCACTTGCCGACCAGCGCGAGCTGCCAGGAGGTGGGATCGTCCTGGAAGCCCGTGTTCTGGTTGTACGAGTACTTGAACTGGGCGTCGACCACGGGCGCCCAGCGCATGTTGCTCGCGGTGTGCTGCAGCGAGGCGGCCTGGATCTGCAGCTCGGCCGCTTCGAGGTCCGGGCGGCCGGGGATGGACCCGATGGCCTCGGACAGCGAGCCCATGGCGGACGGGCTCTCCGGCAGCTCCAGCTCGGCATCGCGCTCGAGACCGGTCATCCGGTGGAAGGCTTCCTCCGCGCGCACGCGCTGCTCGGCGGCCTGGAGCACGTCGCGCTCGCCCTGCGCCACCGCGAGCCGCGCCTGGAGCGACGCCCGCTCGGACGCGATCCCGGCCGCCACCTGCCGGTTGGCGAGCTCGAGCTGACCCCGGCCCGCTTCGAGGCTCGCGGACGCCACGCCCTCGGCCTCCCGCGCCATCAGCACGCCGTAGAAGGCCTGCGCCACGCCCACCTCGAGGCGCGCGCGCTCGCGGGACTCGGTGAGCTGGGCCGCCTGGTGCGCCTTGAACGTGGAGCGCAGCGCCGGCAGGGCGGTTCCGGAGAACAGCCGCTGGGACACCGTGGCGTCGGCGGTCCAGAAGGTCTTGCGCTGCACGACCGTCGGCTCGACCTCGGGGAACTCGAAGCCCGGGATCTCGGGAATGGTGTCGGCGAAGTCGAGCTCGATCGCGAACTCGTTCACGATGTAGCTGGCCCCCACCTCGACGCGCGGAGACAGGGCCGACCACGCCTTGTAGCGCTGGAGCCCGGCCTGCTGGGTCTGCTCGGACAGGAGCCCGTGCGACACCGAGTGGCCCTCGGCGGCCGCCACGGCCTCGTCGAGCGTGACGGCCTGCGCGGAGCTCGCCAGCCCGCCCGCGAGCAGGAGCCCGAACACGACCTTCGCCACGCCCGTCGCGGCTTCCCCGACCGACTCGTCGCTCTCCGGGGCCGGCCGGCGCACGAGCCCGCGCACCCGCTGCCCGAGGTTCCGGAAGTCGTCGTAGATGCTGTAGAGCGTGGGCACCATCACCAGGGTGAGCACGGTGGCGAACGACAGCCCGAAGATGACCGCGATGGCCATCGGGCCCCACCACTGTGCGCTCTGGCTCCCGATCACGAGCCGGGGCACGGGGAACCGCGTGAAGAAGTCGACGCTGACGCCGATCGCCATCGGCACGAGCCCGAGGGTGGTCGTGATCGCGGTGAGCATCACGGGACGGAAGCGCGTGATGCCCGCACGCACGAGCGCTTCGCGCACCTCCATCCCCTTCGACTCGAGCTGCTGCACGTAGTCGAGCAGCACGATCGCGTTGTTCACGACGACGCCCGCGAGGCTGATCACCCCGATGCCCGTCATGATGATGCCGAACGGGGTGCCCGTGATCACGAGGCCCCAGAGCACGCCGATCAGCGACAGCACGACGGTGACGAGGATGATCCCCGGGATCCAGATGCTGTCGAACTGCGTGACGAGCACCATCAGGATGAGCGCACACGCGATGAAGAACGCCCGCAGCAGGAAGCTCGAGGCCTCGGCCTGCTCGTCGGCGTTGCCGCCCATGCGCAGGTGGTGCCCGGCCGGCACGTCGTAGTTGTCGATCAGCTCCTTCACGGCGGCCTGGATCTCGACCTCGTTCGTGCCTTCCGCGACGTCGCCGCTGATCGTGACCACGAGGTCCTGATCGATGTGCTTCACGGAGCCCGTACCGCCGTCGAGCGAGTACCCGGCGACCGAGGACAGCGGCACCGCGAAGGTGTCGGGCGAGCGGTCCTCGCGGCCGGGCAGACGGAGCGCCAGCACGGACTGGAGGTCTTCGCGGGCCTCGGGCGCCAGGCGCACCACGATGTCGTACTCGTCCTCCCCGTCGCGCAGCGCGCTCGCCTTCGAGCCGGCCACAGCGGTGCGGACGGCGTTCCCGATGCCCGCCGTGCTCACGCCGATGCGCTTCGCGGCCCCCCGGTCGATGCGCAGCCGCATCTCAGGGCGCCCGACGCGGTAGTCGTCGGACAGGTCGGCCACCCCGTCGAGCTTCGCGATCGCGCGCCGCACCTCGAGGGCGAGCTCGCCCGTGGAGTGGAAGTCGGGCCCGCTCACCTCGACGCCGATGGGCTTTCCGACGGGCGGACCCATCCGCTCCTTCTCGATGCGGATCTCGGCGCCCGGGATCTCGGCGACGGCCTGCCGCAGCCGGTCGATCGTGGTGGTGGTCGGCTCCACGCGGATCTTCTCGCCCGGGTGCGCCGTGGTGGCGTCGGGCAGGAAGTCGACCGTGATGCGCGCCTGGTTCCCGGCCGCGCTGGACGGACCGAGCGCGTTCCCGTCGCTCACGACGCCCGGCTCGGCGACCCACACGTCGACGTTCTCGAGGTTGGCGAGGATGCCCTCGACCTGCCGCACGATGCGGTCGGTCTGCTCGAGATCCGTGCCCTCGGCCGAGCGCACGAACACGTTGGCGCGCTCGGGAGCGGTCTCCGGGAACAGCTCGGCGCCGTGGTTCAGGAAGATGTAGGCCACGAACGTGAACACGAGGGCCGCGACCCCGAGCCCGAGCGACGCGTACCGGAAGCGGATCGACGCGAGCAGCACGGCCTTGTAGCCGCGCATGATCGCCCCGAGATCCTTGTAGGGGTCGGCGTCGAGCTCCTCTTCGGTGCCGCGGTACGTCGCCTTCATCAGGCGGGCCATGAACACGGGCAGGAACCCGATGGCGACCACGAGCGACGCGACCAGCACGATGATCACGGTCTTCGGCAGGAAGCTCATGAACTCGCCCATGATCCCGGGCCAGAACACCATCGGGAAGAACGCGGCCACGGTGGTGGCCGTGCTCGCCGCGACGGCGATCGCGACCTCGTGGGTGCCGTCGATCGCGGCCTCCCGGCGACTCTTCCCCATCTCCGCGTGCCGGAACACGTTCTCGACCACGACGATGCCGTTGTCGACGAGCATGCCGAGCGCGATCATCAGGCTGAACAGCACGACCATGTTGAGCGTGAAGCCCAGCATGTCGAGCACCATGAAGCTCGCGAGCATCGACAGCGGGATGGCCGCCGCGACGAACAGCGAGTTCCGCACGCCCATGAAGAACACGATCACCGACACGACGAGGATGAGCGCCGTGAGGATGTTGTTCTGGAGGTCGGTGACGGACGCCTCGATGTTCTCGGACTGATCCCCCAGCACGCGGTACGACACGCCCTCGGGCCACGACTCCGCGTGGGTGTTCGCGAGGTCTTTCACGGACTGCACGACCTCGAGGATGTTCGCGCCCGCGCGCTTCGTGACGGACAGCGTGACGGACGGGCGGCCGTTCATCCGGCTGTACGTCTTCCGCTCGCTCGTGCCGTCGACCACGCGCGCGATGTCGCGCACGAACACCGGGCGGTCGCCCACCCGCTTGATCGCGACGTCGGCGATCTGCTGCGGGGTCTTGAACTCGCCCGGCACGCGCAGCAGGAAGCTCGAGTCGCCCGAACCCACCGTGCCGCCGGGGATGTTCACGTTCTCGTCCGCGATCGCGCCCGTCACGTCGTACAGCGCGAGGCCGTAGTGCGCGAGCCGCTCGGGGTACACGTCGACCCAGATCTCGCGGTCGACACCGCCCGTGATCCGCGCGTCGAGCACGCCCGGGATGCGGGTGGCCTCCTCCTGCAGCTTGTCGCCGAGCTCCTTGAGCTTCGCTTCGCCCACGTCGCCCGCGATCGTGATGAGCACGATGGGGATGTCGGAGAACGAGATCTCCTGGATGCCCGGCTCCTCGGCGTCTTCGGGGAGCTTCGGCTTCGCCTTGCTGACCTGGTCGCGCACCTTCTGCAGGGCGTCTTCGATCACCACGTCGGGCTCGAACTCGATGCTGACGATCGAAACGCCCTCGGCGGACGTGCTCTTCATCACCTTCACGTCGCGCAGGCCGGCCAGCTCGTTCTCGAGCGGGATCGTGATCAGGCCTTCGATGTCCTCCGGCGACACGCCCACGTACGGCGTGCTCACGAGCACCACGGGGATCGTGATGTCGGGGTTCGACTCCCGCGGCAGGGTGACGTAGCTCAGCATCCCCGCGAGGAAGAGGCAGATCACCGCGATCGCGATGGTGGTTCCGTGGTCGACGAGCCACGCGATGACGGACCGCATCGCTATCCTCCGAACTGCGGCCGACCCGCCGCGCAGCACGTGCCCTCGCGGGACACCAGCACGGCGTCGCCGTCGACGAGATCGCGGTGGCCGGTGACGACCACCCGCGCGCCCGGCTCCAGGCCCGAGGTGACGACCACCTTGTCGTGGAGCACGTCACCGAGGGTGATGGGCGTCCACTTCGCGAACCCGTCGGACTCGAGGAACACGCCCTGACCGGTGCGCTTCGTCACGATCCAGTCCTGCGGGACCGCGATCGTGCCCTCGGGCAGGGGCCGCTCGAGACGGACCGTCGCGATCATGCCGGGCAGCAGCAGCCCGTCGGGGTTCGGCAGCTCCACGTCGACCGGGAAGGACCGCGTGCGGAGGTCCGCCGCCTGACCCACGTGCGCCACGCGACCCGGGAACGGCCGGCCCACCGCCGCCGTGAACACCGTGACCTCCATCTCGGGACGGAGCGACACGACGTCGCGGTCGGGCACCGACAGGGTGACCTGGACCGGATCGAGCTGCACGAGCCGCACGACCGGCGTGCCCGGCCCCAGGAACTCGCCCCGGCTGCTGAACACATCGGCCGCGACCCCGGAGAACGGCGCCCGGATCTGGGCGCGGTCGTTCTGCGCCCGTGCCGCGCGGACCTGCGCCGTCGCGATCTTCACGGACGTCTCGGCCTGCACGCGCTGGCTGTCGGTGCGCAGGTCGCCCATCTTCTCGAGCCGCGCGAGCTCGGCCTGGGCCTGCGCGAGCTGGGCCTCGGCCTGCTCCAGCTGGGCGCCGTAGATCTCGCCGTCGACCCGCGCGAGCACCTGGCCTGCGCGCACGGCCTCGCCCTTCTCGACGTACACCTGCTCGACCTGGCCGCCCAGCGCGGAGGCGAGCATCACGTCCTGCGAGCCCTCCACCTCGCCCGGGAGCACCATCTCCATGCGGGAGTCGTCGGCTTCGTCGAGCTGGGCGACCTCCACACGGATCGCCCGCGCGTTCGGCACGTGGTGCTCGGCGTCGGCGACCGCTTCGGTCGACTGGCACCCCAGCAGTGAGACAAGCAGCACGATCATCGGGAAAGGCCCTCCCAGAGGGTGGAGACGATGCGGTCGGCGAAGTCGTCGGGCACGGGCGCGCCCGCGAGCCCCGACATGAGCGTGATGTCGGCCGCGCCCACGATCAGCGTGATCGCGGTGCTGGCATCGACGCCCGCGCGCAGCTCGCCCTCCGCGATGCCCTGGTCGAACACGATGCCCAGCCGTCCGAGCTCGGCGCGGAAGCGCTCGATGGTCTCGATGCGGGGCTGGCTGTCGTCCATCGGAGCGGTGGCCGTGACCATGAGGCGCACGCTCTCGGGGTGCTGGATCCCGCCGTGCACGTAGGTGTGCAGGAAGGAGCACAGGCGCGAGCGGGCCGAGCCCTCCGCGTGGATCACGGAGTCGACGAGCGTTCGGAAGCCGTCGAGCTGGGCGCTCACGGCCTCGGAGAACAAGGCGTCCTTGTTCGCGAAGTAGTAGTAGAGCGTGGGCTTCGTACAGCCCGCGGCCTCGACCACCTCGCGCACGCTGGTCGACGTGAAGCCCTTCCGCCCGAACAGTCGGATGGCTTCGCAGAGGATGCGCATACGCACATCGGTGGGTTCGGAGGCGTCCATGCCCGAGCCCTTACCTACCGGTCGGTAGGGGGGCAAACGATTGTGAGGAATATGTCAGAGCCCGGCGATCCTCACCGTCATTCGAAGCGGAGAACGCGGGCTCTGGGATCGGCGAAACCCTCCACACCGAGATCCAGCGACCGTGCCGCCGCATCGCACAGCGCCCGCGCGCCGCTCTCCCAGTCTCCGGCGCGCGACCCGCTGTCGATCGCGCACCACACCTCGGTGCCGTCGGGCCGCTCGCGCTGGATCGCCCCCAGATCCCGGGTGACGGCCCCGATCGCGTCGCCGCACGGGATCCGCCCCGCGGGCAGGCCCAGATCGCGCAGCGCGGTGCTCGCCACGAACCGCGGGCGGCTCAGCGCGAGCTCGGCCCACCCGAGCGGGCCGTCGAGGTCGGGCGACTCGGTGAGCGCGACGCAGAGATCCCCGCCACACGCCACGTGCACGTCGAGGTCGCAGGCGTCCTCCAGGGCCCCGGCACGCGCGGCGAACCCCCGCTCGAAGTCCGTCTCCGAAGGCATCTCGACGGGAGCGACCGGCTCCGGACCCACCGTGGACGGAGCGAACCGCAGCACCCTGCGGGATGGGCCCGCCGACTCCGGAGTCTCCGGGGACTGCGGACGCCACAGGAGCAGGGCACACAGCACCAGGCCCGCGAGCCCGATCACGGCCGCGCGCTTCACCCCGCCGAGCCGAACGCTTCGCGGCCCGCCCGCGCATCGAGCCCGAGCCCGTCGGCCACCGCGGTGATCGTGCGCAGCAGGTCGGCGTCGGACCGCGTGACCTCGCCCATGTGCCCCACCCGGAAGTACTGCGCGCGGATCGCGGGGTGCAGCCCGCCCGCCACGATCGCGCCGTGCTCCAGGATGGCGCCCAGCGCCGAGGCGTCGGTCCCGGCGGGCCAGTAGAGCGCGCTCAGCGTGTTCGCCGGGTGCTTCGACACCGGCACGAGCCCCATGGCGTCCCACGCCCGGCGCATCGCGCTCGCGGCACGCTCGTGGCGCGCGAACACCGCCGGCATCCCCTCGCGCACCAGCTCGGCGAGGCCCACGTCGAGCGCGGGGATCAGCGTGGTGGGCGGCGTCGAGAAGTACGCGTTCCCCTCGGCCTCGTACGCCTGGAGCACCGGCAGCCAGGCCTGCCAGTCGAGCGACATCGGGGGCGGGGTCTTCAAGGCCTCGCGGGCCGCGAGGGCTCGCGGCGACGCCACCCAGAGCGCGAGGCCCGGCGGGAGCCCGATCGCCTTCTGGCTGGCGGTCAGCACGACGTCGGCGCCCCATGTCGCCTGCTCGAAGGTCTCGGCGGCGGTCGCACACACGCCGTCGAACACCGAGAGGACCCCGTGCTGGCGGGCCAGTCGCGCGAGCGCGGCGGCATCCGTGCGCACCCCGGTCGACGTGTCGACGTGGGTGACGAACATCGCCACGGGCGCATGCATCACGAGCGCTTCCTGCACCTCCGCCAGGCTCGGCGCGTCCCCGACCGCAGCGCCCACCTGGAACACCGAGGCACCACGCCGGCGCAGCATCTCCGCCATGCGATCGCCGAAGTACCCCGTGTTCACGACCAGCACGGGAGCTCCGGGCTCCACGAGGTTCGTCGCGACGGCCTCCATCGCGAGGGTACCCCCGCCCGCCACGACGAACGGCTGGTGATCCGCGGTGGCACACCACACGGTGCGCATGGCCTTCAGCGCGCGTGCGAACGCCGCCTTGAACCCCGGCGCCAGGTGGGAGGCCGGGCGCACGCAGGTCGCTTCGAACACGGCGTCGCTGATCTCGATGGGCCCCGGGATCATGAGCAGCGGGTCGGACACGGTCACCTCCGGGTCCCGCCTATCCGGCACAGGGATGGAGTGCGGGGGTTCCCGGTGTTAGCAGGCGCGGATCCCCATCCTGGAAGACCCATGCTCACCTCGCTCCTCCTCTCGCTGGCGTTCGCCCAGTCCGCCGGCGAGACGCCCCCCACCGAAGGCACCCCGGTCCCGGAGGCCCCCGTCGCGCCGCCCGAGCCCGAGGTCGACCCCCTGCTCGGCGAGCCGTACACCGCGAGCCGCAAGGGCCAGGTGAAGCCGGGGAGCAAGTACTGGGACCTCGAGGTGCTGTACCACCAGCAGAAGAACCTCGAGGGCGCCGAGCTCGCCGAGAAGCGGTACCGCGAGACGGGCGACCCCCACCTCACGCTGTTCGTCGCCCGGTCGTACTACCAGTACCTCGAGGGCAACGAGGAGATCACCGACAAGAAGGAGCGGATGGAGATCTACGAGCGCGCCCTGGCCGTGCTCGAGGAGGGCATGGCGAAGGCCCCCGAAGACGTGCACCTGAAGTTCGCGTACGGCGTGCTCATGGGCCGCATCGGCACCACACGTGGCGTGCTCGCGAGCCTGCGCACCGCCGACGACATCGAGAACGCGTGGCTCGCCACGGTGAACTCCGACTACCAGTACGCCAGCATCGGCCTCCAGGAGGAGCTGCCCTGCGACGGGTACCTCGCGCTCGGCATCTTCTACCGGCTCGTGCCCGATTCCTGGCTCGTGAAGGCGATCTCCGGCACCAAGGGCGATCTCGACAAGTCGCTCGAGATGCAGGAGAAGGGCGCGAAGTGCGCCGGCGACCGCGTCCGCAACCTCAAGGAGCTCGCCGTCACCCAGATGTGCATCGGCACCAAGCGCGGCCAGCCCGAGCTCATCGAAGCCGGGCGCAAGAACATCAACCACTACCTGAGCCTGCCTCCCAGCACGCAGGCCGAGGTGGTCGACTTCAAGCACGGCGCGCTGCTGCTCGGGAACCCCGACATGGCGTGCGGCTACTCGCGCGACGGCCAGCAGGACCTCGACGAGGCCAAGATCCAGAAGTAGCGCCTACGGCAGCGGCGCCGTCACCCACCGGTCGAACACGGTGTCCTCGCCGTAGTGGAAGCCGACCTGGTAGTCGAACGTCGTGCCGGACAGGCGCCACAGCGGGATCTCGCAGCGCCCGTCGCGCACCCGCTTGTGCTCGTAGTGGGTCACCTCGCTGTCGCTGTTGTCGCGGAACCGGCAGATCAGCTGCCAGTCGTATCCCCGCGACCGGGAGCCCTCAGCGAGCGGGCTCGGTGACTCCTCCGTGAATCCCCGCTCGCGGGCTTCCACTGCGAGGTCGGTCCCCGCCACCGTCGCCTCGAGGGTCGGCAGGGGCGGGAGGTCACGGCCGCGCTCGTCCAGCATCGACTCCATGCGCTGGACCACGGTGTCGAGGTCGAAGCCGCACCGGTCCGCGAGCAGCACCCACAGGGCGAGGCCGGCGATGCGCTTCGCCCCCACCTCGCCGGCGCCGGCGAGCACGCACGCGCGGGTCTCGGCGCCTCCGTCCGCGTCGAGGGCCGCCACGAAGGCCTCTCCGAGGGGGTAGGCCTGTGCGAGGTCGCGCTCGCGCTGGAACCGGGCGTCCTCCACCATCAGGTCGAACTCCACGGGGTCGACCGCGTGGATGGCGGCGGCGATCGCCGGGATCGGCGGAGACCCGTCGACGCGGGACGCCACCCAGCTCGCGAGGCCCTCGTCGAAGAAGCGCATGTGGTGGCGCTGGTGCCACGCGGCTGGACCCTCCACCGCGAACGCGTGGGCATGGGCCATCTCGTGGGCGAGGGTGGACCGGTCGGCGTCGGTCCGGAGCCGGATCTTCCCACCCGTGAACACCCCGCCGTGGTTCTGGGCCGCGCCGAGGAACTCGACGTCGAGGGCGATGGGACCGTCGTGGCCGACGAACCCGCCGACCTCGACGGACAGGCCCTCGATGTCCTGGGAGACCGCCGTGACGTGGGCGCGGTCGGACGGGCGGAACAGCATGCGGAAGTGCTCGGTGGTCTGCATCTCCACGCCCTCGAACAGCAGCTCGGGCGCGCGGATGAGGAGCGCCAGCGCGCAGAGCCCGCCGAGGGCGAGCACCACGAGCGACAGGCAGCCAGTCGTCACGAGCCGCACGCCGCCCGTGGCCCAGGAGCCCCGCTGGGTGAGGCGCTGGCCGGGACCGAGGAACAGCAGGAAGGAGAGCAGGGCGCCGAGCCCACCGAGGCTCGGCCAGGCCACCAGCGGACCGAGCGGGTGCAGGGGCTGGCGACCGGTGAACTCGAGGGTTCCCCAGGTGCCGAACAGCGGGACGTAGGCCTGCATCGGCGGGAAGATCACGCCGCCCACCATGCCCACGACGAAGCCGAGCACCACCACGCCCCAGGCGAGGCCCCGCACCCAGGAGAGGATCATGCCGAGCCCGAGGCCGGCCACAGCGCCCGTCAGCAGGACCGCGTGGATGTACACGAGCGTGGGGAGCACGTCGGTGCCGGGCGGACCGGGGGACAGGATCGCGAGGAGCACGTCGCAGCCGAAGCTCCCGAACACCATCGCGAGGCACGGGAGCACCGCGGCGACCGCCTTCACCGCGAACAGCACGGCCCGCGAGGTGGGCAGGGTGTCGAGGAACTCGATCTGGCCTTCCACGAACTCCGGCGCGACCACGGTGTGCCCGACCGAGAACGACAGCAGGAACACGAGGAAGTTCGCGACCTCGCCGCCATCCACGCGCGACGAGAGCGGATCGAGCGTCACGTCGGTGCCGAGCATCTGCAGGAAGCCCGACAGCCCCACGATCGCGAACGCCGCGAGCCACTGGGGCGCGAGCACGGCGGACTCCTTGCGGAACAGCGCGAGGATCACGTGCCCTCCCGCCCACTGGTGAGCCAGCCCTCGATGGGCGCCCAGTACAGCATCAGCTCGGTGGAGACGGGCTGGGTGGGGGAGAACCCGAGGTTCACGCGGGTGCGCGACGACACGTCCTGGACACGCCAGATGCCGCCGATCCCGGGCGCCAGCTCGAGCGGATCGAGGGCCTGCCGGCGGAGCACGGCGTTCCGGGGCGCCGCCCAGCCGAGCTCGGCGACCACGGCATCGCCATCGACGGCGAGATGCACGGGCGGCAGCGGGATCGGCTCGGGCTGCACGAGCCCCCGGCCGGGCGGGAGATCGGGCACCGACACGCCACACACGCGCTGCAGCCAGTCGCCGCGGGTGCTCCACCTGAGGGCCGAGGCCGAGAAGAAGCTGGACCCCCGCGCCGTGCCGAGCGCATGGCGCAGCACACAGGGCGCTTCGGACCCCAGGCGCGTGAGACGTGCGGCCGCGACGGCCTCAGCGAGGTCCCGACCGTAGACCCGCACCAGGTCGGGGTACGGCAGTGAAGGGTCGGTGACGAGCGCGAGGCGGCGGTCGAGGGCCGCAGAGGGACGCAGGTACCCCGCCGCGCCGCGCACCACCCAGTCGACGTCCGGGATGCGCTCGGCGAGATCGCCCGTCTGGCGCACGAGCACCTCGGAGGCGATCTCGCGCACGAGGGCTTCCGGCGGACCCGTGGGATCGACGAGCAGCACGAGCGACTCGTCGTCTCCGGTGGCCCGCCGCACGTGGCGGTTCAGCCCGCGCGACGCCGGGTGCAGCACGACCGTGGGCCAGCGCTCGACCCCCAGCTCGTCGCCGAGCCCGTCGAGCAGCACGACCACCTCGCCGCCGATCGCGCGCAGGCGGTCGGTGCCCGCGACCCGCACGTCGGCGTGGCGCGACGGGAGCGCGGGCAGGGTGCTCCACGTGTCCGGAGTGGGCGCGCTCTCTTCGATCAGCGGCCCCGCGGCGAGCGCGATGACGGCCCCGAGCACGAGCGTGGCGCGCTGGCGGGTGTCGGCGGGCGCGAACCAGCGGGCGGGGAGCGAGCCTCCGCGCCAGGTGCCCAGGAACACCGCGAGCACGACCCCGAGGAGCGCCCACGCCAGCGTGACGGGGAAGGCATCCCACGGGGGAACGCTGCGGGCCTGGTCGATGGGGTCGGCCAGCACGCCGTGCCACAGGAACGTGCGGAACGGACGCTCGATCCACCCGCCGTCGAGGCTGAGCGTCACCATGAACACCGACCACCACGTGAGCCAGCGCCACCGGCCGGTGTGGGCCACACAGAACGCGAGCGCGTGCCAGGCCAGCAGGTACGTGCCGCACTGCAGGTGCAGCAGCAGGAACCACCCGAACGGCACGCCCTCCCGGCGCGACGCCAGCACGGCGGTGGACAGCAGCACGGCCTCGCCGAGCGCCATCACGACGAACAGCCCGAACACGAAGGGCACCCCGAGCCGGAGCGGCGCGCTCATCGGCAGCGCGGACAGGAACTCCGCCGTGCCGTCCGCGAGGTCGCGCGCGACCAGCCGCTCGTTCAGGAACAGGACGAAGAGCGGGCCGAGGTAGTAGAGCGTGCCCGTCGCCGCCGCCATGAGGCTCGACTGTTCCTCCGACAGCACGAGCACCCAGCCCATGAACAGCATGCAGGTGAACAGCACGGTCGCACCGGCGATCGACATCCCGTGGTGCAGCAGGTTCTTCAGGGCGAGGGCGAGCCCCACGCGCAGCAGGGTCATCGGTCCTGCCGGGCGATGGCGACGAACGCGGCCTCGAGCGAGACCGCCCTGGCGTCGTGCCCCTCCCACACCTCGGGCTCGGCCCACCCGATCGTGCCGTTGGCGCCGGCCTGGAGCGCCATCGCACCCTCGGGGAGCACGTCCATCCGGCGCACCCGGGCCCCGAAGTCCGCGACGGGCCCCTGGAAGAACATCCTCCCGTCGTGGAGGATGCCCACCGAGTCGCCGATGTCTTCGATCTCGCTGATGTTGTGCGTGCTGATCAGCACCGTGCGGCCGTCTTCGTCGACCGTGCTGCGCAGCAGGTCGAGGATCTCGCGGCGCGTCACGGGGTCGACGCCCGCCGTGGGCTCGTCGAGCACGAGCAGCGGCGGACGGTGCGCGAGGGCCAGCGCGAGCGCGAGCTTCATGCGCGTGCCGCCCGAGAGCGCTCCCACGCGCTGGGCCGGGTCGACGGCGAGCCGATCGAGGAGTGCAGCGAAGAACGCCGGATCCCACGTGGGGTAGAACGCGCCCACGAACCGTCCGAGGCCCCGCACCCGCATCCATGGGTAGAAGTGCTGCTGCTGGCTCACGTAGCCGATGCGCCGCCGCTGGCCCGCGCGCGACCGGCGCACCTCGACCCCGTCGAACACCAGCGTGCCCGCGTCGGGATCCAGGATGCCGAGCAGCATGCGCAGGGTGGTGGTCTTGCCGGCGCCGTTCCGGCCGAGGAAGCCGTACACGACGCCCTGAGGCACGACGAGGTCGAGCCCGCGGATCACGGTGTGACGGCCGAAGCGGCGCACGAGGCCGCGTGTCTCGAGGGCGTGGGTGGTCATGGGTGGCGTAGTCTACGGACGATGCGGGGTAGCGGTCCAGCAGCCGGAGCGGCCGGAGTGCTCATCATGACCTGGGTGGCCTGGGAGCTGTGGCAGCTCGCCTGGCTCCAGGAGGTCACGTTCGGGATCGCTGGCGTGTTCGTGGTGCCGTGGACGGGCCTCGGGCTGACGGACGGCGAGCCCACCTCCGGTGCGCTGTCGCTCGTGGGGCTGCCCGTGGTGTTCGGTGCGCTCACCCTCGTCTCGACCGCCGTGCTCGCGTGGCGCGGCCCCGACAGCCGCGTCGGGACGCTCCTGTTCGCGCTCGGTGCGCTCGGTGCGCTCGGCTGGGCCGTGCTCGCGGGCGTGCTCGGCGTGGGGAGCGCGCTCGACGGCCGCCTGCAGCTGCCCGTGTTCGCGGTCGGGCTCCAGGGCGTGTACGACTGGATGCCGTGGGGGCGCTGGGTGTTCGACGCCACCACGCTCGTCGCGATCGCGGTGCTGCTGGGCTTCGGTCCGCGCACGGCGCTCGCGCGGCGCGCGCTGTGGGTGGGGCTGCTGTGCGTGCTCGCCGACAGCGCGTGGCGCGTGGGGGTCACGCTGTTCGCGGGGCAGATCCCCGTGCTGTACCGCGGGCTCGGCGCCGGAGACCGGGTGTTCGCGAGCGCGTTCGGTCAGTCCACGTCGCTCGGCCTGCTGTTCGTGTGGCTCGTGCTGGGCGGTCTGGCCGTGCTGTTCGTGGCGCTGTTCGCGAACCTGCCCAACCGCGACGGCCCCCATCGCAGCCTGGTGCTCCTCGGGCTCGCTGTGGCGGGCCTGTGGCTGGGTCTGCAGGCCGCCGCGCTGTACAGCGTGGGCCTGCTCGTCGCCATGGGCAGCGAGCCCCTGCTGTTCTGGCCGATCCCGGAGTACCACGGGATGCTCGCGTTCCTCCGCCTGTCGCTCGTGGCGACCGGTGCGGCCACCCTGGGGTTGGCGGCCTGGCGAGCCGGGGAATAGCCCACCCCTCCGACTGCAGAGGAGGGCTCGTGTCCACACTGGAAGCACGCATCACGAAGAGCTGGGAGGCCACCACCCCCGATCGCATCGACCGCGAGGCGATCGCGGAGGTCATCGGGGCGCTCGACCGGGGCGAGCTCCGCGTGGCCGAGCCGATCGAGGGCGAGTGGGTGGTGCACCAGTGGGTGAAGCAGGCCGTGCTGCTCTACTTCCGCATCTCGCCCATGCGCGAGGGCTCGTACGGCGACTACACGTACTACGACAAGATCCCCCTGAAGGGCGCGCTCGCGGAGCAGGGCGTGCGCGTCGTGCCGCCCGGCACGATCCGGTACGGGGCGCACGTGGAGTCGGGCTGCGTCGTGATGCCCAGCTACGTGAACATCGGCGCCTTCGTCGGGCGCGGCACGATGGTCGACACCTGGGCCACCGTGGGGTCCTGCGCGCAGATCGGCCGCGACGTGCACCTGTCGGGCGGGGTGGGCATCGGCGGCGTGCTCGAGCCGCTCGGCGCGCGCCCGGTGATCATCGAGAACGGCTGCTTCATCGGGAGCCGCTGCATCGTGGTGGAGGGGCTCCATGTCGGCGAGGAGGCCGTGATCGGCGCGGGCGTCACGCTCACGGCCAGCACGCCCATCATCGACGTCACCGGCCCCGAGGAGGTCGTGTACAAGGGCCACGTGCCGCCGCGCTCGGTGGTCGTGCCCGGCGTGCGCGCGAAGACGTTCCCGGCCGGTACGTACCAGCTCCCGTGCGCGCTCATCATCGGGAAGCGTACGGCCAGCACCGACCGGAAGACGTCCCTGAACGCCGTGCTCCGTGAGTTCGACGTCGCCTGATCCCGCACACCGGCCCCTCGAGCTCGCGCCCCCGGGTGCGCTCTGGGGATCGTGGGGGCTCGTCGGGGCCCTGGTGGTCGCCCACGTCGCCACGGCCGTGCTGTACGCGGAGCGGGCCCGCGCCACGCTCGTGGGCGCGCTGTTCCTGGAGCGCAGCCTGCGCCTCCGCGTGACCGCTGGCGGCCAGTACGCGCCCCTCGTGTCGGACGGCCAGGTCTGGCGCCTGGTGCGGAGCGTCGGGCTCCACGCCGACGGCCTGCACCTGCTCGTGAACTGCGTGGCGATCGCGGTGCTCGGGCGGCTGCTCGAGCCGTGGATCGGGCCGGTGCGCCTGCTGTGGTGGTTCGCGCTCTCCGGAGTGGGGGGCTCGATCGCGTCCCATCTGGCGGGCCTCACCCAGTCCGACGGCGCCAGCGGGGGTGCGTTCGGCCTCCTGGGCGCGATGCTCGTACTGGGCGTGCGGAACCGCCACCGCCTCGACGACGAGGATCGCCCGATCGTCACCCGATGGCTGCCGGGCTTCCTGGTGCTGAACCTCGTGATCTCGGTGCTGCTGCCCTTCGTGGACGCCGTCGGGCACGTGGGGGGTCTGCTCGTCGGGTGCGGGCTCGCGCTGTTCGCCCGACCGGAGCGGCCCAGCCGCACGGTGACCGCCATCGAGGCCGTCGGAGTCGGGCTGATGGTGGGGATCGCGATCACCGGTCCATCCTGGCCTCCCTGATCCGCAGAAAGATCGAATGACCGGGAGGGCTGCCCCGTCTGTGCCGCATCTGTTCACGGAGATTCGGATGAGCACCCTCTGCACCCTGGCCCTGGCGCTCCTCGGACTGAACACCGCTTCGGCGGCCACGCCCGTCGACTCCGCCACCGACCTGTCCGCAGACCGCGCGTTCGAGCTCGCCGACGCCGACCTCGCCCGTACGCCCACCTCTTCGAGCCGCCCGTCGTCCTCCGCGAGCCGCCCGTCTTCGCGCCCCGCGCCGAGCGGCGGTGGCTACAGCCGTCCGGCGCCCTCGTCGCGCCCGGCCCCCTCCGCGCGTCCGTCCGCTCCGCCCAGCTCGCGCCCCTCGGCCGCGCCCAGCTCGCGTCCGTCCGCTCCGCCCAGCTCGCGTCCCTCGGCCGCGCCCAGCTCGCGTCCCGCGCCGTACACCCGCCAGTCCCCGCAGACCGCCCGTCCCGGCGCTCCGGCGGCTCGTCCGGGCACCACGGCCTCGCGTCCGCCGATGCCCGGTGCGCGTCCCCCCGCGGCCCGTCCCGGCACCACGGCCCGTCCGCCGATGCCCGGTGCGCGTCCCCCCGCGGCCCGTCCCGGCACCGCGGCCCGTCCGCCGGTCCGTCCGTCGGCCCGCCCGCCCGCGTACCGTCCGGCCGCGGCTCCTGTCCGCCCCGGCTACCGTCCGGCGCCGCGCGTCGCGGGCCGCCCGTCGACCCGCGTGTACCGCCCGGGCCCGACCTACTACGTGCGCCCGTACAGCGGCGTGTTCGTCTACGGGCCGCGCCCCGTGTACCACAACGTCTACTACGTGAATGGCTCGCGCCCGTCGCAGGCCGTGTCGGTCGAGCAGAACCACATGCCCGAGCGCAAGATCGACCGCGACAACAGCTTCGCCATCGGCCTGAAGGCCGGGTCGTACTTCGGGGCCTACCAGGGCGCGAATGCCTTCGCGGATGTCGGTCTCGGCCTCAACGCCCGCTACCGCCCGTCCGAGGCGTTCGGTCTCGAGGCGGCCGTGCAGCGCCACATGGACGACGAGCGCACCCACACGATGGGCTCCGTGTCGGCCGAGCTGTTCGCCTTCCCGTGGACCCGCGTGAGCCCCTACGTCCTCGGCGGCGGCACCTTCACGGACCGCAGCGTGTCGGACACCGTGTGGCGGAACGACGAGCTGCAGACCATCCAGACGGGTGCCCCGCTGGTCGGCGTGCACGGCGGTGTGGGCCTGGAGCTCGCCATCGGCAAGAAGGCGGCGATCGACCTCGAGGCCCGGTACATCGGGTACGTGAACCGGAACCCGGCGGACCCGACGCTCCCGGGCGCGGTGACCACGAGCGCCGGCCTGATGTGGCACTTCTAGCCACCCGGGCCGCTTCGCGCGCAGCGTGGAGCAGCCCAGCGTCGGGGTGCCCCTATCGATGTCCTGCGGCGAACGTCTGATTCGAACACGGAGGGCACAGGGGTACGCAGAGGTCCGGGGCCAACGGTCCACGCGAGACCTCGTCTCTGTCGACGCGCACGCCGGTCTTCCTTTGCGTCTTTGCGTCTTTGCGCGCCCGTACACGTCCGGTACCTCGGCTGCGCGGTCGCGGAGCGTCGTCGTCGAGGCTCCTTCCCCGGTCTCGTCGGGGGATCGACGTGGGCACCCGTCCTGACCGACGTGCTCGTCTCCACCGACGCGGACCTCACCGACGACGTCGTCTCAGATGCCTCCACTGTGCGCAACGGGCCCATCTCCACCGAGGATTCCCCGCGGTCGTATCCCTGTCCGTCATCGCGCTGTGCGTTCGATGACGTCCGGTGGCAGCGAAAGAACAGCGTCTCGGTACCCTTGGAACACGGGAGGGCACGGGGGTACGCAGAGGTCCGGGGCCGACGGTCCACCCGAGGCCGGGGCAACGGCGACATGGACGTGGTCGAGGGATGCCGAGACCGGGGTATCGGCGACATGGCTGGCTCCGCGCCCGTGGACAGGGCGACGGATGAGACTGGACGCAGATGCGGTCCTCACGACATGCGTGGACTCTCTGGCGCGGACCTCGTGGCGCCGCAGGGAGGACGAGACCTCGTCTCTGGCGATCCGAGGCGAGCCCCGGGCGCGAAGAGCGCGGATCGCACGGTCACCTATGTCCCGTCTTGGACCGAACCCCGATCGGGCACGGGCACGGGAACGGGAACGGGAACGGGGGTGGAGGTCAGCAGGGACCCTGGTTCACCGGGTAGGATCGCTCCATGCGATGGATCGTCCTGTTCGGCCTGATCGGCTGCGCCTACACCCCCAAGGACTTCGCGCGCCAGTACCCCCAGGTCGCGTGCGACCGGATGTACCGCTGCGGCACCTGGTCCGTGCTCGACCTCGAGCTGTCCGACTGCATCGCCGAGCGGAGCACCGACTACGGGCAGGTGTTCTTCCGGTCCAACGACTTCGACCCCGAGAACGCCCGCGCGTGCCTCGCGGACATCGCCAACCTGGAGTGCTCGGAGGGCACCCTGCCGCTCGACTTCGGCAGCTGCCGGGAGGTGTACGGGCCGCCAACGGACGGGTTCGTCGACACCGGGCGCTTCTTCGTGGGCCGCCAGACCCCCTGACGGGCGCTACTTCCCGATGCAGAAGCGTGCGAACACCGCGTCGAGCACGTCTTCCCGGGTGTCTGCGCCCGTGAGCGCGTCGAGCTCGCCGAGCGCTTCGACCAGGATCTCCGCGGCGACCGCCACTCCGGCGAAGGGCAGGGCACCGGCCGCCTCTTCGGACGCCCGAGCGAGCGAGCGCAGCAGATCGGCCTGACGGAGCGACGCGATCGCGGGACCCTCCGGAAGCCCGCCCAGCAGCGCCGTGACGATCGCACGCTCCAGCGACTCGAGCCCGGCGCCCGTGCGTGCGGACACCGCAATGGTGTCGGGCGCCGGCGGAAGGCGGTCGATCTGGTTGCTCACCACGATCCGCGGGAGAGGCGCGGTTCGCGCGAGGATCGCCCGCTCCGTAGGGTCTCCGCCCGCCGATCCGAGGACGACGAGCAGGAGATCGGCGCCCGCCACGAGCTGCTGGGCGAGCGCCAGCCCGGCGGCCTCGATCGGATCGTCCGTCTCGCGCTCCCCCGCGGTGTCGAGCAGCGTCACGTCGAGCGGACCGAGCCGGGTGCGCGCCTCCACGACATCTCGCGTGGTTCCGGCCCGCTCGTGCACCAGCGCGCGCTCGGACCGCAGGAGCGCGTTGAACAGGGAGCTCTTGCCCGCGTTCACCGGCCCGACGAGCGCGACGCGCGCGCCTTCCACCAGCCGTCGGCCCGCTTCGTGGGTGTCGGCGAGGGCCGAGCAGCGATCGCCGAGCTCCGCCAGGGTGGCGAGCAGCGCGTCGTCGCCGTGGAAGGCGAGCTCGTCCGCCGGATAGTCGAGTCGCGCCTCCAGCTCCGCGAGCACGCCCACCACCGTGGCCCGGAAGCCCAGGAGCACGTCGGACAGCCGCCCGGACACCGCCTGACGCGCGATCTGCACGCCCGCGGGGGTGGATGCGCGGATCAGCTGATCCACGCCTTCCGCCGCCACGAGGTCGAGCTTCCCGTTCACGGCCGCGCGGCGGGTGAACTCCCCGGGCCCGGCGAGCCGGGCGCCCGCCGCCAGGCACGCGGCCAGCAGGCGCTCCACGAGCAGCGGGTTGCCGTGGAGCGTGATCTCCAGGCTGTCTTCGCCCGTGTACGTGCGCGGGGCGGCCGCGAACACGGCCATCCCGTCGTCGAACGTCCCGTCGCGATCGACGAGATCGACCCGCCGCGCCCGGCCGTGCGCCCAGTCCCCGACACGACAGGGCCGGAGCACGGCATCACGGACGGCGGCGGTGTGCGGTCCGGAGAGACGCACCACAGCGAGCGCGCCCCGACCTGCGGGGGTGGCGCACGCGGCGATGGTGCCTCCGGCGGCGGTCATTCCCCGGTGGGGGCGACCTGGATGATCTTCACGCCGTCGTCGCGCTCCTCGGAGCGGCTCTCGACGCCTTCGATCTCGGCGACCTCGATGTGCACGATCCGACGGTCGTAGCTGTTCAGCTCGAGGTTGATCGTGATGACCTTCTGCTCCTCGCGGGCCTTCTCGGCCGCACGACGGGCGAGGGCGCGGAGCTTGGCCTCGGGGTACCGGCTGCGCTCGCCGCCGCGATCGCCCCCGCGATCCCCGCCACGGTCGCCACGGTCCCCACGGTCGCCACCGCGACGGTCGCCACGCCCGCCACGTCCGCCGCGACGGCCACCGCGATCGCCGCGGTCGCCACGATCGCCACGGTCTTCGCGCTCACTGCGCTCCCGGGGCTTGCGATCGCCACGGTCGGGGCGGTTGTCCTCGACGTCGACATCGATGGTGAGGTCGCCGAACTGCTTCTTCACGGCGAGGCCGAGCAGGTGGCGGATGGCGCCGAGGGTGCTGCCGCGCTTGCCGATCAGACGACCCGCGCGCTCGGCGGAGACCCAGATCTGGACGCGGGAGTCGTTGCCCTGCGACTTGATCTCGCCCTCGATGCCCATGAGGCCGATGAGCTCGGTGAACCAGGTCTTCGCGAACGCCGAGGCCTCGGTGTCCTCGAGGGGCTCGTCGGACACGGGCGCGGCCGGCTCGCGGTTCTCGTTGGACTCGTCGTCACGGCGACGCTCGCCACGCTCACCACGATCGCGACGCTCGCCGCGGTCACGACGCTCGCCGCGGTCGCCACGCTCACCACGGTCGCGGTCGCGCGGGCGGCGCTCCCGGCGGTCGTCGCGGTCGCCACGGTCCTCGCGATCCCCACGGTCCTCACGGGGCGGACGCGGTGCGGGAGCCTTCGCGGCCTCGGCGGCGAGCTCCTCGTCGGTCTTGGTGGTGTTCCAGGCGATGATCTTCACGGTCCGCTTGGCGACCGAAGCCCCCGTCGCCGAACGGAAGTGGTCGAGGTCGAACTTGAACTCGACCCGGTTGGGCTCGATTCCGATGGTCTCTGCGGCGGCCGCAACGGCTCGCGCGAGGTCTGCGCCTTCTGCGGCGATGGTCTTCACCCCTTCGGGGATGCTACGCGACGGATTCATCTCCAGAACTCCTATCCGATGGTGTTTCCTACTCTTCCGCCGGTCCGGGCGAGCCCTTCGGGGCTACGCGACGGCAGGGGCGGGGGGCGCGTAGGTGCGCTTGATGAACCACTGCTGCAACACCGAGAGCACGGTGTTGACGAAGATGTAGACGACCAGACCCGACGGGAACGTGAAGAAGAAGATGCCGAACATGAGGGGCATGAACTTCATCATCCGCGCCTGCGCTGGGTCCATGTTGCCAGTGGGGGTGAACTGCTGCTGGATCATGATGAGCGCGACGACGATGACGGGGAGCACCCCGTACGGGTCGACGCTCGAGAGGTCTCGCAGGTACAGGAACTCGGTCTGGTAGAGCTCGACGCTCGACAACAGCACGTTGTACAGCGCGATCCACACCGGGAACTGGATGAGCATCGGAAGGCAGCCGCCCACCGGGTTCACCTTGTTCTCGCGGAACAGCTCCATCGTGCGGCGATTGAGCTCCTCCTGGTCGTCGGCGTAGGTCTCGCGGATCTCCTGGAGGGCCGGCTGGATGGACTGCATCGCCTGGCCGCTCTTGAACGCGCTCTGGGTGAGCGGGAAGAAGATGATCTTCACCGTGAACGTGAGGGCGATGATCGCGAGACCCCAGTTCCCGACGGCCATGTAGAACAGCTTCAGCATCCACAGCAGCGGACGCGCGAAGAAGCTGAACCAGCCGAGCTCCACCGCGAGGCCGAGGTCGTCGTGGACGGCCCGCATCGCGTCGAGATCCTTCGGACCGACGTACAGCTTGAAGACCTCGGTGTGCGTCTCGCCCGGCGCGATCGTGGCGTCGGTGACCCAGTGCAGGCCGTCGAGCTGGCGACCGCTGCGCTGCACGCGCGTCTGCAGGATGCGGCCGTGGGCCTCCTCCGGCACGAGGTACGCGGCGAAGTAGCGGTCGGCGATGCCGAACCAGCCTGCCGCGCCGTCGTCGACCTCCTTCGGACCCTCGAGCGAGTCGTAGCTCGAGAGCGTCCACACACCGCCGTCGATCAGCGCGCTGGCGCCCGACTGGCTCGTGTAGCGCGACATCATCCCGCCGCCGCCCGTGGGGAGGGCGTCGTGGGCGGACACCCAGACGGGCCCCGCGTACGGCGAGCCGGTCGTGTTGGTCCAGCTGTACGTGACCAGGAAGTGGCACGGATCGCCAGCGTCGTGCTGGAGATCCTGACGGACCGCGAGACCCTGGGTGTTCCCGGTGCCCCCCAGCCCCACGGCCGTGAGCGTCGGAGGCGGGAGCAGCAGGTCGCCAGCGCCGATCGCGAACGCCGAGGCCTCGGGGGTGAGGATCCGCGCGGGACCGGGATCGTCGCCGTAGGGGCTCCATGGGCCGAACCCACCGAGGACCCACGAGTACAGCGGGGTGACGTGGTAGGCGCCCTTGTAGTCGCGCAGCGTGAGGTCGGACAGGCCACCGCCGCGGTTCGACCAGACGGCATCGGAGCCGCAGAGCAGCTCGGGACGGCGGACCTCCGGACCTCCGGCATCGGGATCGGGGACGGGCGCCACGGGGGCCGGTGTGACGGGCTCGGGCGCGGTGACCGTGGGATCCGGGGCCGCGGGATCGGGCTTCTCGGGCGGGGGGAACAGCAGGAGCCAGCCGTACCAGATGCCCAGCGAGAGCACGATGAAGAGCACAGTGCGACGGTCCACCGGGAGGCCTCCTCAGCGCGCTTCGCGGGATCGATTCCCGCGAGCTCCGCGGCCCTGCCCGCGGTTCGACCGGATCCGGCTGAGCGCGGACTCGACCTGCAGGAAGAGATCCGCACCCGAAGCCCGGGCAGCCGACGGCCGAGCGATAAACACGACGTCCGTGCCGGACAACCCGTCGTCGCGGGCGTACACGCGGCGGATCGCCTCGCGCAGGCGGCGCTTGGTACGGTTGCGCACGACGGCGTTCCCGACCTTCTTGCTGACGGTCAGGCCGAAGCGGGGCCCCTCGACCGAGCGCTCTCCACGCGCGCGGTGCACGACGACGAGGTCGTTCGAGACGACCTTTCCGCCACTGCGCTGCACACGCGTGAAGTCGCGGCGCTTTCGCAGGCGAAGAGACCTCGGGAAGGTCTCCGGCCTGCGCTCACCGGACAAGAGCGTTCAGCGCTTCTTGGAGGCCGTCGTCACCACGAGGCGAGCGCGGCCCTTCCGCCGACGGGCGGAGAGAACGGCACGGCCGCCGGGGGTCTTCATGCGGGCGCGGAAGCCATGGGTGCGCCGACGCTTGATGTTGCTGGGCTGGTAGGTGCGCTTCATGCTGGGGTCTCTCCGTGATAGGAACCCCGCGCACTCCGGTCCGCGGGTCCTCGACCGACCCGGCACCGGTATCGCGCGTGTCCGGCCTGGTCAAGGATCGCGTCCGAGGCCCGCCGGACGCTCATTCTCGGAACGGGTTGAAGCGTCGGGTCGCGATCGGATACCGTCGACTGCCCTTCCGGGGGGACGGGGTCGTACGAGCCGCATCTGGTTCGCGCGACCCCTGTCGGGGCGCGGCTTCGCGGGGTGGATCCCGCGTCCGAGCGGGTGGAGTCACATGGATCTCGTCGCGTTCTGGGAAGCGCTGTTGGGCGGCATGCGCAAGCGCATCGGCGTCCAGGACGTCGAGATCTGGCTCGCGGCGAGCCGGCCCCTGTCGTTCAGCGACGATCGCCTCGTGGTCGAGGTCCCGAACCGCTACTACCGCGACTGGATCCGCGAGAACTACGAGGAGGAGCTGCGCACGCAGGCCCTCGAGACGGGCGGCCGCGCGGTGGCCCTCGAGTTCACGTACGCCGACGACCCCACCGGAGAAGCCCCGCTGCCCGGGGCCCCCAGCGCCGTGAAGTCCGAGACGCCCCGCGCGTTCGGGCTGAATCCACGCCAGACGTTCGACAGCTTCGTGGTGGGCGAGTGCAACCGGTTCGCGCACGCGGCGGCCAGCGCGGTCGCGGAGAACCCCGCCCGGAACTACAATCCGCTGTTCATCTACGGAGCCACGGGGCTCGGGAAGACCCACCTGATGCACGCCATCGGGAACCGGGTGCTCGGGCTGCCGTCGTCGCGCGTCGTGTACGTCACGGCCGAAGACTTCATGAACGAGATGATCAACGGCATCCGGTACGAGCGGATGGACGCCTTCCGGAACAAGTACCGCCGCCGGGCGACCGTGCTGATGGTCGACGACGTGCAGTTCCTGTCGGGCAAGGATCGCACGCAGGAGGAGTTCTTCCACACGTTCAACGCTCTCCAGGCCTCCGGGCGCCAGATCGTGCTCACGGCCGACGTCGTGCCGAAGGACATCGAGAAGCTCGAGCCCCGCCTGCGCACGCGCTTCGAGGGCGGGCTGCTCGCCGACATGCAGGCGCCCGACCGCGAGACCCTGATCGCGATCCTCCGGCAGAAGGCGGAGGCCCTCCGGCTCGACATCCCGGCCGACCTCGCCGACTCCATCGCCACGAGCGTGGCTGGGAACGTCCGCGAGCTCGAGGGGGTGCTGAACCGGCTCTCCGCCCTGAAGAGCTTCTACTCCGAGCCCCTCACGCTCGACTTCGCACGCCGGCAGCTGCCGAAGGTGTTCGACCCGGCTCCGCCGAGCGTCACGGTGTCGGCGATCATCGACGCCGTCGCGCGGTTCCACAACCTCCGCAGCGCGGACATCACCGGGAACAAGCGCACCCGCACGCTCACCCGGCCGCGCCACATCGCGATGTTCCTCGCGCGCGTGCACACGAACCTCTCGTTCCCCGAGCTCGGGCGCGAGTTCGGCGGGCGCGACCACTCCACCATCCAGCACGGCTTCCGGAAGGTGGAGAAGGAACGGCACCGCGACGCCGACCTCACCTACAAGATCCGGCTCATCGAGCAGTCCCTCCAGATCCGGAGGGCGAACGGATGACGCTCCCACGCGTCGCCTGCCGCACCGTGCACCGGAGCGGCGGTCCCGAAGCGACGGGCCCGCTCCGCCGTCCGCTGCGACGGTCCACGGGTCCCGACCTGTGGACACTCAGTGGACGACCAGCGGGAAAGCCCTGTGGACATCCTGTGGAGCCCGCTGTGGAGGGCGGATGGGGATCTTCCATCCCTGATCCGTACAGCGATCCATCCACAGGAGACTCCACAGGGATCGCGTCTCATCTCATCGTTGAAACCTCTTCAATCGAAGAGGTACCCTCTTTCGACAGGCCCTGATCCCAATACTGTGGATCCTGATCCTGATCGGCTTGGATTAATAGGGCGGCCACGAGGAACTCCATGGACATCTACATCGATCGCGACGAGCTCTCCCGCGGACTGGCACGCGTCCAGGGCGTCATCGAGCGGCGCAGCACGCACCCGCTCCTCTCCCACGTGCTGCTCCATGCCCGGGAGGGCGGCCTCCGGATGACCGCCACCGACACCGAGGTCGCGTTCATCGGCGATCTCGCGGCCAACGTCGAGAAGCCCGGTCAGATCGCGGTCGACGCCGCGAACCTGTTCCAGATCGTGCGGGCCATGCCCGAGAGCACCGTGCACCTCACGGTCAGCGGGAACCACCGGTTCGAGGTCCGCAGCGGGCGGAGCGCGTTCAAGCTCCCCGGCTTCGCGGCCGAGGAGTTCCCGGCGCTGCCGGCGTTCGACGGGCGCGGCAAGGTCGAGATCGCCGAGGGCGAGCTGAAGCGCCTGGTCGACCAGACGCACTTCGCAGTGGCTCCGGAAGACCTGCGGTACGGGCTCAACGGCGTGCACATGGAGCGCCGCGAGATCGAGGGTCAGCAGGTGCTGCGGTTCGTCGCCACCGACGGGCACCGCCTGTCGGCCGCGCAGACCCCCGTCGACGGTGCGCTCGAGGTCACTCCGCGCATGCTGGTGCCTCGCAAGGCCCTCGGTGTGATGAAGAAGCTGCTCAACCCCGGAGATGCTCCGGTCGAGCTGTCGTTCGGCGACGGAGCCGTGCGCCTGTCGCTGCCGGGCCAGAGCTTCTGGTTCCGCCTGCTCGACGGCGAGTTCCCCGACTACGAGGCGGTCGTGCCCACCGACAACAAGGTGTTCGCGATGCTCCACCGCGACCCGCTGCTGGCCGCGCTCCGTCGCGTCGGCATCCTGGTGTCCGACCGGGCGAAGGCCGTGAAGTTCGCGTTCGGGGCCGAAGAGCTCGAGATCCAGGTGCAGAACGTCGACCGCGGCGAGGTGAAGGAGGCCGTGCCCCTCGAGCTCGACGGGCAGCCCATCACCGTCGGGTTCAACGCGAAGTACCTCGCCGAGATCCTGTCCGTGCTCGAAGGCGATCAGGTGCGCCTCTCCATGGCTCACCCGCTCGCGCCGTGCCTCGTGGAGGATCCCGACCAGACCTCCGCGTTCTTCGTCGTCATGCCGATGCGGCTGGATTGATGTGAGCGGCTCGATCCGGCTCCAGCGCCTGGTGGCGCAGGGATTCCGCAACCTCGAGCCCCTCGACCTCTCCCTCGACGCCCCGTTCGTCGTGCTGCACGGCGAGAACGCCCAGGGGAAGACCAACGCGCTCGAGGCCATCTGGTATCTGAGCGCGCTGAAGGCCCTGCGCACGGCGCGCCCGCGCGAGCTCGTGCAGTGGGGCCGCGAAGACCTCGCCCTCGCGGGCTGGACGCAGGCACACGGCATCGTCCGGCACCGCCGCATCGAGCTGGTGGGCGGGAAGCGCACGGTGCAGCTCGACGGGAAGGGGTGCTCGCAGCTGTCGGAGTACTTCGCCGACCTCCGCGCGATCTGCTTCACCCCGGCCGACGGCGAGATCGTGTCGGGAGGCCCGGATCTCCGGCGGCGCTGGGTCGACCGGGCGGCGTTCACGGCGCGCCCGGCGCACCTCGACACCGTGCGCGACTACGGCCGTGCGCTGCTCAACAAGAGCGCGCTCCTCCGGTCCGACCGCCCGGATCACGCCGTGCTGGACGCCCTCGATGCGCAGCTCGCCCTCCTGGGGGCCCGCCTGGCCGAGCGGAGGGCGCGCCTGCTCGCGGAGCTCGAGCCCCACGTGGATGCGATGTACCGCGCGCTGTCCGACTCCGACGGGCACGTGCAGCTCGCGCTGCGCACGGCCGCCCGCGGAGACGACGAAGCGAGCCGGGTCACCACGCTGGTCGAGGTGCTGGGGCGGGCGCGTCCCGTGGAGGTGCGCCGGCGTCGCACGCTCGCCGGCCCCCAGACCGACGAGGTCGCCATCCGGCTCGGCGGGCGCCCGGCTCGACGGTACGCGTCCCGGGGCCAGGTGCGGTCGCTGGTGCTCGCGCTGAAGTTGGCGGAGCTCCGGGCGGCGCGGGAGCGGGGCATCGTGCCGCTGTTCCTGCTCGACGACCTGTCGAGCGAGCTCGATCGGGGTCGCACGCGCCGCCTGGTGTCGCTGCTCGCGGATCTCGGCGCACAGGTCGTCGCGACCACCACCGACCCCGAGCACCTCGATGCCCTGCCCGGCGCGGACACCCTCAGACTGCGCGTGGAGGGCGGTCGAATCCTGGCGTGAGGATGGGTGTGGAGGCGGGCTGGACCGGGGGATCCGGACGGGATACTTTCCAATGTCCCCCTTGATTTCCCTCCAGGGCATTGGCCCGCATCGCCCGATTCCTCGGGTTCCCCGATCGAAACTGTGATCGTCCTGCGAGCCCCCGACGGTCTGTGTCCGTCCCCAGAGCCCGCAGGCGTTGAAGAACCGGCCCCGTCCGGTCCCCGGAGCGCGAATTGGAGCCCATCGAAGTCGACCCGAATGGCGGGTCCTACAACTCGCAGTCGATCACCATCCTCGAGGGCCTCGAGGCGGTCCGGAAACGGCCGGGCATGTACATCGGCAGCACGGGCGAGAGCGGGCTGCACCACCTCGTGTGGGAGGTCGTCGACAACGCGGTCGACGAAGCGCTCGCGGGCTTCTGCACGAAGATCATGGTGCGGCTCCACGAAGACGGCTCCTGCTCGGTCACCGACAACGGCCGCGGCATCCCCACCGACATCCACGAGGGCGAGGGGCGTCCGGCCGCCGAGGTCGTGATGACCGTCCTGCACGCGGGCGGCAAGTTCGACAGCGACTCGTACAAGGTGTCCGGCGGTCTGCACGGGGTCGGCGTGAGCTGTGTGAACGCGCTGTCGCACCGCCTGCAGCTCGACATCTGGCGCCAGGGCCGCCACCACTTCCAGAGCTACCAGCGCGGGGTCCCGGACGACGAGCTCGCCGACATCGGCGGGGCCGACGGCCAGCGCGGCACGCGCGTCCGGTTCTGGCCCGACGCCGAGATCTTCAGCGAGACCACCGAGTTCATCTACGACACCCTCGCGCGGCGCCTGCGCGACCTGTCGTTCCTCAACCCCGGGCTCGTGATCGAGCTGTCCGACGATCGCGACGACCGCTCCGACCGCTTCGAGGCCGAGAAGGGCATCGTGGCCTTCGTCGAGCACCTCAACCACGCGAAGACCCCGCTGCACACGCCTCCGATCTTCGTCACCGGGTCGCTGGAGGACCGCGCGGGCGGCACCGTCGAGGTGTCCGTCGCGATGCAGTGGACCACCGCGCACACCGAGACCGTCACGAGCTTCGTGAACAACATCAACACGATCGACGGCGGCACCCACGTGTCCGGTCTCCGGGCCGCGCTCACCCGCACGATCAACACGTACGGCACGAAGGAGAACCTGCTCCGCGACATGAAGGGCGTGAACCTCTCCGGCGAAGACATCCGGGAAGGCATCACGGCCGTGCTGTCCGTGCGCATCTCCGAGCCCCAGTTCGACGGGCAGACGAAGAGCAAGCTCGGGAACTCCGAGGTCAAGGGCCTCACCGAGAGCGTCGTGGCCGACGCGCTCAACAGCTTCTTCGAAGAGAACCCGGCAGTCGCGAAGGCCGTCGTGGGCAAGGCCGTCGACGCGTACAGGGCCCGCGAGGCCGCGCGTCGTGCGCGGGATCTCGCCCGTCGCAAGGGCGCTCTCGACGGGGGCGACCTCCCGGGCAAGCTCGCCGACTGCCAGGAACGCGACCCCGCGAAGTGTGAGATCTACCTGGTCGAGGGTGACTCCGCCGGTGGGTCCGCGAAGCAGGGCCGCGACCGGAAGAACCAGGCCATCCTGCCCCTGCGCGGCAAGATCCTGAACGTCGAGAAGGCCCGGTTCGACAAGATCCTCGCGAACAACGAGGTGCGCACGATCATCAGCGCGCTCGGCTGCGGCGTGGGCCTCGACTTCAACATCGAGAAGCTCCGGTACCACCGCATCATCATCATGACCGACGCCGACGTCGACGGGTCGCACATCCGCACGCTGCTGCTCACGTTCTTCTACCGGCAGATGCCCGAGCTCGTGGCCGGCGGGCACGTGTACATCGCGCAGCCCCCGCTCTACCGGGTGAAGAAGGGCAAGTCGCACCAGTACCTGCAGAACGAAGCCGAGATGCAGGAGTTCTTCGCGAAGAGCGCCGAAGAGAGCGTGAAGGTCTGGGCGCACACGGGCGACGATGCGGTCGACCTCGACTCCGCGCGGCTCGCCGCCGAGCAGGTGCGCGACCTCGTCGCCGGGTGCCGGGAGTGGAAGCGCCGCACCGAGCGCCTCGAGCGGCGCTACCCCGTGATGGTGATCGACGCCTTCTACCACGCTTGTGGCGGGGTGCTCGAAGGGCGCGACCTCACGGCAGTGGGCGAGGCCATCCGCACCCGCATCCTCTCCGTGGAAGACCGGATGCGCGTGCTGTCGGTGGTCACGGGCACCGACCCGAAGCCGTTCATCGAGCTCACCACCGAGCTCCGCGGCGACCGCTCCACCGTGCGCCTCACGAGCCACCTCGGCGAGCAGCAGTCCCTGACGGAGCTCCACGAGCGCCTCACCGCGATCGTGCCGCTGCCGGCGGGCGTGAAGGCCGGCAACGTCGAGCGGGTCGCGGGCAACTGGGGTGACCTGCTCCAGCACGTGCTCGAGCTGTCCCAGCGCGGGTTCGAGGTCCAGCGGTACAAGGGCCTCGGCGAGATGAACCCCGAGCAGCTGTGGGAGACCACCATGGATCCCACCGAGCGCGACCTCCAGCGGGTCGAGCTGCACGATCCGATCGATGCCGACGTGATGTTCAACGTGCTGATGGGCGACGCGGTCGAGCCTCGTCGCGACTTCATCGAGAAGAACGCGCTGACCGTCCGCAACCTCGACGTCTGACATGGCTGCCGGCGATCCCGACGCCGGCCCGCCCGTCGGAGGCCCGCCTGCGGCCGAGACCTTCGACGGCGTGCTGGACGCGGATCCCGGTCCCGCTCCGTCGATCCACGAGCCGGACGTCCTGACGCTCATCGGCGTGCTCGGCGAGGGCGGCATGGGCACCGTGCACGAGGCCCGCGAGCCACGGCTCCTCCGCACGGTCGCCGTGAAGTCCGCCCGCGAGCCGCGGTTCGCCCGGCAGCTCGAGCGCGAGGCCCTCGTGCTGTCGGCCCTCGAGCACCCCCACATCGTGCCGGTGTACGCGCTGCAGCCCGGGCCGCGCCTCGTGCTCCGCAAGATCGGCGGCGCTTCGTGGGACACGCTGCTCCACGACCCTGTGGCGGCACGCGCGGCGGCGCGTGGGGAAGACCTGCTCGCGTTCCACGTGCGCGTGCTCATGGCCGTGTGCGACGCGGTCCAGCACGCGCACAGCCGCGGCATCCTGCACCGGGATCTCAAGCCCGAGAACGTGATGATCGGCGAGCACGGCCAGATCTACGTGCTCGACTGGGGTCTCGCGGTGTCGCTCGTCCCCGACGATCCGCGCCCGCTGCCCCGGGCGGCCGACCAGAAGGGGATCTCGGGCACCCCTGCGTTCATGGCACCCGAGCAGTGCGGTCCGGGCGCGCTCACCGTGCAGACCGACGTGTACGGGCTGGGCGCCATCCTGCACGAGATCCTCACCGGCACCGTCCGGAATCCGGGCGCCGATGCGTCCGCGCAGCTCCTGGCGGCATCCGACCCGCAGCCCGTCGAGTACGGGCCCGAGGTCGACGAGCTGCTCGGCGCGCTCGCGAACCGGATGACCGCCGCACACCCCTCCGACCGCCCGGCGTCCGCGGCGGAGGTGCGCGAGGCGCTCGTGCGCTGGCAGCAGGTGCGCGTGAGCGTCGACCTCACCCGGCGAGCCAAGGAGCAGATCAAGATCGCCCGCCGGGCGCGAAAGGGCGACGGCGCGAGCCCCCTCGTGCTCGACCTCACGACCGAGGCGATCACCACGCTGCGCCAGGCGCTCGATCTGTGGTCCGACAACCGCCGTGCCGACGAAGCCCTCCAGCGTGCGCTCGCCGAAGCGTTCGACCTCCAGCTGGGGCTCGGCAACCTCGAGCTCGCCGAGAGCCTGCTCACCGAGATCGACGACACCGCCGAGCTCCAGCGCCGGCTCGACGACGCCCGCGAGGCGCTGGCCGAAGAGGCCCGTGACGTCGAGGCTCTCCGGTCGTTCGCACGCGATCACGACTTCTCGGCCGATGGGGGCTCGCGGGCCCTCGCGGGGATCGTCAGCACCGTGCCCGTGATCGGGAGCTGCGTCGCGCTCGCCATCGCCGACCGGCTGTTCGGACCGCTCGGCTACCGATGGATCCTGCCGGGCGTCGGGATCTTCGCCGCCATGCTGTCCCTCGCCATCGCCGTGCTGCTCGTGCGCGGGAACCTGCGCAGCCGGCGTATCGGCGCCCAGTTCGCCACCATGGTGCTCGCCGTGACCGCGCACTGGATCGCCGCGGCCTGGCTCCAGCTGCCGATCCACGTGGCGCTCGCATGGAACTGCCTGATCGCCGGTGGGCTGCTGTTCGCCGTGGGTCTGTCGGGCACCGACCGCCCGGCGCGGGTCGCGAGCGTGCCCTACGCCCTCGCGTTCGTCGGCATCGTGCTCGTGCCCCAGGTGGGGTGGGAGCTGTTCGCGCTCGGCAACGCCGTGTCGTACGTGCTGTGGACCGCGCTCCAGGGCGCGGCTCGGGATACGGGCCCGCTGTCGTGACTGTGGAAGGCCTGCTGGAAGGCCGCCTCACCCTGGTGACGGGGAAGGGCGGCACGGGGAAGAGCAGCGTCGCGGCCGCGCTGGCGGTCCTCGGGGCAGCGCGCGGACGTCGGGTGCTGCTCGCCGAGCTCGACATGTCGCGGCCCACGCTCACGGGCATGTTCGGCGTCGAGCCCCGCGACACTCCCCGCACCGTGCAGCCCCGGCTCGACGTGGTGAACATCTGCTACGGGCCGTCGCTCGAGCGGTTCATCGGGAGCGTGGTGCCCGTGAGGCGCATCGTGCGCATGGTCGTGTCGAACCCCATCATCCGGCGGTTCCTCGACTTCACCCCCGGTGCCCGCGAGATGGTCACGCTGTCGACGCTCATCGAGCTCGGCCACGACTACGATCTCGTGATCGTCGACCTGCCTGCGAGCGGCCATGCGTTCTCGCTGCTCGACGTGACGCGCTCCGCACTCGGCCTGTTCCGCAGCGGCCCCATGCGTCAGCGGGCCCGTGCCATCCGGGACGTCCTCGAGTCCGACACCACGCGGCTCGCCCTGGTCGCGCTCCCCGAGGAGATGGTCGTCAACGAGACGCTCGAGACGCACGCCCGGTTCGCCGAGTTCGGCCTGCTCGGCCAGCGCCCGACCGTGTTCCTGAACCGCGCCACGCTGCCCACCCTGACGGACGACGAGCGCACGCTGCTGGATCGGCTCTCGGCCCTCGAGCTCGCCGGTCCGGCCGAGGAGTTCGTGCGCGCGGGTCGCTGGGAGGACCAGCTCGAGCAGGAGACCCACCACGCCCTCACGCGGCTCGAAGCGCTCGCCGACCCCGTGCTGATCCCGCCCGGCACCGAAGGCGGCCGCCCGTGCGACATCGTCCGCAGCATCGCCGTCAGCCTGGGTCGCCACGTCGGGGTCACCCGGCGCCAGCTCCCGGTGCTCGACCTCCCGCGTCCCCTCGACGACGGTTCCAGCGCCCGTCCGTCCTCCGAGGCGTCGCTCGACGACTGGCTCGACGGGCACCAGCTCCTGGTCACGGTGGGCAGCGGGGGCGTCGGGAAGACCACCACGGCCGCGGCCCTCGGCCTGTACGCCGCCCGTCGGGGTCGCAAGGCGATGGTCCTCACGATCGATCCGGCGAAGCGCCTCGCGAACAGCCTCGGGCTCACGGCCTTCGGCAACGCCGAGACGCGGATCGACCTGTCTGCGTGGCCCGATGCGCAGGGCGAGCTGTGGGCGATGATGCTCGACAGCCGGTCGACGATGGACAACCTGATCGCCCGGGTCGCCGAGCCCGACGTGGCCGCGCGCATCCTCGACAACCACGTCTATCGGCACATGGCCGACACCTTTGCGGGCAGCCAGGACTACATGGCGACCGAGAAGCTGTACGACCTCGTCACCAGCGGGCGCTGGGACCTCGTGGTGCTCGACACCCCACCCGTGAAGAACGCGCTCGACTTCCTCGAGAGCCCGGGTCGTCTGCTGAACTTCCTCGACGAGAAGGTGCTGGAGTGGTTCCTCGCGCCCCGCGACGGGGGGTGGTCGGGGTGGATGTGGGGCACGTCCGCGGTGGTGCACCGCCTGCTGTCGCACGTGTTCGGGAAGGACTTCCTCGACGACCTCGCGGTGTTCTTCCAGGACTTCCAGGGCCTGTACGACGGGTTCCGCGAGCGCCACGAGGCGGTGCTCGGCCTGCTCCGCAGCGGCCAGACGAGCTTCGTGACGATCTGCGCCCCCACCCAGTCGAGCCTCGACGTCGCGGCGTACTTCGTCGACGAGCTCGGGCGTCGTGATCTGCCCCGTGCCGGCGTGGTGGTGAACCAGGTGCACCGCTGCGAGGGCCGCGAGCACGACGCTTCGGCGGTGCTGGCTGCGATCGTCGCCGACCAGGTGCACGGGCTCGAGCCCCGCACGGGCCCGGCCGTGCTGGCCCGGCTCGGCATGGCCCACCGCCGGCTGCGCAGCCTGGTGGATGCCGAGCGCGAGATGGTGGTGCGCCTGCAGCACGAGACGCGAGGAGGGGGGTTCTTCCAGGAGATCCCCCGCCTCGACCGCCAGGTGAACGACCTCGACAGCCTGCATGCGCTGGGGCTGGCGCTGTTCGACAGCGCGGGTCCGCCGACCGCCGGGTAGGGTGGCTGCGGCACGGCTGCGGTCCCCATGATCTTCGCCCTCGCGACCTTCGCTTCCGCTCACGACCTCTCGCCCGCGATCCTGATCCCGTCCGTCTCGCCGGGCGATCCCGAAGGCGAGGCGCGCATCGGGGTCGCGTACTCCGCCCTGCGCGGCGCCGAGTACGGGGGCTCGCACCTCCAGGGCACGGTGCGCCTCGACCGCGTCGCGTTCGGCGTGGATGTGGGCTACGGGCCGGCCTATCCGTACGGCGGCTCGGTGTGGGCGGGGCTCGCGCTGGTCGACTCGCGCGACGTGCGCCTGCAGGTGTTCGCGCAGGCCGGCGGGCTGCTGCGGCCGGGCGTGTCGTTCGCGGCGAAGACCCGGCGCGGCGGGATCGGCGGGCAGGGCTACCTGTTCGACCTCGCCTGGGGCCCGGCGTTCGCGGTCGATCGGCTGGTCAGCGAGAGCTGGGCGGGCCCGCTCGACGTGCTGGGCTCGATGCCCGAGGGTGGGGTGTCGATGGCGCTGCACCCGGCCGGTACGCAGTTCCTGAGGCTCGGGTTCGTCGGCAGCGTGCCGGTCGCGAGCTACCGGCTCGACCTGCGGAGCGCCCGACGCAGCGGGTTCGTGCTGGAGTCGACCCTCGGGACGAACGGCGTGGGCGGTGTGGTCACGATCTCGGTGGGCTGGAGCGCCGGCCCGCGCGGGTCCCGTGCGATAGGGGGCGCGACCCGACGGTCCGGCAGCCCGGAGAGCCCATGCACAACAACGAGATCCTGCGACGGCTGACCGCGAGCCTGTCGATCGACGAGGCCCGGAGCGTCGCGCTGTTCGCGCTGGGGGGCATCGAGGTCGATGGCGCGGGCGCGCAGGCATGGACGGGCGATCCGAAGGCCGCGGGCGCCGCGATCCTCGGAGACGCCGAGCTGGCCGCGTTCCTCGACGGCCTGATCGCGGAACAGCGCGGTCCGCGCGACCCCGATGCGCCGGTGCTCGCGGTGCCGGAGGGCTGGCGGCTCACGAACAACGAGATCCTGAAGAAGCTGCGCATCGCGCTGCAGCTCCAGGAGGACGGGGTGCTCCGCGTGCTGGCTGCGGGCGGGCTCGCGATGGGCAACCGCGAGCTCACCACCCTGTTCCGGAAGCCGGGGAACAAGCACTACCGCAAGGCGGTGGACGACGTGCTCCTGGCGTTCCTGAACGGCCTCCGGTCGGTGGAGCTCGCCCCACCGACCGCCTGACGCCTACTCGTCGACGGCTTCCATGACCGCCGCCGCGCCGAGCCCGCCGGCCGCGCAGATCCCGAGCAGAGCGGTCTTCTTGTCGGTGCTGGCGAGCTCGTTGGCCATGGTCATCACCATGCGGGCGCCGGTCGCGCCGAAGGGATGGCCGAGCGCGACGCTCCCGCCGTGCACGTTGAGCTTCTCGCGATCGACCTTGCCGACGGCGGCGTCCTTCCCGAGCCGGGCCTTCGCGAACGCGTCGGACTCGAGCATCTTGAGGACGGACAGCACCTGGGCGGCGAACGCCTCGTGCATGTCGACGACGTCGATCTGATCGAGCGTGAGCCCGGCCTTGTCGAGCGCCTTCGGCATGGCGAGCGCGGGGCCCATGAGGAGCTGGTCGGCGGGGTCGACCCCGACGTACGACCACGACCGGAACGCGGCCTTCGGCTTGAAGCCGAGCTCCTTCGCCTTCTCTTCGCTCATCAGCAGGACCGCCGCGGCGCCGTCGGTGAGCGTGCTGGAGTTGCCCGCCGTGAGGGTGCCGTTCTTCGCGAACACCGGGCGGAGCTTGCCGAGCTTCTCGACGTTCGTGTCGCCACGCACGATGGTGTCGTGCGTGACGGTCTTCCCGCGCGGCGTGGTGACCGGGACGACCTCGTCGTCGAAGCGCCCGCTCTCGATGGCGCGCGCGGCACGCTGGTGGCTCGCGACGGTGAAGGCGTCCTGCTCGGCCCGCCCGACGCCGTTGCGCCCGGCCATCTTCTCGGCCGCTTCGCCCATCACCTCGCCGGTCGACCGCTCGGCGATCTTGGGCTGACGGGGGATGAGGTCCTTCGAAGGCGAGATCTTCGACAGGAGCTTGAAGTAGTCGCCCGCGGTGGACTTCCCGCTCATCGCGACGGGCGCGACCTTGTGCACGAAGCTCTGCGGCATCTTCAGCTCGGCGTTGCTCGTGCTGTCGGCGCCCCCCGCGATGACGATGTCGGCATCGCCCCGCTCGATCGCGGCGATCCCGAGGGTGACGGCCTGGAGGCCCGACGCACACGCGCGCGTGACGGTCATGGCCTCGACGGACGCGGGCAGGCCGATGTCCAGCGCGATCTCGCGCCCGACGTTCGGGGCCCCGCTCGGCAGGATGACCCCGCCCCACACGATGCTGTCGATCTGGTCCCACGGGACCTGGGTGCGGTCGAGCAGGCCCTTCACGGCTGCGACCCCCAGGGCGATGGCGTCCATCTCGACGAACTCGGCGAAGGCCCGCACGAACGGGGTGCGGGCGCCCGCGACGACGACGGCTCTGCGGTGCTGGCTCATGTCAGGCCCCCACGAAGCTGCCGCCGCACACGCGCAGCGTCTGGCCACAGAGCCCCGCCGCGCCGGGCGAAGCGAGGAAGGTGACGGCCTGCGCGATGTCCCACGGCTGGCCGCCCTGCGACAGGTTGCACAGGCGGCGGGCGACCTCGCGGGTCGCGACCGGGATGGCGTCGGTGAGGCGGGTCTCGATGAAGCCCGGCGCGATGGCGTTCACGGCGATGCCGCGGCGGGCGTACTTCGCGGACGCGGCGTCGACGTACCCGATGATGCCGGCCTTCGACGTGCTGTAGTTCGTCTGGCCCACGTTGCCGGCGATGCCCGCGATGCTGGACAGGCAGACGATGCGCGCGTTCTTGCCCAGCACCCCGTCGAGCTGCTCGGTCATGCGGATGACGCTGGACAGGTTCACGTCGAGCGTGAGGTCCCACAGCTCCGGCTTCATCTTCGCGAGCGTCTTGTCGCGGGTGATGCCGGCGTTGTGCACGATCACGTCGAGCTGGCCGTGGTTCTCGCGCACGTAGGCCGCGATCTTGTCGCCCGAGTCGGGGTCGGTCACGTCCACGAGGAACAGGCTGCCTCCGACCTCCGCGGCCACCTCGCTCGCGGGGCCGTCGTCCGCGGGACGGTCGAGCACGATGACGTGTGCGCCTTCGGCGGCGAGCTGGTTCGCGGTGGCCCGGCCGATGCCGCGGGCGGCCCCGGTGACGAGCGCGACCTTGCCCTCGAGGGCCCGGACGGGCTTGTCGTCCGCGGCGCGAACGGTCTTGGAGACGTGGAGGGGCTGCCCGGTGACGTAGGCCGAGCGGTCGGACAGCACGAAGCGGAGGACCGGTGCGAGGCGGTCTTCGGCGCCCTCGACGACGGTGATCAGCTGCGCGGTGCTGCCGGAGCGCCCGAGCTCGCGGCCCAGGGAGCGGACGAACCCCTCGAGGGCCCGCTGGGCTGCGGCTTCCGCGGGGCTGCCGGCCTTGCCGTGTGGACGGCCGAGCACGACCGCCCGCCCACAGCGCGCCAGGCCGCGCACGCGGGGACCGAAGAAGTCGTACAGCCCGCGCAGGCCGGCCGGATCGGTGATCCCCGTCGCGTCGTACACGAGCGCGTGGGGCTGGATCTCGGGCACCTCGTCGGGACCGACGGTCTTCGGGGGACGGCCCCACGCCTCGCCGGCCGCCTGGAAGGACGCCAGCACGGTGTCGGCGTCGACCAGCCACGGGTTCGCGCCAGCGGCACCGAGCGTGCTCGCGAGGACCTCGCCGAGCGCGCCGTTCCCCCCGATCATGACGTGGCGGTCCTGCAGGGGACGCTCGACCCACGGGCCTTCGGGGCGCCGGAGCTTCTGGGGCATGGGGACGGGCAACCCGAGTCGGGTCATCCACTTTCGGGCGGCGGGGTTCGCCGCGAGCTCGACCAGACGGTCAGCCATCGTTCACCTCGTAGGATCCTTCGAGAAAGCAGGGGCCGCCGGGATGGGTCCCGACGAAGAAGGTGTGGTCGGGGCCCAGGAACACGCCGGGCTTCGCCGGGAGCACCAGGGGCCGCGTGAACTTCACGTCGACCGCGTGCAGCCGGGTGATGTCGCCGGAGAACCGCACGACGTTCAGGGTCTCGATGGCCCGCGCCATCGTGGAGAAGCCGTGCAGGATGGTGTTCTTGAACCCCGCAGCGCGTGCGGCGGCGGGGATCCAGTGGATCGGGTTGAAGTCGCCGGTCAGCACGGCGAAGTCGTTGCCGGCCTTCGGACCGAGGCGCCAGCGGTCGATCTCCCGCGCACCTTCGGGCACGCGGGGCTTCTCCTTCGGCGCGCCGGACCGATCGCGCTTCAGCGGCACGAACACGCGCATGGTGGCCTCGAGGGCATCGGGCGCGGACTTCGTGGAGGTCCACAGCTTCTGGGTGAGCAGGGCCCGCTTGCCGTTGTCGTCGATCTCCTCGATGCGCGCACGCAGGTGCAGGGCTTCGCCCGCGGGGATCGGCTTGTGCAGGACGATGCGGCACCCGGCGTTCAGCACGGTGCGCATGTCGTACGGGATCGCGTCGAGGGTCTTCACGAGGGTCGGGAACCCCCACTGCGGGAACAGGTGCGGCGGGACCTGGCCGCGGTACGCGCTCGTGGAGCCGCCGACGTGGCGCAGGTACGCGTCGATCAGCGCCTGCGACCGCGCGGGCACGGTGTCCGAGAAGGAAGGCCCGGGAACGTCCATGCTGGACGGGCGGTTCTTCTTCATCGACGCGATTCCGGTGCGGACCAGCGCACGAACCACGGCGCCCTGCTGCAGGGCGTACTTCCGGGAGACGGTCATGGGGCCTACTTCGCCGCGACGGACGCGTCGGCGGACGCGGGGTGGAGGGACGCCAGCAGGCGCAGCCCGGTGGTGGTGATCTCGTCGTGCAGGAACCGCGTGCGGGGCTCCGCGCGCTCGAGCCAGCTCTCGAGCACGGCGCGGCGGTCGTCGTGCTTGCGGGCCT
Organism: Myxococcota bacterium; assembly: GCA_041389565.1. Lineage (GTDB taxonomy): Bacteria > Myxococcota_A > UBA796 > UBA796 > JACKEQ01. Next base: position 187,140 of record JAWKRP010000020.1, read on the forward strand.
GGAGCAGCAGCTCTTCCGCGACCACCACGTCGACCAGGATCTTCGTGAGCCGCTCGGCGTGGAGCATGGCGAGGGCGAAGTCGCGCTTCGGATCGAAGTCCTTGAGGGCCTCGGACCACTCGGTGAGCGGCTTCTTCCGGACCTCCTTGAACTTGTTCGCGGCGAGCCGGGTGAGCAGGAACCGGAGCGTCTCGTACTTCACGGTCTGGAGGCGGGCGACGCGGACCTCGAGCGGGTCGCGCGACGACATGGCGGTCCACCGGGCCTTCGCGGAGTCGCGGGCGAACCGGCGGGGGTTCTTCACGACGCCCATGAGGTTGTCCTTCATCGCCATGAGGGACTGGATCTGGCTCGTGCCCTCGTAGATCGGCATGACGACGGCATCGCGGAGCAGCTTCTCGACGCCGAACTCCTTGATGTAGCCGGCGCCGCCGTGGATCTGGATCGCGCGGCGGGCCATCTCGACGGCCTTCTCGGAGGCCAGGTACTTCAGGAGGGGCGTGAGCGCGCGGGCGCGGTGGCGACGGCGCTTGATCTCCTGCGTGGTGGCCTCGATCTCGGCGGGATCCGACGGCGGCATGTGGTCGAGCCGGATCTGGAGCTTGCGCTGCATCTCCTCGTGCACGCACGCGTGGACCGCGAGCGCCCGGATGGCCTGGCAGTCGGTGCGCATCTCCTCGAGGTAGTCGGCGATCATCTCGTGCTGGTCGATGGTCTTGCCCATCGACACCCGCTCGGACGCGTACCGCTCGGCGGCCCGGCGGGCGGCCTCGCACAGGCCCAGGCTCTCGAAGCCCACGCCGACGCGGGCGCCGTTCATCAGCAGGAGCATGTACTTGAAGCCCTCGCCGCGCTGGCCGATGAGGTGCGCGGGGGCGTGCTCGAAGCGCACGACACACGTGGCGGACCCGTTGTGGCCGAGCTTCTCCTCGACCTTGTCGACGAACGCGAAGCGGTTGCCGGCCTCGTCCCACGCGGGGACCAGGAACATCGACAGCCCGCCGAGCCCGGAGAACGGGTCGTCGGGGTCGCCCTGGGGCTCCGTGCGCGCGATGACGAAGTGCCACTTGCCGTGCCCGGACGTGATGAAGATCTTGGTGCCGGACACGAACCACTGGTCGCCTTCGAGCTCGCCCTTCACCGTGAGGGCGGCCATGTCGGACCCGGCGTCGGGCTCCGTGATGTCCATCGAGCCCCACGTCTCGCCGCTCACGATCTCCTCGATGCACTGGCGGAACCGCGTGTCGACGATGGCTCCGGTGGCGGGATCGAAGGTGGTGGTGCCCTCGATCGTGCTGTACGCCATGGCGGCCATCGCCATGCCGCCATGGAAGCCGTGGTGCGCGCACACGCTCACGTCGGCGCGGGCGAACAGCTCGTTCTGGAACTGGAGCATCAGGAGCGGCAGGTTCATGCCGCCCAGCGACCGCGGCACGCACATGCCGTGGAGCTCGAGCGCCTTGATGCTCTCGAAGATCTCGTCCCACACGGGCGGATAGACGACCTGGCCGTCGTCCACCCGCGGGTGGGCGGCGTCGATCTCGGCGGCCCGCGGAGCGACCTCGTCGGCGACGAACTCTCCGATGAGCGTCAGGACCTCGGCGTAGGCCTCGACGGCCTCGGTGGTGTTCGAGAACCCGTCGGGGTCGCGGAACCCGGCCTCCGTCACGGCGACCAGGGGCTCCCAGTCGACGCCGCGCTCGAGGTAGTACCGGAGGTCGTCGTTGTCCTCGTAGAAGTTGGCCATCAGGATTCCTCAGCGGCCGCTGCGGGCTGCGGACGGGGGTTGAACAGCGAAGCTTTGGCGGTGCGTACGAGCTCGCGGAGCTGGCGCGGGATGCCGGGTGCGTCGGCCAGCATGTGCCCGCCGACCGGACCGACCGCGACCGCCCCGATGGCCGCCGTGATCATCTGGAGCGTCCAGGCCTCGGGATCGAGGTCGGACCGGACACTTCCGGCTTCCTGACCCATCCGGATGTACCCGGTGAGCAGGCCGGTCCACGGGCGCAGGTGCTCGCGGAACAGGGCCCGCATGTCGTCGGGCCGGTCGAGCATCTCGCGCGCGAGCAGGCGGGCGCGGTTCGGATCGTCGACGAAGAACTTGGCCATCGCGGACATCGCCTTGTCGAGCCGATCCCCACCGGACGTCGCGGCGGTGAGGATCGTGGGCAGGGTGTCCTTCCAGTAGGCCAGCATGTTGGCGAGCACGGCATCCCGCAGCTCGGCCTTGCTGTTGAAGTGGTACAGCAGGCTCGGGCGCCGGATGCCGACGGCTTCGGACACGGACTGGATGGACGTGCCGTCGTACCCGCGCTCCGCGAACAGCCGGGTGGCTTCGACGAGGATGCGGGACCGAACGTCCGGTTGGTGCGTCTCTACGTTCACGATGAGCTCTGTCTACCACGTGGTAGGCAAGACGCTATCCCCCGGAAGTCGCGACGGCAACCCCCGAGTGCGGGGTTCTCGATCGCCTCCTTCATTTTTCTTTGCATTCATTTACAGTGGTGTTATCGTTGCCGTGGAGGTAGACATGAACCGCATCATCATCCCACTCGCCATCCTCGCCACCGCGTGCTCGAACGAAGATCGGTACGACGAGGTCGAGCTGTACGGCCCGGTCGATCTGCAGGTCGACGCGTCGCAGAAGCACCGAGAGGCCGATGCGTTCTGCGACCGCGACCGCGACCACGCGGAGCTCCGGATCGTCGATCGCGTGCTGTTCGTCGACGTTTCCGACGACTCGCACTGCACCGTCGTGGTCCACGACCGTATCTCTGCCGTGTACTCGAATGGCAACCGTGGTCGCGTGCAGGTGTCGCTGTCCGGCAACGTCGACCTCGACACGCTCAGTGGCGACCGTGTCGACATCGATGCGTCGGGCGACGGGCATGCGCGCATCCGCGACATCCACGCCGACTCGGTTCGTCTGGACACCACGGGAGACACGCTCATCGAGCTCGACCACCTGACCACCGGGGATCTCGACACGTCCGTCGGGGGCTCCGCGGAGCTCGTGATCGGCGACCTCGTGGCGACGCGCTGGGATGCCTACGGGCGCGGGAACAGCGTGGTGGAGGCGTCCGGCATGGTCGACCGTCTGATGCTGGACATGCGCGGCAGCGCGGTGCTCGACGCCAGCGAGGTGATGGCGGGCCACGTGGGCGGCGAGGCCGGCGGGAACGCGATGGTCACGGCGACGGCGCTCGACGAGGTCACCATCGAGACCACCGGGAACGCGCAGGTCGACGCAGTGCTCTCGCCAGTGTGGGCGGAGTAGCCGAACCGCACTGAAGTCCTGCGGAGATAGCGGCCCCTTCCGGCGACGGTGGGGGCTGCGCCCGGTTCAGCGGTCGTCGAACGGAATGGGGGCGGGGGAGCCCGAGTGCCCTCCGCACACCGCGTAGTGGTTGCCGGCGGGCTCGATGGACGCACACTCGATCCCGCTGGCGGTGACCACCGGATCGATGCAGTGGTACGCAGCTTTCGCGCCCAACGTGTCGGACCTGAAGAACCAGAGCCCTTCGGCGTTCGTCACCACCCAGCTCTCGATGGTGCTGTCGATGCCCTGCGAAGGTCCCTGCTCGAAGAGGGAGGCCTCGCCGGCGTCGTGCGCGTCCACCGAGCACTGGATGTCGGTGCACTCGATGGCGTCGGGACCCGCGAACTCGCGAGCCACGCGCCCCACGCGCCCCGCATCGCAGAGGCCTTCGCATCCGGCGAGCGATCCGAGCAGTACCCACCTCATCACGAGCTCCTCTCCGGGTCCGTCCAGCGCGTCGGGACTGGCGTCGAGCATCGCACGGGTCCTCCTCGTCCGCAACGGCGATCGGGGCGCCGCGAGCGCGTGGGTCGGTGGAACGGACACCGCGATACCTCACTTTTCGTCACCACCTTGAAGGCTCTCGCACGAGCGCGCTCCCTCCACGCCGCAGAGAGCGGATGGGTGACGTGAGACAGCGTCCACGCCGGCAGAGACGAGCGTGTCGGTAACGACGGCGTCCGCGTCGGCAGAGACGACGCTGTCGTGAGGATGCGTCTGCGTTCTCGGCTTCGGTGTCGTCTCCCGACGTCCCGGCGAAGACCTCGTCTGGCGAGCGCTCGACGCTCCGCATCGAGGCGCAGGGAGTCCGACGGACCCCGCGGAACGCGCCCGTAGTGGCAGGGGCGCCGCACGTGCGGGGTCTGTGGGACTCTCGTGTCTACGCGAGGGATGCCAACGAGCGAAGCGAGGCGGAGGGCGAAGCCCGGAGTCAGGGTGGCTGGCGCTGGCGAATCGACAGGTCCCGTCTGCTCGACCCGGCTTGCCAGGACGCCGTCTGCTCGACCGTCCCGGCAGTGCGCTCTCTGCTCGACCGGCCCTGGCAGGAAGTCG
>JAWKRP010000021.1:0-25000 GCA_041389565.1 Myxococcota bacterium
GGCTCTGCGGGGCGGTCGGTCAGGCCGAGCGTGCCCGCGGAACGGACCTCGAGCTCGACGGACGTCCGCTCGCCGTGCGCTCGGGCGAGGTACTCGGCCATGGGCGAGCGGCAGATGTTGCCGCTGCACACGAACAGCAGGTGATGGGGCCGGCTGGGCAAGGGGAACCGCTCAGTTGGGGCAGACGGTCTCGCCTTCGTACGTGATCTCGACGTTGGCGCCCTCGTCGGGCACCCCCGTGCCGTGGAACTCGACGAGGTTCGTGGCGGGGTCGTACGTCCAGCCGTTCGTGGCGTTCTGGGGCAGCGGCACGCCGTTCACGGTGACGCCCACCGTGTTGGGGTCGCCGGGGATGGCCGCGAGGTCGTAGTTGACGCGCAGGCCGGCCGCGACCGTGGCGAGCTGCTGCACGATCACGTCGAAGTTCACGTTGCACAGGTTGGCGTGGATGCCGCCGGTGTCGCGCGCGACGCTCCAGTAGCGGGGCACGGGAGACGCCGAGACGCCGCCGATGATGCTGATGCACGGGAACAGGCCCTGGCGCGGACCGCCGACGATCGAGAGGTTCGAGAGGTCGGGGTCGCCCTGGTAGTTGTCGAGCCAGGTGGTGAACGGCGCGGGGTTCATGTTGCTGCCGTCGTTCTCGTCGCTCACGACGATGATCGACAGGTTCGACCCGGGCCGCGCGAAGCCGGCGTTCGTGGTGTTGATCAGGCCGACGCTGGGGTCGAGCGCGGCGAACGCGGCATCGAGACCGCGCTCGTCTCCGGAGCCCGTCGCCCCGAGGCTCGTGATGGCGACGAAGTCGCCGACCGGATCCGCGCTGGCGTTGGAGATGATCGGGCCCTGGATGCGGCCGGACTGCGTCGGATCGTCCATGTCGGTGGTGACGACCGCGATCTGGTAGTCGAGGCCGAGCGCCACGAAGTTCTGGATGAACTGCGGGAACTCGTTCGCGAGGGCATCGAGGTTGTCGGACATCGACCCGGAGTTGTCGAGCACGAACAGCACGTCGATTGCGCTCGCGGCGTTCTGCACGAACCCATCCGTGATGATGCCGCCGTTCGCACCGGTGCCGTCGGCCACCACGTCGACCACGGACTCGTCGGGGTCGTTGCTCGCGATGCGCACGTAGTCGAGCCACTGGCCGTCGTACAGCGGGATGAACTCGACGTAGAACTGGTAGATGCCGCCGGGCGCCACCACGGTGGACGTGCCGGTCTCGTTGAACGCGCCCACCGAGTCGACGAAGAAGATGTCGTTGATCACGAGGTCGCCGCCGCCCACGTTGCGCACGGTGACGAGCTCGGGCTCCGACAGGCACTGCGCGGGCAGGAAGCCGAACGGGAGGAGCATCGGCTCCACCTCGATGTCGGGGGCCTCCGGCGGAGGCGTGGGCACGGGCGGCTCGTCGGTGTCGACGGGCGGGAGGTCGGTGTCGACGATCTGGGGATCGTCGGGATCCTGCTTGAGCTCGTACTCCTGGCAAGCGGCCAGGACGCCGAAGACCGTGGCGATGAGAGCGAGCCGATGCATGGACACCTCCGCGAAGTGACGCGGATAACCCGCCGATGCCCCCCTCGGTTCTGCGGAATCCCCCGTGGGACGGGGGATTGACCAATGCTTGACCAGTGCGGTCAGACCTTCGCGCCCGCCACGATGGCGTCGACCACGGAGGGGTCGGCGAGGGTGGAGACGTCGCCGAGCTTGTCGGGCTCGCCTTCGGCCACCTTGCGCAGGATGCGCCGCATGACCTTGCCCGAGCGGGTCTTCGGGAGGCCGGGCACGAACTGGTAGAGGTCGACCTTGGCGTGCGCCCCGATCTGCGAGCGGCAGGCGGCGTGCAGCTCGGCCTCCATCGCTTCGGACGCTTCGTAGCCGGGCTGCAGCACGATGTACGCGTACACGCCCTGGCCCTTGATCGGGTGCGGATAGCCTACCACACCGGCCTCCGCGACGGCGTCGACGCTCACGAGCGCGGACTCGAACTCGGCGGTGCCCATGCGGTGCCCGCTCACGTTGATCACGTCGTCGACGCGCCCCGTGATCCAGTAGTACCCGTCGGCGTCGCGCTTGCAGCCGTCTCCCGTGAAGTACATGCCGGGGTAGTGCTGGAAGTACGTGGCGACGAAGCGGGGGTGGTCGCCCCACACCGTGCGGGCCTGGCCGGGCCACGGGAACTCGAGGCACAGGCGGCCGTCGCCCGGGCCGCGCAGGCGATGCCCGTCGGCATCCATCAGCACGGGGAAGATGCCCGGCATCGGGAGCGTGGCGGAGCCCGGCTTCGTGGGGGTGGCCGGAGCGATGGGGGAGATCGAGATCCCCCCGGTCTCCGTCTGCCACCAGGTGTCGACGATGTTGCACCGGCCCTGCCCGACCACCGCGTGGTACCAGCGCCAGGCGTCGGGGTTGATGGGCTCTCCGACGGTGCCGAGCACGCGGAGCGAGCTGCGGTCGTACTGGTTCACGAAGTCGTCGCCCTGGGCGGCCAGCGCGCGGATGGCCGTGGGGGCCGTGTAGAAGATCGTGATCCGGTGGCGCTCGACCATGTCCCAGTACCGCCCGGCGTCCGGGTAGGTGGGGATCGACTCGAACATCATCGTGGTCGCCCCGTTCGCGAGCGGCCCGTACACGATGTAGGTGTGCCCCGTGATCCAGCCCACGTCGGCCACGCAGGCGTACACGTCGTCTTCGCGCAGGTCGAACACGTTGGCGTGCGTGTAGCTGGCGTACGCGAGGTACCCGCCACAGGTGTGCACGAGGCCCTTCGGCTTCCCGGTCGACCCGGAGGTGTACAGCACGAACAGCGGGTGCTCGGCCTCGACGATCTCCGCCGCGCACTCGGGGCTCTGCGACGGGACGATCTCGTGCCACCACACGTCGCGCTCGTCGACCCAGTCGACCTCGCCGCCCGTGCGCCGGTACACGAGCACCTTCTTCACGCCGCGCTCACCGGCGAGGGCTTCGTCGGTGACCTTCTTGAGCGGGATCGGGCGCTTGCCGCGCAGCCCCTCGTCCTGCGTGATGACCACCTGGGCGCCGCAGTCGCGCACGCGGTCGCGGAGCGCTTCGGCCGAGAAACCGCCGAACACGACGGAGTGGATCGCGCCGATGCGAGCGCACGCCAACATCGCGATGGCGGCTTCGGGGACCATGCCCATGTAGATGATCGCGCGCTCGCCCTTCTGGAGGCCGAGGGCCTTCAGCGCGTTCGCGGTTCGGCAGACCTCCTCGTGGAGCTCCCGGTAGGTGAGCGTGCGGGTCTGGCCGGGCTCGTCGCCTTCCCAGAGGATGGCGATCTTGTTGCCGCGGCTCGCGAGGTTCGCGTCGAGGCACGACTCCGTGACATTGAGCTGGCCGTCGGCGAACCACCGGAGCGGGCTCTCGGGGACGGTGTGGAAGCTGCCTTCGAGGCCCTGCGTCGGCTCGGTGCGCCACACGAGGCGCTCCTTCGCGACCGCGAGCCAGAAGGCGTCGGGGTCGTTCTCCGACCGCTCGCGCTCGGCCCGCCACCCCTCGATGGTGGACATCGGGTTGGGGCTGCCCTCGGTGACGCGCGCGGGGACCTCGTAGAGCTCGGACATCGGCTTCCTCCTGTCGGAAGCGCCGATTAACCGATTTCGGCCCGTCAGTACGCCGCTGCGCCGCCGCTCGGCTCCCACGCGCTCATCCAGACCGTCTGGGTCTCCGACAGGCGCGCGAGCTCCGCGGGGCTCGCCGGACGCGCAGCGCCCTTCGTCAGGATGATCCGGCGCATCACCTGCGCCCCCTCGGTCTGGGCCTGGGTGAGCGTGCCCTTCGACAGCACCCCCTCCGTCACGTACAGCGCGTCGAGATCGTCGTGCACGTTGGCGGTCTTCAGCACGTCGTCGAGGTCGCCCGTGAGCACGTTCACCACGCCGCCCGGGAAGTCGCTCGTGGCCAGGGCTTCGGCGAGGTGCGTGGCGAGCTCGGCGGAGGCGGGCGTGACGAGCAGCGTGGTCGCGTTCCCCATGAGCGCGCTGGCACACAGCGCCTCGACCATGCCGAGGAGCCCGTCGCCAGGGGCCGGAATCGCGAGCACCACGCCGAGGGGCCGCACCAGGCTGTAGTTCACGTACGTCGCCGCGACGGGGTTCAGCGTGGACAGGATCGCCGACACCTTGTCGGCCCAGCCCGCATGGTGCACGGCACGATCGGTCGCGGCCTCGGCATCGGACTGGGTGGTGGGCAGGGTTCCGAGCCGGTCTTCGAGGATCTCGGCCAGGCGGTACAGGATCTGCCCGCGGTTGTAGGCGGTGAGCGCGGCCCACCCGGGCTGGGCGGACCGGTTGTTCTCGATCGAGCCGCGGAGGTCCTTCCGGCTGGCGTAGTTCACGTTCATGACGGATCCATCGGCTCCACGGGCCGGCGTCGTGCGGCCGCTCTCGGAGCGGATGAACTTCCCGCCCACGTACATCTTCAGCGTCTTCTGAACGGGGAGGCGGGCCATCAGCGCACCTCCAGGTACGGGAACAGGCCTGCGATGCCACCTTCCCGGCCGAAGCCCGAGTGGCGGACGCCACCGAACGGAGACGCGGCGTCGAACAGGTTGTACCCGTTCGCCCACACCACGCCGGCGTTGAGCGCGTGCGCGACCTCGAACAGCTTGCTCGTCTTCTCGGTCCACACGCCGGCCGCGAGGCCGTACTCGCTGTTGTTGGCCTTGGTGACGGCCTCCTCGGGCGTACGGAACGTCAGGATCGACAGCACGGGCCCGAAGATCTCCTCGCGCACGATGGTGTCGGACTGCTGGACGCCCGTGAACAGCGTGGGCCGGACGAAGTAGCCGTGACCCGGCGGCTCCGTGGCGGACCCCTGCCAGCACTGCCCGCCTTCGCTCTTCCCGATGTCGATGTACCGCTGGATGGTGGAGAGCTGCTCGGCGCTGTTGATCGCGCCGATGTCGGTGTTCTTGTCGAGGGGGTCGCCCATGCGCAGCGTCGAGATCCGGCGCTTCAGGCGCGCCACGAACTCGTCGGCGATGGACTCCTCGAGCAGCAGGCGGGAGCCCGCACAGCACACGTGACCCTGGTTGAAGAAGATGCCGTTGATCACGCCCTCGACGGCCTGATCGAGCGCGGCGTCGGCGAACACCACGTTCGCGCCCTTCCCGCCGAGCTCCATGGTGGCCTTCTTCTTCGAGCCCGCGATCTGGCGCATGATGATGCGACCGACCGCCGTGGAGCCCGTGAACGCGACCTTGTCGACGCCCGGGTGCCCGACGAGCGCGGCTCCCGTGCTGCCCGCGCCGTTCACGATGTTCACGACGCCGGGCGGGAGGTCGACCTCCTCGAAGATCTCGGTGAGCATCGTCGACGTGATCGGCGTGGTCTCGGCGGGCTTCAGGACGACCGTGTTCCCCGTGGCCAGCGCGGGGGCGATCTTCCACGCGGCCATCAGCAGCGGGAAGTTCCACGGGATGACCTGCGCCGCCACGCCGAGCGGAGCGACCTCGCGGCCCGGTGCCGCGTACGCCAGCTTGTCGGCCCAGCCGGCGTAGTAGAAGAAGTGCTGGGCAGCGAGGGGAACGTCGACATCGCGCGTCTCGCGGATCGGCTTCCCGTTGTCGATCGTCTCCGCGACCGCGAACTCCCGCGACCGCTCCTGGAGTCGCCGCGCGATGCGGTAGAGGTACTTGCCGCGCGTCGCGCCATCCATCCGCGACCACACCTTGTCGTACGCCTTCCGGGCCGCCTTCACGGCCTTGTCGACTTCTTCCTCGCCCGCGGTGGCGACCTTCGCGATCGGCTTGCCGGTGGCGGGGTTGAGCGTCTCGAAGTCGGCGTCGGACGGACCTTCGACGCGCTTGCCATCGATGTAGTGCCCGTACCGCTCGCGGAACGTGACCGGATGGCTCTCGGGGCTCGGCGAGAGCTCGAGGGCTCCGGCGAGATCGAGCTCGGGTCGCTTCTTGGCCTTCTCGTTCATGGGGGACCCTTCCTCAATCCGCACTGAAGCGGCGGGGGCTCTGGTAGTGGCCGTCTTCGCGGCGGGCGATCTGGCGGAGCAGATCGTTGGCGAGGCTGCTGGCGCCGAAGCGGAACCACTCGTTCGTCATCCAGGCTGCGCCGAGCGTCTCGGCGAGCAGCACCAGGTAGTGGAGCGCGAGCTTCGAGTCGCGGATGCCGCCTGCGGGCTTCATCCCGATCCTCTCGCCCGTCTCGAGGTAGTGCTCGCGGATCGCTTCGAGCATCACGAGGGTGGTCTCGAGGGTGGCCGCGGGCTTGATCTTGCCCGTGCTCGTCTTGATGAAGTCGCCACCCGCCGCGATCGCGAGGCGCGAGGCGGCGGCGACGTTGTCGAGCGTTCCGAGCTCGCCGGTCTCGAGGATCACCTTGAGCCGGGCCGCTCCACAGGCTTCCTTCGTGGCCGCGATCTCGTCGTAGACGCGCTCGTCTTCGCCCGCCAGGAAGGCGCCGCGGTCGATCACCATGTCGATCTCGTCGGCGCCGAGGGAGACCGTGCGCCGGACCTCTTCGAGCTTGAGCTGGAGCGGCAGCTGACCGCTCGGGAAGGCCGTGGCGACGGCGGCCAGCTTCACGGGGGAGCTCGCGCCGAGCGTCTCGCGCGCGTGCGGGACCATGTTCGGGTACACGCAGACAGCCGCGGTGGTGGGGAGATCGGGCATCTCCTGGAAGGGCAGCAGGGCCTTGCGGCACAGCGCGTGCACCTTCTCGGGCGTGTCGGCGCCTTCGAGCGTGGTGAGGTCGATCATGTTGAGCGCGAGGCGCAACAGGCGCTTCTTGCTGTCGGTCTTGATGGACCGGGTGCGTGCGCGGGCGACCCGGATGCGGACGCTCGCGTTGTCGACCCGTGCCGATCGCCATCGGCGTCGCTCGGCTTCGGAGTAGGGAATGGGCATCGTGTGGCTCGCCTTCGGAGGGGCCCGAGCCTATCACGGTGCAGGATCGCCGTCTCCGCCGGTCCAGACCGGGGTCAGGCTCGCGCAGGACCGCGCTCGCCCAGCGCCAGTGAACCCGGGATCGCGGACGTCAGCGCCGCCGACGGGTCAGGATCGCGAGCGGGAGGGAGACCGTGACCCCTGCGTCGGTCGCGCAGCTGCACGTGCGCCCGCGGAAGTAGGCGGGCGTGCCGGCGGTGTCGGCAGGATCGGTGTCGCCGGGACCGGTGTCGGGCGGGACGGTGTCGGTGTCGGGCGGGATGGGATCGGTGTCGGGCGGCTGGACGTCCGAGTCGCTGTCGGCGTCCGCGTCGGCATCGGTGTCCGCATCGCTGTCGGTGTCCGCATCCGCGTCGGCATCGCTGTCGGCGTCGGTGTCGGTGTCGGTGTCCGCATCGCTGTCGGCGTCGGTGTCGGTGTCGGTGTCCATGTCGGCGTCCGAGTCGGTGTCGGTGTCGGTGTCGGTGTCCGAGTCGGCATCGGTGTCGGTGTCGGTGTCGGACACCGCGCAGTCGACGCCATCGCAGTCCTGGTCGACCCCGTCGCCGCACGCCTCGATGGCCCCGGGATGGATCGCGACGTTCGTGTCGTTGCAGTCGGACGTGCACACGAACCCGTCTCCGTCGTCGTCGATGCCGCACACGTGGTTGGGCCCGACCGACGCGGCGTCGACGCACCACGCGCACCGGTCGTCGTTCGCGTTCGCGTCCGGAGGGTCGATCGCACCCGTGAGCTGCAGGACCTCCGATGCCGCCGGCATGGTGAAGCCATCGAGGCGCACGAGATCGATGATCACGTCGTTGGACTGCAGCCACACCTCGTCGACCGCGGACGGGAAGGGGATGCCCGGGTTCGTGAGATCGGCGGCGGGGATGGCCGTGTAACCGGGCTGCACCACCAGGCTCGGAGGCAGGGAGAACGCCGTGAGCTGGTCGGCCACGACGTCCACCCCGTCGGCGTAGAACGCGTAGGGGAGCCCGCTGTAGATCTCGAGGCGGTCGAACCCGAGCTCCGTCACCACCAGCTCGCCCGACGTGAGCTCGTCGGTGTCGAACCTGCAGTCGGAGTCGATGCCGTCGCCGAGCGTCTCGATCGCCCCGCTGTACACGGACGGATCGTCGTCTGCGCAGTCGCCACCGCCCGTGAGCGGGGTGGGATCTCCGTCGAGGTCGCAGTCCTCCGGGCACACCACGTTGGGCGTCTTCGGTGTGGGCTGGCCGGTGCAGAAGTCGCAGAGCGCGTCGTTCAGGTCGGGCTCGACATCCCCCCCTTCGAAGTGCGCGCCGTTCAGCGAGTAGACCGTCGCGTCGTTCGCATCCGGGAATGGCCCCAGCCCGGCGGCCGAGTCGAGGATGGACCCGGACGCGGTGAGCGTGACCGGCAGGGGCGGACCGGCGAGGGCCCACCCCGCGAAGTCGCTCGGCAGCAGCACCTCGAGACGCAGAGGCCGCACCTCGATGGCGTTCGGCGCGAGGTACGTCGTGCCGTCGGCGTCGATCACGGACACCAACCCGCCCGGCACGATCGCGCGGCGGGGGATGCGCGACAGCACCTCGATGTAGCGGGGGCTCGTCGAGACCTCGGTGATCACGAGGTCTCCGGGCGACAGCACGTGATCCCCGCCGACGCAGTCGTCGTCGAACCCGTTGCCGACGATCTCCACCTGCCCCGGGTTCACCCCGGGCTCCAGATCGTCGCAGTCGCCCGTGCGCGTGGCCGTTCCGGCAGTGCCGCACATCACTCCGGGCGCCGGAATGCCCCACCCGTCGCCGTCGAGGTCGAGGAAGCCGGTGAGCGGCGCGAGGGTGCCGTCGCAGTCCTCGTCGACGTTGCTGCCGCAGATCTCGGTCGCGCCGGGATGGATGTCCGGATCGTCGTCGTCGCAGTCCTCCGGGGTGGCGTACCCGTCTTCGTCCGTGTCGAGGCGGATGGTGCCGGACGATCCCCCGCCCGAGCCGGGGTCGGGGGAGGGACCACCCGCCACGTCGATCGTGCACCCGGAGGGCTCGTCGCCCAGGATGTAGACGCGGCCCCCGCCTCCACCTCCGCCAGCCGAGAAGCCCTGCGTGCCAGCGCCCCCCGCGCCGCCGTGCGCCTTCAGCTGGGGGAGCCCTCCAGTGTTCTGGCAGCTCACGCTGTTCGCGGCGAGCAGGATGCCGCCTCCGGCGCCCCCACCCCCGCCTTCTCCGGCGCCCGTCGCATCGCCCCCGTCGGCACCGACCACCTGGATCCGCCCGTTCGGGCCGAAGTCGATGCTCTGCGGCGTGACGATCGCGACCGCCCCGCCGCCGTGCCCGCCGAGCCCGGGTGTGGCCCACGAGGGCCGTACGGCACGGCCTCCGCCGGCTCCCCCTTCGAGCTGACCGGGAAGGCTGCCGTACGCGAGCCCGCCCGGGAGGGTGACCGTGCCGTTCACCGCGCCACCGTCGCCGCCGAACGCACCTCCGGATCCGCCGACCCAGCTCCCGCGCCCCCCTCCGATCAGCGGGGACAGCGTGAGCGCGTAGGGGTGACCATCCCCGCCCAGCACGCTCCCGCGCCCTCCCCCGGGCCCGGTTCGGTCGGCGCGCGCGCTCCCGTCGACGACCCCCGAGATCATCGTGTTCCCGTCGACCTTGAAGATCACCGGCCTGAGGCCCGTGACCTCGACGGTGGCGCCCTCTCCCACCTCGAAGTCGGCGGCGATGCACACCCGGACCGTGGCGGACGCGCTGCTGCACGGCGCCGACCACACCGGCACACCCGCGTTCGTGACCTCGCACGTCGACGTGTCGATCAACGCGTTGGTGTTGCTGGCGACGACGAGCGACGGAAGCGACACCTGGCAGTCGGTACCGTCGATCGGCCCGGCGAGGCTGGACTGGAGGAACAGGAGGATCATCGAGGCTCCGCCGCCAGAGTACCCGGTGGGATCGTGAATTGCCTGAGACCGCCCAGCCGGTGACACTCCCTCGTGTCCGACGACGAGAACACCGAACCTGGCGGTCTCACCGAGGACCTCGTCGGCACCGTGCTCGCGGGGCGATACCGCGTGCTCGAGACGATCGGGCAGGGCGGCGCGGGGCGCGTGTACCTCGGTGTGCAGGAACCGCTCGGGCGCACGGTCGCGATCAAGGTGCTGCGCGAAGACCTCCGCGGTGCCGCGAAGACCGAGTTCTCCGCGCGGTTCGAGCGCGAAGCGGCGGTGGCGGGCCGGCTGAACCACCCGAACGTGGTCACGGTGCACGACTACGGCACCACGGAGCGGGGCCTGCGGTTCGTCGTGATGGAGCGCCTCACGGGGCCTGCCCTGTCGGCGCTCGTGAAGGCCGGTCAGCCGATGGAGCCCCGCAGGGCGGCGCGGATCGTCGCCGACCTCGCGAAGGGCCTGGCTGCAGCGCACGAAGCGGGCCTCATCCATCGGGACGTGAAGCCGCAGAACGTGATCGTGCAGCAGGAAGACGGGCGCGAGCGGCCCGTGCTGCTCGACTTCGGGCTCGTGAAGGTCGTCGCCACGGGAGGGGAGTCGCCTTCCGACTACAGCACGCGCGCGGGTACCTACATGGGCACGCCCGCCTACATGGCGCCGGAGCAGGCGAAGGGCGAAGCGATGGACCACCGCGTCGACGTGTACGCGCTGGGCTGCATGCTGTACCGGCTGCTGGCGGGGGTCACGCCGTACACCGCGGATCACCCGCTCGGGATGGCCGTTCAGCACATGACGGAGCCGTTCCCGCCGATGTCCGTGCGGTCGCCGGGGGTGTCCGTGCCTCCCGAGCTCGAGCGCATCACGGAGCGGTGCATGCGGAAGTCGCCCGATGCCCGCTACCCGGACTGCCGCGCGCTCGTGGTGGATCTGGAGCGCTGGCTCGGCGAGGCTCCGCCCACCTTCACGACGGGTGCGCCCGCCGGAGCCCGGCTCGCGGTGGGGGTCGGCGCGGTCGGGGCGAGTGTCGGGCTGCTCGGCGTCGGTGCGGGCATCCTCGCGATCCTCGTGGCCATCGGGGTCGTGCTCGTGCTCCCCGGCGGGCCGAGCGCTCCGGAGGAACCGCGTCCGGCGCTGGCGCTCCCCCCGGAGCCTCCGAGCCCCGAGATGCCCGAGCCGGTGGAGCCTGCGGCGGGCCCGTCTTCGTCGGGGGTTCCGGTGGATCCAGCCCCTCAGGTCCCGGATGGCGCGACCGCACCGGGCCCGGCCCCCGTGGCGGAACCGATCCCGGCGCCGCTGCCGGTGCCGTCCCACGATCCGATGCCGGCACCGGGCCCGGTCCTCCCGATGCCGATGCCGACGCGACCGGTGCCGCCGCCTCCCCCCCGCAGCGAGCTGGTGGTGGACGACGTGGGCTTCACGGCGGCCGAGGCGGCCCGCGCGCTCGAGTGGGTCAACGGGGCCGACGCGGACGCGCTGAAAGCGGCCGGCGTGTACCTGAAGGGCGTGGAGGTCATCCTGGCGAACCGCCCGTTCGCGTCGATGGAGGCGTTCGGCGAGACGAAGGGGATCGGGACGAAGACCGTCGAGGCCGTTCTGCGCGCATCGAAGTAGAGTCGGGCCTCGGAGGAGAGATGACCCCCCACGACATCCTGCGGTCCATGCGGGCCGACGAGGTCCAGACGGACGCCGCGATCGACGCCTTCGTGCAGGGTGTGGTCGCGGGCACGTTCAGCCGGCCGCAGGCGGCGGCGTGGCTGGCGCACGCGTTCCGGCGGGGGCTCACGGATGGCGAGACCATCGCGCTGACGCGGTCGATGACGCGCTCTGGCACGCGCCTGACGTGGCCCGAGGGCACTCCGCTCGTCGACAAGCACTCGACGGGGGGTGTGGGCGACAAGGTGAGCCTGGTCACGGGCCCGCTGTGGGCGGAGCTCGGGTGGCGCGACCCCATGATCTCGGGGCGGGGGCTCGGGCACACGGGGGGCACGCTCGACAAGCTGGAGTCGATTCCAGGCTTCCGCACCGACCTCGACGAGGGCACGCTCGCGCAGATCCTCGACGACGTCGGGTGTTTCATCAGCGGGCAGACGGGCGAGCTCGCGCCGGCCGACCGGATCCTCTACGGCCTGCGCAACGAGACGTGCACGGTGGAGTCCATTCCGCTCATCGTGGGCTCGATCCTGTCGAAGAAGCTGGCGTCGGGCGTCGATCGGCTGGTGCTCGACGTGAAGACGGGCTCGGGCGCCTTCATGCAGAGCGAGGAGGACTCGCTGGCGCTGGCGGAGGCGCTGGTGCGGGTCGCGCAGGGGGCGGGGCTCGTGTGCTCGGCGCTGATCACGGCGATGGACCGTCCGCTCGGCTGTGCGGTGGGGAACGCGATCGAGGTGCAGGAGGCGATTGCGTGCCTGAAGGGCGAGGGCCCGGAGGATCTGCGCACGATCGTGCTGCAGCTCACGAACCACCCGTCGGCCACGGAGGTTCTGAGGAGTGGGCGCGCGTACGAGCGGTTCGCGCGGATGGTGGAGGCGCAGGGCGGCGATGTGCGCGCGCTGGAGGACTTCTCGCGGCTGCGGGGCGGCGGGGTCGGCGAGGCGGTGATGCTGGCGGAGCGCGAGGGGTTCGTGCAGCGGGTGGATGCGCGGGATCTGGGCGTGGCCGCGTTCGAGCTGGGTGCGGGCCGGCTGCGGGCCGAGGATCCGGTGGACCACGGCGTCGGGATGTGGGTGCACGTGGAGCCCGGCCAGCGCGTGTCGGAAGGGCAGCCGATCGCGACGCTGCTCCACCGCGACGGGAAGAATCTCGACCTGGCGTTCCGAAAGGTGCACCACGGCGTGGTGATCGGGGACGAGTACGTGCCGCCGACGCCGCTGGTGCGGGCGCGCATCGACTGAGTCGGGTCGGGGCGGGTCTCGCGACGCGGGCGTAGTCGGGTCGAATGTCGGTTCGTGCGGGCGTAGTCGGGTCGAACGTCGCGTCTTGGGGCCTGCGGCGGCGTTCGGAAGCGCGGTACACGTGAATGTTCGGCATTCGTCCGTTGGCGTGCCCGACCGGATCGATCCCGGAGCGACATCCACCTCCACTACGCTCGGGCGGTGCGACGTTCGAGCCGACTACGGCGCTTCGTCCATGGCACCTGCCGTGCACTGTCCTCGGCAGGAGGTGCGATGTTCCACCAAGTCGCGCGCACGCGGAGACGTGCGCTGTTGTTCGGGACCTGGTCTGAAGCAAGGGTTCTATGGGTCAAGATCGCAGAACGCGTGCCCGGGATCAGCGCTCTCTGCCTCATGCCGGACCACGTCCATCTGCTGACGGTCGGCGACAGTCGTCGGGAGCTCGGACATGCCCTGTCCGCCTACGTACGGTGGCACAACGCCCGGAACGGTCTGTCGGGTCGGCTCCTGGCTCCATCTCCCGACGCAGTGAGGATCGACGACCCCCTCAAGATCCGTCGCACCGAGCGGTACATCCACCTGAATCCCTGCCGTGCCGGATTGTGTGGCGACCCGCTGGAGTGGCCGTTCTCCACCTACCGCGATGCCGTCGGGCTGACGGCCGACCCGGTGCGCCGTCCAGACCCCGATCCCGCACGAACCCACGCCTACACCTCGGCGGATCCCTCTGTGCGCGTGCAGGGAACGCTGTTGCCGGCTGCGATGGCGAGCCCGCCCACGGCCGACGCGGTGTTCGACGCCGTGGGGGCGTTGAGTCGCCGCGTCGCGATCGATCTCAAGGTCCGGGGGCCGGCTCGAACCCTGTTCGTCCGAGCCGCGCGTGTGCTCACGGCCGCTTCCTGTTCGGAGGTCGCGGCGCTTGCCGCGGTGACGCCCCGGGCGGTCGAGAGGGTGGAGATTCAGCACGATCTCTACACCCGGCGAGTCGAGCGGGTGGTGGGGGATTCGAGATTCGCGGCCCTCTGGCCCGGTGAGCTGAGGATGCTGCATGGGTGGGGGCGGTACCGGAGGTCCGCCTGACCGAGGCGTAGCCGCACCGAACGTCGCATCGCGTCGGCGTAGTCGGGTCGGATGTCGCGTCTGGATGTGAGGTTGGCATTCCAAACGCTGGTGTTGCATGAATCTCGGCGTTCGTCCGTGGCGCAGCGTCCGGACACGGGCGCCTGAGCGACATTCGACCCGACTTCGATCTCGAAGGGCGACGTTCACCCCGACTACGAATCCTCGCCTTTCCGATCCCGGCAGCCCGCGGGTCCAAGCTGCGGAGGACCCATGGATCGTCGCCAACTGCTCTCCGGGCTCGGCGCCCTCGGCCTCTCCGCGCGCTCGTGGGCCGACGCCCCCGCGTCCACCGTGCGGAATGTGGTGCTCGTCCGCTTCGGGGGCGGTGTGCGGCGCCGCGAGAGCATCGCACCCGACACGAGCTGGAGCCGCTACCTCCTCCACGAGCTGCTCCCCCAGGGCACCCTGTTCGACGCCATGGACATGGGCACCGGCCGGGAGATCCAGACCAGCCACGGCCAGGGCACCCTCTTCCTGCTGACCGGCCGCTACTACGACTACGCCCGTGAGCAGGGCCGTCCCGGTGGCGAAGAGCACTACCGCAGCCCGTTCCCCACGCTGCTCGAGCTCGTGCGCGCGAGCGGGGCCGCAGAGCACGAGGTGATCGTGCTCAACGGCGAGAACCGGCCCCAGGAGGAGCACTTCACCTTCAGCCAGCACCCCGACTTCGGGCCCGCGTTCCGTGCGAGCCTGCTCTCCCGGCGTGGATTCGACGCATGGCGGGCGTCCGGATCCCGCACCGACACCCCCGTCGACGCGTTCTGGGCCGCCTGGCAGGCCTACTGGGGCGACGCCCCGGACGCCGGGACCCTCCACCCGCGCGGCGATCGCCTGCTCACCGAGCTCGCGCTGTGGTCGCTGCGCGTGCTGAAGCCGCGCTTCCTGATGATCAACTACAACGACTGCGACTACGTGCACTGGGGGAACCCGGAGCACTACCGGCGCGGGGTCGCGATCATGGACCACGGCCTGCGCCAGATCGTCGAAGCCCTCGACCGCGACCCGTCGTACCGCGACGACACGCTGCTCGTGGTCGCTCCGGACTGCGGGCGCGACGACAACCGGCTCGTGTCCCTCCCGTTCCAGCACCACTTCGGCGATCGCTCGTCGCGCGAGGTGTTCGCGTTCTTCCGCGGGCCCGGCATCCCCCGCGGCGTCCGCATCGACCGTCCGACCCAGCAGGTCGACGTGATGCCGACCATCGCGGCACAGCTCGGTCTGCCGCGCGCCGAAGCCGAAGGACGTGCGCTCGAAGAGGTGTGGGGATGAACCCTCAGCTCCAGCCCGCGCCCGAGATGCCGGTTCGACCCACGGTCTGGCCCGTGCGCGTAGCGCGCTTCGCAGTGGGCGTGCCCGTCGCGTGGATGCTCGGAGGACTCGCGTGCACGGGCCTGGTGTCCGGAGTGCTGGCCCTCGGGTTCGTGATGCGCTGGATGGCGTGGACCACCGAGCGGGTGTGGTGGGCACAGTCCGCGCGGGAAGCCCCGTTCGACGCGGACGCGCCGCGGTGGATCCTCGCGGCCGACCCCGGATGGAGGGGCTGGATCGGGGGTCTGCTCGCGAACCTCCGCGTGGGCGTGGGGGGAACGGTGCACAGCCTGCTCGCCCTGCTGCCGTCCGCCGCCCTGTGGATGTTCGCCTGGCGGTACGGCTGGGACAACAGCTTCACGAAGGGGTACGACATGCGCTCGATCGGCCCCCTGACCGGGCTCGCAGGAGTCGCGGTGTTCGTGGGCACGATGCTCGTCCTCCCGCTCGCGCAGGCCCGGTACGCGACGACCCGCTCCTGGCGGGCGTTCTGGGACGTGGGCCTGCTGGCGACGCTGGTACGCCGGTCGTGGACGGGAGCCGTGCCGCTGGCCGCCGCACACGCACTGGCCGGGATCCCGTTCACCTTCATGTGGATCTACCCGGTGTTCGCCCCGATCGCGCGGCCCGAGATGGCCGACTGGACCGACGCCCACCTGCTCGCGTGGCTTCGGTCCTACTTCCTGGTGTGGGCGATCCTCGGCTTCGCGACGACGTTCGCGCTCAAGCAGCTCGCGGCCCGCTGGTATGCGTCCGCGCTCCTGGATGCGGTGCGATCCGGCACGGTCTCGTCGCGCCAGCTCGACCCCGTCGAGGTCGCACGCCTCACGTCCCTCGGTCTCCTGCGCGTGAAGGACCTGTCGCACCGCCACCCGCTCGTCCGGGCCGCCGACTGGACGGCCTCCGCGGTGGGGCGCTCGATCGGGCTCGCCTCCGCCGCGTTCCTCTGGGGCTTCGTCGCGTTCCAGCTGTTCACGGGCGCGTTCTTCCACTACCGCCCCGTGATCGGCTGGGTGAACCAGCCGCTGCTCCTCGTACCCGCGTTCAGCCACGTCCCCGCGCACCTCACGGAGTAGGTTCCTCGCGATCCGGCCGCGAGACGGCTAGATGCGCGCGGCTCGACCCCGGAGACCGCATGACCTGGCTCCTCTTCCTCTCCAGCGCGTTCGCGATGGATGGCGGGAACTTCCTCCCCGACCAGACCTCGTTCCTCGACCGTGGGCTGTCGTTCGTGGGCATCTTCATCCTCGTCGGGGTCGCGTGGGGGCTGTCGACCGAGCGGAAGTCGGTCGACTGGCGGCCGGTGATCTGGGGGATCGCGCTCCAGCTCGTGTTCGGGCTCCTGGTCCTGTCGAACGCCACGGCGTTCCTCACGACGTACCTCTACGCCGCGCTCGAGGGCTTCCTCACGCTGATCGGGGTCGACTGGAAGGTCCCGAGCGAAGGCCTGCTGTTCGTCGCCGTCGACACCAGTGTGAACCGCCTCATCGGGTTCGCGGGAGACGGCGCCAACTTCGTGTTCCAGTCGGTCCAGCCGCACCAGATCCTCGGGCCCGACGGCACGCCCGAGTTCTACGTGGGCCGCATCAGCCCCCCCGTGAAGACCTTCGCGTTCTGGATCCTTCCCACGATCGTCTTCTTCTCGTCGCTGATGAGCCTGCTGTACCACATCGGCCTCATGCAGCTCGTCGTTCGCGTGCTCGCCTGGGCGATGGTCCGCACCCTCGGCACGAGCGGCGCCGAGTCGCTGTCCACGGCCGGGAACATCTTCGTCGGACAGACCGAGGCCCCGCTCCTCATCAAGCCGTTCGTGGCGAAGATGACGCGCTCGGAGCTCATGGCCGTGATGACCGGCGGCTTCGCGACCGTCGCGGGTGGCGTGCTCGGCGCGTACGTCTCGTTCCTGCAGAACGTGCCGAACATCGCGGGCCACCTCGTGATCGCGTCCATCATCAGCGCGCCCGCCGCGCTCGCGATCGCGAAGGTCATGGTGCCCGAGACCGAGGTTCCCGCCACGCGCGGCAAGGTCGAGATGCCGAAGGTGGATCCGAAGGACGCCCCCTCGAACGCCATCGAAGCCGCTGCACGCGGGGCGTCCGACGGGATGCAGCTCGCGATCAACGTCGCGGCCATGCTCATCGCGATCGTCGGGCTCGTGGCGATGTTCAACTGGTTCATCAGCTGGACGCCCGTGACGTTCTGCGCGTCCGGAGCCAGCTTCGGCTACGGCTGCTCGGTGGCCGCCGAGGCCGGTGAGCCCATGTCGATGTCGATCCTGCTCGGCTGGCTGTTCGCGCCCGTCGCCTTCATCATGGGCGTGCCCTGGTCCGAGTGCGGCGTCATCGGTCGCCTGCTGGGCGAGAAGATCGTGCTCACCGAGCTGCTCGCGTACATCCACCTCGGGCAGATCATCAACGGCGACACGCCGGTCATCTCCGAGCGCAGCGCGATCATCGCGAGCTACGCCCTCTGCGGCTTCGCGAACTTCGCCAGCATCGGCATCCAGCTCGGCGGGATCGGGGGAATCGCGCCCGAACGCATGAGCGACCTCGCCCAGCTCGGCCTGCGCGCGATGGTGGCGGGCGTGATCGCAGCCTGCATGACGGGCTGCATCGCGGGCCTGTTCCTGTAGGACGGGCCGCGTAAGAATTTTCACGTCCCGGGCCTCAGGTGCGTAGTCCGTTACGCACCCCCCGACGTGCGAACGCTGTGAATGAGGTTCTCAGAGTTGGCGCGAGGGTTGCAGCAGTCTGTTGCGTGCCCCCGGAGCGCCCATGTCCTCACCGTTCTCCGTGTTCGCGAACGCCAGCCGCTGGGTGGCCCACCGCATCCTCGACGTGATGGATCACCGCCGGCGGCGCATCGACGATCGCAGCGGGCTCACCGAGCAATAGTCGGGCGGGCCCCGCGTACCCTCCACGAGGGAAGGGGAGCGCGCATGGGTCAGCTCGTGGTTCGGGATCGTCGGGAGGTGGGCTGGGCCTACCTCCTCTGGTTCAGCTGGTTCTTCGGGATCTGTGGCATCCATCGGCTGTACGCGGGCCGCTGGGTGAGCGGGCTCTTGTGGATGCTCACGGGCGGCCTGTGCGGGATCGGCCAGCTGATCGACCTGTTCTTCATCCCGCGCATGGTCGACGACCACAACGCGGGGCGGGACGTCTGGTAGTCGGCGCGGTAGGTTCGCGTCCGGGCCCGTCTCCGCGGCCCTCCAGAGATGTGAGCCCATGATCGAGTCCCTCGGAGCGCTCGTCCCGAACGTCCACCCGTCTGCCTGGGTGCACGCGTCGGCCGTGGTCGTCGGCGAGATCGAGCTCGGCGCGCGCGTCAGCATCTGGCCCACCGCCGTGCTGCGCGGCGACATGGGGCTCATCCGGCTCGGCGCCGACAGCAACCTGCAGGACGGCGCGGTCTGCCACAACACCAGCGGCCTCTCGCAGACCCTCGTGGGCGAGCGCGTGACCGTGGGGCATCGCGCGGTCCTCCACGGGTGCGTCATCGGCGACGACTGCCTGATCGGGATGGGCGCGATCGTCATGGACAACGCGACCGTCGGCGCGGGCTCGTTCGTCGCGGCGGGCTCGCTCGTCCCGCCTGGCCGGGAGATCCCGCCGGGCTCGTTCGTGGTGGGGTCGCCGGCACGGGTCGTCCGCCCCGTCGCCGAGCGCGAGACCCGCGCGATCGCGTACTCCTGGAAGCACTACGCGGAGACGGTGGAGAGGTACCGGGCCGGCTGACGGGGATCTCCGGCGTCGGCCCCCTGGAGCGTCAACGGATAGGATCCGGGCCTCCATGCGCATCCGGAAGCTCGATCTCTTCGGCTTCAAGTCGTTCCCCGATCGCACGACGTTCGAGTTCGGCCAGGGGATCTCGTGCGTCGTGGGTCCGAACGGTTCCGGGAAGTCGAACGTCGTCGACGCGCTCCGGTGGTGCATCGGCGAGCAGTCCGCGCGGAGCCTCCGCGGCGCCGACATGTCCGACGTGATCTTCGCGGGGTCCGCCGCCCGCTCCCCGGTGGGGTTCGCCGAGGTCACGCTCACGCTGGCCTCCGAAGGCGGCGAGCCGTTCCCGGGCGACTTCTCGCGGTTCGAGGAGCTCGAGGTCGGGCGGCGGCTCTACCGCGACGGCACCAGCGAGTACCTCGTGAACCGCGTGAAGTGCCGCCGGCGCGACATCGTCGACCTGTTCCTCGACACGGGGGTCGGCTCGAACCTCTACAGCTTCATCGCGCAGGGCCAGGTCGATCGCATCGTCAGCCAGTCCGCCCACGAGCGCCGGTCCCTCATCGACGAGGCCGCGGGGATCACCCGCTACAAGGCCCGCCGCGAGGAGGCCATGGCCCGGCTCACCGCGACGGCCGCCCAGCTCGACCGCGCGGCCGACGTGTCCGACGAGATGGGCCGACGGATCCGGTCCCTCGAGAAGCAGGTGCTGAAAGCAGGCCGGTTCCGCCGGGCCCGCGCCAAGATCCGCCAGCGCGAGATCG
Source organism: Myxococcota bacterium (assembly GCA_041389565.1). Classification (GTDB taxonomy): domain Bacteria; phylum Myxococcota_A; class UBA796; order UBA796; genus JACKEQ01. Next base: position 19,635 of record JAWKRP010000021.1, read on the forward strand.
CGCTCGGGGTGGTGAAGTACGGCGCGCTCGCCGAAGACCGCCGGGCCCTGCGGGAGACGCTGCGCAAGGCCAAGGACGACGCCGGGGCCCTCTCCCGATCCGCCGAGCGCCTCGGTGCCGAGCTCGAGACCCGCGACGCCGAGGTCCAGTCCGTCCGCGAGGCCCTGCAGCGGTGGCGCGAGGAGGCGGCCGAGCAGGAGGCCCAGCGCCGCGAGGCGGAAGGGGCACGCCGCCTCCAGCAGGACCGTCACCGCGAGCTCCTCGATGCCGCGGCCCGCGCGACGACCCGCGTGGACCGGGCCCGGAGCGAGGTCGAGGCGGCGCAGCAGGAGCGAGACCGCGCGGCCCGGGAGCTGGAGGATCTCGAGAACGCAGGTGGCAACGAGGTCGGGGCCGCTCGGGACGCCCGCGAGGCGGCGGCGGTGGAGGTCGGGCGGAGGCGAGGCGACGCCCAGCGCGCCCGTGATGTGGAGGCCCGCCGCGTCGAGCGGGTGCGCGGGCTCACCGAGGAGGCTGGGCGTCTCGAGGTCCAGCTCGCCGGCCTCCGCGTCCAGCCCCTGTCCGCAGCGACGGTCGAGTCGGCCGAGCTGGAGGACGGTGGGGCGCTGGAGGCCGCCGTCGAGGCCGCACGGGAGCGGGCATCGGCGGCGCGTCGGGTCCTCGAGTCGCACCGCCACGCCCTCACCACTGCGGAAGAGGTCCAGACGTCCCTCCGACGCGAGGCGGAGCAGGCGCTCGCCGCGTGGGAGCGGGCCCGATCCGATCGTGAGGCCCGTCTCGCAGCGCTGCGGCGCTGGTTCTCGTCGGAGGCCCGTGCGGCGCGCAACCACCGCGAGTCCGTTCGGTCACGCGAGGTGGCGGAGGCCCGTCGTCGCGGGTCGGTGTGGCTGTCGGCGCTCCGGGAGCGGCACGCGGCCGAGGCGGCGTCCGGGGAGTCGGCCCACCGCGAGGCGCTGGAGGCGCTCCGGGCGGCTCAGGAGCGGGCGCTCGAGAGCCTGCGGGAGAAGGAGCGATCGGAGATCGCGGCCGTGGAGGACCGGCTCGACACGAGCCCGGTGGAAGGGGCCCGGGCTCGCCTGGATGCCGCCCGCAGCGCGGCAGACCACGCAGCGAGCGAGCGTAGGACGGCTTCCGAAGCCGCCTCCACCGCGGCCGGCGCCCTGAGGGCCCAGGAGTCGGAGTTCGCCGAGCTGGAGGCGCGTCGCGCTGCGGTCGTGCCGGGCTCGTGGGCGGATCGCGCCCTGCTGGCCGACCTGGCGACGGGGGAGGACGCCCGACGCACCGCGCGTCCGGAGCTGTTGGGTCTGCCGGTGATCGGGGTCGACGACCTCGCGGAGAGCTCGGGCCGGGGCGTGCTCGGCGGTGTGGCGTCGCCGTGGCGGGTGGTCGACACCCTGGAGGAGGCGATCGCGGTGCTGGCTTCGCACGGGCCTCCCGTGGTGAGCCGCGACGGGCGGCTGCGCGTGGATGTCGATGGGCTCGTCGAGCTGGGAGAGCGGCCCGCCGACCGGTGGGCGATCGTGCGCGACGGGCTCCCGGCCGCCCGGGAGCGTGCATCGAATCTCGAGATCGCGGCGGAGCTCGCCCGCGGGGCCGACGAGCAGGCGCGTTCCGAGCTCGACGCCGCCGCGGAGGCCCTCCGGGAAGCACAGAGCGGAGTGGTGGCCGCGCGGGAGTCGGCGCTCCAGGCGGTTCGGGCCGGGATCGCGCGCGAGGTCCAGGAGGTCTCGCGGGCCCACGCCGAGCGCGAAGCGGCCCTGTTCACCGAGCGGGACGCCGCTGCGCGCACCCAGGCCGCGCGGGTACGGGCCGAGCTCGAGGCGGCGGAGCTGGCCCGCGACCACGCGATCGCCGCGCTCCCCGAGCCCGCCGACCCCACGCGCTTCCTCCGCGGAGCACTGGGTCTGGCGCTTCCCGGCCCGCTGGGGCCGCGCCCGGATCGGCACGAGGGCGGGGATCTGTCCGCTCCCCGCACGGCGGTCCGCGAGGCCGAGAGCGAGGTCGAGCGCGCGGATCACGCGGTTCGAGAAGCATCCACCGCCCTCGACCGCCACCGCGACGCCGTCCGGGCCCTCGAGCGGGAGGTCGCGGAGCGCGAGGCCGCACGACAGGCCCGTCTGGCCGAGGCCGGGCGCATCGAGACCCGCCTGCTGGAGGTGCAGGCGCTGCTCGAGGGGTCGGCGGAGGATCCCGCGCTGGAGCGGTCCGAAGCGGCACTCCTCCTCGCGGAGGCCGCGCTGGCCGAAGCCGACGAGGCCTGGCGGGCCATGGAGGCCGCGGCAGCCGCGCGGAGGGAGCGGAGAGCCGCCGCCCAGGAGCGTCTCGAGCGCTCGGTGGAGGCGATCGGGCTCGGGGAGGCGGGCGTGTCGGAGGCACGCGCCGAGATCGCACGCAGCGAGGCGGCGGCGGCGGCGGCCCTCTCGGAGTCGGAGCAGGCCGAACAGACGGCCGGGATGCTCGCCGTCCAGCGAGCAGAGACGCTGAGCCGGGTGGAGCGCGACCGCGACCGTCTCGAGAAGCTCACGGCAGAGCAGACGCGCGTGCGCGAATCCCTCGACGATGCGCGCGAGCGGGCCGTGCGTGCCGAAGCCGAGCGGGCCGAGATGGAGCAGCGTGTCCAGAACCTGATGCTCGAGATCGAAGCGCTCCGGAAGCGTCTCGGGGATCGCTACCAGGTGTCGCTCCCGGGCCTCCTCGACCGTCTGTGGATGCGGAAGCGTCTCGTCCTCGACCCCGACGAGGGCGTCCAGGAGCGGCTGGTCGTACGGGAGGTGGAGCTCGAGGCCGTCGAGCCGCTCTCGATCGGGATCGCGTTCGCCGACGACGCAGACGCCGTGCGTCAGATGGTGAGCGAGGTCGAGGAGCTCCGAGCGGAGCTGCAGGCGTTCGGAGAGGTGAACCTGGCGGCCGAGGAGGAGTACCGCGAGCTCGACGAGCGCCATCGCGAGCTCCTGGCGCAGGCGGAAGACCTCGATGCGTCCGTGAAGACGATCCGCGCGGCCATCGCGAAGATGAACCGCACGTGCCGGGAGCGGTTCCGCGATGCGTACGATCGCGTGAACGAGGCCTTCCAGCTCTCGTACCCGAAGCTGGTGGGCGGAGGGGACGCGCGCCTGGCGCTCACCGACGAGGAAGACCTGCTGGAGACGGGCGTCGACATCTTCGTGCGGCCGCCGGGCAAGCGACTTCAGAACCTGACGTTGTTGTCGGGCGGAGAGAAGGCGATGACCGCGATCGCGCTCCTGCTCGCGCTGTTCCAGGTGAAGCCGTCGCCGTTCTGTGTGCTCGACGAGGTCGACGCACCGCTCGACGAGGCGAACGGGGCGCGGTTCAACGACATGGTGCGCGAGATGAGCCGGATGTCGCAGTTCATCGTGATCACGCACAACCGGAAGACGATGGAGTGCGCCGATGTGCTGTACGGGGTGACGATGGCGCACCCGGGCGTTTCGACGCTGGTCTCGGTGGCACTCGACGCGTAGTGGCCGCCGGAATGCCGGCAACTGGCGCGCTGGCGTGATACTCCTCGCACCCCCGGGGGTTGCGGATGGGGCCCGAGTCCACCACAGCGATCGTTGAACAGCACGCATCTTCCTCCGACTTCCCGGTCCAGCCGATCGTGGGAGGCGGGCTCGGCGCGCTCTTGATCGCACTGGCCATCGGTGCCGCCGTGGTGGCTCCGCGCTCGGTGGCCCCCGTGGCCCCCGCGGCTCGCGCCCCGGCATCACGCCGTGCGATCGCTCCCGCCGACATGGGCGATGCAGCGCACACCGACGCTTCGGAGGCCACGCCGACGGCGCCCGCCCCCGAAGAAGACACGGTGCCCGGTGCCGCTCCGCGCAGCAGCGGTCCGCAGCTGGTGTCGAACCGGTCCGACGCGTCCGTGCTCCTCGACGACACGCTCCAGCCCGACGCCCCCGAGCCGATGGGGATCGTCGCGCGCCTCCGTCAGGCTCTCGGGCGCAGCCGGGAAGCGCTCCAGGGGCGGTTCGACGCCCTGTTCGGCAAGCCGATCGACGACGCGCTGTTCGACGAGCTCGAAGAGACGCTCCTCCTGGCCGATGTGGGCGTACAGACGGCCGGGCGCATCACCGACAAGCTCCGCGCGCTCGCGAGCCGCGGTGGAGCCGATGCCGACGCGCTCCGCGAGGCCCTGCGTGCCGAGATGAGCGCGATCCTCTCCGGGGTCGACGCCCGTTTTGCGAGCCCGCCGAAGTCCGAGCCCCTCGTCATCCTGGTGGTGGGCGTGAACGGGAGCGGGAAGACCACCACGATCGGAAAGCTGGCGGCACGATTCACGTCTTCGGGCCACAAGGTGCTACTCGCGGCCGCCGACACGTACCGCGCTGCGGCGGTGAACCAGTTGAAGGTGTGGTCGGAGCGAACCGGTGCCGACTTCGTGTCCCACGACGAGGGCGCGGATCCGGGCGCGGTCGTGTACGACGCGCTGGAAGCGGCGCGGGCTCGCGGTCGGAACGTCGTGATCATCGACACCGCGGGTCGACTGCAGACGCGCAAGCCGCTCATGGAGCAGCTGTCGAAGCTCGTGCGGGTGATCCAGAAGCACGTGCCGGAGGGTCCCCACGAGACGCTCCTCGTGCTCGACGGCACCATGGGCCAGAACGGCCTGTCGCAGGCGAAGCTGTTCAACGAGGCCACGCCGCTGTCGGGTGTGGTGGTCACGAAGCTCGACGGAACCGCGAAGGGGGGCATGGTGCTCACGATCGCGGCCGAGCTCGGGCTGCCCGTGAAGTTCATCGGCATCGGCGAGGGCGTGGAGGATCTGCGTCCGTTCGAGCCCTCCGCGTTCGTCGAGGCGCTCGCATAGTCATCAAGCCCGCGGGCGATCGCGCGCGGCACCGGGGAAGAGCATGAAGGTCCAGATCCAGATCCGTGGTCGCAAGTACACGGTGCGCAGCGACGAAGACGGCGAGGATCTGGTGGCGATCGCACGGTACGTCGACTCCAAGATGTCGGAGATCGCAGGCCGTGGGAGCTCCGCCGACGAGTACACGGTCGCGATGCTCGCGGCCCTGAACATCGCGAGCGAGTTCGACCGGTTCCGCCGCCAGGTGGATCGCGATCTCGCATCGGTCGACCGCGAGCTCGCCTCCACGGCGATGGTCCTGGACGCCGCGCTCGGGAGCGACGCGTGAGCGAGGGCGAGGTGAGCGGCGGCGTGCTGGCACGCATCCGCGCCTCCGTCCCGGATCGGGTTCTGAACCGGGTGATCGCGATCACCCTCACGCTCGGGACGGGCGCGATCCTCGGCACGGCGCTGTGGCTCGAGGCCTCGCCGAATGGGCACGGAACCCACCTCCAGCTGGGCTTGAACCAGTGTTCCTTCCTGATGGCGACGGGCTGGC
>JAWKRP010000021.1:30000-185263 GCA_041389565.1 Myxococcota bacterium
AGAGGGCTTGACTGTAAGACAGACATGTCGAGCAGGTGGGAAACCAGGCTATAGTGATCCGGTGGTTCCATATGGAAGGGCCATCGCTCAACGGATAAAAGGTACTCCGGGGATAACAGGCTTATCGCGCCCAAGAGTTCATATCGACGGCGCGGTTTGGCACCTCGATGTCGGCTCATCGCATCCTGGGGCTGGAGCAGGTCCCAAGGGTATGGCTGTTCGCCATTTAAAGCGGTACGCGAGCTGGGTTTAGAACGTCGTGAGACAGTTCGGTCCCTATCTTCCGTGGGCGTAGGAAAATTGAGAGGAGCTGTCCTTAGTACGAGAGGACCGGGATGGACGCACCTCTGGTGTTCCAGTTGTCACGCCAGTGGCACTGCTGGGTAGCCACGTGCGGACGGGATAACCGCTGAAAGCATCTAAGCGGGAAGCCCCCCTCGAGATGAGTTTTCCCTGAAGGACCCTCGAAGACTACGAGGTTGATAGGCGGGAGGTGTAAGCACAGCAATGTGTTCAGCTAACCCGTACTAATTGTCCGTTCGGCTTCGTCGCCAAGCGCTCGATGCGCGCGTTCGATTCAACGTCGATTCTACCCCTATACGCATACTTCTCCGATACCGGCTCCCGCTCGGTCGAAAGACCTCGAGCAGGAACCGGGACTCGGAACCACTTCGGTCGGTGATGATAGTCCGGAGGATCCACCCGATCCCATTCCGAACTCGGCAGTTAAGCTCCAGGGCGCCGATGGTACTGCAGGGGTCACCCTGTGGGAGAGTAGGTCTCGCCGACCACCCCTTCGAAGACCCCGGAGAGCGATCTCGATCGCTCTCCGGGGTTCTTCTTTTTGGGGGCCTGGAAAATACGGTCCAAGCGCCCGAAGTCGTCAGATCCGGCCCTGTGGATGTTGCGGGTGCTGCGGGGCTCGGGTACATGTCTTCCGTTCCGGGGGCTACGGCCTTGGAGGCACTATGAGTCGCGTTTTTTGGATCACCGTTCTCTCGTTCTTGTCCGCTTGTTCCAGTGAGAACACCCTCATCGGCGAGCCGCCTCCGGCACGGGCCGTGAACCCGCCCGAGGCCGAGAACCCGATGCAGCAGGATCGGATCGTCCAGGTCCAGCAGCCCGAAGTCGACATCCTGTTCGTCATCGACAACAGCTGCTCGATGAGCGAGGAGCAGGCGGCTCTGGCGGCCAACTTCGGCCCGTTCATGCAGTTCTTCACGGGCTCGGGTCTCGACTACCACATCGGCGTCGTGTCCACCGACATGCAAGATACGCAGAACCACGCGGGCAAGCTCCAGGCGGCCGCGGGCGTGTCGTACATCGACAACTCCATGCCCTACGAGACGGCCAACGGGATCTTCGGCCAGATGGCCGTGCTCGGCACCAGCGGCTGGTACGAGGAGAAGGGCCGGGCGGCCGCTTACACGATGGTCGAGCTCAAGCCCGACATCCCGCGCAACGCCGGCTTCTACCGCGAAGACGCTTCGCTCCAGATCATCTTCATCAGCGACGAGGAGGATCAGTCGGGTGCGAACCCGATCACCCGTCCCGAGTTCCGGGAGTGGCTGGCCACCAAGAAGATCTCGCCCGACCTCGTCACCGTGCACGGCGTCATCGACCCGCCGAACCAGTCGTGCCCGGCCGGCGACGGCCCTGGCGCCGACTACGCCGCGTACATCAGCTGGACGAACGGCGTCATGTTCAACCTGTGCAACCCGAACTGGGCTCCGTTCATGGATGAGCTCGGCCTGCAGACCTCCGGCCTCAAGCGTGAGTTCTTCCTGTCGAAGATCCCGGTCACCGAGCCCTGGTCGATCGACGTGAAGGTCGTGGTTCCCGCGGATGGTGGAAACGAGGTCACGCTCGGCTTCCCGAGCTGCCTGGCCGGCGCCGAGCTCGACGACTCCGCGTGCCGCGTCACGTACAACCCGGGTCGCAACAGCATCGTGTTCCTCGACTACGTGCCGGATCCGTTCAGCCAGGTCATGGTCACGTACAACATCCGCGAGAACTTCGCCGCGGGTGGGTCCGTGCAGGAAGAGGTGCCCGCTTCGGGCAACTGAGTCTCGCGCCCCGTACCCGCGAGCACCTTGCAGAGCCGCGATCCCCACAGGATCGCGGCTCTTCGCGTTCGAGCGCTCCGAACGACGCTGCCGACCAGGCGTCCCTTCCTGGGCTCGCCGACCTCCGCCGTACGAGCACTGGATACGAATCGTGACGTACCCTCCGGATGGGTCGGCTACACTCAAGGTGCGCGGACCGGAGGTTGGGATCTCATGCGAAACCTGGCACTTCTCGCGCTGGTGGCCGCCAGCGGGTGCAAGATCGAGCAGCAGATCGTGTCCAGCAAGGACAACGTGGGCATCGGTCAGCCGCCCCCGGTGAACAACCCCGTGCAGACCGATCGGATCGTCCAGGTCAGCCGCCCCAGCGTCGACATCCTGTTCGTCATCGACAACAGCTGCTCGATGCTCGAGGAGCAGTCGAACCTCGCGCAGAACTTCCCGGCGTTCCTGCAGTACTTCCTCACTTCGGGGCTCGACTACCACATCGGTGTCGTGTCCACCGACCTCGAGGATCCCGACGACAGCGGCAAGCTGCAGCGGGCGTTCGGGTTCAACTACATCGACGAGAACACGCCCAATCCCGAGGCCGTCTTCGCTTCGATGGTCCAGCTCGGCAATGGTGGGTGGTCCGTGGAGCGCGGGCGCGATGCGGTCTACACCGCCCTCGAGCTCCGGCGCGACGGCGAGCGCAACCTCGGATTCTACCGGGATGGCGCTGCGCTCGACGTGATCTTCGTGTCCGACGAAGACGACCAGTCGGTCCTGATCTCGCCTGCCGAGTTCCGTCAGTGGTTCACACTGCTCAAGTGGTCGCCCGACCAGGCCACCGCGCACTCGATTGTCGAGCTGGGCGTCGAGTGCGAGGAAGCGACTGACACAGGCTCCTTCTACCTCGAGTACGCCGCCTACACGGGGGGAGCGCAGTTCTCCATCTGCGAGAACGACTGGGAGCCCATGCTCGAGACCCTCGGGATCGAGGCCTCCGGTCTGCTCCGCGAGTACTTCCTGTCGAAGATCCCGGTGCTCGAGACCCTCGAGGTCAACGTGATCGAGCCCAACGAGCTCGGCGAAGATGTGACGATCGGCTTCAACGTGTGCGCGGCCGGCCAGGAGGTCGTGGATCTCGACTGCGAGGTCGTGTTCAACGCCTCCCGCAACAGCATCGTGTTCCTCGAGTTCATCCCCGATCCCCTCACCGAGGTGATCGCGACCTACAACATCCTCGAGAACTACGCCGCCACGCCCGCCGTCGAAGAGGGCCTCGACTGAATCTCTTGACGGTCAAGACCCGTCAGCTCGCCGGCACGTCAGTGCAAAACCAGGTTTTAGGCGAGCCTACGGGGCTCCGTCAAGAGATTCACTGAGTACGATTCCGCAGGATGGAGGCCGCTTGTCGGCCGAGTCCGGCGGAATCAGGGAGCGTCGTCCTTCTTCTTCCGGCGGGTATCGTCCTCCGTAGGCTCGCCTGAAACCTGGTTTTTGCACCGACGTGCCGGCGAGCGGACGGTGTCGGCCGAGTCCGGCGGAATTTTCCCTGTCGTCGACAGGCCGGCACGCCCCGAAAGCCAAGATGTATCGATGAATCGGGCGTGCCGCATCGTTGGCGAGAAGGGAAATCCAATGGTGGAGATCGACGGGGGAACCCGGGAACCGAGGTCCGTTCGTCGATCCGTTCAGCGGTCCGCCCATGGCCAGCGCTGTGGAGGGCCCTCGGGCATGGGCGTCTCTTCGCCCGTCCACCGGAACAGCCGCACGGCGTCGGGCCCCACACGCGCGTAGGTGCGGTGGTGCAGCCAGTCTCCGAGGTTCACGAGCATGCCCGCCCGTCGCGGCAGCATGCCCGGGCAGTGGCTGTGGCCCACGAACACGACGTCCGCCTGGGCACCGAGCAGGCGGTCGGCGAGCTCGTTCTGTCGCTGGAGCACATCGAACCGCTTCGCCGCATGACTGCGCCGGCTCTGGTTCGCGAGCACCCGCCCGATCGCCCGCACGCGATGGGTTCCGAGCGCGCGGCCCATCGTGTGGACCGGCCCTGATCGCAGCGCACGCTGCAGGACGCGATTGCGGAGCCGGGGGTCGGCGCCCTCGTCGCCGTGCACGGCCAGCAGGCGCTTCGCCCCCACCGTGCGGGACCACGCCTCCGACACCTGGATGCCGAGCCCTTCGACCGACGGCCGCCCGTCGTGGTTGCCCGCGATCCAGGTGACCGGGCGCCCCGCCGCAGCGAGCCGCTGGAAGGCCGAGAGCACGGGCACGGCGTCGAGCGGCACGGAGCCATCGGACGACCACCACACATCGAACAGGTCGCCCACGATCACGAGCTCGTCGAACGGAACCGCGTCGAGGAACCCGAGCAGCGCGTGCTGGGTGGGATCGTCGAGACCGTGGAGGTGGGCGTCGGACAGCAGCAGGATCGACATGCCCACCGAGCTAACGCGCCCGGTTCACCGGGACAGGCGCCGTGCCCACCACTCCAGGCGCTCGGCGATGAGCTTCTCGGCACCGTACCGGGTGGGCTCGTAGAAGCGCGCGTTCGCGAGCCGCTCGGGGAGGTACGACTGCTCGACGATGCCGTCCGGGAAGTCGTGCGGGTACCGGTACCCCGCTCCGTAGCCTTCCGACTTCATCTCGCGGGTGGGCGCGTTCCGCAGGTGCAGCGGCACCTCGAGCGCTCCCGAGCGCTGGACCTCCGCGAGGGCCGCGTCGATCGCGAGGTAGGCGCGGTTCGACTTCGGGCACGTCGCGAGCCAGAGCACCGCCTGCGCCAGGGGGATGCGCGCCTCGGGCATGCCGGTCTTCTCGACGGCCCCTGCCACGTCGACCGCGACGCCGAGCGCGCGTGGATCCGCGTTCCCCACGTCTTCGGCCGCGAAGATCACGAGCCGTCGCGCGATGGTGCGCGGAGGCTCGCCTCCTGCCAGCAGGCGCGCCAGCCAGTACACGGACGCCTGGGGATCGCTGCCCCGCATGCTCTTGATGAGCGCGGACATCACGTTGTAGTGGTCTTCCCCCGAGCGGTCGTGCCGCACGTCGGACCGCTGGAGGAGGGCGACCACGCGGTCCGCGTCGAGGGTCGCGCCGCGTGCGACCCGCGCCACGCGCTCCAGATCGCCGAGGGCGCGCCGAGCGTCGCCCGCTGAAGCGGTCGCGATGAGGTCGAGGGCCTCGGGCGTGATGTCGACCTCGAGCTCCGTGTCGACCGCCCGCTGGAGGAGCGTGCGGATCGCGTCGGTCGCGAGGGGATCCATGTGCACGAGCTGCAGGCGGGAACGCAGCGCGGCGTTCAGCTCGAACGACGGGTTCTCGGTGGTCGCACCCACCAGCACCACCGTGCCGGACTCGACGTGGGGGAGCAGGGCGTCCTGCTGGGCCTTGTTCCAGCGATGGATCTCGTCGACGAACAGCACGGTCGCGATGCCATGGCGCTGGTCGAGCTCGGCCTGGTCGACCACCTCGCGCAGCCGCTTCACGCCGTCCAGCACGGCGGAGATCTGAACGAACCGCGCTTCGGTCGCGTCGGCGAGCGCCCGCGCGAGCGTGGTCTTCCCGCATCCCGGCGGACCCCAGAGCACCATCGACAGCAGCTCGCCGCGGTCGAGCGCGGAGCGGAGGAGCCCATCCGGCCCCAGCCAGCGCTCCTGCCCGACGATCTGCTTCCAGTCCGTCGGCCGCATGCGGTCTGCGAGGGGTCGCTGCTCGGTCACTGCGTCTGCGCCACCCGCTCGAACAGCGCGGCATCCTCGAGCAGCACGGCCCCTCCGAGCGCCACACAGCGCTCCGGGAGATCGGGCTGCAGCACCGGGAGCCCGGTGGCATCGGACAGGACGCGATCCAGGTACGCCAGCGCGCCGCCCCCGCCGCACAGCACGAGCCCGCGGTCGTGGATGTCGGCGCTCACCTCGGGCGGAGCCTCGCGCAGCGCGTCGAGCACCGTGCTCCGGATGCGCTCGATGTGGTCGTGCAGGGCTTCGGCGGTGTCCCACGACGTGAGATCGACCTCACGGGGAGCGCCCGTCGGGAGGTCGCGCCCGCGCACCCGCATCCCGCGCTCGGGATCGACCCGGGCTGCGGCACCCACCCGGAGCTTCACGGCTTCGGCGGTGGCGTCGCCGATGAGGAGCGCGTGGTTCTGGCGGATCCAGCGGACGAGCGCCTCGTCGAACGTGCCCCCGGCGACCTGGATGCTCCGGCGGACGACGAGCCCACCGAGGCTCACGATCGCGATGTCGGTGCGCCCACCCCCGATGTCGACGATGAGGCTGCCGGACGGCTCCATCACCGGGATGCCCGCGCCGATCGCGGCTGCCATGCCCGTAGCGGCCAGCACGACCTCGCGTGCGCCCGCGGCTCGCACGCACTCCTGAACCGCCCGCCGCTCGACCTCGGTGGTGCCCGTGGGCACGCACACCAGCACCCGTGGCTTGCGCAGGCTCCGCGTGCCGACCTGCCGGAACAGGTGCCGCAGCAGCAGCTCCGTCGCGTCGAAGTCTGCGATCACGCCGCCCCGCACGGGCCGGATCACCTTGATCTCGTCGGGCGTGCGCCCGAGCATGCGCCGTGCGGGCTTGCCCACCGCGACCACCTCGGACCCCCGCACGCCCGGCTTGATGGCCACGGCCGTGGGTGCTTCGTGCACGACGCCGACGCCACGCGCGACGATGCGCGTGTTCGAGGTGCCCAGATCGACCGCGAGATCCGCCGTGGAGGTGCGCCGCACCGCTACTGGCCGCCGAACCCGCGCGTGTTGTCGACGATGGTGAGCTCCATCTCCATGAGCTGGGCGTACTTCGTCGCCTCGCCGCGCAGCGGGCTCTCGGATTCCTGGATGGACTTCCGCGTGCCGTCGCTCGTCACCGCCACGATCTCGTACCCGCCGCTCGTGTGCATCACGTACTCGACGCGCGCGACGTCCTTGAACTCGACGCGGTCGGTGGTGGTGCCCGTGACGTAGGTGCGCGTCCACACGATCGACTTGCTGTCCTGGTCGACCAGGATGTGCTGGTCTTGCGGCTGCATGACGATCCACAGGAGCGTCAGCAGGGCGACCAGCACCATGCCGGCCAGCGCGACCAGGAGCGCGATCGGGCCCGCCCAGCTGGCGGTCTTCGCGGGCGCGTCGAAGTCGTGGAAGCACTCCTTGCAGCGCTTCGCCGAGGTCGGGACCTCTGCCCCGCAGGAGGGGCAGTCCTTCATCGCAACAGCCATACGGTCTCTCCGGAGCCGGCTTCTAGCGCGATCGGGCCGCGCGCGCGACCGCGCTGAGCAGCATGGGCAGCATCAGCGGGATGGGGTGATCGATCCGACGCTTCTCGAACGTCTTGTAGACGCGCTGACCGTGCTTCAGCACGGCTGCCACGGTGACCGTGCCCGAGAGCCCCTGCAGGCGCCCGATGGACGCGAGGTCTTCCGGGGTGAGCTCGGCGAGGTCGTCTTCGTCGTACTTCGAGAACGGCAGACCCTCCTGCTGCGCGTGCGCCACGAGGGCCGTGATGCAGTCGTCGAGCAGGCTACGGCGGTCGATCTCGTCGGGCGCCACGATGTCGAGCTCGGCCGCGAGGTCGACGATGCTCTCGACGGGCAGTCTCTCGAGGAGCGCGAACTCCTCGTCGGTCAGGATCTGCATCGATCACACCTCCACCAGGGACTGACACCGTACGTCACCGATTGGCCGGCGTCAGAACGTGAACAAGTTGTCCAGGATACTGAGACTGCGTTCCCCTGGAGCCCCGATGATCGCCGACACCCTCCGACTCGCCGCCCTCGGTCTCGCGCTGCCCGTCGGCGCTGCCTGGGGTGCGTGGCACCGGATGCGGACGTCGACCCACGCCATCGTCGACGTGCGCGTGCGAGCGCTCGAAGACGCCCACAGCCGCGAGCTCTGGCTCACCTCGCTGCGCCGGTTGGCCGGCGACGCCGCGGTGGAAGCGGTGGTGTTCCACATCGAGGCCGCGCCGGGCGGGTGGGCCGCGTGTCAGGACCTGAGGGCCGTGATCGCGCGCCTCCGGGATGCCGGCAAGGCGACGTACGCCTTCGTCGAGGCTCCCGGGAACGCCGCCGTGTGGCTCGCGACCGCCTGCGACCGCGTGTTCTGCGTGCCCACGGGCGAGCTGTCGCTGGTCGGGGTGGGCGTCGAGATGACGTTCTTCGGAGCGGCGCTCGAGCAGATCGGCGTGCGTCCCGACTTCGAGGCCGCAGGCGCCTACAAGTCGTTCGGAGAGCCGTTCACGCGGTCGTTCGCCTCGCCGCACAACCTCGAGGCCATGGAGGCCCTCGTCCACGACCTGCACGGGCAGCTCGTGGCCGACATCGCCGCCGACCGCAGGCTCGAGCCGGAAGCCGTCCAGGCCTTGCTCGACCGGGCGCCCCTGGCCGCCGAGGAAGCCGTGGTCGACGGGCTGGTCGACCAGCTGCTGTACGACGACCAGCTCGGGTCGTGGCTCGAAGAGCACCACGGCGAGCGCTCGAAGCGCGTCGACTTCAAGGACTGGCGGTTCCGCGACCGCATCCAGGCGCGCATCGATCAGTGGGGCCATGGCGAGGGCACGATCGCCGTGCTGCACCTCGACGGCGGCATCGTGATGGACGACGAGAGCGCGCGCACGCTCATCCGGGCCCGCACGGTCGTGCCGATCCTCGAGGAGCTCCGCAAGGACGACAGCGTGAAGGCCGTCGTGCTCCACGTGAACTCGGGCGGAGGCAGCGCGCTCGCGTCCGACCTGATGTGGCGCGAGGTCGAGCAGCTCCGCCGGCGCAAGCCGGTCGTCGCGAGCTTCGAAGACGTGGCGGCGTCCGGGGGGTACTACCTGGCCGCTCCGGCGGCCGAGATCTTCGCGCGTCCTGCCACGCTCACCGGGTCGATCGGGGTGTTCGGGGGCAAGCTGGTGGTCGGGGAGGCCCTCCGGAAGGTCGGAGTGAGCACCCAGCCCGTGCTGGCGGCTCCGAATGCAGCGCTGTTCACGGCCACCCGCCGCTTCACCGACGCACAGCGCGACCGCTTCCGAACCATGCTGCAGCGGTTCTACGACGGCTTCGTGCACCGCGTGGCGTCGGGGCGCCGCCTGCCGGAGGAGGTCGTCGAGCCCCACTGCCGCGGGCGCGTGTGGACGGGCCGTGCAGCGGAGGGCCACGGGCTCGTCGATCGGGTGGGCACGCTGGCGGATGCCGTGGAGCGCGCACGGGTGCTCGCGGGCCTGAAGCGCGACCACCGCCGGCGCGACGTGTCCGGGCAGCCCGCGCGTAGCCTGCTCCAGGAGCTCGTGCGCGACCAGCTCAAGGGCGCCGTTCCCCAGCTCGCGCAGCTCCGGTTCGCCAACGCGCTGGCCGAGCGCGCCCTCGGCACCGGGGTGGTCGAGCAGCTCGAGCTGCTGGCCGACCACGAGGGCCAGGTGATGGCGATGCTCCCGTTCGCGATCTCGCCTGCTGGGAAGGGTCAGGGCCCCGTCAGGTAGAGGATGCCGAGGCACATCTCGTCGCGCGTGCCCTCGCCCCAGGCCACATCCACGGGCTCCGCGATCACGCCGTCCACGACGGGCTGATTGCTCGCCGAGTTGTCCCAGGAGCACGTCAGCACGATCTCGTCGTCGAGCCCGATCGTGACCGGCTCGGCGAGCTCGTAGCGGCTCTGCCAGTCGAAGTCCCAGTCGGGGATGTCGAGCAGGCAGGTCTCCGTGCCATCGCCGTGCACGACCGTCTGGCGCCCCGTCTTGCCGAGCGTGTGCATGTGGTGCGCGACCGAGTGCACGGACACCGGCGTGCCCTCGGGCAGGTCGAGCTGGCTGCGCACGTACACGAACAACGGCCCGTCTCCGTCGAGCCCGGTGCTGTGGGTGGTGTTCGTGGAGCCCGCCGGGATGGTCATCGGGTCGCCGAGGAACGGGAGGTCGGCCACCCACGCGGGATCCGTGTAGGGCACGGTGATGGCGGGCTTCCGCACGGTGTCGGCGAGCGTGATCCCGATGGACGACTGGTCGCGGCCCGCGCCCGCCGCGGTGTTGTAGTGCATCTGCACCACGATGAAGTCGCCGGGTGCGATCGCGATGCCCGTGTCGGGCGGGAAGAACCCGCCAGTGCTGCCCGGCGCCCAGCTCCCGAGCCAGCCGAAGCCCCCGAGCGCGTCGATGGCCTCGCCGTTCTCGAACATCTCGAGCAGGTCGCCGATGGGCACGTCGGCGAGGTCGATCTCAGACAGGTCGAAGCCGGGCGCGGCCGCGCTCCCGTAGCAGGGCCACCCGACCCCCTCGAACTCGGCGTCCATCGCGTCGAACCGCTCGCGCTTGTCGGCGTCGATGCGGTACGCGATGACGTGGTGCACGAGGTCGGCGCGGTCGGGGATGGCCGCGAACCCCGTCACCCAGGCGGGCTCGGTGAGGCCCGTCTCGATGATCTGGCAGCGGTAGTCGTCGAGCTGGGTGGGTGTGTAGGGCTCGGGCAACGGCAGCGTGAGGTCGGGGGTGAACGGGACCGCCGGCTTGGCGTCGATCTCGGTGCGGTGGCGACCCTGCTTCGCGCCGCCGTCGAGCCAGTCGAGCAGCATCTGCTTCGAGTCGGGCGTGAGGTCGGTGTTGTTCTGGTATTGGTTGCACTCGTCGCTCGCCTGCCACGGCGGCATGCGCCCGGACGCCACGGCATCGGCGACCAGCTCCTTCACCGCGAACACCTCGTCGTAGGTGGTGAGCGGGAACGGCGCGATGGCCCCGTCGCGGTGGCAGCCGACGCAGTTGCTCTCGATGATGGGGGCCACCTCGGCGTACGTCGGACCCGAGGACCCGCAACCGACGAGGCCCAGCGTCAGGAGGAGGCAGGTTCCGTGGGCGAGCACGGACGATCGGGCTGCAGTGGAGCTCTCGGGACGGACGGGCATGGGGGCTCCGGGATGCGACGGGTCCCCCAGTCTATCCGTCGCCGTACACCCAGCGATACGCCATCACGTACCCGAGCACGCGCTTCACGTACTTCCGGGTCTCGGTGTACCCGACATCCTCCGAGAACTCGTCGAACTCGGGCGGACCGTCGTAGGCCGTGAGCCACCGCCGGACCGCTTCCTCGCCGCCGTTGTAGCTCGCGATCACGGCAGGGAGGTCGGTTCCGGCCAGCACGCCCTTCAGGGACTGGCGCTTGAGCCCCAGCTCCGCGGTGCCCATCGAGGCGTTGTAGGGCGCCGAGTACAGGTCGTCGGCGTCGTACGGACGGCCCGCGTAGATCTGCTCGTGGATGCGCGGACCCTCGAGCGGCATGAGCTGCATCAGACCGCGTGCCCCCGCGACGCTCGTGACGTCGGGCTTCAGCGCCGACTCGGCCGTCATGATGCCGAACGGGAGCAGCGGATCGAGCTCGAACCTGCGGGCGATCCGCTCCACGATGCCCGCCTCGGGACGGGGCGTGCACGCCTGCTGGGCCACGGGGTCTCCGCCCTTCCACGGAGACACGCAGAAGGGCTTCGCGAGCGCCTGACCCGTGCGGTAGTCGCCCGCCGCGATGAACGCCCACGCGCCCGCGAGCGCGGCTTCACGCCCGGAGAGCGCGGGCTTCACGGGCGCGAGCTCGTCGCGGGCCCAGTCGCGGAATCCCACGGCCAGCAGGGCCTCCGCGCGCTTCACGTCGGTGCGGGACGCCAGGCTCGCGGGCCACGCGGGACGGTCGACCGGTGGGTGCGCCTCGAACGTCTTCCCGAGCCGCTGGGCCGCGAACCAGGCGTACCCGGACGTCGGCCACGTGGACACCACGCGCTCGAGCGCGGCCTTCTCGGCCGCGGGATCGGTACGCCCGTGTGCGCGTGCCCGCCAGTACGCGGCTCCTGGCACGAGCGACGACTTCGGACGCTTGGCGCCGAGGTCGGTCCACGCCGCGACGGCGGGCTCCACGCGGCCTTCGCGCCAGTGGCAGCGGGCCGTGAACCACAGGGCCTCGTCGAGGTGCGAGGAGCCCGGGTACCGCTTCGTGTGGTCCTCGAACAGCGGCACGGCCCGCGCGCAGTCGAGCTCGTCGTACGCCATGTATCCGAGCTTGAAGCTCGCGAAGTCGGCGAGGTCGTCGGTGGGGTGCTGGGCGATCACGCGCTCGTACACCACGGCGGCCGTGGTGTAGTCGCCGTTCCGTGCGTTCGTGAGGGCGTAGTCGAACAGGTTCTGCGCCGAGCCCTTCGCTTCGGCCGGCGGACCCAGCGCCGCCCGCCAGTGGGTGAGCGAGTCGGCGTACTTCCGCGCCTGGAGGTTCACCCGGGCCAGCTCCAGCGGGTTCTTCGCGTCGGTGCCGAGCTCTGCGGCCAGCACGGCGGCCTCGTCGATGCGGCCCTTCTTGCGCAGGTTCGTCAGCCGGGACCCGCGCTCGGTGTCCGACATCGGGTCGGCGCCCACCTCGGCCAGCCGGGCCTCGGCCTTCGCGTCCCACCCGCCCACGTCGGCGCTCGTCCACACCGCGCGCCACTGGCCGATCGCCTTCTCGCGCTCGCCTGCGGCCAGGAGCACCTCGCCGTACAGGAACCCCACCTCGGTCCGTGAGTCCGACCCGACCACCTTCCGGAACCCCGCGAGGTCCTTCCGCTGCACGGCGAGGCGCGCGCGGGACATCCTCACCTCGGTGCCGGCGTCACCGGGCAGCGACAGGCCGTCCAGGGCGGTGTCTGCGCCCGCGGTGTCGCCGAGCTGCAGGCGCGCACGGGCCAGCACCAGGCGCCCGTACTCCCCGAGCACGCCTTCTCCGGTCCCCGAGGCGAGCATCGCCTCCGCCCCCTTCGCGTCGCCGAGCTTCAGCAGGCACCACGCGCGGGGAACGCGCCACTCCGCCGCGACGGGCTCGGGCCCGGCGGTCCCGTCGACCACGGTGGTGCAGTCGCCCGACGCCACGGCGTCCGCCAGCGAGGGGGGCCCTGCGAGGGCCGCGAGCACGAGCAGCATCAGAAGCTGCCCCCGAGCTGGAAGTAGAACGCCCGGGGATCCGACGGGGTGTGCCGCGCGTTGGCGCTCAGCGAGACCGGCGTGAGCCCGACGCCGTAGCCCACGCGGCCCGTGACGAACGCGCCCCAGCCGAGCGCCCAGCGGGTCTCGATCTCGGCGCCCGTGCCCACGAGCGTCTCGTCGAACGCGCCGCGCCAGTCGTCGATGTCGGTGAACGCGTTGCCAGCGTCGAGGAACACCGTGCCGCTGATGTTGCGGAAGAACACCGGGATCGTGCCCACGCCGCGCTGCACCTGCCAGATCGGGAACCGGTACTCGGCGCTGGTGAGCCAGTAGCGGTCGCCGATGTCGGTCGCGAACTGGTAGCCGCGCAGCATCCGCGACTCGTCGGGCGCGGTGACGAACGCGCTGTCGCCGATGGACCCGCCGAGCTGGTAGTTCCCGAGGAACTGGTTCGCGCCCAGCGTGTACCCGCCGCCGATCTTCGCCGCGAGCACGTGGTTCGGGATCAGCGGGTTCACGACGTACTCCCGGAGCTCGGCGGTCACCTGCGCGACCGTCAGCTTCACGAACTCGTCCGGGCTGCCCGTGATTCCGTCGCCGCGCACGGAGGTTCCGAGCCACGGGTGCGTGACGGACCCGACCAGGCTGAAGATCCGCGCGTCTTCCAGGCTGATGGAGTAGGCCGTCGGCTGCGACCACGCGTACCGCCAGCCCCCCGAGATCGCGCCCACCCGCCCGCGGATGGGGACCAGCGGGAGGTACGTGCCGTCGGGGAGATCGAAGAGCTCGTTCCGCCAGGTGAGCGAGTAGCGCGCGAAGATCGTGGTGCGTGGCCGGTACGGGTACGACACGCTCGCGAACACGCTCTGGCGCTTCTCCCAGTACACCTGGTCGGTCGCGCGGAGCAGGGGGTCGCCGTCTTCGTCGACCTGCTCGGGATCGAGCATGACGATCCGCGCGGTGGGCGCGGCCGTGGTGGTGGCCCCGAAGCTGTAGACCGGGAGCCAGCGGTTGATCGTGATGGCGCCGCCGGCCGAGAGGTAGTCGGCATCCGTGCGGTAGCTGACCGACCCGGACCACGCGAAGTGCCGCAGCGTGTCGGCCCCGGAGCTCGCGAGCGTTCCGGAGAGCGCGAAGGGCAGGGGGATGAAGTCGAACGTGTCGGACGGCGCGTACGGCGTGGACTGCAGGTACGGGAGCACGAACCGCGGGAGCAGCGTGGGCACGGGGTTGTAGCGGCGTGGCGGCACGTGCCAGTCGATGTCGGACTCGTCGCCGAAGGCGTCCTTCGCGTCGGTCATGTCGAAGTTGTCGACCTGCTCCGATGGGCTCTGCATCATGCAGTCGGACCGGAACCCGATGGGTGCGGGAACGCCCGGTGTGGCGAACGAGAAGCTGCGCCACCGCCCGCAGGCCGCGGCCTGGACGGGGTCGTACGGGGTTCCGGCGCCGAACAGCCGGAATCGACGGGCCCCCCGGGCCTCGGCGCCCTTCCCGTCGTCGGGTGGGCTGTCGGCCGAGCTCGCCGGGGTTCCGTCGGTCTCGCGGGCCTTCAGCACCTTCGGGACCACCGGCGTCGACAGCTCGGCGAGCGGGGTGTCGTAGCGGAGCGGCTTCGGGAGCAGGCCGCGATCGATGAAGCGCGCGGGGTCGAGGTCCATCGCGTGCACCTCCCAGCCCATGCTGCTGTAGAGCTGGAACGCGAGCAGGTCGCCGCGCGGCGAGACGTTCGGCTTCGTCGCACCGGTCAGCACGTTCGTGACCTGCCAGAGGTGCTCGGTCTCGATGTCGATCGCGAAGATGTTCGGGATGCCCGTGCGGTCGGAGCTGAAGAACAGCCACTTCCCGTCGGCCGACCACGTGGGGTCGCGATCGACCGTGACGTCGAGCGTGATCCGACGCTTCGGCGTCCCGTCGGCCGCGTAGATCCACAGATCCCGGCGCCCGTCCTCCCAGGTGGAGACCGCGATCGACCGCCCGTCGGGGCTGTAGCGGGGCGTGCTGAACTGCGTGTGGTCGGTGGCTTCCGTGAGGGCCTCGCGGCGACGGTCGACCGTGGACACCTCGAGCTGGTTGAGCTCGGCGCTGTTCGTGACCATCACGAGCCGGCTTCCGTCGGGCGAGAAGTCGGGGTCGCGTGCGCGGGCGCCGTTCGTGAGTGCTGTGGTGCGCTCGTTGCCGAGCTCGAACAGGTAGATGTCGGACCACGTGTTGAACCGGTTCACCGTGTGGGACGCCGCGTACACGAACGCCTGGCTGTCGGACCGCCAGGTGAAGTTCTTGGCACCGCGGTCCTGCAGGAGCTTCTGCGGGGCGTACCCCTGCCCGTCGGAGCGCCAGATGGCCGAGCCCGTGTGCAGGTCGTAGCAGGACCACACGAGCCAGTCGCCGTCGGGCGAGAACGCCGGTGCGCCACACGAGGCGTCTTCGTCGGACAGCCGGCGGGTCTCGGTGACCCCCAGCTCGCGGACCGGCGCCAGCTGCGCTTCGTACCGGTCTTCGAGCGCGTCGCGCCAGTCGAAGTACAGGCTCACGAGCGACCGCCCGAACACCCGCTTCGTCGGGAGCCAGAAGGGCACCCAGCTCCCGTAGGTGTGCACCCACTTCGTCCACACCTCCGAGCCCTGCTGGTCGGCCACGAACTGGATGAAGTCCTGACCGAACAGGTAGCGCAGGTTGCCGGAAGGCGGGTTCGGCTGCAGCCCGTCGAGGTTCCCGAGCGGCGGGAAGGTGTCTTCGATCACGGCGGTGCGCTTGATCACGTCGGCCATCGGCGTGCGGCCGCGCCCGCCGTCGGTGTGGCGGGTCTCCTCGAACGTCGCGAACCCCTCGACCATCCACCACGGGCTCACGTCGTTCGTGGTCGCCACGCGCCCCACCACCGCACGGGCGACGCGCACGATGCCGTGGTTCGAGTCCATGTGGAGGATGTGCGTGAGCTCGTGCGTGAGGATCGCGGACGACCAGTCCTCGTACAGCGACAGCGTGCTGTCTTCCTGGGGGGCCGTCACGAAGATCACGATGGCGTTGTACGGAACGACCGATGCGTAGCCGTTCGCCGCGTCGGTGCGGTCGACCAGCACGACCTCCGTGCGCCGGCGCGGCTTCCACCGCACCTCTTCGGTCATCGTGTCGTAGACGCTCTCGACCTCCGTCGCGAACTCGTCTGCGACGGTCTCGATCCCCTGGTGGAACGTGATGTTGAAGTGGTCGGTCTGGATCGTCCGCCACGTCATCTGGGGGTCGTAGGACGCGGCCAGCGCTGTGTACAGGAGTGCCGTGAGCATGGGCGGGAACGTAGCTCAGATTCCCGCCGTCCACTCGCGACCGTCGCACAACCGTTGCTTGCCGGGAACGGAGGTTCCGATAGGGCGAACTCCAGCGCGGAGACGGCATGGCCGGTGAAGGGCCCATTCTGATCGTGGACGACGAGGACGACCTCCGGGAGCTCCTCGACATCAACCTCCGTCGCGAGGGCTTCCGCACGGCGTGCGCAGCCAACGCAGCCGAGGCGCTCACCCTCGCGGCCGCCGAGCGTCCGGCCCTCGTGGTGCTCGACCTGATGCTGCCCGACCTGTCGGGCACCGAGGTGTGCCGGCGCCTGCGCGCGTCGCCCGAGACGGCCGGAGTGCCGATCATCATGCTCACGGCGAAGGGCGAGGAGATCGACCGCGTCGTGGGCTTCGAGGTCGGCGCCGACGACTACGTCGTGAAGTCGTCGTTCTCGATGCGCGAGTTCGTGCTCCGCGTGCGTGCAGTCCTCCGGCGGCAGAGCGCCACGGCCGAGGCTCCGGCAGGCGACGGGAGCCGCCTGGTGCACGGCAAGCTCGAGATCGACGAGTCGGGCCACCGCGTGTACGTCGACGGCGAAGCGGTCGACCTCACGGCCACCGAGTTCAAGCTGCTCACCTCGCTCGCGCGCCGCCCGGGTCGCGTGCAGACCCGCGGGTTCCTGCTCGAGGAGGTGTGGGATCTGCCGCCCGACCTCAACACCCGCACCGTCGACACGCACGTGAAGCGCCTCCGCGAGAAGCTGGGCGCCGCCGCCGACCACCTCCAGACCGTCCGCGGGGTCGGGTACCGCTTCTCCACCGATCCGAAGGGGTAGGCCGTGGTGGTCGAGACCCACGAGCTCGCACGGCGTCTGCTCGACATCGCCGCCGACGATCCCGAGGGCAGCTCCCTGCTGGAGGTGCCCGACTCCGAGCTCGGCCCGCTGGTGATGGCGGTGAACGTGTTCCTCCAGCGCATGCGCCACGAGCGCCGGATCCTCCGCCGCGATGCGGGTGTGGGCCGTCGCATGCTCGAGGCGAGCTCGGTGGGCGTGGTGCTCGTGGATGCCGAGGGGCTCACCACCTACGCGAACCCGCCCGCCCGTCGCATGCTCGCGCCGCGTATCGAGCCGCTCGGCCGAAAGCCGATCGAGGCCTTCCCGATCGCCGAGCTGCAGGAGGTCGTCACCAAGGCCTGCAACGGCGCCGAGCCCCCCGCGGTGGAGTGCAACATCGGCCGGCTCGACGTGATCATCACGGCCACGAACCTGCCCGATGGCGGCGCCATGGCGACGCTCCGCGACGTCACGGGGGATCGCGAGGCCCAGCGCGCGCGCACCGACTTCGTCGCGAACGTGTCGCACGAGCTCCGCACGCCCGTCACGGCCATCATGGGCTACTCCGAGACGATGCTGCAGGACAAGGACCGCCTTCCCGACGATCTCGCGGCCATGCTCGAGAAGATCGACCGGAACGCGCGGCGTCTGCGCGACCTGTTCGAAGACCTGCTGCAGCTCCACCGCATCGAGTCCCGCCGACGCGAGCTCCCCCTCGGAGACCACGCGCTCCGGCCCATCCTCGAGGAAGCCGTCATCGGCGCGGCCGACAAGGCCGTCCAGCTCGGCGACACCTTCACGCTCACGTGCTCTCCGCACCTCGTGGCCCTGTGCAACCCCGAGGCCCTGCGCACCATGGTCGCGAACCTCGCGTCCAACGCCGTGAGCTACACCCCGAGCGGGGGCTCCATCGCGATCATCGCGACCGAAGGGCCCAACGAGGTCGTCGTGTCGGTGGTCGACGACGGGATCGGCATCGATCCGGTCCACCACCAGCGCATCTTCGAGCGGTTCTACCGCGTCGACGACGCCCGCAGCCGTGCGCTCGGCGGCACCGGTCTCGGGCTGGCGCTCGTGAAGCACCTCGCCCTCGCGAGCCGCAGCCGCATCACCGTCGAGAGCGCGGCGGGGAAGGGCAGCCGGTTCCGCATCCATCTCCGCAAGGGCGGGTCGTGATCGCGCTGGCCCTGACGGCCTGCGGGCCGTCGCTGCCGGCGTGGGTTCCGGAGCTGGGCGTCGAGCCGGTGCTGTCGGTCGAGGACGACGAGGTCCGACTCGGCGTGCCTCCCGGCCAGGTCGCCGAGTGGCTGCTGGCCAACGGGTGGCGCGGCTGGGACGTGGTGGACGAGTCCCCGGTCGACAGCCACCACCTGCGGCTCGAGCGCGGCGACGTGTGGATGGACCTGCGGTCGACGGACGACGGGTCGCGTCTGCTCCGTCTGGACGGGCTGCCCGCGGCGCAGCCGGCTCCGGAGGTCGTGCTGCCGGCCCTGATGGACGGTGACCCTGCGGAACGCCTGCTGGTGGCGCAGGGATGCCAGGCACCGGGGGCCGATGTGCGGTTCATGCCGGGTCGGTACCAGTGGTCGGGGGGGCGGGTCCAGGCCGGCGGCACGTGGACGATCGACGGGACCAGCCTCGTGCTCGAAGGGGCGCAGGCCCGGCGCTGTGAGGGCGTGAAGCTCGTCGGGACGGTCCTTCCCCAGCTCGTGACCTGTGGCCCCGAACCGCTCGTGTGGTGCGGGGTGCCCGCGATGCCGACCCTCGCGGTGCTCGACGCCGGCGGAGGTCCCGAGGCCGTGGCTCGTGCGGGCGCCCACGCGTCGCGACCCCTCGACCAGCCGAGCTACGTGTTCTCGGGTCCTGCACCACGCGCCGACGGGCTCGAGGTGCGGTATGCGCCCGACGTGGTGGGGGCCGCGGAGAGAGCGAAGAAGCTCGCGTATCGGCTGCGGCGGGATCTGGGTGTGCCGATCGCGCTCGGTCGCTCGGAGCCCACTTCGCCGTCCGCCGTGGCGGCTGTAGTGGTTGTGGTCGGGATCCCGGTTACGAGCGGGCAATGACGTTCCGTTCTCCGCTGGAAGCCGATCTCGATCGCATCCGCACCCTGTTCCTGCAGATGTGCGTGCGGGCCGAGTCGATGGTGCGGCTCTCGGTCCGGTCGGTCATGGAGCGCGATGCGTACCTCGGGCGGAGCGTGGTCGCGGCCGATGGCGACCTCGACGAGCTCGAGCTGAAGATCGACCAGCTGTGTGTGCAGGTGCTCGACGAGCGGCACCCGAGCGGGGAAGACCTCCGGGTCGTCACCACGGTGATGAAGATGGTCACCGACCTCGAGCGCATCGGAGACCTTGCGTCCAACGTCGCGAAGCGCGGGCTCGATCTGTCTGCGGGCAGCGGGTACGAGCCGGGCTTCGAGCTCACGATGATGGGCGAGGGGGCGGCCGAGATGATCCGCCTGGCGGCCGACGCGTTCGTCGCGCAGGACACGGCGCTGGCGCAAGACGTGCTCTCGCGCGACCGCCAGATCGACCAGATCAATCGCGAGGTGTTCGAGCGCGCGGTGCAGGAGATGGCGGCGCACTCGGATCAGGTCGACCGGGTGCTCCAGATGACCTCCATCTCGAAGTACCTCGAGCGCGCGGGCGACCACGCGTGCAACCTGGCCGAGATGGTGGTGTTCCTGGTCGACGGGCACGACGTGAGGCACACGCGCCGCAAGCGCTGAGCCCGGCTCGCGTCAGTGCACCGGATCCCACTCGATCCAGCCGAGCCAGGTGCCCACGCCGGTCATGACGAGGGCCGTGGCGGTGGCCGCGATGGACGTCGGACCCGCGCCCAGATCGAAGGCCATGCCGACACCCAGCACGGCGAAGGTGGGCACGAGCACGAGCGTCACCTTCTTCAGCTCGAGCTTCAGCTTCTCGCCGGGAGTGGCGGCGCCGAAGCGGGCCGGGCCCGCACGGAACCTCTGGCGGGCCGCCCGGTGCTCCTCGCGGTAGGCGGGGCTGACGACGCCACAGTCGGGATCGTACAGACGCTCACCGGCTTCGATCTCGGCGACGATCCTCGCGAACCACGCCTCGAGCGAGTCGCCGTGCTCGGGGCGCGCGTCGTCGTCGTGCAGGAACTCCAGCACACGCCCGTCGCGGTCGTCGACCACGAGGAGCTGGCCAGCCCCATCGGACCCGAACGGATGCCAGTGCGCGCTCCACCACGTGTCGGGCCAGCCCTCGTCGGCCGCGAGGGCGTCCATCATGGTCTTCTCGGTCTCGGCCTCCGCACGCGACAGGAGGTGGTGGTGCTCGAGCAGGGCCGGCCCGTCGGTCTGGCCGTCGAACACCGCGAACAGCGGCGCGAGCGGACCCGTCGCCGTCGGCTCACAAGCACCGAGGCCCGGGGCGTCGGGCTGGGACGCGAGCCAGTCGCGGAAGGCGGAGATCGCGCTCACGGGCTCGCCTCGACCGTGAGCACGAGGGTCTCGACGCGGGGACCGCGCTTCACCCGCACCCGCACGTGCCGCCCGCCGTCGAGCACCTCGACGGAGCCGTTCACACCGCGCTTGCGGAGCACCTCCCTGCACTCGCGCAGCACACGGCTGGCGAACAGCGGGCCCGCAGGGCTCCCGTCGAGCACGTCCAGGAGGCCGAGCTCGAGGGCTTCGCGAAGGTCGTCCATCCGACATGCGTATCGCGTCGGACCGGGGTAGAAGAGCGCATGCGTTTTGTTTTGCCCGCTCTGTTGTTCGCCTGTTCCACCCCGCCTGAAGAGCCGCCGCCCATTCGCGGTGCTGCTCCAGCCGGCACGCCGTACGAGCCGACGTTCCGTCGCCTGACGGAGTCGCAGTACAGGCACGCGATCGCCGATCTGTTCGCGGTCCCCGGCGAGCCGAGCGACGGCACGGCCATCGTGCTCCCGGCGAACCTCGAGCCCGATGTCGCGGTCGACGAGCTGCTGTCGCTCGGGAGCGCCGTCACCACGATCTCGCCGTACGGGGTCGAGCAGTACGAGACGGCCGCGTTCCAGGTGGCCGAGCAGGTCCTGGGCGATCCGGCGTCCTGGGCGCACCTCGTGCCCTGCACGCCCACCGCGGTGCGCGACGATGCGTGTGCGCGCCAGGTCCTCGAGCCGCTGGGGCTCCGCGTGTGGCGCCGTCCGCTCACGGTGGCCGAGCTCGACGCGCTGGTCGACCTCGCGGGAACCTCGGCCGAGACGCTCGGATCGTTCGAGGAGGGGCTGGAGTACCCGCTCGCCCTGCTCCTGCAGAGCCCGTACTTCCTGTACCGCGTCGAGATCGGCGAGAACGGCTTCTTCACCGACTACGAGCTGGCGTCGCGCCTGTCGTTCTTCCTGTGGGACACCGTGCCCGATGCGGCCCTGCTGGAAGCCGCTGCTGCGGGCGAGCTCACCACCGAAACAGGCCTGGCGGTGCAGGTCGATCGCATGCTCGCCGACGATCGCGCGCGTGCGGGCCTGCGGAACCTGTTCACCGACCTGTACAAGCTCTACCGGCTCGATCGCATCTCGAAAGACCCAGCGATCTTCAATGCCTACAGCCCCGAGCTGAAGGCCAGCGCGCGCGAGGAGACGCTGCTCGGCATCGAGCACCTCGTGTTCGAGCGGGATGCGTCGTACCGCGAGCTGTTCACCACACGCATCACCTTCCTCGACCGCGGGCTCGCCGCGCTGTACGGCGTCAAAGCGCCCGCCCGGGACGGCTTCGGTGGCGTACAGCTCCCCGAAGAGCTCGGCCGCGCGGGGGTGCTCGGGCACGCCAGCCTGCTGATGCTCGAGGCCCACGCCGTCAGCAGCTCGGTCACGAAGCGCGGGGTGTTCGTCCGTACGAACCTCCTGTGCCAGGAGATCCCGCCGCCGCCGGCCGACGTCGACACGTCCATCCCCGAGCCCTCGCCCGACGCCCCCACGATGCGCGAGCGGGTGGCGGTCCACCTCCAGGAGCCCGTGTGCGCGGGCTGCCACCGCCTCACCGACCCCATCGGGCTCGGGCTCGAGAACTTCGACGGCATCGGCGCCTGGCGCGAGTCCGAGAACGGCGCGCAGATCGATGCGAGCGGCGACCTCGAGGGGTACACGTTCACCACGCCGGTCGGGCTCGGGCACGCGATCGCCAACCACGAGAACCTCGGGAAGTGCCTGGTGGACCGGCTGTTCGCGACGGCGGTCGGCCGATCGCCCGGTCGTGGCGACCCGTTGCTCGAGTGGCACGAAGAGGGGTTCGAGAACGAAGGGCAGCGGGTGCTGTGGCTCCTGCGGGACCTCGTGATGAGCCCTGCGTTCCGGCAGGTCGGGGAGGTCCGATGAACCGTCGTACGCTGCTTCGCGGGGTGCTCGGAGGAACCGCCGTCGGGCTCGGCCTGCCGCTGCTCGACTGCATGCTCGACACGAACGGCACGGCGCTCGCGAGCGGGGGCGCGCTCCCGGTCCGGTTCGGCCTGTTCTTCTGGGGCAACGGCGTGGTGCCCGACCAGTGGGTGCCCGAGGGCACGGGAACGGGGTGGGTCGCGAGCCCCGAGCTCGCTCCGCTCGACCCGCTGCGGTCTGTGATCACGGTGGTGTCGGGCATGTCGATGCGCCTGCCGAACATCCACCCGCACAGCTCGGGGGCCGCGGGAATCCTGTCGGGTGCCCCCGTGCTGGTCGACAACCCGTCGAGCTTCTCGGCGCCCAGCATCGACCAGATCATCGCGGCGGAGGTCGGCGGCAACACCCTGTACCGCTCGCTTCAGACGGCCAGCACCGACATCTCCGGGCTGTCGTTCAACGGGCCGAACAGCAAGAACCCCGCCGAGAGCGACCCGTATGCGCTGTACGAGCGCCTGTTCGGCCCCACGTTCGTCGAGCCCGGCGGAACGGCGGTGGTCGATCCGCGGCTCGGGCTCCGTCGCAGCGTGCTGGATGCGGTGATGGGCGACATCACGACGCTGCAGGGCCGTCTGGGCGCGTCCGATCGCACCCGTCTCGACCAGCACCTCACGGGCGTGCGCGAGCTCGAGACCCGTCTGGCGCGGCTCCAGGAAGACCCGACCGATCTCGAGGCCTGCGTGTCGCCCGACGCGCCGCTGCCGTCGTTCCCCGACCTCGAGGGTCGCCCGCAGCTCCAGGAGCGCAACCGCGCCATGGCCAAGCTGCTCGCCATGGCCTGCGCGTGCGATCAGACCCGCGTGTTCGGGCACTATTTCACCGAGCCCATCAACGACGTGCTGTTCACCGGGGCTTCGGCGGGTCACCACGACCTCACGCACAACGAGCCGGGCTCGCAGCCCGAGGTCCACGCGATCACGGTGCAGTGCATGGAGGCCTACGCGGCGTTCGTCGAAGAGTTCCAGGCCATCCCCGAGGGCGGCGCCACCCTGCTCGACAGCTGCGCCATCCTCGGGGCCACCGAGCACTCGCTGGGCCGCACCCACTCGGTCGACGACCTCCCGCTGCTCATCGCGGGCTCGGCATGCGGTCAGATCGTGAACGGCGTGCACCACCGGGGCGTGGGGCAGGACAACGTGAGCAAGGTCGCCCTCACGCTCGTCCGCGCTTGTGGCGTGCTGCTGCCGACCTTCGGCGTCGACGACGCGCAGACGAGTGACGGCCTCTCCGAGATCGAGGTGTGACCATGTGGATGCCGCTGCTCGCCCTGATGGCCTGTGCGCCGGAGTCGGTCGACGACGCGCTCGCGCTCGAGTGCGACGGTGAGGGTCCGAGCCGCACGCTGCTCATCCAGCAGATCCGGTTCGTGCGCCAGACCGACGGGGTGTCCGAGGGCTTCGACCTCGATGGCCAGACCGACACGTGTGACGTCGACGACTACGTGTCGCCGGAGGGCACGGAGAGCGTCGACAACGCGTTCGCGGCGCTGCTCCCGGCGCTCGAGCTCACGGAAGCGCGCACGATGGAGGACATCATCGCCGACTCGATCCGGAGTGGCCGCCTGCTGCTGCTGATCGACCTCGACGATCTCGACCAGGACGCCGACGATGCGTGCGTCGACGTGACGCTGCAGCGCGGGTCCGGTGTGCCGATGCTCGGGAACGATGGCGAGGTGCTCCCGGGTCAGACGTTCGACCTCGATCTCGACGTGCCGCCGAGCCGCGTCGAGAGCGCGACGCTGTCGAACCACCGCGTCACGGCGAGCCCGCTCGAGCTGACGCTGCCCATCCAGATCTTCGAGTACGAGTTCGACTTCTCGCTGTCCGACGCGGTGCTCCAGGTGACGATGGAGGAAGACGGCCGCATGCACGGGCTGCTTGCGGGCGGGCTGTCGATCCAGAGCGTGCTCGACGTGGCGAGCAATCCGGACGTCGATCCCAGCCTGCTGCCCCTGATCGAGGGCCTGCTGCCGCTGTTCGCCGACCTCGAGCCGGATGCGAACGGGGAGTGCCAGAAGCTGTCGATGACGTTCGAGTTCGAGGCGATCGACGCGTTCCGGTTTTGACGCGCTCACGGACCGTCGCTGCGAGCGCTCGCGACTCACGGACCGTCGCTGCGAGCGCTCGCGACTCACGGACCGTCGCTGCGAGCGCTCGCGACTCACGGACCGTCGCTGCGAGCGGTCGCGACTCACGGACGGTCGCTGCGCTCGCGACTCACTTAGGGTCGCTGCGCTCGCGACCCGGATCAGGCGGGCAGCCTCGGGTTCTCGCGTCTGTTCGACGTGCCGCCCGCCTGGAGCCTCGGCGCGGCGCCACTCAGGGCAGGATGGTGTCGCTATCCCTGGCGTTCAGTCGCGTCGTGGACGCTATGCCCCCGTGTTTGTCGCGAATGGGCGTGCTTCTCGGGGGCGTACTGCCCGCACCGACGGGCGAACGCCCGCTCTCCCGGTTCCTGAGCTCGCCGGGGGCTCGGACCTGCCGCGATCTGCGACAAACAGGGGGACATGGCGTTCGCCACGCGCCAGAAGCCCGGCCATAGAGACGCTATGCCCACCGAAGTGGCGCGTACGACCCGGGAGGTCGGCGTAGTCGGCCCGAACGTCGCACCTGACGGGCGAAGTGGGGTCGAGTGTCGCATCTGGGCGGCTGGTCGAGCGCTTCGCTCCCATGTGTCCACGAATTGCCGGTGTTCGAACGTTGCGTGCTTGGCGTCGAACTTCCGACATCCGACATTGGAGCCGACTTCGCCGCGGT
Source organism: Myxococcota bacterium (assembly GCA_041389565.1). Classification (GTDB taxonomy): domain Bacteria; phylum Myxococcota_A; class UBA796; order UBA796; genus JACKEQ01. Next base: position 55,211 of record JAWKRP010000021.1, read on the forward strand.
GATGCGACGTTCACCCCGGCTACGCCGGGGTTCGCCCCGACATCTGTGGCGCCGCCTACGCCCGGCGTCCCCACCGGCCGAGCAGCGCGCGCGCCACCTTCGCCGCGTCGGGGTCCAGGTCTTCCGGCCATCCGGCCCACGCGTCGCCGCCCGCCAGGGCCGTCGCGAACGCGTCCTGCCAGCCCGCCGCGTCGTGGTCGGAGTCGCCACCGCTCGCAGCGTCCACCGCGCCGGGGCTCGCGACGACCCCCGAAGCGCCTTCGCGGTCCGGCGGTTCCGGGACTGTCATGCTCCCCTCGGCTTGCGCCACGGCCCGCCGGATCCGACCGTAGTCCGCATGGAATGCTTCGGCGTCGAGGGTCCCCCCGATCTGCTCGAGGATCACGTCCTGCGCGGCCGCGCATCGCGAGAGGGCCTCGGGCAGCAGGGCGTGGACCTCGTCCGGCACCACGTCGTCGTGGGTGTCACGACGGAACGGCCGACTGCCTCCCGGCGGCGTGCTCCAGCTCCCGCCCGACAGGTGGATCCGCAGCACCCGGTGCAGGGGGTAGCGCTCCATCAGCGCCACCGGGTCGCGCCCGAAGTTCACGGCGGCGCACCACAGGTTGTGGAGATCGAGGTGGAGGAAGCCGTCCACGGGGGCCAACAGGGCCTCCAGCAGGGCGCCGCGGCCGTCGAGATCGCGCTGCGAGACGGCCAGGGCGAGGTTCTCGAGGCCCACGGGCGCATCCACCACATCCCGGATGCGGGCGAGCCGGTCGACGCCGCAGGCGATCGTGGCGCGGTCCGGGCGGATCGGCAGGGGAGGGGTGACCGCCCAGGACGCCGTTCCGGAGAACCCGAGGTGCTCGCTGAAGGACCCCATCGGAATGTCGCTGACGGCGGCCGAGAGCTCGGCGAGCCAGACGTCGAACGCATCCGCGGCTCCGACGGAGAGCACGAGCCCCGTGACGCCGTGCCCGACCAGGGCGCCGTGCCGCGCGTAGTGGGCGACGAGCATCGCGAGCCAGTCGGGCGACCCGCGGCCCGGACCCTCCGACACGTCGGGACCCCACTCCAGCACGTCGACCGTGCCTTGCTCGAGCAGCGGGAAGGCCGCCGCGGCGAAGTCTGCAGTGGGCATCAGCGAGAGGCCGGTGCGAACGGCCATCTCAGCCGACGACCTCGACCTCGTCCCGGCTGACCTTCTTGATGAGCGCCGTGAGCATCTCGGACTTCGCGGGGTCTTCGCGGTAGGCCTCGCGGAGCTGGCCTGCGAGATCCTTCGCCCGGCGGAACCCGGTGATGAGGTCGCCGCTGATGTCGGTGTCGGACTCGATGAGCATGAGCACCTCGACGAGGGGCACGCCATCGACCCAGGCGCGCCCGAGCCGCATGAGGTCGGGGTCCCACGGGTACTGCTCGCTCGACATCTCTTCGGCGTCCGCGACAACCGGCGCGAACCGGATGCGTGCGATCCGCTTCGCGAGCGCGCGCTCTTCGCTGCTCGGACGGTAGTTCGCGCGGGCGTGGCGCGGCAGCGAGTTCGTGAGCGCGCAGAGCACGCCGAAGAGGATGTTGGGAGGCAGGTCCTCGAACAGGCCCTCGAGCATGAGCTCGACGACGAGGATCTCCGACATCTGGAAGTACGAGAGCAGGCGACCCCCCGCGTTGAACCCGCCTTCTTCCCCGATGTACCCGATCGACTTCAGGTACCAGACCTTGTGCTGGAACTCCTCCCAGCACTTCTCGCGGTTCTTCGCGGCTCGCTTGCTGGTGCGGCGGTCGCGCGGGTCGGACGAGTGGTCGAGCCGGCTCGCCTGACGGGCCCGCCACCAGTTGAGGAAGCTCTTCTCGACGATCTCGCGGCAGCGCTCGGGAGGGTGCCGCTCGAGGAGGTTCACCACGCTGTTCCACGACAGGTTGAACGAGCTCCGCACGGGCTCGACCTGGTTCTTCTCGTACCGCGCGAGATCGGGCTTGAACTCCTCGAACTCGGCGAGGTCGACGCGGACCACGACGTGCCCGACATCGTCGAGCCCCCGACGGCCCGCGCGCCCGGCCATCTGCATGAACTCGCGGGTGGGCATCGTGTTGAACCCGCGCCCGTCGTACTTCTTGAGGCCGTCGAACACGACCGTGCGCGCGGGCATGTTGATGCCGAGCGCGAACGTGGAGGTGCAGTACAGCACCTTGATGAGCTTCTCTTCGTACAGCTCCTCGACCAGCGCCTTGAGGCTCACGTGCAGCCCGGCGTGGTGGAAGGCGATGCCCTTCTCGTAGAGCTCGCGCAGCTCGAAGTCGAGTGCCGGACCGAGCGCTCCAGCCCGGGCGTTCAGCATGTCGCGCATGCGATCGTGCTCGTGCTCGTCGAGCAGCCCACCCACCGACTCGCCCAGCCGGCGGGCGTTGACCTCGGTCTCCCGCCGCGAGAACACGAAGTAGAGGTACGGGAGGAGCTCGTGCTCGGCGACCATGTGGAACAGGTCGATGTGGCTGGTGCGGCGGACCGGACGGCCGCCACGACCCCCGCCTCCACCGCGCCCACCGCGCCCACCGCGGCCGCGCCCGCGATCGCGCCCTCTGCCGCGGCCCTGCCACTGGTCCTGCCCGCTGCGGCCCTTGCCCTTGCGCTTCCAGATGCGCTCGTACTCACGAGGTGACGCGAGGCCGGTGTCGACGCAGCCGTAGTGCACGGTGAGCGGGACGGACCGCTTCAGCTCGGTGACCGTGACGACGCGGGTCTCGCGGACCATCTCGAGCCACTCCGCGAAGTCGGACAGGTTCGAGAGGGTGGCGGACAGGCCGACGATCTGGACGGACTTCGGGAGGTAGATCAGCACCTCCTCCCAGACGGTGCCGCGGTCGCGGTCGTCGAGGAAGTGGATCTCGTCGAGGATGACGGCGGCGAGGTGCGGCAGGGTCTCGCCGGACAGCAGCATGTTCCGCAGGACCTCGGTGGTCATGACGCGGCACGGAGCATCGCGGCGGATCACGAGGTCGCCCGTGACCAGGCCGACCTTGTCTTCGCCATAGAGGCGGATGTAGTCGCGGAATTTCTGGTTCGACAGGGCCTTGATCGGCGCCGTGTAGATGACCTCGCGACCCGATGCGAGTGCCTGCTCGACGATCCAGTCGGCGATGATGGTCTTGCCGGTGCCGGTGGGCGCGGCCACGAGGACCGAGTGCCCCGCGTCGAGGGCGGCGATGGCGTCGGTCTGGAAGGTGTCGAGCGTCAGCCCGCGGTACTTCATGGGGGACTTCCGGGGGCTCGATGAAAAAACCCGGCCACGCAAAGGCGGGCCGGGTTCCACATCTGTTTCGAGGATAGCACCTGTGAAGGCCGTGTCAAGACTCGCCGCCGTTGGACTCGGCGCTGAAGCGATGATGGCCTTCTTCGGCGATTCTCGCGTCTACGGCATCCTTCCAGTCGGGCGGCGGACGGCCGTTCTCGAGGGCCTCCAGCGTCGCCTCGAGGCGGTGGATGCAGTCGGCGTCGTCGGACACGCCCATCTCGATGAGTTGGGCCGTGCGCGGATCGACGTACGCGTACATCGCGAGCTGCTGACGCCCGAGGGCGAGGGCCTTTCGACGATCCTTGATGCTCATGGGGCCTCCGTGCGGGCGCGATTCGGCTCGCCAGGCTGAACGTTAGCCCGTCCGAGACGAAAAAACCCCCCGGGACGCGAACGTCTCGGGGGGCTTTCTCGAGTGGTACTCCCAAGGGGAATCGAACCCCTGCCTTCGCCGTGAGAGGGCGATGTCCTGACCGCTAGACGATGGGAGCATTTTCGAAGTTGACCCGCCAGGGCTCGAACCTGGAACCTCTGGTGCCAGAAACCAGCGTCTTGCCAATTCGACCACGGGTCAGCGACGGATGGGTTCTAACCCCTGGCTCGGGACTGGCAAGGGCCGCGATCGCGCATCGTGTGAAGGGCGCGATGGACCCCGTGAATCACGGATACTGTTCGAGCGTGAGGTCGTACTGGCCGAGCTGCGACGCGACGGTCTGGAACCACGTCTCCTCGCGCTTGACCACCTGACCCTCGAGCTCGCGGGCTTCCTTCCAGCGCTTCCGGTCGGCAAGGACGATGGCTTCGCCCATCGAACGGTACGCGCTCGCGCGGTCGCTCCAGATCACCACGAGGTTGTCGTGCAGATCCTTCCAGTCGCTCGGGACCTCGACGCTGTCGGCCTGGATGTGGATGTGCTCGGCGAGCGGCACGATCTCGTCGTTCCAGGTGGGCGCGAACCCCGCTTCGGGCACGGTGTCGTTGTAGGACATCGCGGCCAGCTGGAGCAGGCGCTCCGCGAGCAGGCTGTTCTCCAGCATCAGGGGCTGCACGTCGTTGACGTACTCGGTCGCCGCGCTGGTCTTGGGATCGAGTGTGGAGCACCCCAGCAGGGCGCCTACCAGGAGGGTGGGAATCATGCGGCGCACAGCATAGCGCGTCGCAGTCGTGCGTGTTGCCTGCCGCCGGAACACCGCATAGCTGGGCGCCGATCGCATGGCGGCCAGCCACCGCGATCGGCGCCATGCCGGAGGAACGCGTGCAGGTTCGCGTCGACGACATCCCCGCCAGCGGGCGGACGTGGCAGGTGGATCTCGACACCGACTGGGCCCGCCGGGCCGCGGCCGAGGCGCTCGACGCCGAGCCCACCGCGCTCGCGGCCTCGATCCGCGTGAACGGAACCGACAAGGCGAAGCGCGTCCGGGTCGAGCTCACGGCCCACGCCGAGGCTCCGGGCACCTGCGATCGCTGCGGAGAGGAGCTGTCGCGCGCCGTCGATGTCGCCTCGGATCTGCTCTACGAGCCCGAGCCCACCGAGACTTCCGAGGAAGAGGTGGAGCTCGGAGAGGACGATCTCGACGTGGGCTGGTATAGGGACGCGCACCTGTCGCTCCCGGACATCTTGATGGAGGCGGTGGCCCTCGAGCTCCCCAGTCGCGTGCTGTGCACCGACGAAGAAGCCTGCGAGGCCCGCACCAGAGCGTTGTTGGAAGCGGCATCCGAAGGGGGCTCGGGCCACCCGGCCTTCGCCGCCCTGAAGAACCTGAAGAACTAGCGAGTAAGCAGATGGCAGTTCCAAAGAAGCGGATGTCCCGTCGTCGTCGCGACATGCGGCGGGCCCACGATCACCTCACGTTCTCGGCCGCGGTCGAGTCGTGCCCCGACTGTGGCGCCCTGAAGCTGCGCCACCGGATCTGCGAGGGCTGCGGCACCTACCGCGGTCGCCAGATCATCGAGATCGAGGACTGAACCTGGCTCTGCCGCGGCCCTGTCGCGCGTGCCCCCGGGCATGACGCGGATCGCGGTCGACGCCATGGGCGGTGACGACGCACCCGACGCAATCGTAGCGGGTGCCGTCGAAGCCGTGCGCGCGGGGCACGACGTGGTGCTGGTGGGCGACGAAGCCCGCATCCGTCCGAAGATCCCGCGACGCGTGGAGATCGAGATCGTCCACACCGACGATGCCGTCGGGATGGGCGACGCACCCGCGTCCATCCGGCGACGCGAGGGGTGCTCCGTTCGCCGCACCATGCAGCTCGTGCGCGACGGGCGTGCCGACGCCGCGGTGAGCTGCGGGAGCACCGGCGCGACGCTCGTGGCCGCAGTGCTCGACCTCGGAACCCTTGAGGGAGCCGAGCGTCCGGCGATCGCCACCGTGCTCCCCCGGCGGGACGGGGGGCGACTCTTCCTGCTCGACGCGGGTGCGAACGTCGACTGCCGGCCGGAGCTGCTCGCCTGCTTCGCCCAGCTCGGGGCCGCCTACGCCGAGGTGTCCGGTGTGGAGGATCCCCGGATCGGCCTGCTCGCGAACGGCACCGAGGAGGGCAAGGGGAACATGCAGGTGCGTGCGACGCTGCCGCTCCTTCGATCCCACGACCTGAACGTCGTCGGGAACGTGGAGCCGCTGGGCGCGATGGCGGGCGACTGCGACGTGCTCGTGTGCGACGGCTTCGTCGGCAACATCCTGCTCAAGGCCGCGGAGGGGGCCGTGCTGACGGTCGTGACGCTGCTGCGCGAGGAGATCCTCCGCTACCCGTCGGGTCGTCTGGGCGCGCTCCTGCTGCGCGGCGCGCTCAAGCGCTTCCGGAGCCGCGTCGAGTGGGACGCCCACGGCGGCGCGCTGCTCCTGGGCACGCGTGGCGTGGTCGTCGTGGGGCACGGACGCGCCAACGCGCAGGCGGTGGCGTCGGCGATCGCGATGGCCGATCGCAACGTCTCGGTGGGTCTGATCGGTCGGATGTCGGACCGCCTGGCATCCCAGCGTTGACCGCACCGGCCTCCGCGCTATATTGCGCCGCCGCGGGGCCCAGTTCCCCCTGCGTGGAAGGAGTTGTCGGATGACGGCAGACGAGGTGATGGAGAAGGTCCGCGACATCATCGCCGAGCGGCTGGATGTGAAGCGGAGTGAGGTCGTTCCCGCCGCGTCGTTCATCGACGACCTGAACGCCGACTCGCTCGACATCGTCGAGCTGGTCATGGGCATCGAGAAGGATTTCGACATCGAGATCCCCGACGATGAGGCCGAGAAGATCCGTACCGTTCAGGACGCCGTCGACTACATCGTCGCGCACGTCAGCTGATCGGGCGCTCACGGGCGCATCGAGGTCTCGTGGTGGAGCAGCCTGAGGTTCGTCCGGCGGATGCGCGGATGAATACATTCCGTCGTGTCGTGGTCACCGGCCTCGGCACCGTGAATCCGTGCGGTCTCGACGTCCCGTCCACGTGGGACGCCATGGTGGCGGGGCGGTCGGGCACGGGCCCGCTCACGCGGTTCGATCCCGAAGGCCTCCGGTGCCAGATCGCCGGAGAGGTCAAGGGATTCGACGGGGAAGCCCTGTTCGGCCGACGTACCGCGCGCCGCATCGGGCTGTTCATGCAGTACGCCATGGCGGCTGCCGACGAAGCCCTGGTCGACGCGGGCTTCACGCCCAGCGAAGACGCCCCGATCGCGGGCGTCGACCACGAGCGCTTCGGGGTCTACGTGGGCACCGGCATCGGCGGGTTCCCGGAGATCGCCGAGGAAGCCGAGCGGCGCATGGTCGAGGGCACGAGCCGCATCAGCCCGCTCTTCATCCCGCGCGCGCTCAACAACATCGCCGCGGGCCAGCTCGCCATCCGCTACGGCGCGATGGGCCCGAGCATCTGCGTGGCCACCGCCTGTGCCGTGGGGAACCACTCCATCGGCGAGGCGTTCAAGGCGATCCGGTACGGCGAGGCCGACATGGTCATCGCCGGCGGCACCGAAGCGGCGCTCACCCCCCTGGGGTACGGCGGCTTCATGACGATGCGCGCCCTGTCGCGCAACAACGACGATCCGCAGGGGGCTTCCCGCCCGTTCGACCGCGACCGCGACGGCTTCGTGATGAGCGAGGGCGCAGGCATCCTCGTGCTCGAGAGCCTCGAGACCGCACTCGCACGAGGCGCCCGCATCTACTGCGAGCTCGTCGGGTACGGGGCGACCACCGATGCCCACCACGTCACGGCGCCCGCGCCGGGTGGAGCCGGGGCCGCGCGCTGCATGCGCATCGCGATGAACGTCGCCGGGCTGAACCCCGAAGACGTCGACTACATCAACGCGCACGGCACCTCCACGCCCGCGAACGATCCGGCCGAGACGGCCGCGATCAAGACCGCCTTCGGCGATGCCGCGTACGACCTCATGGTGTCGAGCACCAAGGGCGTGTCGGGCCACCTGCTCGGTGCGGCCGGCGGGCTCGAGGCGGTCGCGGTGTGCAAGGCCCTCGAGACCGGCGTGGTGCCGCCGACGGCGAACCTGCGTACGCCCGATCCCGAGTGTGATCTCGACTACTGCCCGGGCGACGCCCGCGAGACCCGCCTGCGGGTCGCGATGTCGAACGGCTTCGGCTTCGGGGGGACGAACGCATGTCTGGTGTTCCGGACGCTCTGACGATCGCGATCAGCAGCGATCACGCAGGCAACGTGCTGCGCGCTGCGATCCTCGAGTGGCTGGTGGAACGGGGCTACCCGGTCACCGACCTCGGTCCGCAGCCGGGCGAGTCGGTCGACTACCCCGACCGCGCGCGTCCGCTCGCCGAAGCCGTGCGCGACGGTCGGTTCGACCGCGGCATCCTGGTCTGCGGCACCGGACAGGGCATGGCGATCGCCGCCAACAAGGTGCCAGGCGTGCGGGCGGCGGTCGTCGCCGACGCGTTCTCGGCGCGCATGGCGATGGCGCACAACGACGCTCGCGTGCTGTGCCTCGGAGAGCGCGTCGTGGGCGCGGGAGTGGCGCTCGACTGTGTGGAAGGGTGGCTGGCGACGGAGTTCGAGGGCGGCCGTCATGCGCGACGGGTCGGGAAGATCGAGTAGGCGTCACCTCGGGGGGCGCACCATGCACCACGCGGTGAACGCGCCCTGGATGCCCGACTGGCCGGCGATCTCGAACCCCGCCTTCCCGTACCACAGCACGTTCGTCGACTTCGTCGTCATCAGCGCGGCGTGCTGGTGGACCGGATCCACCTCCTCCGCCAGGAACGACTCCATGAGCGCCCGCCCCACGCCCTGACCCTGGTGGTCGGGGTGGCAGGCGAGCTGCGCCAGGTAGCGGTGGTGCACGGTGGGCTGAACGGTGTTCCGGAGCTGGAGGATCTCGCGGTCGGTGTCGAGCAGCCGACGCGTCGTGCGCAGACCGATCTCCCACGCGATGCGCGGCAGGCCCTGCATCACGTAGTCGACCATGCCGAGCCGCACGTTCGAGGCCGTGGACGACAGGACGCCCGCGACCTCGCCGTCGTGCTCCGCGACCCGGACCGTGCCGACCTTCACCCGCAGCGCGAGCAGGCGCGGCATCAGGAACGTGAGCGCTTCGTCCCGGCCCTCGCGGAACACGTGCTCGTACCCGGGATCGTTCCGGAACGCCGCGACCAGCAGCGGCAGCAGGGCCGCGTCGTCAGCGGGGGTGTAGCGGCGGATCGCAATCACCCGTGCCCGTTACGGCCATCGCACCATCGCGGCAACCCCGACCGGGTGATACGGACCTGACCTTTCGCACACGAGGTCCCCGATGAGAGCGCTCGCCGAAGCCGATCCCGCCGTCCATGCCGCGGTCACCGCGGAGTTCCGGCGCCAACAGGACGAGCTCGAGCTCATCGCGTCCGAGAACTACGTGTCCATCCCGGTCCTCGAGGCCGCGGGCACCTGGCTGACGAACAAGTACGCCGAGGGGCTCCCCGGGCGTCGCTACTACGGCGGCTGCGAGTTCGTCGACGAGGTCGAGCTGCTCGCGCGGAACCGCGCCAAGGAGCTGTTCGGGGCACTCGGGGCCAACGTCCAGCCCCACTCGGGCGCTCAGGCCAACGCCGCGGTCTACCTGGCGGTGTGCCAGCCCGGCGACACCGTGCTCGGTCTCGACCTGTCGCACGGCGGCCACCTGACGCACGGCTCGCCGGTGAACAGCTCGGGCCTCGTGTACGACGCGAAGCACTACCGGCTCGACGAAGCCACCGGCCGCATCGACATGGACAGCGTGCGCGACCTCGCGAAGGCCCACCGCCCGAAGATGATCATCACGGGCGCCAGCGCGTACCCGCGCTTCATCGACTTCGAGGCCTTCCGGTCCATCGCAGACGAGGTGGATGCGGTGCTCATGGCCGATATCGCCCACATCGCGGGCCTCGTGGCCACCGGCCTGCACCCCGACCCCATCCCGTACTGCGACTACGTCACCACCACGACGCACAAGACGCTCCGCGGGCCGCGCGGGGGGCTCATCCTCACCAACGACGGCGAGCGCGCGAGGGCCATGAACAAGGCCGTGTTCCCGGGCATCCAGGGCGGCCCGCTCATGCACGTCATCGCGGCGAAGGCCGTGGCGTTCGGCGAGGCCCTGAAGCCCTCGTTCAAGACGTACAGCCAGGCGGTGGTCGACAACGCGGCGGCCATGGCCGAGCGGCTCATGGAGCGCGGCCTCACGCTCGTCTCCGGCGGCACCGACAACCACCTGATGCTCGTCGATCTCGGCGAGAAGTGCAGCGGGAAGGACGCCGAAGACGCCCTCGGGAAGGCGTCGATCACGGTCAACAAGAACACCGTGCCCGGCGAGAAGCGGTCGCCGTTCGTCACCAGCGGCATCCGCATCGGAACCCCCGCCATGACCACGCGGGGCATCGGGGTCGCGGAGTCGCGCCAGATCGCCGACTGGATCGTCGATGCCATCGAGCGGCGCGAGGATCCGGAGGCCCTCGCCACCATCGGAGCCGCCGTGAAGGACCTCTGCGGTCGCCACCCCGTGTATCCGGAGGCCCTGCTCGGCTGATGCGATGCCCGGAGTGCGCGCACGAAGAGTCGCGGGTGGTGGACTCCCGAACCACCGGTGACAGCATCCGCCGGCGGCGTCAGTGCGTCGCCTGCGGTGCCCGCTTCACGACGCACGAGCGTCTGGAGCAGCGCCTGCCGTGGGTTCGGAAGCGCGATGGCCGAAAAGAGCCGTACGAGCGCGACAAGGTGCTGCACGGGATCGCGCTGGCGTGTCGCAAGCGGCCCGTCACGGCCGCCGAGATGGAGGCGGCGGTGCTGCGCGTCGAAGCCCGGCTCGAAGGCATGGCGGACGTGAGCGCGCAGGAGGTCGGCGACGCCGTGATGGGCGTGCTCCGCGAGATCGATCCCGTGGCCTACGTGCGGTTCGCGAGCGTGTACCGGCAGTTCGAGAGCGTCGAGCAGTTCGTCGACACGATCGACCCGCTTCGCGAGCCGGTCTCGTGAGCTCGGCGTTCTGGATGGGGCGCGCGCTCGACAACGCCCGGAGAGCGCGGGGCTCCACGGCTCCGAACCCCCCGGTGGGCGCGGTGGTCGTGCGCGACGGCGCCATCCTCGGCGAGGGCTTCACGCAGCCCGTCGGCGGAGCCCATGCCGAGGTTCGGGCCCTCGCCGACTGCCGGAGCCGCGGGAACGACCCGCGCGGCGCCACGATGGTCGTCACGCTCGAGCCGTGCCGGCACCACGGGCGCACGCCGCCCTGCACCGACGCCCTGCTCGACGCGGGGATCGCGCGCGTGGTGGTCGGCGCGCTCGACCCGTTCGAGCCCATGTGCGGGCAGTCCATCGCGCTGCTCCGGGAAGCCGGGCTCGAGGTGGAGCTCGGGGTGCGCGGAGCCGAGTGCGAGCGCATGATCCTCGGGTTCGCCCGGTCGATCACGCGCGGGCTGCCCGAAGTCACGGTGAAGACGGCCATGTCTGCAGATGGGCACATCGCGACGGTCACCGGCGAGAGCCAGTGGATCACGGGCGAGGCCGCGCGGGCGGTCGGTCAGCAGCTCCGGGCCGAGCACGACGCCATCCTCGTGGGCATCCAGACGGTGCTCGCCGACGACCCACGCCTCACGTGCCGGATCGAGGGTGCGGTCTCTCCGGTGCCCGTGGTGCTCGACACGCGCGGGCGGTTTCCCGCGGGCTGCGCGCTCGACCGGCCGGGCACGCTCGTCATGGTCGGCGCGGGCCACGGGTACGCCGGGAACCACGCCGAGGCGGTCGAGGTCCCCGTGGTCGACGGGCGGATCGAGCTCCGCGCGGCGCTGTCGACGGTCGCGTCCCGGGGGCTGCACCGCGTGCTGGTGGAAGGGGGCGGAGAGGTGATCCGCTCCGTGCTCGACGCGCGGATGGCCGACACCGTCGAGATGTTCGTCGCCGGCACCCTGCTGCCGGGCGGCCGTCCGTGGGTCGGCGGGCCTCCCGTCGACTCGCTCGCCTGCGGGCTGCGTCTCGCGCTCGATCGCGTCGCGGCCGTCGGTCCTGATGCCTGGATCACGTGGCGTGTCGAGCACGGCTCGCCCCCGGAGGTCCCATGTTCACCGGCCTCGTAGAGGACATCGGCACGATCGTGGCCGTCCGGCCCGTGGGTGCCGGGCGCGCGCTCACCTTCCGGACGGCGATCCCGATGTCCGACGTGGCGGTGGGGGCCTCGATCGCGGTGAACGGTGCGTGCCTGACGGCCGAGCGCTTCGTCGAGGGTGGGTTCGTGGCGGTCGCGGCCTCGGAGACGCTCGCGAAGACCACCCTGGGGCGGCTGGGAGCGGGGTCCCGCGTGCACCTCGAGCGTGCGCTCCGCCTCGGAGACCGTCTCGACGGGCACCTCGTGCAGGGCCACGTCGACGGCACGGGCGAGGTGGTGTCGTCGAGCCGGGAACGCGAGAGCTGGGTGATCTGGGTGCGCATGCCGGCCGACCTCGCGCGCTTCGTCGCCCCCAAGGGCTCCATCACGATCGATGGCGTGAGCCTGACCGTGAACGAGGTCACGGACGGCGGCACGTTCCGCGTGAACATCGTGCCCCACACCATCGAGGTGACGCTGCTCGGGGAGCTGAAGCCCGGTTCCTCCGTGAACCTCGAGGTCGACGTGCTCGCGAAGTACGTGGAGCGCCTGCTCGGCGGCCGCGGGGGTGGGCTCACCCTCGAGACGCTCCGCAAGCACGGGTTCCACTGAGGTCGGTGCTCGCGCCCCGGTCGACGCGTTACTGCCGAGGGTCCGGAGGGGTCCCATGAGCAACACGGCACGTCAGCAGAGCGGCTTCGTCCCACTCGACGCCGATCCGATCCGTCGGGTCGAGCTGGCGATCGACGACCTGCGCGACGGTCGCATGATCATCCTCGTCGACGACGAGGATCGCGAGAACGAAGGCGACCTCGTCGTGGCGGCGGAGAAGATCACGCCCGAGACGATCAACTTCATGGCGACCCACGCCCGCGGGCTGATCTGCCTGGCGATGACCGCCGACCAGATCGAGCGCCTCGGGCTCACCATGATGGCGACGAACAACCAGTCGCTGTACCAGACCGCCTTCACCGTGAGCATCGAGGCCCGCGAGGGCGTCACCACGGGCATCTCGGCGTCCGACCGCGCGCACACCGTGAAGGTCGCGATCGACCCGAACGCGACGCCGCGCAGCATCGTCACCCCGGGCCACATGTTCCCGCTGCGCGCCCGCGACGCCGGCGTGCTCGAGCGGGTGGGGCAGACCGAGGGCTCGGTCGACCTCGCGCGGCTCGCAGGGCTCGTCCCGGCGGGCGTGATCTGCGAGATCATGAACCCCGACGGCACCATGTCGCGGATGCCCGAGCTGCTCGAGTTCGGCAAGGAGCACCGCATCCGCGTGGTCGCCGTGGCCGACCTCATCAAGTACCGCATGCGCAACGAGCGCGTCGTGAAGCGCGACGCGGAGTCCACGCTGTCGATCCCGGGCCTCGGAGACTGGCGGATGCGCCTGTACCGCGGCGTCACCGACGACGGGGTGCACATGGCGCTGTGGAAGGGGCACCCCGGGCGCGACGCGACGCTCGTGCGGGTGCAGTCCGCGCCGCCTCCGTGGGCGTTCCTGAACCCCGAGGCCTCGGGCGTGTCGCATCCGGCGCTCCGCTCGCTGTCCGCCATCCACGAGGCGGGCGAGGGCGTGGTGGTGTTCATGCACTGCGCGGCGCAGTCCGAGGTGCTCGTGCACGCGTTCCACAAGGACTTCGACGTGGTCGACGGCAAGACGCCCTCCGCCCCGCGTTCCGACGCCCTGCGCGACCTCGGCATGGGCTGCCAGATCCTGGTCGACCTCGGCCTGGCGCGGCTGCGCCTACTCACGTCGTCCCGGCGTCCCATCGTCGGGGTCGAGGCGTACGGTCTCGAGATCGTCGAGCGGGTGCCGGTGCTCTGACCGGCGCATCCGGTTACGGGCCGGGCCCACGTGGCTCCTCGCGAGCCTCATCCCCTCTGCAGGAGGTAGTCGTGCCGCGCATCCTCGAAGGCTCGCTGACCGACCCCGGTGGCCGCTTCGCCATCGTCGCCGGTCGGTTCAACGAGTTCATCACCAGCCGGCTGATCGAGGGCGCGGAAGACGTGCTCCGCCGCCATGGCGTCGACATCGACGAGCGGCTCGACCTCGCGTGGGTTCCGGGGGCCTACGAGATCCCCCTCGTGTGCCAGAAGCTCGCCCAGACGGGTCGCTACGGCGCCGTGATCGCGCTCGGCGCGGTCATCCGCGGGTCGACGCCGCACTTCGACTACGTGAGCGCGGAGGTCAGCAAGGGCGTCGCGAACGCGAGCATGAAGACCGGTGTGCCCATCATCTTCGGTGTGCTCACCACCGACACCATCGAGCAGGCGGTCGAGCGCGCCGGCACCAAGGCCGGAAACGCGGGCTTCAAGGCCGGCATGTCTGCCATCGAGATGGTGTCGCTCTTCGGTCGGATCGACGCCTGATGGGGTCCCGTCGCCGCGCGCGCCAGTTCGCCCTCCAGGCGATGTACCAGGCCGACCTGATGGACATGTCGGCCATGGCGTCGCTGAACCACCTGTGGAGCGGTCACCTCGACGGTGAGGGGCTCGACGACGACAGCACGCCCGACTCCGAAGAGGTGGAGTTCGCGCAGCGGCTCGTGCAGGGGGCGATCGACGACATGCCCGCGCTCGACACGCTCATCGAGGAGTGCTCCACCAACTGGCGCCTGCCCCGCATGCCGCTGGTGGATCGGAACATCCTGCGCCTCGCCGCATTCGAGCTGAAGCACTGCAAGGACATCCCGGCGAACGTGTCGGTGAACGAGGCCGTCGAGCTCGCCAAGCAGTACGGCACGGCCGACTCGCGGGCCTTCGTGAACGGCATCGTCGACCGCATGGGCCGCCAGCTCGGCCGCCTCGACCCCGAGCGTCGCCGGAAGAAGTAGAGGCCACGCCCGCCGTGTTAGGGCATCGCATGGCCGGGCTGTCCAACCGCTACCTCCTCGGAGAGGTCCTCATCGCCGTCGTCTTCGGCGGGATCGTGCTCCTGTCCGCCCTGCTCACGCCCTCCAGCGAGGTGGTGAGCCTGTTCGGGTGGGACGTTCCGATGATGTGCGGGTTCCGGCGACTCACCGGCATGGGCTGCCCCGGCTGCGGGCTCACGCGCAGCTTCGCGTTCATGGCGCACGGGAACGTGCTGCAGGCCTTCCAGATGAACTGGATCGGGCCCGTCCTGTTCGTGGGATTCGCTACCCAACCGCCGTATCGGGCTTATGTCATCGCGCGGGAGCTGCTCCAGCGTCGCTCCCGGTCCGCCCATCCCCTGGAGGAACTGTGATCGAGCTCACCCCCCGCGCCGCCGAGCGCATCCGCGAGGTCGTGGCCGAAGGCCGTGGGAAGGGGCTCCGGTTCGGGCTCACCGACGGTGGCTGCAGCGGCTACACCTACCTGCTCGACTTCGAGGTCGCGCCCGACGAAGACGATCTCGTGTTCGAGCACGAAGGGGCCAAGGTGTTCGTGCACCCGATGCACCTGCCGTTCCTGCAGGGCTCCGTGATCCGCTTCCTCGACGGCGACTTCCAGACCGGCTTCCAGATCGACAACCCGAACGCCCAGCGCGTGTGCGGGTGTGGCGAGAGCTTCGACGTCGCGAACGGATGAGGCACACGGTCGAGGTCGAGGGGTGGCCGGCGTTCGAGATGGGCGCCGATCAGAACGTGCTCGAGGGCTGCGAGGACGCCGGCGTGCCGATGGACTCCGCATGCGGGGGCTTCGCGGCGTGCAACGCGTGCCGTGTGCAGGTGCTCCAGGGGGCGGAGCACTGCGGGTCGGTGCTCGAGGAGGAGATCCCGTTCCTCGATGGACCGGATCAACGACTGGGCTGCCAACTGCGGGTTTCGGGGCCGGTTGTGCTCCGGCTGTCACCCGGGATGTGACAGATGGCTTTGACGCTGATTCGGGCGCTCGTTAATCGAGCACCGCGATGGGGCCGAGTAGCTCAGTTGGTAGAGCAGGGGATTGAAAATCCCCGTGTCGGCGGTTCGATTCCGTCCTCGGCCACCATCTTCCTCGCCTTGATCCTGTTCGGCTGCGGAGACCGCTGTGAGGTCCTCTGCCGCGAGGTCGGCGGGAAGCTCGATGCCTGTCTCGGCGACTCCCTGTCGTGGCCCGACGTGGGCGCGCGGAGCCGGGCCGACTTCGTCGACCAGTGCCGCCTCGACTGGGGCCGCACGAACGGCGACCTCACGAGCTCCGATCTCGCGGAGGCGCTCGACATCTGCCGGACCGGGAGCGACGAGCTCGCCGCGCTGACGTGCGACGAGATGCGCGTGCTGTACGCGCCGTAGAGCGCGGACGGCGTCGGTCCGTGGCTACTCGTAGTCGAGCCCGGTGAGCTGGATGTCGAGCCGTCCGATCCGGTAGTTCAGGTTGGACCGGGAGATGCCGAGCCGCCGTGCCGCGCGGGCCTGCACGCCCTCGGACTCCCTAAGGGCTTCGATGATCACGCGCTTCTCGTAGTCGAGCAGCGCATCCTTGAGCGGAGTGCCGACCGGCGGGAGGACCGAGCCGGACGCCACCGGCTCGGGCGCGCCGTCCATCAGGTGGATCTGCTCGATGGTGTCGCCCTTGCACAGGATCACGGCGCGCTCGATGGCGTGCTCGAGCTCGCGTACGTTCCCGGGCCAGTCGTGCGCCACGAGGGCCTCGAGCGCGGTGCGCGTCAGACCCACCACGTTCTTGCGGGTCTTCTCGTTGTACTTGGTGAGGAAGTGCTCGACGAGCAGGGGGATGTCGGCCTTCCGCTCGCGGAGCGACGGCACCTTCAGGTGGAACACGTGCAGGCGGTAGTAGAGGTCTTCCCGGAACCGGTGCGCGCGCACCTCCTCCCGCAGATCGCGGTTCGTGGCCGCGACGATGCGCACGTCGACGCGGATGGTGCCCGTCCCGCCGACGCGCGAGAGCTCGCCGTTCTCCAGGACCCGGAGCAGCTTCACCTGCATGTGGAGGTCGATCTCGCCGATCTCGTCGAGCAGGAGCGTGCCTCCGTCGGCCTGCTCGAACTTGCCGATGTGCTGGCGGACGGCACCGGTGAACGCGCCCCGCTCGTGCCCGAACAGCTCGGACTCGAGCAGGGTGGCGGGGATGGCCGCGCAGTTCACCCGCACGAAGGGCCCACCCGCACGGCGCGATCGGTGGTGGAGGGCGTGCGACAGCAGCTCCTTGCCGGTTCCCGTGGGGCCCTCGAGCAGCACGGTGGCGTCGGTGTCCGCGACGGCCGCGATCTCCTCGTAGAGCGCCTGCATCGCGGGCGTCGTTCCGATGAGGTTGTGGAAGCCGTACCGGTCGACGACCTCCTGTCGGAGCTGGCGGAGCTCGGCGCGCAGGGCGCGGTTGTCGAGTGCCTTGTCGACGATGACGAGCAGCTCGCTCTTCTCGATGGGCTTGATGACGTAGTCGATGGCGCCGGCCTTCATGGCCGCGACGGCGTCGGTGACCGAGCCGTAGCCGGTCATCACGACCACCTCGGTCTCCGGCCAGTGCGTCTTCACGGCCATGAGGAGGTCGATCCCGGTGCCCCCCGGCATCTTCACGTCCGTGAGGACGAGGTCGAACGCGGCCTCGCGGAGCAGCCCGAGCGCGTCGTCCGGCGAGTTGGCGAGCGTGACGTCGAGCCCGTGCTTCGTGAGGTTGACCGACAGGGCTGTGCGCACGGCGCGGTCGTCGTCGACGACGAGGATGCGGGCGCGGCTCACTTCAGGCCCCCGACGTCGGGCTCGATGAGCCAGAGGTGCTCGTTCCGGTCGAGCAGCACGGTGGTCCAGGGCTCCAGGGGCGCGAGGAGGCCCGTGGGCAGGCGATCCTCGCGCACCCGCAGTGCGGGGATCGGCGAGCCCACGAGGTCGAGCAGATCGGCGGACGGGGGGTACACGTAGATGGGTGTATGGGCCCCGAGACCCGCCCGCTCCCGGGCATCGTCGATGGCCGCCACGAACCCGCCGAGCTCGTCGACCAGGCCGTTCCCGGCGGCGGCGGTGCCACTCCACACGCGACCGCGCGCGACTTCCTGGACGGCAGCCGGTTCCATGGATCGCCCCTTCTCGACGTGGCCCTTGAACCGCGCGTACATCCCGTCCACCAGGGCCTGAGCGCGAGCGAGCTCCTCTTCGTCCCAGGCGCGGAACGAGGTGTCCATGCCCGCGTTCCGGCCGCGGTCGAGCGACGTGATGTTCACGCCGAGCCAGGCCATCATGGCGTCGGCGGACAGCTTCGTGGACAGGACCCCGATGCTCCCGGTGATGGTGGCGGGGTGCGCGAAGATGCGGTCGGCGTACGTGGCCACGTAGTACCCGCCGCTCGCCGCGAGCCCGCCCATCGAGACGACGACGGGCTTGTCGGACTTCTTGAACCGCTGGACCGCCCGCGTGATCTCCTCGGACGCGAACGCGCTGCCTCCGGGGCTGTCGACGCGCAGGACGAGGGCTCGCACGCGGGAATCCCGGCGGGCACGGTCGATCTGACGCACCACGGTGCCGGATCCGGCGGACTTCCCGGACAGCAGCCCCCCCGCGCTCGAGCGCCCCGATGTGATGGCGCCGTCCACGTAGACGACCGCGAGCCCGCGACCGGTCGCCCACGGGTCGTGGTCGGCGTCGAGCCCGTCGATCGGACGGAAGCGGGGGTGCGCGAGGTCGAGGTGCTCTCCGACCTTCCCGTCGAGCTCGTCCGGGTAGGAGAGACCGTCGATCAGCCCCTTCTCCACGGCTTCCTCGGAGAGCCACGGGCCTCCGTCGACGGCCGCGATCACGGCGTCGCGGTCGAGCTCGCGCCCCTCGGCGATCCGGTCCACGAGCTCGGCGTAGATGTCGTCCAGCACGGCGTCGAGCTGTTCCTTCTGCTCGGGACTGGGAGCGGAGTGGGTGTACATCTCGCCGGCGGTCTTGAACTCCGCCTGGCGCACGACCTGCGCTTCGATGCCGAGCTCGTCGAGGAGGTCGCGGAAGTGCCGCAGCTCGAGCGACACCCCCCGCAGATCGAGCACCGCGGCGGGGTGCATGAGCACGTGGCTGGCGGCCGAGGCCGCGTAGTAGGCGCCCGTGTCGATGTTGCCCGTGAGCAGCACGGTGACGGGCACCCCGGAGCGCTCGAGCGCCACGATCCGCTCGCGCACCTCGGCGTTCCGGGCGTAGCCGAGCCCGCTCGACACCACGAGCAGGGTGCCGGCGTACCGCTTCCGGCCCTCGAGGTCTTGCAGGGCGAGCAGGGTGTCGAGCCAGGTGGCCTGGCCGCCGAGGGGCCCGGACGGGGCCTCGTAGGGGAGCGGAGCGGTGAGGTCGGCGGCGGCCACGGTGGAGCGGCCGTGCACCACGGACTCCCCGACCTCTCCCGTGCCGATCCATCCGGTGAAGGCGGCGTCGCTGGCGTCTCCGCGCGCCGCGAGCCCGATGCCCGTGCCCCCGAAGTACACCTCGAGCGCGCCGCCGGCGGTCACCGCGTCGAAGTCGGGGCTGACCTCCGCGAAGCCCCGGATCCACGCGCCCTCCTTGACCCGGACGCGGGTGGCGGCGCGCAGGCGCTCGTCGTCGACGCCACGGGCGCCGTAGGTGGCGATGTACTCGGCCCCCAGCACGAAGGACCGGTGGGGACGGAGCGCGAGCCCGAGTCGGGATGCGGGGACGACCAGGGCCTGCGGGTCGGGCCCTCCGATGTTCTGCGCGACCGCCGACAGCGCGAGCCAGGGGGCGGGGCGCCAGCTGGCGGCGACATCCACGGCGAAGAAGTCGGGACCGCGCGAGATCAGGTGCCACCGCCCGGTCGCGCCGATCGCGAAGCGCTGGGGCAGGGGAACGCTCACGGAGCCGTCGACCGAGAAGTCGGCGATGCCGTCGTCCCGCACGGTGACGCCGAGGGACTGGCCGAAGATGCCCGCGGCGAGGGCGGCGCCACTGCGTCCGTCGAGGGTGCGGTCGGCGAACACACCGAACCGGAGATCGGGGTCGTAGGCCTGGTTCGCGGGGTTCACCCACAGCGCCCCGGGGCCGTCCTCGGCCGCGATGGTCGCGGCGGGGACCTCGGGGTGACCGGCCGCGGCGTTGGTGGTGTCCTGTGCGAGTGCGAGGGGCGCCACCAGCGTCCACGCGAACATCGTGCCTCCATGGCGGCTGGGGTCCTGCCGCTCGGGCGAGGATGTTACGATCCCGCTGCCCCCCGACGATTCCCATCCCGCCGACCCCTCCTCCCCGCTGGTGTGCACATGCGCGTCCTTCTCGGTCTCTTTCTCGCGTTCTCCCCGCTGGCCCTCGCGGAGACGCCCGCGCACGATCCCGGCGCCCTCGACGAGATCCTGTCGCCGCTGAAGAGCGATCGGCTGTTTCGCGACGCCGACGTGGCGGTGCAGGTGGTGGATCTGCGAACCGGCGAGGAGGTCTGGGCGGAGGGCGCCGACACGGGGCTGAACCCGGCGAGCACGATGAAGGTGCTCACGGCTGCGGTCGCGCTGAAGACGCTCGGTCCGGAGTACTCGTTCACGACGACGTTCGCGGCCGACGACCTGCCCGACGGCGCGGGCATCCTGAAGGGTCCGCTGTACGTCCGTGGTGGCGCCGACCCGACGATGGTGCTCGAGAAGCTGTGGAAGGTGGCTCGGGATCTGGAGCTCGAGGGCGTGACGAAGGTGGAGGGCGATCTCGTGCTCGACGAGTCGATGTTCGGCCCCGATCACTCGCTGGTGGGGTGGAACAAGGCGGCCGACGTGGAGCGCGGCCCGTCCTACTTCCCGGCCTTGTCGGCGCTGTCCCTGAACTTCAACACGGTGGCGATCGTGATCCGCCCGGGGGCCGAGAGCGGGAAGCCGGCGGTCGTGAAGCTGGAGACGCCGTCCGACGGGTACATCACGCTCGAGTCCACGATGACCACGGGGCGCGCCGGAGCCCGCCCGAGCATCGACATCGAGCGCGAGGTCACGAAGAACGGGATGACGTTCGCGGTGGAGGGGTCGGTGCCCGCCGACGATCGGGTGCGCCGCTACTACCGCACGGTGGCCGACCCGACGGCCTACTTCGGCGCTGCGCTCCGCGCGGTGCTGGCAGAGCGCGGCATCGAGGTGACCGGGAAGACGCGCGTCGGTGTCGTACCCGAGGGGGCTGAAACCCTGGTGTCGCTGTCTTCGCCTCCGCTCGCGAGCATCCTGATGGACATGAACAAGTACTCGAGCAACTTCATGGCCGAGCAGGTGATGCGCACGGTCGGCGCCGAGGCGAAGGGAGCCGGAACCACGGCTGCCGGTGTCGCGGCGCTTCGTGAATACCTCGACGGGCTCGGGCTCGATCCGAAGACGTACACGCTCGTGAACGGGTCGGGGCTCACGCGCGACGCCGCGATCCCGCCGTCCGTGATCACGGCGGTGCTGGTCGACATGGCGCGCGACAAGAAGGTGGGCTCGGAGTTCACGTCATCGCTCGCGATCGCGGGGCGCGACGGTACGCTGCGCCGGCGTCTCACCGACGAGCCGGGGCGCCTGCGGGGCAAGACCGGCACCCTCGACGGCGTGCACTGCCTGGCGGGCTACGTGGAGTCCGCCGACGGGGGCATGTACGCCTTCGCCTTCCTCGCGAACGGGTTTCGCGGGGGATCCTCGAACGTCAAGCGCGTGCACGACGAGTTCGCGCACCTGATGTTCGAGGTGACTTCCGACGCGTCCGCCGACGACTCGGCGCCCACGAAGGCGAGCCCGTGACGGGTCGCCCGGGCCCGGCGAACGGGCAGCGTCAGTTCCTGCGGTATGCACGTGCGACGCACTCGGATATGCTGCCGTCCATTCTTGGCCTGGCACGGACGTGCGGGGAGTGGTTTCGATGAGAATCAGTAGTTCGACCTGCGGGCCCCGGAGCATCTTCCAGGTGTTCGTTCGTCGGGCCCTCGGCCGGGTGGAACGGGTCGTGGCGGCGTTCGCCGTCTTCGCTTTCCTCTCGATCGGGTCGGCCTCCGCGCAGGATGCACCTTCCGGGGCCAGCCCCGCGGCGGGCATCTCGAGCGCCGCCGACGACAGCGTCGATGCGGGCGCCGAGCAGAAGATGCTGAACCGCGAGCTGCGCACCGTCGAAGAAGACGTGAACAACCTCAAGGAACGCGTGTTCCGGTCCAAGGCGACGCTCCAGCTGCTCAAGGAGCTGGTGGTCGAGGGGGCCAGCGGGGGCTCGCGGATCACGATCCGCCACGTCAACGAGATGGGGAACAACTACTCGCTCGAGTCGATCCAGTACTTCCTCGACGGGAAGAACGTCTTCACCAAGGTCGATCCCGGTGGTCAGCTCTCGGCCGTGAAGGAGATGAAGATCCACGAGCAGGGCCTGCCGCCGGGCACGCACAACCTGCAGGTGAAGATGGTCCTCCGGGGCAACGGCCAGGGCGTCTTCTCGTACCTCCGCACCTACCAGTTCAACGTGCAGTCCAGCTACACGTTCAAGGTCGAGGGCGGTCAGGCGGCCACCATCAAGGTCACGGCGGATTCCCGCGGTGGTCTGCGCAACTTCGTCGACCGTCCTTCGCTCCGGTACGAAGAACGTTCCGACGTGATCCGGGAGGAGTGACCGGTGAGGCTCCTCAAGACCCTGCCGCTGGGAGTGCTGCTCGCGCTCCCCGCGCTGGCTTCCACCGAAGGCGATCTCGAGCGCATCGGCCAGTCCACGGCCGAGCTGGTGGCGTCCGCGGAGGAGCTCGATCACCAGATCGCGCCCGGCCGCACGCATCTGTCGCACAACGCGGCGATCGAGGCCTTCGAAGACAACCTGTACCTCCTGCTGATCGGCAAGAACCGGCAGGCGGCAGAGGGCTTCTTCGGGCTCGTCACCACGGGCGCGCTGCAGGATCCCAGCCTGCACCGCGACGCCGAGTGGCACCTGGCCGAGGCCCTGTACGGGATGGGCAACATCGTCACGGCCGAAGCGCGCTTCAAGCTGATCTCGGAAGACCCGAAGCACGCGTTCCGTGAAGACGCTGTGCGCCGTCTGCTCGAGCTGTACGCGGAGACGGGCGACGCGAAGAACTTCTACGAGCTGTACGAGTCGGAGATCGTCCAGGGCCGCGTGAAGCCCACGCCGCTCATCACGTACACGGTGGCGCGCTCGTTCTACAAGCAGGGCGACTTCGCCAAGGCACGCACGTACTTCGAAGACATCGCGGTGGGCACGTCGCACCACAACCGCGCCCGGTACTTCATGGGTGTGATGGCCGTGCGGGAGTCGCGGCTCGCCGACGCCGAGCGGTTCTTCCAGGAAGCCGCCGATGCGAGCATCGGGAGCCCCGAGCAGCGCGACGCGCACGACCTCGCGGTGCTGGCTCTGGCCCGTCTGGCCTACGAGCGCGACGACTACCAGACGGCCACCGACAAGTACCAGTCCATCGGAGGCGACAGCAAGTACCTCGACGACGTGCTGTACGAGACCGTGTGGACGTTCATCAAGCAGGAGCACTACGCCGAAGCCCTCCAGGGGGTCGAGCTGTTCCTGCTGGCGTTCCCCGAGCACCAGTACTCGGGCGAGCTGCGGGTCGTGCAGGGCCACCTCCACATGGGGTGCGGCCAGACGCCCGAGAAGTGCCTCGGGCTCGGCTACGCCGACGCTGCGGAGGGCGACAGCTACGACAAGGCCCTGTCGTCGTACGAGTCGATCGTGCTCGACTACCAGCCGATCCGGGAGCGCTTCGGGGCTCTCGTGCGCTCGCAGGACGAGCCGAAGCTGTACTTCGAGCAGGTGTTGGCCCTCGACAACGACAGCTCGGCCGACGGGATCCCCGAGTTCGCGCTGGCGATGATGAAAGACGACGTCGAGCTGGCCGACGCCCTCGAGGTGTACGCGAACCTGCAGCGCGAGCGCGCCGACCTCGAGGCCTGCGAGGCCATGGTCAACGAGCTCGAGGTGCTGCTGGCGAGCGACACGGGGCTCGGGGGCTTCGAGTCCGCGCGCTACACGGCGGTGGTGAACCGTACCCGTGCGGTGCAGGAGCAGGTCGGTCTGCTGGGTCTCGAGTCGTCCTGGCTCAGCAGCCAGGGGGCGAACACCTCCCGGTACGCGAGCGACCTCGCGGCGCTCGGCGAGCTGTCGTCGTCCGCCGGGAGCGAGATCGAGAAGGCGTCGGCGGCGAAGGAGCGCTTCGACCGCGACGTGGCCGAGCTCCGCGCGCGCATCGCGGCCGTCGAGGCCGAGGTGAAGGCCGCGGAGTCGCAGCTCGAGAGCCTGCAGGCCCAGCTGTCCGACTCCAAGAAGCTGCCCGAGGCCGAGCGTGCCCGCTACGTCGCGGAGTCCGCCGAGGTCGACGCCCAGCTGGGCAAGGATCGCGTGCGCCTCGGGGAGCTCCGCGTCGAGCTGTCCTCGATGGAAGCGCCGAAAGACGGCGGGGCATCGAGCCCCACCGACGAGCTGGCGAAGGCGATCAAGGCGCTCCGCAAGAACTACGAGGCCCTCCGCCCGGATCCCAACAGCCCCGTGGCGCGCCGGATCGACGAGCTGCACGGCCAGCTCGAGGGTGCACAGGCCACGTACGTCGCCGTGCAGGGCCGTCTCGGCGATCTCGCTGCGACGGAGCTGGGTCGGGTGCGCGAGCGCTTCGCGGCCGAAGCCCAGGAGGTCGCGGCCGAGCGGTCCGACCTCGAGACCACCTCGGTGGAGGCCGATCGGGTCGCGGTCGCGCTCACACGCGAAGGATTCGAGCGCATGGAGTCCTTCTTCGCCGACTCGGTGCTGAAGGCCGACATGGGCATCGTGGACGTGTACTGGGCGCGGAAGCTCGAGCTCGCTGACGAGCGCGAGCGTGTCCAGAACGAGAAGAACGCGCTCGTCGCGGAGCTCGGCCGTCGGTTCGAGCTCATCCGCCAGAAGATGGAGCAGTAGGAATGCCGCGCTACCAGGCGGGTGTCTGCAGGAGCATGGTGCTGACGATCGCCATGCTCATGGGTGCGCCCGCGTTCGGGCAGGCCTCCGATCGCCTCGAGGGCGCCGTCCCCGAGGAGGTCAAGGCGTTCAAGGAATCGGCCGCGCGCTTCAACAACCGCGCTTCCGAGATCCGTCAGGACACCCGCGACTACGTGGATCAGCGGGAAGCCGAGGCGAAGGCCCGGCTCACGGAAGGCTACGACGCGATGCTCGCCGAGCTCGGCGAGAAGGAGCGGAACCAGCGCGACATCACCGTGCAGCGGTTCAACGACTTCCTGTCGAAGTACCCCGACGTCGAGTACGCCTCGCACGTGCGCTTCCGCCTCGCCGACCTCTACTTCGAGATCGAGAACGAGGAATGGCTCGAGCGCTCGAAAGAGTACTTCGCACGCCTGAACTCAGAAGGGCTCTCCCTTGCGGAGGCCGAGGAGCTCGAAGCGCAGGGCGCACCGAAGCTCGACCTCTCCCGTCCGGTGGCGCTGTACAAGCGGATCATCGCAGACAACCGCGACAAGCCGCGCGAAGAGCAGTACGAGCGCCTCGACGGCGTGTACCTGATGCTGGGGTTCGTCTACAGCGAAGAGAACGCCGCGCTCCCCGAGCGTGACTACCCGGAGCCCGTCGAGGGTCAGCCGAAGTTCGATCCCACCGACTGGGATCAGGTGCTCGCCCGCAAGAGCGAGCTGGCGAAGGCGACGTTCCGCGAGCTCATCTCGACGATGCCCGACTCCGAGCTCGCCGACCGCGCACACCTGTTCCTCGGGAACTTCCTGTTCGACGAGGGCGAGTTCGGCCCGGCGGTGGCGGAGTACAAGTTCGTCTACGACAAGGGCGAAGACGGTCCGTACTACGACGAGTCCATCTACCAGCTCGCCTGGGCGCACTACAAGCGCGACGAGTACGACAAGGCCGTGCCGCTGTTCGCGCAGGTGCTCGACCGCTCGGAGGTCGTGAAGCGCGACACCGGGAAGGAGTCGGCGTTCCGCACCGATGCCGTGCGCTACATGGCGTTCGCGTTCGCCGACCAGGGCGTGGCGTCCAGCAATGCGCTGCAGGTCACCCAGAAGTACTTCCAGGGCTACGGCGCGCGCGACTACGAGTGGGACGTGTACGTCGAGATGGCCGACGTGCTCGTGCGGTACTCGCGGTGGAACGAGGCGGTCGACGTGTACCGCAACCTCCAGGACGACCCCCGATGGGTGAACCGTCCGGAGAACCCCGAGTTCCAGATGCAGATCGTGCGTCTGTACGGGAACCCGCAGATCATCGGCGACTTCGAGGCGTCGGGCGAAGCGCGCCTGATGCTCACGAGCCGGTACAACGAGGGCACCGAGTGGTGGATCGCGAACCGGAACAACCCGGAAGCGCTCGCCACGGCGCGCGGCTTCATCGAGTCGTCGCTGGGTCAGGTCGCCCAGGAGCTCCGCGTGCGTGCGCAGGAGTCCGGCGAGCCCGGAGACTTCCTGGTCGCGGCCGAGAAGTACCAGGAGTACCTCGACAAGTTCCCCATCTCCGACGACTACTACGAGGTGCAGTGGCTCCTCGCCGACAGTCTCCGGCAGGCGGGTGAGACCGAGAGGGCCGTGAAGGAGTACGAGGCGCTGCTGCTGTCGTCGCGGTACCACGGGTACAAAGACGGCGCGCTGGTGTTCCGCCTCCAGATCCGGAACTCCATCCTCGAGAACACGGCGCCTCCCGACAAGCTGCCGGAGGGGTCGGCCGTCGAGAAGACGTACACGACCGAGGCCGGCAAGGAGATCCAGGTCTACGCGCTGGGTGAGGCCCAGAAGAACTTCATCATCGCGGCGGACGCCGTGCTCGCCCACGAGTTCGGCGAGCCTGCGCCCCAGGTGCCCGACTTCCGCCCGTTCATCTCCGAGAACCGGCACGCGCTGATGTACATCCCGGCGCAGATCCTGCACTACCACAACCGGTTCGACGAATCCCGACCGCGCCTCGAGAAGGTGATCTCGGAGTACCCGCGGAAGGACGAAGCGTCGTACGCCGCCGGTCTGCTGGTCGACTCGTACCTGATGGAAGGCGACCTCAACCAGGTCCGGAAGTACACCAACCGCTTCGCGACGATGGTGCTGGGTTCGGCCGACGTGGCCGATCCCGAGGGCAAGTTCCGCAGCACGCTCGAAGGAACGGTGTTCCAGCAGGCCAAGGCCCTGGCGGAGTCGGAGGACAGCCTCGCTGCGGCCGACGCGTTCATGACCTTCCTGGCCGAGTTCCCGCAGTCGGAGTACCGCGAGTTCTCGCTGTACAACGCCGCGTTCTACTACCAGCAGGGCGGTAAGGCCGAGAAGGCGAACGAGCTGTACGAGCAGTTCCTGCGCGAGTTCCCGACCAGCGAGACCTCCGAGAAGCTCTACTTCCGGATCGCGACGCTGTACGAGTCCACGCTCCAGCTCGAGAAGGCCGTCACCTACTACCAGGACCTCGCGAAGCGGTTCCCGAACGGCGGCGACACGCCCGATGCGGTGTACAACGCGGCCTACCTCCAGACGGGGCTCGGTCGCTACCGCGACGCTGCCGAGGGTCTCGAGAAGTACGGCAACGAGTACCCCGACCGCGCCGACGCCGAGAAGGTGTACTTCGAGGCCGGCGAGCAGTGGGAAGCCGTGTCCGAACGCGACGGTCTCGCGTTCTACGACCGCTACCTGAAGAAGTACGGCTACACGAACCCCGACAACGCGTTCACGGCTCTCGTCCGCCAGGCCGAGATCCAGAAGTCGCAGGGGAACCTCCGCACGTACGAGAAGAAGCTCGACGAGATGGAGCGCGCGTTCGACCAGCTCACGGCCGAGGGCAAGACGCTCGGTCCGCTCGCGCACCACTACGCCGCCATGGCTGCGTACCGGTCGCTCGAAGAGGAGTACAAGAAGGTCGTGAAGGGTGAGCTCACCCGGAACGAGGACAAGGACTCCAAGCTGCTCGACGACAAGAAGGCGGCGGTCAAGGCGTTCGAGCCCCAGGCCAAGGCGTTCGCCGCGAAGTACAACGACTTCGAGTACTCGTCCGCTGCTCTGCTGCTCCTCGCGAAGGCACCGAGCTACCTCGCCGACCTCGGGCTCGGGCTGCAGTGTCCGAAGGGCTACTCGGAAGACGACTGCTTCGCGTACTACGACATCCTCGAAGAGAAGGTCTTCCCGCAGTTCCGCGCGATCCAGAACGAGATCGTCATCACGCGGCTCAACGAGCTCATCCAGAAGGCCGAGGAGCTCAAGCGCCACTCGCCCGCCGTGGATGGCGCGATGGAAGAGCTCAACCGGATCAACCCGGTCGACTACGCGGCCGTGAAGACCGAGCTGCAGGGAGAGACGGATTCCACGGCACCGCCCCAGATCCGTGGGGTCAAGGCACGCAAGCCCGCTGAAGAAGTCGAGGGTGACGAATGATGCGCTGGACTGTGACTCTCGCTGCGCTCGCGATGCTCTCGACGGGCGGCTGCAAGAAGAAGACGCCGGAGTCCGGTGGTGGTGCGGTGGAGACACCGGCCCCCGACACGACCGACGGTTCGGCGAGCGCCGATCCCGAGCCCGAGCCTGCGCCGGTCCCGAAGCCGACGAAGGCCGAGGCCAACCGCCCGCTGCACGAGCAGGTGAACGACATCCTGCCGCTGCTCGATGCAGCCGATGTCGCGAAGAACCGCCAGGCCCTCGACCAGCTCGAGGCCCTGAAGTCGTCGCACCCCGAAGCCGCGATCCTCGATCTGAACATCGGTGTGGCTCAGCAGAAGCTCGGCAACCTCCGGGCCGCGAAAGACGCGTACACCACGGCGCTCTCCAAGGATCCCACCCTCGGTCACGCCCACCTCTACCTGGGCATGATGAAGGAAGAGGCCGGAGACAATGCGGGCGCCGAGGCCCACTACCGTGCGGGCATCGCGGCGGATCCCGAGAACGTCGACGTGCGGGTGGGCCTCGTGTCCACGCTCCGCAAGCAGGGCAAGCTCGACGCCGCCATCTCGGAGGCCCAGCTCGCGCTGAAGATCAACGCGCACTCCGCCGAGATCTACAACGATGTGGGGCTCGCGTACCTCGAGCGGGGAGAGTACCTCCTCGCGAAGTTCATGTACCAGAAGGCGCTCGCGCTCCCCGATGGTGAGCAGAAGGCCTTCCTGCACGCGAACCTCGGGTGGACGTACTACAAGCAGGGCAAGATCCCCCAGGCCACGTTCCGCCTGAAGAAGGCGGTCGAGCTCGATCCCGAGTACGTGCCGGGGCTCGTGTACCTCGCGCGCGTGTACATGGAGGATCACAACTACAACGACACCGTGGACCTCCTGGAGCGCGCGGCCAAGAAGGCGCCCGAGAACCACGGTGTCCAGATGAACCTCGGTGTCGCGTACCGCGGCGTCGATCGGTTCGAAGACGCGAAGAAGGCCTACCAGAAGGCGCTGACGCTCGATCCGACCAACCCGGATCCGCACTTCAACCTGGGCGTCCTCTACGGCGACTACTTCAAGGACTACGACGCGGCGATCGCGTCCTTCAACACGTACAAGAGCACGGGCGGCAAGAAGCTCGCGCTCGCCGACGAGTACATCGCGGCGGTGGAGAAGGAGAAGAAGATCGTCGAGGGTCGCAAGAAGGCCGAAGAGCGCGCGAAGAAGCGCGACGCGGAGCGCAAGGAGCGCGAGCGCCTCGCGGCTGAGGAAGCCGAGAAGCAGAAGAAGGCGGAGGACGCCGCGAAGGCCGCCGAAGCCGCTGCCGCGAAGGAAGCCGAGGAGCAGAAGAAGGCCGAAGAAGCCGCTGCTGCTGCGGCAGCGAAGGCGGCCGAAGAGGCTGCGAACACGCCGGCACCCGCGCCTGCTCCGGAGCCCGAGGTCGCGCCGGCTCCCGGTCCGGCCCCGGCCCCGGCGCCCGTGGTCGAAGAGCCGGTCCCGGTCGTCGAGGAGCCTCCGGTGCCCGTCGTCGAGGAACAGCCCGTGCCTGTGGTGGAAGAGCCGAGCCCGGCGCCCGCACCCGGATCGCAGGACAACCCGTGGGGAGAGCAATGAGTCACGCACCGTCCGTTCGGCCTGCAGGTCACAGGCGCCGTCTCGGCGTGTCGCTGCTCGCTCTCGTCGTGCTGTCGGGGGCGGCCAGCGCCAAGACGTTCAAGTTCTCGGATGCGGACACCGACGAGATCGTCGGTGAGGTCCAGAAGCCCGACGTCACCGTGGTGATCTCGCGTGAGAACCTGAACAAGGCCTACGAGCTGGAGCTCGACGAGAGCTTCCTCCAGAAGATCGTCGACTCGGTGGAGAGCGAGCCCTTCTGAGGCCGCGCGCCGGTCGTCGTCATCGGGATCCTCGCCGAGGACACCTTTTTGGCGGTTCCGGCGCACCGTTCGCACCGTCCGGGCGGTGGGTCACCTCACGTCATCTTGACGAACCGACCCGGAAAACCGCGGTCCATGCTCGTGTCGGAACGGGGTGGTCAGGAACCTCTGACAGGGTCCTCACAAGGACGACGGTGCCCCAGACCCAACGGTTGAGTAGATTCGTCAGCGTCTCGAATACCCAGACCCGGGAACGCCCGGGCCCAGGAGGAGCAGGAAATGGTCGATCCCGTCACCATGTTCAAAGAGGGTGGCCCGTTCATGTACGTCATCCTCGTCGTCGGCGTCTTCGCCATGGCGATCGCGTTCGAACGGCTCTTCTACATCGTCTTCCGCGCGAACATCAATGCGACGGCGTTCATGGCCCAGATCCAGAAGCTGATCATGGCCAACAACATCGATCGCGCGATCAAGCTCTGCAACGCAGAGCCTCACGCGGCTCTTCCTCGCGTCGTCAAGGCCGGCCTCACCCGCGCCAACCGCACCGAGAAGGAGATCGAGAACGCTGTCGAAGAAGCCACGCTCGAAGTCGGTCCTCTCGTCAACAAGCGCACCTCGTACCTGGCCATGCTCGCGAACGTCGCGACGCTCACGGGCCTCCTCGGTACCATCATGGGTCTCGTGCTCGCGTTCCAGGCCGTTGCCAACGCGTCCGCCGAGATGAAGCAGAAGATGCTGGCCAACGGTATCTCCGTCGCCATGTACACCACGGCGGGCGGCCTCATCGTGGCCATCCCGACCCTGGTGCTGCACTCCATCATCAGCAACCGCAGCAACAAGATCCTCGACGACGTCGACCAGTTCGGCCTCAAGACGGTCAACCTGCTGACGGCGCGCCGCCGCGGTCACCTCAAGGAAGACGCAGCGGAAGGCTGATCAGTCTCGTCTGATCCTCTCTCGGCCCTGCCTCGGAGCCTGTAATGGCCAAGAAGAAACGTGATGAAGTCAGCACGGAACTGGATCTCGTTCCCATCATGAACATGGTGACGATCCTGATCCCGTTCCTCCTGCTGTCGGTCCAGTTCGTGAGCCTCGCGGTGATCGACTCGACCCTTCCTGCGATCGGTAAGCCGACGGAGCCCTCCGCTGAGGACAAGGAGAAGCTCAACCTGTCCGTGGCGATCACGGACAAGGGGTACACGGTGCTCGGTGCGAGCGGCGTGCTCGGGAACCCGGAAGGGGAGGGAGCCACCGTTCCCTGCCTCCGCGACGGGTGCCCGGGTGTCGAAGCGTACGACACCAAGAAGCTGACGGAGACGCTGGGTCGGATCAAGGACGAGTTCTCCGAGGAGGAGAACGTGATCCTGGTCCCCGAGTCCAACGTCTCGTACGAGGTCCTCATCGCAACGATGGACGCATCCCGCGAGGATCCGGACACCAAGGTCACCATCGGTGCCCGCAAGGATGTCCCGCGTCCACTCTTCCCGTTCGTCGTGATCGCCGGCGGCGTGCAGTAGGAGTCGGGAAACCATGGGCAAGAAGAAAATGCGGCGGCAGACGGAGGATGGTGCTCTCAGCATCACCTCGATGATGGACATGATGACCATCATCCTGGTCTTCCTCCTGAAGTCGTACTCGACGGACGACGTGTCCGTCGCCCCCTCGAAGGATCTCCAGGTCCCCGTCTCCACGGCGGAGAAGGCCCCGAAGCTCGCGGTCAACGTGGTCGTCTCGCAGCGCGAGATCGTCGTCGACGGCGAAGAAGTGCTGACCCTGGATCGCGTCCAGAACGATCAGGGCCTCGAGGTCACCGCGGTTCCCGCGGAGGAGAAGCGGGGTCAGCTGATCTCCGCACTCTACGATCGCCTGCTCGAGAAGGCGGAGACCGCGAAAGACCTCGCGATGCGCACCGGTAGCGAGGAGTTCGAGTTCAAGGGCGAGATCCTCCTGCAGTGTGACAAGCGCCTCCCGTTCTCCGTGATTCGCGAGGTGATGTTCACGGCCGGTCAGGCTCAGTTCGGGAACTTCCGATTCATCGTCATCAAGGGCGCTGGCTGATCGGTTCCTGCGGAACACAGACGCCCGAACAGAGCCGATCCCCAGGGGTCGGCTCTTTTCGTTGGATCGATCGCGGGGGCTGTGGAGGGCAGCCGCGGTGGATCGTCCGGAGGCGCGTGCAGGTGTGTGCTCGCAGGGCACTTTCACCGGTTGTCATGTCGCGCCTGTTCGGACTATCGTACTGCACGCCAGCCGAGTGTTGGCCGGGGGGTCTCCCCGGCGGCCCGCGCTGGATTCGCCAAAGGACCCATTGAAGGGTCGATGAAGGGCAGACGTTGACGAATTCCGAACCGCTCGTGAACGCCATGGTCAAAGGGGGGAAGAGTGACCGCGCGCCGCGCACGTCACTCGGGTGCGCTCTGCGCACGCCCACCGGAGCCCCGGAGACCCGATAGATGGCTGCACAGGCGCGAAAGTCGAAGGTCCTTCGCATTGCGATCATCCAGGACCGCAAGATCAAGCAGGAGCGACTGATCAAGGCCGGCGAAGCGGTCACGATCGGTGAGTCTCCGAAGAACACGTTCGTCGTGCCGAAGAACTCGGTCACGGGCGCGTCCTTCAAGCTCTTCGAGCCCGGTCCCAAGGGCTACACCCTGCGCTTCACCGAGAACTTCGGCACGAAGAGCAAGGTCAGCACGGGCGGGCTGGCTGCAAAGCTGCACGGACTGATCAACGATTCCAGCGTGGAGAAGCACGGTGAGTTCTGTCACCTGCAGCTCACGGCGCAGGATCGCGGGAAGCTCGAGCTCGACAACGTGTTCGTGCTCTTCCAGTTCGTCGCGCCCCCGCCGGTCAAGGCCGTCAAGCCCATCAAGGCGATGGACTTCCGGCCTCGCCTCCTGGAAGACGACGATCCCGTCTTCCTCGGCTTCCTGGCGATCTGGTCGGCGCTCGCGCTGGTCCTCACCATCTGGGTGTGGAACTCCGAGCTCCCGGTCTACTCGCTCGACGAGATCCCCGATCGCTTCACGAAGCTGGTCGTGAAGGAGACTCCGCCCCCCGAGCCGCTCGAGATCGAGACGGACGAGGAGGATCCGAACGCCAAGGTCGAGAAGAAGGAAGAGGATCCCAACGCCAAGGCCGAGAAGAAGGACCAGACCGAGGGTCAGAAGGCCAAGGACATCCAGGACCGCAAGAGCGACCTCGAGAAGTCGAGCAAGCTGCTCGCCAAGATCATCGGAACCACCGGTGAGACCTCCGGCGACATCGTGGCCGACATGTGGTCCGACGAAGACAAGGGCATCGGCAACATCGACGATGCGCTCGCCGACAGCCGGGGTGGCCTCACCACCGATGCCGACGATCCCGGTCTTCGTGGTGGCAAGGGCGGAACCGGCGAAGCGGCCGACATCGGCGACCTCAAGGGAGTCGGCGGCGGTACGGCTGGCGTCGGGAAGGGCCCCGCCATCGTGGCCTCGGTCGAGATGGGCTCGGGCTCCGTGTCCGAGGAGATCGGAGACGCGGGCAAGGTCAAGTCCACCGTCCGTCGGTACTCGGGCCAGATGAAGTACTGCTACGAGCAGCAGCTCAAGCGGAACCCCGAGCTCGAAGGGCGCGTGGAGATCGGCTGGGCGGTGTTCGGGGGTGTGGTCGAGAGCGTGTACATCGTGAGCAACAACACGGGCGACGAAGAGCTCGGGAAGTGCATGGTGAACAAGCTCAAGCGCTGGAAGTTCGACGCCGACGTCGAGGGCGACGTGTCCTGGCCGTTCGTCTTCAGGGCGAAGAACTGATCGCCTCCGCGATCCTGTCCCCCTCGCGCACTCCCGATCCCGTATCGGGAGTGTTCGTGCGTTCGGGGCCGGATCCCCGGAGAACGCCTGCGGTCGGCCCTATAGGGGATCGCGGGCACGGCGCCGGCAACACTCGATTGACGGCCGTGAAGCCTTGAGGTATCCATGACACGACACTTCGTGGGAGTTCAGATGTTCCGGATCGGCATGGCCGCACTGCTGTTGAGCCTCGGCACCGTCGCCGCCGCTCAAGACAGCGTGGGCAACGAGCTCGAGAGGGCCGCCACTGCGACTCCCGAAGAGATGCGTGCCTTCGCCACGAAGGCCCTCGAGACCATCCGTGCGAACGCCAAGTCGGTGGGCACGCTCACCGAGAAGGCGCGCAAGGATGCCGACCCGGCCGCGCTCGACTGCCTCACGCCCCGCAACGTGTCCGTCCAGGCGCTCGTGCAGGTGGCCGAAGGCGCCCAGGCGAAGATGAACGAGGCGCTCGATGCGGGCGACATGGAGCGCGCCAGCCACGAGTACCGCAAGCTGTCCGTGGCGCTCGACAAGTCCGAGAAGATCGCAGCCGAGGCCGAGAGCTGCGGCACCGGTGCTGCGGGCTCCGGCAAGGACAAGATCGACTGGACCGGCGGAACCGGCGACGACCGCGACATCGAAGACGACGACGACCTGACCGACATCGACGTCGGCTTCGACCCCCCCAATGTGAGCCCCTCCGAGATCTGAGGCGCGCCGTCGCGCTCTCGACCGGTTATCCCCCCGCCTCTGACGAGATTGGTGAAGAATGTGGTTCGGACAGTCCAAGGGACTGCGGAAGATTGGGCTTGTGCTCGGGATGTTGCTCGGTACCGCGGCGAATGCGGCGCCCGGGGATCACCTCCGCGCGGGCGATGCCGTCATCACGCCTGATCTCAAGCTCGGGTTCCAGTACCGGTCGAACGCGTTCCGCGCGGAGTCGAACCCGCAAGGCACGGGTGCCCTCCAGATTGTTCCTGGTGTGGCGGTCACGCTCGACACGCCGCAGATCTCCTTCGGCCTCGATGCCAGATATCAGCTCAACAAGTTCCTGTTCCTCGGAAACCCGGAAGGGTTCTCGACAGACCAGATCAGCGCTCAGATCGGCAACCTCGATCGCTTCAACGCGTTCAATGTCGGAGCCGATCTCAACGTGCTGAAGGATCGCCAGGTCAGCCTGCGTCTGGGCGACAACGTCCTGATGCAGAACAACCCGAACGACTCGATCCCCGAGTCCGACGACCCGTACGCATCCCAGTTCCGCAACAGCCTCCAGGGTGGCATCATCGGGCGCCCGGGCCCAGCGCTCTCCATCGACGTCGGTGGAAAGTGGCAGTACTCGCAATTCTTCGTGCCCACCGCCGAAGTGCAGCGTGAGCCGCTGAACACCCGGAACTCGTACGGTCCCACGCTCGACCTGAAGTACAGCTTCCTCCCGCGTACGGCGTTCGTCGTCGATGGCTCGTTCTTCTGGAACAGCTGGAAGGACCCCGACCCGACCATCGGGACCCTCGAGTTCCCGACGCCCAACTCCCGGCACCTGCAGTTCCGCACTGGTGTCCAGGGCCGGATCTCCGAGCGCTTCCGTGTGGTCGCGAAGGTCGGGTATGGCACCGCCTGGTACGACGACGGCAACAACCTATCCGCTCTGGGTGGCCTGCTCGTGGCCCTGCAGGGCGACTACAACGTCACCCAGCAGCACGTGATCACGCTCGGCTACCGGAAGAACTTCGTGGACAGCTTCTTCACCAACACCGCCACCCACAACTCCATCTACGGGCGTTGGAAGGGGCAGTACGGGGATCGCGTCACGAGCAGTCTCGACTACGCTCTGCGGTTCGAGGGCTACAACGGCGCCATCGAGCGGCAAGACATCGTGAACCAGCTCCGCGCGGGCGTCGACATCAAGGCGAGCGACTGGCTGTTCACGAATGTGGGAGCGGGCTGGCTGAGCCGGATGTCGACCGACGATCTGGTCGAGTACTCCGATGTGAGCGCCAACCTCGGGGTCACGTTCACCTACTGAGCGCCCCGCAGGTTTCACTGTCGCGAACCACCGACGCCGAGCGATCCATGATCGCTCGGCGTCGTTGTTCTTGGATCGCCGATCCGGACCGTGAACCCCGGGACACCAGACGTTCTTGAAGTGATGCCTGAATTATTTACATGACGCGTCAAGACTGCTACGGTTCGGCGTAGGAGGACGGACGTGTCCAACCAACCCAAGGAACTGCTGGGCGGCTTTGGCGCGCTCGTCGGGGAGCGCTGGCGGGAGATCGCCTTGATCGGCGCACTCCTGGTGAACCTCTTCGCGATGCTCGCGCTCATGGGGTACGCGCCCGACGACCCCACCTGGCTGCACCCGAACACGGGCAGGGTGAGCAACCCGTGCGGGCCGGTCGGCGCGCTGCTGGCCGATGCGCTGTTCCAGGTGTTCGGGTACGGCGCCTGGGGGGCGTTCGGCGCCATGGTCCTGTGTGTGCTGGCGCTCGCGGGCCGTCCCGTGTTCGCGCCCGTCCGCGCGGTGAATGCGGGCGCGCTCTACATCGCCGTGCTGGGGCTCGCCCATATCGGGCTCCGGCCCGGGGGCGCGTTCCCGCCCGGCGGCAAGGTCGGTCAGACGGCCGCCGAAGGCCTCGAAGCCGGAGTGGGCACCGTCGGGGCTTCGCTCGCGCTCATGGGCGTCGCGATCATCACCGTCACGATCCTCGGCAACATCCGGTGGGGGAGCGTCGCGCGGCGCATCGTCGAGGCCGCAGAGGCCCGGTGGCCCGCAGTCCGCGAAGTCCTCGGTCAGGGAGCCTCCGGCGTCGGAGCCGCTGGGCGTCGGGGCCTCGCGTACGCCTTCGGACGCGCGCGCGGGCTCGCGACCGGAGCCGTGGGCTCGTCCGTCGGGCTCGCCTCTCGGGTCGCGAAGTCCTTTCAGGGCGGCCGGCGCACCAGCGCCGAGCCCGATTCCCTGATCGACGAGCTCGAGGCCGATCCGCATCTCCTCGTTCCGTCCGAGTCCATCGCCACGGCGCACAGCGTGCCGGTCGTCGCCGAGGTCGAGTGGGATCCCACCGTCGCAGGGGAGGCGAGCGACATCCGTGAGATGTTCAACGATCTCGCGCCCCGCAACGTGCAAGACCGCAGCAGCGGCGGCTCCTCGTTCTTCTCCACGTCCGGTGCCGGCTCCCACGTCCAGCCCGAGCCCCTCGGTGCGAGCGAGCACACCCAGCCGGGCCAGTTCGAGCACACCGTCGCGAGCGACGAGGACGACTTCGACTCCGACCCCGACGCGCTCGTCACGCCCGTCAAGATGACCTTCGGCGACACCCTCACGCCTCCCGCCGCCGAGCGCGACTCCGAAGCCGAAGGGGACGACTTCGCTCCTGCCGAGGTCCACACCCCGCGCCCGCCCGCTCAGCGCCAGCAGCTCGGCGTCGAGATCGCGCGCGCCCTCGAGCAGAAGGTCAGCGACGACGGCGGAAGCCTGAACCGCCGCAAGGGCTGGAGCAACTTCAAGCTCCCGAAGCTCTCGCTCCTCGACATCGTGCCCGAGCAGAAGGCCGTGTTCGACAGCGAAGAGCTCCGCCGCCTCGCCCAGAAGGTCGAAGAGACCCTCGAGTCCTTCAAGGTCACCGGGCAGGTCACCAATGTGCGGGTCGGGCCCGTCGTCACGATCTTCGAGTACTCGCCGGACGCCGGCATCAAGGTCTCTCGGATCGCCAACCTCTCCGACGACCTCGCCATGAGCCTGTGCGCCACCAACGTGCGCATCGTGGCCCCGATTCCCGGCAAGGGCGTCGTGGGCATCGAGATCCCCAGCCCCACCCGGCTCAATATCTACTTCCGCGAGATCCTCGGCAGCGATGTCTTCCGGAACAACGACTACGAGCTCCCCGTCGCGCTCGGCAAGGACGTCGAGGGCAACCCCGTCATCGCGAACCTCGTGAAGATGCCGCACCTCCTCGTCGCCGGGACGACCGGGGCAGGGAAGTCCGTCGGGGTGAACGGCATGCTCGTCAGCCTGCTCTACACCTGCACGCCCGAGGATCTCCGGCTGCTGCTCATCGATCCGAAGCAGCTCGAGTTCAAGATGTACGACGACATCCCGCACCTCCTGCACCCCGTCGTCACCGACCCCAAGCTCGCGCAGTCCGCGCTCGACTGGGCCGTGCGCGAGATGGAGGACCGCTACACCATGCTCGCGCGGTGGAACACGCGGAACATCGTCTCGTTCAACGAGAAGGTCGAGCGCGAGTCCAAGGACTGGACGCCCGCCAAGGCCCGTCAGTACGCGCCTGACGGCTGGGAAGAGGGCATGGCGCTGCCGAAGCCCGAGAAGATGCCGTTCATCGTCATCGTCATCGACGAGCTCGCCGACCTCATGATGGTCGCCCGCAAGGAGATCGAGCAGAGCATCGCCCGCCTCGCCCAGAAGGCCCGTGCGTGCGGCATCCACCTCATCCTCGCGACCCAGCGCCCCAGCGCCGACGTGGTCACCGGCCTCATCAAGGCCAACATGCCCACCCGCATCGCCTTCAAGCTCAAGTCCGCGCTCGACAGCCGCGTCATCCTCGATGAGAACGGCGCCGAGCGCCTCCTCGGGCGCGGAGATCTCCTGCACTCGCCCAACGGCGGGCTGCTCGAGCGCATCCACGGCGCCTTCGTCAGCGACGAGGAGGTCGAGCGCGTCTGTGACTACGTCCGGAGCCAGGCCGAGCCCGACTACATCGATGCCATCACGGCCGAGCCCTCCGAAGAGGGCGGTATGGACGAGTCCGAGCGCGACCCCATGTTCGCAGACGCCGTCGAGGTCGTGCTCGCGGCCGGAAAGGCCAGCACGTCCATGATCCAGCGCCACCTGAAGATCGGATACAACCGGGCCGCCCGCATCATCGACCAGATGGAGATGTGCGGAGTGGTCGGGCCCGCCGATGGCGCCCGTCCGCGCGAAGTGCTAGTCAGCGAGAACGTTTTCTGACGTTCGCCTGTCGGCCCTGAATACCGGAAGACAGCAGCGCGTCTCCGTCTCGTGTCACCGGATGAAATCCCACGGCACCGGATCCGCGCTTAGGTCGGATGCAGAACAGTGTTGGAGAGTTGGACATGACGCGTGCTGGATGGCTCCTCCTGGCCCTTCCCGTCTCGGCGTTCGCCGGAACCCCCGAGATCATCGACGCCGTCGAGGCCAAGTACGCGGGTGTCGAGACGCTCACCGCGAAGTTCACCCAGACCACGAAGTCCGAGCTCTACGGGGCCGACGAGCAGTCCGGAACCATGTCGCTCATGCGCCCGGCCAAGATGCGCTGGGTGTTCGCGGGCGACGGCAAGCAGTTCGTCACCGACGGATCCACCATGTGGATCTACAACCCCGCCGACAACCAGGTCCTCAAGTACAGCGACGTGTCCCAGTCCGCGGCCTCGGCCGACTCGCTGCTCCAGTCGCTCGACCGGATCTCCGAGCTCTTCGAGGTCGAGCTCCTCGAAGACACCAAGACCGTCAAGCGCCTGTCCCTCAAGCCCAAGGCCGCCGACGCACAGGTCAAGCGCATCGAGCTCGCCCTCGACGGCGATCTCGTCATCCAGAACGTCACCATCCTCGACGCGTTCGACACCAGCACCGCGCTCGCCTTCCAGAACGTCGCGCTCGACTCCAAGCTCCCCGAAGGCACGTTCACCTTCGAGGTCCCGAAGGGCGCCGAGGTCATCTCCGCCAACTGACCGGTGGGGGAGGGGGCTTCCTGCGCGCCTGCGCCGGGTTATGGGCGCCCCCATGTCCCAGACCACCACCTCGTCGCGTCCTGTGCTCTCCTCTGACGGAGGCGGGCGCAAGCGCGTCCACCTCATCTCCCTCGGGTGCCCGAAGAACCGGGTCGACAGCGAGGTGATGGTCGGAAAGCTCCAGGCCGAGGACTACGAGCTCGTCGACGATCCCGAAGAGGCCGACGTCATCGTCGTCAACACGTGCTCCTTCATCCAGCCCGCCACCGAGGAGTCCATCGAGACCGTCCTCGAGATGGCGCAGTTCAAGACGAAGGGTCGCTGCGAGAAGCTCATCGTCACCGGCTGCATGGTCCAGCGCTACGGGCGGTCGCTCGAGGCCGAGCTGCCCGAGGTCGACTACTTCCTCGGCACCGGCGAGTACCACCGCATCACCGACGTGCTGGACGCACGCCGTGCCGGTGCCGTGAAGTCCTACGTCGACGTGCCGCTCTACATCCACGACGAGCTCGCTCCGCGCGTCAACAGCTGGTCGCAGGCCTCCGCCTACCTCAAGATCTCCGAAGGCTGCGACCACCGCTGCGCCTTCTGCATCATCCCCACGCTCCGCGGCGACCTCCGATCGCGCAGCATCCCGTCGCTCGTCCAGGAGGCCACCCGGCTCGGCGAGCAGGGAGTCGTCGAGCTCAACCTCATCTCGCAGGACTCCACGGCGTACGGCCGCGACCTCAAGAACGGCGGGCTCGGCGAGCTCCTCCAGTCGCTCTCCGACATCGAGGCCATCCGGTGGATCCGGCTCCACTACGCCTATCCGCACGGCCTCCCCGACGGCCTGCTCGACCAGCTCGCGAACAACGACAAGGTCGTGCCCTACCTCGACATCCCGCTCCAGCACGCCTCCGGCGACATGCTCAAGGCCATGCGCCGCGGGGTCACCCGGGCCGGTCAGGAGCGCATCCTCGAGCGCGTCCGCAAGCACGTGCCCGGAATCGCCGTGCGCACCACGTTCATCGTCGGGTTCCCCGGCGAGACCGACGCCGACTTCGACGAGCTCTGCGACTTCGTGAAGTGCCAGGAGTTCGACCACGTCGGCGTGTTCACGTACTTCCAGGAAGAGGGCACCCCCGCCGCCATGCTGCCCAACCAGGTCGACGACGCCGTGAAGCAGGTGCGCCAGGCCGAGCTCATGGCGCTCCAGGCCGGCATCTCCAAGGGGCGCCTCCAGAAGCGCGTCGGCTCCGTGGTCGACGTGCTCGTCGAAGGTCCGTCCGAGGAGTCCGAGCTCCTCCTGCGCGGGCGCACCGCCTGGCAGGCCCCCGATGTCGACGGCCAGGTCTACATCGTCAGCCCGCCGCCCGATGTCGCCATCGGCCAGATCCGTCCGCTCCGCGTCACCCGTGCTGGCGACTACGACCTCGTGGGCGAGCTCTTGAAGTGAGCTCGCTCTCGTTCGTCCTGCCCGCCTTCAACGAGGCCCCCAACATCGAAGAGGCCGTGCTCCGGTGTGTGGCGGTCGCCGAGTCCCGCGGGCTCGAGTACGAGGTCATCGCGGTCGACGACGGCTCCTACGACGGCACCCGCGAGCGCCTCGTCGCCCTCGAGAAGCGTCATGCCGGGCGGATCCGCAGCCTGCACCACCCGCAGAACCGCGGCTACGGGGCCGCACTGAAGACCGGTCTGCAAGCGGCCCGCATGGACCGCGTGTTCTTCACGGACGCCGATCTCCAGTTCGATGTCGGCGAGATCGACCTCCTGCTCCACCAGGCCGACCGCTACGACATCGTGTGCGGCTTCCGCTCGCCCCGACACGACCCCCCGATGCGCGTGCTCAACGGCTGGGCGTGGAGCCGGCTCGTCGGCGGTCTGTTCGATCTCGACGTGCGGGACGTCGACTGCGCGTTCAAGGTCTTCGACCGCCGCATCTTCGATCGCATCGCCATCCATTCGATCGGCGCGTTCGTGAACACCGAGATCCTCGTTCGGGCCCGTGCCGCCGGGTTCTCCGTCGTCGAGGTGCCCGTGTCGCACTACCCGCGCAAGGCCGGCGTCCAGAGCGGCGCCAACCCCCGGGTCGTCCTCCGTGCGTTCCGCGAGCTCGGCCAGCTGTACGGCGAGCTCCGCATGCTCGAGCAGGCCCCCGCGCTGTTCCGCGAGCGCCGGGAGCGCCAGGGGTAGCGTCGGGTCAGTGGACCGGGGGGACCGCGCTGAACAGCGATGCAGCGTCGGCGTCGGCGAGGATCTGGAGCACGCGCGTCGGCACCAGCCCGTCGATCGGAGCACCCTGGACCAGCGCGTCGCGGATCGCCGTCGACGACACCGTCGGGAAGGTCGGCGCCCCGGACACGTCGGGGTAGCCTCCCCGCCCCACCACGATGGGCGCGAACCGCTCCTCGATCGTCGACCACGCCTTCCAGCGCGGCGTCTCCGGCAGGACGTCGGCACCCACGACCAGGTGGAAGCGGTGATTCGGATGCCGCTTCGCGAGGACCCCGAGCGTGTCGACCGTGTACGACGGCACCGGCAGGTCCTGCTCGATCGGGTTCGTGAGGACCCACGGACCGACCGTCTCCGCCAGCGCCGTGCACAGCTCCACCCGGAGGTCGAACGGCAGCAGCACCTTCCCGAAGGCGTGGTCGAACGTCGGGACCAGCCACACCTCGTCGACGCGGTCGGTCCACCGCAGCCAGGCGGCGACCATCGCGTGCCCGACATGGGGCGGATTGAAGCTGCCCCCGTACACTGCGACGCGTTTCACCGAGCCTCCTGCCTCGCGGCGAGGATACCCTGAGCCCCATGGAGATCGGCGTCTACGACTCGGGCTACGGCGGCCTGTCCGTGCTTCGGCACCTGCGCTCTGCGCTTCCCGACCACGACTTCGTGTACTTCGGCGACTCCGGGCGCGCGCCCTACGGGGGCCGCGATGCCTACACCGTGCTCGACTTCGCCGAGCAGTCCATCGAGCTCCTGTTCGACGAGGGCTGCCGCCTCGTCGTGGTCGCCTGCCACACAGTGTCCTGCGTCGCCCTGCGCCACCTCCAGCAGAAGTACTGCGGGCCCGGCACGGGCAGGCGGGTGCTCGGCGTCACGATCCCCTCCGCCGAGCTCGCCGTGTCGCTCAGCGAAGGCCACATCGGCGTCCTCGCCACCCACCGCACGGTCG
The DNA here is from genome assembly GCA_041389565.1 of Myxococcota bacterium. Lineage (GTDB taxonomy): Bacteria > Myxococcota_A > UBA796 > UBA796 > JACKEQ01. The sequence goes on from JAWKRP010000021.1 coordinate 97,795, forward strand.
CCAGCGGCACGTGGGCGCTCGAGATCGCCAAGCTCGGGCCCCACCGCGTCTCCCAGCGGTCCGCGCCCCTCCTCGCGCCGATCGTCGAAGAAGGCTGGGAAGACACCCCCATCGCCGACCTCGCCATCGAGCGGTACCTCGAGACGCTCGGCGACGTCGACACCATCTTGCTCGGGTGCACGCACTACCCACTGCTGGCCGAGGCCTTCGGTCGGGTGTCGCGCGCACGCATCGTCGACCCCGCACCGTTCGTCGCCACGCGCCTCGTCGAGTGGCTCGAGCGCCACCCCGGGTTCGCCGAGCGCGGGAGCGGCGCGCTCAGGGTCCTGTGCAGCGGCGACCCCGTGCGGTTCGCGGAGCTCGGCTCCCGCTTCCTCGGGCACCCCGTCGGAGGCGTCGCACACGTGGGAGTCGTGGATGCCCGCCTCACCCGCCGCGAGCCCGCCGATGCGCCCATCGGCCAGATCACCCGCTGACCGGGTAGAGTAGACCCATGAAGCGTACGCCGGCCCATCGCGCGACCGTCACCGTCAGCGGGCTCTTCCTGGTCGGGCTCCTGGTCGGGTCCTGGGTCGGTCGGGCCGCCGTCGCGCGCGCCACCGACCCGTACGCCGGCCTCGACCGCTTCGCTCGCATGCTCACCGCCATCGAGGCCGACTACGTCGAGCCGCTCGAAGGCGAAGCCCTGCTCGATGCCGCCGTGGCGGGCATGGTCGAAGAGCTCGACCCCCACTCCCGGTGGATGTCCGCCAGTGCCGTGCAGGAGCTCGAAGCCGACGCCGCGGGCAACACCACCGGCTTCGGGCTCGAGGTGGGGCGCACGCCGAGCGGGGTCGTCGTCCTGAAGGTCCTGCCCGGCAGCCCGGCCGCTCGCGAAGGCCTGCAGCGCGGCGACCGCATCCTCGCGATCGACGGCGAAGCGCTCGAGGGGGCGAGCCTCGAGCAGGTCCGCCAGCTGTTCGACGGCACCACCGGCCAGGAATCCGAGCTCGAGGTGCTCCGCGAGGGCTGGGAAGCGCCGCAGCACGTCCACACCGCCCGCGAGCAGATGCACCTCCCGGCCACCGAAGGCGTGCTGCTCGACGGCGACGTGATGTACGTGCGCCTCATCGACTTCCAGAAAGACGCTGCTACCGAGGTGCTCGCCGAGGTCGATCGGCTCCAGGCCTCCGCCTCCCGCAAGTGGGCCGGCCTCGTGCTCGATCTGCGCGACAACACCGGAGGGCTGCTCAACGAAGCCGTCGCGGTCACCGATCTGTTCCTCGACGACGGCGTGATCGTCAGTGTGCGAGGGCGCCGCGATGGCGTCACCACGTACGAGGCCACCCCGGGTGGGCTCCCGTCCGATCTGCGCGTCGCCGTGCTGATCAACGGGCTCAGCGCGTCCGCGTCCGAGATCGTCGCAGGGGCGCTGCAAGACACCCACCGCGCCACCCTCGTCGGAAGCCCCAGCTACGGGAAGGGGAGCGTGCAGCAGCTCTACCGGAACGCCGACGGGTCGGCGCTCAAGCTCACCGTCGCGCGCTACCACCGGCCGTCCGGCGCCCCCATCGAGGCGCGGAAGGGCCTCGAGCCCGACGTGCTCGTCGAGACCACCGTGCAGCAGGGCCCTCGCGCACGCATCGAAGCCCGGCTCGCGCTGCTCGAGGTCGACGATGCCGAGCGCGAGCTCCTCCACGGGCTGCTCGCCGATCTCGAAGAGCCGCGCACCGCTCCGCAGCGCATCTCCTGGTCGTCGCCCGTCGAAGAACGCGCACCCGCCGATGCCGCCGTGAAGGCCGCCGTGGGCGCGCTCACAGCCCGGTAGGCGCGAGCCCCACGATCCCGTAGGCCTGGCCGCCCGTCTCGTCGCCCCCCACGGCGATGTGGCCCTGCACCACGAAAGCGCCGATGCCGGCCTGCACGGAGACCGGCGGGAACGCCCCGCTGGACGGTGTGCTGCAGCTCCCGCCGCTCGAGAACGCCGCCGTGGCGGGGTCGAACACCTCCGGGCAGAACACCGGGCCCTCGTCCTCGGCGATCATCACGCCCGCTTTCTGCGCGCCGCCCAGCACGATGAACCGCCCGTCGCCGGACGGCATCGCCACCGCGCCGGCGCGCGCTTCCCCCATCCGGCCCACCTCGCGCCACGCGCCCGAAGAGGGCTCGTACAACCACGCCCGATCCGTCGCGTTCCCCACGTTCGCGCCCACCAGGAAGCCGTCTTCGAAGGGGATGTCGATGTCGCCCACCACGCCGCCCGCCAGCAGGATGCGACCGTCGGGCAGGGCCGCCATCGCGCCCATCCCGACGGGCTCGGGGAGGTCGGGGAACGGGATCAGGTCGCCGTTCAGGGAGATCCGCTCGCAGGCCGTCGTGGCGATCAGGCGGTTCAGCCCGAAGTCGAACCGGTAGCCTCCGCACACGATCGCGCCGTCTCCGCCGGCCTCCGTGAGGTTCGCGCCCAGCGGGTTCGCGGCTGCCGTTCCCGATCCCGTGAATCGCAGGTCGTCGGGATCGAAGATCTGGAACGTGCCGAGCTCGGCGTCGACGCCCGCCCCCTGCCAGCCCCCGAACAGCAGCACGCGCCCGCTCCGCAGCTTCACCGCCTGATGACGCGACCGGGACGGGTTCATCCCGTTGCTCGCCTGCCACACCACCTCGTCGGTCGCCGTGTCGAACACGAACACGTTCGAGCGGTTGTCGGAGATCGCGAAGTACTCGGGACGACCGCCGGTCACGAGCACGCGCCCGTCGTCGAGCGCCGTGGCCGTGTGCAGCACGGACACCCCCGACGCATTCCCGATCTCCGGCATCGAGCCCACGCTCTCGAGCCGCCAGTCGCCGCCGCGGATGTCGGGCACGCGCTGGATGGTGTCGTGCGGCTCGCCCTCACGCTGCCCGCCGAACAGATAGGCCGCTCCAGACGGGGTGAGCGCGACCGCACCCTGCAGCGGGGCGTCCCGACGGGGCGCTTCGCCGAGGTCGCCTGCGCCGGCGAACTCCGTGAGCAGCATCGACACGCGCCGCTCCTCGCCCCCCGAGGCCAGCGGCCCGCCCAGTGGGGCCTCGCCGTACCCCACGAGCGTGCCGGGGTCGTACGTCTCGGACGCCGTGCCTTCGTCCGACAGCAGGAGCCCGATGGTGCCGTCGGCGAGGGGAGGGAGGTCGGTGAACTCCGCGGACGCGAGCGCGCCGAGCGGGAACAGGCTCGCCGTGGCGCCAGCCCGATGCACCAACGTGACATCCGGGGAGATGCCGGACATGGCCAGGTTCGGCGGCGTGATCGGGTCGATCGCCAGCAGGTAGTCGGAGTCTGGAGCGCAGCCCGAGACCACCGTGAGCAGCAGCAGTCGTTCGACCATGGCGCAACGTACAAGCGGGCGGATCGGGCCGCAACCCGACGCGGGCCGTCGTTCGCGCTACGCTTCCGTCCATGCACGATCACGCGGCAGCGCTCGAGGCCCTCCCCGGCGTCCGGCACGTCTTCACCGACCGCACCGGAGGCGTCTCCGTCGGTCCGCTCGCCAGCCTGAACCTCGCGCTCCGAGAAGGCGAGGAACCCACCCGCCTGGTCGAGAACTGGAGCCGCGTGGCGCGCGCGCTCCACCCTTCGTTCACGGCCGAGGGGGTCGTCCTGCTCGACCAGGTCCATGGCGCGGCGGTCGTCCGTGCACACGCCCCCACAGGCCCGCTCGCGACCCTGGCGCCCGCAGACGCCGTGTACACCGACGTTCCCGGCCTCCTGCTCGCGATCCGCACCGCCGACTGCGTGCCCGTGCTGGTGGCGGGCGACGGCATCGTCGGCGCGGCGCACGCGGGCTGGCGCGGCGTGGCGTCGGGGGTCGTCCCGGCCCTCGTACGCGCCATGGGCGTCGATCCCGGCACGCTGTCCGTCGCGGTCGGGCCGCACATCGGGGTCGATGCCTACGAGGTCGGAGACGAGGTGGTGTCCGGGATCGTCGCGTCGGGCGTGCCCCGCGAGCGGTTCGTCGTCGAACGGGCCCGTCCGCACGTCGATCTGCGGGCCGCGGTCGTGCACCAGCTCGAGTCCCTCGGCGTGAAGACCATCGGCCACGTGCGCCGCTGCACCGCCACCGACCGGGACTGCTACTCCCACCGCCGCGATGGGCCGGCCACGGGGCGCCAGGCCAGCGTGATCGCCCTGGAGCCTCCCCGGTGATCGCCCTCGTCCTCCTGGCGTGTTCCGGCGGAGACCCCGAGCTCGGTGGCCAGAAGCGGGCGCTCGACGCGTGGATCGTCGGGCGCGACGCGCTCGAGGCCGGAGATCCCGTCCGCGCTGCCGATGCGTTCGCGAAGGCCCACGACGCCGAGCCCGACGATCCGCTGCTCGAGGCATGGCAGGCGCGCGCCCTGGCCGACCAGGGCGAGCTCGAAGCGGCGGTCGCCCTGCTCCACGACGTGCTGGTCCGCGCTCCGCGGTTCGCCGAGGCCCGCTACAACCGCGCGGCCTACCTCGCCCGGCTCGGTCGTCTCGAGGAAGCCGGCCCGGAGCTCGCGCGCGCCATCGACGATGGTGCCGCGCGGTCGAGGGAAGCGATGGTCGACCCCGACTTCGTGCCGCACCTCGCCGATCCCGCATTCGCGTTCCTGCCGGACGAGATGCTGATCGTCGCGCTCGACGCCCCGTCCGGCACGCTGTTCTGGGGGTCGGAGGCCACCGTGCGGCTCCGGATCGTCGGAGCCCAGGGAGCGCCGGTGACCATCGAGGCCGCGGAGCTGTCGGGCCCCCTCGAGCTCGTGTCGGCCGTGGAGGACGTCGTCGACTCGACCGAAGGGCCCGTGCGCGACGTGTCGTGGACGTTCAAGGTGCGCGGGGCCGGCGAGGCGGTGCTCGGGCCGTTCACCGTGCGATCCGGGCCGTGGTCGTCGCAGGTTCGCGCCGTGCGTTTCCCGATGACCGCACCGCCCGGGAAGGGCCTCACCGACGGGGCGCCCCCCCTGTCGCTCGCGCTCCCCACCGAGGTCGGTGTGGGGCTCGAGGTCCCCGGGGTGCGCTACGAGGCCGGTGTGCTCGACGTGAAGTCGCTGCCGAACGATCGCGTCCGCATCACGCCGAAGCCCACGGGCTCGCCCGTCCGGTACGAGCTCCGCGACCGCAGCCGGCCCTCCTGGGTCGTACAGCGGCACGTCCTGCCCGCGGCACCGGAGGTCGTGGTGCAGCGCGGCACGGAGGTCGTGCTGGAGTCCCGAGGGCTCGGCGGCACCGGCGACTGAACGCGCGCCCTGTGGCGGGTCAGAGCGGGATGCAGCCGTGCTTCTTGGGCGGGTTCTCCACCCGCTTGTTCTCGAGCGAGCGGAAGGCCTCGATCAGCCGCTTCCGCGTCGTCTCCGGACGGATCACGTCGTCGACGTAGCCCCGCGCGGCCGCCTGATACGGGTTCGCGAACAGCTCGCGGTACTCGTCCACCAGCTCCGTCTTCTTCGCGACGGGGTCGGCGGCCTCGTTCAGCTCGCGCCGGTGGATGATGTTCACCGCCCCGTCGGGGCCCATCACCGCGATCTCGGCAGTGGGCCAGGCGAAGTTGAGGTCGGCGCGGATGTGCTTGCTGCTCATCACGTCGTACGCGCCGCCGTACGCCTTGCGCGTGATCACGGTCACCTTCGGCACGGTGGCCTCGGCGAACGCGTACAGCAGCTTGGCGCCGTGCCGGATGATGCCGCCGAACTCCTGTGCCGTGCCGGGCAGGAAGCCGGGAACGTCGACCAGCGTGAGGATCGGGATGTTGAACGCGTCGCAGAACCGCACGAAGCGCGCGGCCTTCACCGAGCTGTCGACGTCGAGGCAGCCCGCCAGCACGGAAGGCTGGTTCGCGACCACGCCGACGCTCCGACCTCCGAGATGCACGAACCCGATCAGGATGTTCATCGCGAAGTCGGCGTGCACCTCGAGGAACGTGTGGTCGTCGGCGATCTCGCGGATCACCTCGTGCATGTCGTACGGCTTGTTGGCGTTCGTGGGAACGAGGTCGACGAGCTTCTCGCACACCCGGTCGGAGGGGTCGTCGGTCGGACGGGTGGGCGGGTCCTCCATGTTGTTCTGCGGGATGTACCCGATGAGCGCCCGCAGGAGCGCCAGCATCGCGTGCTCGTCGGGCACCTTGAAGTGCGCCACGCCGCTCTTGCGGTTGTGCGCATCGGCTCCGCCGAGCTCCTCCTTCGTGACCTCCTCGTGCGTGACGGTCTTCAGCACGTCGGGGCCGGTGACGAACATGTACGAGCTGCCGTCGACCATCGCGATGAAGTCGGTGATGGCGGGACTGTAGACCGCTCCGCCCGCGCACGGCCCGAGGATTGCGGAGATCTGGGGCACGACGCCGCTGGCGAGCGTGTTCCGGAGGAAGATGTCGGCGTACCCTCCGAGCGACGCCACGCCTTCCTGGATGCGGGCACCGCCGCTGTCGTTCAGGCCGATCACCGGCGCGCCGTTCTGCATCGCGAGGTCCATCACCTTGCAGATCTTCCGGGCGTGCGCGGCCGACAGCGAGCCGCCGAACACCGTGAAGTCCTGGCCGAACACGTACACCAGGCGCCCGTCGATGCGGCCGTACCCCGTGACCACACCGTCTCCGAGGATCTTCTGGTCCTGCATGCCGAAGTCGGTGCAGTCGTGCGTCACGAAGCGGTCGAGCTCCTCGAACGACCCCGCGTCGAGCAGGCCCTCGATGCGCTCGCGCGCCGTGAGCTTGCCCGCGGCGTGCTGTTTTGCGATGCGAGCCTCTCCACCGCCCGTGCGGGCGGCCTCTTCGAGGGCCGTCAACTTGTCGAGCAGCTGCTGACGCTCCATTCCCGAACCTCCGGACAGCGCAGCTAACGCGTCGGGGGACGGGGAGCCGGGTCAGGCGGGCAGGCTGCGCTCCAGGGCGTCGACCGCGGCCTTCCGGACCGGATCCGCGAGCTGCGAGGCCTGCTCCTGCGCGTGGCGGATCGCCCAGCGGGCGAGCTCGATCCGCTCGTCGTCGCGGGCGTGCCGGGCGGTGCGCAGGAGGAGGTCGAACACGTCGGGCTGATAGAGTGGGGGGGCGTTGTCGATCGCGGGACGGAGGTGGGTCACGCTCCGCCAGTCCGCGCGCGCCGCTCCTGCCGCGAGCAGGCCCAGTGCTGCGTAGGTGGAGTACACGGCGCTGACGCGGGGGTGATCGAGCACGCCGCGGAAGTACGCCTCGGCTTCGAGGATGCGGTCGCGCTCGAGCGCCACGAGCCCGAGGTTGAGCGTGAAGCTGTAGAACGGGTAGCCCAGCTGCTCCGCGAGCTTCAGCGCCCCGTGGTAGGCGGCCTCGGCGCGGTCGAGGTCGCCCACCATGCGCGCCAGCTCGCCCTCGGTGTTGTACAGGTTGGCCACCGTGTGCCGCCGGCCCAGCTGGAGGACCGAAGGACGCGCGGACTCCAGCTCCGCCAGGCCCTCCTCGGGACGCCCGAGGGCGCCCAGCACGTACGCGAGGTGGAGGCGGGCGTTCGCCACCGAGATCACGCTGGCGCCGCGGAGGGCGAGCGTCGCCCGGATCGTGCGCTCGGCGTTGGCCGAGTCGCCCACCTGCTGGAACGCCGCGGACTGCTCGACCAGCACGTTGCCCTGGAGCTCGCGGTCGCCGAGCTCACGCGCCATCGCCCCCGCGATCTCGAGGTGCTCCAGCGCCGAGAGCTGACCGGAGTCCGTGCGCTCGATGATGGCCAGCTCGAGCTGCGCCCGCGCGATCTGGGCGCGGTCGTCGGCGTGGTCGAGCACCCGGTTCGCCCACTGGCGGGCTTCGCCCATCGCGCCTCGCAGGCGGTCCATCCGGGCGAGCTGGTACCAGCCGTCGATCCGGCGGGCGTCCATCACCCCGCGCGACGCGAGGATCGCCTCCCGCCGCTGCAGTCGGTCGATTGCGCGGGCCAGGCCCTTCTTCTGGGCGTGCAGCGCCGCAGCGTACAGGGCGTCGACCGCACCCTCCTCGTCGCCCGCACCCAGCAGGTGCCGCGCCAGCCGGTCGGCGCGTTCGGGATCGTCGCGATCGAGCGCCGCGGCGCACGCGCGGTGGAGCTCCGCGAGGCGACCCTCCCGGCGCGACCGATCCATGAGCGTCTCGCGGAGCATGCCGTGCGCGAACCGCCACCGCCGCCCGACCGCATCGGGATCGAGCACGGCCAGGCGCTCGGCGAGCAGGCGCAGCACGAGCTGCGGAGCCGCTCGGGTGCCGGCGGTCTCGCACGCCTCCGCCCACTCGTCGGCCTGGACGTCCATCCCCATCACCGCCGCGATCTCCAGCGGCACCGCCCACGCGGGGCGATCTTCGAGCAGGGCGCTGATCCGGGCGTCCCACACGGCCTCTACGGCCTCCGGCAGCGCTACCTCGCTCCCCGGGCGGAGCGCGAACCCAGCGTCTCCCCGGTCGTCGAGCAGCCCGCGTGCCACCCAGTCGCCCACGATCTGCACCGCGAACAGCGGGTTCCCGGCCGTGCGCTCCGCCAGCTGCTCCGACAGCGCGGGGTCGAGCGCGAGCAGGCTGCGCGACAGGTCGCGCCGGGCGTCCTCGTCGAGCGGTCCGATCGTGCACGTGCGGGCCCCGAGCTCCTCGATCTCCTCGAGCAGCACGTCTTCGTCGACACGCTCGACCAGCGCCTCCTCCTGCGCGGTGAGCAGGATGAGCGCGGGACCGGCATCCTGCCGCTGCAGCACCCACTTCACCCACTCGAGCGACTCCGCGCCCCACTGCACGTCGTCGAGGAACATCGTGGCGACGCGGCCCCGCCCGAGCTCGCGCACCACCCGCGAAACGACGGCGTGGCGCTCCTGCATGGTCTCCAGCTCGAGCACGGGCCTCGTGGGCGGCGACCGGAAGAAGGGGAGGCACAGGAACTCGACGCCCTGCGAGGCCCAGTCGGGTGCGCCCGGCAGCAGCTGCTCGACGTGATCGCGGAGCTCGTGCTGATCGAGGCCGTGAGCGCGGAGCGCCCGACCCAGCAGGCCCGTCAGGCCGTCCTGGGCGCGCACGGCCCGGTGGTGGGTGCCCAGGAAGACCTCGGCCGCACCGACCTCGTGTGCGCGACGGCATGTCCACTCCGCGAGGCGCGACTTCCCGTACCCGGACGGGCCCCGCAGCACGACCACGCGGGCCTGCTGCTCCGCGTTCGCCTCGCGCAGCGACGCCCACAGCACGTCGCGCTCCTCCTCCCGCCCCACGAACGGAAGCTCGCGCAGCCCGAACAGACCGAGCCCGGCGCCCATGAGCTGATCGCCCGTCCGCCGGTCGGGACCGCGCCACTCCGCCGGGATCTCGACCGCCGAGCGCTCGGGGGCCAGCTTGCGCACCCGCCGTGCCTGCGCGGGGATCGCGAGGGTGGTGCGCTGCGTCTCGCTGTCGGCCTGCATCAGGGTCTCGGACTCCCCGATGGTGTCGACCTCGGCGGGCATCGGCAGCTCGATGAGGGCGTTCGCGGCCTCGGCAGCGCGCTGGAACCGGTTCCCGGGCGCCTTGGCCATCAGCTTCTCGACCCACGCCTGCAGGCCGTCGGGGATGGGGAAGCGCGGCTTGAGCGGAGGCACGGGCCGCACGGCGTGCTGGCGGTAGAGCGCCGAGGCGCCGCCGACCCCGTGGAACGGGCGGTGCCCGGAGATCAGCGACCAGGCGACGCACCCGAGGCTGTACAGATCGGTCCACGGGCCCTGGATCCGCCCGTCGCCCTCGAACTGCTCGGGCGCCATGAAGCTCGGCGTGCCGCCCGACAGGGGCGTATCGGGCCCTTCGATCGCGTACACCATGCCGAAGTCGGCGAGCTTGATGCGCGTGCCCTGGTTCATGAACAGCACGTTCGAGGGCTTCAGGTCGCGGTGGATCACCCCGCGCGCATGGGCATGCCCGAGCGCGTCGAGCAGATCGAGCAGCACGCGACGCACGCTGATCCAGCTCAGTGCGTGTGCGCGCTCGCGCAGGGTGCCGCCCGCGGCCATCTCCATCGCGAACCACGGGCAGCCAGCGCGGATCGCGCCCTCCGACGCGCGCTCGATCGTCGCGTCGGCCGTTCCGGCGTCGTAGAGCCACACGATGTTGGGGTGCGCGAGGCCGGCCGCGGCGCGCACCTCGGAGTGGATCGCCGACACGAGGCGATCCTCGCGCAGGCCCTCGGCGGTGAGTACCTTCACGGCCACGAAGGTCCCGGTGGTGCGGTGGCGGCCACGCCAGATCTCTCCCATGCCGCCCTTGGCGAACGGGTTCGTGAGATCGAAGGCTCCGAGGGGGAATGACATGACGCACGATTGTAGTCCCGCCCGGGTCGATCCCACAGCGGCTCACGATGCGCCTTGACCACACCCCTCCAGAACACTAGACGTGCTGGGTTGACGACTCTCCTTTTCAGGAATCATCCATGGTCCGCATCCGACTCTCGCGCCGCGGCGCAAAGAAGAAGCCCTTCTACCGTGTGGTGGCCGCCGATCAGCGCTCGAAGCGTGATGGCCGCTTCATCGAGCAGCTCGGCTTCTACGACCCCATGAAGAACCCGTTCGATCTCAAGCTCGATCTCGAGCGGGTCGATCACTGGATCGCCCTCGGGGCCCAGCCCTCCGAGACCGTCGCGCGCCTCATCGAGCGTGCCCGCGGCGCCGGGGCCGAGTCCTGATGGAGTCCCTCGTCCGTCACCTCGTGACGCCCATCGTCGACCATCCCGAAGACGTGTCGCTGAACACGATCGACGGTGAGAGCGTCGTGCTCATCGAGCTGCGCGTGCACGCCGACGATCGCGAGAACGTCGAAGGCGAGCGCGGTCGTACGCTCCGAAGCATCCGCAACATCCTCTCCGCGGCGGCGGGGTCGAAGAAGGCCTCCCTCGACCTGGTCGACGAGCATGCCAGCGGAGTGGAAGAGTAGGCTCCCGCCTGCTCCGGGCTCCGGCTCGGACGAGGTGGAGCTCGGGTCCATCTCGGGCGTCTTCGGCGTCCGGGGTGAAGTGCGTCTGCACCTCCACAACCGCGAGTCCGATCTCCTGGAAGACGGGCTCGACGTCGTGCTGGTCACGCCCGAAGGAGAGCGCTTCGGCGCCACGGTCCGTGCGCGTCCGGGTGCCGGCAAGCGCGTGCTCGGTCGCATCGAGGGGATCGACCAGCGCGACTGGGCGGAAGCCCTGATCGGCACGTCGATCGTCGTGCCGCACGCGATCCTCCCGGATCCCGACGAAGGCGAGTACTACCTCGAGGAGATCGTGGGGATGGCCGTGTGCACGGGCGATCACGTGCACGGGCGCGTGATCGAGGTGCACACCACGGGCCCGATCGAGGTGATGGAGCTCGACACCGGCGCCTACCTGCCGAGCACGGGGGCCCACATCGTGGGGATCGACCGTGTGACGCGGGTGATCGAGGTGGTCGAGGGCGCGGTGCATGAGGTTTGACGTCCTCACGCTGCACCCCGAGATGGTGTCGGGTCCGCTCTCGCACTCGATGATCGGGCGCGCCCGCGATGCCGGGTTGCTCGAGGTGAACGCCCACGACATCCGCGATCATGCGAGCGATCGCTGGCGCACGGTCGACGACACCCCGTACGGCGGCGGTGCGGGCATGGTGATGAAGGTCGACATCGTGGCGGCCGCGATCGATGCGGTCCGCACGGACGGATGTCGGGTGCTGCTCACGAGCCCCGCCGGCCAGCCGCTGCGCCAGGCCGACTGCCAGCGCTGGGCGGCGCTCGATCACCTCGTGATCGTCACGGGGCACTACGAGGGCATCGATGCGCGCATCGAGTCGCTGGTCGACGAGGAGGTGAGCCTCGGAGACTTCGTGCTGACGGGCGGGGAGATCGCGGCGATCGCGATCGTCGACGCCGTGGGCCGGCTCGTGCCCGGTGTGCTCGGGAACGCCGACAGCGCGGTGGAGGAGTCGTTCGCGAACGGCCTGCTCGAGCACCCCCAGTACACGCGGCCCCGGGTGTTCCGCGATCTCGAGGTGCCGGAGATCCTCCTGTCGGGGCACCACGCGAAGATCACCGAGTGGCGGGAAGCCCAGGCGCGCGCCCGAACCCGTGAGCGGCGTCCGGATCTCTGGGCCGCCTGGATTGACGCGCACGGCCCACGAGGCTAATCGACTCCGTTCCACGTGCCGGCAGGACGGCGCCGCCGGGTGTGCCCAGGCGCAACGTAGCCGCGGAGAGAGACCCCCATGAACCTCCTTCAGACCATCGAAGCCGAGACGCTGGCCGCCCGTGAGCGCGAGAACGTCGACGTTCGCCCGGGCGACGTCGTTCGCGTTCACGTCCGCATCACCGAGGCCGGCAAGACCCGCGTCCAGGTGTTCGAAGGCACCGTCATCCGCATCAAGCGGGGCGGTCCGCGCACCACCTTCACGGTCCGCAAGATCTCGTCCGGTGTCGGCGTCGAGCGCGTGTTCCCCGCGTGCTCGCCCAACCTCACCCGCATCGAGGTCACGGCTCGCCACAAGGTGCGCCGCGCCAAGCTCCACTTCCTGCGGAACCGCCGCGGCAAGGCCGCGCGCCTCAAGCCCATCCGGGACTTCAACCGCAAGAAGAAGTAGCTCCGGGTCGTCCCGGTGGGCGATCGTCGGGAAGCCTACGAGCACGGGCTGGATGCCGAGTCCTTCGTCGAAGCGTACCTGCGCGACGAAGGCTGGCAGACGCTCGCCCGCAACTGGCGGGGTGGGGGCGCCGAGCTCGACCTGGTCGTGCGCCGCGACGGTGCGGTGCGCGTGGTCGAGGTGAAGGCACGGGAAGACGGCCGCGACGCACTGGAGTCCGTCACGCCCGACAAGCAGGCACGCCTGCGCCGTGGAGCGGAGGCCTGGCTGGCATCTGCCGGCGAGCCCGAGAGCGAGATCGCGTTCATGGTCGCGGTCGTCACCCTGAACGACGGGGTCTGGGGCCTCGAGCTCTGGGACGACGCGTTCTGAAGATCGCGGGTCGCGGGACTCACGGACCGTCCCTGCGGGCCCTCCGGACGCACGGTCAGGGCGACAGGTCGTCCGGGCCGAGTGTTCCGGTGATCGAGAAGTACCAGCCCACGCCGAACGTGTCGGGGCTCGTCTGCACGTCGTACACGTGCTCCTGCGTGTGCGGCACGGTGTACTCGAAGCGGGCACCGGTGGTCGTGCGCACGATGTCGGAGAACACGAGGTTCAAGCCCATCGTCGCGAGACCCTGGAGGCTCTCGGAGTGCGTGACCGGGATCGTCTTGCTCGCTTCGATCACGTTCGGGAGGAGCAGGCCGGACGGCACGTCTTCCCAGGTGCGGTACCGGAAGCCGAGCTGGAAGTCCATCGCGGTGCGCGTGCCGTCGCGGTCGGACGAGATCACCTCCGTGCCGCCGAGGATCTCTGCGGTGGACGCCGGCTGGAGCTCGAGCCCCGTGGCGATCGTGTTGCCCTGACCGTCGGTGAGGTCGACCGTGACCTTGTTCTCCTTGACGAAGCTCCCGCGCACGTAGGGCTCGGCGGAGCCGCCCCGACGGGAGAACGCGCCCTGCACCTTGAGGGCAGACCCGCCGGGCCCGCCTCCGCGCTTGCCGTCGACGAACGTCCACCGGTTGTTCGACTTGTTGCCCGTGCGGTACGCGACATCGAACCGCCAGGTGACGCGCTGACCGAGGTCGAACGCCTCCGAGAACGGCGCCAGCGCGAGACCCAGCCACACGCCTTCGATCCCGCCGCCCTTCACGTCGACCGGCTCGGCATCGACCGGATCGGGCGAGAACACGTAGCTGCCGCCGCCATCGACCGGCTCCAGCAGCATCTGGCGGGCGTTCGGGTAGCGCCACAGCCAGCTTGGGGTCATCGCGAGGTCGACCGTGACCGCGGCGCCCGGGACCGGTGCGAACTGCACCCCCAGATCGACGTGGTGCTCGGTGAGCCGGCGCTCCGAGATGCGGATGCCCTGCTCTTCGAGGTAGCCGCGCTCGTAGCGCCCGCCGTAGCGCAGCGTGGCAGCGCCGCTGAGACGGTCGGGCATCCAGGTGACCTCGGCTCCCGAGGCGGTCATGGCGAGGGCGAACAGCACGGCGGAACGGTACCGCAATCGCGCGCCGCGCGCGAGGGCCGGTCAGTCTTCCCGCAGCCCGTAGTCCTTCATCTTGGTCTGCAGGGACTTCCGGCTGATCCCCAGCTGCTGGGCCGCGCGCGTCACGTTGCCGCCGACGGCCGACAGCACGCGCTGGATTCGGGCCCGCTCGAGCTTCACCGTGTGCACGCGGACGTACTCCTTGAGGCCGAGCGCTTCCAGCTCCTCGGTGGCGGGCTCCTCGGGGCCGTCGTCGGCGAAGTCCGACAGGCCGGGGAGATCTTCGAGCGTGATGCGATCGCGGTCGCTGAGGAGCACCACGCGCTCCATCAGGTTCTCGAGCTCGCGGATGTTGCCCGGCCAGTCGTGGTGCACGAGCGCCGCCAGGGCGTCGTCGTCGATGCCCGTGATGTCGCGCTGCAGGCGGGTGTTGAACCGCCGCAGGAAGTGCCGCGCGAGGTGCGGGATGTCGTCGGGCCGCTCCCGGAGGGGCGGCAGCGGGATGGGGATCACGTTGAGCCGGTAGAACAGGTCGTTCCGGAAGCGCCCCTTCTCGACGGCCTGCGACAGGTCGACGTTCGTGGCCGCCACCACGCGCACGTCGACAGAGAGCGGACGCACGCCACCGACGCGGTCGATCACCCCCTCCTGGAGCGCGCGCAGCAGCTTCACCTGCATCTCGAGGGGCAGCTCGCCGATCTCGTCCAGGAACAGCGTGCCCCCGTCGGCGAGCTCGAACCGACCGGGCTTGCTCTGCAGAGCGCCGGTGAACGCGCCCTTCTCGAAGCCGAACAGCTCGGACTCGAACAGGTTCTCCGGGATCGCGCCGCAGTTCACCTGGATGAACGGGCCGGACGCGCGGTCGGAGCGGGCGTGCAGCGCGCGGGCCACGAGCTCCTTCCCGGTGCCGGACTCCCCCGTGATGAGCACGGTGGTGGGGGAGGGCGCGACCTTCTCGATGCGTGCGTACACCTCCTGCATCGCGGGCGTTCGGCCCACCATGCCGAGCTCCTCGCCAGGCTCGGGTGCCAGGCGCTTCGCGTTCGCGGCCTCGGTGGCCAGCGCCTTCGTGATGATCCCGTGCAGCTCGTCGCGATCGAACGGCTTGGTGACGTAGTCGAACGCCCCCTTCTTGAGCGCGGTGACCGCGCTGTCGACCGTTCCGTGGGCCGTGATCAGGATGACCGGCAGCCCGGGCTGGTGCTCGACACACCACTGGAGCAGCTGCATCCCGTCGACGTTCGGCATCTTCAGGTCGGATACGACGAGCTGGAAGGGCTCGTCCTGGAGGGCTGCGATCGCAGCGGCTCCGTCGCCCACGGTGTCGACCTCGTGCCCGAACCGTCGGAGGTGCGCCGACAGGACCTTTCGGATGGAGGGCTCGTCATCGACGATGAGGATGCGTTTCGTCATCGCGCTCACTTTAGTGGATAGACTGGTCCGGAATAGAACTCGGTGCCCGTGCGTCGAAGCCGTCGTTCCCTGGATCGACCGTAGCCCCTGGAGATCGGATGCGTACCCTCGTCTCGCTGCTCGTGGCAGTCACCCTGTCCGCTTCCGCGTTCGCAGCCGAAGCCACGAACTTCACGCTCACCGACATCGGCGGCAAGAAGGTCAGCCTGACAGACTTCGGCGACGACGTGGTGGTCATGAGCTTCTGGGCCACGTGGTGTGGGCCGTGCAAGGAGGAGATGCCGCACCTCCAGAAGATGTACGCGGAGAAGAAGGACCAGGGGTTCACCGTGCTCTCGATCTCCACCGACGATGCGCGCTCGGCGAGCCGGGTCAAGCCGTTCATCATGAAGAACGCGTACACGTTCCCGGTCCTGCTCGACCGCGAGTCGAAGGTGATCACGCAGTACAACCCCAGCAAGACGCTCCCGTACACGGTCGTCATCGCGAAGGGCGAGATCGTGAAGTCCCACTCGGGCTTCAACCCCGGCGACGAAGAGGAGCTCGCGAAGCTCGTCGACGAGCTGCTGGCCAAGGGCGGCCCGAGGGATTCCGAGAAGCCCGCCGAAGCTCCGCCCGCCGAGAAGTAG
Organism: Myxococcota bacterium; assembly: GCA_041389565.1. Taxonomy (GTDB): domain Bacteria; phylum Myxococcota_A; class UBA796; order UBA796; genus JACKEQ01. The sequence continues at coordinate 113,813 of JAWKRP010000021.1, forward strand.
GCCCCCACACGGGCGCAGCGAAGGCTCCCAGAGCGTGTAGACTGCCCCGCGACGAGGGCGCACGCGAACCCCTCGGGGTGGAGGTCGTGTGCTGGTCTGGCTGTCTCTGGCGCTCGCCGACCCGGGTGCCGGGAGCGACGAGGAGAAGGGCGACCGCTGGTCGCTCACGGCCTCCGACGACCTCGAGATCCGCTACTGGGTCCGCGACCAGCGCCTGATCGATCCCAACGACGTGCCGGTGTTCAACTACGTCGAAGAGGTGAACCGGCTGAACCTCGGCGCCTCGCGCGGCAAGTGGAAGCTGAACACCCAGATCGACCAGGTCGCGCTGCTGGCGAACCGGTACTACCTCGACGACGTGAAGTACGTCGAGCGCCCGCTGCTCGAGCCGAACCGCATCTGGTCGCCGTTCGGAGCCGATGCCGACGTGTACGCGAACGTCGAGAAGGTCACGCTGTCGTACGAGTCGCCCAAGGCCAGCGTGCAGCTCGGTGACGTGTACGCGGCGTTCGGGCGCGGCATCGCCCTGAACGTGAACCGGAACGTCGACATCGACATCGACACCTCGATCCAGGGCCTGAAGGTGGTGGGGCGGCCGGGCCCGTGGGACCTCACGGCGATCGTCGGTCAGCTGAACCGCCAGCAGGTGTTCCAGGACAACCCCAACATCGGGCTCCAGGGAGACCGCCGGCACTTCGTCGGAGCCGTGCGCGCCGAGCGTTTCGGGCTCGGGCCCGCGAACGTCGGCCTGCACGGGGTCACGTACGGCTTCGTCCAGGAGACCGGCCTCGCGGCGGGCTTCACGGACTCCACCGGTCCGGATGTCGTCATCGGAGGCGCGACGGCCGAGCTCATCGGGGTGGGCGGCATCGACTGGTACGCCGAGGTCGACGTGTTCGACTACGTGGGCGACAAGCTCACGGCGGGCGGCGTGGAGCTCGGCGGGGCCGCGTACGCGAGCGCGTCGTTCTACCCGGGCAAGACCGTGTGGCTCGTCGAGCTGAAGCGGTACGTCGGCACCAACCAGGTCAACGCGATCCTGTCGCCCGAGCTGTACCAGGTCGCGATCGCACCCACGCTCGAGTACGAGCGCGCCATCACCGAGGACAGTGCGGCGGCCGTGGGCTCCGAAGACATCTGGGGCGGGCGCGTCACGATGGACTGGGCGCTGAAGCCGGGGGTGTTCACGCCCTACCTCGCGTGTGGGGTCTTCCGCGACCTCGACACCGAGACGCTCCACTTCAACACGGTCCCGGAGACGATCGTGCACCCGATGGTCGGTGTGGAGTGGTTCCCGGGCGATGGCGCCGTGCTCGTGAACGCCGGGCTGCGCAACGACGATCGCGACGGTACGGCCGAGGGCACCGACCGCCAGCTCCACGGCGACGTGACGCTCAACTTCCCGCTGCCGGCAGGCCTCACAGGCAACGTGAACGTCGGTGCCGAGCACTTCTGGTGGGGCACGAACCCGCTCCAGCAGAACGACTACACCGAGATGGAGAGCGCGTTCACGGTGAGCCGCGGCTCGAAGGTCGCGCTCACGTACTTCACCGACTTCTCGACGAACCCGCTGATCGACAGCACCGGGAACATCACCGAGGCCGTCTACATGGCGACCGAGCTCCAGGTGAAGCCCGCGTCGGCGCTCACGCTGAAGGCGTTCTACGGCGCGTACAAGAGCGGGATCCGCTGCAGCGGCGGCCAGTGTCGGCTGCTCCCGGGCTTCGAGGGCGCCCGCGTGAGCATGACCGGCACGTTCTGAGAGCCTACAGCTGGCTCCACAGCGCTTCGACGAACGCGCCCGTGGGGCCCGCGAACGCACCCATGTCGCGGTAGGGCGAGTCGAGCGCGAGGTGGGGGTCTCCGGGACCCACGAACTGCGGATCCGCGATGATCGCGCCCGGCACGTCGCCGGTGACGCCGTCGGGATGCCAGACGACGGAGTCCTGGAAGACCGGGGAGATGTGAGCGCTGGCCGAGGCCTGCGACAGGATGCTGTCGAACACCCACAGCGGCAGGCCGCCGTCTTCGAACGTGGAGGCGCCTCCGCCGTGCCACGTGAGGTTGAACACGTTCGCGAACGTGGTGGTGTCGATGCTGGCGGCCTTCGGCACGGCGGGAGGCTCGACCACCGCCAGGCCCCGCACGAGGGTGCCTTCGAGCCGCAGTCGGACCGGTGCGTTCGTGGACCGGACCACCATGGCCGCCACGTCGAGCGCGCCGAGGAACACCGTCGGGGACGGACCGTCGACGAGGATCGAGTCGGCGCGGCCGAGGCCGTCGAGCTCCAGCATCTGGGCGCGCACGTCGCGGACGTCGAGGCTCGCCATGTCGAGCAGGACCGTCTCGGCCGTGAGCGACGAGGCTTCGATGCGGGTGCCCTCCAGCTCGATCCAGCTCGCCAGCACCTCCGTGAGCACGGCGCTGCCGGCGTGCCCCGACACCTCCTCCGCGAGCCAGCCGGTGGCGGTGAGCTGATCGACCGCGAGCACCCACCGACCGCCGGACACGTCGAGCACGATGGCTTCACCGGTGTCGATGCGCGCGGTGTCGGCGACCGTGACCCCGGCCAGGTGGACCGTGGGACCGGTGAGCTCGAGCTGGTCGATCTGGCTGTCCTGCACGAGGAAGGCGTGCCCGAACGACACGGCGCGCGCGGACCCTGTGAGCCCGACCAGATCGACGAAGTCGGCGGGGATGTCGAGCAGGCCCGTGGCTTCGGTGTCGCGGATCGACAGGGTGGGGGGACGGCCGGTCTGCACGAGCACCCGGACCGTGGTGCGGTCGTGCAGCAGCGTGCTGTTCGCGACATCGAGCTCGCCGAACACCCGCACGGCGACCTCGCCGGCCGCTTCTCGCACGGTGACCCCGTCGAGCGCGAGATCTCCGTGCACGCGGAGCGCGGAGCCCTCGTCGTCGGTGCCGCCCGCGAGCTCCACCCCGGTGACCGTGAGGTCCCCCGCGCCCTCGATCAGCACGCCGGACCCCACGATCGTGGCGCCCGGCCCGTCGAGCCAGGCCCCGGCGGGGAGGGTGACGCCTCCGATGTGTGCGCCCGGCGCCAGCTCGAGGTGGGAGCCCGGCTTCGCCGCTTCGGCGGCTGCCTGGAGGTCGCGAACGCGGGAGCCGTCGAGCAGCACCGTGCCAGTCGGAGAACAGGCAGAGAGTGCGGACAGCGCGAACACAGAGAACAGAGAGAGATTCGACATCACAAAACAATCCTGTTCGGTATTGTCGAACGCGCACCGGCGACTGTCAATCGCGAACGAGCGCGGCGATCGCCTCCTGTGCCGTGCGCAGCCACTCCCGACGCCGGGCGAACTCCGCGACGTTCTGCGCGAGCTTCCAGCCCATCACCGCCGCGGGGCGCTGTGCGCCGGCGAGTCGCTGTGCGGTGTCCGACAGGGCCACCCAGTTGTCCTCGGTCGCCTCGAGCGCATCTCCGTAGCGCTGGACCCGCTGCAGGTACTGCTCGGACCGCGGCCAGTCGCCCTCCCAGGCCGTGATGGCGGCCCCCACGAGGAACAGCGGCACGAGGAGCGGCCCGTCCTCCAGGCGCTCCAGCGTACGGCTCTCGCGGCGCAGCATCGTGCTGGCCGCACCGGCGCCGCGGTGGCGGTACACGCCCATCAACAGCTTCGCGAGGTGCCCCGGCCAGCCCGCGTCGCCGAGCAGCCGGGAGATCTCGAGGGCCTCCTTGAGAGCCGTCTCCGCCGCATCGAACTGCCCGAGCTCGCGCTTCGCCTGGCCGAGCATGGCGAGCGCGCGGTGCTGCGCGGGCAGATCGTTGTCCCGCCGCGCCAGGCCCACGAGGGTCTCCGCACGCCGGGCGGCGCCCGCCCAGTCGCGCTGCAGCACGCAGATCCGGGCGTCGAGATCGAGGCGCATGCGCTCGGCGGCCGGGCCCGTCATCTTCCGCATGTCCTTGTGGGCCTGGAGCAGGGGGGCCGTGGCATCGCGGTTGGGCAGCTGCTGGCGGGCCTCCGACAGCGCGCTGTAGAGCGAGGCCGCCAGGCCCGGTCGGCTGGTCTCCCCCAGGCGCTCGAGGCCCTCGAGCAGGGCCTTCTCCGCCGCCAGCCACTCGAGCTTCTGCAGGTGACAGCGCGCGAGGACGAGCGCGCACTCGCCCGCCAGCACGTGCTGTCCGGCCTTCAGGGTGGTCTCCATCGCCTCCCGGGCGAGCGCTCCGGCGGCGTCGGTGTTGCCGGCGAGCTGCATCAGGCGCGCCCGCTCCACCTGGATCTGGAGCACGCGCCGGTCCCTCGACCCGATGCCGGCGGCACGTCGGGCATCCTCGCAGCGAGCGATCACGGCGAGCGCATGGATCGGTCCACGCCGCTGGAGGGTGGGCTCGATCGACTTCATCAGCAGCTCGAGGGCCATCGGGGCGTCGCCGGCCCCGAGCAGGTGCTGCCCGATGGCGGATGCCGTGGAGTCCTCGTCGGCGAAGGTCGTGTCGACTGCCACGGCGCAGGCACGGTGGTGCTGCGCCAGTCGCCCGGCCGCGCGCGACCGCGCCAGGATGGCGTCGCGGAAGCCGACCTGCCGGAATGCCCAGCCCTCCTCGGTCTCCCGGGCGAGATCCTCGTCGAGGAGCCGTCGGAACAGGGCGATCCGGATGCGCGCCTTCTTGGGGGAGAACGGCACGGAGTCGGACTCGCGGTACTGACCTACCGGATCGTCGGACACCCGCTGCCACACGGAGTCGTCGACGTGCACGCCCAGCACGGCGGCGAGCTCGAGCATCTCCTCGGCGTGGGCGGGCAGGCCGTCGAGGATCTGCTCGATCCGCTCGCTCCACGCGGCTTCGCGCGACAGCGACTCGGTGGCGGTCGCGTGGGGGCTCAGCGTGAACCCCTCGGGCCGCGCCACGAGGTGGCCGTCGCGCACCCAGCGACCCACGATCTGCAGCATGTGGCCGGGGTTCCCGGACGCACGCTCGCCCACGGCCAGGGCCAGCTCGGGCGACAGGCTCAGCACCTTCCCCAGGAGCTCGTGCTGCTCGTGCGGACCGAACGGCTCGAGCGCGTGCACGGGCACACCCGGCAGCGTGAAGCCCGTACGTGCGGTGGCGATCGCGGCGATCGGGGACGGACGCACGTTCTGACGGTCCTGCAGGAACGCCACGAAGGCCTGCATGTCGGGGCTGGCGTCGAGGTCGTCGAAGGTGACGATCAACCGGCGGTCCTGGGCGACCGCCTCGAGGGCCAGCACCCGGAAGGTGAGCAGCGACTCCTCCGGGACCGGGAGGTGCGCCATCACGTCGAGCACCCCGCTGCGCGCCCGCTCGTCGACGCGCATCAGCACGCCGGACAGGCGTTCCTCCCGCTCCACGCGGTCGAGGCCGGACGTGTGGAGGAGCTCGTCGAGGGCGCGCCCGAGCGGGTCTCCTTCTTCACTGCAGCGGATGCGGAGCGTGTCGCAGCCCCCGATCTCGTGACCGCGCTCCGCGGCCCAGTCCAGCAGGCGCGTACGCCCGGAGCCCTCGGGACCGGTGAACGCGAGCAGGGTGAGCTGCCGCTGATCCCGGGAGGCGTGGAGGTTCTGCCAGATCCGGTCGCGGGCCTGCTCGCGCCCCACGATGGGCACGGCGCGCAGCCCGAACAGGCCGAGCCCGGAGAGGCCCCGTGCCCGTTCCGTTCGCGCCGTGCGGTCTTCTTCGTGGTTCCCCACGCGCCAGTTGCGCGGGATCTGCTGGCGCTGGCCGAGCGAGACGCCGCGCACCGTGCTGTCTTCGTGGTGCTCCTCCTCGTCGAGCGGGATCAGGGTGGAGGCGCGCACCGGCTTCTGCTCGGGAACCATCAGGGCGAGCAGCTCTTTCGCCTGGTTCGCGCGCGTGAAGCGCTTCTCGGGGTTCTTCGCCAGGAGCCGGCGCAGCCACAGCTCGACGTCCTCGGGGATGGGGAACCGCGGACGGAACTCGGGTGGATCCTCGCGGAGGTGCGCCCGCAGGAGCGCGTTGCCCTTCGCGCCCGCGAACGGCGTGCCTCCGGTGGCCAGGCGCCAGATCACGCAGCCGAGCGCGTACAGGTCGGTCCACGGGCCGAGGTCGCGCCAGCTGCCCATGATCTGCTCGGGCGCCATGTACGCGGGGGTTCCCGCGCGGTGGCCCGTCTGCTCGCCGAGGGCATGGGCGATCCCGAAGTCGGTGAGCTTCAGGCCGGGCCGGGCGTCGCGCGATGTGGCCACCAGCAGGTTCTGGGGCTTCAGGTCGCGATGGATCACCCCGCGCGCGTGGGCATGCGCGAGCGCGTCCAGCAGCTGGTCGATGATGTGGCGCAGGTGCAGCCAGTCGAGGTGGGCGAGCTGCGCACCCAGCGTGCTGCTCGCGTACTCCATCACGAGGTACGGCGATCCCGGTCTGAGGCGGCCACCGCTGACATCCGAGGCCTCGCGCTCCACGACCCCGAAGTCGTGCACGCGGATGATGCCAGGGTGGTCGAGGCGCGCCACCGCACGGACCTCGCGCTGGAACGACGCCACGTACTCAGGGTCTTCGGCCTTCTCGGCGCCCACGAGCTTGATGGCGACGGGAACCTTCAGGCGGGGATCGATCGCCCGCCAGACGACTCCCATTCCGCCCTCGGCCAGCGGCGCGAGGAGCGCGAAGCGGCCGAGGGGGATGCTCATCTCAGTCGCGCTCGCGCGGTGGGATCGCCATCGCGGCCTCGGCGTCGGGCTCGACGAGCGGCGCCCGGAAGCCCCAGCCGAGCGCGGACTTCAGGCCCCGAAGGCCGCCCGCGGCCCGCACGAGGTTCACGCGGTCCATCAGGGCGTCGGTGAGCTGCTCCTCGCGCTGCTTGAAGATGCGCAGGCAGAACTCCGGCCACAGGTTGCCGATGCTGGAGATGAAGCCGCCCAGGAAGCGGATCTGGCTCGCCTGGGCCAGGATGCGGTCGCCTCCTGCGTACACGGCACCGGGGTCGGCCTCGCACAGCCGCTGCAGGCGCCACGGATCCCCCGAGCTGTCGAGGAGGCCGGCCAGCACGCCATCTCCGCGCAGCGACGTGTAGAGGTCGGGCGTGACGGGCGTGGGGATGTACCGGGGGTTGTGGTAGGCGAGCACGGGCAGCCGGCTGGCCTCGGAGACCGTGCGGTACCACTGCTCCACGGCCCGCGCATCGAGCCGGTAGTAGAGCGGCGGAGGCACGATCACCCCGCTGGCGCCGTGTGATTCCGCGGCTTCCGTGAGGTAGCGCGTGGTCGACGGGTTCGGATCCCACGTGCACGGGTACACGGGGCGCCCGCGTGCGGCGTCGAGCACCGTGCGGTGGATCGCCTCGCGCTCGGCGTCGGTCAGGTACAGGAACTCGCCCGTGGTTCCGGTGGGCACGAACCCGTCGACGCCCTTGGCGGAGAGCCAGAGCACATGGGCGCGAAGCTGGCCGAGATCGACCTTTCCGCGGCTGTCGAAGGGGGTGGGCGTGGCGACGAAGAACAGCAAGGAAGCAATCCGGTTGCGCAGGTGTCGGTGGAGCGGGTCCGGGCGTCCACATTGACACCCGGGGCCCCTCCCCACAAGATCCCCAACCCCGGTGGCCTCCGTCACCGGCCCACAAACCCATGGTGATTCGATGAAAGCGACGGTTCACGGAATCCTTCTGGCGGCACTCGGCATGGTCGCGCTCTCTCCTTCGAGTGCGGAGGCGGGTCGCGTCGACGTGAAGTCGGCGAGCGCGTCGTCCGAGTACACGTCCGACAAGGGCGAGTATGCGGCCAAGAAGGCGGTGGACGGCAAGGTGTCCACGGGTTGGGCCGAAGGGGACAAGAGCAACGGCCCCGGTCAGTACCTCGAGCTCGACCTCGGGGGCGCGAAGGAGGTCGCCGAGATCCGGTTCTGGGGCGGCAACTGGTTCTCCACGAGCTCGTTCCAGCAGACCATGCGCCCGAACGAGGTGGAGCTCGGCTACTCCGATGGCTCGACGGAGAAGATCAACATCCCCGACGAGATGAAGATGTACTCCTACAAGCTCCCGAAGCCGGTGAAGACCTCCACGATCAAGGTCACGATCCGGTCCGTGCACACGGCGGGCACGGCGTTCGCCGACACGACGTTCAGCGAGATCCAGGTGATCGACACGGCCCCCGACACGATGGCCGCCGTGGCGTCCGTCACGGCCTCGAGCACCGCGAAGCCCGACGCCGACGGCAACTACGAGGCGTCGAACCTCGTCGACGGCCTGTCCGACAGCATGTGGTGCGAGGGCAACGCGTCCAGCGACGGCACGGGCGAGTGGATCGAGTGGAAGCTCAAGTCCAAGCAGTCGGTGTCCACGCTCGTGCTGAACAACGGCATCGGCACCTCGCTCCCGTTCTTCATGAAGGGCAACCGCCTGGCCACGGCCACCCTCGTGTTCGGCGACGGCGCGAAGGAGGAGATCACCGTGAAGAACAGCATGCTCCAGCAGAAGATCACCTTCCCGGCCCACACCACCGACTCCGTCAAGATGATGGTCGGCACCATCGCGAAGGGGAAGGAGTTCGACGACCTGTGCCTGTCGGAGGCATACTTCACGGAGTGATGGAGGCTCCGTGCGGCTCGCATGCGTGATTTCGCTGGTCCTGGCCGGCTGCAAGCAGGAGAACGCCTTCTACGAGCAGACCGGCTCCGACACCTGGCTGCAGGCCGAGAACGACCAGGTCGACATCCTGTTCGTCGTCGACGACTCCTGCTCGATGGAAGACGAGCAGGCGACGCTGGCGGCGGGCTTCCAGAGCTTCGCCGAGCAGCTCGAGTCGTCGCAGACGCGCTTCCACCTCGGTGTGATCAGCACGTCGTTCGACTACACCGACCCCGAGCGCGGCAAGCTGCTGGGCGATCCGCTGTTCCTCACCGAAGAGGACGACTACGTCACCGAGTTCTCGTCGCGGGCCCAGGTGGGCATCGCGGGCCTCGATCAGGAGAAGGGCCTCGAAGCGGCGTCCTACGCGCTCGGTCCCGTCGCGAACCTCGACCTGAACGGCGGGTTCGTGCGGCGCGACGCGCGCCTGCTCGTCGTGTTCGTGTCCGACGAGGAGGACTGCTCCGACGGGGGCGCCCTGGCCGGGCTCGATGGCGAGGAGTGCTACAACCAGCGCGACCAGCTCGTGCCGGTCGCGGAGTACGTCGAAGACTTCCGCGGGTTGAAGGACAGCCTCGACGACGTGCAGGCCACGGCGATCATCGGCGTCACGGGGGCGGCCTGCCAGAACGTCTACCCGAGCACGCGCTACAAGCAGGTCGCGGAGCTCACGGGTGGCTCGGTGAACAACATCTGCGAGGGCGACTGGTCGGCCATGCTGACGGACCTCGGGCTGAACGCGACGGGTGTGCTCGATCGCTTCCAGCTCTCGAACGCCGCGAAGCCCGAGACGCTCGAGGTGTTCGTCGACGACGTTCCGGTGTCGGAGTCCAACCGGAACGGGTGGACCTACGATCCCGACACCTGGTACCTCACGTTCGCCGACCTCGCGATCCCGCCTCGCGGCAGCGTGGTGGTCGCGAACTACACGGTGCAGCCGGGCCAGCCGCGGCCTCCGGGCGCGGAGTAGGGCCGGGCAGACCTGTCAGAGGGCAGGAGGGTTCGGCGGCAGGTGCGGACCGAGGGCGAGCAGGCCGCCAATGGTGCGGATGCCGCCCGGGACCTCCGGCACGAGCCAGGTGGGCGCGCCCCCCGCGGACCGCACGAGCTTTCGGGCGTTGTCGCGGTGCACGGTGGCGCGGTCGGTCGCAGCGGCCGGGATCGCGAGCAGCGCGTCGGACCACTCCGCCCACTCGGCATCCGTGAAGCCGGGCGGCCGCTCCAGGAGGTCGGCGGACAGCGGCGCGTCGAACCGCGGATGGGGGGCCGTGCGGTTCACGAGGAAGCCCGCGAACTGCATGCCGCGGTCGCGGAGCTCGTCGACGAAGCCCAGCACGTCCGAGCGCTCGGGGGCTCCGGCGTCGGTGACCAGGAGGTAGCGCGTGCGCTCGGAGGCCAGCAGGTCGGCCACGGAAGCCGAGCGCTCCCGCAGGCTCTCCGACAGCCCGGACGCGAGCTCGAAGAACTCGGTGATGCCGGCCATCACCTCGGCCCCCGCGAGCCGCTGGATCGTGCCGAGCGCGCTCCGGGCGGCGGCACCCACGAGGCCGCTGCGCGGGCGGAGCAGGGCCGCGACCACGCCCCTCTCGAGCAGGGTGCGCACCCGGTCGGGCGCACGGAAGAAGTCGAGCACGTGCTGGGCAGGCGGGGTGTCGAGCACCACGAGGTCCCACTCGCCGCTGTTCACGAGCTCGAACAGCTTCTCGACGGCCATGTACTCGTGCGAGCCCGTCAGGCGCGTGGCGACCGCGCGGTAGTACCGGTTCGCGAGCAGCTGCTCCGCGTGCGCGTCGGAGTCTGCGAACCGCCGGATCACGCTGTCCCAGGTGCCCTTCCGGTCGAGCATCATCGCGGCCAGCGTGCCCTCCGCGCCGGGGATGCGGACCGGCTCGTTCCCGAGCTCGACGCCGAGCGCGTCCGCCAGGCGCCGTGCGGGATCGATGGTGAGCACGACCGTCCGCAGCCCGGACCGCGCATGCGCCACGCCGAGCGCCGCAGCGGTCGTGGTCTTGCCGGTCCCGCCGACACCACAACACACGACCACCCGCGTGCTCATCGGGCCTCCAGCGCGGTGGCGACCCGGTCGAGATCGACACGTCCACCCTGGGTCGGCAGGCGGGGCACGTGGCCGAGCGGCACGTCGAGCGCGGCCGTTCGTGCGGTGAGGGACGCCAGCACCTCGTCCTCCTCGGCATGAACCGCGAGCAGGCTGTCGGCGAGCCCGGCCAGACGCTCCAGATCGGCAGACCCCACGAGCCCGGCCCGGACCTCCGGCCAGCGCTCGGCATCCGGGAGGGGAGGGGGCGTCACGCGGTTCACCACCACGCGATGGGTGTGCGTAGGCAGCGCCTGGAGGTCGTCGAGCAGCGACAGCGTCTCGGACAGCGGCAGGACCTCGGGAAGGGTCGCGACCACGACCCCGGAGGAGGGGTGCGCGAGCGCTTCGGCGATCACCCGTGCCAGCTCGTGGAACGGCCCGGACCCGCTGATCTCGGTCATCGACTGGGGCGCGGAGAGCAGCGTGAGGCCGTGCCCCGTGGCCGGTGCGTCGATCACCACGAGGTCGTACACGGGGTCGCCCGCCAGCGGCTCGTTGAGCAGGTTCTCGATCTTCCCGAGCTGCAGCAGGTCGGGCAGGCCCGGCACGGCATCCACGAAGGCCTGCATGGGCCGGCTGCCCATCACGGAGCTCCCGACGAGCCCGAGCTTGAGCTTGCGCTTGCCGAAGTCCTCCATGCACTCCCGGGTGGTGAGCGACCGCCACCACACGTTCTCGGCGAGCGCCTTGGGGGCGTACGAGCGGGGCAGCCCGAACCGGCGCCCGATGTCCCACAGGCCGTTCAGCTCGACGACCAGCGCGCGCTTCCCGCGTCGCCCCGCTTCGAGCGCGAGCCCGGCGGCCAGGGTGGTCCGCCCGACGCCGCCCTTCCCGACGACCACCAGCAGGCGCGGATCCGTCACGACAGGGCCGCCTGGACGGCTCGGAAGACACGCGCGCTCATCAACATCTCGTGGTGACCGGCGCTCTCGACCTGCACGCTCTCGACGCCGTGGTCCGGTACGGCGCTGGACGTGGGGATCACGGTGGGATCGTCGGGGCTCCAGATGGAGATCGTGCGCGTCTGGGGCACCAGATCGTCGAGCACGTGGGCGCCGTAGCGGGTCTCCTCGGCGAGGCGACCGCGGCGGAACACGCTCATCTTGCTGCCCCTCCAGGGCGTGCCCACCGTGACCAGGCGTCGCACGCGGCCCTCCGTGTCGAGGTGCCGGGCATACCACGCGGCGACGAGCCCGCCCGAGCCGTGCCCGACGAGATCGACCTGCTCGGACTTCGCCTCGGCCCGCAGGCGCTCGATGGATCGGCCCAGCTCGGCCGCGGCGTCGGCCAGCCCCATGTCGCGGAGCTGCGGAGGATTCACGGCCCACACCCAGGGGAATCCGCGGAACACGAGGAAGCTGCGCATGAAGCCGAGCGAGCTGCGGTTGTTCGACGCGCCCGGCACCAGCAGCACCGGCGTGGTCTTCGGGACCTCCGTGCGCACGTCGATCACCGGCCCCGTGTCGGTGAGCCCGAGGGGGCGCAGCACGAAGAACAGGGAGCGCGCGACCGACTCGCGGATCATCAGCGACAGCACGCGCCGGTCGAGCTGCACGGGCTCGCCCCGCTCGACCGCGAGCACGACGAACCCCGCGAACGAGGCCGCCCCCATGGTGACGAGCAGGCCGACGGGGAGGACCAACAGCCAGTGCACGATGGCGATGTGCTCCTCCGGAGTTGTTGCGGCGCGACTGCGGCGTACCTATATCCGGCGAGCCGGTGGAGGGACCCCGATGCCGATCTACGAGTACGCGTGTCCGGAGTGCGGACACGAGTTCGAGAAGCTGGTGAAGATGAACGCAGAGCCGCCTCCGTGCCCGGAGTGCGGGGCCGAGGTGCGCAAGAAGGTCAGCGCGGCCGGCTTCATCCTGAAAGGTGGCGGCTGGTACAAAGACCACTACGGGCTGAAGCCGTCGTCCGACAAGAAGTCCGACAGCAGCTCCAGCACGTCGTCCGACAGCGGTGGGTCGAGCGCGGCCTCCACGAAGTCCGACGCGCCCGCGAAGGCGAAGGCGGTCGCGAAGGCCGCGAGCTCGGGCGGAGGCGACGCGTGACCCAGGTCCTCGACGGTCAGGAGCTCGCCCGACGCCTGAACAAGGCGCTCAAGGAACAGGTCGACGCTCTCGGGCGCGCCCCGGGCCTGGCGGTGATCCTGGTCGGCGACGACCCCGCGAGCGAGGTGTACGTGCGCCGGAAGGGCCTGGTGGCCGGGCGCATCGGGATGGCGCACTGGCAGATCGACCTGCCCGCCGACACCCCGCAGCACGTGCTCGAAGCGCGCATCGACGCCCTCAACGCCGACCCCGCCGTGCACGGGATCCTGCTGCAGCTCCCGCTGCCGGCCGGGCTCTCCGCCTCCAGCGCCACCGAGCGGATCGCGCCCCACAAGGATGTCGACGGGCTCACCATCGGCTCGCTCGGCCGGCTGGCTCAGGGCAAGCCCGAGCTCGTGCCGTGCACGCCCCTGGGCGTGATGCGCCTGATCGAAGAGGCCGGCATCGACCCGGCCGGGCGGAACGCCTGTGTCGTGGGGCGCTCGAACCTCGTGGGGCGTCCGATGGCGATGCTGCTCGAGCAGGCCAACGCGACGGTCACGGTGTGCCACTCGCGCACGCCCGACCTCCGGGCCGTCGTGGAGCGGTCCGACATCGTGGTCGCGGCGATCGGTCGTCCACACCACGTGAAGGGCGCCTGGATCAAGCCGGGTGCCGTGGTGATCGACGTCGGGATCAACCGCCTGGAAGACGGCTCGCTGGTGGGGGACGTCGAGTACGAAGCGGCCGCGGAGCGGGCTTCCGCCATCACACCGGTGCCGGGCGGTGTGGGCCCGATGACCATCGCGATGCTGATGGAGAACACGTTTCGCGCGGCTGTGTCTTCGCACCCGTAGCCGCCTTCGCACAGCCGGTTAGGTGGCTGCCCCGCCCGGCCCGGAGACCCGATGAGTCTGCGTCGCACCCCTCTGTACGATCGTCACGTCGGTGCCGGCGCTCGCCTGGTCGAGTTCGCGGGCTTCGAGATGCCCGTGCAGTACTCCGGCCTGATGGAGGAGCACCTCGCGGTCCGCAAGGCCGTCGGCCTGTTCGACGTGTCGCACATGGGCGAGATCCGCATGCGCGGCGCGAACGCGGCGGCGAGCCTGCAGTGGCTGCTGTCGAACGCGGTGCTCCGGGTGGAGCCGGGCCAGGCCCAGTACAACCTGATGTGCAACGAGAAGGGCGGGGTCGTCGACGACACCGTCATCTACAAGCTGGCCGAAGACGACTTCATCGTGTGCGTGAACGCGTCGAACCGCGAGAAGGACTTCGCCTGGATCACCGCCCACAACCCGCACCCCGACGTGTCGATCGAAGACCAGGGCGATCAGTGGGTGCAGTTCGCGATCCAGGGTCCGTTCGGGCCCAACGTCACGGCCTACCTGTCGGAGCCCGACATCCTGCCGCTCGCGCGGTACCGGTTCGTCGTCGGGATGTTCGCGGGCATCGACGGCTGCGTCATCGCCCGCACCGGGTACACCGGTGAAGACGGCTTCGAGGTGTTCGCGCCCGCAGCGCACGGTCCCGCCCTGTGGGATGCCATCCTCGAGGCCGGTAGCACGCACGGCATCGTCCCCGTCGGGCTCGGCGCGCGCAACACGCTCCGGCTCGAGGCCCGCATGAGCCTGTACGGGCACGAGCTCACCGACGACACGTCGCCGCTCCAGGCCGGCCTCGGCTGGGCCACCAAGCTCAAGAAGCCCGGCGGGTTCCTCGGCAGCGCTGCGATCTCCGCGCGCGAGGGGGCCGGAGAGCCCGTGCTCGTGGGCCTCGTGCTCGAGGGCAAGCGCATCGCGCGCGACGGGATGGACGTTCTCCACGAGGGCGTGAAGGTCGGCACGATCACGTCGGGCACGAAGTCGCCCAGCACCGATCGCGCCGTCGCGCTCGCCTACGTGCCCCCCGCGCTGTCGGCGCCCGGCACGCGCCTCGAGATCGACGTGCGCGGGCGTGAGGCCGTCGGCACGGTGTTCGAAGGCTCGTTCCTCGATCTCCCCTGACCCCTCGGCGTACTCTCGCCCCCTGAATCCGGCAGGACCCCGGATGCATCGAAGCTCCCCCGAATGGAGGCCCCCAATGGCCAGCAACGTCCCGGACGATCTGCTCTTCACCTCGCACGACGAGTGGGTGCGCCAGGAGAAGGGCGACATCGTCGCCGTCGGAATCACCGACTTCGCCCAGGATGCCCTGGGGGAGATCGTGCACGTCGAGGTGCCCGAGGTCGGCGACGAGATCGAAGCCGAGGCCGCCGTGTGCGAGGTCGAGTCCGTGAAGGCCGTGGCCGAGCTGTACGCGCCCGTGTCCGGGGAGATCGTCGCGGTGAACGAAGACCTCGACGACGAGCCCGAGGCGATCAACAAGAACCCCTACGGGTCGTGGATCTTCAAGGTGAAGATGAGCGACCCCGACGAGCTCGACAACCTGCTCGACGCCGCTGCCTACCAGCAGAAGCTCGAGGACGGAGACTAGAGACATGTCTGGATCGGGTGCATCCGGGGCGGAGTCGGCGAGTCCTCTCGCCGAGGGCTCCCGTGACTTCGAGCGGCGCCACATCGGGCCCGACGCGGAGCAGCTCGCCGCGATGCTCGCGACCGTCGGTGCCGCCAGCCTCGATGCCCTGATCGACGAGGCGGTCCCGGCCCGGATCCGGACGTCCCGTCCGCTCGATCTCCCGGCGCCGATCTCCGAGCACGAGGCGCTGGCCGCGCTGGCCGACCGCGCTGCGAAGAACCGGGTGCTCCGGTCCTACCTGGGCATGGGGTACCACGGCACGCTCACGCCGCCCGTCATCCAGCGGAACGTGCTCGAGAACCCCGGCTGGTACACCGCGTACACCCCGTACCAGGCGGAGATCTCGCAGGGCCGGCTCGAAGCGCTGCTCGTCTACCAGACCATGGTGCAGGAGCTCACGGGGCTCGAGATCGCCAACGCGTCCATGCTCGACGAGGCCACCGCCGCCGCCGAAGCGATGAACATGGCGTTCCACGTGGGTCGCGAGAAGCTTACGCGCTTCTTCGTCGACGAGGGGTGCCACCCGCAGACCATCGCGGTCGTGCGGACGCGGGCCGAGCCCATCGGCGTCGAGGTGGTCGTGGGCGACCCCCTGGCGTTCGACTTCAGCGAGCCCGTGTTCGGCGCGCTGCTCCAGTACCCCACCACCACGGGCCACGTGCGCGACTACCGCGCGCTGGTCGAGGCCGTTCACGCCCACAAGGGCCTGGTGATCGTCGCCACCGACCTCCTCGCGCTCACCATGCTCGCGCCTCCGGGCGAGTGGGGCGCCGACGTCGCGGTCGGGAACAGCCAGCGCTTCGGGGTTCCGCTCGGCTACGGCGGGCCCCACGCGGGCTTCTTCGCCACGCTCGAGAAGCACCAGCGCAAGATGCCGGGGCGCATCATCGGGCAGTCCGTCGACGCCGACGGGAACCCCGCGCTCCGCATGGCGCTGCAGACCCGCGAGCAGCACATCCGTCGCGACAAGGCCACCAGCAACATCTGCACGGCGCAGGTGCTCCTCGCGAACATGGCTGCGTTCTACGCCGTCTGGCACGGGCCGGCCGGCCTCACCGCCATCGCGCGTCGCGTCGCTTCGCGGGCCGCGGGGCTCGCCGCCGCGCTGAAGGCCGCCGGGTTCGAGGTGGGTGCGCAGTTCTTCGACACCGTGCGCTTCCAGACCGACGATGCCGCCGGCATCGTCGACCGCGCCCGAGCGGCCGGGTTCAACCTGCGGAACCTGGGTGCGGGCTCTCGGGGCTCCGTCGCCATCGCGCTCGACGAGACCACCTCGCCCGCCGACCTCGTGGCGCTCTACGCCGCTCTCGGGTTGTCGGGCGCGCCACGTGACGCCGATCCCGCCATCCCGGAAGGGCTCGTCCGGAAGTCCGGCTTCCTGAAGCAGGCCGTGTTCCACAGCCACCGCAGCGAGACCGCCATGATGCGCTGGCTGCACCGGCTCGAGACGAAGGACCTCGCGCTCAACACGTCCATGATCCCGCTGGGCTCGTGCACGATGAAGCTCAATGCGGCCGCGGAGATGATGCCCGTGAGCTTTCCGGGCTTCTCCGGGCTGCACCCGTTCGTGCCGCGTGAGCAGGCCCAGGGCTACGCGCAGCTGTTCGCCGAGCTCGAGGGCTGGCTCGCCGAGATCACCGGGTTCGCTGCGGTGTCCCTGCAGCCCAACGCGGGCAGTCAGGGGGAGTACGCCGGGCTGCTCACGATCCGGCGCTACCACCACGCACGCGGCGAGACCGAGCGCGATGTGTGCCTCATCCCCACGTCCGCCCATGGCACGAATCCGGCCAGCGCGGTGCTCGCGGGTCTTCGCGTGGTGCCCGTCCGGTGCGACGACCACGGGAACATCGATGTCGACGACCTCCGCGCGAAGGTCGAGCAGCACGGGTCGCGCGTCAGCGCGCTGATGGTCACGTACCCCAGCACGCACGGGGTGTTCGAGGAGGCGATCCGCGAGATCTGCCAGCTCGTGCACAGCGTGGGCGGCCAGGTGTACCTCGACGGCGCGAACATGAACGCGATGGTCGGGCTGTGCCGTCCGGGCGAGATCGGCGCGGATGTCTGCCACCTGAACCTCCACAAGACGTTCGCGATCCCGCACGGTGGCGGTGGGCCCGGCATGGGTCCGATCGGCGTAGCGGCCCACCTCGCGCCGCATCTCCCGAGCCATCCCGTCATCGAGACCGGCGGAGACGGCGGGGCCGTGAGCGCGGCTCCGTGGGGGAGCCCGAGCATCCTCGTCATCACCTGGGCCTACATCGCGATGCTGGGTCCGGTGGGGCTCACGAACGCGTCGAAGATGGCCATCCTGAACGCGAACTACATCGCGAAGCGGCTCGAAGGGAAGTACGACGTGCTCTACAAGGGCGCGCAGGGCCGCGTGGCGCACGAGTGCATCCTCGACACCCGCCCGCTCAAGACGAGCGCGAACATCGCGGTCGACGACATCGCCAAGCGCCTGATGGACTACGGGTTCCACGCGCCCACGATGTCGTTCCCGGTCGCGGGCACGCTCATGGTCGAGCCCACCGAGTCCGAGGACCAGGGCGAGCTCGACCGTCTGTGCGACGCGCTGCTGTCCATCCGCGCCGAGATCGCGGAGGTCGAGGCCGGCACGGCCGATCCCGACGACAACGTGCTGAAGCACGCGCCCCACACGGCGGCGGCCGTCATCTCGGATGGCTGGGCGCACGCCTACTCGCGGGAGAAGGCGGCGTACCCGGCACCGTGGCTGCGCGTCCACAAGTACTGGCCGACCGTGCGGCGGATCGACAACGCGACGGGCGACCGGAACCTGATCTGCACCTGCGACGCCTGGCCCGAGAGCTAAAGCGGCCCTCGCCGAGTGGGCCCTGGTCACCCTCAGGGAGCTCTGGCGCCCCAGAGTGATTCTGCCGACACTCTGATCGGGCACGGGACCGGGCACGGGCACCGCCGTCGGCTGGGCACGGGAAGGACCCCGGCCTGTTGCGAGCCCTACGGCAGCAGGATCCAGTGGCCTTCGAGCTGCTTCCAGCGGTCCGCCGCGTTCGGGAGCGTCTTGAACTCGGCCTTCAGCTTCTCCCAGGTCTGGCCCGAGAACAGCGCGCCGAGCGCCGCTGGGTCCTGCTGGGTGGGGAGCAATTCGAGCCCCTTCAGCGGACCGCCCGATGTAGCGGCCTCTTCCAGGCTCGCGACCACCTTCCGCTTGTCGGTGCGGTCGGCGACACCCGCCAGGGTGAACGGCTTCGGCGCCGTGCCCCACTTCGCGTCGGCGTAGCAGGCCGCTTCGCAGTCCGCGCCCACGCGGTACGCGCTCCCGACGAGCGTGTCGCGTTTCTCGCCCTCGGCGCCGCGCAAGGAGAACCGCACGATCTGCATCGTGGGGTCGACCTGGAGCGTGCAGGTCTGGTCGAGGAACGCGCCGACGTTCGCCGGCTCCACCGGGTCGGTCGGGCGCTCCGTCCAGCTGGCGAGGTTGCAGTCCTGCTCGCGACGACCCTCCGGACGCCAGACCACCTTGTCGGGCGTGACCTCGGAGCAGGCGAGCCGCGCGCGGTCGACGACGTCGGACGCACCGGTGAACGTGGCCATCTGGCCGAGCAGGGCGCGGAGGTTGGCACTGCGCTCGGTGGGCGCGTCGACCACGCGAGCCCGACCCATCTGGCCCACGATGCTGCGGCTGCGCGCGATGACGGACTGCCGCAGGGCGTCTTCGGCCGCGCGCTCGGCGGTGGTGCCGAAGCCCATCGCGACAGACGTGCCATCGGCTCCGATGGCCGCACAGCGCGCCGGCCCGGCCGAGTCGGGACCCAGCGGAGCGGTGGGGGCCGCGGGCGGCGCGGCCTGTGCGAAGCACTGGGAGAGCTGCGTCCACGCGCCTTCCCAGGCCGTCAGCGTGCCGAGCGGGTCGACCGAGGGATCGTCGAGCTTCTTCAGCGTCTGCATGAACGACACCTGGTACACCGTGAAGCAGGCGCGACGGCGTGCGGCTTCGAGCGCATCCGCGGGGTTCGTGCGCGTGACGAGCTCGCTCCCCGAGGCCCAGCGCGCAGACCACGCGTCTGCCGGCTCGAACGCCTTGGCGGAACACTCTCCGATGGTGAACGTCCACCCCGGGGCCGCGAACCGGCGCGTGCCCTCGGTGGCGACCCAGCTCGCGAGACGGTCGGTGTAGGTGGCGTCTTCGGTGGTCCACGCGAGACCGGCCTCGATCACGAGGCGCTGATCGGCGAGAAGCCGCGCGGACTGCCGGGCGGCACGGCGCGCGTCGTCTTCGGTGAGCCCGAAGCCCGAAACGGTGGTGGACGACCCGGTGCTCGACGACAGCGTGGCGCTGCACGAGTGGAGCTCCGAGGCCGAAGCTGACGACAACAGGACGAGGACGAGAGCAGACATGGAGGACCGCAGTATCCGAACACGCAGGGGTTCGTCGAACGGACACCCGAGGCCGCTGGCGCATGCCCTTCGGCAGTTTGTACAAGAATCTGGAACACCGTCCGAGAATTCGCGGCAGCCCCGTCACGAATCTCGAACACCCGGGCATCGATGTCACGGTCCGACGCCCGTCGTGACGGTCGATGACGCGGATCGGCCGTCGGTGACAGCTTGGCATGCCTCTTGCTGATGGAGGGCTGTGACCGCTGGGTCGCCCCGCTGCCAAGGAGACGCACATGCCCGCAATCGCGAAGAAGCAGGCCGAGAAGGATCGTGGCGCACTGCTCAACACGTACATGAGCAACATGGGCGCGATTCCGCTGCTCTCCGGCGAAGACGAGGTCGAGGTCGCACGTCGCATCGAGGATGGCGGGGCCGACTCCGAGCTCGCCAAGGCCGAGCTGATCAAGGCCAACCTCCGCCTGGTCGTGTCGATCGCCCGCCAGTACGCCTACCGTGGGCTCCCGATGGCCGACCTCATCCAGGAGGGCAACCTCGGGCTCATGAAGGCCGTCGAGAAGTTCGATCACACGCGCGGCTTCAAGTTCTCGACGTACGCGAGCTGGTGGATCCGGCAGGCCATCATCCGCGCCATCGAGTCCCAGATCCGCACGATCCGCATCCCGATCTACAAGCTCGAGGTCGTGAACCGCGTCCACCAGACGCAGAAGCGGATGTTCCAGCTCATGGGGCGCGAGCCCCTCGTGTCCGAGGTCGCCGAGCGGCTCGAGATGAGCGCCGACGAGGTCGAGGAGCTGCTCGCCATCGCGAAGGAGCCCATGAGCCTCGACGCGAAGGTCACCGAAGACAGCGACTCTTCCGTGATCGACTTCATCGAGAACCCCGACGCCGACTGTCCCTCCGACGAGATCGAGTGCGCCGCGCTCCGCGAGCAGATCGAGGAGGCCCTGGCCTCGCTCACGCCCCGCGAGGAGAAGGTCATCCGCATGCGCTACGGCATCGGCGAGGCCACGCACTACTCCCTCGAGGAGATCGGCGCGCGCTTCGCGCTCACCCGCGAGCGGATCCGCCAGATCGAGATCAAGGCCCTCCGCAAGCTGCGCCACGTGAACCGGCGCCAGGAGCTGGAGCCCTTCCTCGAGGCCGTCTGAGGCGTCCGGGGATGATATCGTGGGCCGTCCCACGGAGTCCCCGTGTCTGATCTCCAGACCCTCTTCCCAGACATCGGTCCCGATCGCATCGCGGAGGCGGCGCAGCGCTTCTTCAAGATGGATCGCGACGCCGGAGACGTGATCGTCGAAGAGGGCGACGTGCACGACGCGATGTTCATCATCGAGTCCGGGCAGGTGAAGGTCACGGTGGGGGGCTTCGAGGTGGCCGAGCTCGGCCCGGGTGCCTGCATCGGCGAGATCGGTCTGTTCACCACCTCGGTGCGCACCGCCACGGTGGTCGCCGCCACCGAGGTGTCGTTCCACCTCCTGTCGCGTCCGGCCTTCCACGCGCTCCGCGACGCGGGCAACCCGATCGCCGCCCAGATCGAGAGGCGCGCGATCGGCCAGCTCGCGGCGCGCCTGCGGCAGCTGGTGTCCGACATCCGGATCGTCGGGCCCAATGCGCGTGGCCTGCTGCTCGACCCCGTGCAGACGCGGCAGTCCGAAGGCCAGCGTGTGCCGCTGCCCGAAGCCGCGGTGCTCGCGTCGCTCCAGTCCATGGGCGCCTTCGGAGGCGAGTCTGCCGAAGCGCTCGGCCCGATCGCGGCTCAGGCCTCCACACGGGCCTTCCAGGCGGGCGACACCATGGCGGGCCTCGGCCGTCGCGATGGTCCGCTGCAGCTCCTGGTGTCCGGCCGGGTCGACTGCCTCGTCACGCTCGAGGTCGACCAGATCCTCGCGGCCACGCTGTCGGGGGGCGAGCTGTTCAACGTGCTGCCGTTCGTCGACGGTCAACCGCGGCCGGTGTCGTACGTGGCCGCCGAGCCGTGCACCGTGCTGACGCTCGAGAAGGGCGACATCCGGCGCCTGGTCGAGCAGCCCGGCATCGTCGCGAGCGCCATCCGCACCGCGATGATCCGCAGCCTCTCCGACCGCGTGAACCAGCTCAACGCCACGTACAGCCTGGCGAAGCTCACGCGTCTGGAGATCGACTCCGCCACGCCGATGCCCGTTCCCGTGCGCACCGTCGTCATGCCGCCCGAAGCCCCGCCCGAGCCGGGCTTCCAGCCGCCCCCTGCGCGTCCCGCTCCTGCTCCAGTTGCGCGTCCTGCTCCAGTTGCGCGTCCCGCTCCAGTTGCGCGTCCCGCTCCAGTTGCGCGTCCCGCTGCGCCTCCGGCTCCCGCCGAGCTGCCCATCGCCGCACCGGAAGCGCCCGAAGAACCGCCGATGATGGCCATGCCGGAGCCCCCGCCCGAGCCCGGGGAGTCGCAGGACGTCCGCGACTCCGCGCTCGACGCGCCGGTCCGTCGCCTCGCTCCCGGTGCGCTCCCGCCCTCCCGTCCCGCTCCCGGGTTCGACCCGCGCACGTTCGTCCAGCCCGCTCCGCTGGGCCTCGGGCGCCCGGCCCCCCGTCCGGAGCCGCTCGAGACCGACGACAACACCCCGTGGTTCGACAGCGACGCGCCCGACTGGGACACGTGGTTCGAGCTCACCGACGAAGTCTCTCCCTGAAGCAGGTGCATCCATGATCGCCCTCCTCGCGCTCCACGGCATCGCCCATGCGGCCACCGACTCCGACTTCGACGGTCTCCCCGACATCGAGGAGCTCGAGCTCGGCACCGATCCGTTCGCCTGGGACTCCGATGGCGGCGGGGTGAGCGACGGCCTCGAGGTGTCCCGCGGCACGAACCCGATGTCGGCGGCCGACGACTTCTCCTGCGCGCAGTGCACCAACGACGACACCGACGGAGACGGGCTCGACGACGCTTCGGAGCTGTTCAGCGGCTTCGTGCTCGATCCCGACTCCGACGGCGACAACGACGGCCTCGACGACGCGTTCGAGGTCCTCAACGGCACGCACGCCGGTCGCTTCGACACGGATGGCGGCGGTCGAGGCGACGGCAGCGAGCTGAGCTGTGGCTCGAGCCCGCTCACGTCCGTCGACGACTGGTTCTGCGGGTCCGACTCCGACGGCGACTACCTGTACGACACCGACGAGACCCTGCTGGGGACCGACAGCGCATGCATCGGGCCCGCCAGCGACTGCGACGCCGACGGCTATCCCGACTACGTCGAGGCGCAGAACCGCACGAACCCGGCGCTCGCCGACGCACCGTCCTGCGTCGACGCCGACGGCGACGGGGCCTGTGCGTTCGTCGACTGTGACGACGGCGATGCCAACGCCGTGCCGGGCAACGGTGGGCTGTCCGAGCCCTACTACGACGGCATCGATCAAGACTGCGACGGCCGCGACATCTACTTCGGCTCCGTCGACCTGTTCGCGGGGCAGATCGTCGTCTCCGAGATCTTCCCGCAGTCCACGGCCTTCGACGACGCCGACGCCGAGTGGTTCGAGGTCGCGAACACCCACTACGAGGCGGTCGATCTGTTCGGGCTCGACATCACCTCCGGCACCGGCGAGCACTGGTCGATCGACGAGCACATCGTCCTGAACGCCTTCGACGTGCTCGTGCTCGCGGGCAGCACCGACACCGGCCTGAATGGCGGCGTCGACGCTGCGGCTGCGTGGAGCGGCGCCCTGTCGCTGGGCGACACGGCCGACACGCTGATCCTGTCCGTGGGGGCGGTGCTCGAGGTCGACGAGATCACCTGGGACGCCACCTGGCCGCTCGTGCCGGGCTCCTCGCTCGCCGTCGACCCCAATCGCACGACCGCCGCCCTGAACGACGACCCCGCGAACTACTGCGTTCCCACCGATACCTTCGCGGGCGGCACGGGGTCGCCCGACCGATTCAACTCCGTGTGCCTGTGCGAGCCCGAGTTCGACCTCGGCTCCGCGGTGGGGGAGGACGTCGCGGCGCTGGTCGACGGGGTCGGCAACACCTGCGGGCGGTTCGACGACTTCGACGGCGCGTGTGCGTTCTCGTACGCGCACGACGTCGCCTTCCGCTGGGTCGCGCCGGCCGACGGGTCGTACCGCATCGACACCCGCGGATCGCTCTTCGACACCGTGCTCTCCGTGCGCGAGCCCTGCACCGACCTGTTCCTGATCGAGTGCAACGACGACACGTTCGGGCTGCGCTCGCGGGTGTTCCTCGATGCGGTGGCGGGCGAGGAGTACCTCATCGTGGTCGACGGCTTCGGGTCCAACTGCGGCCTGTACCAGCTCAACATCACCGCGCCGTGTGCCCCTGGAGACACCGCGCAGGACTGTCTCGACACCGCGGTCACCAACGACACCGGCCTGTTCGCGTGCGCGCCCGACGCCTTCGAGCCCGACGACACCCAGGCCACGGCCACGAACACCACGTCCGCCACCGACCTCACGGCGTCGCTCCCGACCGACACCGGGTCCACCTCCGACACCGACTGGTTCACGTTCCAGATCGCGTCGGGCGCCACCATGCACGCGTCGACGTTCCTGTCCGAGGGCAACGGGTCGTTCCTGGTCACGCTCTACGACGCCGACGGCGACGTGCTCGTCGCGTCCAGTGACTCCGTGCAGCTCACGAACGGCACGCCGTCGACGCAGCGCTACTGGGCCCAGGTCGAGCTCGTGAGCGGAGATCCGTGCGTCGTGTACGACTTCCTCGTGTGGGACGACTTCGGAGACTCCGGCCTGCAGGGCGACCTCGGGGTGCTCGACACCGACCTGAACTCCACGGCCGACACGTCCCCCGAGCCCACCGCGGAGACGGGGCTCATCATCGTCCTCCCGCCTACGGGCGACACCGCTCCGGAGGTCACCGGCGACACCGGAGGAGACGCCGACACCGACGCCGACGCCGACTCCGATGCCGACGCCGACACCGATGCGGACTCCGACGCCGACGCCGACGCCGATTCCGACACGGATGCGGACGCCGATGCCGATGCCGACACGGATGCCGATGCCGACAGCGACGCCGACAGCGATGTCGACGTCGACGTGGATGTCGACACCGACGCCGACGCCGACACGGATCCCGACACCGACGAGGAAGAGGAGAACAAGTCCGGCTGCGACTGCAACTCCAAGACCGGAGAGGCCAACGGAATCGGGTTCCTCGCGCTCCTCGCCGGGCTGGCGTGGGGGCGGCGCCGCTCCGCCCGACGCTGAGTCGCGATGCACCTCCGCACGCTGCTGGGAGCGCTGCTCGGGCCGCTCCTGGCGTGGCTCGCGTGTGAGGCCGCGCTCCGCACACCCGCGTGGGACGCCCTCGTCGCGGCCGGTCACCCGGGCAGCCCCCACCACGCGCGCGCGATGCTGCGCACGCACCCCGACGCCGAGGTCGCCGTCATCGGCTCGAGTGTGGCGCTCATCGACGTCCGCCCCGAGCTGCTCGAGCGCGAGCTCGGTCAGGCGGTCGTCGATGCCGGGGTGATGGGCGCACCGCTCGTCGGCACCGCCATGCTCGTGGACGATCTGCTGGCCAGCCCCGCGCACACGTTCGTCCTCGTGGTCGCGGCTTCCGATGTCGCCGAAGAAATCCCGCTCCGCCGGCTCCGCGCGTACGACCCCCACGTCGCGCTCGACACCCTGGGGTGGTCGCACGTGCTCGCCCATCGCGAGGCCCACCTGGAAGGGCTCGCGGGCTGGGTGAGCCTCGCGTGGCGCCAGCGGGGCGTGCCGCGCGACCTGTGGGTGCGCTGGGACGAGCCCCACCCGCGCGATCTGGAGCGCGTACCCGCCGCCGACGCCATCGCCCTGCGCCTCCGGGCCAAGCACGAGCAGCTCACGTGGGACGCCACGAGCCCCAACGCACGCGCACTCGTCGGGCTGGCACGGCGCCTGGAGGCCGATGGACGCGAGCTGATCGTCGTGCCGGCTCCCCAGGACCCGCGCATCTCCGGGCGTGCCGTGCGTCCCGAGCTCGTCGCCCTGCTCGCCGAGCTCGCGTCCACCGCGCCGTTCGAGCTCGTCATCCCCGCCCGCTGGCCAGTGTGGGAGATCGCACACTTCCGGGACGCCGTGCACCTCGCGCCCGCTGGACAAGAGGCGTTCACCCTCGGTCTCGCGCGAGCGCTCGAGAGGCGCCGGTAGGTGTCGTTCACGAGCCTGTCGTTCGCCCTGATCCTCGCTCCGCTCCTCGTGTGCGGCCCCTTCCTCCGTGGCCGCACCCGGCGCTGGGTGCTCCTGCTCGCCAGCTGGGCGTTCTATGCGTGGGGCACGCCCTGGCACCTCGTGCTGCTGCTGTTCTCCACCGCGCTCGACTACGTCGTCGGGCGCGCCCTCCACGCCACCCCGGACGACCGTGGGGCCCGCCGGCGTGGGCTGCTCGCGCTGTCCCTCGTGGGGAACCTCGGCATCCTCGGGTGGTTCAAGTACGCCCCGTACGCGCTCGCGCTGGTGGGGCTCGCCGAGCCCCCGCCCGCCTCGGAGTTCCACGTCGAGGGCTCGATCCCCATCGGGCTGTCGTTCTACACCTTCCAGACGCTCTCCTACACGATCGACGTGTACCGACGGAAGCAGGACGCCATCGACAGCCCGCTCGACTTCGCGCTGTTCGTGGCGTTCTTCCCGCAGCTCGTGGCCGGCCCCGTCGTGCGCGCCTCCGAGTTCTTCCCGCAGCTCGCCCGGCCCGTGGTGCCCGACGCCGCACGCACCTGGTCCGCGATCGAGCTCGTCGCGGTCGGCCTGTTCAAGAAGCTCGTCGTAGCCGACAACCTCGGCCTGCTCGTCGATCAGGTGATGGACGAGCCCACCGCGTGGAGCGCCCCTGCGCTCGTGCTCACCGGCGTCATGTTCACCACCCAGATCTACGCCGACTTCTCCGGCTACAGCACCATCGCGCGCGGGCTCGGGCGGCTGTTCGGCATCGACCTGCCCCGGAACTTCGACTTCCCGATGCTCGCCCGGAACCCGCTCGAGTACCGGCGGGGCTGGCACATCACGATGGCCGCCTGGTTCCGCGACTACGTCTACTTCCCGATGGGCGGGACCCGCGGCGGGTTCCTGCGCAGCAGCTTCAACCTGATGGTGGTGTGGGCCCTGTTCGGACTGTGGCACGGTGCGGGCTGGCCGTTCCTCGCATGGGGCCTGCTGAACGGGCTCCTGCAGGTCGTCTACCGGCCGCTGTCCGCGAGGTTCCCGTGGAGCCCGCCCGTCGTGGTCGGCACGACGCTCACGCTGCTGTACACGTCCATGAGCGCGCTGACCTTCCGAGCGCCCGGCCTGGACGGGCTGATCGCGATCTACACGCGCATCTTCACACTCTGTATGGGCGGCGCGTGGCCCCCGCTGTCGTGGGTCGCGGGGATGCTGGTGCTCCTCGGCGTACACGCGACGTGCAAGCGGTACTACCGCGACGAAGACCTCCTCGTGCGCCTCCCGGTTCCCGCCCGCATCGCGCTCCTCGGGCTCCTGACGCCGATTCTCCTGTTCGCCAGCACGGATGCGCGTCCGTTCATCTACTTCCAGTTCTGAGTGGGGGATATCGCACACCTGAGCTGTGTGGCAAAGCGCGCGCCGCGACGATAGTCGGCGTTCGATCGTCTATTCGGATTGGCCCGCCTCTTGCTGTGTAGTGGGGCAGGAGGTTGGCATGTTCCACCGGGTCCTCGTCTCGCTCGATTCCACCCCGCTCTCGGCCAAGGTGCTGGCGGCTGCCCTGAGGGTCGCCGACCCCGACGGGGAGGTCATCGCGCTCCGAATCCAGGCGGAGGCCACGCCGCTCACGAACAGCGCGGCCGTCCGCACCGAGCTCGACATCATCGATGCGGAGACCCACGAGGTGCTCCGGCGAGCCACCGCAGCCGCAGCTGCGCTCGGGCAGACCGCCTCCGTCCGCGCCGAGGTCCGCTCCGGTCCTGTCGAGGGCACGATCCTCGAGGCCGCGACCGACCTCGAGGTCGACCTCATCGTGATGGGCACCCACGGGCGGAAGGGCCTCACCGAGCAGGTCACCGGAAGTGTCACCGAGCGGGTCGCGGCTCGCGCTGCGGCGTCCGTCTTCGTGGTGAAGGCCGCCGGCTACCCCTTCCTCCAGGATTGAGCATGCATCTACGCCACATCACGCTGAAGCCGGTGGCCGTCGACGCCGACGTGTCCGTGGAGGACGCCGCGCGAGCGATCGAGGCCTCCGGTGGGCGGCACCTCCCCGTGGTCCAGGCGGGGCGGGTGCTCGGCGTGGTGCTCGGCGCCTCCATCGACGACCAGGGCCTGCTCCGGCAGGGCACGTGGGTGGGCTGGGGCCGCGCCACCACCGCTCGCGACCTGCTGACCGTCGTTCCCCAGGTGACCCTCGTGGGAGAGTCGCGCACGCCGGACGAAGCGCTCGATGCCCTGCTCGATCACCCGTGTGTGCTGCTCGTCGACGACGAGGGTGCGCTGCTCGGCCTCATGACCGAGCACGACGGGGTGCGCGTGGCCCTCGAGCGCCTCGGTCCCGACGATCCGGCGCTCCCGGCTGCATCGGCTCCAGTGAGGACCATCGGCGTCGATGACCCCGGTGGAGACGGGCTCCAGCGCATGGGGTGGCACCACACGCGCCACCTCGTGCTGGTCGACGGAGACCGCCCGATCGGCGTCGTGAGCGAGCGGGACCTGAAGGCCGAAGGGGTTCACGAGGGCCGATCCCTGTCGATGGGGGAGGTCTGGCGGGAGCGCCCGCTCGTGAGCGCGCCCGCGACGGCGACACTGATGGAGGTCGCGACGCGCATCGTGGACGAGCGCGTGGGGTGCCTGCCGCTGCTCGACGAGGGGGGCGCACCCGTCGGCATCCTCACGCGCCGCGACCTCATCCGGATCGCCCTCGGGGGGCGGCGGGACCGTCGCGTGTCGGCGCCCTGACGAGGCGGGCGGACTGCCATAGGATGCGGCGATGCCCCGGGTCCTCGTCACCGGAGGGCGCGCCCCCGCGACCCTCGAGCTCGTCCGTAGCCTGCATGCGGGCGGCTGCGAGGTGATCTCGGCCGAGAGCGTGCCATTCACGCTGGCGAGCCTGTCGCGCGCCGTGGAGCGCGACCACCGCGTGCCCCGTCCGCGCCAGGAGCCCGAGGCGTTCGTGTGGCACCTGCTCGACCTCGTGCGACGGGACGCCATCGACGTCGTGCTCGGCACCTGCGAGGAGATCTTCCACATCGTGCGGGGCCGCGACGTGCTGGACCCCCACGTGGAGGTGTTCGCGCCGGGCGCGGAGGCCATGGCGCGCCTGCACCACAAGGGCCGGTTCCCCGAGTGGGCGGCGTCGCTCGGCCTTCCGGTGCCCGAGACCCACGTGCTCACCGACCCCGACGCGTTGCGGGACCGCATCCGGTCCGACGGGAGCGGGCTCGTCGCGAAGCCCGCCTTCTCCCGGTTCGCGACGCACGTGCGGGTCGGGGTCACGGATCCCGGGTTCGTCGACACGGTCGAGGTGTCGGAGGCCGTGCCGTGGGTCGTGCAGGAGCGCCTCGACGGCATGCGGCTGTGCTCGTGGAGCGTCGTGCGGGACGGGCGCGTGCAGGCCCACGCGGTGTACCCCATGTCGTGGAGCGCGAAGACGGGCGCCGCGCTGCGTTGGGTGTCGGTCGACGAGCCGCGGATCGACGCGTGGGTGGCCGACTTCGCGCGCCGTACCGGCCTGACCGGTCAGCTCGCGTTCGACTGGTTCGTCGACCCCGAGCGCGGCCCCCTGCCCATCGAGTGCAACCCGAGGCTCACGAGCGGCGTGCACCTGTTCGGTGCCCGCAATGGAGCGCTCGCAGAGGCCTTCTTCGGCGAGCGCGACACGCCCCTGCGCCCCGGAGAGGCCCGTCCGAGCGCGGTGTTCTTCGCGCTCGTGCTGTACGGAGGCCCCGAGCGCCGGGAGCTCGGACTGCAGCGCGCCCTCGCCGACATGCGCGTTCGCGACGTGCTCTGGCAGGCGAACGACCCCGTCCCGTTCGTGCTGAACTGGCTCGCCTACGTGGTCTTCGTCGCGTGGGCCCTGCGTCTCGGGATCTCGCCCATGGCCGCCAGCACGTGGGACATCGAGTGGAACGGCGAGTGAGCTCGCTCCCCATCGTCCGGGCGTACTTCGCCACCCGGATGCGCCGGTTCCGCGACCGCGCCGCGCTGGAGGCGTGGCAGGACCAGCAGGTGTGTGCGCACCTCGAGCGGGTCGTGCCGCGCTCGCGATGGCTGCAGGAGCGCCTGGCCGGGCGTCCGGTGGGGGAGTGGCGCGCCATGGAGCCCGTCGGGAAGGCCGAGATGATGGCCCGCTTCACGGACCTGAACACCGTCGGGCTCACGCTCGAGGACGCCATGCGGGTCGCGCTCGCGGCCGAGGACAGCCGCGACTTCGCGCCCGAGCTGAACGGTGTGACCGTGGGCCTGTCGTCGGGGACCAGCGGCCACCGCGGGCTGTTCGTGGTGCCGCCCGCAGAACGCCAGGAGTGGGCGGGCCACATGCTCGCTCGCCTGCTGCCCCACCCGCTGCTCTGGCCCCGCCGCGACCGCGTGGCGTTCTTCCTGCGCGCCAACAGCAACCTGTACGAGACCACCCGCTCGGCGCGCGTCCGGTTCGAGTACTTCGACCTCATCGAGGAGCTCGACGCTCAGGAATCCCGCCTGCGCGAGCTCGACCCCACGATCCTCGTCGCGCCGCCGTCCACCCTGCGGCGGCTCGCACGGCGCAGGCTCGCCGGCTCGCTGGTGTTGTCGCCGATCAAGGTGATCGCGGTGGCCGAGGTGCTCGATCCCCTCGACGAGCGCCTGATCCGGCGGGCGTTCGGGCAGACGGTGCACCAGGTGTACCAGGCGACCGAGGGCTTCCTCGGGCACACGTGCACGTACGGCACGCTGCACCTGGCCGAGGACGTGATGGCCGTGGAGCGCGAGCCGCTCGACGACCAGCGGTTCGTGCCGGTGATCACGGACTTTCGCAGGTCTGCGCAGCCCATCGTGCGGTACCGGCTGAACGACGTGCTGCGCCTGCGTCCGGTTCCCTGCCGCTGTGGGAGCCCGCTCACGGCGCTCGCGGCGGTGGAGGGCCGGGACGACGACGTATTCGTGGGGATCCGGGCGGACGGCACCGAGCGGCCCGTGTTCGCGGACTTCATCCGACGCGCGGTGCTCACGGCGCACGCCGACGTGGCGGACTACGGCGTGCGCCAGGTGGCGCCCGACGCTCTCGAGGTGTTCGTCGAGGTGGTCGACGGCGCCGACCCCGAGCGCGTGCGGGCAGCGGTCGGGGCCGGCCTGGCAGCCATGTTCGCGCGGCTGGGGTGCAGGGAGCCCGCCGTCACGGGCATCGCGAGCTGGCCCGAGGGCGGGATGCGCAAGCGGAAGCGCGTCGAGCGGGGGTTTGCGTGGACCGAGCGCTGACCGCCACGCTCTACGATGGCAGCGGTCCGGTGCCGTGGCCCGACACGGAGGAAGCCCGTGCGCTCAGGGCGTGGGTGGAGCCCCTGTGGGCCGAGGGCACGGCGGCCTGGATGGAGAACGTGCACACGTCCGTGTACGTGGTGGTGTGCGGGGACACGGTCCTCCCGGTGACCGAGGGGTGTGAGCCCGGCGATGCCTGGGTCGTGTCGCCGACGGCCCACTACGTGTCGTACGCGCTCGACGAGACGCGTCACTTCGGAGCGCTCGCGCGCGCCGCGAGCTGGGCACTCAGCCTGCCGCTGTACGGAATCTGCCGTGTGGGTCGGTTCGATCGCGTGGTGTACGTGAACAACTGGCTGCTCAGCACGAACCTGTACCCGGTGCTCACGCGTGAAGCCGTGGTGGCCGTGCTCGGGTGCGTACGCGAGCGCTGGCCCGACCATGCTGTCGTGTTCCGCTCCGTCGATCTGGCCCTGCGTGCCGAGCTGGATGGCTGGCTCGGCGAGCTCGGCGCGCGCCGGGTGTTCGCGCGGCGCATCCATGTCGTGCGCGACAACCGGGAGGCCGCGAAGCGCGGCAACAACCGCAAGGACGCGAAGCTCGCACGGGAGTCCGCCCATCGGCCGTCGAGCGCGGTCGACGTCGACCGTGCCGCCGCCCTGTACCGCCAGCTGTACATCGACAAGTACTCCACGTTCAACCCCGTGTTCTCGCCACGCCTGATCGAGCGGGCCGCCCGTGACGGGCTCTGGGAGCTCACGGCCTGGGAGCGAGACGGTCGCGCGGACGCCGTGATCGGCACGTGGACCTTCAACGGCGTGCTCACCACACCCCTGCTCGGGTACGACACCGAGCGCCCGGTGTCGGAGGGCCTGTACCGGCTCGCGTGCAGGGGCATCCTCGATCGGGCCGCGCAGCACGGGGTGATCGCGAACCGGAGCGCTGGAGCGGCCGCGTTCAAGCAGTCTCGCGGGGCCACGTCGCACGTCGAGGTCGTGGGGGTGTTCGACGGCCACCTCGGTCCGCTGCGCCGCTTTCCGTGGTGGCTGGTGCAGACGGTCCTCGACCGGCTCGTGGTCCCGCTCATCCTGGCCCGCAACCTCTGACGGTTGACCCCGTCCGCGGGGTGCCCAGGATTGTCGAAGGTCGCCGTCGGGCGTCGGGCCGCACGAGGTGAGCCCGTCCCCGGTCGACCCCACCGAACGTCTCCCACCGTCCCTCGAGGTCGTCGTGGTGGGCGTCCCATCGCTGATCCCCGGAGGACCCATGTCCGTCGACCTCAGCCTCCCCCGCGAGGCGTGGACCACCCATCCCCACTACCCGAGCCAGGTGCTGCTGCTGCGGTCCCACGCGAGCTTCCGGTCCATCAGCCGGCAGCTGATCGACGGGGCGTCGCGGGGCGTCGAGCGGGACGCGCTCCTCGAGATCTTCCGGTGGTGGAAGGCGTCGATGCGGAGCCACGAGGCCTACGAGGAGGGCAAGCTCTACCCGTTCCTCACGCGCCGGTTCGGCATCGACACGGCGCCGATGGCCGAGGGACACGACGCGCTCCGAACGGCCGACCTGCGCGTCAGGGCGGCGTCCGACACCGAGCTCCAGGCGGCGCTCGAGCACCACGACACCGTGCTCGACGTGCACCTCGACCTCGAGGAGTCGATCGTGATCCCGGCCCTGCTCGCGCTCGAGCCCGAGGAGTTCGAGGCGTACCTCGACGGCCGGTGAGGGCCCTAGAGCAGGACCGTGACGTCGCGCTCGCGCGGGGCCAGGGTGCCGGTCCGCAGCCACTGCAGGATCAGCGGACCGAGCAGGTCGTTGTCGGTGTGGGTGTACCGGCGTTCCGGGAACCACCGGTCCTCGTGGGCAGACTTGCGCGCGAGGATGGCGAGGTCCTGGCGCAGCGCGACCCCCAGGAGCGGGCCGAGTGGCACGCCCGCGAGCACGGCGACGCCCTGGGGGAGCGGGCTGAACAGCCCCACCGTGAGGCCCAGCCGCCCTGGGGTCGTCGGCGTGAACGCGAGGTGGATGCGGAGGCGCAGCACGCCTGCGGCCCGGTAGTCGAGCTCGACGGTGCCGGGCGGACGGAAGCGACCCTCCGTCTCGTCGATGCCGAAGCCGAACACCCGTCGGATCAGGCCGCTCCGGCGGGCTCCCCGGTACAGGGCCGACGCGCAGAGCCCGTCGCTGTGGAGGCGGACGACCACGGGTGTGCGCACCCCCTCGCTCCGCACGAGCCCGGCGTGGATGAACGGGGTGTGCATCGGGTCGAGGAAGTTCTCGAGCGCGTCGAACAGGTCTCCGTCGAGCGCCGTGCGCAGCCACAGCGCGGAGCATCCCGGCGGTACGACGCTCGGAGGCGCGCTCGTGGGCTCTCCGCGCCCGTACACCCACGTGAGCCCCTCGGACACGGCACGCTGTGCGGGCACCTCGCCGAGCACGCGCTCCCACGGCGGGCTCCACAGGAACCACTGCGGCCCCAGCGCCGGCCAGCGCATCAGCCCTCCGGGTTCCGCCACAGCGCGACCCCGCCGATCAGCCCGGCGGAGTTGTCGACCACGCGGGTGCGCGGGGGCAGCGGACGCTCGATGATCTGGGCATGCCCGCCGCCCAGGTGCAGCAGGCGCGGGTTGAACAGGGCGTGCCAGATGGCCAGGGCCTCGAAGAGCGCGCCGTGCCAGGCGTCCCGGCCGCGCTTGTCGAGGGCGGGCTTGCCGAGCAGCTGCTCGAACGAGGCGCCGTCGCGGAACGGGGCGTGCCCGAGCTCGAGGTTCGGGACCAGGCGTCCGTCGGTGAACAGGCCTGACCCCACGCCGGTCCCGAGGGTCACCGTGAGCTCGACCCCACGCCCTTCGATCGCGCCGAACCCCTGCACGTCGGCGTCGTTCGCGACGCGAGCAGGCTTGCCGAACCGCGTGCCGAGCGCGCCCGCGAGCGCGAAGTCGGCCCATCCGGCGCCCAGGTTCGGCGCGTTCCGGGTGTGCCCCTCGGTCACGACGCCCGGGAAGCCGCACGAGATGCGGTCGAAGTCGCGGTGGTCGGCGGCCATGCGCTCGAGGGCCGCGAGCAGCGCGTCCGGAGTGGCGGGCTGCGGGGTGTCGGCGCGCGTGGCAGTGCTGACGGGGACGCCTGCACTGTCGAGCACGACCATCTTCAGGCCCGTGCCCCCGATGTCGATCGCGAGCGTGTTCATCGATGCCCTCCGCGCTGCTGGAGCAGCTTCGCGACGAGGCCGGTCCAGCCGGTCTGGTGTTGGGCGCCGAGCCCCTTGCCCGTGTCGCCGTCGAAGTACTCGCAGAACAGCACGTGGTCGCGCCAGTGGGGGTCGGACGCGAAGGGCTCTTCGCCCGCGTACGCCGGACGGCCGTTCTCGCCCTCGAGGAACAGCGAGCACAAGCGTCGCGACAGCTCGTCCGCGACCTCGGCGAGGGTCATCTGCACGCCAGACCCCGTCGGGCACTCCACCTTCAGCTCGTCGCCGAAGTAGTGGTGGTACCGCTGGAGGGCCTCGATCAGCAGGTAGTTGATCGGGAACCAGATCGGCCCGCGCCAGTTGGAGTTCCCGCCGAACATGCCGGTCTGCGACTCGGCCGGCTCGTATCCGATGCGGTGCCGCTGCCCGGAGATGTCGAGCACGAAGGGCTCGGCGGCGTGTGCACGCGACAGCGACCGGATCCCGTGGTCGGACAGGAACTCGTCGGGATCGAGCATGCGCGAGAGGATGCGGACGAGCCGCTCCTTCGTGACGAGCGACACGAGGTACCGCTGACCGACGCCGGGCGCCGTCAGGCTGCGCAGCCCGCGCGCGACCTCCGGCCGGTTCTCGACGAACCACGCCATCCGGCGGCGGAACACGGGCATGTCGGCGAGCTGCTCGGGCTCGAGGGTCTCGACCGCGATGAGGGGGATGAGCCCCACCAGGCTGCGCACGCGGATGCTGTGGGACTGGTGCTCGCCCGGAACGTGCAGGCTGTCGTAGTAGAAGCCGTCGTCCTCGTCCCAGAGGCCGTCCTGGTCGTCGCCGAGCGCCATCATGGCGTGGGCCACGCGCAGGAAGTGCTCGAAGAACTTGGTCGCGAGGTCCTGGTAGACGGGCTCGTCGCGCGACAGCTCCAGCGCCATCTTCATCATGTGCAGGCAGTAGGCGCCCATCCAGGCCGTGCCGTCGGACTGGTCGATACGCCCGCCGCCGGGCAGGGGCTTGCTGCGGTCGAACAGCCCGATGTTGTCGAGCCCGAGGAAGCCGCCCTGGAAGATGTTGCTGCCCTCGGCGTCCTTGCGGTTCACCCACCAGGTGAAGTTCAGCAGCAGCTTGTGGAACACCCCCGCCAGGAACTCCTGGTCGCGGCGGCCCGTCTGCTTCTCCTCCATCTTGTAGACCCGCCACGCGGCGTAGGCGTGCACGGGCGGGTTCACGTCGTCGAGCGCCCACTCGTACGCGGGCAGCTGGCCGTTCGGGTGCATGAACCACTCGCGCGTGAACAGCTCGATCTGGCGCTTGGCGAAGTCGGCGTCGACGAGCGCCAGTGGGATGCAGTGGAAAGCGAGGTCCCACGTGGCATACCAGGGGTATTCCCACTTGTCGGGCATGCTGATGACGTCGAAGTTCACCAGGTGGCCCCAGTGGCGGTTGCGCCCTTCGCGCCGAGCCGGATGGGCCGGGAACACGGGGTCGCCGGAGAGCCACTGGCTCACGTCGTAGTAGTAGAGCTGCTTCGTCCACAGCATGCCGGCGAGCGCCTGGCGCTGGACGCGCTTCGCGTCGGCGTCGAGCCCCTGGGGCTGCACGGTCGCGTAGAAGTTGTCGGCCTCCTTCTTGCGCTGCTTCAGCACGCCCGCGAACGTGCCGAACGGGTCGGAGTCGGGCTCGTCACACAGCCGGGCGCGGAATCGTGCGCTCCCGCCGGCCTCGATCGTGACCTTCCACACGGCGGCGCACTTCGTCCCGACCCCAGCGGGGTTCACCGCAGTGGCGTCGCCGTCGACCAGCGCGCGATGGAAGGCGTCCTTCACGTACGGCTGCGGGTTGTCGGCCCCGAACAGGAGCTCGACGTTCGAGCTGTTCTCCGTGAACAGCACGGTGTCGGCGGCCTCCGCGTACAGCCAGTACGTGCCGGCTGCGGCGTGCTCGGCGCGGATGCCGTGCTCGGTCGCGGTGAGCGAGGGCTTCTCGGGTACATCGCCCATGGGGCCGTCGGGATGGCCCCAGTCCCAGGTGTTCCGGAACCACAGCTGCACGAGGGCCGTGAGGTCTGCGGCCTCGGGACCGCGGTTGTGCGCCGTGATCTCGACGAGGAGGTCTCGCTCGCCGCCCTTCGCGTACACGAGCTCGATGTCGAAGTACCGGTTCTCCTCGAACACACCGAGGTCGACGAGGTCGCACTCGGGATCGAGCCGGCCGCGATGGCGGTTCTCGGACACGAGCCGCTCGTAGGGGTAGGGGGCGTGCGGGTACTTGTAGAGGGCGCGCATCCACGAGTGGGTGGGCGTGTTGTCGAGGTAGTACCAGTACTCCTTGGCGTCTTCCCCGTGGTTGCCCTGTTCGCCGGTGAGCCCGAACAACCGCTCCTTCAGGATGCGATCTCTCCCGTTCCAGAAGGCGGGGGAGAGGCAGAGGTACTGGCTGCGGTCGGAGATGCCGCACAGGCCGTCTTCGTTCCAGCGGTACGCCCGGCTGCGCGCATGCTCGTGCGGGAAGTACCGCCAAGCATGGCCTCCCGGGCTGTAGTCCTCGCGAACGGTGCCCCAGGCGCGCTCGGAGAGGTACGGACCCCACAGGCGCCAGTTGGCGACGCGGTCGCGGTGTGCGTTGAGTCGGCGGTGCTCGGCGGTCTTTCCCTTCATGGACCGCAGGCTATCCCGCCGACCTACAGCTGGTCTTCCATGCGGAGCGAGAAGCTCACGGCGATGGTGTCGGGCGCGGGCACGTAGCTGCCGGCGATGGGGGTGTAGGGCCGCGTCACGCGCACCGTGAGCGTGCGGTTGGGGCTGTCGCCTGCGACCTCGGTCTGCACCTGGACGTCCGTGGGGTCGTCGAGCTGCGTGAGGTAGTCGAGCACCATGCCCTCGGCGATGGCCTGGGGATCGTCGTCTTCCGTGGCCATCGCGGCGCGCCGGGCACCGTCCCGCGCCGCCGCCGAAACGACGAGGTAGCGGTTGAAGTACCAGGAGTACTCGAACACGCCGAACAGCAGCGCGAGCAGCGCGGGGAGCACCAGCGCGAACTCGATGGCGTTGCCGCCGCGACGGTGGCCGCGGATCCGTGCTCGCCGGGGAGTGGGGTTCATGGCTGCTCTTCCATGCGCATGGTGATGCGCGACAGGAGATCGTTCGGGTTGGGGGCGAGACCGATGAGCGGCACGAACGGGACCGTCACGCTGCACGACACCTCCTGGTCGGGCGAGGTCCCGGCGAGCGTGCAGTCGACCGTCCCGGAGAGTCCGGAGGCCTGGAGCGACGCGTTCCCCTGGGCTTCGCCCTCGGTCTCGACGTTCCCGCCGAGCGGAACCAGGGACGCCGCGCGGGCCGCGTCGCGGCCGGCCATCGTGACCACCATGCGCTGGTTGAAGTACCAGCCGAAGTCGACCACGCCACTCAGGATGGCGACGTAGATGGGCAGCGTGAGTGCGAACTCGACGGCGTTCCCGCCACGCCGGGTCCTGGAGTGGGGCCTGGCCATCAGTAGATCAGCGACCCGTTGCCGGGGGCGAGGACGTTGGTGTCGAGCCCACCTCCCGTGGTGCCGTAGTCGTACTCGTTCGTGAGATCGAGCTTCACCCGGATGTTCTTGCCGCTCCCGTGGCTGTCCACGTCGTAGACGACCGCCCACGCGAAGCCCGTGATCTTCTTGGTCTGGTTGAACTGCAGGCTCGACAGACAGGCCTGGCCAGGCGGGGTCTCGAACAGCACGATGGGGCCCTCGAGCAGGTTCTGGCCGTACTGACCGGGGCTCACGGTGGAGCCGCTCATCTGCGCGGGCATCGCGCCCCACCGGGTGGTGTCCCAGCCGATCGTCGGAGCGGTGGTCTCGCCGTTGAGGACCGAAGCGAGCTGCGCCAGCGACGCGTTGATCACGCCGTTGTTGAGGTACACGTCGTCGCCGACCGAAGCATCGCCGCGGTCGCACTGACCGAGCAGCGCGTCGTTGATGCTCCCGGGAGTCGGGTTGCCCGAGTTGTCGGCCCATCCCGCGTTGTCGTCGTTCGACGAGCTGAGCTTGAGCTCGAGCGCCTCGAACGCCTCGGTGTCCTCGAGGATGCAGTCGGGCACGGCGAGGGGCAGGAAGCACGAGACGCGCCCGGCCCCGCGGCTCGGGAAGCGCACGGCGATCGACTGGGCGTTCGCCGACAGGCTCTGTCGCCCGAACGCGACCGACGAGAAGAACACGGGGATGTCGATCTGATCGTGGTCGATGGACATCGCGCTCACCACCTCGGGGTCGGTCGAGGCGACGAAGGTGCCGTCGTCGTCCACGAATCCCGTGGTGATCGCGGAGTCGGGCAGCACGAGAGGCTCGCCCATCACGGAGTTCTTGGCGGCGAACACGATCGCCTTCGAGCGGGCCAGAGCGATGCCCTCCTCGGTGTTGTCGAAGTACCCGACGCCGGCCAGCGCGGCGGCATCCACCGTGGCCTGCACCTCGGTCTGGCTCGCGTACAGGAAGCCGATGTCGACCACCATGGCCGCAGCGCCGAGAAGCGTGACCAGGCTCAGGCCCAGCGTGGCGGCGTTTCCGCGTCTCGATCTGCGAATCGGTCCGTGGGTCCCGAGGGCTCGAAGGGACGGCTCGTGAGTCATCGGGTGCTCCCGGCGGGAAGTGCGGGGTCGGGCTGAGTCTCGACGGTGGACACCTTCGAGCCGGAGATCATGCGGACGGCGTGGGTCACGGGCTCTTCCGCGACCACCGGTGGCGGCTCGGGAGCGCGGGGGGCGCGTGCGACCGTGGCGACGGGCTCCTCGTCCTTCAGGCCGAGCCGACCGAGCAGCGCGTCGACGTCCACGCCGTGGGTCTCTGCGTACTTGTCGTCGAGGTCGTTCCGGAGGGCCAGGTGCAGCATGGCCGTGCGCTCGGCGAGCGTGACCTTCTCGGCCTCTTCGGGAGTGACGAGGAAGGTGACGGACGGCCTCGGGATCTGGCGGGCCTCGCGCTCTTCCTGCGGCGTGAGGATGATCGACCGCTCGTTGACGGCCAGGATGAACAGGCCCTGCACGAGCGTCGTGGTGACCTCTTCCTCTTCGCCGTCGGGGAAGACGGTGGCCAGCACGTCGACGTAGCTGCCCGGCTGGAGGTGCCCGGACAGCGCGGCGCCGTTCGACAGCTCGATGGAGAGCGCGCGCATCTCGCGGGGGAGCAGTGCGTTCAGCCCGTCTCCGCGGTCTGGATCGGCGAGGCGCTGGCTCCGGATGAACTCGTTCGGGAGGATGCGCTCGCGGGGGTAGCGACCCACGATCTGCTGCGGGATGCGGGCCATGTCGGGCGTGATGTGCTCGACGGGCAGGGCCACGGCGAACACGTCGTCGATGTCGACCCGGACGCCCACCGCGAGCTCACGCGCGGCAACCATCACGAAGGCCGTCTCGACGGGTGCTGCTGCGGCGTCGATCCGGGACTTGTAGTCCTCGATCAGCGTCTGCAGGGCCGCGAACCCGACCAGGCCCAACAGGCACCCGCCGACCACGCCGAACAGGGCCTTCCGGCTCGTCGCGACTTCGGGCACCTTCCAGGGCTGGCGCTTCTTCTTGTGTTCCCAGGGCATGATCATTCATCGCACCCGTTTCACTACAGAACCATTACAGGTGGGTGTCACGCGGCTGTAGGTGCGGATCCGTGAGGTGCGGCATTTCTGGCGCGCCCGGATTCCGCCCGAAGGACGATGGGTCGGGCGTTCTCGGCAGATCGTTGGCCTGCCGGATCTGGCCCGGGGTTTGCAGGGGAAATCAGGAGTCTTGTTGGAGATCTGATTTCATGCTCACCGCCATTCTCCTGTTTGCTTGTACCGAGTTCGAGGTTCGCGAGGTGCCGGACTTCGGTTCCGACAGTGTGGAGCTCGACGACGACACCACAGCCGACGACGACTACACGGAAGAGACCGGTTTCCGCGATCCCGACCTCCCCGAGTTCGACGAGGAGGTCGATGGCTCGGGGCGCATGACGGGTGGCGGCAGCGTCTTCGCCGGGGGCGTCCGCGTCACGCATGGGTTCACGCTTCGCTGCGAGACCCGCCACAACGACAACCTGCAGGTGAACTTCGACAGTGGCGAGTCGTTCCACGCCACGTCCATCGAGTGGATCGCCTGCTACGACGATCCGGCGCTCGATCCTTCGATGCCGAGCTCGAACCTCGACACGGTCCAGGGTGTGGCACTCGGTCGCTTCGATGGCGTCGACGGCGCGCGGGTGGAGTTCACGTTCACCGACGACGGCGAGCCGGGTACCACCGATGTCGCGTCCATCACCGTGATCGACGCCGACGGAGTCGTGCGGATCGACGCGAACGACGTGCTCACCTTCGGAAACCACCAGGCGCACGGGGCTGGCGCGCCCCTCTAGCCCTCAGTCGCCCGGAACGACGTAGCGGATCGCCGTGATCGGCTCGATGCCGGCGATTCCGTTCGCGCGGATCCGCAGCCCCACGGAGCCCGAGTACATCCACACCTCCTGCTGGGCATCCGGCTGCGTCGACAGCGGACGGCCCGGCTCCGCAGAGGCGAAGAACGACACCGTGATCATCGGCAGGAAGCGGCTGCGCGGGAGCGAATCGAAGGTGTGCTGGATCCAGGTGCGCACCTCGTCACCGCGCTCGTCGGGGGTTCCGACCACTGCGAGCTGGATCCATCCCGACAGACCCTGGCGCTGATCGGGGGTGAGCGCGTCGAACCCGACGTCCGGATTCGCGGCGATCCGGGCCGCGACATCCTCGTCGTCCGCCACCACCCGCACATCGAGCCTGCCCGCCGGGAGGCCGGCCTCCGCGAGGACCCGGAGCTCGGCCTCCACGCCCGGTGCGCGCTGCTTCTGCCGCACCACGGCCGGAGACTCGGCCACCCGCTGGCTCGAGCCGACGTACCACATCGCCACGGGGGGCGGGATGGGCGCGTCGCCGAAGTGCAGGATGGTGTCCTGGCCGCGCTCGTAGACGAACACACGCGACTCCACGAGCCGGGCTCCGGCGTCGTTCGCGGCCTGCCCGATGGCGGAGTGGAGCGGATCCGCCGCCGCTTCGACCTCCGGACCGAACGTCGCCAGGCGCACGACCCAGTCGAACGCAGCGAGGGGAGCGCGCGGATCCACCTCGGCCAGGCGGTCGCGGTTGCAGGTGCTCGTCGTGTCGAGAGGCTTAGTGCCGGGCTGCTTCGCGGCCTCGTGCGCTGCGGTGTCCGACGCTTCGGCATCTCGCAGACAGAGGTAGTCCTCCATCCAGCGAACGGGCTCGAGATCGAGGTCGACCCGACCCTCGAACCGCTGCTCGGGCCGCGCGGTGGGCCACGCCACGAAGCTGTGGCCGTCGGCGTCCAGCCCTTCGAGCCCGCGACCCTTGTGCTCGGTGTGGTCGACCGTGAACGGCTCGCCGTACCGTGCTTCCAGGTGTTCCAGCACCCGCCCGCGGACCGTCGAATCGGCCGTCGGCCCACTCGGCCCGCACGCGATCAGGAGGGACAGCAGCACGCCGACCTCACGCCAGGGTGTGGTAGACCCGCTGCACGTCGTCGTCCTGCTCGAGCTTCTCGACGAGCCCGAGCACTTCTTCCAGCGCTTCGTCGTCTTCGAGCTCGACCACGTCGTTCGGGACGTACTCGGAGTTCGCGGAGATCGGCTCGATCCCGCGCTCTTCGATGGCCGCCTGCAGGTTGCCGAAGTCGTTGAACGCGCACCGCAGCGCGACGATGGCGTTGCCCTCGTCGTCTTCGTCGTGCTCGAGCTCCTGCAGCCCGTGGTCGATCAGCTCGAGCTCGAGCTCGTCGAGGTCGAGCCCCTCGGGGTTCAGCTTGAACACGCCCTGCTTCTCGAACATGAACGCGACGCTGCCTGTGCTGCCGATGTTCCCGGCGCTCTTCTTGAAGCACAGCCGGATGTTCGCGATGGTGCGCGTGGGGTTGTCGGTGGCGGTCTCGATGAGCAGCGCGATGCCGTGCGGCGCGTACCCCTCGTAGATCAGCTCCTGGTAGTCCTCGGCCTCGTTGTCGCTCGCTTTCGCGATGGCGCTCTCGACCCGATCCTTCGGCATGTTCACGGCACGCGCGTTCTGGATCGCCCGACGCAGCGCCGGGTTGTGGTCGGGGTTCTCGCCACCTGCCTTCACGGCGATCGCGATCTCCTTGCCGACGCGGGTGAACGCCTTCGCCATCCGGTCCCACCGGGCGAACATCTTGTGCTTCCGCTTCTCGAACATCCGCCCCACGGCGCAGTCCTCCTCGATTCGGGATGCTAACCGACCAGGATGCAACGGGCCGTACGGCTCCCGGAGAGCGCGGTGGCCAGCGTGGACTGGCCGAGCCCCGTGCCGTCGCCCACCGCCCAGAGACCCTGATCGAGCGGGGTCGGCAGCAGCTCCAGGTAGGGGAGGAGTCCGGCACGACGGGGGATTCCGCCGACCCTGCCGCTCCCGCGTCGCGTGAACCGGGCGAACGTGCGGGGGCTGCCCGAGAACCGCAGCACCTCGTGGTCGAGGATCTCCGGCGCGAGGGACCGGATCGTGCGCTCCATCCGCGAGTGGATTGCGCCCACCGCCTCTCCGTCGGCAGGCAGCGGGACGTGCGTCGAGCAGGTGACCACACACTCCCCGTCGGGCGCTCGCGGCGCTCCTGGCGCAGAGGCGGACAGCAGCACGTGGTTCCCACCCGGGAGCGGTGCTCCGGGCTCGTCCACCAGCTCCAGGTGCAGCGGGTGCGCACTCTCCGTCCGTACCCGGAGGTACAGGGTGGCTGCTCCCCAGCCCTGGTGCGCACGACGTCCGGCGCGGGACTCCCGCCGTCCTGCGAGGCGCTCGAGGTCGTCTGGCAGCAGGTTCCCGACCACCGTGCGCGCGAGCACCTCTCCCGTACGCGTCACCACCCGCCACCCCGCGGGCCCCCGGTCCAGCGCCTTCACCCGGTTCGCCAGGCGCACCTCGCCCCCGCGGTTCCGGATGGCCTGCACGAAGGCGTCGGCCAGCTCGCCCATCCCGCCGGGCATGACGGCGGCTCCCCGGAAGAAGAAGTCGACCGCGCCGAGCGCCACGGGGGCCTCGGCCTCGGAGACGCCTGCCTGCACGGTGATCTGGCACATCGCGTCGAGCCACCCGACCAGCGGGGCGAACCGATCGAGCCCGTACCGCGCGAGCACGGCGGACAGCGGCTTGCCGACCCACGGCGCCAGCTCGAGCCACACCGGCAGGTGGCGGGCATGGTGCGCCACGCTCGCAGCCGTCAGCGGCGGGAGGGACCCCGGTGTGTCGAGCGCAGACCACAGGGCGTCGGCCACGCGCTCCTGGAAGGCCAGGAACGAGTGGAGCGAGCGGACGGGCGCACCGGGGAGCGCACACAGGGCGTCCGCGAGGGTCTCGCGCCGGGACCCCGCGCGCAGGACGAGCCCCGGTGACCGCAGCTCGACGACGGGATCGAGCAGGTGGGGCACGACCTCCACACCGGCGGCGGACAAGGTGCGCCGCATCCACATGCCCTCGTGCATGCCGGTCAGCAGAGTGGCACCGGCATCGAAGCGCGCGCCGTGCTTCTCGAACGTGCACGCGCAGCCCCCCGGATACGCGAGCGCTTCGGTGAGCAGCACGCGCTGGCCGGCCTCTGCGAGCGTGAGCGCCGCGCCGAGCCCGCCGAACCCGGCGCCGATCACGACGGTGTCGTAGCGTTCCATGAGGGTCCCCGTGACCACGAAACCCCCGCGCACACGCGGTGCAGCGGGGGTTCGGGTGCGGACGTGCCGGGTGGCGCGTCCGCGGGAGGGCCTTGCGTCAGTACCGGTAGTGCTCGGGCTTGTACGGGCCGTCCTGCGGCACGCCGATGTACGCGGCCTGCTTCGGGGTGAGCTCGGTGAGCTTCGCGCCGAACTTGTCGAGGTGCAGGCGGGCCACCTTCTCGTCGAGGTGCTTCGGCAGCGTGGTGACGCTGATGCCGTACTCCTCGGCCTTCGCGTGCAGCTCCATCTGGGCGATGGTCTGGTTCGTGAAGCTGGCGCTCATCACCATGCTCGGGTGGCCGGTGGCGCAGCCGAGGTTCACGAGGCGTCCCTCGGCGAGGACGAGGATGCTGTG
This sequence comes from Myxococcota bacterium, assembly GCA_041389565.1. Taxonomy (GTDB): domain Bacteria; phylum Myxococcota_A; class UBA796; order UBA796; genus JACKEQ01. The sequence goes on from JAWKRP010000021.1 coordinate 158,016, forward strand.
GCCGCCGCCGTTCGGGCCGTGCGTGGTGTTCTTGAACTTCCACTCGTGCACCTGCGGCTTGATCTCGATCTTCTCGACCTCACCACGCTTCTTCATCGCCTCGAGCTCGGCCATCTCGATCTCGTTGTCGAAGTGGCCGATGTTGCAGACGATGGCGTTGTGCTTCATCCGCATCATGTCCTTGGCGGTGATGATGTTGAAGTTCCCGGTGCTGGTCACGAAGATGTCCATCTTGTCGACCACGTCTTCGAGACGGACCACGTCGATGCCCATCATGCAGGCCTGGAGCGCGCAGATCGGGTCGATCTCGGTGATCGACACCTTCGCGAGCTGGCCGGCGAGCGACTGCACGCTGCCCTTGCCCACGTCGCCGTAGCCGAGCACCAGCGCGCGCTTGCCGCTGATGAGCACGTCGGTCGACCGCATGATCGCGTCGACGAGGCTGTGACGGCAGCCGTAGAGGTTGTCGAACTTCGACTTCGTGACGCTGTCGTTCACGTTGATCGCCGGGAAGCGCAGCGTGCCGGCCTGGAGGCGCTCGTACAGGCGATGCACGCCCGTGGTGGTCTCCTCGGAGACGCCGCGGATCATCTTCGCCATCGGGCCCCAGTAGTTGTCGCCCTTCTCCTCGCGCACGGCCTTCAGCAGGGCGAACACGATGCGGGACTCCTCGGAGTCGCCCATGCTCGGGTCGGGCATCTTGCCCTGCTCCTCGAGCTCGGCGCCGAGGTGCACGAGCAGGGTGGCGTCGCCACCGTCGTCGAGGATGAGGTTGCAGCCACCGTGGCCCGGCCACACGAGCGCCTGGAGCGTGCACCACCAGTACTCGGCGAGCGTCTCGCCCTTCCACGCGAACACGGCCGGACCCTTCGGGTTGGCGGCGGTGCCCTCGGGACCCGCGGCAACCGCGGCAGCGGCGTGGTCCTGCGTGGAGAAGATGTTGCAGGACACCCAGCGGACCTCGGCGCCGAGCGCGATGAGCGTCTCGATCAGCACGCCGGTCTGGATGGTCATGTGGAGCGAGCCCATGATGCGGGCGCCCTTGAGCGGCTGCGCATCACCGTACTCCTCGCGGAGCGCGGCGAGGCCGGGCATCTCGTAGAGCGCGAGGTCGAGCTCCTTGCGACCGAAGCGGACCGTCTCGGCGGACATGTCGCGCACGCGGTAGGGCAGGCCGGAGAACAGGGCCAGCCCGGTGTCGAGGAAGGGGGCGGACGGGGTGGTCGGGCGCTCGGACATGGGAACCTCGCTGGTTGTTTAATCCTGTCATCCGGATGACCGGATGACGCCACTCGGAATCTTCGCGAAAGGCCCTTAACGGGTCGAACGCGAAGAGGCGACCGATCCCGTCCGAAGTGCCTAGGGAGCCGGGCAGACCGTCGCTGAGAGCCCCTGCGTACCGGCGCCGTAGCGCAGGATCGTCGCGTGCTGCCCCGAGCTCGAGAGCAGGTTCCCACCCACGAACAGCACCTCGCCACAGGTGCCCCACGCGGCGTGGAACTGCTCGAACGACAGGGGAGTGGGCGGAACCTCCCACGCCGTGCCCGTCCATCGGGCGACCGTGCCCGAGAATCCAGCCACCCACACGTCCTCGCCGGGGGCCGTCCACACGCCGTTCAGCGGAGCTCCGAGGCCTGCGGTGTCGACCGCCGTCCAGGCCGTTCCATCCCAGCGCGACACGAGCGGGGACGCCAGACCGCCCACGGTGTACGCATCTTCGGAGGACCGCCCGCGAACCGTCAGCATCCGGTCGGGCTGATCGAAGGGTTCGAGCGCGTCGCCCACGATGCGGAACCCCACGCGATCCCCGACGACGAAGTCCTCCCACACCTTGAAGGGCACGCCCGGGATCCCGCCCTGCACGAGAGCCCAGCCGGTGGCGCCCTTCCGCCACACCTCGCCGGAGCCTGGGGTGAACGGATCTCCGCCGACCGCCCACACGGCCGTGCCGGCATCGAACACGCCGTACAGGGTGATGTCGGTCGGCAGATCCTCGCGCGTGCGTACGCCGTCCACGACGTGCAGCACCGTTCCGCGTTCGCCCACCGCATACCAGTCGTCGCGGGAGCGCCCGTGCACCCACCACAGGGGACGCTCGGTGACGCCCATCTCGTAGCAGAGCGAAGCTCCGTCGTACCGCGCCAGCATGCCGGGGCCGCCGGCGACGTCGCCGCCGACCAGGTGCACGGTGCCTCCCGCATCCCAGGCCGCGAGCAGCACGCCCTCCCCGAACGATTCGTTCAGCACCGACCACTCGCCGTCGGCCGGCACGGAGCAGTCGCGCCCGGTGTCCGCGGTGGAGAACGCCTCGGGAAGGTCGGTCTCGACGGGCGTTGCCGGCGTGCGGCACCCGAGCGCGAGCATCAGAACCATGCGGTGACGCGCTCCGTGTCGGTGCGCACGGCTCCCGTGGCGTCCGTGGCCTGGACGAACACGTCGATCTCGTGGCCGTCGAGGTCGGGCGGCGTGATGCCGAGCGGCGTGGTGTCGACGAACCCGATCATCCCCGCGCGGGCTTCGCACAACCCGTACGGGCTCATCGGAGCCTGGAAGCGCTGGGAGGTGACGACCACCACACCGCTCGCGACATCGGTGAGGGTGAACGTGAGGTCGTACGGGCCGGTGAGATCACAGGCCTGGATCGCGTGCCACACGTGGTGGCCGCCCTGGACGCCGGCTTCGATCCGGATCGTGCCGATCAGCGGCTGGTAGCCGAGCTCGCCTTCTCCGAGCACGACGTAGCCGAGCAGGTCGGTGTCGGTATCGGTGTCTGCATCCGAGTCGGTGTCGGCATCGGCGTCGGTGTCGGCATCCGTGTCGGTGTCTGCGTCCGTGTCGATGTCCGCATCGGAGTCGGCATCCGAGTCGGCATCCGAGTCGGTGTCGCTGTCCGAGTCCGCATCCGTGTCGGTGTCGGCATCGGCATCGGCATCCGTGTCGGCATCCGTGTCGGTGTCGGCATCGGCATCCGTGTCGGCATCGGCGTCGGTGTCCGCATCCCCCTCGGGGATGTCGGTGTCGGCGGGACCCTTGCAGGCCATGAGGACGAGCAGCGCGAGCATCACCGCACCTTACGTCACAACCCGGCCATCATCCATGCGAGCAGATCGGCGAGATCCTGGTCGTCGAACCGCTCCTCGTACGCCGGCATCGTGGAGATGCCGAACCGCACGATCTCGACGACCTCCCGAGGCTCGCGGCGCTCGAACACCCCGACCAGCGGGCTTCCCCGCGGCGTGCCTTCGCCGGAGGGCCCGTGACACAGGCCGCACTCGGCGAGCCACAGCGCTTCGCCGGCTTCCGGGTCGCCGTCGAGCGACAGGGCCGGATCCGGCACGCAGGCGAGCGCGAGCAGGATCATCGGCGGGCCAGCACGGCGGTGAACAGGCCGGGGCCCTGGGATGCGGGGTCGGCGGGGAGGTCGGTCCAGCGGTGGAGCTCGAGCCCCGCCGGGAGCTCGGACACCAGCGTGTCGGCGTCGAAGCCGAGGTGCGCGTGCCCCATGGTGTCTCGGTACGCCGTGCGCGAGTGCCGCCGCATGTCGGTGATCGCCACCCGCCCGCCGGGCGCGACCACCCGGTTCATCTCCGAGAACGCCGCCCGGAGGTCGGGCACGTGGTGGAGCACGAGGATGCACAGCGCGAGCTGCGCTTCGCCCGTCTGCAGCGGGAGATCCTCGAGCCCCCCCTGGCGGAGCTCGATGTTCGCGTGCGCTTTCGTCCGCTCCCGCGCGGCGTCGAGCATGCGCGCCTCGCGATCGACCCCGATGATGCGCTGGGCCGTGGGCGCGAGCGCCACGAGGTTCGGGCCCGTTCCACACCCCAGCTCCACGACGGTCTGGAGGTCGGGCATCAGGCCCAGCAGCGCCGGGATGATGAACGACTCCCCGAACAGCTCGGTCCGCAGGGCGTCCCACTGGGCGTGCATGCGCCCGAAGAACGTCGTGCTGTCGACCCGGCGGGCCTCGAGCACCGCCGCGCGCCGCTCGAGGTCTTCGGACGCCTGGGTCGTCGCGCGATGCCTCGGCTGCACGACAGCCCACAGATCGCGGGCGTCCGCCTCGAGGGGGTCTTGCATCCGGAACCACCCGGCGCTCCCTTCGGCACGGCGCCGGATCCAGGAGGCGTCCTTGAGCGCCTTCAGGTGCCGGCTGACCGTGGACTGCGGGAGCTGCAGGACCTGCACCAGCTCACCGACCGCGAGCTCCTCGTCGGCGAGCAGGAACAGCAGACGCACTCGCGTGGGTTCCGCGAGCAGCGCGAGGTGGTGGTGCAGATCCAGGTCTACAGGCTCTTCAGGTAGGCCTCGAGGGCGTCCATCTCGGTGGTCGAGAGCATGGACGTGTCGCCCATCTCGCCGCTGCGGGACAGCTCGAGCACGTCGCGCAGGGTGGCCGCGCGCCCATCGTGCAGGTACGGCGCGGTGGCCGCGATACCCAGCAGGGTGGGGGTGTTCACGGCGGCGAGCCCGTACATCGCGTGGTGCTCGGGGCTGGTGAACGCCGACCCGGGCATGTGACAGCTCGCACAGCCCACGTCTTCGCGGTTGAACAGGGCCTCGCCCTCGGCGATGCGCGGATCCGACAGGTTGGCGTCGGGCAGGATGACGGGGCGCGTCCAGTCGACGAAGCGCTGGATGTCCTGGTACTCGGAGGACGCCATGTCGATGCCGCCCATCCGGATGAGGCTCGTGAGCTCGGCTTCGGCAGCGACGGACTCCACGTTGCCCGTCCACGTAACCGGATGCGTCGCGCTGACGGTGCCCGCGAGCGAAGGCGTCTGGCGGCGCTCGTCCCCGAGCTGCCACGTGAGACCATCGTCCCGGCCCTCGCTGTGGCACGTGGAGCACGACACGCCCGAGCCCGTCACGACCATGTCGTCGACGCGCGCTCCATAGAACAGCCGGCGGCCGTTCTGCAGCGCACGCGACTCGGCGGAGCCGTCGTGGAACACGGTGAGGTCGCGCGGCATCTCGGAGGTGCTGAGCGCGCGGGCCGACTGCGAATCCACGTCGTCGAGGCCGTGCCGACCGCGCTCCGCGACCTTCCGCATGGCGTCGCCGGGGGCGAGATCCGTCGCGGACACGTTCATCCAGTCGTGTACCCATGCCTGCTCGGCGTCGAGCCACACGACGCTGCGCGGCCCGGACTCGCGGCGGAGATCGATCGTGGTGTGCGGGTGCTCGGTGTAGCCGTGCTCGGTCGCACGCGCGTCTTCCGCAGCCTCGATCCAGAAGTCGTCGACGGCGCCGCGGTCGAAGTCGAGCGCGCCCACGAGCACGACGGCATCCGAGGCTTCCATCGACACGGCGTAGTGCAGGCCGTCGGGCGAGACACTCACGGCGTTCGGGTAGCTCCGGATCGTCTCCGTCACGAACTGCTGCTCGACGAACCCCGCCAGGAAGATCGCCTCGGCGTCGCCGGCCACGGGGTTCCCGTTGTCGCGGAGGGGGATGCGCACGAGCGCGCTGTTGAACCGGCCGACCCCGGGCTTGGGGTTCACGTAGTAGCCGGTGGTGGGATCCTGCGTGGGCTGCAGGCCTGGCTGCAGGCTCTGGTTGTCGACGTACATCGCGGGCACGAGCAGCGCTTCGCCGAACGGATCGACCACGATGTCGCCCATCACACGACCCGTGGGCTCGAACAGCTCGTACTCGACGGTGCGGCGGGTGGTCGGCAGCGGGACTACGTCGATCGTGCCGTTCGGATTGCCGTCTTCGTCGAGCTCGGCCGAGGACACCTCGCTGCCGCGGGCGTTCCCGATGTAGAGCCGCCGACCGTGGGGATGGATCGCGAGCCACCGGGGATCGGTGCCCACCTCGATCTCGCCGACCACCTCGTTCGTGGCGGGGTCGATGTGGACGACCTTGTTCTCGAGCGAGACCGCGACGTACACGGCCGTACCGGCCTCGTTCGCGACGATCCCGACGGGCTCGGCGCCGACGCGGATGCGCGGGCCGTCTTCCTGGAGACCCGTGGCGGTCTCGGTGAGCACGGCGACCTCTCCGGTGCCGCGGAGCGTGACGTAGAGCCGCTCTCCGACATTCGCGATGCGCGTGGGCTCGGTTCCCGCGCCGAGCTCGAGGATCTGCGGATCCGCCGTGCTCAGCGGAGTCGAGCTGACCGAGCCCTCGTCGACGTTCACCTGGTACAGGCCGGTGTAGTCGGTGTTGGCCACCATGGTGCGGCTGCCCGTGGGGAACCGTGCATCCTCGAGGAGCGGAGTGGTGGTGGAGCAGCCGGCCAGCGCCAGTGCGAGGGCCAGCGAGCTGAGCGGGCCGAGAACGTTCTTCATGTGGGTCACCCTGATGTCCGCGCCTTGGCGAGTGTAGCGTGGCCCCCAACGACCCACAACGGATTCCGCTTACGCTCGGGATGCGGATTCGGGAGGAACGAGCGCACCTGCCGACCGAAGCGCGCGGAGACGGGCGAACCGGGATCGCTGCGGCCTGACCGGACGCTTCGGTTCGACGAACGAATCTCCCGGAATACCGGAGCGGCGGAGGTGGACGTGGACCCCTTGATCGACCGCATCCAGACGGCGTTCCCGCGCATCTGGCACCGTGCGCACCGCCAGCATGCGGGCCGCGGCACCGAGCTCTCGGAGCGCGACCAGCGCCTGCTCGCGCACCTGTCGGCGTCCGCCACCGACACCGCCGGGCTGGCCGCCCACCTCGGAATCGCGCCCAGCACGCTGTCCGAGCACCTCGGGGCGCTCGAAGCCCGTGGGCTCGTGGAGCGCGTGCGCTCGGCGGACGACGGGCGGCGCGTCGACGTGGCGCTCACCGAGGCGGGCCGCGCCGCGAGACGGGACTCGGGTCCGCTCGATCCCGGGAGCCTGGAGCGCGCCCTCGGTCGGCTCGCCGACCCCGAAGCCGTGGTCGCGGCCCTCGAGCAGCTTGCGGAGGCCCTGCGATGAAGGCGTGGCTGAAGGTCGGTCTCGCCCTCGTGGTGGCCGGGATCGGGCTCGGTGTCGCAGGCTATGCCGTGGGGAGCACGCTTCCCGTCGAGCACAGCGCGACGGTGGTGTTCGTGGTCCCCGCGCCGCCCGAGGCCGTCGAGGCCCGTGTGCGGGACTGGGCCAGCGCACCCACCTGGAAGCCCGAGGTCGAGCGGGTCGAAGACCTCGGGATCGTCGACGGGCACCAGCGATTCCGCGAGTGTGCGTGGGAGTGCATCGATCTCGAGATCCTGCCGGGCCCCACGTACACGACGCGGATCGTCGATCACCCCGACTTCGGCGGCACGTGGACGTGGCGCTTCGCACCTTCGGCTGCGGGTACCGAGGTCACGATCACCGAAGACGGGGTGGTCCCGAGCCCCGTCTTCCGGCTGTTCATGCACTACGTGTTCGGGGTCGACGCCAACCTCCGGAGCACCGGAGAAGCGCTGCGAGCCTCGTTCCAGCAGTAGGTGCACCGCGGAGGCCGGTCCAGGTGTACAGTGCGCACCCGCCTTTCCGCGGGTCTTGCATTGGTGGTCTCCATGAATTCCCGTGACCGGGAGCCTTCAGCGAGCTGGCTCGCTGACGCCTCCCTGAATCGTCTGTCGCACCGTCTCGTCCTCGCGTCCGCTCTCCTCGCGCTGTCCGCGTGCAAGAGCGCCGTCGCGCCCCTCCCACCGGATGCGGAGGCCGACGCCGACACCGACGCCGATGCCGACACCGACGCCGATGCCGACACCGACTCGGATGCCGACTCCGACGCCGACACCGACGACAGCGGGATCTCCCCGCTCCCGTGCGTGCCCCCCGGCGCCGATCTCGGCTCTGCCGTGGGAGCGGCCGTCGTCTCCGGCGACACCTGCGGCTCCGTCGACAACTTCGCGAACGAGTGCACGTTCGGCGGGGGCGGCGAAGACCTCGCGTACTCGTGGACAGCCCCGAACGCGGGCACCTTCGTGTTCGACACCCACACGAGCGCCCACCCCGACACCGCGCTCGAGATCCGCACGAGCTGCGCGGCCGGGAACGACGTGCTCGAGTGCAACGACGACGATCCGAACGGGGAGGACTTCTTGAGCCTGCTCACGTTCACGGCCACTGCCGGCCAGACGGTCGTGGTGGTGGTCGATGGCTACTCCGACACCGACTGTGGCGCGTTCGTCCTGAACATCACGCCCCAGTAGATCCGATTCCCGGAGCTCGCGGCGCTGGCCGCGGGCTCGTGCGTCGCGAGCGGTCCGCAGAGGACGGGCGCTCGCGTCGACTTCACGGAGCAGGCAGGAGGGCGTCGAACGCGTCGATCACAGTGCTCCGGAGCACGGGGGTCGCGGCGAGACGCTGCCGGGCTGCGTCCCGCTCGGGCTGCGTCTCGGCGCAGCAGACCTCGAGCACCGCCCGGAAGTACGCCACGGGCTCGTGGGCGCCCGACGACTCGACGATCCCGGCCACCCACGGGCGCGCTTCGTCGATCCGTCCGAGCGCCACGAGGCAGGCGGCCTCCACGCAGTCCGCGGCGGCCGTGCGCGCCGTGCCGCGCTCTCCGTACAGGTGGTGGGCCTCCGCGAGCGCTGCCCGTGCCGCATCGATCCGCTGGCTCGCGAAGCGGAGCATGGCCTCGAACAGCAGCCCGTGGGCGAGGGCTCGGGGAGACTCCGAGGTCCGGAGCACCGCCAGACCGCGCTGCAATGGAGGCTCGGCCGCGGCGAAGTCCCGCCCGTCGAGATGCACCGCCGCGATCGCCAGGTGCAGCTGCCCCTCCATCCGCGGCTTCCCGAGCATCTCGAAGATGCGCGTGCCCCACTCGAGGTGCGGGATCGACTCGGGTGCGCGCCCCGCCTCCGTGAGCCCGCGCGCGATGCGTGTGCGAAGGGCGCCGTGCAGGGTCTGGAGGTCGACCCCCTCGCGGAGCGATGCATCGGTCGACAGGAGCGCTTCCAGGCCTTGCTGCGCGAGCTCGAGGGCCCGGGGGCCCCGCTCGAGGTCCGCCAGGATCGCGAGCGATCGTGCGCGCCCCACGAGGTCCGACCGGTGCTCCGCGAGCTCCAGGCTGCGCCGGGCGACCGTGCGCGCGCGGTCCCCGTGGCCATGGGGTCGAAGCGCGGCCGCGAGCGCGCATCCCAGGGGGATCTCCAGCGCTTCGAGCCCGTGTGTACGGGCCTGTTGCAGCCCGCGCTCACCGACGGCGACCGCCCGGGGGAGGTCGCCGAGCGCGAACCACGCACGGCATGCGAGGGTGTCGCGCTGCACGGCCGACGCGACGTCCGCCGGATCGCGGACCGCCTCGTGCTCGTCGAGCATCGCGAGCGCGTCGCGGGGCTTCCCGTGCTGGAGCAGGAGCTCGATGCTCGTGCGGAAGGTGCGGAGCACGCGGTCGTCGGGCCCGGGGACCACCAGCCGGTAGCCCCCCGCGTAGCTCGACAGGAGGAAGCGCGGCTGGGCCGGCTCGGGCTCGATCTTCTTCCGGAGCCGGAGCACCGCCATGTCCACGGCACGGAGGGAGGTCGGTCGCACGTGCCCCCACACCTGCACGAGCAGCTCCTCCCGCTCCACCTCGCGCTCGCGGGCTCCGAGGTACCCGAGCAGGTCCGCTTCGCGCTGCGTCAGGCGCGTGCTGTGGTCCCCCCGCGTCACGGTGCGGGCCTCCAGGTCCACCCGCGCCGACCCGAGGGTCATCCGACCCGCCGCACGGCCGATCTCGAGGGACCGGAGCGCCCGCCGCACGAGCTCGGTGTCCCCGGACCGGACCACGGCGACGGGCTGGAGCGAAGCGAGGTCCTCGGGCGCAGAGGGCATCGCCACGAGCACCGGCACGCGCGCGCCCGCAGTGCGCCACTCCCTCAGGAGCGCCCAGTTCGGCGGCATCGCCACGAGGTCGACCGCGTTCAGCACGTCCAGGCTGGGCGGATCCGTCACCACGCCGCACCCGAGCGACGCCAGGGCTGGCCCCAGGCCCGAGTCGAGGTCCAACACCCTCACGTCGTCCTCCGCGCTCAGGATGGCACAGCACACGGTCACGCACGGTCACGGTCGCGGTCGGTGGCGAAGCGCCGCGGGTAGGGCCGAGTCGGAGGATCCGCCATGCGCACCGCCCTGATGCTGCTGATCGTCGCCTGCAAGGGCGCCGCGACCCCTACCGTCGAGACCGACGCCGACACGGACACCGATGCCGACTCCGACTCCGACACGGACGCCGATTCCGACACGGACACGGACGCCGACACGGACACGGACGCCGACACGGACACCGATACGGATGCCGATTCGGACACGGACGCCGACACGGACACGGACGCCGACACGGACACGGACACGGACACGGACACCGGGTGCCTCCCGTTCGCGGTGTACACGGACGCGGACGGTGACGGCGCCGGCGACCCCGCGACCGAGGCCCTCGCCTGTGCGCTCGCGCCCGACCAGGTGACCGTGGGCGGCGACTGCGACGACACCGACGGAGGCCGGGCTCCGGGCATCCCGGAGGTGTGCGACGGCATCGACCAGGACTGCTCGGGCGTCCCGGACGACGGGCTCACGGGCTACTGGCCCGACCAGGACGGCGACGGCTTCGGCGATCCGGCGCTGACCTCCTGCATGCCCCAGAGCGGCTGGGTCACCGACGGGTCCGACTGCAACGACGCCGACCCCGACGTGTTCCCGGGCGCGCCCGCCCGCTGCGACGGCGAGGACACGCCGTGCACGGGCGCCGTGGAGGAGCTCCGGGTCCCGCTGGCGTACGCCACGGTCCAGGCGGCCGTGGACGCCGCGTCGGACGGGGATCTCGTGTGTCTCGCCAGCGGAACGTTCGGCCCGGTCGACTTCGGGGGCCGCGACCTCACGCTGGAGGGGCCCCCCGGACCCGTGCCGAGCGCCGTGCTCGACGGCGGCGGAGCGGGGACGGTCGTGCGCATCGACGGCACGTACGCCGACCCGGTGACCGCGACGCTCCGGAACCTCGAGATCCGCAACGGGCTCGCTGCGGACGGCGCAGGAGTGCACGCCGCCGTCGGGGGCTCGCTCACCCTCGAGAACGTCGTGATCGCGGACAACGTCTGTGTCGGTGCGTGCCGGGGCGTCGGCCTGTTCACCGAGTTCCAGGTCGACGTCACGCTCCGCGACGTGGTGATGACGGGCAACCAGGGCGTCACGTTCGGCACCGACGGGCTCCAGGGAGGAGGGGCCTACATCCGCGGCGGCACGCTGGACGCCGAGCGACTCGACGTCGGCGGGAACGGGCTCGCGGGCGACGATGCGTTCGTCGAAGGTGGCGGGCTGTACTGGGCGGATGGTCAGGGCACCCTCGTGGACGTGTCCGCGAACGGCAACACGCTGGAGGGCGGCGTGAACCCGCGTGGCGCGGGCCTCTACTTCGCGAACGTGGATGGGCTCGTGGTCGGCGCGAGCGTCGGGGGCAACGACACCAGCGGGGACGGCAACGTCTCCGGGCCGTTCTCGGGTGGGGGTGGGGGCGCGGTCGACGTCCACCACGCGCTCATCGCGAACAACGTCGCGAGCGGGCCGAGCGGGATCGCACCCGACGGAATCCTGTGGTTCGGCGGCTCGCTGGCGCTCACCAACTGCTCGATCGCCGACAACTCCGCGACCACGACCACCACGTACGGGGTCGTCGTCGCGTCGTTCCAGAACACGTCGATCACCGCCACGAACGTGGACTTCTCGAACAACTCGGCGCCGAACGGGAACGCGTTCGGAGCCGTCCACCTCAACCAGGGTGCGTTCAGCTCGACGTACTCGAACTTCTACGCCACGGGAGGTGCCGTCTCGTACGACCCATCGGTCGGCACCGGCAACCTCGCGGTACCTCCGGGCTACGCGCCCGACTACACGCTCACGGTGGCCTCCCTGCTCCGGGATGCCGGAGACCCCGCGGTCACCGACCCGGACGCCACCCGCTCCGATATCGGTGTGTCCGGTGGACCGAACCCCGGACCGTGACCCCGGCGCGTTCGATCCGTGGGCTTGCCCGCTGACATCGACGCGCCCCGGGTCGACTGGTAGTGTGCAGGGTGGGAGCCGCCATCGCACCTTCGACCCCCGACGCGAGCACACAGCAGTCCGCCCAGCTCGGCAGGGCCCAGCGCGTCACCATCGCGGTGGGCGCCGTGCTGGCCGGGGTCCTGGGGGTCACGGGTGCACACGGGCTCGTGCTCGCGGGCCTGGTGGTGGTGGTGCTCGTCAGCGGTCTCGGGCTGCTGACCTCCGGCTCGAGCGGGTTCCGGGTCGGCAGTCGGCTGTATCTGTTCGGCGTGCTGCTCGGGCTCGGCGTGGTGCTCAGCCGGGCCACTCCCGCCGTGTTCACGGTGTCCACCGTGATGCTCGGCTACGTCGTCGTGCTCGCGGGTGCCTGGGAGCGGGAGCGTGCCGGCTCCGCGCTGTGGACGCTCGGGGCCGTCGCGATCTACGTCGTCGCGGTGCTCGCCGCGCACGGCCAGGGAGCGCTCGGCGTCCAGTCGATGTCCGACGTGGCGCTGCTCGGGCTCGGAGTCCCCGTGGGGTTCGTGGTGATGGGCGGGGTGTCGCACTCCCTCACGAACAGCCTGCAGCGCACGCTGGAGCTGAGCGAGGTCGCCCGCGCGAAGCTGTCGCGCTCGAACGCCCAGCTCGTGGTCGCGATGCAGGACAGCCAGGATGCGCTCGTCAAGCTCGGCACCATCGTGAACACGCTCGGTGAGGGCCTCGTCGCAGTCACCCTCGATGGGCGCATCGAGCTCGCCAATCCCGCGCTCTCCACGCTGCTCGATCACGAGGTGCCCACGGGCGCCGCGATGGAAGACGTGCTCCCGGAAGCCCTCCAGACCCTCGTGCGGTCGTGCCTCCACGACGCGGCTCCGGGAGTCCGCGAGCTCCCCCTGTCGGGCGGGCGTACTGCGCGTGCAGCCGCGTCGCCCATCGTGCTCGAGGGTACCGGGCGACGGGTGTGGGGCGTCGCCCTGCTCGTCCGCGACGTCACCCTCGCGAACGAGATCGACCGGATGAAGTCGGACTTCGCGGCCACGGTGTCCCACGAGATGCGCACGCCGCTCACGAGCGTGCTCGGGTTCACGAAGCTCGTGCAGCGCCAGCTCAGCACGCGCTTGTTCCCGTTGATCCCCGAAGACGACGTGAAGGCCCACAAGGCCCGCGCCACGGTCGAGAAGAACCTCTCGATCATCCTCGACGAGGGAAAGCGGCTCACGGCGCTCATCAACGACGTGCTCGACATCTCGAAGATGGAGTCGGGCCAGATGACGTGGGCGCTCGATCGGCACGCGCCGCTCGGGCTCGTCCAGCGCGCCATGGACGCCACGGCGTCCCTGTTCCCGGAAGACGGCCCCGTCACCCCCCGCTTCGACGTGGCCCCCAGCGTGCCCGAGGTCTGGGCCGACCACGACCGCATCCTCCAGGTGCTGATCAACCTCATCGGCAACGCGGCGAAGTTCACGGAAGCAGGCGAGGTCGTCGTCACGGCCGAAGCGCGCGGCGCATTCGTCGAGTTCGCCGTGCGCGACACGGGCCATGGAATCGGCCCCGGCGACCGCGAGGCCGTGTTCGAGAAGTTCCGCCAGGTGGGCGACGTCCTCACCGACCGTCCCACGGGAACCGGCCTCGGACTGCCCATCTGCCGGGAGATCGTCACGCATCACGGCGGCTCGATCGACGTGGAGAGCGTGCTCGGAGAGGGGAGCCGCTTCACGTTCACGCTGCCGCTCGGCACCGAGCCGCGCCCGGGGGTAGCATCCGACGACGAGGATCCGACATGAGCACCATCGACAACGGGCAGGTCGCGCCGTCGTTCACCGCGACCACCTTCCGCGGCGAGACCATCGATCTCGAGGCGTTCCGAGGCAAGAAGCTGTGGCTCGGGTTCTACCGATGGGCGTCGTGCCCGCTGTGCAACCTGCGCATCTCCGAGGTCATCCAGCGCCACAGCCAGTTCGAGGCCGCCGGCATCCAGCTCGTCGCCGTGTTCCAGTCGCCGGCCGAGAACATCGCGCAGTACGTGGGCTCGCAAGACCCGCCGTTCCCGATCATCGCCGACCCCGACCTGCGGCTGTACGACCAGTACGGTGTGCACCCGAGCTGGCTGGGCATGTTCTACCCGCGCGTGATGCTGCGGGCCTTCCAGGCCACGATGAAGGGCCTGCTCCGCCTCGATCTCGGCGACGGCCCGAAGGCCATGGTGCCCGCCGACTTCCTGATCGACCCCGAGGGCCTCGTGTGGCGCGCGTACTACGGCTCCGCGATCTCCGACCACATCCCGTTCGAGGAGATCGAGGAGTTCGGTCGCGACCTGTGCCTCGACATGCCCGCCACGGCCTGACGTGCGCAGGGTGTGCGGCGCACGTGCGGCCCCCGCGGACCGCACGGTGCACGCTCGAGTCCACCTCCTGAAGATGCACTTTCCAGCGTAGCTCTGGTCGTTCGGGCCGGTTGGCCCCGCTCTTGCTCTACGAGCGGGCGTGACTCGCCTCCCGCCCGCACTACTCGCCTCTGGCGCCCATCGACCCTGGGTCGTCGGCGGCATGGCGCATGGGATCTCCAGCGTCGCGCTGGTGAACGAAGCCGCGCGTGCGGGGTGTCTCGCGTTCTACGGGGCCGCTGGGCTCGATCTGGAGCGCGTGTCCGCCGATCTCGCTGCGCTCGACCCCACGGGGCCGGTCGGCGTCAACCTGGCGCACGCGGACCCGGCGCGTGACGCCGCCGTGCTGGCGTGCGCACGAGCGCACGGCATCGATCGGATCGAGGTCTCCGGCTTCCTCCGACCCACGCCCGAGGTGATCGCGTTCCGGTTCGGCGGGCCGTCCTTCGTGCTCGCCAAGGTCAGCCGGCTCGCTGCAGCCCAGGCCTGGCTCGCCCCGCCCCACGCGCGCACGCTGCGCACCTGCGTCGAACAGGGCCTGCTCACGAACGCCCAGGCGGATCGGGCCCGCGATCGGCCCTGTGCGGACGGGCTGATCCTCGAAGGCGACTCCGGGGGCCACACCGACCGCCGCTCGTGGCTCGCCCTGCTCCCCGCCGTTCGCGCGCTCCCGGGCGCCGACCGCGCCGTGCTGGCCGTCGCCGGAGGCCTCGGGACCCCGGAGGGCGTGCGTGCCGCGCTCGCTTCCGGTGCCGACCTCGTCGTGGGCGGCTCCGTGCACCAGAGCTGCCTCGAGTCGGGGGTACGGGAGCCCGTACGCACCGCCTTGCTCGACGCCTCCGTCGAGGACTTCGCCTACGCGCCGTCGGCCGTGTGGTTCGGCACGCCGGCGCGCGTCCAGGTACTCGCCAATCGCTTCGCCAGCCGTGCCGACCGCCTCGAGCGCGTCTGGCTCCGCTCGGGTGACGAGCGGCTCGCCGGCGCGGACCTCGCGTTCGTGGAGTCCCTCCTGGGCCCGCTGCCGGCGGCCTGGTCGGAGACGTCCGGATGGCTCGAGGCCCACGACCCGGAGCTCCTGCGGGGCGCCACCACCCGGAAGGCCCGCCTCGCGCTCCTGTGCCGCAGGTGGCTCGCGACCTGTGCCCGAAGGGCGGTCGTCGACGACGGGGGCGACGACGTCCAGATCTGGAGCGGACCCGCCGTGGCCGCGCTCAACGCCCGCTCGGCGGGCTCCCCACTCGCTCGGGAGCGGCCGGTCGGCGCCCTCGTGCGCTGGCTCTGTCCCCAGGAGTTCCGATGACCGTATCGCTCATCCGCGTCGAGGGTCTGTGTTCGCTGACCGCGGCGCACGTCGCTGGCACGCTCGCCCTCCAGGGGCGCACGCTCGTGGACAAGTCGTGGCGCTCCGCCGCGGCCTGGTCGAGCCTGCCGCTGGCGCTGTCGGGCGTGCTGGACGACGACGACGCCACCCGGCTCGCCTGGGTGTCGCTCCGCGGCCTGTCGGAGGACCGCATCGCGCTGCTCGCAGACGGTGTGGCGGAAGCGCACGCCGATCGCGTCCGAGCCGCGCTGGCCGAGCGGATTGCAGCACGGCGGCGACTGGGCGACCACGTGGTGCTGATCACCGACCTCCCGGGTTGCTTCGCGGAGCCCCTGCTGGACGGTCTCGGCGCCGACGAGCGGTGGACCAACGCGCTCGAGGTCCGCAGCGGGCGGGCCACAGGAGCGCTCGAGCAGCCGCTCGTGTCGTCCCGGCTCGCGGGGAACGCGCTGCGGACATGGTGTGAGGCGCGCGGCACCCGGCCCGAGCACTGCACGGCGTTCGCGGCCCGGAGCTCGGATGTCGCCCTGCTGGCGTCCGTCGGACATCCGTGTGCCGTGCGCCCCGATCGCGCGCTCGCGAGCCATGCCCGTCGGCTCGGCTGGCCCGTGGAGGTGCGGGGATGAGCGTTCGCTCCGCACTCGCCGGCCGACACCTGCTGATCACCGGCGCCACGGGGTTCGTCGGCAAAGTGCTGCTCCAGCGCATCCTGGCCGAGCTCCCGACCACCCGCGTCACCGTGCTCGTGCGCCCGGGCCCCGACGACGATGCGCGCACGCGCATGGGACGTTTGCTCGCCTGCCACCCCGTGTTCGAGGGGCTGGATGCCGCTGAAGGCGCGCGCGTGGCCGTGTGGGAGGGCAGCCTCGACGACGTGGCGAACCCACCCGACGGTGCGCTGGACGTCGACCTCGTCGTGCACCTCGCGTCGCGCGTCGACTTCGAGCCCACCCCGGCGGACGGCTTCACGGACAACCTCGAGGGCGCCGTCGGCATCGCGCGGCTCGCGGCACACACGCGCGGGAAGCGCCTCGTGTACGTGTCCACCTGCTACGTCGCCGGGCTCGGATCGCGCGTGGTGCCCGAGCTCCCCGCAGACCTCGCCTTCGATCCGGCCGAGGAGCGCGAGCGGATCCGCGCCCTGGCCGTCGCCGTGGACCCCCGCACGGGCCGGACCCTGCTGTCGAAGCGCGCCCACGAGCTCGGGTTCGCCAACGGCTACACGCTCACGAAGGCCATCGCGGAGCACACCGTGCGCACGTGGCCCGGCCTCGCGTGCACCGTCGTGCGCCCGTCGATCGTCGAGGCCGCGTGGGACCACCCGTACCGCGGCTTCCACGAGGGGTTCCGCACGTGTGCGCCGCTCGTGGGCCTCGCGCTGCGCGGGCTGTTCAGCATCCCGGCCCATCCGGAGCTCGTGCTCGACCTCGTACCCGTCGATCAGGTCGCACGCGGGCTCCTGCTGGCGTGCGCTTCCGCGCTCTCCGGCGACTCGGGCGACGTGTGGCAGCTCGCGTCGTCCGCCTCCAACCCGCTCACCATGGACCGCCTCACGGAGCTCGTCGAGCTCGTCGGTCGGACGCGCGGAGAGCTCGCGCCCAGCAGCCGCTGGCTCGGCGTGAGTGCCGTGGGCGGCCGACTCCACGCGCCCGGACGCCTGGCAGCCGCTCTGAAGACCGTGGCGCCCGTGCTCGGCGGCTGGTCGCGCCCGGCCACCCACCTCGCGCGCGACCTCGAGCGGGTGCAGCGCGCCGCCGACCTGTTCGCGCCCTTCCTCCTCGAGACCGACCACCGGTTCGTCGCCGACCGGGCCGCACGCGCGACCGCGGCGCTCCCCGACGACGAGCGGGACCTCTTCGGGTTCCACGTGCCGGACCTCGACTGGCGGGCCTGGTGGACCGAAGCGCAGATCCCCGGGCTCCAGCGCCACTGCTTCCAGGCGCCACCCCCGCTCGCAGACCGCGACCCGTGGCCGCTCCACACCCACTCCCGCCTGAAGGAGGTCGGATGATCGACGCAGCGCTCATGGGCAGCATGGCCCGCATCGTCGACGGTGCAGCGGTTCGCCACGCGTTCCGACCCAGCGCGCGCTGGCGCCCCGGAGCTCCGCTCCGCCTGCTGCTGGCGGGGTACAACGGCTCGCGGAACACGGGCGCGGACGTGCGGGTGCACGAGCTCGTCCGTCAGGTGCACCACCTCCTGGGCCCGCGGAACGTGGCGCTCGCGGTCACCACCCTCGATCCGTCCCGTACGCACGGGTACTTCCCGGGGGCACGGCAGCTCCACCTGTCCGCGCGTGCCTTCCCGGCCCAGCTGCCCGCATGGGTCCACGAGCGCCACGGGGTGCTGGCCTGCGAGGGCTCGATGTTCAAGTCGGGCTTCGCGAACGCGCTGTCGACCATGATGGCCGGTGCGCTCGGTCTGGCGCTCGCCGAAGGAAAGCCCGCCATCGGGGTCGGAGGCGAGGCCGGCGCCATGGAGCCCGCGCTGGAGCGGCTCGTTCGCGACACCTGCCGCGATGGCTACGTGCTGGCGCGCACCCGCGAGAGCCTCGACCGCGTGCGGTGGCTCGGGGTCCGCGCGGATCTGGGCACCGACACGGCCTGGACGCTGGAGGTGCCCGACGCACCGGGCCGTGAGGTCCTCCAATCGGTCGGCTGGGACGGCAAGGCGCCCGTGCTCGTGGTGTGTCCGGTCAACCCGTTCTGGTGGCCCGTCCGGCCGGATCCCGCGCGGGCGCTCCGACTCCAGCTCACGGGCGAGGGCGCCGAGCACCACGCGCGGAGCGTGTACTTCCATCGGTCCGGGCGTGACGTCGATGCGCGGTTCGCCGCGTACCTCGACGCCCTCGCGGAGGGCGCGCGCGCCTGGTCCGGCTTCACCGTGGTGGTCGGCATGGAGGCCCTCGATCGCGCCGCTTGCGAAGGGCTCTCCGCAAGACTGGGTGGCGCGCCCATCGTGTCGTCCGAGCACACGCCGTGGCCGCGCATGGTGTCGCTCCTGCGCCAGGCGTCCCTGATCGCGAGCAGCCGCTACCACGCCCTCGTCTGCAGCATGCCGGCTGGGGTCCCGTCGTTCGGGGTCGGCCACGACGAGCGCATCCCGAACCTGTTCGCGGAACGCGGCACGCCGGCGCTCGCGCTCCGTGCCGACGCACCCGACCTCGCCGACCGGTGTGTACACGCGGTCCAGAGCCTGCAGCGAACGCCCGGTCCGGTCATCGAGGCGAACCGGCGGACCACCCGCGCGAACCTGCTCCGCATGGGCGAGATGGGCCGGCTCCTGCTCGCCGAGCTCCGGCGCCACCACCCGGAGCTGCCCGGTCCCACGACGGACGACCCGCTCGCGTACCTCCCGCCGCTGTCGGCGCCGCTCGAGGCGGTGCTGGCATGCTGACACGACGTGCCGGGGCGGTGCTCGAGGCCGCCATCGAGAGGCCGTGCATCGGGGTCGCCGAGCTGGAAGCGCTCGACGCCCTGCTCGGGCAGGTCGAAGCGGACCCGTCCGTGCGAGCCGTGGTGTTCCACAGCACCGCGCCGGTGGGGTTCGGCACCGGGGTCGATCTCGCGGCGCTCGCGGTGGCGCTCGGCACTCGCGGGGTCGACGACTGGATCGCCCGCGCGGGCGCCGTGTTCGACCGTCTGGAGTCCCTGCCCGTGCTCACCGTCGGGGCGCTTCACGGCGTCACGTTCGGAGGGGCGCTCGAGTGGGCGCTGTGCCTCGACGTGCTCGTCGCCGAGCGGGGGACCCGGTTCGCGCTCCCCGAGCTGCGCCTCGGGCTGATCCCCGGGTTCGGCGGCTATGGTCGGCTGTGCCGCAGGAGCGGGGAGTCCCTCGCCAGGGAGCTGCTGCTCACGGGGCGGAGCATCGGCACCCGGCGGGCGCTCGACCGCGGCCTGGTGGCGTCGGTCGTCCCCGAAGACGAGGCGCTGCCCGCTGCGCTCGCCATCGCGGAGGGAGCCGCCGGGATCGAGCGGGCTGCGATGGCGGCCGCGAAGCGACTCGTGCAGGCAGGCCCGTCCGACGTGCGTGTGACCGAGAGGTCCGTGCTCGCGGACCGTCTCGCCGACCCCGACACCCGCGATCTCATCCTTCAGACCCTCGAACGGAGCGACCCATGGAAGCATCTCCCGCCCTCGCGCACCTGATCCGCGAAGCCCAGCGGCGGTTCGGAGACCGCGCGGCGGCCATCGGCCCGGACGACGACGTGTTCGAGGCCCTCGACATCGACTCGATGGGCGCGCTCGATCTGCTGTCCGTGCTCGAAGACCACTTCGACGTCGAGATCCCCGACCACGAGCTGCGCACCGCCCGAACCTTCCGGCAGCTCGCGACCCTCGTGGACCGTCGGCGATGAGCGGGCTCGGCCAGCTGTTGGTGGACAGCCTGCTCGCGTTCCGCGGAGAGACCGCCGTGGTCGAGGTCCGGCGGCGCACGATCACACAGGAGGTCGGCTACGACGGGCTGCTCGACCGGTGTGCCGCGCTGGCCTCCGTGCTGAGCGAGCGGATCGAGCCGGGCGATCGCGTCGTGATCCTGGCGGAGAACCAGGTCGCGTGGCTCGTGGCGGGGGTCGCGACCTGGTGGGTGGGCGGCGTGCTGGTGCCGATCGACGCCCGCCTCGAGCCCGGCGAGCAGGCCGCGCTCGTCGCCCATGCGAAGCCGGCGCTCGCCATCGGGGATGCCGCGCTGCTCGACAGCCTGCCGCACGTCCCGTGTCCGGCCCTCGCGATCGACGGCCCGGGCTGGCCCGAGCCCGACGCAGCCGCGTTCCCGTCCGTCGCCCCGTGCGATCCGGAATCCCGAGCCACGCTGGTCTACACGTCTGGCACGGGCGGGACGCCACGTGCGTGCGTGCTGTCCCACCGCGCGTACCTCGCGCAGTGGCGCGCGCTCGTCCAGGTCGCGCCGATCGCTCCGGGCGACCGCTGGTTCAGCTTCCTCCCGACCAACCACGCGATCGACTTCATGTGCGGGTTCATCGGGCCGCTGTGCACCGGGGCCACCATCGTGCACCAGCGCGTGCTGCGCCCCGAGAACCTGCTGTGGACGCTGCGGAACCTCGACATCACGCACCTCGCCGTGGTGCCGGCGCTGCTCGAGGCCTTCCGGAAGGGCGTCGAGACCGCGATCGACGCGCGGCCACCCTGGCAGCAGACCGCCCATGGCCTGCTCGTCGAGCTCGGGTCCCGGTTCCAGAGCCCCGACGTGAAGCGGCACCTCCTGCCGCACGTCCGGACCTCGCTGGGGCCCCGCCTCCGCCGGATGTATTGCGGGGGAGCCGCCGCTCGTCCCGACACGCTGCGGTTCTTCCACGAGCTCGGCGTGCCCGTGGCCGTCGGGTACGGGCTCACCGAGGCGTGCACGGTGATCTCGCTGCAGGACGCGGCCTCTCCGCGCACCGACACCGTGGGTCGCGTGCTCCCGGGCCTCGAGCTGCGCATCGCGGATCGCGACGCGGACGGGGTGGGGGAGGTCGAGGTCCGCGGCGACACGCTGATGTCGGGCTACCTCGACGATCCCGCGGCCACGGCGGCGGCGTTCACCGCGGACGGATTCCTGCGGACGGGCGACCTGGGCCGCCTCGATCCCACCGGCGAGCTGTGCCTCGTGGGGCGCGTGCGCGACATCATCGTCACGTCGGCGGGCAAGAACGTGTACCCGGAGGACGTGGAGCGCGGTCTCGGCGTGCTCCCGTGCGACGACCTGGCCGTGTTCTCCGCCACCTTCCTCTGGCCCGAGCGCGGCGTCGGTGGGCACGCCGAGGATCTCATCGCGGTCTGTCACGGGGGCGAGCCCTCGGACGTGGCTCGCGCGCTCGTCGAAGCCCAGCGGGCGCGCCCGGCTCGCACGCGCGTCCGTGGAGTGGTCGCGTTCCCCGAGCCGTTCCCGCGCACGTCGTCCCGAAAGCTCCAGCGGGGCGTGCTCGCGGAGAAGGTGCGCGCGCTGGGCCTCGCGGCCGTGGAGCTGTGATGCGGGTCTGGCTCATCTCGGCCATCCGGCTCGCGATCCATGTGGGGGCGCTCGGCGGCCTGTGGGTGGCGCCGCCCACGCCCGCGCGGCTCGCCGTGCTCGCGGTCGCGTACGTCACGGGCATGCTCGCGGTGGTGGTGGGCTACCACCGCTACTTCGCGCACCGCACGTTCAAGGTGGGGCGTCCGGTGCAGCTCCTCATGGCGCTCGCGGCGACCTCCACGCTCCAGCGCGGCGTCATCTGGTGGGCCGCGATCCATCGCCGCCACCACGCCGAGGTCGACGGGCCGGGCGACCCCCACAGCCCCGCCGACGGCGTGTACCACGCGCACCTCGGCTGGCTCACTCGGCCCGATGTGCTCGGACAACCCTTCGATCACGTCGCCGACCTCACGGAGTACCCAGAGCTTCGGTTCCTCGAGAAGGGCTATGTGCTCGTGGCCCTGGGGTGGGCGGCCGGCTGCGTCGTCGCAGGCCTCGCGCTCGACCGCTTCGCACCGGGACTCGGGCTCGGGCCCGTGCCCATGGTCGTCTGGGGCTTCGCGTGGCGAACCCTGCTCGTGTGGCACGGCACGTTCTCGATCAACTCGTTCGCGCACCTCGTCGGGACGCGCCGCTACGACACGCCGGACACGAGCCGGAACAACGCCCTGCTGTCGGCCATCAGCCTCGGCGAGGGCTGGCACAACAACCACCATCGGGCGCCCGGCGCAGCGAGCTCCGGGCACGCATGGTGGGAGATCGACCCGGCCTATCGGACGATCCGCGTGATGGAGGCGCTGGGGCTCGCATGGGGCGTGCGTCCCATCCCGCCCCGTGTGCTCGAGGAGGGCCGCCTGTGAGCGCCGGCACCCGTGTAGACTTCGCGACGTGCCAGAGATCGACACGCAGAACGAGCTGGGCCCCGCCTGGCTGCGCGCCGATACGCCGGCTCCGATGAGCGCCGGGCTCGTCCTCGCCTGGTCGCACCGCGAGCCCCAGCGCGTCGGTGAGGTGGGCTTCGTGGCCGGGCCCACGGTGCTCGGTCGGGGCGACGCCTCGGGTGCCCGCGTACGCTTTGTCCGGAGCCGTCCCGGCGTCGAGGAGGACCGGGGGCCGCTCGGCTCGCCGTCGATCTCGCGAGACCAGCTGGAGCTCGAGCCCGTCGGCGACGGGATCCGCGTTCGCTGCGTGGGCCGGTGTCCGATGCGGATCGACGGGGCGCCCTGCTCGGAGGGCGTGCTGGAGCCCGGATCCACGCTCGAGCTGCAGAACGAGCTCGTGTTCGTGGCCACCCACCGCGTGCGCGACCTGGCACCGATCCCCGACCTCCCGCTGCATCCGTTCGGTCAGCCCGATGCGTACGGCATCGTGGGGGAAGGGCCCGCGGCGTGGGCCCTTCGGGAGCGGGTGCGGTTCGCCGCCAGCACCGACGGGCACGTGCTCGTGCTCGGGCAGTCCGGCACGGGCAAGGAGCTCGTGGCTCGCGCGCTGCACCGGGCCAGTGCCCGCGCCGACCGTCCGTTCGTCGCGCGGAACGCCGCCACCGTTCCCGAAGGCATCGTCGACGCCGAGCTGTTCGGGCATGCGCGCAACTACCCCAACAGCGGCATGCCCGAGCGCGAGGGGCTCATCGGCGAAGCGCGCCACGGCACGTTGTTCCTCGACGAGATCGGCAGCCTGCGCCACGACCTCCAGGCACACCTGCTCCGCGTGCTCGACCCCGACGGCGAGTACACCCGGCTCGGGGAGTCGCGCCCCCGCCGCGCCGACCTCCGCGTGGTCGCGGCCACGAACGCCGCACCCGAGCAGCTCAAGCCCGACTTCCGGGCCCGGTTCCGCGTGCTGCTCCGGGTGCCCGCGCTCGAAGACCGTCGGGAGGACATCCCCCTGATCGCGCGGCACCTCCTCGCCCGCGCTTCCGCAGACCCCCAGCTGCGCGGGCGCTTCTTCGACGACCGGGGCGAAGCGCGCGTCGCGCCGGCCCTCGTCGTGGCCCTCATCCGCCACGGGTACGAGCTGAACGTGCGGGAGCTCGACGCGCTCCTGTGGGACGCGATGGGTGCGTCCGGCGCGTCCTACCTCGGACTCCCGGAGCGGCTGCGGGCGGATCCCGAGCCCGGGTCCGACTCACCTGCACCGGAGCTCGACGCCGCGACGGTCCTCCGGGTGTTGGAGCGCTGTGACGACAACATCACGGAAGCCGCCCACCAGCTCGGCCTACCGAGCCGGTTCGCCCTCTACCGCCTCCTGCGGAAGCTCGGGATCCAGCGTTCCTGACGCTGCGGCGCGGGCCTCGAGCACCGCGGGCCCGACGTACTCGGTCGCGCCGACCTGCGCGTACAGCGCTTCCATCGCGGCCAGCGCAGGAGCGGGGTCGTCGCCGCGGAGCACCGCCAGGCGCACCCGCTCCGCCGCGAGCAGGAGCGCGACGGACGGCGACGTGGGCGTGGACCGGGAGCGTGCGAGGATCGAATCGAGCACGTCCACCGGGGCCCCGAGCAGCCGCGACGTGCGCGCGAGCCCCACCAGCGCGCGCGGGAGCTGGGTGTCGCCGAGCTGCTCGAGCACGGCGGCCGCACCCTCGTAGGTGTCCGCGGCTTCGCGCACCTGATCGAGGCTCTCGTGGACGTAGGCGAGGTTGAGCGCGGTGAGCGCGGACGACCGCGGGTCTCCCAGCGAGCGCAGCGTGTCGCACGCGCTCTCCAGCGGCGCGATGGCGTCGCGGAACCGGCCCTCCCGGCACGCGACGCCCGCGAGGTTGCCCTGACACAGCGCGACCCCACGGCGGGCGCCGAGCGCTTCGAAGGCCTCCATCGCGGCCTGCATGCCCTGTCGGCAGCCCTCCGCGTCACCCGCTTCGAGCTGGACCGTGGCGAGCGTGTAGCGCGCATCGGCCTGCTCGTACGGCGATCCAGCGGCCGCGAACGCCACGAGCTGCTCGCCCACCTCGACGGCCTCGTGCGTCCGGTTGAGGTGCCAGAGGGCCAGGCTCTCGGCCTTGAGCAGGCGATGGGCCGCAGGACCTCGTGGCTGCAGGGCGCGAGCCTGCCGGCAGAGCTCGACGGCGCGCTCCAGCTCGTTCGTGACCGTCGCGAGGCTCGCGAGCTCGGCCAGCGCGGCGGCTTCGAGCTCGGCATCGCGCTGCGCGAGCCCGGCAGCGGCGTGGGCGAGCTCGCGCGACGGCTCGTACTCGCCCAGGATCCGATGCGACGCCGCGAGGGACACGCGCACACGTGCCTGCAGCAGCGGGTCTCCGAGGGCATCGGCGTGCGGGAGGTGTGGCGCGACGGCATCCCGGGCATCGGCGGCACGGCCGAGCGGCAGCAGCACGGACCCCGCGAGGTCGAGCGCGGCGTGGATCGCGTCGGCATCGGGCACGTCGGTCTCGGCGGCGCGGCGCAGCCAGAGCTCCGCTCCTTCGGGGGCGTAGCGGGACAGCAGGTCGCGGGCCGACTTTCGATAGAGCGGACGCGCCTCGGACGGGCGATCGCCCAGGTACAGGTGGTCGGCCACCTCGAACGGCTCGATGCCGGGCTCGGTGCGGAGCAGCGCGGCGGCCGCGCGGTGCATCGACGCCACGGTTCCCGGATCGAGGCCGGCGGACACGGCGTCGCGGAGGTGGGCATGCGTGAATGCCGCGCTGCCGTCGGGCGCGGTGACCAGGAGGTCGGCGCGGTCGAGGGCGTAGGTGGCATCGAGCACCTCGTCCTCGCTGTGGGACCCGATCGCGGCGATCCGCGCGGGCGTCGCGCGCCGGCCGAGCACGAGGGTGGCGTCGAGCACACTCCGCTCGGTGCCGTCGACCGCGACCCGCCGCCGGGCGAGGCCCCGCGCATCGGGCACTTCCGCGAGGTCGCTCGACGCGAGGGCCGCCCGCACGGCCTCGGTGAGCAGGAACGGCGAGCCCTCGGCCACCCGCACGACGTGGTCGAGCAATGCGTCGGACGGCTCCGTGCCGAGCATGTCGGAGACGATCCGTCGCGCCGCACCGGCATCGAGCGGACCGACGACCAGGGTCTCGAACGCCGGGGGGATGCGCGCTTCCGGGCGGGCGGTGGCGAGGAGGAGCAGCGGGTGGCGGGGAGCCTCCTCGGCGAGCAGCCGGAGCAGCTCGAGCGCCAGCGGGTCGGCCCACTGCACGTCGTCCACGAAGAACACCGTGGGGCGGGCCGCGATCCCGAGCACCACACGCGCGAGGGTGTGCACGAGCAGGGGCCGCCCGACCTCCGGAGGCAGCTCGGGCCGCGGAGGTTGGAGCTCGAACCCGGGAACCTGCGCGACGGTCGGGAACCACGGCTCCAGCAGGCGTGCGTGGTCGCCGAACAGCCGGCGGGTGTCGCCCGGCCCCCCGCGCTGCGCCAGGCGCACGGCCGTGCGCACCGCCTCCGAGACCGCCGACAGCGGCGAAGCGCCGACCCCATCGAGGGGGACGCACTGCCCGGACACCACGCGGACCTCGTGTGCGTGCGCCTGGCTGAGGGTCTCCATCGCGAGACGGGTCTTGCCCGCGCCGCCTTCACCCGTGAGCGCGATGGCCGCGCCGCGCCCGCTCCGCGCGCCGTCCAGGGCGGACCCCAGGCGCGCCACGAGGTCGTCGCGCCCGGCCAGGCGGGGACGGAACGCGACCCTCGGCGCTGCCACGTCGACTCCGAGGGCCTTCGCGACCTCTGCGGCGCTCGCGGGCCGGTCGCGGGGGTCGCGGGCCAGCAGGCGCTCGACGAGCCGCACGAGCTCGGCAGGCACCCCCGGCACCCGGTCGTCGAGGGGCCAGGGCTGCATGCGACGGTGCGCGCGGAGCACGTCGGCCGGCGGACCCACGAAGGGAGGCGCGCCGGCCACGAGCTCGTACAGCATGCAGCCGAGCGCGTACAGGTCGGCCCGCGTGTCGAAGGGAGCGCCCGCACAGCGCTCCGGCGCCATGTAGGCGGGGGTTCCGAGCGGCACCGTCACGGACACCAGGCGGTCCGCGTGCTCGCGGGCCCCGAGTCGCGACGTCAGCCCGAAGTCCACGAGCACCGGAGCGGTGGCCGTCGGGAGCAGCACGTTCGCGGGCTTCAGGTCGCCGTGGACGAGCCCGTGCCCGTGGACGTGCGCGAGGGTCGCGGCCAGCGCGGCAATCGTGGGGATCCACCGGTCCCGGTCGGGCCGCCCGGCCGGTAACGCCTCGATGGGCGCGCCGGCATCGCGCGGGTCGAGGGGTTCGGAGTCGAGCGTGAGGGTGGGCGCCGTGCCGGACCCCGCGCTCCAGGCATCGGCCAGCGTGGGCGCGTCGATCAAGGTCATCGCGTACCAGGCGCCGCGCTCGGTGGTTCCCTCGTCGAGGATGCGGGCCACTCCGGGGTGTCGGAGCATGGCGAGCGCGCGGATCTCCCGCCGCAGGGCCGCGCGCTGGACGGCGTCGTCGGTCTGCACGGTCTTCAGGGCCGCGAAGACGCCCGTGTGGCGGTGCCTCGCGCGCACCACCTGGCCCATGCCGCCCGCTC
The DNA here is from genome assembly GCA_041389565.1 of Myxococcota bacterium. Classification (GTDB taxonomy): domain Bacteria; phylum Myxococcota_A; class UBA796; order UBA796; genus JACKEQ01. The sequence goes on from JAWKRP010000021.1 coordinate 185,073, forward strand.
CCAGGGGCTCGAGGTGTTCCCAGGCGTCCACCGCCCCTCCGCCGCTGCCCCTATACTCGCCGGGTCTGGGAGGCCCATTGGACTGGAGCCCCGTCGCTGCGCATCTCGGCGCGCGCATCGTCGCCGAGAAGCCCCTGAAGGGCGGGGTCTCCGCGGAGGTCGCTGCGCTGGACCTCGTGTGGCCCGACGGA
>JAWKRP010000022.1:0-183319 GCA_041389565.1 Myxococcota bacterium
CGCCGCCCGCCGGGTCGCGCTCCCCGCGCCTTCCGACCGCAACCACGGGCACTGGGTGGCCAGCCTGATCGGCGCCGACTTCGACCCGGTGCCCCCGCTCGGGACGCACCCCGACCCCACCGCCACCCTCGACCTCGTCGGCATCGACTACGGAAGCGTCGGGGGCGCGCTCGACACCCTCGTGGAGATGGACAAGCAGCTCCCGCGCGACGGCTTCTTCGTGCTGTCCACGTCCTTCGGCTTCAGCGCGAGCGTCCCCGAAGCCACCCGGCGCATCGCGGCCATCGCGTGGCGCGAAGCCGTCCTGTCCCGTCAGACCCGGTTCCTCCACCTCACGTCGTCCGGGAACGAAGGCATCCTCGATCCCGCCGTCACCACCTCTGGCTCGGCCTTCGCGCTCCAGGCGCGGGTGGTGGACCTCGACCGCGACGCCGCCGGCACGGTGATCGACGGCGTCGAGGACGCCTGGGAGCAGGCCATGGAGCGCCAGCCCGCCCTGCGCCGGGTCGCGGGCCGCACGCTCGTCGTCGGCGCCTCCGACGGCAACGGCCTGGAGTCGTCCTTCTCCAACCGCGGCGCCGACCTCCGCATGATCGGCCGCGGGCTCACCGGCGTCTGTGTGGAGCGGGGCGAGGGCTGCGTCGAGGTGGGGGGACGGCGGTTGGTGACCCAGAACGGGACCAGCGGCGCGACCCCGCTGGCTGCGGGACTGGCGGCCTGGGCACACGCAATCGACCCGTCTCTGACGGCCGATACGCTGGCCGACCGCCTGCTCGACCACGACGACGGCCGCTGGGTGGACGCCCTGTCGCTCACGCTCTCCCTCGAGACCCCCGCCCTCCCGGTGCGCGAGGCCATGCTCGACGTGCTGGGCGACGGCACGTTCGACGAGCAGGACCTCGAGGCGTTCCTCGCCCTGTTCGACACCCCGGACGAAGCGCTGGACCAGCCGCCGCTGTGGTCGGCAGCCGACCTGAACGGGGACGGGCGGGCCCGCACGAACACGGCGCTCCCCGTCGATCTGGACGGAGACGGGCGGCTCACGCAGCTGTCGTTGGAGGTCCCGAGCGCCGACGCGGGCCCGCGAACCGTGAGGCTCGACGAGCGCGACGTGACCGATCTCGACTTCCTGTGCTGGGGCGCCTACGCGGGGCCGTTCCGCGGGGACACCGCCGCGCGGGACGCCCGGCTCGGCCCCCTGTGCGAGACGCGCGAGGCCGTGCTCGAGCTCACGGGCATCAACGCACGCTCGTTCTCCATGATCCGCGTCGATCCGGCCTTCACGGGGCAGACCGAGAGCGAGGCGTCCTTCGACGACGAGAGGGTCGAGGGGCGGTTCCTCGAGTGGCGCGACCCGGAGGGAGACCAGCCGCTCCACCCGGAAGGGGGGTTCTCGCGAACCAGGGGGGTCGACTCGTTCGTGTTCGGGACCGTCCCGTGCAATCCGGCGAGCGGAACGTGCCTGGGGCCATCGACGGCGTTCGACGGCGACGCCGACTCGAGCGTCGTGTGGACCTGCACGCGCGACCTCGTGAGCCAGCCCACCGTCTGCCAGTTCCTCACGGCGTCGAGCGCCCGCGCGGTGGTGGGGCCCGGCACCTCGCCCAATGGCGCGGCCAACCGGGTGTTGTCGCAGTCGTTCGTGAGCCTCGTCTTCCTCGTCCGCGAGCCCGTGGACTACGTGATCGAGATCGACGACGTGCAGATCGAGCGCGATGGACCCGAGCCCCTGAGCGTGTTCGGCTCCGCCGCGGAGGTGGAGCTCCGCACGGTCTACCGCCGGTTCGACGGCGACGGGGCACCGTTCGAGACGGGGAGCCCGACGGGGACCCTGATGCCCGGCGAGCACGTGTTCTCGGTCACGGTCAGCTCGGGGGCCACCCCGTGGTTCGACACGGAGGTCAGTGCGAGCGCCACCCACCAGGGCGCGATCACGTTCACGCGACGCTGACGAACGCCGCCTCGCGCCCCGTCTGCCGCAGCCGCTCCATCCACTCCGGGCGCATGGCCGGGATCCGCGCGACGCGGGCGTGCTCCCCGGACGCCGTGACCGCCGAGAACAGCGTGTTGTCGGTGTTCACGCAGCACCGCACGCCGAGCTCCAGCCACCGGGGCAGGGGATGCGCGTCGACGGTCGGGATGCAGCCCGTATGGACGTTGGAGGTCGGGCAGGCCTCGATCGTGACGCCGCGCTCGAGGACGAGGTCGAGCACCGAGCCGTCTTCGAGCAGCGTGGTGCCGTGCCCGATGCGCTGCGCGTGCAGCACCTCCACGGCCGTCCGGATCTCTTCCGGAGACCGCCCCTCGCTCGCGTGGACCGTGCGCCCCAGGCCTCGCTCGCGCGCCCGCGTGAACGGGCCCGCATAGTCGGCGAGCGCGAACGACTGCGCCGGGCTGGGCCCCCCCGCGAGGTCGAGCCCCACGACGCCCGGCACGGCGAGGTCGACGAGGTGGTCGAGCACGGCAGGCGCGTCGCCGTACAGCCCGCAGAGCACGATGCCCGCACGCCCGGCCGCTCCGGTCACCGCGGCCTCCACGAACGACCCCGCGTCCGGCCCGTGCAGGTGGGGCGCGAAGCGGATCTCCAGGGTGCTCACCCCGTCGGCGAGGGCGTCCTCACAGATCTCGCGCGCAACCCGCTCGACGGCTGCGGGGGTGTCGAGCAGCGACAGAGTGAACCGGAAGCACGCGAGCGCGGCCTCCAGACCCATGCCGGCAGAGAACGCCAGTGGAGACGGGACATCCAGGCCTTTCGCGCGCGCGAGGTCGTGGACGGTGGCGGGCCTGAGCGACCCGTCGAGGTGGCGGTGCAGATCGGGGTACATCGCACGGATCCGTGACGTGTTATCGTTTGCGTCCCCAGTATCCCTCCTCCTCCTCCCGACCCTCCCCCTCCTCCCACCGGGCTTCCCCATGCAGAACGCTCCCGACCCGCTCGATCGGGTGGTACGGCAGTACCGCCGTGACGTGAACGACCTCGCTCCCCGCGCGTCGTTCGAAGCACTCTCCGCCCTCGAAGACCACCTCGGGCGGCGCCTGCCTCCCGGGTTGCGCGCCTTCCTGCTGCGGCACAACGGCGCCCACCTGCTGCGCGGCTCGCTCCGCCTCCGGGCCACCGCCGACATCGCGCACGCCAGCGAGCACGCCCCCCAGGTGGTGCTGTTCGCGGACGGTCCCGGCGACACGCGCTGGGCCTTCGCACCCGACCAGGGCGGCGCCGTGTTCGGGAAGTGGGTCGACGGCGAGCTCGTCCCGCTCCACGGCAGCTTCTCGGGCTGGCTGGCCGGCACGCTCGCGGTCATCGAGAGCAAGGTTCGCACGGAGGCCGAGCAGGCCGAGCAGCGCTTCGCCGCCGACAGCAACGACATCCACCAGCTCATCCTGCACGGGCGTCGCGCGCTCGAAGCCGGAGAGCCCGAGCAGGCCGAGGCGATCCTGCGCCGCGTCACCGTGAACGACCCGTCGCGCGTGCTCGGCTGGCAGTACCTCGGCGACGCGCTCGCCATCACCGACCGCACGGCGGCACGGCAGGCCTGGCTCCAGGCGTTCCGACGCACGCACTTCCCGCTCCGCTGGCCCGGCTCGCCGTGCATCGACGCCGAGGTGGTGCGCAGCCTGCAGCGCGCGTTCAACGACACCGAAGCGTGGGAGCTCGAGCTCACGAAGTTCCTCGAGGAGCGCGTCGAGGACGTGCACACCGAGGTGGCCGCGAAGGTCGTGATCGCCGCCGCGAACGCCCTCGCCGACAGCCTGATCCAGCGCGGACACCGCCGCGACGCCCGCACCGCGCTGGCCTCGCTCGTGTCGCGCTGCCACGGCTACAAGGTGCAGCCGCAGCCCTGGGACGCCGTGCTCAAGCTCGCGCTGCTCGAGGTGGAGCTCGGCAGCCACGACGAGGCCGAAGCGCTCCTCCGCCGCCTGCGCCGGTCCGCCCCGCGCGAGTGGCAGGGCAAGGGGCACCTGCTGCTCGGCGCCGTGGCCATCGCCCGCCAGGAGCCCTGGGCCGAAGACGTGCTCCGCGACGCGAAGAAGTGCGACCTCGACGAGCCCGATCAGGTGGAGTGGGCGGTGCTCGCCACCGAGCGCGCGCTCCGTGCCGACAACGCCGCCGCAGCCGCCCAGCTCGTGGAGGAGGCCCGCAACCTGGCCCGCCGCATCGCGCTCCCCGGGGTCACCGCCCGCGTGAAGCTCGCCGAGGGCGATGTCGCCCGCGCCCACGACCGCTGGGACGACGCCGTGTCCGCGTGGACCCAGGGGCTGCACCTGCTCTCCGGCCACCCGGACGCCGAGGTCGCGAACCGCCTGCGCGTGCGGCTCGGGGACGCCGCTGCCGCGAGCGGGGACTTCACCGAGGCCGCGAACCACTACACGTCGGCCGCACGGGGCTTCGGCGAGCACGAGCTGGTCGTGCGCGAGGCCTGGGCGCTGCTCCGGCTCGCCCGCGTCCGCCAGGTGCTCCGCCAGCCGATGCACGACCTGCTCGACGCCGCGCTCGCGCGGTTCAAGGAGGCCGATCTCGCCGCAGGGGTGGCCGCGTGCGACGCGGTGTCCGGAGATCCCGGCGCCCACCTCGACTGGCACCTGGTGCGCGCCCGCGACCATGCCCGCGCCCGATACGACGCCCAGCGGGCCCGGCCGCCATGGGTCCGGGCCGACGCCGATCGTCCGGAGCGCCGCCTGGGTGCGCACCGGCTGGCCATCGCCGCGTGCTCCGATCGCGTGGTCGACGACCTGGCCCGCAAGATGGACCAGGCCACCCGCGCCATCGAGGCCGGCCGGCTCGCGCCGAAAGACGAGAGCGTGCTCAACTACATCGGCGCGGCCGACCTGTTGTCGGGCCACCGGAGCTGGGCGGCCGCCGAGGTGCTGCTGCGCCACCTGATGGACCGCCGGGTCGACGGGCACGCGTGGAACGCGCTCCAGGGGGCCATCGCGCGGTCTCCCAACGCGGCGCTCGTGCACAAGCTGCTCGAGCACCTCGAGGTCCCCAAGGGCAAGCCCGGTCCCGCGCTCGCCGCGGCCGCCGAGCTCCTGGGCCTGCGTCGCGAGGTCCACGCCGTCGCGCCCCTGCTCCCGCTGGCCCGCCGTCCCCATGGTCCGAAGGTGCGCAAGGCCGCCGTCGAGGCGCTCGGGCGCATCGGAGACCGCCGCGGGCTGGACGTCTGCGTCGAAGCCCTCGAAGAGCCCACGCTGGCCGAGGCTGCCGCGCTCTCCCTGCTCCTGCTGGGCGACCGGCGCGGGCTCGACTTCCACGGGCGTGCGCTCGTGGAACGCCGCCACGACATGACCGGTCTCCCCGGCGAGATCGTGGGGCGGTACGGCGGTCCCGACCACCTGCTGCTGCTCATCGCGGCGTCCGACGGCGAGGGGCCGATGGCGCTCGGGGCGCTCCAGGGCCTGGGCCTGATGGGCGACAGCCGCGCCGTCCCGACGCTGCTCGAGGCTCTCACGCGCCGCGACCGCAAGGTCGTCGACGTGGCGATGGGCGCGCTCGAGCTGATCACCGGGCACCACGAGGAAGACGAGCCGGGCTTCCGCTCGCGCTGGCACACCTGGTGGGAGCAGCACGCACCGAGCTTCCCGGAGGGCATCCGGCACCGGGAGGGCCGCGTGTTCGGCATCGACTTCCTGCTCGAGCGCATGGGCTACGACGACCCGTGGGTGCGCCGCACGGCCTACGACGAGCTGTGCATCCTCACGGGCGAGCGCCTGCCGTTCGACGCCGACGGCCCCTGGCGCCTGCAGGCGAGCCACCTGCGCGCCTGGCGCCGGTGGTGGGTCGACCACAAGCCCCGGTACATCGCCGGTGGCTGGTATCTGGACGGCCAGAAGATCGGTTAAGCCCGGTCATGGCCGGACTCGGCATCAGCCTCCTCTGCACGCTCCTGCCCGTCGTGGTCGCCCTGATCACGGTGGGCGCGCCGGCCGTCGTCGATCTCGTGATGCGGCCGGAGAAGGTGCCCGCGTGGTGGGGTGCGCCGCTGGCGGTCTTCCTGCCGTTCGTGCTGATGGCGCTGATCACCCCGGCCCTGATGGACCCAGGCATGGACCGCGTGTTCGTGCCGATGTTCGGCTGGGGCTTCCTGCACCTCACCGTGGCCGGCACGCTGCTCGGGCTCGCCACGGGGCTGGCGGCCGCGCGGGGCCTGCGTCCGGGGGGCGAGACCCTGCGCCGACGCCGCACGTCGGTGGCCGCCATCACGGTCATGCTCGGCCTCCTGCTCCTGCCCTGGCTGCCGGGCATGCTCCCGCTGCTCTGGGTCGTTCCGCCCGCGTGGGCCGGGCTGTTCTGGGTCATCGCGCTGAACCGGCGCGGCGCGCCGCGGCTCGAGCGCGGGAAGTCCGTGTCGGCCTCGCTCCTGTACGCCTCGGCCGTGTCGTTCCTGATCGCCATGGCCCACTTCGCGGGCGCGCTGGAGGGTGTGGGCGACCCCCTCGATCTCGGCGCCTCCGCGTGGGCGGCGTCGATCCTGGTGCTCGGGGGCATGGCCGCGGGGCTGCGCCAGCTCACGGGGCCGCCGGCACCGGGTCCGCTGCTGGCCGCCGCCGCGTCGGGCGTGTCGCTCCTGTTCCCGATCGGCTGGTCCGTCGCGTTCCGTCCCGTCCCGTCGGATGTCGAGGTGCCCCGCTGGGTCGACCTGCGCGGCGACTCCGGCTCCCCCACGAGCGCGTACGGCAGCCACCGATGCCTGCAGATCGTGCTGCCGGACGGCACCGAGCGGCGCGTGGGCCCGCAGTGCCCGTACTACTCGGAGGCCGTGCTGATCGACGCGCGCACCCCGCTCGATCGCATCCCGGCGAGCCTCGAGAACCAGTCGTTCCTGGTGGACGACGCACATCGGCGCACGAGCGCGTGGGCCCGGTATGGCGACACCCTCACGGTGCGCGAGGAAGGCGGGCTGGCCGTGATGAGCGACCGCCTGTCCGCCGTGCCCGACACGATCCGCCGTCCGCTCGACGGCGCGCTGCAGGACATCCTGCTCGCACAGACCGACGGGCACCGCCCGCTGCGGGTCGAGCGCACCCCCAACTGGACGTTCCAGGACTTCATCACGCTCTGCGCCAGCACCGGCGAGCGGGCGACCTGCATGCTCGGAGACCCTTGATGTTCCTGCTCTTCCTCGCGTGTACACGCAGCCTCCCGGGCGCGGACATCACGCGCACCGAAGACCGCGAGCCGTGCGCCGACGCCACGCCCACCCGCAAGGCCCTGTACGGCGACCTGCACGTGCACGCGGCGTACTCGTTCGACGCCCGGAACTACGGGTCGCTCGCCGAGCCCCCCGACGTGCTGGCCTTCGCGAAGGGCGCGCCGCTGACGCTCGTGGGCGGGCGCACCGTGCAGCTCGACCGTCCGCTCGACTTCGTGAGCGCCACCGAGCACGGCGACCTGCTGGGCGAGGTCGCGCACTGCACGACCCCCGGGAGCCCCGGCTACGACGCGCCGATCTGCGATCCGTACCGCAGCGGGGGCGGCGACGAGGGAGCGCTCGAGTTCGGGGTGATGCTCGCGTCCGACACCCCCACCCGGAGCGCCGACCTCTGTGGGCCCGACGGGACGGGCTGCGACGCCGCGGCGACCACGCGGTGGACCTCGATGCAGGACGCCGCGGAGGCTGCTTACGACCGCACGTCGCGGTGCGGGTTCACCACGTTCGTGGGCTACGAGTACACGAACACTCGCGGCGTCAGCAACCTGCATCGGAACGTGATCTTCCGGAACGCGCAGGTGCCCGCGCGCCCCATCGGCGTGTTCGAGGCGCCCCGTCCTCAGGACCTGTGGACCGCCCTCGCCGACCAGTGCCTCGATGCTGGCACGGGCTGCGACGTGATGAGCCTGCCGCACAACAGCAACCTGTCGAACGGCCGGCTGTTCGCCGCCGAGGAGCTCGCGACCGACGACGCCGAGCTCACGCGCCTGATGGCCCTGCGTGCGCGCCTCGAGCCCGTGGTCGAGGTGTTCCAGCACAAAGGCGACAGCGAGTGCAGCGCCCCGTTCTCGCCCGACGACCCCGCCTGCGCCTTCGAGAAGCTGCGCCCGCCGACCGATCCGGTGTGTGACGCGCCCGGCACCGGCGGCATGCGCCTGTGGGGGTGCAGCCACCGCCTCGACTTCGTGCGCAACGTGCTGCTCGAGGGGCTCGCGCTCGAGGCCCGCATCGGCACGAACCCCTACCGGCTCGGCTTCATCGGCAGCACCGACACGCACAACGGCACGCCGGGGCTCGTGCGCAGCATCGACTTCCCGGGGCACGTCGGAACGGTCGACGCCACGCCCGAAGACCGCCTGGGCGAGGGCAACATCACGCACGACGCGTTCATCAACAACCCGGGCGGGCTCGCGGGCGTGTGGGCGGTCGAGAACAGCCGCGACGCCATCTTCGAAGCCCTGCGACGCCGCGAGACGTTCGCCACCAGCGGTCCGCGCATCCAGATCCGGCTCTTCGCGGCCGACGTGCCGACCGACGCGTGCGACACGGGCGATCTGGAGGCCCTGTACCGCGACGGCGTGCCGATGGGGAGCGACTGGGACGGTCCGGCGCGGTTCTACATCGAAGCCGTGGCCGACGAGGCGAGCGTGGGGCTCGACCGCATCCAGCTCGTGAAGGGCTGGCTCGACGCGAGCGGGCAGATGCACGAGTCCGTGGTCGACGTGGAGATCGCGAGCGAGCCCCAGAGCCTCGACACACAGACGTGTGACGCGTCCGGCGGTGCCCAGCGCCTGTGCGCGGTGGTCGACGACCCCGACGACAGCGCGCCCGCCGCCTTCTGGTACGCCCGCGCGCTCGAGGTGCCGACGTGCCGGTGGAGCACGCGCGAGTGCAACCAGCTCGACCCGCGTCCCCCCCGGTGCGACGACGGCACGGCGCCCGACACCGTGCAGCAGCGGGCGTGGAGCAGCCCGATCTGGCGCGCTACCGATGGAAGCGCGCGGTGAACAGGGCTCCGGAGCCGGGGGGGCTCTCGACGAGCAGCTCTCCGCCGTGCGCTTCGACGATCGCCTTGCTCAGCGCGAGCCCGAGGCCCGTGCCTCCCTGGCGCTTGCTGAAGTAGCGGTCGAACACGCGGGGCAGGTCGTCGGGCGCGATGCCCGGGCCGCTGTCCTGCACGGCCACGTCGAGCGCCCGACCCCACGCACGCACCGTGACGGACACGCGCCCGTCGGGGCTCGCGAACGTGGCCGCGTTGATCAGCAGGTTCCGGAAGGCGGTCTCCAGGCGCTCCTCGTCGCCGTCGAGCGGGCGGGGATCCCCGTCGACCACGAGCTCGAACGCCATGCCGCCGAAGCGCTCGTCGACCCGCAGCCCGTGCAGCAGGCCGTTCACGAGCCCGACGAGGTCGACCGGCTCGACGTGCTTCTGCACGAGCCCGGCCTCGGCGCGAGCGAGCTCGAGGAACCGGTCGATGACGAGCTGCATCCGCTTGCTCGAGTCCGTGAGGATGCGGTGCAGCCGCTCTGCGCGCGCTTCCGTGAGGGGCTTGCCGGACTCCAGGGCCTCGGCGGCCGTGCGGACGGCCGCGATCGGATTCTTGAGCTCGTGCGCGAGGTCGGCCGCGAATGCTTCGTTGGCCTGGTTCCGCTGCTCGATGGCGGCGAGCAGCGTGTTGAACGCATCCGCGACCTCTCCGAGCTCGTCGCGGCGCTCGATCGTCAGGGGCTGGGTCGACACGCCGTGCTGGGTGCGCGCGAGCGCCTGATCCCGCAGGCTCTCGATGGGGCGGACCCAGCGCGTGCCGAGCCACAGGGTCAGCAGCACGGCGAACACCAGCACGATGAGCGTGAGCTGGGTCATCTGGAAGCGGTCTTCCCAGAGCGCCCGCGTGGACTGGGCGACCGAGCGCTGGATGTGGAGCGTGCGCGTGCCCTCGGGGGTCTCGACACGCCGGACCTCCGCGCACACCAGCAGGTCGGACCGCCCGCCCACCCCGCAGAACGACGCGGTGCCGGACGCCGCGGCGTCGAGGATCTCGGGCCGCCCGGCCAGCGGGCCCGCGCCCGCATCCCAGACCGCGGGATCGGGCCGGCCCTCGGGGCCGAACCAGGGCTCCGTGATGGGGTGGTACCAGCGCGGATCCCCGTCGTGGTCGGTGTCGTGGAGCACGGTCGTGCCGTCGGCGTCGAGCACGCGGATGCGAACGCGCCGGGCGGTCGCGATCCCCTCGAGATCGAGGGTGCCCTCGCGGGCTCCGCGGACCGCGGAGGTCGTCGCAGCAGTGAGATCCGTGCGGAGGATCGCGATGGAGCCGGTGTCGACGAGGCTCGTGCTCCACACGAACACCGCTGGCGACAGCACGACCATGATCACGGCCACGAGCGCCTTGAACCGCAGGCTGCCCGGCCGCAGGAAGCCCACGATCTCCGCTCGGCTGGGCGGCGTGATGGACCCCGGAGCGCGCCGGGACCGCGGGCGTTCAGCGCTTATCGGGCTGCCACTTGTAGCCGGCGCCGATCACGGTCTCGATGCTGGCGAAGGCGGGGTCGACCGTCTCGAGCTTGCGACGGAGGCGGCGCACGTACGTGTCGACGATGCGCTCGGCCACGACGGTGCCGTCGTCGCGGGTGAGCTCGAGCAGGCGCTCGCGGGAGAGCACGATGCCCGGCCGGCTCGCCATGGCTTCGAGCATCTTGAACTCGGTGACGGTGCTCTCGATCAGGGTGCCCGCCCACCGGACCTCGAGGCGCTCGGCGTCCATCGTGAGGCTCCCCGACTCGAGCACGGACGCCCCACGAGCGCCCTCGGCACGGAGATCCTGGCGGCGGAGCAGGGCCTTCACGCGCGCCAGCAGGATGCGCGTGGAGAACGGCTTGCTGACGTAGTCGTCGGCGCCGAGCTCGAGGCCCAGGGCTTCGTCGATCTCGTTGTCGCGCGCGGTGAGCAGCACGATCGGCACGGTCTGGCCGGCGTCGCGGAGCTTGCGGCACAGCGTGAACCCGTCCATCCCGGGCATGTTCACGTCGCTCACGATGAGATCGGGCTCGCGATCCGTGGCCTTCGCCCACCCGCGGGCGCCGTCGGGGGCGGTGAGCACGTCGTACCCCTCGTCCTCGAACGCGAGCGCGAGCCCGTCCAGCAGGCTGGTGTCGTCATCGATCAGCAGAATGCTCGCCACAACCACCTCGCTCCCGTCTCCGGGGTTCTACCGCTTCCACTGTAAGCTGGCAGCGCTCGGAGCGTTCGCCGTGCGATTCCCCGGTCAGGAGTGCGACGTGATGTGGGTTCTCTTTCTCTCTTTTCTGGCGTGCAACCCCAACAAGAACATGGAGAACGACGTCGACGTGCCGAACGGCGAGACGAAGGCCGGTGACGTGACGGCCCCGCTCCCCGAGGGCGCGCTCCGCGTCGCCACCCGTCCCGCCGAAGACGAAGCCTGGCCGGAGCGCAAGACGATGAAGTCCACGCGTCCGACCACCGCGCTCATCCAGAGCGACTGCTACAGCCGGCCCGAGAGCGACCTGAGCGTGCTCCGGGGCCGTCCGATGGGCGGGTCCGGCGGTCCCCCTCCGTCCGCAGCGCCGAGCCCGCGGCCGCAGCGCGCCCCGTCCATGAAGCCGATGAAGGGAGGGGAAGGGGGCATGGGCGCCGCCGATCGGGGCGCGGGACGCATGACGCCCGACGCCGCTGCGTCCGCCCCGATGGACGCCGGCCCCATGGCCGGAGCGCCGATGGCCGAAGCCGAGCCGATGGCGCCGCCGCCGCCGGCCGAGCGGGCGGAGAAGAAGGCGGAGTACAAGGCCGATGCGAAGCCCAAGGGAGAGGAGGCGAAGTCGAGCTCCCCCCTGGCCGATTCGGTGGCGAGCTCCGAAGCCGAGGAGGACGCCGACGATCGCTTCGGACGCGCCGTGAACGTTCGTCCCGAGCCGGTGATCGACTGGGGAGCGACGGTCTACCTGTCCAACGACGACAGCATGAGCCTCGCGAGCGCGCAGCGCGTCCTGTGGGCGGTCGACCAGGGCAAGAGCTTCTCGGCCCGTGAGGTCCGCCCCCACGAGCTGCTCAACTACTTCTCGTTCGACACGGTGCCCGTGCCCGAGGCGCAGCTGTTCTCGGTGCTCGGGTCGGCCGAGCAGAACGGCGACACCCTGTCGGTGGCCCTGGCCGTCCAGGGGGCGATGCCCGCGCGCCAGCCGCTCGACCTCACGCTCGTGATCGACCGGTCCGGCTCGATGCGCGCGGAAGGCCGCATGGAGTACGTGCGGAAGGGCCTGCTGTCGATGACCGACCAGCTGCAGGACGGCGACCGCATCGACCTCACGCTGTTCGACTCCTCGGTGTGCTCGCCGCTCCAGAACTTCGTGGTCGGGCGCGACGACCCGTCCGTGCTGACGGACGCGATCCGCGCGATCCAGCCGCGTGGGTCGACCGATCTCGACGGCGGGCTGCGCGAGGGCTACCGCATCCAGAGCGCGCGCACCGAAGGCGACGTGCACGGCCGCAACCGCCGCATCCTGCTGCTCACCGACGCGTTCCTGAACAGCGGGAACGTGAACGAGTCGCTGGTCTCGGAGATCGGGAAGCGCTTCGACGAAGACGGGATCCGCGTCACCGGCGTGGGCGTCGGGCGCGAGTTCAACGACAAGATGCTCGACCTCATCACCGAGAAGGGCAAGGGCGCGTACGTCTACCTGGGCAGCGAAGCCGTGGTCGACCGCGTGTTCGGGTCCGGGTTCGACTCGCTCGTGCAGACCATCGCGCACGACGTGCGCTTCTCGATCGACCTGCCCGACACCCTCGCGATGGAGCGGTTCTACGGCGAGGAAGCGTCGACGAACCCCGAAGACGTGCAGCCGATCAACTACTACGCCGGCACCAGCCAGGTGTTCCTGCAAGACCTGAAGATCAAGCAGGGCGCGATGAAGCCGAGCGACAAGGTCACGTTCAAGGTCGCGTACCGCGATGCCGTCACGGGCGAGCCGGGCGAGCAGGTGTTCCACACGACCGTGGGGCTGCTGCTCGACGGCGACACGCACAACCTCGACAAGGCGCAGGCGCTCATGAAGTGGACCGACCTCCTGTCGGCCCGCGCGATGGGCGACCGCCAGTGCGAAGGCCTGCGGGAGTACCGCCGGGCGGCGTCCCAGGTGCAGGGCGACGCCGAGATCGCGTACGTGAGCACCCTCACGGGCAAGCTGTGCGGCGTCGACATGAGCCAGACGGTCGCGGCGACGGGCGTGAGCTTCAAGGTGAAGCTCGATGCCGACATCCCGATCCCCGAGGTGCAGCTGGCGTGCTCGGGAGAGGTCCAGAAGGACGCCCTGTCCGCCAGCGACACCGTGGCGCGGTTCGAGGACGTGGTGCCGGGCAGCTGCAACCTGATCCTCCAGGGCAACGTGCCGATGCGCGCCAGCGTCGAGGTCCCCGCGACCGGCGGCGACGTGCGGTGCCTCGTGCGCGGGGGGCGCGTGAGCTGCGATTGATGGGGTAGTCTGCGCGGATGCGAACTCCGTCGTACCGCGCCGTCCTCCTGGTCCTGCTCGTCGCCTGCAAGGGCACGCCCACTCCCGTCGACACCGACACCGACGTGCCGGACACCGACACCGACGTGCCGGACACCGACACCGACGTGCCGACCGATCCGGTGCTCCTGGCCGAGCTCGACGGTCCGGGAGCCACGGCGCTGTGCGACACGCTCGAGGGTCTCGCACCGCTCACGCTCGACTGCGGCGACTACAGCCTCACGTACGCCACGGAACCCGTGTCGGGCTGCGAAGCGGCCGTGCAGGCGGTGCTCCCGAGCTGCGACCGCACGGATGCCGACGTGCGGGCGTGCGTCGAGCAGCTGTCCGGCGCCACCTGCGCGACCGACTTCTCGACCGACCCGTGCCGCGGCCTGTTCTCGCCGGGCTGCGCGCCGTTCGGGGGCGTGATGGAGCACGTGCTGGGCGGTGCGTTCGGGGTCCAGCCCGACATGCCGCTGCGGGAGCTCACCTCCTCGCAGCTGTTCGCCGCCTGCCTCGCGTACAGCGACTTCCCGCCCACCCTGGTCTCCTGTCCGCAGGGCGACATCACCATCCTGCCGACCAGCGTGGAGGAGTGTTCCGGCGCGACGCCCGTGCCGGCCACCTGTGCCGCCACCGTGGGCGACAACCTCGCCTGCATCGACGCCATCCTCGGGGGCGACTGCGACGCGCTGTTCGAGGGCACCGGAGCCTGCGCGCCCGTCAACGAGCCGGGCTGCCTCCCTTAGCCCACGCGCGATCGGCCAGGAACGCGCGGAACGCCTCGCGGCTCGCCTCGTCGTCGGCCATTCCGAGCACCTGACGCAGGCGCTTGCCGAACAGCGCGTCGCCGAACAGGGCCGCTCCGACGAGCAGCATCGAGAGGCCGGCATCGTCCGCGTCGTCGAACACGGCGTCGGGCAGGCCCGCGAGGGCGCCTTCGAACACGGCGTCGGGCAGGCCCTTCCCGGACAGCAGCAGCCAGCCGCCGAGCCGCGCGTTGCCCTTGCGCCGCACCACGTCGTCGACGTGATCCACGAACGCATCGGGGCTCTTGTCGGTGACCGCAGCGAGCGTGGCGAGATCGCGGAACAGGCCCGTCCACGCCTGCTCGACGACCGCTCGCATCAGCTCTTCGCGGCTCCCGAAGTGGTGCAGGATGGCCTGGCGCGACACGCCGACCTCCTTCGCGATCTCGTCGAGCCGGACGCCCGCGGGGCCGTGCTCGACCAGCGAGCGCTGGGCGATCCCGAGGATCTCGGCGCGGGTCTCTTCGGCGGGGCGACGTTGACGGGCCATGCGTGGGTCTCCGGGGTGCCGAATAGCGCAGAGCGGGCGCGCGTGCAGCGCTGCACGCGTCGCACGGGTATGCTGGTCTCTCGTCCGTGGGAGCTCCGTGCAGCTCGGGCTTCGAAGGCTGGTGGGCGCGGTGTTCGGCACCGACGAGGTGGTGGCGGACCTCGATGGGCCGTCCGTCACCGCCGTGACGGCATGGGCGCCGTTCGTCCTGCCCGCCAGCATCCTGCTGGGCACGGCCGGGCTCGCGGGGATCGTCCTGGGTGCGCTCGCGACCCCCTTCGAGCACACCCTGGAGGTCGCGCCGTTGACCCGGTGGTCGATGGAAGCGTGCCTCGAGGGGCTCGAGAACCCCCGCTGCGAGGGCGTGAGGAAGCTCTCGTCCCGGGTCCACTACCGGGCGTACGCGGCTCTGCGGGCGCCACATCTGGGAATGGTCGCAGTCTCGCCGCGCAGCGCAGGCACCCACGCAGACCACGTCCACTGCGTGCTCATGAGCCCACCACCGTCCGAGGGTGTCGATGCGAACGGGCTCCCACCGGGCCTCCGGTTCTCGTGCAGCGAAGGCTCCGAGCGGGTGTCCCTCGACCTGGAGCACGACCTGCCCCCGGTGGAGTCCATACGGGCTCGATTCCGCAGGGCTTGCGCGCGCTGCTCGACCGGGTGCCCGGATCCTGACGAACCGGGGTTGCCAGGGTTCCTACAGCGGTTACTTACTTGAAAGTAAGAACAGGGAGCCCCCATGCGCACCGCCACGGAATGGTTCGAGCACTACGGTCAGAGCCACACGAACCCGATCAACAAGGCCATCCACTGGGTGTGCATCCCCCTGATCGTCGTCAGCACGCTGGGGTTGCTGCACAGCGTGCCGCATCCGTTCCCGCACCCCGCGATGAGCTGGGCGACGCTCACGGTGCTGGCCTCGCTGGGGTTCTACCTGCGGCTGTCGCCGACGATCTTCGCCGGCATGGCGGTGGTCTCGTCGGTGTCGCTGGGCATCGTGATGGCCATCGCGAACGCGGGGCTGCCGCTCGCGACGATCAGTGCCGCGGTGTTCTTCGTGGCGTGGCTCGCGCAGTTCGTCGGGCACAGGATCGAAGGGGAGAAGCCGAGCTTCTTCGAGGATCTGCAGTTCCTGCTGGTGGGTCCGGCGTGGCTCCTGCAGTTCGTCTACCGGAAGGTCGGGATCCCGGTCGACTTCCGGGCGGACGCGTCGCCGGCGCAGTAGCCGCCGAGCGGCGTCGTTGAAAGGGACGCCGAGCTCCTCTGGCGGAGACGAGGAGGCCGGTGAGGACGGCCCCCACGTCGACCCCCTGAGGAGGGCTGCACGGGCCGTCCATCCGTCCCGGTGGACCGTCGGCCCCGGACCTCTGTGGACCTTTGCGTCCTCTGTGTTGAAACCCGGCGTTCCCCCAGCAACCTCGATGGGGCTATCGAGACGCTTCGCTTTCGTGGCCACCCGATGGCAGCGAATGCTCCCGAATCCACATCCACGTCCACGTCCACGTCGACGAGCGTGTCGGTGAGGACCGCGTCCGCGTCGGAGGAGACGAGGGCGTCGATGGCGACGACGTCCGCGTCGGTCCCCAAACGAGGGCTGGGGACGGAGCCTCGACCCTCGGGCCGTCCGAAGGGGCCAACGAGCTCAGTTACTCCGCGCGCAAGCGCGCTGCGCACTTCGGCTTCGCCTCCGTTTGCGGTTCTGTAGACCGCTGCGGCCTGCATCGAGCACGGTTCGACCGGGTCGTTTGCATCTTCGATGGGGCTGGGACCGTGCCCGACGCCTGCGGCCTCGCTGAACGCCGTCGATGGGGCCGACGTCCGCGCCGGCAGAGACGAGCGCGTCGGTGACGACAGCGTCCGCGTCGGCGGAGACGAGGATGTCGGTGGGGACGGCGTCTGCGTCGGCAGAGACCAAGTCTCTCCACCGTCTCGCGCGCCACGACGTCCGCGCCAGAACTCACGCTCGTCGTGAGACAGCACGTGCGTCCATCCTCATCCATCGCCCTGCCAGGAAGCACGGAGCCGTCCATCCGGTCCGTATCGCCGATGCCCCGGTCTCGGGTGGACCGTCGGCCCAGGAACTCTGTGTACCTCAGCGACCTCTGTGTTGAAATCCGGCGTTCGCCGCAGGACATCGACGGGGGCCCTCGAGACGCTGCGCATTCGCTGCCACCAGATGTCAGCGAATCCACAGCCCACCGCCCCACCGCCCCCAGATCTCTACCTCTCTGCCACCTCGGCGACCCCTGCGTTGAAATCGGGCGTTCCCCCATCGACGTCGATGCGGCCGCGAGACGCTCCGTTTTCGTGGCCACTCGATGGCAGCGAACGCTCCCGGGGCAGAGAGGACGACCGCGCCCGCCGCGCCGTCCCGGCCGGACGCGCCAGGAACCCGACCCTACGATTGAATCCCTCGATCGCCGTGTTCTACGAGGTCCCACGGAGATTGTGCGCAGTTCCTGTTCATTTGTTATTCGACCCCAATGGAAGACGACGGCACGCTCACCCTGTCCATCGGGGCGGTCTCCCGCGCTACCGGGATCCCCTCCAACACCCTCAGAACCTGGGAGCGGCGGTACGGCTTCCCGAAGCCCCTGCGTACCGACGGCGGCCAGCGGTCGTACCCCGCGTCGGTCGTGGCCCACCTCACGGAGGTCGCCCGCGCGCTCGAGCGGGGCCTGCGCCCGAGGGACGTGCTCACCGCGAACCGCGAAGATCTGCGCCGCTGGGCGATGCCCGACGCGACCGTCGTGGGCGGCGAAGAGGTCGACCCACTGCTCGGGGCCGTCCGCGCGCTCGATGCCGAGTCGCTCGTGCGCTCGTTCGAGGTGCTGTGGGCGCACCGCGGTGCCGTGCCGTTCCTCGACCAGGTGGCCGGGCCCTTCCTCCAGAAGGTCGGCGACGAGTGGGCCACGGGCCGGCTCGAGGTGTTCCAGGAACACTTCGCGAGCGAGGTGCTCCGGAACTTCCTCACCCGCCACTGGCGGCCGCTCGCCGACACCGCACGCGGGCCCATCGTGGTGTGCGCCTCCCCGCCCGGTGAGCGACACGACCTCGGCCTGCACTTCGTCGCGACCACCCTCGCGCTGTCGGGTCGTCGGATCGCGTTCCTCGGCGCGGACGTCCCGGTGGACAGCATCCTCGGCGCGTGTCGCAGCCTCGCCCCCGAAGCGCTCGCGATGAGCGTCTCCACGTCCGCTCCGGCTGACGCCACGCTCGAGGCCCTCACCGAGCTCCGCGACGGGCTGCCTCCCGGCATCGGGCTCCTGCTCGGAGGGGCTGGAGCGCCCCGCATCGACGGGACGATCGCGCTGTCCTCCTGCGAAGCGCTCGACCTGTGGGCGCGTCCCGGCGCATGACCGTCCCGCTGACCCGCATCCGCGCGCTCAACGACGCCCGGCTCGACCCGTCGGGTTCCTGGGTGCTGTACTGGATGGTCGCGAGCCGGCGCACCCGGTTCAACCCCTCGCTCGAGCGCGCGATCGAGCTGGCGCGGGCCCACGGCCGGCCGCTCGTGGTGCTCGAGGCCCTGCGCTGCGGCTATCGATGGGCGAGCGACCGGCACCATCGGTTCGTCCTCGACGGGATGCGCGACAACCGCGCCGCGCTCGAGGCCGCCGGGGTCACGGTCGTGAGCTGGGTGGAGCCGAGCCCGGGCGCCGGGAGCGGACTGCTGGAGCGGCTCGCGAGCCGGGCGGTGTGCGTGGTCAGCGACGACTGGCCGGGGTTCTTCGTGCCGCGCATGACCGCCGCTGCGGCCGCACGGCTTCCGGTGCTCGTCGAAGCCGTCGACGGCACGGGCATCCTGCCGCTGTCCGCCACCGACCGCGCGTTCCCGACCGCCGCGTCGTTCCGGCGGCACCTCCAGAAGACCGTGCTCCCCCACCTCGCCTGGCGTCCCGAGGCCGAGCCCCTGCACGCCTACTCCGGCGGGCGCGCCACGCTGCCCGACGGCTTCCTCGACCGCTGGGCCGCTCCGGCGGGCGCCGAGGACGGGTGGATGCCGGCCCTCGCGGAGCTCCCGATCGACCACACGGTCCGTCCCACCGGGCTCCCCGGCGGGCCCATCGCGGCCGCGCGCATGCTGGACGGCTTCCTGGACGAGCGCCTCGCGCGCTACCCCGACGACCGCAAGCACCCCGACGACGACGCGAGCAGCCACCTGTCGCCGTACCTGCACTACGGGCACGTCAGCGCACACGAGGTGCTCTGGCGCGTGCTCGACGGTGCCTCATGGTCTCCGGATCGGGTCGGCGCCGTGACCGGTTCGCGGGGATGGTGGGGGCTGCCCGAAGACGGCGAGTCCTACGTCGACGAGCTCGTCACATGGCGCGAGCTGGGGCACGTATTCGCGCACCACCGTCCCCACGACTACGACCAGTACGGCTCGATCCCCGACTGGGCCCGCCAGACGCTCGACGAGCACGCCTCGGATCCGCGCAAGCTCGTGTCGTTCGCCGACCTCGAGGCGGCGCGGTCCCCCGACCCGCTGTGGAACGCCGCACAGCAGCAGCTCCGCCAGTCCGGCCTGATCCACAACTACCTGCGCATGCTGTGGGGCAAGAAGGTGCTCGAGTGGACGAAGCACCCGTCCATCGCGTTCGACTGGCTCACCGAGCTGAACAACCGGTACGCGCTCGACGGGCGCGACCCGAACTCCGCGTGCGGCATCGCGTGGGTGTTCGGACGCCACGACCGCGCGTGGGGTCCGGAGCGTCCCATCTTCGGGAAGGTCCGCTACATGACCTCCGACAGCACCCGGAAGAAGCTGCACCTGGCAGGCTGGCTCGCCCGCTGGGGCCGTGGGAACACCCGCCGCGTGTCAGCAGAGCGCGCGTAGCGCCGTGACGGACTCCACGAACAGCGTGGGGATCCGCGCCACGTCCTCCGACACGGCGTCGATGCGGCCCTCCCGTGCGGTTCGCTCGACCCGGGTGAGGACGTCCGCGAGCTCCTTCGCGCCCACATTGGCGGCCGCGCCCTTCAGGCGGTGTGCGGCGCGCCGGAGCTCGTCGGAGTCGCTGTCGGCGTACGCCTGCTCGATCCAGCGCACGACCCGCGCCCCGTCTTCGCCGAACACGTCGAGGATCTCGAGCACGGGGTCGGGCTGGCCCGGCATCCGGAGCTCGGCGAGCATCGACAACATGCCCGGGTCCACGATCATGGAAACACCTCGACCCGCATCCTACGCGGTTCCCCACTCCCACGGAATCACATGACCCTCACAGTCTTCGGCGCCGGTGAGCTCGGCGGACGCATCGCGGCCCGCTGGAAGGGTCCCGTCCGCGCGGTCACGAAGACCGTCCGACGCCACGCGGAGCTCGCGGCCCACGGCGCTTCGCCCACACTCGACTGGCCTGCGCTCACCCCCGACGACCTCGCCGTGCTGGCCCTCTCGGGCAGCGCGTCGCAGCTCGAAGCCATCGAGCGGCTCGCCCACGGCCCGGTCCCCCGACGGGTGCTCCTCGTGTCGACGACGGGCTTCCACCGCCCCTACGAGGGCACGGTCCGCCCCACCGATCCACCGGGCAGCGAGCCCCGGGCCCAGGCCGCCGCGCGCACCGAGCAGGCCTTCCGCGAGTGGGCCGGCGACCGTGGCGTGATCCTGCGCTGCGCCGGGCTGTGGCACGCCACCCGGGGCCCGGGGGCGGCCTTCGCACGCTCCCGCACGGCCCCTCCCGGTGCTCCCGATGCCCCGATCCCGCTCGTCCACTACGACGACGCCGCGACCCTCGCGGTAGCCGCGCTCCTGGTGCCGAGCCCCCCGGTCCTGCTGGCCGTCACGGCGACCCCCTCCCGGGAGGCCTTCTACGCGGCGGCGGCGGCGGTGGTGGGCTGCGATCCCCCCGTGTTCACGGCTCCCACGGGGGACATCGTCGCCTTCGAGGACCCCACGGCGGTGGCCCTGATGGGGGACCCGGAGCACCGGGACTGGCGCTCCGGAGTCCAAGGAGTCCGGTGACCGGGAGCCTTCAGCGAGCAGGCTCGCTGAAGGCCGGTGGACCGGACCTCGACCGAGCCTACTTCCGGCTCATGTCGAGGCCGAGCTTCATGTCCATGCCCATCGTCATGGTCTGCCCCTCGGCCTTCACCGTCATGCGGGTGGTCATGTCGTGGGTGAGCGTGCCCTTGTTCGGGAACAGGTGGTCGAGGTCGATCACCGTCTGGCCCGTGCCCGTGGACTTCAGGGAGTCGAGCGAGGCCTCGGAGCCCGGGGGCATGCCGGCGGGGGAGAGCTTCTGCTGGTCGGCGTTCTGGACGAGCGCGGTGTCGAGTGTGACGACGCGGCCCTGGATGCTCTTGACCGTGTAGGTGACGACCTGCTGGAGCGCGATGCCGTTCTCCTGCATGCCCGTGGTGACGGACCACTTGGCGCCCACACCGACGGGCTCGACCGGCAGCGGCGCGCTCGCGTGGTTCATGCTCTTCTGCATGTTCTCGAACTGGCCCATCTCCTCGGTGGACGTGCCCTCCGGCGGGATGATCTTGGCGGACTGCGTGACGCCGCGGTCGTTCACGACCACGTTGCCCTTCGTGCCGACCATCTTCGCGAGCTCGGGCTCCATGGCCGCGATCATCATCGGATCCGCACCGTCTTTCGAGATGGACGCCTCGGTGAGCGTGAAGGTGTAGTGGATCTGGTCGCCCTTCACGTCGGTGACGTCGGCCTTCATCACCATCTTCATCTGCGGGAGCGTCGCGGGCATCTTGCCCATTCCGCCCATGTCCATCGCCATGTCGATGTTCATGAGCATCACGAGGCTCTCGCTCGTGCCCTTCTTGGGGGTGGCACGGAGCTGGATCTTCTCGCCGGAGCCCGCCTCGAGCAGCTTGATCTGGACGTTGTCTGCGGCGGACGCGGGCAGCACGAACACCACGACAGCCACGAACAAGGCCACGAGGGTGCGGGGAATCACGGGCAACCAGGACATGGAGATCTCCTCACTGATAGACGAGGCTATCGCGATGGGCGAAGTCGCGCCCCCCGTCGAACAGCGGCGACCAGCGCGGTATTCCGTCGGTCTGCCGACCCCGCCACACGATGCCGGGAACCGGGAGCCTCGCCCGGCGGAGGGTTACGGTGCATCGCCACCGTGAGACCGGACCGGTCGAGGAGGAGCGATGGCCGAGTGGCCTCCCCTGCAGCGTGAAGTCGGCCGTCCCACCCCCACACGTCCGTTCCGGCTGGTGTCCGACCACAAGCCCACCGGCGACCAGCCCAAGGCGATCGAGGGTCTGCTCCAGGGCATCCGCGACGGCGTGCCCGACCAGGTGCTCCTCGGGATCACCGGCTCCGGCAAGACGTTCACGGTCGCGAACGTCATCGCCGAGCTCGGGAAGCCCACGCTGGTGCTCGCCCCCAACAAGACCCTCGCGGCCCAGCTGTTCGGCGAGCTCCGCAAGCTGTTCCCCGAGAACGCGGTTCAGTACTTCGTCAGCTACTACGACTACTATCAGCCGGAAGCCTACGTCCCGAGCTCCGATCTCTACATCGAGAAGGACAGCCTCATCAACGAGGCCATCGACCGCCTCCGCCATGCCGCCACCAAGTCGCTGCTCGAGCGGAACGACGTGATCATCGTCGCCAGCGTGTCGTGCATCTACGGCCTCGGGAGCCGCGAAGCCTACGAAGGCATGCTGCTCCTGCTCGAGACCGGCAAGGAGGTCTCCCGGAAGGACATCCTCGCGAAGCTCGTCGAGATCCAGTACGAGCGCAACGAGGCCGACTTCCACCGCGGCACGTTCCGCGTGCGGGGCGACGTCATCGACGTGTTCCCGGCTTATGAAGACGATCGGGCCGTGCGCATCGAGCTGTTCGGTGACGAGGTCGATCAGATGCACCTGTTCGACCCGCTACGGGGCACGAAGCTCGAGCCGCTCGACAAGGTCGCGATCTACCCGGCGTCCCACTACGTCACGCCGGAGCAGAAGCTGAAGCAGGCCGTCGAAGCCATCCGCACCGAGCTGATCGACCGGCTCGCGGAGCTCCAGGGGCAGAACAAGCTCCTGGAGGCCCAGCGGCTCGAGCAGCGCACCCTGTTCGACCTCGAGATGATCGAGGAGATCGGGCGTTGCAAGGGCATCGAGAACTACTCGCGGCACCTGTCCGGTCGCGAGCCCGGCGAGCCGCCTCCGACGCTCATCGAGTACTTCCCGAAGGACTGGCTGCTGATCGTCGACGAGAGCCACATCGCGATCCCCCAGGTGGGCGGGATGTACCGCGGCGACCGGGCGCGGAAGGAGGTGCTCGTCGACTACGGGTTCCGGCTGCCCTCCGCGCTCGACAACCGCCCGCTGAAGTTCGAGGAGTTCCGCCAGCTCTGCACGTACACCATCCACGTGAGCGCGACGCCCGGCGACTTCGAGATGAAGGCCAGCGAAGGGCGCGTGGTCGAGCAGATCATCCGCCCCACGGGCCTGCTCGACCCCACGGTCGAGGTCCGCCCGGCCGACACCCAGGTCGACGAGGCGCTCGCGGAGATCCGGATGCGCGTGGAGCGCTCGGAGCGCGTGCTCGTCACGGTCCTCACGAAGCGCATGGCCCAGGAGCTCACCGACTACTACGACGAGCTCGGCGTCCGTGTGCGCTACCTGCACAGCGACGTCGACACGCTCGAGCGCATGGAGATCCTGCGCGACCTCCGCATCGGCGAGTTCGACGTGCTGGTCGGGATCAACCTGCTCCGCGAGGGGCTCGACCTCCCCGAGGTGAGCCTGGTGTGCGTGATGGACGCCGACAAGGAGGGCTTCCTGCGCAACGAGCGCTCGCTCATCCAGACCATGGGGCGGGCGGCACGCAACGTGAACGGCCACGTCATCCTGTTCGCCAACCGCATCACCGAGAACATGGCGAAGGCCATCGACGAGACCGGGCGCCGGCGCGAGCTCCAGATGGCGTACAACCTCGAGCACGGCATCACGCCGAGCAGCATCCGCCGGGATGTCGAGAACCCCCTCGCGGAGCTGGTCTCCGGCGACTACGTCGAGATCCCCACGACGCGCGAGAAGAGCACCGAGCTCCGCCTCGGCCCCGGCGAGCGTCCCGAGCGCATCCCGCAGATCCTCGACCGCCTGCGCAAGGACATGCGGGCCGCGGCCACCAAGCTCGAGTTCGAGCGCGCCGCCGAGCTGCGCGACCGCATCAAGGACCTCGAGCGCTGGCAGCTCGAGATGCAGTGACCTTCAGGAGTCCGTGAACACGGGCATCTCCATCGTGTGGTGCTGCTGGAACAGCAGCTCGGTGCGGACGCGCGCGATGCCGGACTGAGACGAGATGCGGTCGAGAACCAGATCTCGCAGGTGCCGCGCGTCGCGAGCCAGCACGTGCAGCAGGATGTCGTCGTCGCCGCCGACGTAGTACGCGGCCCGCACCTCAGGCAGCGCGCACAGGTCTTGCCACAGCGTGCCGACCGCTTCGCGCGAGTGGCTCGCGAGCCGCAGGAAGATGAACGCCTCGAGGCCCACGCCCACCGCAGCGGGATCGACATCGGCGTGCACGCCGCGCACCACCCCGCGCTCGAACAGCCGCCGGACACGGCCGTGCGTGGATGAGGGCGCCAGCCCGGCCACATCGGCGAGCTCCTTGTTGGACGCCCGCCCATCCTTCTGGAGGGCGCGGATCAGGGCGATGTCGATTCGGTCGAGGTCGGTTTCCATGGGCCACTTCAGAAGGAGATTCGTTCGTACGGCAGCAGAACCGTAGCTACGCTTCCCATGTACCCGGATCGTCGAAGGTTCGTCATGCTTCACACGATGATCGCCACATTCGCCGCCTCGCTCCATCGCAGTGGGGCTCCCGCCCACGTCGTGGAGTCGCTCGTGCTCGACCTGCTCGAGGCCTACGGGTGTGCCGGCTCCGTGGTGGCGTCTCCGACGGCCATCTGGCTCGAGGTCGGCGACCGCACGCGCGTGCTGCGGCTCCAGCCCGGCGAGAGCGATCTCGAGCGGCTCACCGAGCTGTACGCCTGGCACGAGCGCGTGTGCACGAGCGCCGACGCGCGGCGCACCGCTCGGGACGACCTCGCGCGCATCCTCGACCGTCCGGCCCGCTGGAGCCTGCGCTCCGAGGGGATCGCGTTCGTGATCGCCACGTCCAGCGCGGGCTGGTTGCTCGGCGGGAGCGCGGCGGACCTCGTGGGAGGTGCGGTGGGCGGGCTGCTCGTGTGGGCCACGCTCGGCGTCGCGGCACCCGCCTGGCGCCCGCTCCTGATGGTGGTCGTCGGGGTGCTCGGCGGCATCGTGGGCGCGCTGGCCGGCCTGGTCGGTGCGAGCCCGGCGTCCGTCGCGCTGGCGTCCATCATCGTGGTGGTGCCCGGGCTCGGCATGACCATCGCGGTCGCGGAGGTCGCCGAAGGGCACTGGAGCTCGGGGAGCGCCCGCCTGCTCGGGGCCTTCGGCTCGGCGGCACAGCTCGCGGCCGGGCTCGTGGTCGGTGCGGCCCTCACGTCCGGGCTCGTCCCTGCACCTCACGCTGCGTCGCTCCCAGGCGCGTTCGTGGCGGTCCCCCTGCTCGCCCCCCTCGCGTTCGCGGTGCTCCTGCGCGCCCGACCCGACCAGATCCCCGTCGTCACGCTCGTCTCCGCGCTCGGATTCGCGGTGTCGAGCCACCTCGGGGGTCCGGCGGGGGCCGGAGTGGCCGCGCTCGGCGTCGGGCTCGTCGCCAACCTGCTCGCCCGCGTCCGCGGCACGCCCGCGCTCGCCACGTCGGTGCCGGGCATCCTGCTGCTCGTGCCGGGCTCGGTGGGGGTGCGCAGCATCGGCCAGCTGCTCGACAACGACGCGCTGGCCGGCACCCAGACCGCCGCCGACGCCCTCGCGGCCGCGGGCGCCCTCGCGCTCGGCCTGATCACGGCCCACGCGCTGCTGCCCGCACGCCGGCGGGTGCCGACGGGGGATCAGGACCCGAGGAGCGCGTCCAGCACGGGCGCGATGTCGCGGTCTCTCGCGGCCTCGAACGCTTCGCGGACCGCCGGATCCCCGCTCGCGAGCAGCGGCGGCCCCCACTCGCGCAGCTCCGACGCCGTTCCGTACCGCGCCACCACCCGCGCTTCGACGCCCGCAGCCCCGGCATTGCGCAGCGCGGCGAGCACCAGCCCTCGCCACCTCGGGTCGTCGAGCGGGCACAGCTCGGCCCCGGCCCGCGCCAGCACCTCTTCCACCGTTCGGCCCGTGCTGTCCGGGCTCATCAGCGTGCCGAGGTCGTGATGGAGCATCGCCGACAGCAGGTAGGGCCCGATGCCCTCGGGCCGCACGGCCAGCGCCACCTCGCAGGCCACGCCGATCGCTTCGGCGTGCTTCCGGAGCAGCAGGCTCCGCACGAGCGAGCGCTGCTCCTCCACGTCGAGGGCGGCCGCAGCCTCCGGGAGCCACGTGCGGACGGGGGTGTCCGGGAGGATCGTGCCGCCCCCCGCCGCCAGGTCGGCCGCGATCACGTACCCGAGCCCGACCGCATGCGGAACCACGAGCTCGCCGACCTGGATCGGGAACGGCACTACTTCGCCGCCAGCGGAGCCCAGGGGCGCTTCGTGTCGGGGTCGAGCGCGAGCAGCGCCCGCTTGTAGTCCGCGAACGTCGCGCCCGCGTGCACGGCCTCGAGCACCGCCTCTCCAGCCTCGGGCCCGCCCTGGGCGAGCTCGTACTCGACCCACGCCCAGCGCGCGGAGGTCGGGCGCACCTCGACCTTGCCACGCAGGCCCTTCGCGAGGGCCTTGAGCGTTCGCTCGACCTCCTTCACGCCCGCGAACGGCTGCCCGTCGAGCGGGGTGTTGCGCTTCGCCACGAACGGCGCGATGCCGAGCGCGACGCGCGTGCGCCCCGTGAGGGCACGCAGCTTCAGCGTGAAGTCGACGAGCTCCTGGATGTCGTCTTCGTTCTCTCCGGGCAGCCCGACCATCATGTACACCTTGTACACGTCGAACCCGAGCTCTCCGGTGATCTGGGCGCACGCCTCGAGGTGGCGCTCCACCGTGCCCTTCTGGATCTCGCGGCGCAGGCGCCGGCTGGCCCCGTCGCTCGCCACCGTGAGGGTTCGCGCACCGCTCTCGCGCAGGAGGCGCGCGATGGCGGGACGGCGCTCGATGCGGTCGGCGCGCAGGGACGACAGGCTCACCTGACGCCCGGAGCCCACGAGCACCTCGAGCAGCTCGACCAGCTGGGGGTGATCCGAGATCGCCGCACCGACCAGCCCGACCTTGCGGGCCTCTTCGGGCACGTACGACAGGATCCGCTCGGGCGTGACGAGCCGCATGCCGCCATTGGTCGAGCGGCGCATGACGCAGAACGCGCACCCGCGATGGCACCCGCGCTCCCCTTCGATGAGGAACATGTCGGCCAGCTCGGCATCGGGCGACAGGATGTGGCTGCGTGCGGGCAGGAGGGCGTCGGAGGCCTTCGCGACGGCCGGCAGCACGACCCCGTCGCGCTCGGGCAGGAAGGCGCCGGGCAGCGCCGCGACCGCGTTCAGCCAGGACTCCCGCGTCTCGTGCTCGAAGTACCCCGACACCGCGATCGGGGCGGTCTCCTCGGCCTCTCCGAGCAGCATCACGTCTGCGAATGGGGCCGCCGGCAGCGGGTTCGAGAACGTGAGCGGGCCCCCGATCACCACGACGGGATGCCCCGCCGTGCGGTCTTCGCGGCGCGGCGGGATGCCGGAGAGCTCGAGGAGCTCGACGAGCCCGGCCAGCTCGAGCTCGTAGGCGAGCGACACCGCGATCACGGGGAATTGCCCGAGGGGCGTCAGGGTCTCCAGGCTCACGACCGGTGCGCGGCGGCGGCGGTACTCCGCCACCTCGTCCGGGAGGACCACACGCTCCACCGAGAGCCCCGCGGAGGCGAGCTGTTCGAGCACCCACTGATAGCCCAGCGAGCTCATCGCCGCGCGGTACGGAGACGGGTACGCCATCGCGACGCGGCGGGACCCCGGCTGGAACCGGCTGCCTCGCTCGCGAGCGCGCCGCTCCAGCAAGGGGGCTCGAAGGGTGTCTGCCACGGCACGATCCTACCGGGTCCGGAGCGACCCTGCACATGACACCCTCGCCGTGGCACGACGGGCGACGCCCTCATACTGGTGCAGATCGGAGACCTGAATGCTCACGCTGATCCTCGCGCAGGCCCTCGCGGCCAACCCCGAGTCCTCCCTCACCTGGGAGCTGTCCGCGGGGGGCACACCGCTCGGAACCCGCACGGTCACGGTGAAGATCCTGCCGGGCGATCACGGCACGCACCGCGTCGTCGAGGCGTTCACCGAGCTGTCCGGGAACATCGGGCCGATCGGGATCCAGTTCCGTCAGCGCCTCACCGCCCACGCCGAGGGCACCGCGCCGGCGTCGTTCCACAGCGTGATGGACGAGGGGGGCCGCGCCTCCGAGATCCAGGGCCGGTGGACGCCCAGCGGCTGGGTGGTGTCGACCAACCTCGCCGGCCGGTCGCGCAGCGCCGACTACCCGCCGTCGCGGATCGATCTGTCGACCGCCGACCTGATGGACCCCGAGTCGCGCGTGGCGCTCGCGAACCAGGGCGAGACGGTGCGCATCCTGTCCGACATCACGGGCGAGGTGCAGACCGGGCCGCTCGAGAAGCTCGGCCCGAGCGAGGTGAAGATCGCCGGAACGCCCATCCCCGTCGAGGGATACGCATGGACGAGCCCCGAGGGGCGCTCGGTCTTCTACTACAGCGCCGAGGGCTACCTCGTGAAGTACCAGACCCACGTGATGGGCGTCGGCATGCAGGGCGTGCTGAAGTCCGCGCCTCCGGGCGGCATCGACGACTTCGCCGTCGGCATCGGGCGGCCGAAGGTCGAGATCCTGCCGCTGTAGGCGGGCTGCGCGCGACTACCACAGCAAGAAGATCGCGTACGACAGGCCCATCGCGCACGCGAACACCGAGAACAGCAGGAGCAGCGTGCCCACGATGTTGTCGGTGCGGGGCTCGACGTCGATGTCGTCGTCTTCGAACAGCGGCGGAGGCACGCTCGGCAGCAGGCGCTCGGGCAGCGTGGTGCGGCCCGCCGGGATGATGGGCGTGAAGTGCCCCACGTTCGGCTCGTCGCGCACGAGCTGCTTGCGGAGCCGCGCGAGCTCGGCCGCGACGGCCGGGAGGTCGGGGAAGCGGCCGTCGGGCGTCTCGGCGAGCAGGCGCCGGAGCAGCGGACCCATCTCGTCCGGCACGCCCGGGTTGGGCAGGAACGGGACCTGCGTGCGATCGCCGGGGGGCGCTTCCGGGTTGTGCGGCGGCGTACCGGTGAGCAGCTCGAACGCGATGACGCCGAGCGAGAACTGGTCGGCACGCGGACCGGCGGCGCTGTACGCGACCTCGGGTGCGCAGTACCCACCGAGCGCGTGCCCGGCCGCCGGACCCAGCGACCACGGGCCTGCCGGGATGCGCACCTGCTCCCGGCTCCACCCGGGCACCATGCGGATCGCCACGGGACGCAGGTTCACGAGCACCTGCCCCGTCGCGTGCACCGCCTGCATCGCGCTCACCAGCCCTTCGAGCGTGCTCAGCGCGCGCTCGAGCTCCAGCGGGCCCTCCTCGAGGACGTCGTCGAGCGTGACGCCGAGCGGCTCGGGCGTGATCAGGTAGCCGAGGCCGGGCTCCAGCACGCCTCGCGCCCACACCGGCTGCACGCCCGGGTGGTCGGCCCCCTCGAACGGCTGCTCGAACTCCGCCTGAAGCGCGCCGTCGAGGGTGATCAGGCGCAGCTCGGCCGGTGCGCGATCGTGCAGGCGCAGCGCCCGGGAAGCGCGCTTGGAGAGGGGCTCTCCGAGTCGGAACCGGCTCTCGACGAGCTGGCCCTCCCGGGAGGCGAGGTCGTTCCAGTCGTCCGCCATCGCCGTCCAGCATAGTCCGGACGGGGAGCGCGCGTGTACAGGACCCACAAGCAGCCCGTTGGCCATGCGACCCGGGGGAAGACCGCAGCCGTACGACTGCGCCGCCTGGACCGGTTCCTGCTGCGCACGGAGGAGCCGCTGTTCCGGCGCCACACGGGCCTGTGGCGCGATGCCGCCTACATCGACCTCGGCTACGGGGCCCGTCCGACGACCACCCTGGAGGCCGCCGCCGACCTCCGCCGCGTGAACCCCGGGCTGCTCGTAATCGGGGTCGAGATCGATCCCGAGCGCGTCGCGGCCGCCGCGCCCTTCGCCGACGAACGGACTCGCTTCCGTCGGGGCGGATT
Organism: Myxococcota bacterium; assembly: GCA_041389565.1. Lineage (GTDB taxonomy): Bacteria > Myxococcota_A > UBA796 > UBA796 > JACKEQ01. The sequence continues at coordinate 29,913 of JAWKRP010000022.1, forward strand.
CGAGGTGCCCCTGCAGTCCGACGAGTCGGTGCGGTGCATCCGGGCGATGAACGTGCTCCGCCAGTACCCCGAGGACGCCGTCGACGACGCGTACCGCACGATGCTCGCGCTCCTCGTGCCAGGCGGGCTGCTGGCCGAGGGCACGAGCAACCCCAGCGGGTCGCGCATGGTGGTGAACCTCGTGCACCGCGCCGAGCCGGGCTCCCCGAGCCGTCGGCGCGTGCTGTTCAGCGCGAACCTGCGCCACGCGCTCGAGAGCCCGCGCGAGCTGCAGCCCGTGCTCCCGAAGGACCTCATCCATCGGGTGGTGCCGGGCGAGCCCATCCACGACTTCATGGAGGCCTGGGAGCGTGCGTGGCTCCAGACGCATCCCGCGGCCACCTTCGGGTCGCGCGTGCACTTCGCGGCCGCCGGGCACGCGCTGATGGCGGCCCGTGGCGACGTGGAGCACCGCCCGTCGCTGCTGCGGCAGGGCTACCTCGTGTGGCGCCCCCCGCAGCAGTGACGGCAGGGCTCAGGCTTCCGGAGCCTCTTCGGACGTCTCGGCGGTCTCGACGGTCTCGCCCTCGGACGGAGCGTCCGGCGCGGTCACATCGGCGGTGTCGGCCGTGTCAGCCGTATCGGCCTCGGGCGCCGCCGCGTGGACCTCGTCGTCGTCGTGAGCCTCGTCGTGGCCCTCGTCGTCCTTCTTCCCGCTCTTGCGCCGGATGACCCGGTGCGCGGTGTTCCCGGTGGCGGCCGCCCGCAGACCGGCGCCCGCGGCCGGATCGGGGGTCGCGACGGGCTCGGACGGCTGGAACAGCCCGGCTGCGTGGGCCTCGATGAGGGCCTGCATGCGCGTGAGCTCGCCGTCGTAGGTGGCTGCCCACAGGCTGCCCTGCGGAGCGCGCTCCTTCGCGCGGAGGTACTCGGCGTGCGCCGGGATGAACTGCTGACGGGCCTCGAGCACCGCGGCCAGCGTGGCGAACGCGCGGTGGCTGCTCGGGTTCCGGGCGGCCTGATCGCGCACCATCGCCTCGGCCTGGTCGAGATCGCCGCGGGCCAGGAGCACGAGCGCGCGCTCGAGGCTGATCCGGTGGTGACGCTCGGAGCCGCGCTCGGAGTTCTTCTTCGCCTGGGACAGCAGCCAGTCGGCCCGCTCCAGATCGCCGCCGGAGCGACGGTGGAGCTGAGCCAGCAGCAGCTGGGCCTCGGGCGCCTTCTCGTCGCCGCGCAGGGAGGTCTCGAGGAGCTCCTTCGCCTCCGTGAAGCCGTCGGACCGGAGCCCGGGGTCGTTCTCGGCGGCGGCCTTGTGGATCAGCAGATCCGCGAGACGGGCCGTCTGGACGGGGTCGTCCGGGGCCAGGCGCACGGCCTCGCGCAGGAGCGACTCGGCTTCGGCGAGCGCTGCGGTGCCCTCGTCGCGGCGGGCCATGCCGAGCAGACCGTACGCGTCGGGCAGCATCGGCTCGAGGTCCATCGCCTTCTGCAGCGCCGCGATCGCCTCGTTGCGACGGCCGTGACGGAGCAGGAGCGAGCCGAGGCGGCAGTGCAGTCGGGCCTCGTCGGGCAGCGCCACGATGGCCTGCTCGAGCACCTCGATCGCCTTGTGGCGGGCACGACGGGACAGCCAGTGGCCGGCCACGCGGTGGAAGACCTCGGGGACCGGGGCCTGCGCCATCGCGGCGTCGGCCACGACGGAGAACCCCTCGTCGGACGCGTCGGGCTCGGACGTCTCGGAGGCCTCGGCGTCGCGACGGCCCTTGCCGCCGGGCTTGCGGGCCTCGCGCTTCGCTTCGCGCTCGGCGCGCGCCTCGGTGGCGATCAGCTCGAGCTTGAGGAGGTACGCGTCGGCGTTGCCGGGCTGCGCGTTCACGACCTCGGACAGGCGCTGACGGGCCAGCTGGAAGTTCGGCTTCTTGGACCGGATCATTCCGATGCAGCTCTCGACGAGCGCGTCGGCGTCGGGGAGATCGGTCTTCACGCGGCGCCGCATCTGACGGCACGCCACGACGTACTGGTTGAGATCCTGCTCGAGCACGAGCTTCGTGATGCCCGACGCGTTCTTGAGCGCGTTCCAGGTGCTCTCGGCGAGCTGACCGTAGAGGTCGAAGTCGCTGGTCTCGCGCCAGGTGAGCTGGCCGCGCACGAGCGGATGCACGCGGTACTTCCGGTCGGTCTCGGTGCCCACCATGTCGAGCAGACCCTGACCGAGCAGCTGGAGGCGCACCTTCCGCGACAGGCCGAGATCGGAGATCTCCTGCCCGTCGAGCGGACGCGGCACGTGCGCGACGGCGGCCAGCGCGGCGCGATCGTTCTTCGACAGCTTCTCGACCCGCTTCGCCAGGCGCTTGCGGAGCGCGTCGAGCGCGTCGACCGACTCCATCTTCATGAACTTCGCATCTTCGGTGAGCGCCAGGCCATCCTGGCGATCGCGCACCTCGATCGCGTACATCCGCGCGGCCATCGGGTGGCCGTGGATCTTGTCGTTCATGGCGCCGAACCGGTCGCGCGGGAACTCCGGGGCCTTGTACGCCTCGAAGATCTCGTGGAGGAACCGGCCCTTGATGCCCCCCACCACCATGCGGCGGAGGTGCTTGCCGGCGCCCTCGCGGTACATCCGCGGCTGCTCGGCCGAGGTGAAGACGAGGCGCAGCGGGTACGTGTTCGTGAGGAGCGCCGTGAGCAGCATCTCGAGGCGGGACTTCCGGAAGAAGTCGCCCTGGCGGCTCAGGCTCGTGTGGAGGCCCTCGACGAGCATCACCTTGCCGTCGAGCGACGCGGCTCCGAGGCTCTCGACCGCCGCTGCGACGATCTCGATGGGCGTGGCCTCCTTGCGGGCGGCCGTGTCGAACAGGACGGTGTTCCCGCCCTCCTTGCACACCTCGGCCAGCCGGGCCACGAGCGTGTCGAAGCCGATACCGCGACCGAGCGTGAGATCGGGCAGGCGCTCGAGGCCGCTCGCGGCGATCGCGTGCTCGACCAGGCTGCGCTTCCCGATCCCGTGGGGACCGCTCACGACGATCGGGCCACCCGAGCCCAGGTGCCCGCCGAGCTCGGCGAGCTCGTCGTCACGGCCGACGAACACGAACTTCGGCGCGTTGTCGGAGGCCTTCTGCTTCGCCTTCTTCGGCAGGTCGACGTCGGGCGCCTCGTCGTCTCCGGCAGGCACGGGGAGGCCCTGCAGGAACTGCTTCCCGCGGCCCTTCACGTGCTCCACCTTCAGGCCGGTGAGGGCGCTGAACTGGAACGGGTTGAACTGGCGCGCGACCACGAACACCTTGGGCTTGTTGCCCGCGCGGCCGAGGAGCTTGCCCAGCGCGCCGAGCCCGACCTGATCGGCCAGCTCCGGCTCGACGAGCAGCAGCACGCCGTTCGGCTGGGCCACCGCACGCGCGACACCGCGATCGCTCACGTCGACCACCGGGGACACGGCGGGGCCGGACAGCGCCATCGGGAACAGCGCAGCGCGGTCCTTCAGTGCGAGCATCACATCGGGATCGCGGAGCAGCGCTCCGGACACCGCGACGGAACAACGGCCTGCCTCGATGGCATTCTCAACGGCTTTCATCTGGGGGACCCTCGTCGGAAAGCCGATCTCGCCGGCCATTCGCAAACGCCGCCCTGTAACGGCGGGACCGGTGCCGATCAAGGCCCCCGCCGTCGGTATACGTTGGCCGACATGAGCCTCGAAGACATCGTCGCACAGCTCCCGACCCAGCCCGGCTGCTACCTGTTCAAGGATCCCTCGGGGCACGTTCTGTACGTCGGGAAGGCCGCTTCCCTGCGCACGCGGGTCCGCCAGTACCTCGCCGGCACCGACGAGCGGATGATGGTGCCCTTCCTGGTCGACGCCGCCGCCGACGTGGAGGTGATCGTCACCGCCACCGAGAAGGAGGCGTTGCTCCTCGAGAACAACCTCATCAAGAAGCACCGCCCCCGCTTCAACGTGAAGCTGCGCGACGACAGCAACTTCCTGCACCTCCGGATCGACTTCCGGAAGAAGTGGCCCCGCTACGATCTCGTCCGCACGATCCGCGAGGACGGTGCGCGGTACTTCGGTCCGTACCACTCGGCCTCGAAGGCCCGGCAGACCCTCGCGTTCCTCCAGCGCGCGTTCCCGCTGCGCACGTGCACCGACGCCGTGCTCACGAGCCGCCAGCGCCCGTGCCTGCTCCACCAGATGGATCGGTGCGTGGCCCCGTGCGTCGGCAAGGTGTCCGAAGAGGACTACCTGAACCTCGCCGACGACAGCACGAACCTGCTCCAGGGGCGGTACCGCCCGGTCGTGCAGAGCCTGACGAAGCGCATGAAGGCCGCCTCCGACGCCCTGGAGTTCGAGAAGGCCGCCCGCGTTCGCGATCTGATCTTCAGCATCGAGAGCACCCTCGAGCGGCAGGACGTCGTGGACACCCGCCTCGAAGACCGCGACGTCTGGGGTCTCCACAGGGATGGCTCGCGCGGCGCCGTCGCCGTGCTGCCCATCCGGGGGGGCCTCGTCGGAGAGCCCCGTGTGAGCCTGCTCTCGGCGGCCACCGACGACGACGGCGCGCTGCTGTCCACGCTGCTGAACACGACCTATCTCGAAGGAACCGTGCCTCCCGAGATCGTCGTGCCCGTGCTGCCGACCGACCACGAGGCGCTCGCCGAGGTGCTCTCCGAGCGGCGTGGATCCCGCGTGTCGGTGCACGCTCCGCAGCGCGGCAAGAAGACCCGGTGGATCGAGATGGCCGTCGAGAACGCCCGCATCCGGTACCTCCGCGAGACCGACGAAGACGAGCGCCACTCGCGCGCCATGGAGGATCTCGCCCGCCAGCTCGAGCTGCCGGAGGTCCCCCATCGGATCGAGTGCTTCGACAACTCCAACCTGTCGGGCACCCACCCGGTCGCCGCGATGTCGGTGTTCCTCGACGGCAGGCCCGCGCGCGCAGAGTACCGCCGGTACAAGGTGAAGCGGGCCGCGGGCAACGACGACTACGGCATGATGCGCGAGATCCTCGAGCGCCGGTTCACCCGCGCGCGCGAGTCGGGTGTGTTCCCCGACCTCCTCGTGGTCGACGGCGGGAAGGGCCAGCTCGGCGTCGCGCTCGCCGTGCTGCACGACCTCGGCATCCACGACCAGCCGGTGTGCGGCATCGCGAAGCCGCGCACGGAGCACCGGAAGGGCGACAAGAGCGCCACCGACAAGATCGTCCTGCCCCACCGAAAGGATCCGCTGCGCATGCGCCAGGGGCACCCGGCCCTCCGCATCCTCCAGCACATCCGCGACGAAGCGCACCGGTCCGCCGTGCGCTACCAGCGGCAGGTGCGCGGGAAGGCCAACCTCACGAGCGTGCTCGAGGGGATCCCGGGGGTCGGCAAGTCCCGACGGAACGCGCTGCTCCGCGAGATCGGGAGCGCCGAGGCGGTCGCGGAGGCCGAGGTGTCCGTGCTGTCGGCGGTGCCCGGCATCGGTCCGAAGCTCGGTGAGGTGATCTACCGAACGATGCGTGGGCTCGACCCGCTCTGATTCGACGCGCGCTCAGCGGCGTGCGAGCACCCACCCGTGGGTCGCGAGCGCCCGACCGACCGCAGGGACCCCGGCCAGCCGGCCCTCTCCGCGTCTCAGCGCGCGCAGCATCGGGTGCAGCGGGCGGAACCGGGCCAGCGCCCACACGATGGGCGTGACGCCCGCGCCGACCAGCCCGACGTCCACGGACGTGAACCGGTCTTCGAGCCAGGCCCGATCGCGCGAGCCGAGCGGATCGTCGGTGCCCCGGTCGATGCGGAGGACACGGCGGCGGCCCATCACCACCGGGCGCATCACGCGGTTCAGCCAGGGCTCGAACACCAGCAGGTGCCCGCCCGGCTTCAGCACCCGCGCGAGCTCGTCGTAGGCCGCCGGACGGCTGACGTGGTGCACGGAGTTCCGGGAGAACACGAGGTCGAAGCTCGCGTCGCGGAACGGAAGCCGCTCGGCGGGCACGGTGTGGAACACCAGCCGTGCTTCGTCGACCCCGTGCAGGCGGCACCGCTCCAGCCCGACGGCCTGGGACACCGGGCTCACGTCGACCTGGTGCACGGCCGCCGCGCCGTCGGCGAGGAACCGCCAGGAGACCGGACACGTGCCCCCGAGGTCGAGCACCTCGAGCCCGCGGACCTCGGCGACCTCCGGGTGCCTCCGGAGCAGGAGCGACACCTCCCCGGGCTCGAGCCAGGGGCTGTCCGTCCACGGGCCGGGGGCCTCGGTCTCCAGCACCTCGCGCCGCCAGTCCGCCACGGCGTCGAAGCGCTCCCGCTCGTCGGACACCCGCGCCGACAGGGCTCCCGGGAGGTCGACCGCCCACTCCACCCGTCGCTGCGCGGGATCCCAGCTCGCGACCCGCGCGCGGGCCGGGTCGACGAGGGCGGCGACGGCGTCGGGGATCACCGCGAGGTCGCGAGCCACGGCGCCGGATCCCACAGGGTCGCCAGGTGATCGATGAACGCCCGCACGCGCCCCGAGAGCAGCCGCTTGTGCGGGTACACCGCGTACACGCCGCTCTCCGCGCCCGAGTACTGCGGGAGGATGCGCACGAGCTCGCCGGAGCGCTCGAGCGGATCGGTCATGAAGTCGGGCAGCAGCGCGATGCCGAGGCCGAGCCGGAGCCCAGCGAACACGGGGGCGCTCTGGTTGCAGGTGAGCACGGGCTTCACGTCGACGCGCGCCTCGCCGTCGGGCCCGAACAGCACCCAGGTGCGACCGGGTGGATCGCGCGTCACGACCGCGTGGTTCGCGAGGTCCGCGACATCGCGGGGCGTGCCGTGGGCCGCGAGGTAGGCGGGAGACGCGAACAGGCCGGCAGCGGTGGTCGACAGCTTGCGGGCCACGAGGCTCGAGTCGCGCGGCCGGCTCGTGATGCGGATGGCCACGTCGATCCCGTCCTCCACGAGGTTCACGAACCGGTCGTCGAGCCTCAGGTCGATGGACACGTCGGGCCAGGCCTTCTGGAAGCTGGCGATGGGCTCCATGAGGTGCTGGGTCGCGAACAGGCCCGCCGCAGCGAGGTGGAGCGTGCCGCGCACCACGTCACCGCCGCGCTCCCGCACGGCCATGTCGGCTTCCTGCACGTCGTTCAGGATGCCCGCGCAGCGCTCGTAGTACGCGCGCCCCACGTCGGTCGGCCGGATCACCCGGGTGGTGCGGTACAGCAGGCGCGCTCCGAGGCGGGTCTCGAGCTCCGACACCTGGCGGGAGACCGTCGACTTCGCCATCCCGAGCGCTTCGGCGGCCGTCGTGAAGCTCTCCTTGTCCACCACGGTGGTGAACACCCGCATCTGAGACAGCCGATCCATGGGTCCCCCGTTTCCGCTCGCGGAACACGTCTCGGTCTCCTAGGTCCCATGGACCGCCCTTTGCAACTCCGGGCGGGGGGTTAGTCCGAACCCATGTCCAATCCGTTCGTCGCCCCCGACGGCCCGGTCGTCCAGAAGCCCGACGCGTCCGACGAGATCGCGGGCATCGTCATCGCCATGCGCTTCCCGCAGCTCCTGCTCGGCGGGCTGTACGCGCTGGGATCGCTCGGCCTGCTCGGCTTCGGGGGGGTCGCGTTCCTCGGCAGCCTCGGCCCGATGAACGGGGACGAGGCGCTGCTCATGCGGGTGTTCGGCGGGGTGTACGCCGTGATGGGCGGGCTCGCGCTCGTTCCGTCCGCTCTCCTCGTCCGCAGCGGTCTCGCCGCTCTGCTCGCCCGCAGCGAGCCGGAGCAGGTCGTGACGAGCCTGCGCGCCCAGCTCTGGTTCTGGCGGGTGCTCGCGCTCTACGTGCTCGGCACCACGGCCCTCTACGCGCTCGGGTTCTTCGCGTTCGTGCTCGTCGGGATCCTCGGCGCGATCTGACCTACAGGCCGCGCACGTGCTCGGGTCGCAGCGGGATCCGGCCGGCGAGCGCGGCATCGATGGCCGCAGCCATGCGGGGACCGTCGGCGGGGAGGCGTCCCGCGAGCGGGAGGTAGTTCGAGGCGTGGTTCGTGCGGAACATGGCGTCGGTGGGCCGGCTGTCGAGCACCATCGTGCGGAGCTCGCGGAGCAGCGTGGGCTTGTCGGGGAGCTCGAACCGCCCCTTCGCCTGCAGGGTCGCCAGCGGCGTGCCCGGCACGACGGTGACCGTGAGCGCCGCGAAGAACTCGGGGTCCATCGCGGTGACGAGCTCGGCGGTCGCGCGCGCATGGTCTTCCGAGCGCTCGACCCCGCCGACGCCCAGCAGCGCGATCACCGAGATCTCCATGCCCGCGGCCTTCGCGCGACGGGCGGCCTCCACGTGCTCCGCGTGCGTCGAGCCTTTCGCGATGCGCTTCAGCGTCCGGTCGTCGCCCGACTCCGGACCGATGTACAGCCGCGTCAGGCCGAGCTCGACGAGCCGTGCGAGCTCCGCGTCGGACTTCTCCAGGACGTTGCGCGCCATCGCGTAGCACGACACGCGCGAGAGCGGCCCGAGACCCGTGGACAGGGCCGTGAGCACGGGCTCCCAGTGGTCCATCGGCATCGCGAGGGCGTCGCCGTCGGCCACGAACACCTTGCGGACGCGCCCGCGCAGACGGGCCGACGCGAGCGCGACGTCTTCGAGGGTCTGCCCGAGATCGCGCACCCGGAAGGCCTTGTCGCGGTACATGTCGCAGTACACGCAGGCGTTCCACGAGCAGCCGATCGTGGCCTGCAGGATGTAGCTGTCGGCCTCGCTGGGCGGCCGGTAGAGCTTGCCTTCGTAGCGCATCGACGCGTCCTCTCGGACCTCCGGTATCGCGAGCACGACGGGCGGTCAGCCCGCTAGGGAGGGAGCATGTGGTTCGTGTCGCTCGCGCTGGCTGGGCTCGCGGATGCCCGTCCGTTCGGGCCGGTCCGCACGGTCGACGTGCAGCCGACCCCGGTCCTGCCCGTCCCGGCCGACCTGCTCGCGTGGGACGACCGTGTGTGGCGGCTCGAGCGGGAGCGCGTGCTGGTGTCCCATGCGGACGGGCGGCTCGACCGGCTGCCCCTGACGGACGCCACGCTGTGGCTCGGTCCGCCGGGGTACCCGAACCTGCACCGGCGCGGCATGCCCGATCCCGTGATCCCGCTGCAGCGGCAGGGCCAGGACCTCGTGTGGTCCGTGCTGGACGCGAAGGTCGCGCGCCGGACGTGTGGCGGTCCCCTCGCCCCGTACGCGTGGTCCGCGGATTGTCGGGAGCTCCGCTTCGGCGACACCCGGCTGACGCCCGCGAAGTACTCGCGCCTGGCGGTCGCGGGCGGTCGGCTGTGGGTGTTCGGGGCCGGGCAGCTCCAGGTGTTCGACGGGGCGGTCCGTCAGCCGCGCATCCCCGGGCCGATCGTGCACCTCGCCCACGACGACGAGCGCATGTACGTCGCGGTGTCGTCGGGGGTACGCGCGCTCGATGCCCGGACGGGCGAGGTCCTGTGGTCGCTCAACCCGCTCGTCTCGTGGCTCGCGCCTTCGCCGGATGGCACCTGGGTGGCGCTGCGCACGGAAGACACGCTGCTCCTGCTCGACCGGGACGGGCAGCGGGTGTACGCGCTCGAGCACCTGGGCGACTGCGCGTTCGCGTGGACGCCCGACGGGGATCTGGTGGGGGTGGACGCCACTTCGGTGGTGCGCTTCCGGATCGCGGAGGCGCACACAGCGACGCGGGGTCCGGAGGCTCGGATGCCGGAGGGGCTCGTCCAGCCGGGGCTCCTGGAGCTGTCGCTCGTGGAGGGGCCGTCCGACGTGGGCTCGCTCACGCTCGACGGGGTGCGGGACGCGGGAGTGCCGGCGCGGGTGCAGGTCTGGCCGGTCGATCGCACGTCGCTCGACCGCCCGGCCGATCTCGACATCGTCGTCCATCGCGACGGGCTCGACGAGACGGTGCGGGTGCTGCGTCCGGAGCCCGGCGAGGCGCGTCCGGTGGCGCTGACCTGGGCGCCGCTCACGGTCACCCTCGAGGACTGCCCGGAGTCCTGTGTGGTCGAGCTCGGCCCGCGGCTCGTGGGGTCGGAGGTGCACGTGGTCCGCCAGGGAACCGCTGGGGATGGGGGTCCCGCGACGTGGGAGCGCCGCGCGGTGTTCCTCGGGGACCCGTGGGTGCTGGCGCCCGCACGCTGAGGGATTCGCTGACATCCGGTGGCAGCGAATGCGCAGCGTCTCGAGACCCCCGTCGACGTCCTCCGGCGAACGCCAGATTTCAACACTGAGGTCGCAGGGGTACACAGAGGTCCGGGGCCGACGGTCCACCCGAGACCGGAGCATCGGCGACCCGGAGCGGATGGACGGCTCCGTGCTTCATGGCAGGGCGGTGGATGAGGATGGACGCAGGAGCTGTCCTCACGACGAACGTGGTGATCTGGCGCGGACGTCGCGGCGCGCGAGACGATGGAGAGACCTCGTCTCTGCCGACGCGGACGCTGTTCGGACCGACGCGCTCGTCTCCGCCGACGCGGACGTGGGAGCACTCGCTGCCATCGGGTGGCCACGAAAGCGGAGCGTCTCGACAGCCCCGTCGACGTCCTTCGGCGAACGCCCGATTTCAACGCAGGGGTCGCTGAGGGGGCGGAGACGCAGAGGTCCGGGGCCAACGGTCCACCCGAGACCGGGGCATGGGCGATTGCGGTGGATGAGGATGGACGCAGGAGCTGTCCTCACGACGAGCGTGGAGATCTGGCGCGGGCGTCGTGGCGCGCGAGACGGTGGAGTGACCTCGTCTCTGCCGACGCGGACGCTGTTCGGACCGGTGCGCTCGTCTCTGCTGCCCCGGACATCTGCAACGGAGCCGTCTCCATCGAGGATCTTCGGCGGTCCTACCCCTGTCGCCCGCGGACGTGGCAGCGAATGCGCAGCGTCAGAGGTCCGGGGCCGACGGTCCACCCGAGACCGGGGCATCGGCGACCCGGAGCGGATGGATGGCTCCGTGCTTCCCGGCAGGGCGGTGGATGAGGATGGACGCAGGAGCTGTCCTCACGACGAACGTGGTGATCTGGCGCGGACGTCGTGGCGCGCGACGGACGGTGGAGAGACCTCGTCTCCGCCGACGCGGACGCTGTTCGGACCGGCGCGCTCGTCTCTGCCGACGCGGACACAGGCCTCATCGACAGCGTTCAGCGAGGCCGCAGGCGTCGGGCACGGTCCTGGACCCATCGACGCTGCATACGCCCCGGTCGAACCGTGCTCGATGCAGGCCGCAGCGGTCTTCCGAACCGCAAACGGAGGCGAAGCCGAAGTGCGCAGCGCGCTTGCGCGCGGAGTAACTGGAGCTCGTTGGACCCTTCGGACGGCCTGAGGGTCGAGGCTCCGTCCCCAGCCCTCGTTGAGGGGACCGACGCGCCCTGCGAGAGCGGGTCGAGCAGACGGGCAGGGCGGGTCGAGCAGATGGCGCCTTGCCAGCGCGGTCCTGACCTGCGCGTCAGGCGTGAACCCACACCAACCCGCGCGACCCGTCCACCGTCACCTCCTGCCCGTCCCGGAGGACCCGCGTGATGCCCGACAGGTTCACGACCGCGGGCACGCCGTACTCCCGCGCGACCACCGCGCCGTGCGACAGGAGGCTGCCGAGCTCGAGCACCACGCCGCCCGCCCGCAGCAACAGCGGCGTCCAGCCGGGGTCGACCGCGTGGGTGACGAGGATCTCGCCGTCCTGGAGGGCCTCGCCGTCCGCCACGGTGCGCAGCACCCGGACCCGCCCGCGCACCCGCCCCGCACTGACGCCGAGCCCGGTGAGCCGGTTGCCCCGGAGCTCTCCGTCGGCGGGCACGTCGCCGCGCAGGAAGATGGGCGGGTCGTCGGCGAGCGCAGCCGCGTGGGCCCTCCGGCGCTCGTCGATCGGGAGCGGCCCGGCGAAGCTGCCCTGGGCGAGCCCGGTCACCTCGTCCCACGTGAGCCAGCGGATGTCGGCGGGGTCGTCGAGGCCGAGCTCGGCCCCCAGGGTGAGCAGGGTGCGCTGCATGCCGGCGAGCAGGCGATCGAACGCGAACCGCTGGTTCTCGCGCAGGAGCAGGTAGCGGCGGGTGACGTGGACGAGGCCGTCCAGCGTGCGTCCGCGCCACCCCTCGACCTCCGCGAGCAGGCGTCGGCGGGCGTCGGCGAAGGTGCGCTCCTGCTCGCCAACCCGGATGCGAGGCTCCACGGAGAACTGCAGCAGGGGGACGAGGCGCTCGGGATGGTCGGCCCAGCGCGGGCTGAACACCTCCCAGCTGGCCTCGGCGCGGTGGCCGTACGCGGCGAGGAACCGCGCGAGGGCCGCCGCTGCGGACGGTTCGAGGGTTCGGCCCTCCCGGAGGTCGGCGACGCCGGGCTCTCCGAGCACCTGGGCGAGATGCCAGAGGGCCTCGTTGGTCTCGAGGGTCTTGTTGCCCGGCGGGCACACGGCGAGCTGCTCCATCCAGGTCTCGGTGCTGCCGGGCGCCCAGCTCGCGAGGCAGCCCTGGAGCACCTGGTACCAGAGGTTGGCGAACAGGAGGCTGCAGACGTGGATGGAGAGGTAGTCGCGCACGAGCCGCTGCTGCGCCTGCACGCGCTGGACGGCGTCCGCGCGTCCGAGGACCGGGGTGTCGAGCGCGGCCTGCTCGGCGTCGAAGCGCGCGGCGTAGGCCTCCCACACGGTGTGGTTGGTGAAGGGGTTGAACGCGAAGCGCTCCCACCGGCGCTCGCGCCACGTGTCCGCGAAGATGGCGTTGTACACGGCCCAGTCGGCCTTGACGCGGAACCGCCGGCGCCACTCGTCGACCTCGTCGGGCGGGATGAGCTCGAGCATGAACCCGGGAGCGGGCGCACCGGGCCACTTGAACAGGAGGTGCCGGAACACGGTGGCGTTGAGGTATGGACGTCCGCGGATGAGCCGGATCGCGGGACCCCCGCCCAGGAAGCGCTCCTGCACGTCCGGATAGGCGATGAACCACTCGATGATGGGGGCGAGCAGCGACCACGACAGGGGGCTCGGCGGGGTGGGCCAGCGCTCGCCGAAGAACCGACGGGTCCACAGCACATCGCGCCCGCGCGGCGTCCCGGTGCGGGTGATCGGCCGGGCCTGGAGCAGCACGGTCCGCCCTCCGGCCCGCGCCCACTCGACGTCCAGGGGCTCGCCGAAGTGGGCCTCGGCCCGCAGCGCCAGGCGGCAGAGCTCGAGGAGCCCGGGGGTGGTGAGGACCGGTGCCGAACGCTCGGCGAGGGGCACGGGCCGCCGGAGGAGCTGGCCGTTGGTGCCGAGGGTCCAGGTCTCGTCCTGCGGAACGGCATCGGCCTGGACGACCTCGAGCATGAGCCGGTTCCACACGCGACGGCCGGGCAGGTTCCGCGGTCGGCGCACGACGAAGTACTGGGGCGCGGCCTGCCCGGACACGAGGGCCTCGCCCTGACCGCGCACGGCCTCGACCACGACCTCGCGCCAGGAGCCGTTCTGGGGATTGACCGTGAAGACGACCCCGGCGGCGTCGGGCTCGAGCAGGGGCTGGAGCACGACGGCCATGCCGGAGCCGGGCCCGTAGCTGCGGGCGGTCGTGTCGAAGGCGCTGGCCCAGACGTCCCGGATGGCAGCGGGGACGCGCTCCGGAGACACGCCGAGCGCGGTGTGGTGGACACCGGCGAAGGACCGGGTGGACCCGTCCTCCTCGACCCCGCTGGACCGGACGGCGAGGCGGGCCCCGAGCGCGCGGGCCTCGTCGACGAGGGCCTGCTCCCAGCCCGGCGGGAACGCACCGTTCGCGACCTCGGCCGCGGTGGGAGCGGTGAGCTGGTTGTGGAGGAGGAAGGCGTCGAGGGCGCCCGCGTGGACGACCCGCGTGTCGGGGACGGGCAGGCCCGCCTGGAGCAACCGCCGCAATCCCGCGGCCTTTCCGCCGATGGACCGGACGCCGGAGGGGTCGTCGAGGCCGGTGACGCGGAGCGGGCCGAGCACCGTAGGGGCGCGTCGGCGCGGGCCCCGCAGCGCGGAGAGGGGTCGATTCGGCCCAAAAGGCTTGACAGTTCGCATGCGAGCCGTAAATAACGGTTCTGAAGGTCTTCACCCTGGTGGTGTCGACCCGTGTGCACTTCCCGCCCCCCTCGGTCCCCCGAGACGGTGCGGGTGCCAGCACCCCAGCGGGGACGCCCGAGCGAAGTGAGGCCGGGCCCTCTCCCGATCATTGCTAGGACAGCCCATGGTCCCTGGATGCAGATAAATCCGACCAATCCGGTCATCGTTCAAGGTGACGGCAAGGTCCACCTGGAGACGCAGCACCCTCGCTTCGACGAGGCCCGCGACTTCCTGGCCCGATTCGCAGAGCTCGAGAGCTCGCCCGACCTCCTCCACACCTACCGCATCACGCCCCTGTCGCTCTGGAACGCGGCGAGCGCGGGCATGAAGCGCGAGGAGATCATCGAGACGCTCCGGGGTCTCACGAAGTTCGACATCCCCGAGGTCGTGCGCACGACGATCAGCGACACGATCACGCGGTACGGGCTCGTGAAGCTGCAGCGGCACCCGGAGGATTCCGCGTCGATCCGCGTGGAGTTCGAGACCCTCCTGGTCGAGAAGCTCGTGCGCAACACGGAGACGGCCGACGAGCTGCTCCAGAGCGACGGTCGCCGTCACTGGAAGATCGACGCCGGCATGCGCGGGCTGTTCAAGCAGCGCCTGCTCCAGGAGAACTGGCCGGTCGAAGACACGGTGGGCTTCGCCGAGGGCGACCCGCTGCCGATGAAGCTGCGCTCGACGATGAAGTCGAACGGGAAGCCGTTCGAGCCGCGCTACTACCAGGTGGCCGCGGTGGAGCGCTGGTTCATGGAGGGCCAGCCCGCGGGCGGTCACGGCGTGGTGGTGCTGCCCTGTGGCGCCGGCAAGACCATCGTGAGCATGGTCGCGATGGCGGCGGTGCAGCAGCACACCCTGATCCTGTGCAACAACCAGACGGCCGTCGACCAGTGGGTGCGCGAGCTGATCGACAAGACCACCCTCACCGAGAACGAGGTCGGCACGTACACGGGCAAGGAGAAGAACATCAAGCCCGTCACGGTCGCCACCTACCAGGTGATGACGTGGCGTCGGTCGAAGAAGGCCGACTACGAGCACCTGCACCTGTTCCGCGACCACAACTGGGGTCTGCTGATCTACGACGAGGTGCATCTGCTCCCGGCGCCCGTGTTCGGAGCGACGGCGGGGGTGCAGGGCTGCCGCCGGCTCGGCGTCACCGCGACGCTCGTGCGCGAGGACGGCCGCGAGGGCGACGTGTTCTCGCTGGTCGGCCCGAAGCGGTACGACCTCCCGTGGCAGCTGCTCGAGAAGCAGGGCTTCGTGGCGGAGGCCCGGTGCTTCGAGGTCCGGGTGCCGTTCAGCCCGCGCGACCGCGAGACGTACGAGGCCTCCGATGCCACGGTCCAGTTCCGGATGGCGTCCGAGAACCCCGTGAAGATCGACGTGGTCGAGGAGATCTGCAAGCGCCACAAGGACGACAACGTGCTGATCATCGGCACCTACCTCGACCAGCTGCGCAAGCTCTCCGACGACCTCGGGGCCCCGCTCATCACGGGCGAGACGCCCCATCGCGAGCGCGAGCAGCTGTTCAAGGCGTTCCGCACGGGCACCTCGAAGGTGCTCGTGGTGAGCAAGGTCGCGAACTTCGCGATCGACCTGCCCGACGCGAACGTCGCCATCCAGGTCTCCGGGTCGTTCGGCTCCCGGCAGGAGGAAGCGCAGCGTCTCGGCCGCATCCTCCGCCCGAAGGACGCCCCGGCGAGCTTCTACACGATCGTGACGGCGAGCTCCAAAGAGCAGGAGTTCGCCATGAAGCGCCAGCTGTTCCTCACGGAGCAGGGCTACCGCTACTTCATCGAGGAACGGGTCGCCTGACGACCCTCCTCCCCACCCCGGTGACCGCCCGAAGCGCGGCACCCGAGGACCGCCGATGAGCGAAGAGATCAGCACCCGCGGCGACGACGACAGCGAGAAGCGCAAGCGTCGCCGGCGTCGTCGCAAGCGGGGCTCCGCGAACCCCGCAGGAGGCATGCGAGAGTTCGACGACCTCCTCGTGGCCGACGACAGCGCGCCGAAGCGCAAGAAGGGCCGCCGCCAGGCCGTCGAGGTGACGGGCCCTGCGGTGAGCCTGCCGTCCAGTGGTCGGAATCCGTACAAGAAGCGCGGCACCCGTACGCGTCGGAAGGCACCGGGCTCGGCGGGGGCGCGCCGGCGCCACCTGTCGCGCGGTCAGCTCGACGACATCTCGGGCTGGCTCGCCCAGGCACCCGACCAGGTGGTCGCGAACCTGTACCGCGGCCTCGGAGGCCAACCGAACCGCGTGGCCGGGCGGGATCGCATGATCCAGCTCACGGTGCGCGCGATCGCGCAGGGCTCGCGCATCTCCGCGATGCTGAAGAACACGAACGAGCGGGACCGCAAGGCCCTCGCCGCGCTCGTCCAGGCCGGCGGAGTGGCGCACGCCAACGAGTTCCACCGCGAGCTGATCCTGTCGTTCGGCGGGCACGATCGCGAGTGGAAGAAGGTGCTGGTCGCGCTCGCCAACAAGGGCGTGGTCGTCAGCTCGCACGAGTCCGACGGCGAGTTCTTCTACGTCATCCCGGAGCCCCTGCTCGACGGGCTGATCGAAGAGCTCGAGGCCGACCTGTCGCTGCCGACGTTCGCCCACGACGACGTGCGCGTGATGGACGCCGTGCCGTTCTGTCCCCCGCTCGACTTCTCCATCACGTCCCTCGCCACGTACATCGACCAGAACGCGCCGCGTCTGACGCAGCGCCAGGAGATCTACCGGCACGACCAGGAGGAGATGGACCGCTTCTTCAGCCAGATCTGGAAGACCGACTCGGAGCTGTTCCAGTTCCACCTCGACTTCCTGATGATGCACGGCATGGTGGAGCTCCGCGGCGAGTACCTCTCCCTGAACCGCGAGGTGATGGACGAGTGGCTCGGGCTCGAGGCCGAAGACCAGCGCGACCTGATGTTCCGCGCGCTCGAGAAGCGCTTCCCGATGGCGGAGTGGGTGCTGTGGGCGATCCATGCCGCCACCGCGCCCGAAGGCGACGAGTCGCCGGAGAGCCTGTGGGTGGCGGAGCGTCCGCTCGTGTCGCAGTACCGGCGCTGGCAGCGCGGCGAAGACTGGCGCGATCGCTACCAGCGCGGTGCGTTCAACTCGGTCCGCACGTCCGACCGCGAGTCGTACAGCTTCGCTCCGCTGGTCCGCGCGGGCATCCTCGACCTCGGGCAGTGGGGCCAGGAGAAGTTCTACCGGCTGTCGGCGCGCGGGCGCATGATGCTCGAGCCCGGCGACGACGACGGGTTCACGCAGTTCTACCTGACGCCCAGCTACGAGATCATGGCGCCGGCGGGCCTCGCGCCCGTGCTGCTGTTCCGGATCGGCGAGCTCGCCACCCTCGTGGGCTGCGACCGCATGAATACGTACCGGATCGCCGAAGAGCGCGTGGAGAAGGCCCTGAAGGCGGGCTGGCGTCGCGACGACGTGCTCCAGTTCCTGCGCGACAACAGCCAGATCGGGCTCCCCGACAACGTCGAGAGCACGCTGAAGGGCTGGATCGGCCACCGCGGCGAGGTGGAGTTCCACGACCTCATGCTGATGACCGTCCATCGCAGCCAGATCCGTCGGCTCGAGGGCAACAAGCGCGTGAAGCCGTACCTCCTGCACCGGTTCGCGCCCGGCATGTACGCCGTCGACCGCACGCGGAAGGACGAGATCATGGCCGCCCTGGAGGACAACAGCTTCCAGCCGGCCGCCGAGGTGCGCGGCTACCCCGGTGATCCCGAGCACGTGGGGGCGCGGAACGCGCTGCACCGGATGGTGGCCGAAGCGAGGCAGCTCGCGATCGACCCCGCCCAGCGCGGCCGGGAGCTGGCGCCTCCCGAGAAGCTCCAGATGGTGCCGGGCACACGGCTCGCGAAGCTCCCTGACGGGGAGGAGGGCGAAGAGGACGATCCGATCCCGGAGGTCACCGTGCTCGAGGTCCGCCGGCTCGCCGACCTCGCGATGTCGAAGGATCTCGACGTCGAGATGGTCTACCTGGCGAAGAACGGGCTGAAGCTCGAGCTGGTCGTCGCTCCGCAGCGGTTCGCGTTCAAGGGCGACAGCCCGGTGCTCGTGGGCATCGACAAGGCCGAGGACGAGCGCCGGACGTTCGTGCTCGAGCGGATCGAGCGGATGCGGATCCTGGGGCTCGACGAATGAGCGCGCCGGAGCGGTTCGAGGACGCCCTGGCCGAGCTGGAGGCCCGCGTGCGACGGCTCGAGGGCGGTGAGCTGCCGCTCGACGAGGCCCTCACGCTGTACGAGGAGGGCGTCGAGCTCGCCCGTACGTGCCACGAGCAGCTCGAAGAAGCCGAGAAGCGCGTCGCAGCGCTCTCGCGTGGCGGTGCCGGGATCGAGGAGCGCCCGCTGCGGGACGTCGATCCCTGATTCCGGCGCGCCCTGCGTTCACACTGGAGGATACGGGGCCACTGTAAGCCTCCCCGGTGTCGAGGCGTTGCGTTGGTGCCGGTCAGGAGTCAGAATGCGGAGCCCGGCCCCACCCCCGGAGTAGCAGAGCATGTTCGACAACGTCGGAAAGAGCCTCGACGAGGACGCCACCAAACGCAGCTTCGCGTCCATGCTCATCGCGTCCCTCCTGATCGGGTCCACGGCGGCGTTCACCGTGGGCTACGGGATGCTGGTGGTCGTGAAGGAGATCGAGGCGGCCTACACGGAAGACTGCACGAACGGCATCGACGACGACGGCGACGGGCTCATCGACATGGAAGACCCCGACTGCGCCCTCGTCGAGGTGATCATCGACGACGAGATCCCCGACGCCGCGGCGCCGCCGCCTCCACCGCCCCCTCCGCCGGCCGCGGCCGACTCCAGCGAGGAGGAGGAGGAAGACGAGGAGACCGAAGAAGAGCCGGAAGACATGGTCGACGAGCAGAAGGAGCTCAAGGAGGACGTGAAGACGGAGGTCAAGTCCCAGGAGCGCCCCGCCGGTGAGAAGGACGGCGTGAAGGACGGCGTCGAGGGCGGCCAGAAAGACGGCGTGAAGGACGGCATCAAGGACGGCGTGGTCGGCGGCGACCTGAACGCCGGCATCCGGTCCTTCCACCACTCCGAGCTCGAGGTGAAGAAGCGGAAGCTCCCCACCTACCCCGAAGCCGCCGAGTCGATGAACCTCGGCGACCAGAAGTGCAAGGTCAGCGTCACGATCGACGAGAAGGGCGTGCCGTTCAAGGCGATCGTGAAGGACTGTCCCAAGGTGTTCCACGCCGAGGCCGAGCAGGCCATCCTCGAGTGGCGGTGGTATCCGCCCAAGGCCGGCGGGGAGAAGGTCAAGGCCCAGACCCTCATCGCCATCATCTTCAAGGCCCGGTGATGCACCGGGTCCGGTCTCGTCGGCCCGCTCGGGCACGCTGGACCGGACGACCCCCCGCTGCTAGGCTGCACGCCTCGCGCGAACGGAGAATCGAACCATGCTCCTGATGTTGCTCGAACTCGCTGCCCAGGCGGCCGAAGAGGCTGGCCATGCCTCGTTCGGCCCGATGGACTTCTGGAATGCCGCAGGGCGCGAGGCACGAGGCGTCATCCTCACGCTCGGCGCGCTGTCGCTGATCTGCCTCGTGGTGTGGATCGAGCGCCTGATCGCGTTCTCCCGGGCCCGTCGCCAGTCGATGCGGGTCGCCGCCGAGATCGTGGGGCCGATGCAGCAGGGCGACGTGGCCGGTGCGCTCCGCATCGCCAGCGACAAGAAGTACAAGTCGAGCTACCTCGCGGCCGTGCTGAAGGCCGGTCTCACCGAGCTCGATGCCCACCCGAACGAGTTCGGGGTCGAGAACGCCGAGCGCGCCGTCGAGAAGGCCCTCGCCGAAGAGGTCGCCAAGCTGAAGCGCGGCTTCGCCTGGCTCGCCACCACGGGCTCCACAGCGCCCTTCGTCGGCCTGTTCGGCACCACCTTCGGTGTCATCAACGCCTTCCAGGGCATGGCCACCACGGGTGGCGGCGGTCTGGCGGGCATCTCGGCGGGGATCGCCGAGGCCCTCTACACCACGGCCGTCGGCATCGGTGTCGCCATCTTCGGTGTGTGGCTGTTCAACTTCTTCAACGGCAAGGTCGAGAAGGTCCAGCAGGAGCTCACGTCGTCCGAGGCCGACTTCCTCGACTGGGCCGCGAAGTTCGCGCACGGGCACTCCCAGGCCGCGAAGTAGGAGCCTCGAATGGGGGCGAAGCTCGGATCCAGCGACGGCCCGATGGCCGACATGAACGTGACGCCGCTCATCGACGTCGTGCTCGTGCTCCTCGTGGTGTTCATGGTCATCACCCCGCTGCTCCAGGCCGGTCTGCCGGTCGAGCCGCCCGAGGTGCCCGACGACACGATGGCCGAGCAGCGCGACGCGAAGGAGTTCATCACGGTGTCGGTCACCTCCGACGGGCGGTTCGGTGTCGAAGACGACGAAGCCACGCTCGAGGATCTGATCGACCTCCTGAACGCCGAGTTCGACAAGGATCGCGACGCGATCACCCAGCACATCCGCAAGGAGCTGCCCGGCGATGCTCCCCAGGCGCGGGTGCTGCTCCTCAAGGCCGACCGTGAGCTGAAGTACCGTCAGGTGCGCGAAGTGATGGACCTCCTGTCGGCCAACCAGTACACGAGCATCCAGCTCGCCGTGTCGAAGGAGAAGTAGGGTGGGCGCGAAGGTCGGCACCGGCAAGTCGTTCGACGACATGAACCTGACGCCGCTCATCGACGTCGTGCTCGTCGTGCTCATCATCATGATGGTCTCGCTCCCGGTCCAGGTGAGCGCGATGGGCGTGAAGCTGCCGTGCCTCGGCGATGCGTGCCCGAAGCCCCCCGACACGCTGCCCGAAGACGTGGAGCAGCTCGTCATCTCGATCTACGCCCTGCAAGAGGGCGACACCGAGCAGAAGGTGGCGCTGAACCTCAAGCTCATGGCGCCCGAGAAGATCTCGTTCGAGCTCAACCGCCGCCTGCGGAACATGTCCAAGAAGAACGTGTTCATCGATGCGGATCTCGACAGCGACTACGGCGTGATCGTCGACATGATCGACCTCGCGCGGAAGGAAGGCGCCGAGAAGGTCGGGCTCGCGAAGGCGAAGGAAGGCGGGCCGCGCCCGTGGACGAGCGTCGACTCCGGCGCCATGCCGCGCGGCATCTTCCCCGGCTCGCCCATCGTCACGCCGTCCGATCCGGGCGGGGTGGGCATGATCACCGAGAAGAAGGCCGACGAGGGCTTCCAGCCGATCATGCCCGCGCTCGAGGGCTGCTACGTCACCGCACTGCAGAAGCAGCCCGACCTCACGGGCCGCCTGATGCCCACCGTGCGCCTGAACCCCGACGGCTCGCTCTACGACGACCCGTCGATGCTCGGCTCC
Organism: Myxococcota bacterium; assembly: GCA_041389565.1. Taxonomy (GTDB): domain Bacteria; phylum Myxococcota_A; class UBA796; order UBA796; genus JACKEQ01. The sequence goes on from JAWKRP010000022.1 coordinate 51,224, forward strand.
AACATGGAAGGCGACTCCACGGAGCTCGAGGCCTGCATCCTCGAAGCCCTGAAGGCCTACCGTGCCGCGCCGCTCGGCGAGGGCAACACCGCCGCGGTCACCTTCCCGCTGATCTTCTCGCCGGGATGAGCCTCGAGGTCTGGGCGAGCGACCGCCGCTCGCGACTCGACAGCTGGATGGCGCCCCTCTTCCAGGACGCCTGGCCCGAGTCGTTCGCGGAGCCCTGCCGCTATCCGCTGTTCGGCGGCGGGAAGCGCATCCGTCCCCTGCTCGCGATCGCCGCGTACGAAGCGCTCACCGAAGGGCCGCTCGACGCCGTGCTCCCGTGTGCGGCGGCCGTCGAGATCGTGCACACCTACTCGCTCGTGCACGACGATCTGCCGTGCATGGACGACGACGACGAGCGGCGCGGGCGTCCCACGGTGCACCGTGCGTTCGGCGAGGGCATGGCCGTGCTGGTCGGCGATGCCCTGCTCACCGAGTCGTTCGCGATCCTCGCGCGTCACGCGCCCCTCGAGGTGCGGGCCCAGCTCGTGCTCGAGCTCGCCGATGCGGCCGGGCACCGCGGCATGGTGGGGGGTCAGGTCGCCGACATCGGGCTCGGCGCCAGCATCCGCGAGGTCGCGGTGCTCGAGCGCCTGCACCAGCTGAAGACCGGTGCGCTCATCCGGTGTGCGGTCCGCATGGGCGCGCTGTGCGCAGGAGCCCCGCCCGACGCCCTCACCGCGCTCACCCAGTACGGTGAGCACGTGGGCCTGGCGTTCCAGCTCGCCGACGATCTGCTCGATGCGCACGAAGCGGAAGACCTCAACGGGCCTCCGAGCTTCGTGCGGCTGCTCGGCATCCCCGAGACCCAGCGACGGGCACGCGAGCTGGCGGATCGCGCCACGGGCCTGGCCCGCGAGCTGAACAGCCCCACGCTCGAGCAGCTCGCACGGTTCACCGTCGAGCGGGATGTCTAGGCCGAAGCCCATCCGCCTCGATCGACTCCTCGTCGACCAGGGCCTGGCCCCGTCCCGACTCCGCGCGCGCGAGCTCATCGAGGCGGGGCGCATCCAGGTCGACGGGCTCGTCGTCACGAAGCCCTCCAGCCAGGTTCGCCCGGACCGCCCGGTGCTCGTGCTGTCCACCGAGCGCGAATGGGTCGGGCGCGGGGCCCGCAAGCTGCTCGGAGCCCTGGAGGCCCTCCCGATGGGCGTGGACGGGCGCGTGTGTGCGGATCTGGGCGCCAGCACGGGCGGATTCACCGAGGTGCTGCTGGAGCACGGAGCCCGGCGGGTATTCGCGATCGACGTGGGGCGCGGCCAGCTGCATCAGCGTCTGGTCACGGATCCCCGGGTGGTCGTGATGGACGGTGTGAACGCCCGTCACCTCGGGAGCGGAGAGGGCGTGTCTCTCGAAGCGCCCGTGGAGCGCGTGGTGGGCGACCTGTCGTTCATCTCGCTCCGCTTGATCCTCCCGGCGATCCACCGCATCACCACGCCCGACGCCGAGGCGCTCGTGCTCGTGAAGCCCCAGTTCGAGGCCGGGCGAGCCGCGATCGCGAAGGGCGGCCGCGTGCGCGACGACGGCAGCCGCGAGGACGCCATCACCCAGGTCGCCGACGACGCCCGCGCCGCGGGGTTCGAGGTGGTGGGCGGCGAGGACTGCGTGCTGCCCGGAGCCAAGGCCGGGAACCTCGAGCACTTCCTGTGGTTGCGGAAGGTCCCCGGGGCCGATGGGAACGGGCTCCCGAAACCATAGAGCACGAGCCACGAGGGCCGTTTCGGCGTGGTAAGGTGCCGGAATGGAGGACTCCCCGATGCGCCTGGTCTCGCACCTCGCCCTCACCGCCTACGCTGGCTCCCTCGTGATCGCCCTCTCCGGATGTGGTGCGTTCTCGTTCGTGAGCGACAAGGAGCGGCAAGACCTGAAAGACAACCTCGACGACGACAACGACGGCGTGCCTTCGTCCGCCGACTGCGACGACGAGAACCCGCTGCGCCGTCCCACGGGCGATCCCGAGAATCCCGCCCATCCCTGGGCCGATCCGTCGTGGGTCGAGATCCCGTACGACGGCATCGACAACGACTGCGACGAGGTCGACATCGTCGACGTCGACGGCGACGGCTTCCCCGGCATCTCGTTCGCCGACTACGCGGCCATGCAGATGGAGCGCCTCGGCCTCGCGTCGCCCGACGACGTGCCGTGGCCCACGAACGTCGACCGCCTGCAGACCGACTGTGTCGACGGCTCGGGCAGCCAGGTCCTGCCCGAGGGTCTCTCCCCCGCCGACGTGAACCCCGCCGTCCTCGACGACGAGCCGTACGATGGCGTGGATCGCGACTGCGCGGGCGACAACGACTTCGACGACGATGGCGACGGGCAGATGCCTCCCACCGTGAACGGCATGCCGACGGGCCCGCTCCTCGACGCGTACATCCAGGACTGGGGCATCCAGGGCATCGATCCGAGCGGCGCGAACGCGTTCGGCGACTGCAACGACAACAACGACGACGTGTACACGGGCGCGCCCGGCGAGCTCCCGTACGACGGCATCGATCAGGACTGCTCGGGCGACAACGACTTCGACCAGGATGGCGACGGCTACTACCCCGAGGAGTACGCCATCCCGTTCGGCAACTTCGTGGCGGCCTATCACCCCGAAGACCTGCCCGATGGCCCCGACAGCTGGGGTCCGACCGAGGGGGTGTCGGCACAGCCCGGCGACTGCCTCGACCAGCCCCACCCGAACCTCGCGGCCGCCGATCCGGCGCTCGTCTTCCCGGGTGCCAGCGACGCCTGGTACGACGGCATCGACTCCGACTGCCTCGGCGACAACGACTTCGACCAGGATGGCGATCTCTACGTCCGCACCGAAGACACGCTCGCCCTGCAGGACTACGTCGCGAACTGGTCGGGCACGCAGCCCGACTACCCGCGCACGGTGAACCCGCTGTTCGAAGCCGACGGCGGCGACTGCGACGACACCAACCCCACCGTGGCCCCGGGCAACCTCGAGATCCTCGGCGATGCCAACGACGCCGACTGCGACCTGTCGCCCGACGCCACTCCCTGGGGCTTCGGCGGGTACGCGTGGGACACCCCCACCTGGCCGCGCATGGTCCGCACCGACGAGCACTACGTCGTGGGCGTCACGGCCTCCTGGACCTCCCTGTTCAACCGCAACAACCCCGCGCTGGCGCTGCTGTTCACGCCCACCGACGCCGGGTACGACGCGGTCGAAGACGAGGTGCTGGTGTGGAACAACATCAGCCCCACCACCACGTTCGTGCACGGGAGCGGGCTCGACGTGCTGGCCGACGGTCCGGTCATGTGGTTCGCGGTCACCTACAAGACGCCTTCGCAGACCGACACCACGCGCATCCTGCTCCGCCAGTACGCCTACGATCCCATCCTCGGCTACCAGTACGAGCTCGCGAACCGCGTCTCCACGTGGTTCGGGTACGACGTCGACCTCGATCTGCAGCTCGACACGCAGGATCCCGGCAAGCTGTGGCTCATGGCGTGCGGCGGCGCGGGTCGCGAGGATCCCAACGGCGGCCCGGAGAACCAGCCCGACCCCACGAAGCCCCCGAGCTTCCGGTCGCTCACGATGGAAACGCCGGTCTTCACCGACCCCGCGTCCCAGAACGTGTCGCTCCTCACGCAGACCGTCGTGACGAACGACGCCTCGTCGTGCTTCCAGGAGCTCGCGCCCGACGGGATGAGCTCGCTGCAGACCGTCTGCGACGAGTCCGGCTGCGAGTCGTACACGGCCGACATCAGCACGACGCCCGGCACGGTCACGCTGTCCACCGACACCACCTGGCAGAACACGCAGGTGCGCGAGATCGACGAGCACTCGGGCCTCATCCTGATGGCGAACATCGCGGGCGGCGCCACGATCGTCGACAACCTGAACGGCGGCGCGACGTACGACGTGTTCGCGGGCGAGCAGGTTCTGAGCGTCGACGGCATGTGGCGGAACGGCGTGCTGTACGTCGCGGCGGTCGTCGAAGCGAGCCCCGTGAACATGGTGAAGCTGGCCTACGGCAACGATCCCACGGTCGGTCTCGACCAGATGGTCGACCTGCCGGTGTACGACTACGACCCCACGTACCAGCACACGCCGGTCGGCAGCTGCGACCCCCTCGAGCCGCTCTGCAGCACGGGCCGCAACCTCGATCCCTACAAGATCTCGCTCCACGCCGACCAGGACCGCCTGGCGCTCGGGGTGGCCGCGCGCAGCATCGACGACGCGACGCTGCCCACGAACACGCTGCTGATGCCGCTCCCGCAGGACGCCGTCGGCTGGCTGTTCATGGGCTACGACCCCACGGTCCTTCCGTAGTCCGGTAGTGCCGCGGATTCAGTGGTTCCGCGGCACCCTGAGCTCAGCGCCGGCGGGTGACCGCCGCGAGCGGGAGCAGCGCGATCAGGGCGACCCACGGGGCGCCGGTGGCGCTGCAGCTGCACCCACCCGCCACCGCGAGGTCTTCGTCGGCGAGCGCGCCGCCGTCGGTGTCGGCATCGGCGTCGGCGTCGCTGTCGGAGTCCGCGTCGCTGTCGGTGTCGGTGTCGGAATCCGCATCGCTGTCGGAGTCGGCGTCGGTGTCGGAGTCGACATCCGTGTCGGCATCGCTGTCGGTGTCGGTGTCGGTGTCGGCATCGGTGTCCGAATCCGCATCGGTGTCGGCGTCGCCGCTGCCGGACCCGTCGGTACCGTCGCAGTTCTGGTCGATCCCGTCCCCCGGCGGATCGTCGGCCGTGGGGTGGATCGAGTCGTCGTTGTCGTCGCAGTCGCCGGACTGCGCGAGCTCGTCGGCGGCCGTGCACACGCCGTCGCCGTCGAGATCGGTGCCGCGCGGGCACCACCCGTCCTGGTCGGAGTCTTCGTAGATCTCGCAGACCGCACCGCGGAACCGCGCGAAGTCGAACCAGTGGCTCCCCGTCTCGATGCGCATGCAGAGCGTGACGGTCTCGCCGCAGAAGTCTGCGACCTCGAGGTCGTGCCGCGACCAGTTGCCGGAGCTGCCCCCGGCGTCGTACTCGAGCACCGTGCTGCCGGCCTGCTCGAGGGAGAGGTGGAACCCCTGGGTGTTCCAGAACGGGCGCGCCTCTTCGACCGCGATGCGCTCGAGCGTGACCACGAAGGGTGCCGAGCACACCCCGGACTCGTCGGACAGGTCGAGGATGTAGTCGCCATCCGGGAAGGGCTGCGGAGCGCCACCCGCGCCCCAGCCGTCGACCACGTTCGCGCTCCCGAACCAGCCACCGCCCACGTTGGCGACCCACGGACCGAGGTCGCCGGACTCGAAGCTGCCGTTCTCGACAGACTGACCGAACGCGACACCCAGGACGGAGAGCAGTAGGACCACGCGGCACCCCCAACGCGGCAGCGTAGCCGATTCTCACGTGAGCTGCGAAGCGCGCGCTCCCAACGCCGTCATCCGCTCGAGGTCGGCGTCGGCCCCGTCGTGGGCGTGCCGGTCGCGCCACTGCACCAGCAGCGCGCCCAGCCAGCGGGCCTCCTCGTCTCCGTGCACGCGGAGACCCGTGATCACCCCCTGCCCTCGGGCGGACCCGTCACGCGCCGCAGGCCCCGAGGGCCCGGACGGGAGGTTCGCGAGCCCCAGGACCGCGCTGAGCACGTCGTGGTGGACCCAGATGTCCCGCAGCTCGTGGACCGAGCCCGACCACAGGGTCAGCCCGAGCGGGCTCGTCATCACCACGCGGTGTGCCGACAGCTCGATCTGCTGGACCATGTTCGCCCGCACGCCCGCCCACAGCATGTGCGCCGTGATTCCCAGTCCCCCCGCCAGGAACGGGCTCATCGCCGCCATCAGGAACCCGACCGAGAACCAGGGCTCCGGGATCCCCAGCCGAACGACCGTCACCAGGAACAGTCCACCCAGCAGCGCGCCGACCGCCGCCGCTCCCGGGACCACGAACCGATGGAGCCCATCGGGCGTGACCAGCCGCACGACCACGCGCTCCGGGTGCACCGCCACCCCGACGCCGGACGGTCGCTCGGCGGCCTCCAGGAGGTCGAGCACCGCTAGCCTTCGAGCTCGTCGATCAGGCGTCCGAGCTGCTCGCGCGTGATCGTGAAGTCGTCGTCGGCACGCTCGCCGTTCGTGACCTTCACCCGCCGGACCTCAGCCGACCGCGGACCCACGTTCACCTCGAAGTAGCGCTCGCCGTCGTAGTCGCGCGGAGCGGTGCGGAGGATCGCCCCTCCGAGCTCCGGCGACACCTCGCTCGGCTCGACCCGCTCGGGAAGCGCGCGCAGTCGCTCGGGGAGCGCACGGGCCTGCTCCGACACGTCCCAGTCGGCGTCGCGCTCCACACGCACGCGTCGCACGCGAACCCCCAGGCGGTCGACGTCCGCCACGTCGACCTCGGCACGCCCGCCTTCACGGGGTACCTCGGCGGTTCCGGCGCCATCGACAGCGTCCAGTGCGTCGTTCAGGGTCACTCGAGGTCCTCCACGGCTTCACGGGACACGTCGGTTCCGTCGTGCGAGACCCGGATCGGCTTGCCTTCGAGCAGGGTCTCCATGTGAACGGGCCGCCCCCACAAGGCGACGAGGTTGCCGAGCGTCACCGCCGCCCAGTCGAGCTGGATGTCGAGACCCTCGTGCTGGTGCCACAACAGCAGCTCCCCCCGGTTGTGCGCGTTCGCATCCTTCACGTACACACGCGGCGTGCCGCGGCTCGCCAACATCTGGAGCAACTGGCGCTTGATGTCGACGAACTCGTGCGAGTCGACCACCCACTCGTCGGCCTTCGCGTCGAACTTCGTGGTGAAGAAGCCCTGCTCGCGGCAGAACTCGGGCGTGAGGAAGGTGTCGAGGAACGTGATGTCGTTGTGCGTCCGGCGCACCTCGAAGATCTTCTCCTGCCCGAGCATCGCGCGGGTGTCCCAGTCGCGGCGGATGCGGGGGTCTTCGCAGTCGAGCCATTCCTTGCCGAACTGGCCCCGGTCCCACCGGCGCTCGATGTGGCGGTACAGCTCGACGCCGAGCTTGTAGGGGTTGAGCGAGCCGGGACGCTGCGCGACCGTGCCGGAGTGGTGGTCGGCGTAGTCGATCACCTCGGCATCCGTGAGGATGTGCCGCGTCATGAGCTTGGTGTGCCAGTACGTGGCCCAGCCCTCGTTCATGATCTTCGTCTGGCCCTGCGGCGCGAAGTAGTAGGCCTCGTCCCGGATGATCTGCAGGATCTGGCGCTTCCACTTCGGGAGCCGCGCGTGCTGGAGCAGGAAGCCGAGCACGTCGCGCTCCGGGGACTCCGGGAAGCTCCGCATCTTCTCGAGCTCCGCCACCTTCTTCTCGCGCTGGGCCTTCACGAACTCCGGCGGGTTGATGTGGCGGTCCATGTAGCGGCGCTCGGCACGCAGCTTGCCGACCGAGCCGTCCTGGGCGGCCTGTTCGACCTCGGCCTCGCTGTAGTCGGTCTGCCGGCGGATGTGCGGGAGGTACGGGTCGATCAGGTTGTCGATCGACAGGCACTGGTCGATGAAGGCCTCGACCTCCGACGCGCCTTCCCGGTCGATGATGTCGCGGATCCGGGTGGCGTGGTTCGCCATCTGGTCGAGCATCTTCCGGTTCGTCGGCTTGAACCAGTGGTTGTTCTTGAAGAAGTCGACGTGCCCGAACACGTGCGCCATCACGAGCTTCTGGTCGACGACGAGGTTGTTGTCGAGCAGGTAGGCGTACGAGGGGTCGGTGTTGATGACCATCTCGTAGATCTTCGACAGGCCGTACTCGTACGACTTCTGCATCTGGAGGTACTCCATCCCGAACCGCCAGTGCGGATACCGGGTGGGGAACCCCCCATACGAGGCGATCATGTTGATCTCCTCGTACGTGCACATCTCGAACACGGTCTCGAAGAAGTCGAGCCCGTAGCCCTCGCAGATCGCCTTGATCTCGAGGCGCGCCTCTTCGAGCTCCTCGGGGAGCTGCCGACCCTCGCGCAGGAACCGGCTCGTGATCTTCGCCATCAGTTCCCCTTCCCGAGCAGCTCGCGGATGCTGTCCATGATCGCGTCGCGGTTCGGGATGCGGGACAGCACCACGCGGTCTTCGTCGGCGAAGCTCTCCGCGAGGTCCTTGATGAACTGGCCGCTGCCGTACTGGCTGTCGACCTGGGCGTAGCTGAACTGGTTCGACATCGGGATCAGCGTGTCCTGCAGGAGCTTCACGCACGTGCGGGTGTCGGACTGCGACCAGTTGTCGCCGTCGCTGAAGTGGAACGGGTAGATGTTCCAGTCGGCCGCCGGGTAGTCCTTCTCGAGGATCTCGAGGCACAGCTTGTACGCGCTGGAGATGAGCGTTCCGCCGCTCTCCCGCGTGCGGAAGAACGTCTCGCGATCGACCTCGCGCGCGCTCGCGTCGTGGATGATGAAGCGCGTCTCGACATCGTCGTAGTTGTGCTTCAACCACGCATCCAGCCAGAAGGCCTCGGAGCGGACGATCTCCTTCTGCTCCTTCCCCATCGAGCCCGACACGTCCATCATGTAGACGACCACCGCAGCGCTCCGCGGCTCGGTCTGCATCTCGTACGTGCGGTACCGCTTGTCGTCCTTGATGGGGATGACCGCCTTGCCCGGCGCGAACCCACCGCTCGCGATGGTGCGCCGGAGCGCCTGCCGGTACGTGCGCTTGAAGTGTCGCAGGCTCTCGGGACCCTGCTGTGCGATGCCGGTGTACTTCGCCTTCGTCGCCTGGGACTGCCGGTTGCCCTTCGGCTCGATGCGCGGGAGCTGCAGCTCCTCCCCGAGGATCTCGGCGAGCTCGTCGACCGAGAGCTCGACCTCCAGCATGTGCTCGCCCGACGCATCGCCGGCGCGCGGACCCTGCCCCGCTTCGTCGCCCTCGCCGTCGCCCTGACCCACGCCAGACTCGTTCTTCCCGTAGCGCAGGCGCGGGATCCCGATCTGCGGGAGCGGGATGGACACGTTCTCCTTGCCCTTCCGGCCGAGCAGCTCTCCGCTCGACATGTACTTGCGCAGGTCTCGACGTACCCGCCCCTTCACGATGTCTCTGAAGCGTCCGAGGTCCCTGTCGATGTTCAACACGGGTCACCTCCGTGGGTCGGTGGAGCGGAGATCCGGGAGCCCGTGACCCAGGCCCCCGGACCGCGAGGGGTCACTTCGACTTCGATGCGTCCCCCCGCGCGAAGATGGACGCCACGTACTGCAGCACGTCGGACGCGCTGATCGGGTCGTACCCGTAGTCGTCGATGAGGCGCTGCTTCACGACGTCGATCTTCGCCTGGGTCTCGGCATCGGCCGTGTTGGAGACGAGGGACGTGAGCTTGATGCTGTCCTTGCTGTCTTCGAACAGCTTCAGCTCGAGGGCGCGGTGCAGGCGCTCGTTCATCGTGTAGTCGAACTTCTCCCCCTTCAGCGCGAGGTCGGCGATGTAGTTCATCAGCTCGCTGCGGAAGTCGTCCTTGCGGGTCTCGGGGATGTCGATCTTCTCTTCGATCGACCGCATCAGACGCTCGTTCGGCTCCTCGTTCTCGCCCGTGAACGGGTTCTTCACCTTCTGCTTCATGACGAACGCGCGGAGGTTGTCGATGTAGTTCTCGGAGATGCGCTTCAGCGCACCCTTGTCGGCCGCGATCGCCTTCTGGACCTCGTTCTTCACGATGTCGGTGTACTCCTCCTTCACCACGCCGAGCAGCTCGCGGTACCGCTCGCGCTGGTCGTCGCTGATCAGGCTGTGCTGCTTGAGCCCGCCTTCGAGCTCGTTCAGCACCATGAAGGCGTTGAGGCACTCGAGGTCGGGGTCGCGCACGAGGGCGTTCGACAGCTTGTCCTGCACGTAGCGCGGCGAGATCCCCTCGAGACCCTCACGGATGGCGGCCTTCCGGAGCTCCTTCACGTGATCCTCCGTGAAGCCCGGGATGTTGCGGCCGTCGTACAGCTTCGCCTTCTGGAGCACCGACAGCTTGTGGTTCGCGGGCTCCTCGAGGCGCGTCAGCACCGCCCAGAGCGCGGCCATCTCGATGGTGTGCGGCGCGATGAACACCTTCACGCGGTTCGCGCTGAAGTCCTTCTTGTAGATCCGGGCTTCCTGGCTCGGCGCCGTGCAGTACGGCACGTCGACCTTGATCGTGCGGTCGCGGAGCGCCTCCATGTACTCGTTGTTCTCGAGCTTCCGGAACTCCGGCTCGTTCGTGTGGCCGAGGATGACCTCGTCGATGTTCGTCTGCGCGAACTTCTTGGGCTTGATCTTGTGTTCCTGGCTCGCGCCCAGGAGGTCGTACAGGAACGCGACGTCGAGCTTCAGCATCTCGACGAACTCGATCATGCCGCGGTTCGCGACGCAGAACTCGCCGTCGAAGTTGAAGGCCCGCGGGTCGGAGTCGCTGCCGTACTCGGCGATCAGGCGGTAGTTGATGTCGCCCGTGAGCTCCGTGCTGTCCTGGTTCTTCTCGTCCTTCGGCTGGAAGGTGCCGATGCCGACGCGATCCTTCTCGGACAGCAGCAGGCGGCGCACGCGGATGTGCTGCTGCAGCTGGATGAAGTCGCCCGAGTAGTCCTTCATGAAGCGCTTGTAGTAGTGGCGGCAGACCGGATTGAGGTCGCCCGTCACCTGCACCGGGTAGCGCGGCTTCTTCGCGTTGATCGCGTCGAGGATCGCCGGGCGCGCCGCATCGGGCACGAGCGCCAGCGGGTCTTCGTGCATCGGCGCCGGGTGCTCCACACCGTCGATCACCCACGAGTAGGTGAACATCTTCCCTTCGTCGGTGCGGCTGTACCACTCCAGCCCCTTCTTGAAGAGTCGGGCGATCGTGGACTTCGCCGAGCCGACCGGACCGTGCAGCAGGAGCACGCGCTTCTCGGGACCGAACCCGAGGGCCGCGGCGCGCAGCACCCGCACGAGCTTCATCAGGTGGATGTCGATCCCGAACACGGCGTCGTGCCCGTCTTCGAAGGGGTCGTCGAAGAACTTGTAGCGCGTGATGGTCTTCTTGTACTCGGTGTAGTCGTACGACCCGAAGCTGATGATGAGGTCGTACAGCCGCTGGTACGCGTTCCGCGCAAGGGCCGGATTCGCCTTCACCATCTCGAGGTAGTCGCCGAACGTGCCCTCCCAGAGCAGGTTCTGGTAGTGGCCGCGGTCCTGCTGAGCCTCGATGAGTCCGAGTAGACCGGTGGTCTCGGTGCCAGGATTGCTCATGTCTCCTCCGCGTTGGGGTTCGACGGGTCTGCAGGCGACCTGCCGTCATCATTCCCAGCCCGATTCGTCTGTGAGCCCGGTTCCGCGAAGCGGAGGTCGACGGGTGCACGTGGATGGGGGAATGGAAGAGCGGTGGGTCAGGTGGTCGAGAGACCTGGGGCCTCTGGACTATTATGACCGCGATTCCGTCGGGTGGTTTGTCACATCATGCAATTGAGGCATGATGGGCGCGTGGAGCGTGCGTGGAAGGTCCCCGCTACGACATCCTGACCGTCATCGGCAGGGGCGGCTTCGGGCTCGTGTACCGGGCGAGAAGGCTCGGTGCACATGGATTTCAGCGCGAGGTCGCGCTCAAGATCCTCACCGACATCCACCCCCCGCCCGAGGTGCTCGCGCGCTTCCGCGACGAGGCCCGGCTCCTCGGGAGGATCCGCCATCCGCACCTCCCGGGCGTCGGTCCCCCGGTGCGACTGGGGGAACACTGGGCCGTCGAGATGGACCTCGTCGAAGGGGTCGACTGCCACCGCCTCGTGAAGAAGCGCGGGCCGATGCCCGTGCGTGTGGCGCTCGAGGTGGTCGCCGGCATCGCGAGCACGCTCCACGAACTCTACCACTGGCAGAACGAGCCCGACGACACGCCCCTGCACCTGATCCATCGCGACATCAAGCCGTCGAACATCATGATCACCCACCGGGGCTCGCTCGCGCTCCTCGACTTCGGGATCGCGAAGGCCGAGTTCGACACACGCGAGTCGTTCACGACCGACCACATCGGCGGCACCGTCGGCTACATGCCGCCCGAGCGGGTGGAGGGCGTCGACGGGCCGGAGGGCGACATCTACTCGCTCGGCGTCGTGTTCCACATGCTGCTCACGGGGCAGAAGCCCCAGGCCTTCTCGGAGCTCGACGAGGTCGAGATCTCCGAGATCCACAAGGAGAACCTCGACGAGTACCGCGATGCCATCGCACTCGCGGCCACGATGCGCTCGCTGAACCCGTCCGACCGCCCGAGCAGCGCCCAGGTCGCCGAGATGTGCGCCTCGCGCGCCGCCGTGTGTCCGGGCCCCGACCTGAAGGCGTGGGCCACGGTGTTCGTGCCCGAGCGCATCGCGCTCAAGGAAGACGACCGCGTGGGCACCACGCTGTCCGAGGAGTCGCGGCGCACGCCCGTGCCGCGCCCCCAGAACGTGCCGCTGTTCGTGGTCGCCGGCCTGATCACGGCCGTCGTGCTCCTCGGCCTCGGCGTCGCGGGGGGCTGGCTCATCCGTCCGCCCGAGCGCGTGATCCGGCCGCCCAGCACACCCGCGATGCCCGCTGCGCTCGCAACCGGTGGCGTCGCGCCGACCCGCGTGGAGCGCTACCCCAACGGCGAGCTCGTGATCCCCGCGCTCATCGCGGTCCCAGAGCCCGTCCCCGAGCCGGAGCCCATCGCAGCCGCACCGGTCCCCGAGCCCGTGGAGGTCCTCCCCACCCCCGTGGCCACCGCCCCCGTTCCACCGCGGCCCGCCGTCCCCCGACCCGATCCCGTCACGCGGCCCGGTCCCGTCACCCGGCCCGATCCCGTCACCCGACCCGGTCCCGTCACGCGGCCCGCTCCCCTCGAGCGTCCGGTGCCCACCGTCCCCGACCCGAAGCCCGAGCCGAAGCCCGTGGTGTCGCGGTCCACCACGGGTCGTGTGCAGCTCGCGAACGGCGAGCCCGCGTGGCTCCAGCAGGGGTCCACGAAGTTCGAGCTCGAAGCGCCACCCGGCACCTACGACCTGTACGTCCGGTTCGACGGCAAGCCCACCCACGCCGCCACCGTCGAGCTGCTGGCGGGCCGCACGCGAACCGCCCGGTGCAACTCCCGCTTCCGGAAGTGCACGGTCGAGTGAGCCCCGCCAGACGGGCGACACCACACCGACATTCCCGGCGCGGAGCACGAGCCGTATAGTGCCGGCATGCTTCTCCTGATCTCCGCCGCGATGGCCGACTGCGGCCTCACCGAGCTCGACTCCACCATGGAGTCGATCGAGAGCGCCTTCGCCGAGATGTCCGAAGGGTTCGAGCCGCTCCGGAATCGCTTCCACGAGCGCATCGACTGCCTCTCCGAGCCGCTGAACCCGAAGCTGGCCGCGCGGGTGCACCGCACGAACGCGCTGTTCTTCTTCTTCGACTCCGACGACGGCGCGACGCGCGACAGCTTCGCGCGGTACCGCTCGCTCGAGCCCACCGGCACGCTGCCCGACGCCCTCGCGCCGAGCGATCACCCGCTGCGGCAGCTGTTCGACGGCGCCACCGCGCGTCCGAAGCCCGAGCCGCTCCCGGCACCGGCCACCGGCTGGCTGCTGGTGGACGGAGAGCAGGAGACGGCTGCGCCCCGCAACCTCCCGTTCGTGTTCCAGCACATCGCCGACGACGGTGCGGTCCTGAGTTCCTCCCTCGTCGCTGCTGGCAGCGATCCCCCCGCCTACGACGTCGCGGGTGTGGTGGTCCAGCCCCCCGAGCCCGACGGTCCCGCGCCCACGCGCCCCCCGAAGAAGCGGCTCGGTCCGCTCACCCTCGCGGGGATCGGCGTTGCGGGGGTGGGGCTCGTGTCGTACGGAGCCGCCTTCGGCACGCGGGGCGCCTACAAGAACGCCGTCGACGCGGGGGAGGCCGACCGCATCACCTCCACGCACGCCACCACCAACGGGCTCACGCTGGGGGGCCTCGGCCTGATGGCCGTGGGCTCCGGCCTCGTCGTGGCGGGGGTGCTCTGATGGTCCTCCTCTCGCTGCTCGGCTGCCCCTACCTGTTCGAGCCACCCGACCTGTCCAACGTCCAGGGCGACGCCGACACCGATGCCGACGCCGACGCCGACACCGACACCGACGCGGATGCCGACACCGACGCCGACGTCGATGCCGACACGGACGCCAATACCGACACCGACGCCGATGCAGACGCCGATACCGACACGGACGCCGATACCGACACGGACGCTGACGCAGACACCGATGCCGACGCAGACACCGATGCCGACGCAGACACCGATGCCGACGCAGACACCGACACCGACACCGATGTCGGTACGCCACCCGTCCTCGCCTCCGTCGCGCTGGCGCTCGGGGCCGATGCGATCGAGGTCCGCTTCGAGGCCTCCGATGTCGATCTCGACCTCGATGGCGGAACCCTCGTCGTCGACATCGACGGCACGCAGACCGTGCTCGCGATCCCCGGTCAGCTCGAGTCGTTCACGGACGGCGGGCCCTCCGTCGCCCGCGTCTCCCACGATGCAGGATGCGCCGATGGGTCCGCGACCGTCACGGTGTTCGTGACCGATACCGCCGGAAATGCGTCCGCCGACCTCGAGGGCACGCTCACCTGGCTCGGGTTCGACCTCGGCGGCCAGAACTCGCTGGACGTCGTCCCCGCATCCCTGCCGTTCGTCCTGTGCGGGCAGACCCAGGGAGGCGCGAAGGTGGTCGGGATCGACGGCGTCGTGGGCGACGTGCACATCGAGGTCACGAACCCCCACGGCAACATCACGATGACCCTCACCGACGCGGTCCCCGCGGTGCTCGCCACCTCCGTGGAGGCCGACGATCCCGGGGTGATCGACGCCACGCTCGCCACGGTGGTCGACCTCGAGGTGAACCGCACCTCGGGGGGGCCCCAGTCCAACTGGACCGTCGCGGTCGACCGCCCGTGAGCGCTACTGCGTGAGCACCCAGAGCGCGGGGATGGCCGCCAGCACCGCGACCACCACGAGCCCGATCACCACCAGCACGCCGAACGCCAGCGCCACGAACACCAGCGGGCCCCGCCCGGACCGCGCGATCGGCTCGGGATCCGTGGAGATGCGCGGCGGCACCGCAGGACGCTCGCCCTCGGTCGTGTAGGGGCGCTCCCACACACTGTCCTGCACGGGCGGCTTCGCGAGCGGCGGGACCTCCGGGATCGGACGCACCTGTTCGATCGACAGCACATCGGTGGCCGGCGCGAGCGTCGGGTTCACCGCCGGCGACAGCAGCCCGGGCAGCGCGCCGGACGCCGTGCGACCCAGATCTGCCGCCGACTGGCCGGGCTCGATGGTGACGAGCGGTGCCCGATGGATCTGCGGGGACCCGTGTGCGCCGGGCTCGGGAGGGATCTCGACCTCCCCCTCTTCGATCGTCTCGCCCTCGAGCGTGCCCTTCGGACCCGAAGTGGCTTCCCAGTGCCGGTCACGGCACCACATCCGGAGCGTGGGCCCTCCGATGGCATCGGACAGCTCCTCGAGGCGGGCCGCCACGTCGCCCGCCACCGGACGCTCCTCGGGCTCGAGCCGCACCAGATCCGCCAGCAGCTCCTTCACGCCCGCGGCCACCGACAGCTCCGCGATGCGGCCCGCGATCGTCTCGCGGTACACGTCGGGCTGCAGCGCCAGACCCGAGATCCGCGCCACGTTGCTGCTCCCGTAGAAGCGCTTCCCGGTGAGGCCCTCGTACAGCGTGCAGCCCAGCGAGAACACGTCGGAGCTCGGCTCCACACCGCGCTTCACGAACCGCTCCGGCGCCATGTACGGAACCGAGCCCACCACGAGATCGCTCGCCGTGCGCACCTCGCG
This sequence comes from Myxococcota bacterium, assembly GCA_041389565.1. Lineage (GTDB taxonomy): Bacteria > Myxococcota_A > UBA796 > UBA796 > JACKEQ01. The sequence continues at coordinate 66,972 of JAWKRP010000022.1, forward strand.
GTCGGACGCGTCGAAGCGCGCGATCCCGAAGTCCAGCAGCTTCGTCTGGCCGTGCCGGTCGATGCGGATGTTGCTCGGCTTCACGTCGCGATGGATCAGCCGGAGCGGACCCTCCGACCCCTCCGCGGACGACGCGGCGTCGAGCGCGCTCGCGACCTGCCCGATGGCCTGGACGAGCGCACGCACCGGGATCGCCGCGCTCCCTTCGGCCTTGTTCGGCAGGCACTCCGCGAGGTCGGCGCCCTCCACGAGCTCGGTGATCAGCGCGATCCGGCTGCGCAGCGTGACGAGATCGAACACCTTCAGGATCGCCGGGTGGTTCAGGCGCGCGAGCAGTCGCCCCTCGTCCCGCAGGCGCCGCACGGCCTCTCCGCGCGGGTCGATGTCGGCCCGGAGCAGCTTCACGGCAACGGGGGACTCGAGGCCCCCCGGCGACCGCATCGTCGCCGCGTACACCTCTCCGAAGCTCCCCCGACCGAGGCAGGGACCGAAGACGAACCTGCGTGTGGCCGTACCCATCGCGGCGTCGTATCCCGCCAGCCCCGGATGCGACGCGAAGCCCCCGACGATCCCCTCCCGAAAACCCGCCGTCGTAAGGGATACTCGCCAACCGCTAGTCAGGACCGACCCATCTCCGCTACCCTGCTCCAGGGTTGAATGGTCCGCGCTGCGGCTCTTGCGCGTATGTACGCCCGAAAGGTGAGGACTTGAGCGACGTCCGCTGTAGCAAATGCGGTTCCAACCAGCTTCGCTGGACGACGATGCGCAGAAACGTGCCGTTCGACCTGCTGCAGTGCCAGAACTGCGGGCACGTCGAGGCCCAGGAGGACTGGATGGCACCCCTGCTGCCGCTCCTCCCGGGCCGGTGCATGAACTGCGGCAATCGCCGGGAGTTCTCGGGGTGCGCGAACTGTGGTCTCACGCGCGACGAAGACACCCAGGTCCACGACGAGCTGCGCCACATGGTGGCTCCCGAGCTGAACCTCCTCGATGCGGCACGCAAAGCCAGTCGGGAGGGGCGCCGACTCATCGCGCTCAAGCTCGCCACGGCCGCCGCGGCGTACAACGAAGACGACAAGGGCGATGTCGCGCGCGCCCTCCGCGTGTGGCTGCTCTCCGCGATCGGCGAGGCCCAGCACGCGCTCGAAGACGCGAAGGCGTGGGTCGAGAGCCAGCAGGATCCCAGCGCCATGGCGTGGGCGAGCTACGGCCAGCAGCTCCAGCACGGCGCATTCCCGGGCGCAGCCGCCGATGCGTACTACCGCACGCTCCTGAAAGACCCGTACCAGCACTCCATCCGCGCGCGGCGCGCGCAGATCCTGCTGCAGCTCCACCGCGACGGTCAGGCGCTCGACGAGATGCTGCGCGTGTTCGACAACGCGAAGGAAGACGACACCGCGATCCGCATCGCCATCGAGGTCGGTGAGGAGCTCTGCAACATGTTCGAGCAGCACAACCGCGACGACGAGATCGCGCGGCTGCTCGAGCGCGGCGAGGAGTACGTGCCCCGCTCCGCCCTCCTGCTCGCGCACCGCGCGCGGCTCGGCGCGATGCACGGCGACACCAGCAGCGCCAAGCGCGACCTCAAGAAGGCCCGCCGGCTCAACCCCGAGCTCGAGATCTACGAGCGCGTCGAGACCGCCATGCGGCCCCAGCGCGGCAGCTGGTGGCGCTGGTAGGTGGAGCCCCGCCCCGCGAACGAGTTCGCCCCCCTCGTCGTGCTCGTCGTGCTGGGCATCCTCACGGGCGGCGGCTGGATGATCGCGCTCCGGGAGGGTCCGCCGCCCGAAGCCCCGCCGGAAGAGGCCACCCTGCGGCCCTCTCCGCTGCCCAACGGGCGAACGCCCCACGACGAGGCCATGGAGGCCATCGCCGCCGCGAACGAACAGGGAGCCGTGCGCTGTGCGGTCTCCGCGCCCGAAGGCGTGAGATGGCCGCTCCAGGTGGCCCACCACGCCGACGGGGTGCTCCGTGCCGTCGTCCCGACCGACCGGGGGTCCCGGTTGATCTGGCCCCCACGCCCCGAAGGGGGGGAGCGCGGTGAGCCCGTCGGTCTCCTGCGCTGGTCGGGCGCCGCGCGAGGGGAGGTCGGCGGCTGCGAGCTCGTCCCCACGGGTCGCACCCGCATCGAAGGGTCCGTCACGGTCGACGGGAACCCCGCCACCGACGTCCGCGTGCGGGTCTGCGGCGAGACGCACATGGCCGACGCCGAGGGGCGCTTCGAGGCCTCCGCCTGGGCCGGCGAGCACTGCCTCGCCTACGTCTCCGAGCCCGGCATCACGCAGGACTTCGCGCCCATCGAGGTCCCGATGAAGGGCCCTGCGAAGGTCACCTTGAAGGCCGCTCGGGTCGGCGCCGGCTCCAGTGTGCCGCGAGACCGTCGGCTCGTCGTGAAGCGCACGTCCCTGCCCGACCGCGCGCTCCGCACCGAAGGTCTGTCCGACGCCGCGCGCGCCCTGCTCCAGGAGTGGTCGCGCGCGAGCATGGATGCCGAGGTGCTCCGCACCCAGATCGAGCAGGAGCTCGACGACCTCGCCCCCGAGGCCGCCGAAGGAACCCCCTCCCCCCCGTGAGCGCCTTCGAGCTCGATCCCCCGCTCGACCCGCGCCTGCGCCAGCGGCTCGTCGAGCCCACACCGGCGCGGGACTGGGTGCTCGCCACCCTCACCGCCGCATCCGAGCGGCCCCGGCACGCGACGCACAGCTTCCGACAGGCCGCCCGCGACGCCCGCAAGCTCCGGAGCCGCGAGCGGCGGGCGCTGTGGGACCTCGTGTACGATCTGGTCCGCTACCGCGCGGTCCTCGGCCGCATCGCCGCGACGCCCGACTGGGAGGGGCTGCTCGACGCCTGGCTCTCCGGGGGGCCCGTGCCGGAGGGGCTGCCGGACGCCGACCGGCTCGGATGCACCGCCGATGCCGCCGCCGACCTCAGGTCCACCTACGGAGACGCCCTCGAGGACTGGCTCGCCGCGAGCAACGCCCGCGCCCCCACCACCCTGCGGGCCCACGTCGGCCGGATCGGACAGGAGGCCCTCCAGGGCCGGCTGAGGCGGGACGGTATCGAGACGATCCCGGTCGGCGCGGCCGGGCTGAACGTGGTCGGGCGCGCGAACGTGCTCGGCAGCGCAGCCTGGCGCGAGGGGCTGTTCGAGGTGCAGGACCTCGCGAGCCAGTGGGTGTCGGAGCGCGTGGACCCCGCCGGGCACACCGTGCTCGACCTGTGTGCCGGGGCCGGCGGCAAGGCCCTCGCCATGGCCGCGCTGGGCGGGAGGGTCACGGCGACGGACATCCGTGCGCGCGCCCTCGAGGAGCTCCGCAACCGCGCCCAGCGGGCCCGCTCCGCGATCGAGGTGCACCTCCTGGAGGGCGATCCCCTGGGGTCCCGCACGTTCGAGCGCGTGCTCGTCGATGCGCCCTGCTCGGGCACCGGCGTTTGGCGCCGGCATCCGGAGCTCCGCTGGCGTCTCGGAGAGGCCGGGGCCGCGCAGTCTCCGACGCTCGCCGACCTGCACCGCGATCAGCGCATGCTGGTCGAGACCGGCGCACGTCACGTCGCGGAGGGCGGGCGCCTCGTGTACGCCACGTGCTCGGCGCTGCGGTCGGAGAACGAAGCCCTCGTGGACGGGTTCCTCGCGGACCATCCCGAGTGGGCGCGGGCCGAGCCCGACCTCCGCACGGCCCCCCATGTCGACGGCACCGACGGGATGTACGCGGCCTTCCTCGAGCGCCGCTGATCCCGCGGTGTCGGAGCTCTACCCGGCGCTCGCGAGGAACGCGAGGATGTCGGCGATCTCCTGATCGGAGTAGCCGGAGAAGTCGGGCATCGCGCCCGGCCCCGTGAGCACGGCATTCGCCTGGGACTCCGGCGACAGCCCGCCGAACACGGCCTCCTGCCCTGAGTGGCACGACTCGCACAGGTTGTCCCAGATCGACTGCCCGTTCGCCGCGTCACCCGTGAGCGCGAGGATGGCGTCCACGCGGTCGGGTTCGGGCGGATCGGTCTCCTCGCCGCCGTCGCAGCCCCCCAGCAGCGCGAGCCCGACCCCGCACCACCGAGCTGCACGCCCCCGCGCTCCCGACCCTCGCATCCGCCCTCCATCGCTTCGCATCGGATACTAGACCGCCCTCCCAGGAGACACCATGCGCAGGTCCGTCGTCATCCTCCCGCTCGCCCTCGCCCTGCTCGGCTGCATGGGGTGGTTCCAGTCGAAGTCCGCGGGCATCCAGGTGATCTGCGACGCCCCCATCGACTGCGAGACCTGCATGCGAGCGCCGCCCGACATGCGGCTGCAGATGCTCGCGGGCCACATCGAAGCGAACCTGTACCAGGCCGACGCGATCGCGCTCATGGAGGCCATGGCGATGGCTTCCCCCGACGACCGGACGGCGATGCTCCGCAAGGAGGCCACGGCGAACGGGATCCAGAAGTGCGTGCTCGCCGAGATGTGGGAGACCGCGAACCGCGAGACGTGGTCGTTCGGCATCGAGCAGGTGTGCTCGCTCACCGACTGCGCGCGCGATCCGTCCGATCCCGGCGCCGTCGTCACGTGTGTCGCGTCGAACCGCGACGTGCCGGAGCTCGTGGGCGAAGCCGTCGAGCAGCTCGACACCTCGAGTCCCCAGGCCCTGGCCGCGGACCTCCAGAAGCTCGCTGCCAAGCACGGCCAGCCGGCGTGCGCGCTGTCGGCCACCCTGCGAAACGCCCGCTGACTACGATTCCTCGATCTCCGGCCGATTCTCGGCCTCCGCCCTCCCTCGTTCCTCGGTCGGTTGGCGAATCGTCGCGCTATCGCAGTCCGTGAACGTGCCGAGAACCTCCGGTCTCGGCCGTTCCAGGCGGCTACCGCACGCCGATTCACTCTTCGGTGAGCTGCCCCTGGAGGCGCAGCAGCTCGACCTCCGCCAGGCGGTAGTCGGTGCGCGCCTTCGCCGCTTCTGCCCGCGTGCGATCGACCTGCGTGCGCGCCTCCAGCACGTCCTTCTGGATCTTCCGGCCCACCTGCGCGAGGGCCTCTTCGGCGTCGAGGGTCTCCTCGGCGAGCCTCAGGTTGGCATCGGCGAGCTCCACGCGGCGCCGGCTCGACTCCAGCACACGCACCTGCTGGCGCACCTGCGACCCGATGGACGTCTCGAGCTCGGTCACCGAGTTCCGGCGCTGAGACTCCGTGATCGCGAGCCGCTCGGACTCGCCCCGGGCCGCGCGGTTCCCGATCGGCACGCTGAAGCTCCCCGCCACCGAGAGGAACGGGAACGCGTCGGAGTCGAACACCCCGGAGAGCGCCGCCGACGCCGTGGTGTCCTGCGCGCCGATCCCGGCCGACCCGGTGGCCGACAGCGAGGGAAGTCGGGCGTGGCGCGCGTTCGTGGCGTCGAGCTCCGCGGCTTCCAGCTGGGCGCGGGCCAGCGCGAGGTCGAGGTTCTGCGCGAGCGCCACCCCGAGGGCCGCTTCGACATCGAGCTCGAGCGGGCGCACGTCGCCGGGCTTGCTGGCCGGAGCGAGCGACTCGCCAGGCGTGCCGCCGATCAACAGCAGCAGGTCGTCAGCGGCCTTCTGCGCGCTGTCGGCCGCATCGAGCGCGCTGGCCTGGGCCTGCACGAGCGCCGCTTCGAGGCGCGTGCGCTCGACGGGGGGCAGATCCCCGGCCTCGACGCGCAGCGCGACCACCCGGAGGTCTTCCTCGGCGTTCGCAGAGCTCTCTTCGGCGATCGCCCGCAGGCGTTCCTGGTAGAACCACGCCCAGTACGCAGCGGCGGTCTGAGCGAGGACATCCTGGCGGGCCTTCTCGAGCGACAGCTCCGCGGTGGTCAGCCCCTGGCGGGCCCGCGTCACGTTCTGCAGGTTGAACGAGGTACGCAGCCCCTTCAGCAGCTGCTGGGTGACGCTCACGCTCATGTTCGACGTGTAGGCATCCTGGATCTGCTCGCTCGCGCCCACGCCGCCGAAGTTCGTGGTGAACGACGAGAAGTTCCGGTCGAGACCGGCATCCAGCGAGTACGAGGTGCCCGTGCCCACGGATCCGCGCACGTTCGTGCCGAGGTCCCACGAGCGGCTCTCGCTGTCGAACGGAAAGCCCTGGAAGAACCCTTTCGATCGGCTCTGCCGCCACGATCCGTCGATGCCGAGCGTGGGGTCGAACTGGCCCCGGGCGCTCAGCACGCTGGACTGCGCGGCATCGCGGTCGAGACGGGCCCGCCGCAGGGACGGGTTGCTCTCGAGCGCCTGCGTCAGCGCTTCTTCGTACGTGAGCGCGCGCCCGTCTCCCGCCTCTGCCCACGAAGGGAGGCTCACGAGCCCCAGCGCCAGCCACGCCCACCTCATGTCGTCTCCTCCGTCGCGGCCGTCGCGCCGCGCCATCCGGCCCAGGCACCCGCGCCGCGACCGACGTAACCGGCCCACTGGCGCGCACCCGCCGCGAAGTCGTCGAGCCAGGCGTACAGGAACGGCACCAGCACGAGGGTGAGCAGCGTGCCCACCGTGAGCCCCGAGATCACGGTCCGCCCGAGCGGTGCGTACGGGATGCCGATGAACGAGCTCGACCCGAGCGCCATGGGGAGCAGGCCGCAGATCGTCGTGAGCGCCGTCATCAGGATCGGCCGCAGACGCCGGCAGCCCGCTTCGATCAGCGCTTCCGTGCGCTCCATGCCCTCGGCCCGCAGCTGCGTGACGAGGTCGACCAGCACGATCCCGTTGTTCACCACGACGCCCACGAGGATCACGAGGCCCACGCCGGCCATCGTGTCCATCGGCGTGCCCGTGAGGTACAGCCCCCACATCGAGCCGAACAGCGCCATCGGGATCGTCGTGATGATGCCGAGCGGCAGCACCCAGCTCTCGAACAGCGTGCCCATCAGCAGGAACACGAACGCGATCGAGAGCAGCATCGCGAGGAGCATCGCGGCGTCGTTCTCCATCTGCATGTCGAAGCCCTCCCCCTTCGACCAGCCGGTGCCCCGTGGGAACGCCATGTCCTCCAGCGCGGCCTCCACCCGCGGGTACACGTCGTTCGGCGTGGCGTCCTCGGCGAGATCGACCGACACCGACACGCTGGTCTGCCGGTTCGTCCGGTTGATCGCCACGGGGCCCTTCGCGAACGCGACGTCCGTGAGCACGCGGATCGGCACGAACGCGAACCGCTCGGGCGACCAGATCTCGAAGTCGAGCACGGTGTCGATGTCGGACCGGTCCTCGAGCGAGAAGCTGCTGCGGAGCTCGATCTCGCGCTCGCCTTCCTTGAGCGGCTGGAGCGTGGTGCCCCGCATCGCCCACGCGACGGTCTGCCCCACCTGCTGGGCCCCGACGGCATACCGCACCAGCGCATCCCGCTGGATCTGCAGCTGGATCTCGTCGGCGCCGTTCCGCTCCTGGTCGAGCCGCGCGCCGATCACACCCTCGAGCCCGTCCACCCGGCGCACGACCTCCTCGCCGAGCGCCACGAGGACGCCCATCTGCTCGCCGTGGATGTGCAGCGAGAGCGAGTTCCCGCCGCCGTCTTCGCCACCCTCCCATCCGACGGTGCCGGCCACACCGGGCAGATCGTCGGGCAGCACCTTCCGGGTGGCCTCCATCACCTCGTCGCGCGACATCGGGCCGTCGGTCTCGAGGTACACCCACATCTGGCCTTCCGACGACTCGCCATCGAGCTCGGCGCGGAACACGCGCACGCCCCACTCCTCCCGGTGGGCGTCGACCATCGCCTCGTACCGCGCCATGATCGCGTCGCGCTCGGCCATTCCGGCCTGGGGCGGCACCGTGAACCGCACCATGAAGTCGCCGATGTTCCCCTCGGAGCCCGAGGTGCACTTCACGCCCGGCACCGCGACGGCGAACGTCAGCATGCCGGCCGCCAGCATCGCGATCGCGGCATCGGCGCGGCGCGTCAGCACGACTTCGAGCGTCCACCGATACAGTCGCTCGAGCGCCAGGAGCCAGCGCGGATCCGGCTTGATCGCGGCCTTTCCCATGTACCGGGTGGCGAGGGGCGCGAACACCAGGGCCACGACGAGGGACGCCGCGAGCGCGAGCACCACGGGCATGCCCATCACCTGCATGAAGAAGCTGAAGTCGGCGTTCTCAGCCATCAACATCACAGGCAGGAACACCACCATGGTGGTCGACGTCGACGCCAGGATCGCGAGGTTCACCTCGGCCGTTCCGAGGATCGCCGCGTCGCGGATCCCCGCGCCCTCCGCGCGCCGCCGGTAGATCGTCTCCACCACGACGATCGCGTTGTCGACCACCATCCCGACCGCGAGCATCAGGCCCATCAGCGAGATCACGTTCAGGTCGCTGCCCATGAAGTAGAGCCCGGCCACCGTGAGCAGCAGCGACAGCGGGATCGACGCCGCGATCAGCAGCGTCATCTTCCACTCGCGCAGGAACACCCACAGGATCACGAGCGCGAACAGCCCGCCCGTCAGCGCCGTGTTCGTGAGCGTGTCGACGCTCTCCGTGATCAGGTCTCCCTGGTTGAACAGCACGTGGAACCGCGCGCCCTGCACACGCCGGTCGCCCTCGAGCGCCGCGAGCTCGGCCATCACGAGCTCCGCGACCTCCACGGTGTTCCCGCCCGACTCCTTGCGCACCGCGATGGCCGCGGCCTGCTGCCCGTCGATGCGGAACAGGTCGGTGCTGCGCACGCCGCCCGTCCGGATGTCGGCGATGTCGCCGAGCACGAGCGAGTCGCGCACCGGGAAGTCCGCGAGGTCCTGCGACGTGAGGTTCGACAGGCCCCGCAGCGGGCGCACCCGGCCCCGCTCCACCATCTGGCCCGAGCCGATCTGGAAGTTGTCGGTCGCGAGCCGCCGCTGCACCCCTCCGAGATCGACGAGGTGCGCGAACAGCTTGTCGCGGTCGTACTCGATCGCCACCACCTGCTTCGGCACGCCGTACACGTCGACGCTCGCGACCCCGGACAGGCGCTCGATCCGCGGCTGCACCACGCGCGTCATCACGTGGTACGGGTCTTCCACGTCTTCCGACAGGCTCACCCCCACCCAAAGGATCGGCGAGTCGTCGGGGTTGAAGCTGAACACCAGGTAGCGGTCGACGTCGTCGGGCAGCTCCGGCATCGCGCGCTCGATCCGGTCCACCACCGCGTTGTAGGCGTCGTCCATGTCGGCCGAGCCCCAGAACCGCATGCGGAACGTCGCCGCACCCGACGAGGCCGTGCTCGACAGACGCCGGATGCCCGACACCGTCGACAGCTGCTCCTCGATCGGCCGCACGATGCGGTCGTCGGTCTCCACGGGAGCGCTGTCGGGGTACCCCACCCAGGCGAACAGGAACTTCGGCTCGAACCCCGAGGGCATCAGCTGCACGGGGATGCGCGAGTACGCGATCAGGCCGATGACGAGCAGCGCCATGAACGTGACGAACACGGTCACGGGACGGTCGTACGACAGCGCCGGGATGCGCTCGCGCAGGTTCACGGCGTCTCCACCACACCGTCGGGCACGGCGGCCGGACGGCGCTGGAGCACGACCGCGACCAGGCTGTACACGACGGGGATCACGACCAGCGTGAGCAGCGTGGAGCTCGTGAGACCGCCGATGACCGTGACCGCCAGGGGCTGCTGGATCTCGGACCCCGCGCCGAGCCCGAGCGACAGCGGCAGCAGACCCAGCACCGTGGTGGCCGTGGTGATCAGGATGGGCCGGAGCCGCAGCCGGCCGGCCTCACGGACGGCCGCGTCGGGAGCGAGCCCGTCCGCACGGCGCCGATTGATGGTGTCGACGAGCACGATGGCGTTGTTCACCACGACGCCGGCGAGCACGATCAGGCCGATGAACACGACCACGCTGATCGACTGGCCCATGATCAGCAGCGCCGGCACGGTGCCGATGAGCGCGAGCGGCACGCTGAACAGGATCACGAACGGGTGCGCGAGGTTCTCGAACGTGCTGGCCATGATCACGTAGACCAGGAAGATCGCGAGCACGAGCGCGAACTCGAGGCTCTGCAGCGAGCCCTGCATCTCCTGGCTCTGCCCCGCGACCACCCACGTGATGCCGACCGGCAGCGACATCGCTTCGAGGCGGTCGGCGATCTCCACGCCGACCGTGCCGAGGTCGAACCCGGACAGGTTCGCGCTGACGACGACGGCCCGCTGCTGGTCGACGCGGCGGATCTCGGAGGGACCCACGGCCTCCTCGAACGTGGCGACCGCCTCGAGCGGGATGATGGGGCGCAGCTCCGGATTGACGTTGATCCGCCGCAGATCGTCGAGGGTGTCGCGGTTGGCCTCGACCAGCTGCACGCGGAGGTCGATGCGCTCGGCGCCCTGGCGGATCTCGGTCGCCACGACCCCCTGCACCTTGTCGCGGACCTGGCCGGCGACCGTCGCGGGATCGAGCCCGAGGCGATGGAGGCGCGTGCGGTCGTACCGGACGCGGATCTCCGGGTGGCCGTCGAGCAGGCTGGACCGCACGTCGGCGAGGCCCGGGATGGCGGACAGCTCCGCCGCCACCTGGTCGCCGACCTCCTTCAGGGTGTCGAGCTCCGACCCGAACAGCACGACCTCGACCGGCGTGCGCGTGCTGAACAGCGACGGACGCGACAGCTTGACCTCGGCGAGCCCCGCGAGCTCGTCGCGCAGGTCGTCCATCACGCGGCTCTCGCGCTGCGCGAGGTTCCCTCCCGGCTTCAGCTCCACGCGGAGCCGCGCCGTGTTCTCGCCCTCGTCGGCCGCGGCATCGGCCCGCTGGTCGGACCCCACGACGCTGTAGGCCGTGCGCACCTCGGGATGCGCCATCACCAGCAGCTCGGCATCGGCGGCAGCACGGGTCGTGCGCGCGAGCGGGGTTCCGATGGGGAGCGCCAGGTCGACGGTGAACCGCCCCTGGTGGACCTCCGGGATCAGCTCCGTGCCGAGCAGGGGGATCGCGATCACGGAGAGCACGAACGCCACCAGCGCACCGGCCACCAGCGCGACGCCGTTGCGCAGCGCCGAGCGGAGGAAGCCCGTGTACACGGACTGGACGACCCCGAAGCCCGCCACGAACGCGGTGGACGCGGCCTCCGCGAGCCGGCGCGGGATCCAGGCGACCAGCCAGAACCCGAACGCGAACATGCGCAGCAGGGCCGCTGACACCAGCACGCCCACCACCACGAACGCGCGCCCCAGCATCACCGCGAGCGCGCGGAACAGCACGTACGGCAGCCCGAGCCACCGCCACGCGCCCAGGGCCCCGCCCTCCCGCATCCACGCGAGCGACTCCCGGAGCTGCGCGAGCGCACCGGATCCGATGCTCCACGCCAGCCGGCGCAGCCTTCCGCCCTCGCCGGGCTCCGTCACGAGCTCCTCGAGCCGCGCGGCATTCGGCAGGTCGATCTCGAGCGCCGCCAGGGTCGGCACGAGGAGCAGGGCCACGGCCAGGGACGCCAGCAGCGAGCTCACCACCGCGAGCGACAGGTCGCCGAACAGCTCGCCCGCGACGCCCTCGACGAAGGAGATGGGCAGGAACACGGCCACCGTGGTGAGCGTGCTCGCGACCACCGCCGCGGCCACGTCGCTGGTGCCGAGCGCGCTGGCCTCGAGCCGCGAAGCGCCCTCCTCGCGGTACCGCTGGATGCTCTCGAGCACCACCACCGCGTTGTCGACGAGCATGCCGACGCCGAGCGCGAGCCCGCCGAGCGACATCAGGTTCAGGCTCACGTTCCACAGATAGAGCGGCGCGAACCCGACGATCACGCTCACGGGGATCGCCAGCCCGATGATCGCAGTCGACCGCCAGTCGCGCAGGAACAGGAACAGCACGCCGACCGCGAAGAACCCGCCGATGAGCGCCGTGTTGCGCAGGTTCGACACGGCGTCCGCGATGAACTGCGCCTGATCGTCGAGCACGACGAGCTGCATGCCCTCCGGCAGGGTGTTCGCGAGCCCGGGTGTGCCGCCGTACTCCTCGGGGGTGCCGTCGCCGAACAGCGAGGCACGCACCGTCGAAGCGAGGTCGACGATGTTCGCGTCGGCCTCCTTGAACACCTCGAGCTCCACGGCCTCGCCGCCGTCGAGCCGGGAGAGCACCTGGCGCTCCTTGTGCCCGTCGTCGATCACCGCAACGTCGGTGAGCGGCACCACCGTGCCGTCGGACCGGCGGATGCGGAGCTCCGAGAGCTCCTCCACCGTCGTGTACTCGTTGAGCGTGCGGACCAGGAACTCCTTGTCGCCCTCGAGCACGCTCCCGCCGGCGATGTTGATGTTCTCCGACGCGAGCGCCTGCTGCACGGCCGCCAGGGTGAGGCCGCGGGCCACGAGCCAGTCCTCGCGCACCTCGATGCGCACCTCCCGCTCGAAGCCCCCGCGCACACGGACCGCTGCGACGCCCTGCATCGCTTCGAGCTCGCGCTTCAGCTCCAGATCGGCGACCGATCTGAGCCGGGCGAGCACCTTCGGGTCGCCGACCTCGGCCTCCGGTGCGGACAGCGCGAGCCGGAGGAAGGGCTCGAGCGACGGGTCGTACCGCAGGATCAGCGGGCGCTCGGCCCCCTCCGGGAAGAACGTGGTCTGGAGGTTCTCGCGGATCGACTGGCTCGAGGCGGCCATGTCGGTGCCCCAGTCGAAGCCGAGCACGACATCCGAGCTCCCCGCGCGCGACCGGCTCTGCAGGCTCACCAGCCCGTCGAGCGTGGCCAGGGCCTCCTCGACCGGCCGGCTCACGCGGTTCTCCAGCTCCTGCGGGGCGGCACCGTCCCACGTCGTGCGCACGGTGATCGTCGGGTAGCTGATGTCGGGCATCAGCTCGATCGGCAGGCGCAGATAGCTGACGAACCCGAACACGAGTGCGGCCAGGAACACCATGGTCATCGCGACCGGGTGCGTGACGACGAACCCGAACGCGCCGGCGGGAGAGTCCTTCACGTCAGCCCGCGTCTCCGCCTTCCGGCACGAGCGTGGGACCGTCTTCGACCGCCCGCACCCGCGCGCCGTCCTTCAGGTTGCTCTGGCCGACGGTGATCACGGCATCCCCGCTCGCGACGCCCGACAGCACCTCCACGCCGTCGTCGTCGAGAAGCCCGATCTCGAGGGGCTTGCGGGACGCCACGAAGCCGGGATCCCCGCTGGGCTCGGGCTTCGGAGCCTCTTCGCCCTCTTCGGGCTCGGGGGGCGGAGCCGGCACCATGACGAACACGACCGGCCGCCCGTCTTCCCACATCAGCGCCTCGCGGGGCACCACCGTGACGCCGTCGTGGCGGTCGACCTCGATCCGCGTGTTCACGAACTGACCCGGCCGGAGCGAGCCGTCCGTCACCTCGACCGTCGCGCGGAACGTGCCCGTCGTCGCGTCGATCACGGGCGACAGGCGCGTGACCGTGCCTTCTCCCCGGATCTCGGGGTCGTACGCCGACTCGAGCTTCACGCGCTGGCCCACCTGCACCCGGCCCACGTCGCGCTCGGGGAGATCGACCACCACCTTCAGCGTGCCGAGGTCGACGATGCGGAACGCCGTGCTGTTCGCGAGCTGCCCCACCTTCACGTCGCGCCGGGCCACGACCCCGTCGAAAGGCGCGGTGAGACGGGTCTGTCCGAAGGATCGCTGCGCTTCGCGGGCGTTCGTCTTCGCGGCCTGCAGCTGGTACTCGAGATCCTCGAGCTCCCGGGCGGACACCGCGCCGCGGGACGCGAGCTTCTTCATGTCCTCCACCTGCTTCTGCAGCCGACCGACCTCGGCCCGCGAGCGCTCGGCTCCTGCCGACAGCGACACGCTCTCGAGCACGGCCAGGAGGTCGCCGCGCTTCACGGGATCGCCGTCGTCGGCATGGATCGACAGGACGACCCCGGGTGCGATCGGCACGATGTCGGCGGCGCGCTCGGCTTCGACCACCGAGGTGGTCGACAGCACGTCGGTGACGGCGCCCTCGCGGACATCCTCGGTTCGCACCACCGTGACGGGGACGGGCGTGTCTTCGGAGTCGTCCCCGTCGGACGACCCGCTACACGCCATCAGACCCCAGATCAACACCCACATCGAGCGACCCCCGCACACCCTACGGACGCTGGGTGTGCACTATTCCATCCGACATGCGATCGAGCACATCGGGTCGGTTCCTGGTAACCTGCGCGCTCTGGAGCACTGAACGGGGACACATGGCGGACGCGACCCAGGCAGCGCTGTTGCGCCTGTACCGCGGGGTCGGGCAGCGGGAACTGATGTCGGACGATCCCCGGGGTCGAGCCATCGTCGACCGCAAGCTGCTCACCACGGTGGACAGCCTCGCCCGCAGCCTGGTGCCCGCTCCGAACGGTCCGCTGAACACGGCGCCGCCGCGCCGGATCGCCGTCGCCATGGCCCTGGCGGTGTTCAGCCAGCCGCACCTCGCGAGCACCTTCCAGGATCCCGACGATCCGTCCCCGATCGTCCCCGAGCCGCTGGTCGCGAGCAACGAGGTGCTCGAGCAGGCCCTCGGCCTGTCCACCTGGGAGCTCGACGACCTCCGCGAAGAGGTCGACCGCCGCGCCGGCTCGATGCTCAAGCAGACCACCCTCGTGCACTGGCTCCAGTCCCGGTACGACAACCCCGCCCGGCTGTTCCAGATGCTGTTCCCGGGCGCCGCACAGGTGCAGGATCCGCAGCTGTTCCGTCGCGGAGCGCACCTCTACGCGGTGGTCGAGCAGCCCGCGATCTCCACCACCGCGCTCTACCTGCCCTGGATCACGGGCGACCAGGAGCGCGTGCTCGCACCACTCGACTCGTTCCGCGGCCGCTACGTCGACTCGGGGCTCAAGCGCGCTCTGTGCCGCGGAATCGGAGCGTCCGAGGCCGAGATCGTCGATCTCCTCGAGCGCACGGTCACCCTGCTGCCGCGCGAGGGAGTCGATCGCATGCTCACCCACGACCAGTGGCGCCGGCGTGGGTTCGCCACGGTCACCACGGTGGGCCAGCCCTACCCCAAGCTCTCGTGGCTCTCGCGTGAGGTCGACGCCGCCGACGTGCGCTGGCAGGACTGGCTGCGCGTCGACGCCTCGCCGGTCGCCCTGCACGAGCCCGTGCCGAGCTTCGACGCCATCGCCCAGCAGCGCGTGCACCACGTCCTCGAGGCCCTCTACACCGACCTCCTCGCGCGGTTGTTCGCGAACCCCGGCACCGAGCGCGACCCCGACGAGATCGAGCTGTACGACCTCGGCCGCCACGTGCACACCGTGCTGGAGCCCATGCTGCGCTGGGTACGCGCGAAGGGCTCGGTCACCTGGATCGCGCGGTCCACGGGCACGTCGCCCGAGCACGCGGCCACCCTGCTCACCGAGGTCGGCCGGCGCTGGCAGGCGCGCGCGGATCACTGGTCCGCACCCGACCCCGACAGCTTCGATCACAGCGTGCTCGCGAAGTGGGTCAGCACGCTGGCCGTGTTCGACGGCGTGATGCGCTCGCTGCTCGAGGCTCCGCCCGACGAGCGCTGGAACCACCGCTCGCTGCTGTTCCTGTTCGCCGGCCACTACATCGCCGAGTGCCCGATGGAGCGCAGCCTGATGGCCCACGGGATGGACCCGACGATCCCCGGCCTCGCCATCGGGCGCTGGTTCTGGCCCACCTGGCAGCGCCTGCTCGATGCGATGGAGCAGGAGGCCACCACGACGAACGCCGAGTTCACGATCCCCGACGGCCTGTTCTGATACGATCGGAGCGCCTCGAGGCCTGAAAAGGCGGCCCGGTTCTGGTGAGCCCCGGGCAGCTCCGGGAGACGGAGTCGATGTCCAGCGCGGGATGGGCCCACGCGAGGACCCCTGGTCGGCGGCGCGACGGATCGTCGCGTCTGCTCGCGATCCTCCGGGATCGCCTACCCCCAGGAGTCCCGATGTCCCCGTTCACCTTCGATCATCTCGGTATCGTCGCCACAGACCCCCCGATCACCGCGCGCTTCTGGGCCTCGCTGCTCGAGGGCACCGTCGAGCCCGGGCCTCCGCTGGCCGTGCGCGCAGGGGGCCTGCACATCGCCATCGACGCCGGAACGCCCCCGGCATCCCGCGGCCTGCACCTGGCGCTGCGGGTCGACGCCCTCGACCCCTGGATCCACCGCCTCGATGCCCTCGGGGCCCCGTGGGAACGCGTGGCAGACCGCCTGTACGCGCTGGATCCCGACCGGTTCGTGCTGGAGCTGGTGCCGTCCACGCGCCCCTGACCGGCGGGATCTCAGGTCCACGCCCGGAGAGCCCCGTGATCGCGGGCCTCTTCGGGCCCATCCTGATGATGGGACGCCGCGGCGCGGGCCGGGTGCACGTGGTGCGCGCTCGGCGGATAGTCCAGGTCTGTAGCGCAATGTTGCAGCATCCGGGGCTCCGGTTGGCGCCCTCCGGTTCGTGGTGAGGTTCCCTTCGTGACGGAGCGACCCCTCCGTCCCGAGGAGTCCCCGCCGATGTTCGAGCTGTTCTTCAACACCCGCTACCCGAGCCCCTGGAACCACCTGGACAACGACGCGCCCCTGGTCCAGGCCCTGGACCCCGTCGGCTACGTCTACCAGCTGTTCTTCGGGTTCGACGGCCGCATCGGGCGTACCGAGTTCATCTGCGGGCGGCTCGTCATCGCGATGCTCGTCGTCGCGACGACCCTCTCCACCGCGCTGTTCCTGCCGCGCTGGATCGAGATCGTGACGGCATCGATGATCGTGCCGGTGGCGTGGTCCTGCGTCGCGCTCGAGCTCAAGCGCTGGCACGACCAGGGCCGCAGCGGCTGGTGGATGTGGATCGCGCTCCTCCCGCTCCTGGGAGGGCTCGTCCGGTTCGCGATGCTCGCCCTGCTCCCCGGCATCGACCCGAACCCGTGGGGCGAGCGCTACCTAGGCGCGGCTCGCGAGCAGGCGCAGCCCGGCGAGCTCCCCCGCCACCGCGAGGCCCGCCGACAGCGCGTAGTGGACCAGGTCCATCGGGTCGAAGGTGCTCCCGAGCAGGATGTGCATCCACTCGGGGTCGCCGGGCCCCACGAGCTTCAGGAGCTGCACGCACTCCACCACGGTCGCGAACCCCAGCGCGCCGCCCGCCCGCCAGACCACGGGCACGGGCTTCACGACACCCACGAGGTGCGCGATGAACGCCACGACAGCCAGATCGCCGATCGAGCCGCGGATCCACCCGGTGGTGAAGGCCCAGACGCAGAACCCCACCGCGAACCAGCCGACGGCCAGCGCCGCCGACAGCCCCCGCGAGCCGGTGCTCACGGCGCCGGGCTCACATGATCCCGTATTCGGGACCGTTCCCGCCCTCGGGGGGCAGCCAGGTGATGATCTGGTACGGGTCGCGGATGTCGCACGTCTTGCAGTGCACGCAGTTGCTGAAGTCGACCTGCATCTCGGCGCGCCCGGACTCGTCGTTGTCGACCATGTTGTACACCTGCGCCGGGCAGAAATTCGTGCAGGGGTTCCCGTACTCCTCCTTGCACGTCGTCGCGCAGATCTCGGTGTCGAGGATCTTGAGGTGCGCGGGCTGCTGCTCTTCGTGCTTCGTGCCCGAGTGGTACACGTCGGTGAGCTTGTCGACCAGGTAGGTGCCGTCGAACGTCACCGGGCGCTTCTTGCGCGGCGCCGCGGCGTACTCCCCGATGGTCTTCATGTGCGTGTAGTCGTCGGCGAACGGCTTGATCGTGCTGCCCGGACCCACGAAGTACTGCAGACCCGTCCGCACGAGGCCCCCCACGAACCCGTCGCGGAAGTTGTGGTGCATGTTCTTGGCCGGCTCCATCTCCGTGCGGACCCAGCTCGCGTCGAGGCGCGTCTTGTACGCCTTCAGCGTCTCCGCGCTCGGATCGCCCGACGCCATCGCATCGAATGCGGCTTCGGCGGCCAGCATGCCCGACTTCATGGACAGGTGGATGCCCTTGACGCGCATGGCGTTCAGGAAGCTGGCGCTGTCGCCGACGATCATGGCGCCGTCGGTGTAGAGCTGCGGCTGGCTCGCCCAACCGCCGATCGTGACGGTCTTCGCGCCGTACTTCACGACCTTGCCCTTCCCGATCCGCTCCTTGTAGTACGGGTGGGTCTTCAGGACCTGCAGCTCGTGGTGCACGTCGAGGTCGGGGTCGGCGTGGTCGAGCGCGATGAGCAGCCCGATGCAGACCTTGTCGCCACCCATCGTGTACATGAACGAGCCACCGAAGCTGTGCATGTCGAGCGGGAACCCGAGGGTGTGCGTGACGAAGCCCTCGGTGACGGACCCTTCGGGGAGCTCGAGGATCTCTTTGCAGCCGAGCTCGTAGATCATCGGGTTGCTGTTCGCGTCGAGCTCGCGGCGCTGGATGAGCTTGCGCGCCAGGTGCCCGCGCGGCCCCTCCCCGAGGATGGTGACCGGCGCCTTCAGGTCGTAGCCGGGCTCGAAGTTGTCTTTCGGGTTCCCGTCGGGACCGATGCCCTTGTCGCCCGTGCGCACGCCCACCACGGCGTCGCCTTCCCACAGCAGGTCGGCGCCCGCGAACTCGGGGAGGATCTGGACGCCCTTCTCCTCGGCGATCTCGGCGAGCCACTTGCACAGGCGGCCGAGCGAGACGATCGGCTTGCCGTGGTTGATCAGCTCGGGCGGCAGCCACGGCGCCTGGATCACGCCGTCTTCGGTGAGGAACACCATCTCCTCGTTCTCGATGAACCGCTCGACGGGGAAGTCGTCGCGCTCGCGCCAGTCGGGGATGAGCTCCGTGAGGGCCCGCGGGTCGAGCACGGCGCCGGAGAGCTGGTGCGCCCCGACCTCGCTGCCCTTCTCGATGACCATGACCATGGGCTCGTCGAACACCTCACCCTGCTTCGCACCCGACGAGACGGCTTCGTTGTGCGCCTCGATCTGGTTCATCAGGTGAATCGCGCCCGCGAGGTTGGCCGGACCGGCCCCCACGAAAAGGACGTCACAGGGCATCTCTTCGCGTTCCACACGCACCTCCGACAGGGGTCCCGACTAACACGACGGCACCGCCGTGCCGCCCTACTCGGCGCCCAGGGCCTCGTCGACCGCATCGCTGTCGGGCTCGGCCTCTTCGAGGAAGAGGTAGTGCACCAGGAACAGCGTGACCCCGATCAGCAGCACGGAGTCGGCGATGTTGAAGATCGGCCAGGTGTTCGTGCCGAAGTTCTGGATGAACCAGGCCTTCGGGCCTTCGAGCTCGGTGTACACCCGGATGAAGTCGGTGACGTAGCCCATCCGGATGCGGTCGATGCCGTTGCCCAGCGCACCGGACAGGATCAGGCCCAGCACGCCGGCCATGAACAGCGCGTCGGGGCGCAGGCGGCGCAGCAGATCGAGCACGACCACCGTGGCGACGGCCGTGAACACCATGAACAGGCCCCACATCCCCTCGAACGAGGAGAACGCCGCGCCGTGGTTCTGCGCGTGCACGACCGACAGGAAGCCCGGGATGATGGGGATCTCGTCGCGCCCGACCACGAGGTTCGCCACGACCCAGCCCTTCGAGAGCTGATCGAGACCGATGCCCGCGACGAGCACCGCGGTGAACACGACGAACTTGTGGTTCATCTAGTGGGTGTACCCACGCCGGAACCGAATCGCAACGGGCAGGAACCACAGGAGGCCCACCGCTCCGCCGGTCGAGCGGCACCCACAGCTGCCCCGGATGTCCGGGCTCCGCGGGTCGGCGGGGTCGAGGAACTCCGGGATGCCGTCGCCGTCGGTGTCGACGCGCGGCTCCACCTCGTCGGGCAGCCCATCGTCGTCGCTGTCGAGGTCGAGGTAGTTGGGGACGCCGTCTCCATCGGTGTCTTCGCCCGTCTCCACCACGGTCGGGATGCCGTCGCCGTCGTCGTCCTCGTCGAGCAGGTCGGGCACCTCGTCGCCGTCGGAGTCGCGCGGGACCGCGCCCGGACCGTGCTCCGTGCCGTCGTCGATGCCGTCACCGTCGCTGTCGGGGTCGTTCGGATCCGAGCCGAGCGCCACCTCGACATGGTCGTACAGCCCATCCCCGTCGGAGTCGACCAGCGGAGCGTCCGTGCCGTCGCAGTCCTGGTCGATGTCGTCGCCGGGCACCTCGGACGCACCGGGATGCACGGAGGCCTCGGTGTCGTCGCAGTCGCCGGGGAGACCGAGCCCGTCTCCGACCTCGCAGGCCTCCACGAGCCCGCCCGACCCGTAGCCGTCGCCATCCCCATCGGTGGCCAGCACGATCTGCCCGAGCACGTCGGGGTCGGCGTCGTCGGTGGCACCGTCGCAGTCGTCGTCGACCCCGTTGCACACCTCGGAGGCCTCGGGATTCACGAGCGGATCGCCGTCATCGCAGTCGCCGCCCTGCTGGAGCAGCGTGCCAGTGCAGTCGACCTGCAGCATTCCCGAGGCCCCGAACCCGTCGCCATCGGCGTCGGGGTAGCCGGCGGTCCCGTCGGCCGGATCCTCGTCGATCGCGCCGTCGCAGTCGTCGTCGACCCCGTTGCACAGCTCGAGCTGGTCGGGGTTCACGCCGAGCGCCGAGTCGTCGCAGTCGCGGTCGTCGAGCGACCATCCGGTCGGCTCGGGCGGACCGCAGTCCAGCGTGGGCACCCCGGCTCCGAAGCCGTCTCCGTCGAGGTCGGGGAACCAGGGGACCTCGGTCGCGGCGTCGGGGGTGTCCGCATCGCAGTCGTTGTCGCGACCGTCGCAGAGCTCGGTGGCACCGGGGTACACGGAGTCGTCGTCGTCGTCGCAGTCCCCACCGGTCGGCGCGTACCCGGGCGGGAGCGCGCACGCGACGACGGACGGCTCCTGGCCGAACCCGTCTCCGTCCATGTCGACGAAGAACTCGGTCAGCACGGACGGATCGAGGTCCGGGTCGTCTTCGTCGACGGCCTGGTCGCAGTCGTCGTCGAGGCCGTTGCAGAGCTCGGGGGCCGTGGGCGACACCTGGCTGGTCGTGTCGTCGCAGTCGAGGTCGTTCGCCACCAGACCCGGGCCGCCCGCACAGATCCCCGACGGCAGGGCCGGGTCGCCGAATCCGTCTCCGTCGAGGTCGGCGAAGAACCCGCCGCCCGTCACGGCGGGGTCGTCGTCGTCGCAGTCCGTGGCGGTGGCCGCCAGACCGACGCCCCCACACGCGAGCCGTCCGGTGCCGACCCGCCCGAGCCCGTCGCCGTCCAGGTCCGCGAACCACACCACGTCGAAGGCATCCGGATCGATGGAGTCGTCGAGCCCGTCACAGTCGGTGTCGACCCCGTCGCAGCGCTCGACCGCCCCGAAGTGCACGAGCGGGTCGTCGTCGTTGCAGTCGACCATCGCGGCGTAGCCGTCTCCGTCGGCGTCTTCGAGGTTCGTGAGCAGCACCGCACCGTCGTCGCCCGCGAACGGGCCGAGGTCCTGCGTGAGCAGCGGGGAGTCGGGCTCCACGGACACCGCACACCCCACGTGTGGGACACCCCGGGGTCGATGCCCGTGGTGTCGGAGTCGACCAGGAGGGTCGCGTGGCCCGACGGGTTGTCGAAGTACCAGTTCGCGAACGGCACGTAGGCGTCGGAGTACGCCACGGCAGGCCCGACCCCGGCGTTCCCCACGAACACGTTGCGCTCGACCGGTGCCGTCTGGCCGTTCGCGTCGCCGATCGCGAACGCGCCGGGCCCGGCGGTCGCGGTGTTGTCGAGCGCCAGGTTGTGGTCGTAGACGTCGTTGTAGCCCGTGCCCCACACCGCGCCGCCCGACTCCGCGACGTTCTCGAGGAACACCGTGTGGCTCAGCACGGACGACCCGTACGACGCGTCGACCCCGCCGCCGTCGCCGTCCGTCGAGTTCCCGCACACCATGGACCGACGGAGCGCCGAGCTGGCCGGTGCCGCCTCCATGCACACCGCACCCGCCCACCAGTCCGCGTGGTTCCCCTCGAACCAGCTGTCGCTCACCTCGAAGGCCTGCGCGGTGGACGCGCACACTGCGCCCCCGTACCCGTGGGACGCATTGCCCTCCCACAGCGAGCCGCGCACCGACAGCGACACCGGCGACACCGCCATGAGCCCGCCCCCGTGGCTCCCCGCCGTGTTCGCTCTCCCGAGCACGCCCTCGAGCGTCGCGCTCGCGCCGGACGCCAGGATCACGGCGCCCCCCTGCTGCGAGGCCTCGTTGCCCACGAACGTCGTGTTGCGGACCTCGAGCGAGCGACCGGAGCCGAGCCAGATCGCGCCCCCACTCCCGCCCGAGTTCCCGCGGAAGTCGCTCCCCACGACACGGGCGGTCGCGCTGTTGTCGAGCAGCAGCCGCATCGCACCGCCGTCCGCCACCGACGTGCAGTCTTCGAGCGTCACGCCACGCGCCACGAACACGGAGCCGCGGACATCGATGCAGCCCGCGTCCGACGGGCTCGAGTGGTTGCGCACCTCGACGGACTCCAGGATCGCGGAGCTCCCGAGCAGGGCCAGCGCGCCGCCGTCGTCGGCCACGCCGTTCTGGACGACGCACCGCTCCATCTGCACGGTGCTCCCCCCGGGCGCCAGCAGCCCCCGCCGCTGGAGCTGCCCGTCGAGGGTGAGGTCGCGCAGCACGACCGAGCGGCTCCCCTGGATCTCGATCACACCGGCCGGCCGGGACCCGCGCACCACCGTGAGGTCGGGACCGCCGAGCCCCACGAGCGTGACGTTGTGGTTCACGTTGCGCGACAGCGTGTACGTGCCGGGCCACAGGATCAGGCGGTCGCCGTTGACGGAGGCCTGGATGGCGTCGTCGATCGTGCTGAATGCCTGACCGGCACCGACATGGAGGTCGGCGGCATGTGCGGCGAGGGCGAGGACCACGAGCATCGGGCCCCAGGATACCGCCTATTCGACGCCGTCGGGCTCCGGAGTCGCGGGGGCCGCGGGCTTCGAGCGATCTTCGATGAACAGGTAGTGCACGATGAACATGCCGACCCCGATCACGAGCGCCATGTCGGCCACGTTGAAGCTCGGCCACTCGTACGTGCCGAAGTTGTCGATCAGGAACGACTTCACCGCCGGGATCTCGGTGTACACCCGGATGAAGTCGGTGACGTACTGCTGGCGGATGCGGTCGATCGCGTTGCCGAGCGCTCCCGACAGGATGAGCCCGAGCGTCATCGACATGAACCACTCGTTCCGCTCGAGCTTGCGGAACATGTCGAACACGACCCACAGCGCGACCAGCGTGAAGATCCCGAACACCACGAACCGGTTGCCGTAGCCCCCGAGCGCACCGAACGCCGCACCGGGGTTCTGGGCGTGCACGATCGACAGGAAGCCGTCGATCACGCGGATCTCGCCTGTGCGGAACGCGATGTTCTCGACGATCCACCACTTGGTGAGCTGGTCGAGCACGAGCCCCACGAGGGTCGTGACGAGGAAGACGCCGTTGCGCCGGTTGACGAAGGTTTCCACGGTTCGTGGATTAGCGCGATGACGCCAGACCTGCACGGCTGGTTAAACCCGTCGTCTGGAGGCGGGACGTGCACCCCATCCTGTTCGACGTGAACGGCTTCGAGATCCATTCCTACGGGTTCATGGGCGCCCTCGGCTTCCTGTTCACGGCCTTCACCGCGCTCCAGCGGGGCAAGGCGCTGAACGTCAAGCCCGAGCGCATGGCCGACCTGATGTTCTTCACGGCCCTCCTCGCGCTCGCGGGGGCCCGCCTCGTGTTCATCCTCCAGAACCCCGGCGTGTTCTCCACCTGGGGGGAGTGGGTGAACCTCCGCACGGGTGGCCTGGTGTTCTACGGCGCCATCCTGGTCGGCGTTCCCGTGGGGTCCCTGCTGATCTGGCGGTACGGCATGCCGTTCTTCGCCACGTGGGACATCTTCGGGGCCGCGTTCCCCGTCGCGCACGGGCTGTCGCGCATCGGGTGCTTCCTGGCCGGGTGCTGCTACGGGGCGCACACCACGGGTCCGACGGCGGTGATCTTCACGGATCCGCGCTCGGTCGCTCCGCTGAACACCCCGGTCCACCCCACCCAGCTGTACGAGGCGTTCTTCCTGTTCGCGCTCGGGATCGGCGTGAACCTCCTGTACTACCGCAAGGCGTTCGACGGGCAGGTGATGCTCGTCTACCTGCTCTGCTACGCGCTCGGCCGGTCGATCATCGAGAGCTTCCGGGGCGACGAGAGCCGCGGCTACTTCCTGCCCGACCTGCTCGGCGAGCTGCTCACCTACAGCCAGGGGTTCAGCATCGTGATGGCGGCCATCGCGGTGGTCGTGTTCGGCGTCGTCGCGCGCCGGGTGTCGGCCACGCGCACGCCCGCGTCGGAGTAGGCCGACAGCCCGTTCGGGTCGAGGCGCACCGTG
Source organism: Myxococcota bacterium (assembly GCA_041389565.1). Lineage (GTDB taxonomy): Bacteria > Myxococcota_A > UBA796 > UBA796 > JACKEQ01. The sequence goes on from JAWKRP010000022.1 coordinate 91,133, forward strand.
ATCGTGCCGTCGAGATCGGTACGGAGCAGCGGGATGTCGCGCGCGACATAGCGGTCGACCACCGCACGCGACGGGTGCCCGTAGCGGTTGTACCCCACGGAAGCGACCGCCAGGACGGGCCGGACGCGATCGAGGAACGCTTCGGACGAGGACGTGTCCGACCCGTGGTGCGGGACCTTCAGGACGGTCGCGGGCGCGTGGAGGACGGCTTCCCCGGCGGCCTCGACATCGCCTGCGAACAGCACGCTGCCCCACGGGCTGTGGGCGGTGACCACGAGGGACGCGTCGTTGTCGCTGCCGTCGACGACCGCGGGACGGAGCACGCGGACCTCGACCCCGCGCGCATGGGCGGCTTCGAGCAGCTCTTCGTGACCGGCGTACCGCCCGATCCAGAGCGCGTCGACGCGGAGGTCGGTCACCACGGGGAGCAGGCCGGCGGCATGGTCGGCGTCGGCGTGGCTGGCGATGACGACGTCGAGGTGGCGGACCCCACGCCGGCGCAGCGCGTCTCGGACCGCCGGGGTTCGCCCGCCGTCGACGAGCCACCGCCGGCCGTCCGGGAACTCCACGAGCGCGGCGTCTCCCTGGCCCACGTCGAAGAACGTGACCTCCAGCCCGCCCGCGCTGCGGGTGCGCAGACCGAGGCCCAGCACGAGGACCGTGAGGATCCAGCCCCACCGGACCCGCACGAACACGCCACACAGCACGAGCGCACCGAACGGACCCACCGCGGGTGCGAGCGGCGCGGTGCGGAGCTGCGAGAGCACCGCCAGCATGAAGCGAACGGCCAGCTCCCCGCCCCACAGGCCCCACCCGGCGAGCGGGTCGGGCGCCCAGGTCGCGGTCGCCGCGAAGGGCACGACCACGAACGCCATGTACGGCACCGCGAACAGGTTCGCGACGGGCGAGCTGACGGACAGGCTCTGGAACCACCACGCGGCCGCCGGGAGCGTGCCGAGCGTCGCCGCGAACGTCGCGACCAGCCCCGTCCCCATCCACCCGAGCCCTCGGGGCAGCAGGCGCGCCCAGGGGTCGAGCGCCGGACCGAACCGCAGCAGCCCGAACACCGCGCCGAACGAGAGCTGGAACCCGGGAGTCGCGATCGCACCGGGATCCACGAGGCACACGCCGACCGCTGCCATCGCGAGCAGGCGGTACGGCTCGAGGGTCCGGCCGAGCGAGCGACCGACCGCCCCCAGCACCACGACCCCCGCGGCCCGCTGCGCGGAGATCGGCGCACCCGCGAGCCAGGCGTAGGTCCCGGCGGCGAGCGCGCCGGCCCACCAGGCCCACGCGGTCGACACGCCTTCGGGGCGCACCCAGCCGAGACGGCGGATCCCCAGGGTCACCAGGCCCCCGACCCCACCCGCGACCACGCCGACGTGGAACCCCGAGATCGCGAGCAGGTGGCTCGTGCCGGTGTCGCGCAGGATGGCCCACGTCTCCTCGTCCACGCCCCTCCGGTCCCCTTGCGCGACCGCGGCCAGCACCGAGGCGGGCCCTTCCAGCACGGGCCGGTCTTCGGGAGGCGCCCCGAGCGGGACGGCCGAGCGGGCCCGGAGCACGGTGCGCACGCGAGAGAGCCGCGCGGCACGGGCACGATCCGGGGCTCCTCCCGGTCCCGAGCGGGTCGGGGCCGCGCCGTCTCCCTGCACCACCCACGTCGAGCCGAGCCGCGGAGACGCGGGGAACACGACCCGAACGCGACCCCGACACGGCGCGAACGGGCGACCGGCCTCCGCACACGCGTCCACGGCCACATCGGCCACCCGTCCCATCGGTGCGGTCGCCACGCGCCCCTGGATCGCGACCGGCCCCCGCAGCACGGGGCCTTCGGGCAGGGAGACGCCCATCAGCCCGCCCAGCACGAGCCCCGTGGGGATCAGGAGCACGCGCCGCCACCGGGAACCCAGCAGGAGCACACCCACCAGCGCGGCGCCCACCAGCGGCGACGGCGCGAGGTCGGGAGCGAGCGCGAGGCCCACGAGCACAGCGATTCCGAACCCGGTCAGCACGTCCATGACGCGGCCGCGGATTCAGCAATCGTGCCGGCCGAGAGCCGGCGTCCGTCCATGGATGCGGCGACGGGCGTCGGCCCGCCACCGACGACGGTCGCCTACGGGACCTGGACGGGCTGGGTCGGGAAGAGCGACGAGATCGTGTGGGTCTCGACGCGCGCCTGGTAGCCGTCGGGGATGACGCGGCTGACCTGCACGGCGTTGCGGCCCACGGCCATCACGACCAGGCGCTGATCCGGCAGGAACGTACCGGGCTGCACGACGACCTCGGACCCGTCGGACAGGCCCAGCACGGCCCGCGGGGGCTGGAGCTCGACGAGCGTGGACACGAGCCGCACGCCCCAGTCGGCGGGCACGGCCGCCGCCGGGTCCCACACGGGCATCGCGGGGGCCGCCATCACCGGCACGGACACGGGCTCGGGAGCGGGTGCAGGCACCGGAGCGGCCGTCGGAGCGGGGCGGGGCGGCTGCTTGCCCTGCGAGAGCGCGAGCAGCGTGGCGGCATCGAGCGGCTCGGCGTCGGTCGAGCCGTCGTCGGACCCGGCATCTTCGTCGAAGTCGAAGCCGGACCCGGTGCCCGAGGGCTTCGGCGCCTCGGTGGAGGGGACCGGAGCGGGAGTGCCGGTCTTCGGGCCCGACGCGGCCGGACGCGCCGCAGGCACGGGTGCGAGCGGGTTGCCCGTGGGGGGCATGGGCTCACAGGCCATCAGGACGAAGAGAGGCAGCAGACGCAACGCGATTCCTCCAGGCGGAGACCCTGTATCCGAACCGTCAACGCCAGAACATGGGAAATCCGGTGAGCGCGAACCAGGCGAGCAGCCACACGAGCACGGGAACGGTCAGGAGCACGAGGGCCGCCCGGACCTTCGAGGCGCGCAGCGCCGACACGACGGCCGCCGGATCGGCCAGGAGACCCGCGAGCCACACGATCCACAGGGGCTCGAGGGGCAGGCGGAAGCGCGACATGCCGTACATCAGGGCCGCGGCGAACACGGTGTACGCGATGGTGCCTCCGGCCATCACGGCGTAGGCGCCCCTCCCGCGCGCGAACCCGCCGATCGTGCCGCCCAGCACGATGATCGCGGTGGTCGCCGCGATCCACAGGCAGATCAGCTCCTTGAGCTCCCACGGCAGCCCGCGGAAGTTCCCCCATCGGATGTGGCGCGTGAGGAAGGTGTTCGGGTTGAACTGCTGCGCCAGGCGGAGCGGGATGCGCCGCACGAACTCGCCGGGGTGTGCGGCGATCCACTCGGTGGCGTTCTCGACATCGCACCGCGCGGACTGCACGGGGGGCGCCTTGCGGTCGCAGAACCGGCGCCCCTGGCCGAGCAGCTTGTAGAACAGCGGCTGGGTGAGGACACCGTTGCCGTAGTCGAACGTCATGGGCTCGAAGTCGTTGTTCCCGAGGAACAGCACGTGCCCGACGGTGGCGTCGGACACCATGAACCCGCCGTACGTTCGCGACGCGTACCAGCTGTACGGAGCGACCGACAGAACGGCCGCGAGCAGCAGGGCGACCGCCGGACGCGCCCGTCTGCGCAGGGACTCCCGCACCGCCGCGAACAGGCCCTCGTCGGGCCACAGCAGCGCGACCAGGAACAAGGGGGGCAGCCAGGTGGCGACCCCGCGGAACAGGATGCAGACCCCGAGGCACAGCCCGGCGAGCCCGCCCCAGAGCGCGGCGCGGGGCCCGTCGTCGCGCGCACGCAGCACCGCGAGCACGGCCGGGAGCAGGAAGCCGATGTAGATGGTCTCGATCCACCACGTTCCCGCGTACCAGGCGGCCGTGGGGTGCATCGCCAGGAGCCATGCCGCCCATCGGGCCGCGCGGACCGTGCGCTCCTCCGACGACCCCTCGATCTGCAGCACGCGCCGGGTGATCGCGTACAGCACGGGGATCGACGTGAGCGACAGGGCGATCTGGCCCCACTTCATCGCGAAGTACCCGCCGAGGTACGTCTTCGACCACACCATCAGGTACGGGTAGCCCGGGGCCGCGAGCCATCCCTTGGTGGTGACGCCCATCTCCCCGTGCTTCTGGATTCCGGCGGCCAGGTACCGGTAGATGCACTCGTCGCGGGCGCACTCGTACTGCGGCCAGAGGATCATCGGGATCGAACGGAGCACCAGCCCGGCGAGCAGCGCACCCCAGAGCCAGCGGTCACGGAGCATCGCGCCTGCCTATCCCAGCGGTTCCGAACGTTCACGAACGGGCAGGCAACAGGAATTCAGGGAGTGGGTTCTTGTCTGCAAGCGATGCGCGTACACTATAGCGAGCATGCGATTCCTCCTGCCTCTGCTGTTCGCCCTGTCCGCCGTGCTTCCGGCGTCGGCGCAGGAATTCACGCTCCCCATCGACGATGTCGTGCTGGAGGAGGACGCCGAGCTCCCTCCCATCCCCGCGGGCTGGGAGACGGTGCGCGGCCCGTTCGTCGTGTTCCACGGGGCCTCCGAAGACCTCGACGTGCTGCTGCGCCTGTCGCGCCACGCCGAGCAGGTGCTCCCCCAGCTGTCGCGTGATCTGAAGGTGCCGCTCGGCGGAACGACGCACGTGTACCTCGCCGACAGCGACACGCGGTTCCGCGCGCTGCAGCCGGGTCGTGCGCCCACGTGGGCCGAAGGGGTGGCGTACCCCTCCCTCGGGCTGGTCCTGCTGCGATCTCCGTCGATCCGGCATGGCCAGTCGGAGCCCCTGGAGCAGGTGCTGCGCCACGAGCTCGTGCACGTGCTGCTCGGCCGCGCGTTCGCCCCGAACCAGCCGCCCACCTGGCTCCAGGAGGGCCTGGCTCAGGTGTGGGCGGGCGAGGTGGGCCCGGAGACCACCCGCACCCTGTCGCAGGGCGTCGCGTCGGGCTCGCTCCTGTCGCTGGCCGGCCTGTCGCGGGGGTTCCCGGCCGACCCCATCCGCGCGCGCGTCGCGTATGCCCAGTCCGCCGACCTGATCGGCTGGCTGCGTGACGAGTACGGCGAGGCGGCCGTGGGTGAGCTCATCCGACAGCTCGCGAACGGCGCGGAGATCGAAGGCGCCATCCACTCCGCGACCGGTGACTTCATCGACGACATCGACCGACGCTGGCGGAACCGCCTCGAGTCGAGTGGGCTGTCGCTCGGAGTGCTCGCCAACACCGACCTGCTGATGGGTCTGGGCGGCGTCCTGCTCGTCGTCGGGGGCGTCGCGCGGCGCCGGCGGTTCCACCAGCGACTCGCGGAGATGGAGGCCGAAGAGGCCGCGCTCGACGACCTGATCGCGCAGTACCTCCAGAATCGCCGCGACTTCGGCGTCCGCTGACCGGCCGACCGCTGGGGCACCGGTGCGCGCAGTGCGGCGGGAGCTGCGAAGGGCTGCGGGTGCGCATCGGTCCCGACGAGCTCGACCCCCTGATCGCGAACGCCGCGCGGCTCGGCATCGAGACGCCACTCGTCAACGGATACCTGCGCCAGAACTGGGGCCGGTGCGTGTTCTGGGACGCCGGGTGCCGACTGCACGCCGAGCTCGGCGTCGACGCGAAGCCCACGACCTGTCGCCAGTTCCCGGTCCTCGCGACGGAGGGCGGGCTCGTGCTGGATCCGGCCTGCTTCCACGCGGACCCGGACCCCACGGCGCCCGCTCCGGATGTGCCGCTGCGCGGTCCGGCTCCGGTCGGGCCCGTCCAGACGCTTCCGTGGGACGATCTGGAGCTCGGACACACCACCGCTGCGCGGCTCCGGGCGCTCCCGCTGCGCGCGGTCCTGGAGGGTCCACGGCTGGGCTCGCTCACCCGCACCCTGCTCGAGGGGCTCGAAGAAGCCGCGCCTGCGGTCCCCGACGCCGGGGACCGGGATCTGCTGCAGGTACGCGCGAACACCGTGCTGCGGTACGGGCTCGCTCCACGGGAGGGCCTCGCCGACCTCCTGGTGGGGGGCGGACAGCTCGTGGTCGGTGCCGGACACCCGGTGGGCGCGGGCTTCGCGGCGTGGGTCCGGCTGCTGCGGACCGGCGTGGTGTAGGCGCCCGCGGCGACGAAGGCGTCCGGAAACGCGAAGAGCCCCGCAAGCACGGGGCCTGCGGGGCTCTTGGTGTGACACCCGAAACACCGATGGAAGCGTCTTCTCCAGAGACTCTACGGCAACTTCCCTGCGTTCCCGTCGGCGAGCCGACGAGCCTGCGTCCTGGTGTTCCCGGGTTCTTCAAGGAGGGACTTCCTCTCCTGCATCTCTGCAGGCCTTCCATCTACGTGTTCCGCTTGCGACTGTTGGATTCGCCGCTCTCCATCTCGCCCTTCACCATTGCTGGCTGGGCCTCATGGCTTGCACAGGACACGCATTCCGCCGTCGCTTGTTCTCACGACCTCGGAATCCCCTTCATGAACTTCGCGTCACCCTCGACGCTCCGCTGAAAAGCCCGTTCACGCCGCATGGACCTCTCTTCCCTCCCTCACGGGTAGGGCCTCGCAGTCCGCGACCTGAATTCGCCTCTCAATGAAGATTCGCTCTCGTGTGGACACCCTGCTTCCGTACTCCCGGAACTGGCCCAGCCGTGAAACGCTCGCGCGCCCCACCACGGACCGGCCACCTCCACGTGCTGCCAGTCGACTGCCGCCCGCGTGGTTTCTCACCACCTCGGCGGTTCGGGCTCCAGCTCCGTTCGGGGAATGTTGCACCCCTGCCGGACAGGATTCACATCGTTTCGAGCTCGCTACAAAGCCCTCTCGGACCTTGGCTCGACACCATCCACCGGAGATTCCGTTGCCGGACCCTCTCGCTGTACACCGATCCTTCCGACCCCTCTCGGAGTCACCCCCCTCGCGGTGGGCTCGATGTACCTCACATCCAGCCGACACAACCTCCGAAGAGGCCGCCCTGCTGGACCGATGGATGTCGCACCGTCATCCCGCTGCCGAAGCGGCGGGGTAGACGCATAGGGACGTGCAATGTCGCTCTCCCCGATGTGCGTGCACCCTACGAAGAACGCCACTCCCACACAGCATCGACGCATCACTGCGTCTCCTACCTCCACGCCGTTCCGTACCGTCGCTTCGCTCCACTTGCGCAGAGCACCCGACAGACCCGACCTCGAGGTCTTCCTCCGTGTGGGAGACCGAACCCTGGACTCGCGTTGCCACGAGCGACCCTGGGCTCTTTCCTTCCATGGGCTTCTGGTTCCCCTCCAAGGACCGTCGACTGTCGTGGCACGCCCGCAACCCTCGCTGCGGGGACGCGCTCCACTCCGCTACGACCGAAGCCGATGCGACGTGAGCACTTCGCTGGATCCCACCCTTCGTTGGACCGTTCCGAGCAGCGAGCTGCGCAGGGGTCTCGAGGGGCGTCTGTCCGACAGGCGCCGTTGCGAAGGTCGTGTCACCTACCGAGGTAGGAGTCGTGCCATCGCGTGGCCTTCATGGGGTTCTCGACGTCAAAGAACGGTCTCGACAGACCTCCGAGGAGGCGCTCTCGAGCGACTCATCGGTCATCACCGGTTTCCCGGGTGTCGTGTGTCTGTAATGCAGGGGCCGTGCCAACCATGCCAAACGGACGAACGCCACCTTTGGTGGATTCGGGACCGAAACCGATTGCACAGCCGGATGTGCACCGGGCTGCCTCCGTTGCGGGCATGACACCCGACGAGCCCAACACAGTCGCCACTTTCACGACATGGGAAGGCAGGCGCCACTCGGGAATTCACCTTCCCATCCGCTCCGGTAGGACCACCGCAGCCGCGTCGGCGAAGACGAGGACACCGATGACGACAGCGTCCGCATCGGTCCCCGCGGCGAGGGCGGGCGATGGAGCCTCGACCCTCGGGCCGTCCGAAGGGGCCGACAAGCTCAATTACTCCGCGCGCAAGCGCGCTGCGCACTCCGGGCTTCGCCCTCCGCTTGCGGTTCGGTAGACCGCTGCGGCCTGCATCGAGCACGGTTCGACCGGGGCGTTTGCGAGGTCGATGGGGCCGGGACCGTGCCCGACGCCTGCGGCCTCGCTGAACGACAACGATGGGGCCGACGTTCGCGTCGGCGGAGACGAGGAGGTCGGCGAGAACGGCGCCCACGTCGGTGGAGACGAAGTTGTCGGCGAGGACGGCTCCCACGTCGGTCCCCGCGACGAGGGCGGGCGACGGAGCCTCGACCCTCGGGCCGTCCGAAGGGGCCGACAAGCTCAATTACTCCGCGCGCAAGCGCGCTGCGCACTCCGGGCTTCGCCCTCCGCTTGCGGTTCGGTAGACCGCTGCGGCCTGCATCGAGCACGGTTCGACCGGGGCGTATGCAACGTCGATGGGGCCGGGACCGTGCCCGACGCCTGCGGCCTCGCTGAACGACGTCGAGGGGGCCGGCGTCCGAGTCGGTGGAGACGAAGTTGTCGGCGAGGACGGCTCCCACGTCGGTCCCCGCGACGAGGGCGGGCGACGGAACCTCGACCCTCGGGCCGTCCGAAGGGGCCAACGAGCTCCAGTTACTCCGCGCGCAAGCGCGCTGCGCACTTCGGCTTCGCCTCCGCTTGCGGTTCTGTAGACCGCTGCGGCCTGCATCGAGCACGGTTCGGCCGGGGCGTTTGCGCAGTCGATGGGTCCAGGACCGTACTCGACGCCTGCGGCCTCGCTGAACGACGTCGATGAAGCCGAGGCCCGCGTCGGCGGAGACGAGCGTGTTGGCGAGGCGGCGTCTGCGCTGGCAGAGACGAGCGCGTCGGTCCGAACAGCGCCCGCGTCGGCAGAGACGAGATCTCCACCGTCTCGCGCGCCACGACGTCCGCGCCAGAACACCACGCTCGTCGTGAGGACAGCACCTGCGTCCATCCTCATCCACCGCCCTGCCAACAAGCACGGACCCATCCATCCGGTCCGGGTCGCCCATGCCCCGGTCTCGGGTGGACCGTCGGCCCCGGACCTCTGTGGACCTCGGCGACCTCTGCGTTGAAATCTGGTGTTCGCCGCAGGACGTCGATGGGGGTCTCGAGACGCTGCGCATTCGCTGCCACCGGATGTCAGCGAATGCACACGTCCGTGGGAGACCGCGCCAGAACACCACGCTCGTCGTGAGGACAGCACCGGCGTCCAACCTCATCCACCGCCCTGCCAACAAGCACGGAGCCGTCCATCCGGTCCGTATCGCCGATCACCCGGTCTCGGGTGGACCGTCGGCCCCGAACCTCTGTGGACCTCGGCGACCTCTGTGTTGAAATCTGGCGTTCGTCGCAGGACGTCGACGGGGGTTCTCGATGCGCTGCGCATTCGCTGCCACCGGATGTCAGCGAATCCACAGTCTCGGCTGGACCGCCGGCTCCGGACCTCTGCCTCTCCGCCACCTCGGCGACCCCTGCGTATGAAATCGGGCGTTCCCCCATCGACGTCGACGGGGCCGTCGAGAAGCTCCGCTCTCGGGGCCACCCGATGGCAGCGAATGTCCCCGCGCCCACATCGGAGCCCGCGAAGACCGCGGCCCGAATAGTTGACACGTCAACTCAAACCTTGAGCCGAATTCTAGGCGCGCCGCGCGCGATCGTGTGATCCTCGCGCGATTCTCCGCTTTCTACCGAGATCGAGATCCACCCACGTCGACATGATCCTACACTTGGGTTCCCGCCCCTCCCCTCCCTCCCCACCCTCCGCGAGCCTCCCCATGCGCTTCCTCCCCGCCGTCCTGTTCGCCTCCCTCGCGTTCACCCCCGCCTGCGACACCACCCACGCCAGCGTCCCCGAGATCGCGCCCACCGATGCGCGCCAGCTCGTGCTCGCCGACCTGCAGGAGCTCCGCGACCACCCGTCCGAGATCCAGTGGCGCCGCACGTACCGCCACTTCGACCGGCACCTCGAGCCGCACCTCCAGCCCTCCGAGCGCCTCGAGCTCGAGGTCGCGTTCGGGAACCTCCGTCGCGAGCTGAAGATGGGCGATCCCGACTCGCCCGTGTTCGCGGAGCTCTGCGCCCGCCTGGCCGCCGATCTCCAGCCGCAGGACTGAACCCGCGAGCGGGCGGGCCGACCCCCGCCCGCACTGACACCCAACGGACAGGGTCCAGGTCCCAAACGATCGTGTAGAATGGACTTCTCGGAGAGTCCATGCTCTGGCTGACCCTGCTCCTCACCACCGCGCTCGCCCAGGACGGCGGAGACGCCGGAACCTCGTGCCAAGGCGAGGCGGCGACGTTCGAACCGGTCCGCTCGGGCGGCCTGGAGGCCACCCCCGCGATCGCCCCGACGATCGTGCCCGGCGCGACGGTGCGCCCGAAGGCCGTACCGCTGCCCGACGGCGGCTTCCCCGACAGCGGCGGGTTCTTCATCGACCAGGACGGCGACGGCTGGGAGTCGTTCGAAGACTGCGACGATCGCAACGCGTCCGTGAACCCCGGCATGATCGACATCCCGGGAGATGGCGTCGACAACGACTGCAGCGGGTACGACGCCTGCTACCGGAACTCCGACGGCGACGGGTACGGCTCGTCGGTCATCACCCAGGGTGCGGGCTCCCTCGCCTGCCTCGCGAGCGAGGGAGAGGCCCGTCAGTCGGGCGACTGCAACGACACGAACGCGCTCGTGTACCCCGGTGCCACCGAGGTCTGCGACGGGCTCGACAACAACTGCAACGGATCGACGGACGAGAACGTCACGATCACCTGGTACACCGACGCCGACGACGACGGCTACGGCACGGGCACGGCCCAGGCGTCCTGCTCGATCCCCGCCACGGGTGCGGCGTCCAGCGGCGACTGCAACGACCAGAACCCGACGGTGTACCCGGGTGCGCAGGAGATCTGCGACGGGCTCGACAACAACTGCAACAACAGCACCGACGAGAACGTGCAGATCACCTGGTACACCGACGCCGACGACGACGGCTACGGCACGGGCACGGCCCAGGCGTCCTGTTCGGTCCCAGCCACGGGCGCGACGGCCTCCGGCGACTGCAACGATCAGAACCCGTCGGTCCATCCGAACGCGCCCGAGGCGTGCAACGACGTCGACGACGACTGCGACGGCACGGCCGACGAGGGTCTGGCGACGGCAACCTACCATCGCGACAACGACAACGACGGCTACGGGAGCGCGACGGTCACGCTGACCGATTGTGCCCAGCCGAGCGGCTACGTCACGAGCTCCACCGACTGCAACGACAACAGCGCCAGCGTCCACCCGGGCGCCGCCGAGACGTGCAACAACGTCGACGACGACTGCGACGGAACCACCGACGAAGGCGTCCGCACCACGTACTACGACGACGACGACGGCGACGGGTACGGCGACCCCAACGACACCACCCTCGCCTGCAGCCAGCCCACGGGCTTCGTGGCGACGGCCACCGACTGCAACGACACGAACGCGGCGATCCACCCCGGGGCCGCCGAGGTCTGCAACGGCATCAGCGACGACTGCGACGCGCAGGTCGACGAGGGCCTCCCGACCACCGCCTACTACACCGACGCCGACGGCGACACGTACGGCGCACCCGGAACGGCGGTGCAGTCGTGCGGGCCGGTGCCCGGCACGTCCACGAACGCGAACGACTGCAACGACTCCAACGCGGCGATCCGTCCGGGCGCCACCGAGACGTGCAACACCCTCGACGACGACTGCGACGGAACCACCGACGAGGGCGTCACGAACACGTACTACGACGACGACGACGGCGACGGGTTCGGCGATGCCAACGACAGCGTCCAGGCGTGCTCCGTGCCGTCCGGCCACGTGACGAGCTCGACCGACTGCGACGACACGAATGCGGCGGTGAAGCCCGGCGCGCCCGAGATCTGCAACGGGATCGACGACGACTGCAACGGAACCACCGACCAGAACGCGACGAACGCGACCACCTGGTACGCCGACAGCGACGGCGACGGCTTCGGCAACCCCAACGCCACCACCGCCGCCTGCTCGGTCCCCGCCAACCACGTCAGCGCCGCCGGTGACTGCGACGACACCGACCCGAACCGCTCCCCCGACGAAGACGAGATCTGCAACGGGATCGACGACGACTGCGACGGAACGACCGACCAAAACGCGGTGGATGCGTCCGACTGGTACGGCGACACCGACGGAGACGGCTTCGGCGACTCGCTCGACGTGGTCGCCGCCTGTGCGGCCCCCACCGGCTACGTCGGCGACCCCACCGACTGCGACGACGGCTCCGCGAGCACGTTCCCGGGCGCAGGCGAGCAGTGCAACTCGATCGACGACGACTGCGACGGCACGGTCGACGACGGCATCGCGAACCAGAACTTCTACGCCGACGACGACGGCGATGGCTACGGCGACCCGTCCACCGTGGTGTCCGAGTGCGCCGCACCGTCGGGCCACGTGCTCAACGGGAACGACTGCGACGACACCGACGCCTCCGTCCGTCCGGGTGCACCCGAGGTCTGCAACGGCACCGACGACGACTGCGACAGCGTGACGGACGAGACGCCCACCGACGCCTCGTCGTGGTACCCCGACCTCGACGGCGACGGGCATGGCGATCCCGCGGGTGTGGTGCTCGCCTGCTCCGCTCCGACGGGCTTCGTGAGCGTCGGCGACGACTGCGACGACGACGAGCCCGCCGCCTGGACGAACCGCGCCGAGACGTGCGACGGCATCGACAACGACTGCGACAACGTCATCGATCCCGCGAGCTCGACCGACGCCGCGCTGCACTACCGCGACGCCGACTTCGACGGGTACGGGTCGGCCGACGATGCCGTGTCCGCGTGCACGGCGCCCCCGGGCTACGTCGACGACGACACCGACTGCAACGACCTGAACGCCGCGATCAACCCCGGCGGAACCGAGGTCTGCGACAACCTCGACAACGACTGCAACGACCTCGTCGACGACGATGCGGTCGACGCGATCCAGTTCTACGAAGACCTCGATGGCGACACCTACGGCGACGGCGCGTCGATCGTGATGGCGTGCGACCTCGTCCAGGGCCTGTCGCTCACCGGCGACGACTGCGACGACTCCGAGGCCACCACCAACCCCGGCGCGTACGACCAGTGCCTCGACGGCGTGGACAACGACTGCGACGGCATGGTCGACGAGAACACCGACGTGGTGATGTGGTACCGCGACGACGACGCCGACCTGTACGGCGTGGCCACCGACACCATCGAAGACTGCACGCGCCCCGAGGGCTACAGCCAGCTCCAGGGCGACTGCGACGACGACGACGACGCGCTCCATCCCAACGCGAACGAGCGCTGCAACGGCATCGACGACGACTGCGACGGCACGACCGACGACTTCCCGGTCGACGGGCTCACGGTGTGGGTCGACACCGACCAGGACGGCTTCGGCGACCCCTCGCTGGCCGTCGAGGTCTGCGACGGCACGGGCTACGCGACGAACGCGGGCGACTGCGACGACTACGACGCCGGCACGAACCCGTTCGCGATCGAGATCTGCGACTTCGCCGACAACGACTGCGACGGCGTCAACGACGACAACCCCGTCAACGGCACGCTGTACTTCCTCGACTCCGATGGCGACGGCCAGGGCGACCCCGCGCTCCCGTTCGTGCTGTGCACGACGCCCGTGGGCGCGGTCGAGAACGACGACGACTGCGACGACGACGCCTCCACCGTCTACACCGGGGCCCCCGAGGTGTGCGACGGCATCGACAACGACTGCGACGGCGCGATCGACGACGCCGACAGCTTCATCGACATCACGAGCGCCACTGCGTACTGGCTCGACGCCGACTCCGACGGCTACGGGCTCGACAGCACCGAGGATCTCGCCTGCGCCCCACCCCCGGGCTCCGCGCTCGTGGGCGGCGACTGCAACGACTTCGACCCCGACGTGAACCCGGGCGCGCGCGACGAGCCGGGCGACACCATCGACCAGGACTGCGACGGCGGCGACCGCGATGCGACGCTCGACTCCGACGGGGATGGCATCCCCGACTGGTTCGAGGAGGACTTCGGTGGCGATCCGAACGGGTCCGACAGCGACGGCGATGGCATCCCGGACTCCGTCGAAGGCATGAACGACACCGATGGAGACGGGCTCCCCGACTTCGTCGATGTCGACGACGACAACGACGGCGTGCCCTCCAGCGAGGAGAGCATGGAGGACTTCGACGGAGACGGCCTGCCCGACTACCTCGACTCCGACTCCGACAACGACGACGTGCCGGACGGCGTGGAAGCGGGCTTCGATCGCGATGGCGACGGAAACGCCGACATGCTCGATGCCGGAGGCGACTCCACCGACCCGCCGCCCGTGCCGAAGGGCGGGTGTCCGGGGGGCTCGGTCACCGGGGGCCGTGGGCTGTCGCTCGGGATGCTCGCGCTCCTGCCCGTGCTGCTGCGCCGGAGATCATGAAGCCCCTGCTGCTCTTCGCGCACGGGGCCGGGCTCCCGAGCACGTCCCCGTGGATGGCCCACTGGGCCGGCCTGCTCGCGGGGATCGGTCGCGTGGAGCGGTTCGACTACCCGTACATGGCCGCCGGGCGGAAGCGGCCCGACCGGCAGCCCGTGCTCGTGGAGGCCCACCGCGAGGCCCTCGCGCGCCACCGGAAGCCCGGCGAGCCGGTGGTGCTGATCGGCAAGTCCATGGGGTCGCGCATGGGGTGCCACCTGGCGCTCGAAGAATCCGTGGAGGCCGTGGTGTGCCTCGGCTACCCGCTCGCGGGCATGGGGCGCACCGACCGCCTGCGCGACGCCGTGCTGCTCGAGCAGCGCCAGCCCGTGCTGTTCGTGCAGGGCACCCGCGACAAGCTCTGCCCGCTCGACCTCCTCGAGCCCATCCGCTCACGGATGACCGTACCCACGGCCCTCCACGTGGTGGAGACCGGGGATCACAGCCTGCTCGTCACCCGTGCGTGGAGCAAGCAGACCGGGCTCACGCAAGCCGAGGTGGATGCCGCCGCCGTCGACGCCATCCGAGCATTCCTGCGAGCGCGATGATCCCGGCGCTCGGCGCCGACACGCTCGAGCACCCACAGTCGGCGCTGGCCGAGGTGGGCGCCGCGACCAGGCTCCCCTCCTCTCCGCGCCCGTCGCGGTCTTCGTCGAGGAACAGGCCGCCCGGCACCACCAGCTCGGGCTGGAACAGCTCGTCGTCTCCGAACTGCCCCGCAGGCACGCTGTCGGGCGCCCCGGCCTCCGCTTCGTTCGCGACGTCCGACACGCGGTCGGCCAGGGAGAGCCCCACGACCACCTGGTTGCCGTCGATCGTGTAGGCGCCGTCGAGCACGAACGGCGCGGGGGACAGCGAGAACATGAACGTCTCGCCCTCGGTGTTGGTGCCCTCGAGCAGGAACGAGTCGGCGCCATCGGGCAGGACGACCGTGCTGCACCACTCGCCCGCGGGCATGTCGACCGGAGACGGACCCAGTGCGTCGAACGTGGTGTCGAGCTGGAGGATCGCCACATCGCGGTCGCACCCGACCAGCTCGATCGCGGCGACCTTGAAGAGGGCTTCGCTGAGCGCGACGCCTTCCGGCACGTCTTGCACGTACACGTCGAGGTGGCCGGGGTTCCCGACCGCCGTGCCATTGCCGCCATCGGAGCACCCGAACGCGAACAGGAGGAGGACTGCGGCTCTCATGGGTTCCCTCGGGTGAGCGGGACCAGGCAGAGCTCCACCTGATACACGCGTTCGGCGTCGTCGACGGCATCGTCACACAGGTGCAGCAAGCGCTCCTGCATCGCGTTCAGCTCGCGCTTGAGCTCGGGCACCAGCGAAGCCGGGATCGCCACCGTGACGCCGAGCAGGTGGCGCTCGTCGGGCGAGGCCCCCTCGATCGAGTCGGACGCCCGCTCGAGCATCTGCTTGTGGTAGTTGTTCGCCGCGAGCCCGCTGACCCGGTGCGGCGTGGCGACCGACACCTCGGCCGCCCGCACGGTGTCGCCCTCCTGCACCAGCAGGCCGATCTCGAACAGCGCATCGAGCGCTTCGCGGGCCTGGGCCGCGGTGATCGGAGGCTGGAGCTGCTTCCGGATCCACTCGGGATCGGCCTGGAAGCCGCCGCACAGCGCGAGCTCGCGGATCGCGGGGTAGAACCAGTTCGACAGGTACCGGAAGCCGGCCCCCTCGATGCGACGGGCCCCCCGGAACCGGCGGCTGCTCTCGACCCGGCGGAATGCGGCGTTCCGCTCTTCGTCGGTGACCGCCTGATCGAGATCGACCAGCGCCGCGAAGAACGCCGCCGCTTCGTCGTCGAGCTCGAGCGCGTGCACGAAGCCCTCGAGCGTGCGCGGCGTGAGGTTGCGGCGCCCCCCGATGACCTCGTTCAGCAGGGACGGCGAGCTGACCCCGGCCCGCCGCGCGAACAAGCGGTGGCTGAAGCGCGAATCGGCCGCCTTGCGCGCCGCATACCAGTCGCCCAGGTACTCGCGGTACGAGAGGTAGGAGTAGAGCTCGGGTTGCACGCCACGCCGCATGCCCTTCGATACCCTCCCCAGACGCCTTTGGATACACTTTTCTCGATTTTCTCCCATGGGAGACGGGGTGTGCCTTCGGAATTCCGGGCACGCCATGGCGTGCTTGAGTACAGCACGGCGGGCCTGCGGCGCTGATCCGGCGCCCGGGCTATGCAGATCCGATGAGCAATCCCGCGATCCAGCCGCCCCCGCTCAACGTCCTGTTCCCGACGCTCGGCGGCAAGCAGCTGTGGGCCGACGAGTTCGTGTGCGAGGGCTGGCGCATCCAGCAGAACGTCGTGAGCGGCCACCACCGCCTGCTCGACGACGCCGATCTGCGCATCGCCTGGGGCACGTGGGAGCACTGCAAGGCCCACTTCGACCGCATCGCCGCCCAGCGCGGCTTCGTGAAGCCCGACCGCCACCTCGTGCTGCTCCTCCACGGCATCTTCCGCAGCAAAGACAGCTTCGGCCCGATGACCCGTGCGCTCCGACGGGCGGGCTACGAGGCCGAGGCGGTGAACTACCCGAGCACCCGGCGCTCGCTCGAAGAGCACGCCGAGCAGATCGAGCGCATCCTCGACCGCGCGCGGCACGTCTCCCGCGTCTCGTTCGTGTGCCACAGCATGGGCGGCATCGTCGCTCGCGTGCTGCTCGGGCGTCAGGGCGCGTGGCGCCAGCGCATCCAGGCCCACCGGCTCGTGATGATCGCGACGCCCAATCGCGGAGCCGAGATCGCGGAGCACGTCTGGTCGACCGGCGCGCTCGCCAAGCTCACGAGCGGTCCGGCCCTCCGCCAGCTCCACCGCGACCGCATCGGCGAGGTCCCGCTGCCCGACATCCCCTTCGCCACCATCGCGGGCAGCCGCGGCACGCCGGAGGGCTTCAATCCCCTGCTCCCCGGCGACGACGACATGACCGTCACGGTCGAGTCCACCCGCCTCGAAGGCGCCGAAGACGAGCTCGTCGTGCGGGCCACGCACACCTTCGTGATGATCAAGCCGGAGGTCGTGGTCGCCGTGCTCCGCTACCTGAAGACCGGCCGCTTCCACTTCGAGGACGACGGGCTCCCGGAAGATCCCTGAGCGCGGGTCAGGGTACGGGATCGGTGGGCGCGTTCTGCACCACGCGGTCGCTGTCGACCCACTCGTCGAGCACGACCCCCGCGTTGGGGTCGGCCAGCTTGCTGCTGATCGTCGCGCCCAGCGGCCCCGACAGGTCGGGATGGAGCGCGCCGGCCCGCGCATCGGGCGACACGAACCCGAGCATCGGGTGGAAGGACGAAGCGTTCGACACCCCGAACGGCTCGACCAGGTGGTCGATCGCGAACAGCGCCACGTCTCCGCCGTCTGCGGGCGGCTGCGTACACCCCGCGCGGTTCGGGCTCCCGTCGAGCAGGTTCACGGGACACCCGTTCGGGTCGAGCGCGAACAGCCCGGACCCGAGACCCGAGACCATGCGAACGAACGCCGGGTCGTCGTTGGCGTTGTTCGGGCGCAGCCAGGTCTGGGGGTCGGGCACACTGCCCCCCTGCACCCACTCCGCGTAGCCGGACAGGTCCATGGCGGTCGTCAGGTGGCACGCCGTGCAGTACCGGGGGCCCTCGGCCGTGGGCGTCAGGCGCCCGCGCACCGTGTGGGGCGACGCGGGCGCGTGGGTGAGCGCCGCGAGCGGACCGCGCCCGTCGACGTTCGGGTGGTTCCCGTTCCCGTTGCGGTCGGCGAGCGCGATCCACGGGGACCCCGGCCCGTCTTCGAGCGCATAGAACGTCGGGGTCCCGGGACGGAACGGCTGGACCTTGCCGCGCGGGCCCACGCCGAGCGCGAAGTACAGGGGGGTCGCGTAGCCGGTCGTGGCGCCGAGCCCGATCCCGAGGGGCTCTCCGGAGACCGACGACCGCGCGGGCCCGCCCAGCTGGACCGTCACGTGGCAGCTCACGCAGGTGGTCGACCAGGACGCGTGGCACGCGATGCACTCCACCGTCTCGGTGTGCCCGAACCCCGTGTCCTCGCCCATCGCCATGGCCGCGATCGGGTTGAAGGACGGGTGCACGACATCGACGACGTCGCGCGTGAGCGGCACGGGCAGCACGCGCCCGTCGTGCTTGCTGTGCAGCTCGAACTGGCCGTCCGCCACGCGCCATACGTGCCGCAGCGGGTTCCCGCGCGAGTCGACGACACACTCCCGCGGGTCCTGCGCGAAGTCGAGGCAGAGCGTCGTCTGGGGCGGGCTGCTGATCGTGCCGTGGCAGCTCTCGCACCGCACCGTGGTGACCTGCTCGCCGTGCGAGAACAGGGTGGTGTCCGCCCCGTGCAGCTCGACGCCGATATGGCAGTCGATGCACGACATGCCCGCCTCGGCGTGCACATCGGGCGGCGTGTCGTCCCGGCCGTCCAGGTCGTGGTCTTCGACCGCGATCAGCTGGGACGGGGTGTACCCGAGGTGCGTCGCGTACCCCTGGAACAGGTCGGACTCGATCTGGTACAGCGGGTTCTGCGGGTACTGGTAGCCGTTCACGAGGTCGGACGAGGGGTCGACGCGGATCCCGTGGTACTCGAAGTACGTGCCGCTCGAGCCCGCGTGGCACACCCCACACGCGGCGTCCGGCACCCCGAGGTCGGCGGGGCTCGACCCCACCGAGACCAGGCGGTGGCGCCCGACGTGCACCTCCTCGTCGTCGGCGAGCGACTCCGGGTTCACGGGCTCCAGCGGGTCGAGGTTCGGGTCGGACGACGTGAGGCGCCCGTCGATCGCGGCCGGCATGTGGCACGCCGTGCACCCGCTGGACCGGAAGCCCCCGGGGCCCTCGTTCAGCCCGGCGCTGCCGAGGTGACACGAGCCACAGGCCGCATCCGCCCCACGCTTCAGGAGGTCTTCGAGGGCTCCGCCCTGCGACGCCAGGCCGCCCGGACCCACGAACAGGTCGCTCGAGCTCTGGGCCAGGACGGTCGGCGGGTGGGTGAGCTCCTGGACCAGGTCGACGGCACCCACCTCCACGCTCGACGCCCCGGACATCGTGCGGAACGCGGACTCCCCCTCCGTGCCGTGATCGTCGGCGGTCGACGAGCCGAGGTCGGTGTGCCACGCCGGCACGCTGTACAGGCCCACATTGGTGGCCATCGGATTGCGCAGCACGCGGCCCGTCACGTCGGCGTGGCACTGCGCCTGCCCGCACGACCGACCGACCGCCGCGACGCGCAGATCTCCCGGGTTCCGGAACTGGAGCCAGTCGAGCGCCGTGAACGACCCCGCGGCCGTCGTGTACGACGCGATCTTGTCGACGCCGGCGAGCGTGCGCCGGTCGTGCACACGGCCCGCCTGCGAGAGCTCCGGAGGACGCGGCACGTGCGCCAGCACGGGCACGTTCGTGTTCTCGTCGCCCCCGTGGCAGTCGACGCACCCCACGTAGGCGGCGGGATGGGGGTCTTCGAGCCCACCCCCCGAGTAGCCCGACCCCCCGTTGTGGCAGGTCATGCACCCGTCCGACAGAGGCTCCACGTCGGTGTCGGAGTCGGAGTCCGCGTCGATGTCGACGTCCACGTCGATGTCGACGTCCACGTCGGCCTCGCCCGTGCAAGGGAGGCCGAGCGTCGCGCAGCACTCGAGCAACGTGTCGTCCGAGAACGACCACGACACCCGGACCGCCGAGTCGACCGTCACGGGAGCCGCTTCGGAGATCACGTGGGCCTCGAGCTCTCCGATGCCGATGACGGTCCACTCGATAGGGGTCGCCACCGACAGGTCGAGCGCGGCCTCCTCGAGCGACACGACGCCCCCACCCGCTCCGCACACGCCCGCGTCGGCGCCGTTCCCGAGGTGCAGCGCCACGTTCCGCTCGGCCAGCACGTCGATCGAGCACCCGTCACACGCGAGCCCCTCGTCGAGCGACACCTCGAGCGTGCCGGCACGGTCGCTGGTCACGACCACCCCGTCGCCCGAGGCCACGAGGGACGTGCCCCAGTCGAGCTCGAGCGCGAACGCCCCGGTCAGCTCGACGAAGTCGACGCGGGACAGCGTGAGGACCTCGCCCTCCACGCGCGTCCTCGCGTCGGAGCTCGTGCGGATCGAGCACGGCGCGAACGGATCGAGCACATCGACGCGCAGCGAGGAGGGCGCCTCCACCCGGATGCGTGTGATCCCGTCGCAGTCGACGCCGCGCTCCGGGAACAGGTGCTGCGCGCACCCGGCCAGCCAGAGCGCCCACATCACGGTGCGCCCAGCGCGAGGTTCGCGAGCTCGACCGTACGCTTCCGGTTCGCCCGCCGCTTCGCGAGCAGCACGCTCTCCCACACGAGACCGGTGCCGGCCACCGCGAGCCCACCCGCCGCCAGCCCCGCGGCGCGCCCGGGCGGCAGGTTCTCGCCCACCAGGAGATCCCACGAGAACAGGTAGGTGACCCAGCCCCCCACGGCCGTCGTGCCGAGCGCCACCCGCTGGAGCCGGCCGTTCCGCCGGCGCTCCGCCCAGCTGTCGACCCCGCCCGCCGAAACGATGGACAGCGGCAGCACGGCATCGTTGAACGACACCTTCGACCCCGCGCCGTCGAGCACCCTCGATCCCTTCATCTGCAGCGGGCCCGCCACGGCAGGGAGCGCGATCGACCCCGTCACGGCGGGCGTCTCGGGCTCCGGACCCTCGGCGAGCACGAGCTCCATGCCCGCTGCAGGAACGTCGGCGACGCGCCCGAACACCACGGTACCGTCGCGCACCACCTGGACCAGGTGCAGCCCCGGCACCACGACCACCTCGGGCATCTCGCGCGTGTCGACCCTGAGCCCGTCGGACTTCTTCATCCCGCGCACCCGCACCCGGACCGTCTCGGCGACTGGCACCTCCGCGGACTCCCAGAGCGCACGCAGCTCGTCGCCGAGGTCGGACACGAACGTGTTCCCGTCGGCCACCTTCGCGGCCGCGAGCGCGGCATCGGCGCGCCCCTCCTGCTCCTGCAGGTGCCAGATCATGGCCTGGATCAGCCAGTATCGCGCCAGCACGGCGGGCTCGACGGACGCGCAGCCGAACGACGTCTCGGCAGACGCCAGCGACGCCTGGGCATCCGACAGGAAGAACGACAGCGTGTCTCGCTGGGCATCGTCGAGCTTCGGCTCGAGCGGCGGGCACTCGGCGCGCGCGGTGAGCGACAGCAGCAGCAGGCTAGAGAGCACCCTTCCAGTCATCCCCTTCCGCGGTCCACGTCCAGCGCGTGGGCTTGCCGGTGCCCACCTCGATCGTCCGTGTTCCCGAGACCCCGGAGGCACGGACGACCACCTCGTGCGACCCGAAGGACAGGGGCGCCTTGACCGGAGTGTTGCCGATTCCCGCGCCGTCGACCAGCACTTCGGCGCCCGCCGGAACGGAGGTGAACACGATCTCCGCGCTCGCGGCACTGTCGTGGACGCGCGCTTCGCACGGGGCCGCGCTCCCCGCAGCGGACGTGCACAGCTCCATCGCGACCCGGGTGTCCTTCCCGAGCTGACCCCGGTACGACGCCCAGCGCGCCGCCGCATCGCGGGCTTCGATGCGCAGGCGCTCGTCGCGGGGGCTCGCATCCCACACGGCGTATGCGGCCTTCGCGTCGAGCGCGTACAGCGCCTCCACGCGCTTCACGTAGGTGCTCCCCGACCACGCGCTCTTGCGCTCGAGCGCCCGCTCGACCCACAGACGCGCCTCCGTTCGCTTGCCGGTGGCCTCGAGGTGCGTGGCCCAGGCGAACATCATCTCCGGGTCGGACTGATCGAGCTCTTCCAGGAAGTACGCCTGCTCCCGCTCGTAGTCGCCGCACCCCTTCCCGGCGTCGCAGCGCTTGCGACCGTCGATCAGCACGATGCGGCCGGCCTTCCTGCGTTCGACGAGCCGCCCGGACCCGTCGCGCACGAGCCGCCCGAGGCACGCGCGGTCGCCGGAGGTGAGTACACCCGTCGATGCGCGGGCCTCCAGCGCTTCGGAGTCGCCACAGTCGGCGCTCGCCACACCCGCGCCGGGCGCGACCCCGGGGGCCGGGTCGAGCACCGTGAGCCCCGCAGGCTTCGGATCGGGGGCGGCCGGTTCAGGACCGGGACCGTCGGGCTCCGGACCGTCGGGCTCCGGACCATCGGGCTCCGGACCATCGGGCTCCGGACCGTCGGGTTCCGGACCGTCGGGCTCCGGACCGTCGGGCGCCACGGGCTGGACCGTCGTGGGGCCCGTGTCGCCGGACGTGACGACCCACCCGATCGCGAGCCCGCCCACCGCCAGCAGCCCGACGACCGCTGCGACGCCGAGCCCGACCACGGCGACTCCGCCGACCACCCGACCCCAGCCCCGCTTCGGGGCCGGCGCGGACGGCTCGGACGCTGCCGCGGGCTCGGCCGGGACCTCCAGCACGACCACCGGGAGCGGTGATGCGTCTCCGTCGAGCAGGGTGCGCCCGGAGAGCGGGCCGGGGTCGTCGTCGGGCGGCGCGTCGGACCACGAACGCTCGCGCGCCCACCTCCCGAGCCGCTGCCCCCCCACGTCGGACGCCAGATCCTCGAGCCTCGCCAGCACCTCGGGGCCCGTCGGGCGCTCTGAGGCGTCGAACGCGACCAGATCGCGCACGAGGGACTTCACGGCGTCCGGCACGTCGAGCGGAGCGAGGCCCGCCTCGATCACCGCCGTGCTGGCGGACTCGCTGGCCTTGCCCGCGAAGATCTCGGCCATGTCTTCGGCCGGGAACAGGCGGTGCCCCGCAATGGCCTCGAACAGCGTGCAGCCGAGCGAGTAGAAGTCGCTCGCAGGCCCGACCGGCAGGCCTTTCCGGAACCGCTCCGGCGCCATGTACGGGAAGCTGCCGATCAGCGCGTTCGTCTGGGTGTTCGCCTCGCGCGCGAGGTTCGAGGCCGTCGCGATGCCGAAGTCGAGCAGCTTCACCTGGCCGTGCCGACCGATGCGGATGTTCCCGGGCTTCACGTCGCGATGGAGCAGCCCGAGCGGCGCACCGGACGGGTCGCGGGCCTCGTGCGCGGCATGCAGGGCTCCGGCGACCCCCGCGATCGCCTCGAGCACCGCGCCGAGCGGCATCGGCTCGGAGCCCGTGGTGCACTCGGGCAGGTCGGCGCCCTCGACGAACTCCGTGACGAGCGCCACGCGCCCGTCGAGCACGGCCAGATCGTGCACCGCCACGATGGCCGGGTGGCGCAGCATCGACAGGATGCGACCTTCGTCCTTGAGCCGCCGGATCGCCTGCGAGCGCGGATCGAGCCCCGTGTGCAACACCTTCACTGCGACGGTCGACACCAGCCCGCTCGGGGACGTCATCTCGGCCTGGTACACCTCTCCGAACCCGCCTCGCCCGAGGGTGCGGCTCACGATGAAGGTGCGCGTCGTCGTCTCGCTCATGCCGCGTGGATTGTAGAGCACGGCAGACCCGTCGCTACACGTCGCTCAGCACGGGCTCCACCCAGAGCTCCGCGTCTCCGGCGAGATCCACGGCCTGGGCCGCCGACAGCCCGCCACCGCCGAGCTCGCAGATCACGAGGTCCGCACCGCGACAGATCGAGCGAGCGGCTCCATCGCGCACGCACCGCGAGAGGACCGAGATCTGCACGTCGCGCCAGGCGATCTGCACCCCGAGGGGCGGGAAGTCGCCCTGGGGATCGCGGAGCGCTACGCTGCGCGCTTCGGCGGGACCGATGTCGAACGGCTGACCGGGCGCGACCGCATCGAGGGTGATCGGGTAGTCGCCCCAGCTGCGCTGCCAGGCTTCGGCGAGCGTGGCGCCGCGCTCGTCGGACAGGGGGAAGCGCACGACCAGCGGGCTGTCGGCGTCGCGCCCGAGCCGCCCGAACACCGACACCAGCCCGCTGACGCGCTCCAGCCGGCCCGTGAGCAGGAGCACGGAGCGCAGGGTGCGGACGCGGTCGCCCAGCGCCTGGGCGGTCCCCGCGGGAGCATCGATCAACAGGCCCGTGCCGTCGGCCTCGATCCACAGGGCTCCCCCGATCCGCTCGACCCGCACGCCGTTCTTCGTGAGCTGCATCAGGGATGCTCCGCGAGCCAGGCCTCGATGGGCACGAACAGGTCTTCTTCGACGTGATCGCCGAGGCCGAGGTCGAGGTGACCGTAGTCCGCGTGCATCCCGTTCGCGCGCGAGGCCATGAGGAACGCCTTGTCCGTGCTGCCCACCGCGTCGAAGTACGCCTTCACGCGGTCGGGGCTCACGATGCGGTCGGCGCGCCCGGCCACGAAGAGCATGGGCACCGACACGTCGCCGAGCGCCTGGCGGTACAGCACGGAGCCGTCCATCGACTGGAACTCCCCCGGGTGCTCGCCCCCCTGGCGAGCCAGCGCGAACTGCTCGACCTCGCCGCGCGACAGCGGCGACACCACCGAGGCGAGCATCCGGGCCTCCGGCCGGCGCGCCATGTTGTCCGGGTTGTGCAGCAGGGTGTCGGTGCCCAGCACCATGGAGCGCCGGAACGGCACGGCCACGCGCGCGAGGGCCGGCGTCGGGAGGGTCGGGAGCATCTTCATGACGGGCCCGCCGGCATTCATCAGCGCCTCGAGAAGGAGGTCGGGATCCCGGAAGTCGAGCGGCGACCCCACCAGGACCGCCGAAGCGAGCGGAGGCTCGGGCGTGTTCGCCAGGTACACCGCCAGCACCATGCCGCCCATGCTGTGCCCGACGTAGTGGATGCGCTCGGCGCCCGTCTGCTCGCGCACGTAGGTGATCGCGGCCGGCAGGTCCCGCATCCCGTAGTCGTCGACGGTCCAGCCGTCGCGCTGACGGGACCCTGCTTCGGTCCGCAGCGCATCCCCGTGCCCGCGGAGGTCCAGGTTCCACACGTCGTAGCCGCGGTCGTGGAGGTAGCGCACGAGGCTCCGGTGCGGCTCCAGGTCCCAGAAGCGCCCGTTGCTGCTGATCCCGTGGCACAGCAGCACCACGGGACCGTCACCGGGCGCGTGGCGCACGTGCACCTCCGCCCCGTCGCCCGTGGGCAGGAACGCGCCGACTCCGAGGGGCTCGCCGACCTTGATGCAGCCCGCGAGGAGCACCGCGAGCATCATCGCAGCGCACCCACGGCGGCCCGGATCGGCACCTCGCGCACGAGGAGCCCGAGGTGGCTGTAGTCCTGGGGGTCGAGCCGCGTCACGCCGAGCCGAACGAGCTCACGGTCGGGCAGCGCACGGCTCGCCTCCACCACCACCTCCACGCCTGCGACATCGTCGCCGAGCGACACGGCCATCCACACCGGATGCGTGATGCCCGCGAGGTCGAGCGGCAGGGGGTCGCCTCCCGCCCACGACTGCACCTCCATCGCGAACCGACCGGGCACACAGCCCAGCGACACGGGCTCGTCGCCGAGCAGGCTCGCAGCGAGCCCGCGCCCGGACTCTCCGAGCGACGCGAGCTCGACGGCGTGCGAGCCCCCCTCGATCGAGGCGGCCGCGACGGCCTTCGACGCCTTCACCGGCCAGTGCGCGAGCACGGGGGCGAGCAGCACGTACCGCTCCACGTGCAGCTCGGGGTCGGCCATCAGCGCGAGCGTGGCGCCGAGCCCGTGCGCCACGACCACCGTGTCGTCCGGCAGGCCTTCGGCGGCGCGTGCGATCCCCGCGGCCAGCGCGGCACTGTCCTGGTTCGCGCAGGGATGGTCGACCACGCGCACTTCGTGCCCGGCGTCCCGGAGCGCGGAGAGCAGCGGTCGGTAGGCGTCGAGGCCGAGGCCCGGAGTCATCACGAGCAGCACCGCGCTCAGGCCGCCCTCCGCCGGGCGAGCAGACCGACGAGCAGCGAGAGCCCCGCCCACGAGCCACCGATCCCCGAGTCCCGAGGGCTCGCAGGGACGGCCCGTGAGTCACACCCACAGCCCGTGGTCCGGCGCACGCAGGTCTCGTCCTGCTCGCCGTTGCAGTCGTTGTCGAGCCCGTCTCCGCAGACCTCCGGAGCGTCGGGGTACACGGAACCCTCGCGGTCGTCGCAGTCGGTGGCGTCGAGCACGTGGTCGGCCACGGCGTCACAGGCCTCCACCGGCGGGGCTTCCGCGTCTCCGAACCCGTCTCCGTCGGCGTCGGGGTACCAGTCGGCGCTCGGCGGATCGACCGCGGGGTCTTCGGAGTCGGCGAGCCCGTTGCAGTCGTTGTCGACCCCGTCGCACACCTCGGCCGCGCCCGTCCACGCGAGCGGTTCCCCGTCGTCGCAGTCGTCGGCCGTGGTGACGTGGCCGTCGGCCGTCGCTGCACACGACACGAGCAGCACGCCCGCCGCATCGCCGTGGCCGTCGCCGTCCGCGTCGGGGTAGAGCGTCAGGAGGCCCTCGGCATCGTCGTCGGCGTCGTCGAGCAGCCCGTCACAGTCGTTGTCGATGCCGTCGCAGAGCTCCGGGGCGTCGGCGAACGCGAGCGGCTCGGCGTCGTTGCAGTCCGAGTTGTCGTCGACCCAGCCCGAGGGCTCGTCCCCCGCGCAGTACGCCTCGGCCTGCCCCGTGCCGTAGCCGTCGCCGTCGGCGTCGGGCCAGAACAGCTCGGCGTCGATGGCCAGCACGTCGACCAGGCCGTTGCAGTCGTTGTCGATGCCGTCGCAGAACTCCGGGGCCTCCGGGTTCATCGAGGGGTCCTGGTCGTTGCAGTCGCCCACCCGCTCCGCGTCGAAGTCCCCGGCCTCGCAGCGCAGCACCACGGCGCCGTTCTCGCCCCAGCCGTCCTGATCGAGGTCGGGGAAGAACGGGATGGTGTCGACGGCGTCGTCCTCGCCGAACGCACAGTTGTCGTCGGCTCCGTCACACTC
The DNA here is from genome assembly GCA_041389565.1 of Myxococcota bacterium. Lineage (GTDB taxonomy): Bacteria > Myxococcota_A > UBA796 > UBA796 > JACKEQ01. The sequence goes on from JAWKRP010000022.1 coordinate 118,202, forward strand.
CTCCACCACGCCCGGGTTCACGTCGGGATCGGCGTCGTCGCAGTCGGTGCCGGACGACACGTGGTTCGCAGGCCGCAGGCAGTCGCTCACGACCACGTCGATGTCGCCGAACCCGTCTCCGTCGGCGTCGTAGTACCAGTTCTGCACCATCACCCCATCGTCGGTGGGCCCGTTGCAGTTGTGGTCGATGGCGTCGCACTGCTCGGGCGCCGCGGGGTTCGTGCTGTTGTCGGTGTCGTCGCAGTCGCCGCTCACCGCGCGGTGCCCGGGGGGCTGCGTACAGCGGAGGATGGGCGTGCCCGCGCCGAACAGGTCGTTGTCGAGGTCGGGGTACCAGGGAACGGCCCCGGTGGCGTCGGCTCCGTCGACGTTCCCGCTGCAGTCGTTGTCGACCCCGTCGCACACCTCCTCGGCGCCCGTGTACGCGAGGGGCTGCTGGTCGTTGCAGTCCTGGTCGTTGTCCACGTAGCTGGCGGGGTGCACGCAGGCGTCGAGGAACGCGGCGGGATTGCCGTACCCGTCGCCGTCGAGGTCGTTCCACCGGCGGGTGGTGTCGACCGCGCCGTTCGTCGGGCTTCCGTCGCAGTTGCGGTCGACGGGGTCGCACAGCTCGGGCGCGTTGGGATGGATCGTGTCGTCGGCATCGTTGCAGTCGGTGTTCGCGAGCGCGTAGCCGACGGGCTGCTGGCAGCTCTGGATGGCAGTGCCCGAGCCGTACCCGTCGCCGTCGCCGTCGGGGTACCAGCTCAGGTTGGGCGCGTTCTCGTCGACCATGCCGTCGCAGTCGTTGTCGAGGGTGTCGCACAGCTCGACGGCCCCCGCGTACACGGTGGGCCGGGTGTCGTCGCAGTCGGCGGCGTTCTGGACGTGGCCGGGCGGTGCGGGACACGTGGCGACGAACGACAGGGCGTCGCCGTACAGATCCCCGTCGTCGTCGGCGTACCAGACCGTGTTCTGCGCGGCTCCGTCGTCGGCGGTGCCGCTGCAGTCGTCGTCGAGGCCGTTGCAGGTCTCGGGGACCCCCGGATGGACGGCCGCGTTGCCGTCGTTGCAGTCGTTGGCGCAGGCCAGGTAGGTGTCGCCGTCCTGGTCGGCCTCGTTCGCGGGGACCGCTCCGTTGCAGTCGTTGTCGAGGCCGTCGCACAGCTCGGGTGCGCCCTGGTAGGTGGTGCTCGCGAAGTCGTCGCAGTCGAGCGCGTTGGTGACCCGGCCGGGGATCGCGGTGCACGAGCGCACGCCGGGGTCCGTCGACTGGCCGAAGGTGTCGCCGTCGGCGTCGGGGTAGTACAGCGGCGCGTCCGTGACGTCGGGGTCGTTCGCGTCGACGCGGGTGTCGCAGTCGTCGTCGATGCCGTTGCACACCTCGTCAGCACCGGGGTTCCGCGCGGCGTTCGTGTCGTCGCAGTCGTTCTCGGACACGTGGAACCCGTCGCCGTCGACGTCCGGCTCGAGCGGCTGGCTGTCGGCGCCATCCGGATGGCCGTCGCCGTCGGTGTCGGGGTCGAGCGGGTCGGTGCCGGCCAGACCCTCGTTCAGGTCGGACAGACCGTCGTCGTCGGAGTCGTCGTCGAGACAGCTCGGCACCCCGTCGCCGTCGGGATCGGCGTCGGGGAGCAGCGCGATGGCGTCGAGGAAGTTCCCCTCCCCTTCGAGGGGGTCGACCACGTGGCGGAACGCGAAGCGGGTCTGGGTCTGGCCGGCGGGGATGTCGATCGACACGCTGTAGGCCTGCCAGCCCTCGGCGGGGTCGGTCGTGAATGCGCCCACCACCACGGGCGGATCGCTCGGTGCGTGCGCGAGGATCTCGACGGTGTCGGGCCGCGTGAGGCGCGCGTGGTGCGAGAACCGGAGCTCGAGCGTGGTGCCGGGCTGAGTGGCGAGCGTCTGCGACAGCGAGCTGGGCTCGTAGGAGAACAGCTCGGCGACCCGCGTGCCGTCGGGCGCGGTGAGCGGGAACTCCGGCTGGGTGCCGGGGACGAGGACCTCGATGCGGTCGTTCGTGGAGTCCCAGCCGGGCACGCTGGCGGCGTCGACGAAGGCGTACGAGGCGGGCGGAGCGACGGACAGCACGTCGAAGCCCCCGTTCCGCAGGGGGTCGGCGAGCTGCGGGCACTCGACGGAGTCGCTCAGGCCGTCGCCATCGCTGTCGACGCTCGTGGGGTCGGTTCCGAGCCCGGCCTCGAAGAAGTCCGGCAGGCCGTCGCCGTCGGAGTCGCGGGACAGCGGCGCGGGGTCGGTGGCGTCGTCGAGCCCGTCGCCGTCGGTGTCGGTGCGGCGGGGGTCGGTCCCCTGGGTGCGCTCGGTGGCGTCGGACCGACCGTCGGCGTCGGAGTCGGTGTCGAGGCAGTCGCGCACCCCGTCGCCGTCGGTGTCGTTCACGGGACCGACGTACACGGCGTCGAGGAAGTTGCCGACCCCCGTGCCGGGGCTGATGGGCAGCCACTCGAACCGGGTGGTCGTCTGGCCGGCCGGCACGGTGTAGGTGGCCTGGTGGCGCGTCCACGCCGTGTTGGCCGAGGCGAACGGCGTCGTGGACGGCGGGATGGCGCCGGGGTCGTACGCGCGGAACCCGACGGTGTCGGTGCCGAGGCGCCCGCGGTGCGCGAACTCGATGGCGAGCACCTCTCCCGGGACGGTGGGGATGTCCTGGTACACGCCCTCGGCCGCCCCGACCTCGAGCTCGAGGAAGTAGTTGCCTTCGTACGCCGGGACCCCACCGCTGCCCGTGCTCCAGATCTCCACGAGGTTCGAGGCTGCCGACGACGACCAGCCGGGCAGGTTGCTCTCGTCGGTGACGTTGACGCCCACGCCCTGGGCGCGGTCTTCGAAGCCGGGGTTCACGAGCGGGCCGCTGGCGGGGTTCGCGCACTCGGCCCCATCGGCGAAGCCGTCTCCGTCGGAGTCTGCGACCCAGGGGTTCGTACCGAGCCCCGCCTCCACGGCATCCAGGAGGCCATCGGCGTCGCTGTCGGGAGGGCCGCACGTGCCGACCGCACCGAGAATCCCACCGTCCTCCGCGGCTCCGAGCGGGGGCGCGGCATGGCAGGGCGGACGCACGGCCTCGAAGCTGCACGCCTTCGCGTCGAACAGCGGATCGCGGGCGATGCCGGGCTCGGCCGCGAGGCTGGCGCTGTTCCCGAACTCCTGGTTGCGTACGGTCCCCACGTCGAGGCCCACCAGCGCGGTGCTGGTGACGTGGTCGACCACGATGTTCTCGACCAGCACGCCTTCTGCGAGCGACCAGGCGAACACGGCGTCGCCGCTGATGGCGGAGTTGGCCGCGAACGTGCTGCGGGACACCAGGGCCTGGATTCCGACGGCATTGCGGAGGGAGAGAGCTCCGCCGTACGAGTCGCTGTCGTTCGCCCAGAACAGGCTGCGCGCGACGTCGAGGTCGTCGTCGAACACGTACACCGCGCCCCCCTCCCCGTTCGCGTAGTTCTGGCAGAACAGGGAGTCGTGGATGGGCACGGTGGTGGCATCGCGGACGTACACCGCACCGCCCGCGGCCGACGTGCTGTTCGCGCGGAAGGTGGACCCCGAGATCGACACGGCATCCACGGCCTCGTCGATGTAGATCGCACCACCGCCGGTGTTGTCGGCACTGTTGCCCTCGAACACCACGCCGTCGATGGACGCCGCGGCGCCGAGGTACAGGGCGCCCCCGCTGTTGCCCTGGTTGTCGGCGAAGGTACCGCCGACGAGCTGTACGCTGCCGCCGGTGTGCGTGAGCCCGGCGCCGTTCACGATGGGCGCGTTCCACCCGCGCACGTCGAGGTCGTACGCGACGAGCGCGCCCGAGACGACGGTGAGCGCGCCCTGGGTGGTGGTGGCCCCGTCGGAGCGGCGGAACCGGACGTCGTCGAGCACGAACGAGCCGGTGTTCATGGTGAACCCGCGGTCGTTCGCACGGGCGCGGATCACGACGTTCTCGAGCGCCCCCACGCCTCCGGCCTGCACGGTGACGATGCCCGTGAGGCCCGACACGTCGGCGTCGAGCACCACGTCTTCCCCGGGATCGCCGATCACCTCGATCGACGACGCGGTGGTGCCGCCGCGGAACAGGAGCGCCGCGGACTCGACGTAGCCGGGCTGCACGAAGATCCGGTGGTCGCCCGGGACCTGCTCGGCGGCCCCGATCGCGAGGGGGATCGACGCGAAGGCCTGCGCACACGTCGCCATTCGATCATAGGCCGCGGGAACGCAGTAGTCCGTCGCCCCGGCCGTGAGTGGGAGGAGCCACCACAGCATGCTCGATGCTACCCCAGACTAGGGAGCGTCGACGCTCGCATCCGACGCCACGCCGCGGATCACGAACTGCTCGCGCTCCTCGAGGCCCTGATCGTCGCGCGTGACGACGAGCATCCGGTTCACCCCGGGCTCGAGCTCGACCTCCGCGCGCAGCTCGACGCGCTTCGGGGCTCCGGCCGCCCAGCCGACCTTGCGGCCGTTCTGGTACACCACCACGTGATCGAGCCGGCGGTCGTCGTCGACGCGCACGCCGAACGTGAACGGACCGGCCGGCGCGTTCGCGGGATGCCCGAGCGGCGTGATGCGCGGGGGGTCGAGCACCACCTCGCGGCCGTCCATCGGGAGCTCCAGCGGCCAGGTCTCGAGCGTGCCATAGCGCTCGGTCTCGACCTCGAGGCGCATCGGGAGCACGGCGGGAGCGCCCGGACCGACGTGGACCCCGAGCTCCACGGTGCGGCTCTCGCCCCCGGGCAGCGTGCCGATGCGCGACGCGCGGTCGAGCAGCTCGACATCGACGTCGCCCGGATAGCCGAAGTGCACTTCCAGCCCGTCGACATCGACGTTGGAGCGATTGCTGAGCACGACGACCGCGCGGTGCTCGGCGCCCGACGCCACGAGCTTCACGTGCCCCTCGAGGCGCGGCTCCGGCGTGCTCTTCGCCTGGAGCGAGGCCTCGGTGACGCGGGTGGGACCGACCCCGTGCCCACGGACGAGCACCGTGACGCGGTCTTCGCGGGGGTTCACGCCCGCGTGGAGGGGCACGTACACCTCGCCGGTGACCGCAGCCCCCGGCACCACCTTGCCGATGGGCAGCACGAGGCCATCCCATCCGGCGAACTCGGACTTCAGCTCGACGGCCGCGCGGTACAGGGGGACGTCGCCGCGGTTCTCGAGCTCGGCGACCACCCGCAGCACGTCGGGACGCGTGGGGTCTTCTTCGCTCGTGACCTTCACGCGGAGCGGGGGGAGGCGCGTGGCGGGCTCCTCGGCGGGCGACCAGTCGATGCCCTTCGCGGCGAAGGCCTCGTCGAGGTGCGTGTCTTGCGCGGCCTTCACGACCTCCGCGTGCTTCTTCACGGCGCGCACGAGGTCTTCGCGGCGGGGGCTGTTCGCCTCGAGGATCGCGAGGCGTGCGATCTCCTCGACCACGTTGGGCGACGGCACGTCTTCCGAGCGCCACGAGAAGCCCTCGCGCACCCACGGCACGATGTCGTCGGCCTTGGTGCGCAGGCGCTCGGTGTCCCAGCCCTCGTAGTGCACGCCGTAGCTGTCGAGGGAGATCTCCCCCACCACCACGTCGGGCACGATCCCCACGTCGGCGATCACGCGGTCGTGCTCGAGCAGGTACTGCGCGACGGTGAGCTTGAGCCGGGCGTCTTCGTCGAGCGGGTAGATCTTCTGGACCGTGCCCTTCCCGTAGCTCCGCGTGCCGACGAGCGCGGCGCGGTCGAGCTCGAGCAGGCTGCCGGCGAGGATCTCGGCGCCCGAGGCCGTGCGGTCGTCCATCAGCACGACCACGGGCAGATCGAGCAGCGCGCCGCCCTCCTCGGCATCCATGCGGGCCTGGAGGTTGCGTACACGGCCCCCGTCGTGCCCCGCGGTGCGGAGCAGCATGCCGGAGTCGACGAACTCGTCGACCGCCCGCGCGCTCTCCTTCATGGAGCCGCCGGTGTTGCCGCGCAGGTCGAGCACGAGCCCGTGGTCGAGCGCGCCCTGTTTCTGCAGGCCGTCGAGCTCGGACAGCAGGTTCTCGACCGTGCGCTGGCTGACGTGCGTGATGCGCACGAGCCCGACGTTCCCCTCGAGGATGCGCGACTCGACGTTCGGCACGACGATCTCGGTGCGCGTGAGCGGGAGCACGAGCTCCTTGCCGTCGCGGAGGAGCGTGAACACCACGTTGGTGCCCTCTTCACCGCGGATCTTCCGCGTGGCCTCGCTCGTCGGCATGTTCACGGTGGAACGGCCGTCGATCCGCGCGATCACGTCGCCCTCGCGCACACCTCCGAGCGCGGCAGGCCCCCCTGGCGTGACGTGCGTGACGACCATCTGCTCGTCGATCAGGCTGATCGTGAGCCCCACGCCGACGAGCGTGCCCTTCAGGCGCACGTCGAAGCGATCGAGGCCGTCGCCCGACAGCACCCGGCTGTAGCGGTCGAGCGCGCGCGTCATGCCCTTCAGGATCGTGAGGCGCACGTCGATCTCGGGATCGATGTCGACCCCGGCGTTGACCACGAGCTGCTCGAGGGCCATGAGCGCGGCGGGCAGCGTGTCGAGGCTGGCGACGCTCACCGAGCCGATCAGGCGCCCGTCGCCGTGGCGCAGGTTGACGGCGTTCCCCTGGTTCTCGACCACGAGCCAGTGCAGGGAGTCGGACAGCTGGTCGGCCGACTCGCGCAGCATGGCGTGGGCATCGACGTCGTCGGGGTAGAGGTAGAGACCCTCGACGAGGTCCACGGCACGCTCGTAGGACCTCTCCGACAGCCCGGCTTGCGCGGTGAACAGCGCGGAGGCGAGGAGCAACATGCGTAGAGAGTAACCCCGGCGAGGGGCGTCAAGGGGCGTCGAGCAGCAGCACGGGCAACAGGTCGCGCCCATCGGCCACGATGACGGCGACCGCGACGACGATGTAGAGCAGGCCGTTCAGGATGAAGGGCCAGTCGCTCACGACGGTCTCGTCCGGCGCATCGCCCGCTCCGCGGTCGACCAGGTAGATGTAGCGGAACACCCCGTACAGCACGAACGGGATGGTGATCACCATCCAGCCGTTGTGCCCCTGCACGGTGTACAGCGCGTAGCAGATGACGACGGACGCCGTGACGATGGACTGCAGCTCCACGAGCATCTCGCGGGAGTAGTACTGCAGGTTCTTGCGGGTGCCGCCTTCCTTCCCGAGCTTGAGCAGCTCGGCACGCCGCTTGTTGAACCCGAGGAACAACGCCAGGAATGCCGCGCACAGGAACAGCCACGGGCTGACGTGCACCTGGATCGCGACCGCCCCCGCGATGACGCGCCACACGTAGCAGGCCGCGAGGAACATCACGTCGAGGATGACGCGGTGCTTGAAGTAGAAGCTGTAGGACAGCGTGGTGGCGAGGTAGACCACGGCGATCGCGACGAACGGCAGCGAGAGCCAGGCCCCGAGCCCGAGCGCGACCACGACACACGTCGCCATCAGCGCCCATGCGGCCGGGATCGGCAGCGCACCCGACGCGATCGGCCGGAACTTCTTCTTCGGGTGCTTCCGGTCGGCCTCGCGGTCGAGGTAGTCGTTCAGCACGTACCCGCTGCTCGCGAGCAGGCTGAACACGATCGCGGCCACCACCGCGAGACCCACGCTCTCGGGGTCGAGGAACTGCCCGGAGAACACGAGCGCCGGGAACACGAACACGTTCTTCGCCCACTGTTTAGGGCGAAGCTGCTTGATCGCGGCGACGGCGATGGATGCCGGCGTGCGGCGGGCGGCGGCTTCGGACATCGGTTCCGCTTAACTGCTCACGGCGCGTCGGGGCTCGGCACCTGGATGATGAACACCCGCACCTCGCCCGGCGCCATCTTGAGCGGGATCGACCATCGCTGGCCTTCGGCGCGCACCTCGAGCGACTTCTGCTCGTCGGGGGGAATCGTGAAGTTCCGCTTCGCCGGCTTGCCGTCGAGCAGCACCTCCACATCGCGCTGCGCCAGCACCCGCACGACCGGCAGGGCCTCGCCCGCTCCCGCGCCGACCCCGAACAGGAAGGCTCCGCCGGTGCCGAGCACGGACCCCAGGAAGATGCCGACCAGCAGGCAGATCACGGACAGCACCACGCCGAGCCAGCCGATGAGGGACGGCCGGGTCGTGATGGGGAGCGCGCCCGTGTAGGACCCGGGATCGTCGGGGTAGGGGCGCACCCCGGACCGGAGCGCGTCGTCTCCGTGGGCCGGATACTGCGGTGGAGCCGCTTCCAGCGCGGCATCGTCGAAGGGCGACGTGCGGATGACCGTCGCGACCTCGTCGCCGGGCTCGTCCATGAAGTCGCGGTGGACGAGCGTCTCCTGCTCGTCGGCCACCGTGGTGGGGTCGACGGCGGTGTCGAAGCCCTGCGTGGCGTACCCGCCCGTGGGCGTGGGGGGCGTGGGCACGGGATGGCGGTGCAGGCCGGACCCACTGATGCGCGGCGAGCTGGGGTTCGTGAGCGGCTCGGGCGACGCGTGGGCCTGTGCGAGCGGATTGGGCCGGATGGCCGTGGCCTCGAGGTCTTCGCGCCCCATCCCGCCGGAGGGCGTGGGCCCGTTGCGCGGGAAGTCCATGACGCCCGTGCGGTCGGGGTCGAGCCCGTCGATCGCCGGACCCGCGCTCACCTCACGGCCCGGATCCCCGGTGGGGGTGCCCGGCGCGCGCTTCTTCTTGGCGGACTCCGGGAACAGGCCCTTCACGTAGGTCGCGAGCGTGGCGTGCGTGAAGATGAACCCGGCTTCGTGGAAGAAGCGGTCGAGGGCTTCCTTGAAGGCCGTGGCGGACGGATAGCGCTTGTCGCGGTCGACCTGGAGCGCGCGGTCGACGATGGTCTGCAGCGCGAACGGGACCTCGGGGTTCCGCGTGGACACCGCGGTGTACTTGCCGGTGCGCACGCGCTCCACGGTGCCGAGCTCGCTCTCGGCCCGGAACGGATGGACGCCCGTGAGCATCTCGTAGAGCACGACTCCCACGGAGAACAGGTCGGACCGCTGATCGAGGTCTTTCCGGCCTTCGGCCTGCTCGGGGCTCATGTAGTCGAACCGGCCCTTCACGATGCCGGAGACGGTCTCCATCATCTTCAGGCTGGCGCGCGCGATGCCGAAGTCGGTGAGCTTCACCTCGCCCTGGAAGCTCATGAGCACGTTCGGCGGGGAGATGTCGCGGTGGATGATGTTCAGCGGCACGGCCTTCCCGCCGCGCATCACCTGGCGCTGGTGCGCGTACTCGAGGCCCTTGAGCAGCTCGATCGCGATGAACACCGCGTGGGGCACGGGCAGGCAGAGCCCCTTGCGGTTCGCCCGCCGGAGGACCGCGCCCAGATCGCGCCCGTCGACGTACTCCATCGCGATGTACCAGATGCCGTCGACCTGCCCGAGATCGAGGATCTGCACGATGTTCGCGTGCGAGAGCAGGCCCGCGACCTTCGCCTCGTCGACCAGCATCGCGATGTAGTCGGAGTGCTGAGAGAGGTTCGGGAGGATCCGCTTGATGGCGAAGGTCCTCTGGAATCCGCCGATCCCCTCGAGCTTCGCCTTGTAGATCTCGGCCGTGCCCCCCGTAGCGATGCGCTCGAGGATCTGGTACTTGCCGAAGGTCTGGATGGCGGACTTCGCCACGAACTAGCGACTCTCAGATGACGAAGGGTACCAAACCGTTGGCTCACACACCGAGCCCGCGCGCGCGAACCGGGCACCGCGCGGACCCCAGTCTACACGGATCGGCGCCCGAGGATCGCCCCACCACCGCACTCCTCGTGAGTGGCGCTCTGCTGTGCCTCTGGCTCGTCGTCACCCTGTTCGCCGACCCGCTGGCTGCAGGGCTCGCGGAGCTTCTGACGTACTTCGAGCTACGCTGGATCGGAGGAGACCTGCCGTGGACCCGTTGACCCCCCAGGCTGCCGTGATGGCGGTCGGCTGCCTGATCGCCATCTACACCGACGTGCGGTGGGGGAAGATCTACAACTGGACGACCATGCCGATGATGGCGCTCGGCCTCGCGATGAACGTCACGGTCGGGGCCTGGTGGGTCGGCGTGATGGGCTTCGCGGTGGCGTTCGTCATCCACTACGCGCTGTTCCGCGCTGGCATCCAGAAGGGCGGCGACACGAAGCTCATGATGGGCATCGGAGCCCTGCTCGGCGCGCACTTCGCGCTCGAGGCCTCGATCTGGTACGCCGTGTTCTACGTGCCTGCGGGCCTCGCCGTGCTCACCCTCAAGGGCCGCCTCGGGAACCTGTTCAAGGTCGTGCAGTACGAGTCCGCACGAAAGAGCGGTGCGGAGGGCGAGGAGCTGGAGCGCCCCGAGGAGACCCTGTTGCGCACCGCGCCCGTGATCGCGTTCGCTGCATTCGCCGCGTTCACCACTCCGTGGCTGCACTTCCTGCTCTTCGCGAGCGGCGGTTCCGGGCCCCTCTCCACCGGAGGCTGACCCCGTGCAAGCCGCGTGGGCGACCTGCATCCGGCCGTCTCGTATACACTGGCGCCCGGAGGTTCGATGCGCATCTGCGCAACCCACGTGATGCTCCTGCTGGCCTTGGTGTCGGGCGGTTGTTTCTACGTATCGAAAGCCGACTTCGAGGAAGCGTGGGATCGCGACGGCGACGGGTGGCCCCTCGGTGAGGCGGGCGACCCCGACGCCGATTGCGCACCCTTCGATCCCGCGATCTACCCGTTCGCGCCAGACCGGCGTGGCGACGGGTGCGACAGCGACTGTGGCCGCGAGACCGACACCGACGGCGACGACTACCCCGACGATGCCGACTGCGACCCGATGGATGCCTCGATCTACCCGTGTGCGCCCGACGCCCCGGGCGACGGTATCGACAGCGACTGCGACGGCGAGGACACGCCCCGCACCGACGTGTGTCTCGGTCTCGACCCCTCGTTCCCGGATGCCGAGCCGATCGCTCCGGAGGATTGCCCCGCGGCTCTCGGAGGCACCGCCCCGTGATCGTCCTGCTCTCCATGTTCTCCGCATCCGCTCAGGAAGCGGGCTGCTCCACGATCTACTCCGCGGCCGAGCTCGACACCGTGCTGGAGGAGGCCGACCGGCTGATCCAGAACGCCGACGTCGATCGCGCGCTCACGGTGCTCCGCAAGACGCAAGACCTCATGCCGTGCCTCGACACCCTGGCCGATCGGCGCCAGCTGGCGGTCTACGGGCGCTCGATGGCGATCGCGAGCTTCTACCAGCAAGACGAGGTGGCGGCCACGCGCTGGGGTCGGATGGCCGAGCAGACCGCCCCGGATCTCGGCTGGGGAGAGCTCCCCGAGACCCATCCGCTGCTCGAGATGCTGGCCGAAGCCGGCGAGCCCCCGCTGGGCGGGCCCACCGACAAGGGGCTGGTGGTGCCGAAGAAGGGCGCGATCTTCATGAACGGGTCGTTCGTCGACACGCCCGAAGCCCGCGCCGAGGTGCCGTACCTCGTGCAGATCTTCAACGGGAACGGCTACCCGATCGACGGGTACTGGCAGGATGGATCGGCCTTCCCCGAAGCCCTGCTGGGCGAGCCCACCGAGCTCAAGATGCCCTCCTGGTACGACCCCGTCAGCGGCAAGGTCGATCCGCGGGGCAAGCCTCCCACGCCGGGCAAGACGAAGAGCGACTTCCCCGTGCCCCAGGTCGCCATCGCGGGCGGGCTGGTGGTGGCGTCCGGGGTGCTGTACGCGCTCGCCGGAACCCAGGCCGCGAAGGTGAAGTGCGATCCGCGCGAGAAAGACGGATGCCCCACGACGCCGGCCGAGCTCGCGAGCGCGCAGTCCGCGGCGAACTGGCTGTCCCTCGGCGCCGGAGTCGCGCTGGCCGGTGGGATCGGGGTCGGGGTCACGGGCTTCGTGCTCGACGGAGGCTCGCCCGGGCTCGTGGTGGGCGGCCGCTTCCGGTAGTGCGCTGACCGTCGCCCTGCTGGCGCTCCTCGGCTGCTCGACGCTCCTCGAAGCGCCCGAGCCCGTCACGGTGTTCCCCACGCGCGAGCTCGTGCGCGCCGCCCCCATGGAGGCCCCCGAGCGTCTGCGCGACGCGTGGGCCGCGTCGGGGGACGAGCCTGGCGTGCTCTCTCGCCGCGCAGCGCTCGTCGACCGCGACGGCCCCGCAGTGGCCCTGACCGACCCCGCGCACCTCGAGCTCGCATGGTGGCACGGCTCCCCGACGACATCCCGATGTCAGGCCGTGCTCGAAGCCCTCGACGCACACCCCTCCCCCGAGGGGGAACGGGCGCTGGCGATGTGCGGAGACCTCGGCCAGCACGAGCGATTCGCGGCTCCCGGCGCCGACCCCGAGGCCGTCACCATGTGGGGCGCGGCCTTGGTCGGGCGGGGGGCGGCCATCCCCGACTTCGTGTTCCCGGCAGCCGTCCGGACCGCGCAGTCCAGCCGGAACATCGCCGTCCAGGATCTCCTGCGGGCCACCTGCGACACCGACCGCCCGGAGCGGGCCGCCGCCCTGCGCGAGATCCTGCACGCCTTCCCCCAGGGCCGCCTGCGCGCCGGGATCGCCGCGTTCTGCCCGCACCAGCGCGACCCGGAGCTCGCCGCGCTGTACGCCGAGGGCTGCCGGGGCTGCGACCCCGACGCCGATCCGCTCGTCGATCCCGACGCAGCGGTGCGCGTGACGTGGCACTGGCTGCCCGGCCTGTTCCACGCCTTCCCGTCGCACCGCTCCACGTTCGTGGGCGCGCTCGAGCGCTGCGCCCGCGATCCGGGCGAGCCCGCGGCAGCATGCCTGGAGGCCCTCGCGGCCGAGGACTGGGACCAGGCGCGCCTCGTCGCCGCCACCCGCGCACCCGCCGCCGAGCCGGCCGTGGCGCAGGTGCAGGCCACCCTCGACCGCTACGCAGACGCCGATGCCCTGCTCGCCGACCTCCGCGACCGAGGCGTCCTGCTCGCGGGCGCCGAGCGCAGGCTCACCTGGCGTGTTCCCGAGGGCTCCCCCCTCTCGGTGCTCCGGAACCACGGCCAGGTCGTGTCGACCTACGACGCCCTGTCGCAAGGTGAGGTGGTCGCGTCCGTGATGGCGCGGATCCCCGACGTCCGCGAGGCCATCGTGGAGGAGATCCCCGAGCCGTCCGACGTGGAGGACGGGCGGGCGACCCTGCGGGTCTGGATCGGAGACCACCGGTACCAGCGCCTCACCGACCCGTGGGGCGCCGGCGTCGGTCCGTTCGATGCCGCGTTCCTCAACGCCGTGCTCGAAGCCGAGGGGTCGTCCGTACGGGTCGGGGTGCCCCAGGCGGCCCTGGGCACGCTCGTGTTCGGGGATGGCGCCGGGCTGCAGGCGCTCCATGACGCCCGCCTGCTACCGCTCGAGGAGTACCGGGACGGGGACTGACGGCCCGCGCCGGGGCTCGGGTTCCCGCTCGCGCCACGCACTCGCGAACAGCGGGTCGTCGGCGGAGAGCCCGTGCAGATCGGGGTGTTCGGACAGCCAGTCGCGCAGCCGGCGCCAGGAGGCGTGCGTGCCGCGCGGATCGGCGAACGCCTCCCGGGCCTGCCCGGCACACCGCGTCATCAGGCCCGCCACCGCGCCGTCGATCTCGGACTGCAGCGCCCGACTCTGCGCATCGCGGAGCTCGAGCAGCTGCTCGACGGTCGGCAGCACGTCGCGATCCAGGCGCACCCCCGCAGAGCCGGTGCACCAGCCGTCCAGCGCAGGCAGGGTTCGCGACACCAGACCGGCCCCCGCGGGCGGCTGGGAGAGCAGCATCCACACCCCGAGGCCCGTGAGCGCGAACCCCACGCCCTGCAGCACGCCATGCCCGGCGGGCGGCAGCCTCCCCGCGATCGCCCCGTAGGCGCCGAGGTCGCGGATGAACGTCGCGCTCACGATCAGGTACAGCCCACCGAGCAGCGGGGGCACCACGTACAGCAGCGAGGTGGTCGGAGGCAGGGGGTCGAGCACCGCCACCGCGATGCCCACCGCGACGACGGTGAGCGCGGCGTACACCACGAACGCGGAGATGAGGGGCGACCGCTCCATACGGCCGCCCTAACGCCCTCCCCGCGAGCGGGAGCTACCAGGCGTCGCCGTCGGACGGGAAGTGGATCTCGGTTCCGTTCGCGTCGACCACGACGAGCTCGCCGTTCTCGACGGTCACGCGCAGCTTCTGCGAGCCGTGCGTGATCTGGAGGTCCATGCCGGGCTGGGCCTCGATCACCACGGAACCGCCGGCCGCGCGCGGAGGAGCCGGTGGACGCACGTCCTTCACGGGCGGCGGAGTCGCGACCGCCACCTCGGGCGTCGGAGCCGGCGGGGCCTGGGCGGCGGGCGTCGAGGGCGGCGCGCTCGGGCGGCTCGGGGTGTCGGGCCCGAAGATGTCGGGGCGCGGGGCTTCCGCCCGCTCGACCGGCTCGGGGGTCTCCGGGGCTTCAGGAGCTTCGGGAGCTTCGGACCCCTCGGCGTCCGCGACCTGCTCGCCGGACTCGTATCCGAGGTCCTCCACCGACTCCGGATCCTCCTTCGGACGGTTCGGGTCGAGCTGCACCACCGCGCCGAGCCGCAGCTCCTTGCGCTGCCACACGAGCTCCGTGCGCGTGTCGTCGTCGAAGATGAGGTCGCGGTCGTACACCGACTTGCCCATCATCCCCCGGATCTGGACGTTGTGGACGCCGGGCTCGATGTCGATGATGAGCGGCTCCAGTGGCTGGACGGTTCCCACGTCCTCGTCGTCGATCACCAGCTGTACGGGCATGTTGCTCTTGAGCTGGAGCTCGCTGCTCGCGAGGGCCGTGGACCCGAAGAGCAGGGCCAGGGTGAGGGTCAGCGCGCGCATTGCAGTCCTCCTGTTCGTCGGTGGGACACCGCAGCCGGCGAGCCGTGTCACCCCGAAGTCCGTTCGACGATCGAAATGGCGCCGCATTCGATAGAAGGTGTGCGTGATGACCGACCGCGGATCGCTCCCTCGTCCTCCCGGGCCCGTGAATCCGGGCGCCCTCGCGACCCTGATCGTGTTCGGGTCCGCGCTGCTGCCGCTGGGGTGGCTGGGCACCCTGTTCACGTTCGACAGCGTGGAGTGCGCGCAAGCGGTACAGGTGGCGCCTGCCCTCCTCGAGGGCGGTCTGTGCGGCCTGATCTCGAGCACCGTGATCATCGGGCTGATGTGGGTGGTGCTCGGCGGTCCGTCGCGCGACAGCGTCGTGGAGGACGAGGACGGCGTCGAGTGGGAGCGCCCCCGCTTCGCGCCCGCGCTGCTGCTTCCGTTCACGTTCCTGGCGCCGGTGCTGATCGGGATGGCCGGTTCGGCGCTCCTCCCCCGCGCGGCGGGTGAGCAGTGCACGATCTACGACTTCGACGACGGCGTGGTCGAGGTCGCGAGCCACACCTGGGTCGGCACCGCATCCCGGTCGTGTGGCGAGGACCTGCCGCCGGCGCTCCAGTCCCAGTGCAGCCGCGCACGCGGGCGCTTCGCGATGGAGGCCGCCGTTCCGCTCGGTCTGGTCGTGCTCTTCGGAGGTCTGGCCTACCGCAGCCGCCGGGGCGTGCGGCGGGTCGAGGTGGACGCCCGCGGCGTGGGGATCGACGGCGAGCGGATCGCGTACGCGGACCTCGACGGCGTGACGGTCACCGAGGATGCCCTGACGCTCGCGCTGTTCGACGGGTCGCTGCGCGTGGTCCCGCTCTACCCCGCCGAGCGGGCGCTCGCGCAGCACCTGGCCGAGCGGATCCGCCCCATGCTGCCGCGCGATCCGGAAGACCGTCCCGCGGAGAGGGCCCGCCTCACGGGCCTGCTGGGCGAGCCAGACCGATCCTGAAGGCACCCGGCAGGTTCGCCATGGCGCGACCCGAGCCGTTCAGAGGAGCTCGTCGTCCTGGGAGTCGTCGAGCTCCTCGGTCTCCTCTTCGAGCGACGGGAACGAGCGTCGCCGTGGCGCCGGACCCGGCGTGCCCGTGCTGCCCGGAGCCCGACCCGTGACGCGCCAGCCCGCCGCCCACGCGAGCGGGAGCAGGATCGCGCTCGCCGTGAACACCGCGATCAGCCCGAACACGACGAGCAGCCCCATCGAGCGGACCCCCCGGTTCCCGGCCACCGTGAGGCTCGCGAACGACGCCACGGTCGTGAGCGTGCTGAGGCTCGCCGCCACGCCGGTGGTCCGCAGCGCCCGCCGCACGCCGCCCGGACCCTCGTCGCGCAGGCGGTGAAGGAGGTGGATCACGACATCCACGCCGATGCCGACGAGGATGGGCACCCCGACGATGTTCATGATCGACAGCTTCACGCCGACGGAGTGCACCGCCCAGGACGCCCACACCAGCCCGGCCAGCAGCGTGCCCATGGCCGCGAACACCCAGTGGGCACGGCGCAGATCGATGGCCGTGAGCACGAACACCATGAGGATCGCGAGCCCCCCGACGAGCGGCATGTCGCGGTTGATCACCCGGTACAGCGAGCCCATGGTCACGTAGTTCCCGGCCACCGTGCCGGGCTCGAGCACCGTGTCGACCTCCGCCTCGAGCGCCGCGGCCTCACGCAGATCCCACATGTTGCCCGTGGGCACGAGCAGCAGGCGGTGCTGATCCGGGCGCCGGGCCCCCAGCAGATCGCGCACGGGAAGCGGCAGATCGTCGACCGTGTGGGGCTCGATCGCCTGGCCCTTCAGCGGCAGGAGCTTCTCGGTGAGCGGACGCGGCAGGTAGCGCAGGTTCGGGTGGTCGATCTGGGTGACCAGCTCGCGGAGCTGCGCCACGCGGGCGTCCTGGTCGTCGGGGAGCACCGACCGGATGCTGATCACGCGCCCGATGTGCGGGAGCTTCCCGGCGTCGACGGCGGCCTGTACGCGCGCCTGGGTCTTCGCGAGGGCGTCTGCGCTGGGCAGATCGACGATCATCGGCGTGTACGAGTCGCGCGCGAGGGCCCGCTCGGTCTCGGAGAGCTGGGCGTACGACAGGCCGTCGCGCCGGAGCTCGCTGAAGTCGTACTCCCACTCGAGCTTCGGGATCGTGCGCATGCCCACGACCCCCGTGATGATCACGGCGATGGACAGGGCGGCGGGCGCGAGCCGGTACGTCGAGCGGCTCGGCTTGCCCGAGTCGGACGCGACGCCGAGCGGCTGGGGCGGGCTCGCATCGAAGATCGGGATCAGGAGCGGAAGCACGACGAGCATCATGAGCAGGCAGATCATGAGGCCCATCGCGAGCAGGTACCCGAGCTGCGCGAACCCCTGGAACTCCGCGGCCGCCAGCGCCAGGAACCCGGCCGCGGACGTGAGCGCGGCGGTCATGCAGGGCGGACCGGTGCGGTCCCACGCGCGCTCGATGGCCGGCTGCAGGTCGAGGCCGGCGGCGCGGTACTCCCGGTAGCGACCCACGAGGTGCACGGCGAAGTCGATGCCGAGCCCGATCAGCACGGCCGTACCGAAGCTGGTGTACGTGTTCAGGCTGTCCATCGTGAGCCAGACGAGCGCGAGCACGATGGCGTTCGCGGACAGCAGCGGCACGAACACCAGCACGGTGCCGCGCCAGCTCCGGAACGCGAGCACGATCACGGCCAGCACGAGCGCCAGGCTCGTGAAGCTCGTCCACAGGAGGTCGGACTGGATGCCGCGGAAGTCCTCGACATTGTGCCGGTACGCCCCGCCGATCCAGGCGGTGCGGATGCCGGGCTGGGCGTGGGCCGCGAGCACCCCGTCGACGTCGTCCATCACCGCGATGGCGAAGGGCTGATCGTTCGCGGAGCCATCGGGACGCACGAGGATCCGGCCGGTGCCGTCGGACCCCGCGAGCAGATCGGGCGCGTCGGCGAGCTGCTGGATGCGCTCCGTGAGCGGGCCCATCGCCATGAGGCGCTGCGTCACGAACGGATTGAGCGCCGGACCGAGCGCGAGCGCACCCTTCAAGCGCACGTTCAGCTCGGCCAGCTCACCGGCCTCGAGCTGGAGGAGCCCGAGCTGACGGGTGAGCTCGGGGTCGACCTCGTGGATCGCGTACTCCACGCGGTCGAGCGCCTGGAGGTCGGCCGTCACGGCGTCGAGCCACGGACCCAGCTGCTCGGGGTCGTCGGCATCGAACGCGAGCGTGATGAGCGACACGCCCCCCTCGCTCTCGTTGAGCTTGGTGAGGGCCTGCACGGTGGGCTGATCCGGAGGCAGCAGGCTGAGGAGGTCGGGGTTCACGCGCGGCGGGATTCCGAGCACGATGCTCACGACCACGACCACCACGAGGACCACCGCCACCGCCGGCCGATGGGCCAGCACGAAGCGCGCGAGCAGTCCGTACGGTCCGGGGGTCTTCGCCAACAGGCCTCCTGGCCGCCGCACTTAACCGCGGTTCAGCGGGGCGCCCCCTCCAGACGCTCGGCCTCGGCGGCCGTGAGCCCGAGCTCGTCGCGGAGCGCCGCGTTGTGGGCCTCCACCAGGCGGTGCGTCTCGCGGAGGTCCTGCGTGGCGTCGAAGTCGTACCGGAGCGTGCGGGCGTGCATCCCCGACGCATACGCCCCGATCGCGCCCACGAGCGCGGTGAGCCCGCCCGATGCCACGAGGTTCCAGTCGTCGAACTCCTCGTACGTGCCAGCGGTGCGGCTCCCGTACGACGCGCCCACGGCGGTGACGCCCCCCGCGATGGCGAGCCCCAGGAACGTGCCGTTCCACGCGCGCGTGCGTCGGATGCGGCGGCGGAGCGCGTCGCGCTGCTCGGGGGCGTCCGCGAGGTCCATCCACATCGGCACGGTGAGGCGATCGCGCCCCTGGTACACGGCCCAGCGGTCGTGCACGACCAGCGGGTCGCGGAGCACGTAGCCCGTCGACATGCCGATGTAGGGCGATCCGAACCCCGGCCAGCCGTACCCCCAGCCGCCGACCACGCGAGCCCCTCCGCCCGAGAACGTCTGGTAGCTGCGCACGGACACCCAGCGCTCGCGATACTCGGCGTACGCGACCGATCGGTCGGGCTGCGGCGCGGGAGGGCGCGTCGGCGCGGGCTCCGGACGGGGTGCGGGCGCGGGAGGCGTCTCCGACGGCGTCTCGGGGTCGGCGGGGATGGCGAGGGGTCCAGCGAGGGCGACCGTCAGGGCGAGCATGGGTCCTCCTACGGACCGTCGGTACACACGGGGATGAGCTCGAAGTACGCGTTCTGGACGGGGTTCGAGACGCGCGCGGACAGGCGGTTCGCGCCCACCTGGAGCCCGCTCGTGATGTCGACCGGAGGCACGGAGATCGTGTTGATGCAGCTCGCCTGCTCGTTCACGCAGCCCTCCTGCTGCCACGTGCCCCCCCACTGCCCGAGCAGGACGCCGTTCAGGTACAGCACGATCCCGTCGTCGGTCTGGAGATCGAGCGCCAGAGACGGGGGGATCTCGGAGAGCGTGAAGTCGGACACGTAGATGCGATCGTTCCCGACCGGGATGTTCTGGTGCGGGATCGTGACGGGCGAGAACCCGGTGGTGTCGTAGGCGACCGCGTGCCACGGGCGCGCGTTCGCATCGATGGGGTCGGCCTCTTCGGAGAACGCGACGCTGGCCGACCACGCCCAGGTGAAGTCGAAGTCGGCACACGTGAGCGGCACGGGGGCGGTGTCGGTGTCGGCATCCGCATCGCTGTCGGCGTCGGCATCCGTGTCGCTGTCGGCGTCGGCGTCGGCGTCGGTATCCGCATCGGTGTCCGCGTCGGCGTCGGTATCCGCATCGGAGTCCGTGTCGGCATCCGCATCGGTGTCGGCATCCGCATCGGTGTCGGCGTCGGTATCGGACTCGACGAGCTCGGGTGTGGCGGGCTTGTTGTTGAATCCGTAGTCCGAGCAGGCAGCCACCCACACGACCCCGAGAACCGTCCACCGAGCCATCTGACCTCCTGACCCAACAAGTGCAAAGCAACGACGCTATATAGCGGGTCGCGCACCCTGCTGGCACCCCTCCGAGGTCGGTCGGGGCCGCGTCTCGCATCCGTGGAGTCGACATGCGTCCGATCGTCCTCTCGCTGCCCCTCGCCGTGCTGGCGGCCTGCTCCGGTCCCTCCGGGCTCACGCCGAACACGCCCGTGCCGATCGGAGAGGTCGACACGGATGCCGACACCGACTCCGACACCGACACCGATACCGACACCGACACCGACTCCGACGCGGATGCCGACGCCGACACCGACACGGATGCCGACGCCGACAGCGACACGGATGCCGACACCGATACCGACGCGGATGCCGACGCCGACACCGATGCCGACGCGGATGCCGATGCCGACACCGACGCTGACGCGGATGCCGATGCCGACACGGATGCCGATGCCGACGCCGACGCCGATACGGATGCCGACGCCGACGCCGACACCGACGCCGACGCCGACACCGATGCCGACGCCGATACGGATGCCGACGCCGACACCGACCCGATCCCGCCGTGGAACGCGCTGCTCACCGTCGACGGCGACCGCGCCGACTGGACCGCTCCGATGCTGTTCGACACGTCGAGTGTCGGAACGGGCGAGGTCGCGGTGACGTGGAACGCCTCGGCGCTGTTCGTCGGCGTGAACCACCCCGACGTCGCGAACGGCGGCAACCAGCACTGGGTGCACCTCTACCTCGGGAATGGCGCCGCGGGCTCCACCACGGGCGTGCAGTTCAACACCCAGACGCCGCAGCTCCCCTTCCAGGCCACCCACCTCGTCGCGTGGAAGGCCGACGACACCTACGCCGCGCTGTTCAGCTGGACCGGCAGCGGGTGGAGCGTCGACGACACGTGGTTCTCGGGCAGCACAGGCGCCCAGCTGGCCGAGAGCAACGCGAATCAGGTCGTCGAGTTCCGCTTGCCCCGCAACAACCTCGGCATCACCGACTCCGTCGACTTCGCGGCCTTCTGGGTGTTCGAGGGCGACCTGAACGAGTCGACGTACGCAGCCGTGCCCGACTCCGCATGGACGGACGGGTACGCGCTCATGCCCGCGATCGCGACCTCGTTCCTGTTCGACCTCACCGCTCCCGACGCGCCGAACACCACGCCCGACCTGTAGTGCGCGTCCACGTCGTCGGAGCCGGTGCCTTCGGGTGTGCGGCCGCCCTCGAGCTGGCCGTGCGCGGGCACGACGTCGTGCTGTCGGACGCGGGGCCCGTGCCCCACCCCGATGCCGCGTCCACCGACCTCTCCAAGCTGATCCGCGCCGACTACGGAGACGACACCTTCCTGCGCGACCGGATGTGGGAGGCCCTGCCCCGCTGGCGCGCGTGGAACGAGCGGTTCTCGCGTCCGCGGTTCCACGAGGTCGGGCTACACGTGGTGTGTCCGGCCTTCACCCCGGGCACCTTCGAGCGCGACAGCTTCGATCGGCTCGAGCACACCACGCGGATCCCGGATCTCCGCGAGGTCTCGCCCCGCTGGGCCGCTCCGCTCGAGGGCTACACGAGCGAAGAAGCCGGCTGGGCCGAGAGCGGCGCGGTGATCGCCGAGCTCGTGCAGTGGTGCCGGGACGCCGGGGTGCAGGTGCGCGAGAACGTCCGCATCGACGGGCCCGAAGCGCGTACGCACGGCTTCGATGTCGCGGTGGTCGCGCCGGGTGCCTGGCTGCCCGTCGTCGTGCCCGAGCTCGCGGACCGCATGCGCGCCGTGGGCCAGCCCGTGCTGCACTTCCGGCCCGCCGACCCCGACCGGTTCCGTCCGCCCCACTTCCTGCCGTGGTGCTGCGACATCGCGAACACCGGCTGGTACGGCTTCCCGGCCAACGCCGACGGCATCGTGAAGGTCGCGAACCACGGGGCCGGGCACCCGACCGATCCGCGGGGTCCGCGGGAGGTGCCGGCGCACTGGGAGGGCCGGTTCCGCGACTTCTTCGCGGCTCACCTGCCCGAGCTCGTGGACGCGCCGCTGGTGGGCTCGCGCCTGTGCCTGTACGCCGACACCTTCGACGGCGACTTCGTGATCGCCCGGCATCCCGAGCGTGCCGAGGTGATCGCGGGAGGCGGATCGGGGCACGCGTTCAAGTTCACGCCGATCCTCGGCGAGCTGGTCGCGAACGCCGTGGAGGGCCGCGAGGACGCCCGGCTGGCGCGGTTCGCGTGGCGTCCGCTCACCCAGGGCCGCACGGAGCGCGCGCGTCACGCCGCTACGCCGGGGAGCGCGATCGATTAGACGGTGCGCGACCTCCAGGAGACCCGCGATGTCCGTCCGTTCGTTCCTCGACCAGCAGTTCCGTCACTTCAACGCCCGCACGACCGTCGAAGCCGCGCGCGGCTGGGAGAAGCACGCCCAGGGCGGCGGGAAGATGCTCGTGTCGCTCGCGGGCGCCATGAGCACGGCGGAGATGGGCGGTATCCTCGCACGCATGATCCGCGCCGACCTCGTGCACGCGATCAGCTGCACGGGCGCGAACCTCGAGGAAGACGTGTTCAACCTCGTGGCCGGCAAGGACTACGAGATCATCCCGAACTGGCGGGCCCTGCGCGCCGAGGACGACAAGGCGCTGTACGACCGCGGGATGAACCGCGTCACCGACATCTGCATCCCCGAGACCGTGATGCGGCACATCGAGAAGCGCCTCGTGGCCCGCTGGGTGGCGGCGAGCCAGGCGGGCATCTCGAAGCGTCCGAGCGAGCACCTGATGGACGTGCTCGACGACGAGACGCTGCTCCCCCACCTCCAGCGCGATCCCTCCGAGAGCTGGCTGTGGGCCGCGAAGGAGAAGGGGATCCCGGTCTACACGCCGGGCTGGGAGGACAGCACCACGGGCAACATCTTCGCGGGGCACGTGTTCAAGGGCACGCTCCCGAACCACCACCCCGTGCAGCACGGCACCGCGCAGATGGAGCACCTGATGCGCTGGTACATCGAGCAGTCCGCGCCGGTCGGGTTCTTCCAGATCGGCGGAGGCATCGCGGGCGACTTCGCGATCTGCGCCGTGCCGTGCCTCATCCAGGACCTCGAGATGGAGGACACTCCGTTCTGGGCGTACTTCTGCCAGATCTCCGACGCCGTCACGAGCTACGGCGGGTACTCGGGCGCGCCGCCGAACGAGAAGATCACGTGGGGCAAGCTCGACACCGACACGCCGAAGTACATGATCGAGAGCGACGCCACGATCGTGGCGCCCCTGATCTTCGCCTACCTGCTCAACGACTGATCCGGCGGGCACAGGTCGTCGAGGCCGAACGGCCCCGTCTGGGGCGGCACATGCCCGTGCACGTGCCGCTCCGCGTCGGGCTCCGCGTGTGACCAGGCCTCGCACACCGCATCGCGGTCGGGCAGCAGGGCCTCTTCGACGGCCCGACGCACGCGCGGCCCGTACACGGAGGGGTTCTGGAGCTCGTCCCAGTCGGAGCCCACCCACTCGGCCCAGTCCCACGAGCGCACGCGCTCCACGCAGCCGTCTTCGCCCCGCACGAACGGGCTGCCCGGACCCAGCAGGCCCGCATAGAACTCGTAGCCCGCCCAGTTCGCTTCGAGGTCGGCATAGCTGAACGCCTTCGACGTGAGGCGCCCGAGGAACAGCCGCTCGGTGCGCGTGCCGAAGCGCACGGCGCGCTCGGGGTTCTTGCCCCACCGCGACCATCGGGCGTAGTCGAACCCGGTGGCGAGGAAGTGGTCGACCTTGTCGGTTCCCACGGGGATGCCGGCGAGCCGGATGCTCGACGCGGCGCCGGCGAAGCTGAGCACCGGGCTGTCGAGCGGGCCCACGTCCTCGAACAGCCCTTCGGTGCCGGTCTCGATGCGATCGATGCCGGGATCCGTCTCGAGCCAGGCGGAGTACCGCCCGTAGCCGAGCGAGCGCGGGAAGGGACGGTCGCGGAGCCGGGTGCGGCGCGCGGACGCCCGCATGAGCGCGCGGGCGAGGTGTCGCTTCAGCTCGTCGTCGGGCAGGTCGCACCGGAGCTCGGCCACGGCGCGGCCGAACCACGCATCGAGCGTGGCGTTCGCGCGCTCGGTGCTGTCGGCGATGGGCTCCTCGTACGGAGCCCAGGCGTCGACCTCGTACGCGAGGGCAGCAGGGATCAGCAGCGTCCACATGCCGATGGGTTCCTGTGGCCGGGAGCCTTCAGCGAGCTCGCTGACGCCTCCCTGAATCCAGCCTTAGCAAGATCCGGGCCGCGTCAGAGGTCGGCGAGCCCGAATCCCGGCAGATCGAGCGGGCTCAGCACGCCGCGATCCAGGCGCACCGTGCCGGCCGTGGGGTCGTCGAGCAGGTCGAGGTGACCGTCGAGGTCGGCGTACTCGACGTTCCGGCGCGACAGGGCGAAGGCCAGCCCGCTGGCGATGGACAGCGCGGCTTCGTCCATGCAGCCCACCATCACCTCGAGGCCCGCGGCCCGCGCGACCCCGTTGATCATCATGGCGGCATCGAGCCCGCCCACCTTGGCCAGCTTGAGGTTCACCATGTCCATCGCGTCGCCGCGCGCGAACAGGAAGGCGTCGGCGAGCGACAGGATGCTCTCGTCGGCCATCACGGGCAGCGACACGCTGTGGCTGACTGAGCGCAGCTCGCCGAGCGACGCGGCCGGCGTGGGCTGCTCGATCATCGCGACCCCCGCGTCGATCGTGCTCCGGTAGAACGTGCGCGCGGTGTCGGGGTCGAACCCCTGGTTCGCGTCGAAGCGCAGCTCGATGTCGGGACCCACCGCGGCGCGCACGGCCTTCACGCGGTCGATGTCGTCGCCCACGTCGCGGCCGCCCTTGATCTTGAGCGCCATGAACCCCTGGTCGACGAACTCCCGGGCCCGCCGGACCGTCGTGTCGGCATCTTCGATGAACAGCGTGACGCTCGTGGGGATCGACGCCCGGAACCCGCCGAGCAGGCGCCACACGGGCAGCCCCGCCGCCTTTCCGAGCAGGTCGTGCAGCGCCATGTCGACGGCAGCGCGCGTGGCCGGGTGGTCGGCGAGACGGTCGTGGAGGTCTTCCATCACGACGCTGCGGCGGAGCGCGTCGGAGCCGACGAGCAGGGGCTCCACGATGTCGGTGAACGCGGTGTGCGACGCCTCGACCGTCTCGCCCGTGACGCCGTGATCGGGTGCGGACACCCCGATCCCCACGTGCGGACCGTCGGTGACGAGCTTCACGAGCACGTTCTCGACGTGGTCGATGGTCTCGTACGCGATGGTGTAGGGCTCGCGGAGCTTGAGGGGGAGCCGATGGATCTCGACGCGGACGATCTTCAACGACGGGCCCGCAGGAACGGGCCGAGGGCTTCGAGGAGCGGCTCCACGCCGTGGATCAGCGGATCGCACGTGGGCAGGCCGGTGCGCGCGCGCAGCTCGGCGCACGCGGCGTCGATGGCCGCGCGGTCGGACAGGCCCTCGTGGTTCACGGTGATCGCGACCACCGGCCGGTTCGACAGGAACTCGATGGCCTGGATCTGCTGCTCGATGGGCTGGATGGGGTAGCCGGGGAACCCGTCGTACTCCTTGCGCGCCGGGGCGTGCTGCATGATCACGGCCTCGGGGCGCGTCGCGGCGAGGATCTCGAGACCCCCCGGATACGCGGGGTTCATGAGCGACCCCTGCCCTTCCACCACGATGGCATCGGGCCGGCGCTCGTCCCACGCGCTGACGACCGCGTGCTCGAGCTCTCCGGCGACGAAGTCGTTCACGAGGCTGTCGAGCACCATGCTGTAGCGCGCGCCCTGGAGCCAGCCGGTCTGGCCGGTGCCGATCATCTCGGCGGTGTACCCACCGGCCTGGAGCCCGTGCACCACGAGCCAGGCGGTCGTGCGCTTCCCGACCGCGGAGTCGGTGCCGAGGATCGCCACCTTCAGCGAGCCGACCTCCTCGATGCGCCCGCTGAAGTGGTGCAGGTGCTTGCGGTGGGGCGGCTTGCGCACGTCGCGGATGCGGACGCCGTGCTGCTCCGCGAGGGCGGAGATCTCGGGGTCCTCCGACAGGAAGTCGTGCAGGCCGCAGTCGATGTGCAGACCCGCCAGGATGGCCTGCTTCACCGTCTCGCGCCCGGAGTCGGGCAGGCGCCCGCCATCGGGGGCCATCCCGATCACGAGGTAGCCGGGCTGCACGCCACGGGAAGCGGCGTCCGCGAGGGCAGCGGCGAGGTCGGGGACGACCGGGATGCCCTTCGCGGTGCCGTCGAGCACCTCTGCGGCATCTCGCCCCGCGTAGGTGCGGTCGAGCACCGACAGCACCTCGTACCGGTAGGTGAACCGCACGAGGCCGTGGGCGGTCTTGCCCTCGGGGGTGTTGAATGCGCCATCGCACCAGACGATGGCGGGACCGTCGAGGATCTCGCGGCTCAAGAGGACCTTCCTGTGAGTACGACCACGTACCGGTCCGGCGGGAGCGGCTCGGCGACGTGGCGATCGAGTAGTGCGATCAGCCCGGCCGTGCTGGCCGGGAGGACGTGCAGCGCCTGCTGCTCTCGCAAGAGTCGGGCCATCTGCTTCATCTTGCGGTCGGTCGCGTCGGACGCGAACCCCTGAGTGCCGCGGATCGCGGCCAGCGCCGCATCGCCATCGATGCTGCGCCAGTTGATCAGCGGCTCGTTCACAGCGGTCTCCTTGATCGACTCCGGGAGCAGCGTGGGGCAGGACTCCAGCCCGTCGCGGAAGGCCTGTACGATCGGGTTCTTCCGCCACGCCGACCCGCCGACCATGCGCGGGATCTTGCTGGTCTTGCCGCGGCGATGGAGGCTCACGAACCCACGGTGCACGCCCGCCAGCGTGGTGCCGTTGGACATCGGGCAGGCCACGAGCGCCGGCGCGTCGCGCAGCTGGTCGTACACCTCGGACGCGATCTCGGCGTACGCCTTGAGCTGGACCAGCTCGTTCGCGCCTCCGGGGTTCGCGTCGTACCACTCGTGCTCCTCGCACAGCGCCGAGCTGTGGTCGACGGCGTCCTCGTACATGCCGGGATGGCGCCGGATCCGCGCGCCCAGCCGCTCCATCTCGACCACGCGCTTCGTGTGGTAGCCCTCGGGGATCACGACCTCGCACTCGAGCCCGGCGATGGAGCACGCGAGCGCCATGGCGACCCCGTAGTTGCCGCACGTGGCCACGGAGACGGACGTGTAGCCGCGCCTCAGCGCGTCGGCGGTCTGCGAGAACGCGATGCGGTCCTTCTGGGTACCCGTGGGGTTGTCGCCCTCGAACTTCAGCCAGATCTGCCGCAGGCCGAACTGGCGCTCGAGGTTGCGGGCGCGGGTGAAGATCGAGTCGCCCACGAGCGACTCGAAGACGTCTTCGAACGCCTCGAGGCGCGTGGTGAGCGACTCGTTCGGATCAGCGCTGACGCGGCGGGCCTCTTCGAAGCTCACCTCGTTCCCGAGCGGCCCGGCACCGACCAACAGCGGACGTGCGTCTACGGCCATCGACACTCCAAGGGATGGGGCAGGAACCCCCTGCTGGGGCAGAATGCCCCGTTCGGGTCATCCGGGCGAATGGACCACCGCCGGATCGGGCGCGATGCGGAGCGACTTCGAGCGCACCCCCATCGCGGAGAGCACGACGCGGATGGCCTCGACGCGCGACTGGTAGCGGTTCGAGGCGTCTACGATGGACCACGGGGCGAACGGCGTGTTCGTGGTGGCGAACATGCGCTCCTTGTAGGACGTGAAGTCGTCCCAGTGATCGCGCGCCACACGGTCGACGGGCGACAGCTTCCAGCTCCGGCGCGGGTCGTGCTCGCGCTCCTCGAGGCGCTTCGCCTGCACGTCGCGCGGGATCGAGAACCACAGCTTCACGAGCGTCATCCCGTCTTCGGCGAGCATGCGCTCCACGTCGTTCACCTGCGTGAGGAAGCGCTCGTACTCGGCGGGCGTGCAGAAGCCGAGCGCCGGCTCCACGACGGCCCGCGTGTACCAGCTGCGGTCGAAGAACACGATCTCGCCGTTCGTGGGCAGGTGCTCGAGGTGCCGCTGGAAGTACCACTGGCCCCGCTCGCGCTCGTTCGGCTTGAGGAGCGCGACCGCACGGGCCCGCCGGGGATCGAGGTAGCGCATGAACCGCAGGATGGCGCCGCCCTTGCCGGCCGTGTCGCGCCCCTCCACGATGACGAGCAGTCGCTCCTTCGACTTGCGCATCCGCTGCTGGAGCACCACGAGCTCGGTCTGGAGGGCATCCAGCTCGAGCGCTTCCTCGCGGGTGAGCTCGTACTCCATCGGCAGCATGGCGACTCCTCGCGCCGGAATCTACCCGCGCTCAGGCCCGCAGTCCCGGAGCTTCGTGCCCGGACTGCTGCACGTACTCCGCGTAGGTGCCCGGGTACAGGCGCGGCGGCGCATCGGTCGACAGCTCGAGCACCCGGTTCGACAGCGCCCGCAGGAAGGCCCGGTCGTGCGAGACGAACACCAGCGTGCCCTCGTAGTCCGCGAGCGCCTTGATGAGCGCGCGCTTCGTGAGGAGGTCGAGGTGGTTGGTGGGCTCGTCGAGCACGAGCAGGTTGGGCGCCGCGAACAGCAGCTTGGCGATCGCCAGGCGGGTCTTCTCGCCGCCCGACAGGATCTCGATGGGCTTGTCGACCTCGTCGCCGCTGAAGGAGAACGCGCCCGCGAGGGACTTGAGCGTGCCGATGTTGGCCGCGGGGTACGTCGCCATGAGCTCGCCGAGCACGGTGCGCGTCTCGTCGAGGTTGTCGACGTGGTGCTGCGCGAACCAGCCCATCTGGACGGCCGCTCCGAGCTCGACCGTGCCGGAGTCGGGAGGCGTGCGGCCCGCCATCATGTCGAGCAGGGTGGTCTTGCCGGCGCCGTTCTCCCCCATGATCGCCCACCGCTCGCCGCGCCGCACGAGCAGATCGAGCTGGTCGTGGATGACCTTGTCGCCGTACCCCTTCGACACCCCGCGCACCTTGATGACCTCGTCGCCCGAGCGCTTGCACTTCTTGAACCCGAAGGTGCGCTCGACGATCCGCTTCGGAGGCTCGACGCGCTCGATCTTCTCGAGCTTCTTGGCGCGGCTCTGCACCTGGCTCGACTTCGACGGCTGCGCCTTGAAGCGCTCGATGAACCGGATCTCCTTCGCCAGCATCGCCTGCTGCTTCTGGTACTCCGCCTCGAGCTGGACCGCGGCTTCGGCCCGCATCTTCTCGTAGTTGTCGTAGTCCCCGGTCCAGCTGCGGATCTGGCCGCCGTCGATCTCGAGGATCCGCTTCACCACGCGGTTCATCACGTCGCGGTCGTGGCACGTCATCACGACCGTGCCGGGGTAGTCGCGCAGGAACCCCTCGAGCCAGAGGATGGACTCGATGTCGAGGTGGTTCGTGGGCTCGTCGAGCAGCATGACGTCCGGCGCCAGCAGGAGGATGCGCGCGAGCGCCACCCGCATCTTCCACCCGCCCGAGAGGGCCGCGATCGGCCCTTCGATCTGGCGCTGCGACAGGCCCAGCCCGGCGAGGATCTTCGCGGCGCGCGGCTCGAGGTCGTAGCCGCCGAGGGCCGAGAACTGCTCCTGCACCTCGCCGTAGCGCTCGAGCACGGTGTCGTAGTCGTCGGCCTCGTAGTCCTCGAGGCGAACCTCGAGCTCCGCGAGCTCGCGCCCGAAGTCCGCGACGGGCCCCGCACCGCCCATCGTGACCTCGAGCACCGAGCCATCGCGCCAGTCGCCGACGTCCTGCCGGAACACCCCGATGGACAGCCGCTTCGGCTTCTCGATGTTCCCTTCGTCGGGCTGCTCCTCGTCCATGATCATGCGGAAGATCGTGGACTTTCCGGCTCCGTTCGCGCCGACCAGCCCGACCTTCTCGCCGGGGTCGAACTGGAAGGAGGCATCGACGAACAGGACCTGCGGCCCGTACTGCTTGGTGACGTTCAGGAAGGCGATCATGCGGCGCGGCTATCGGGATCCGGCCGACCCGACGAGCCCGGGCGCTCAGCTGTCGGCGCGGATGGCGACATAGCGCACGTACGACCCCCGCTTCACGCGGAGCAGCGCGCGACCGTCCTTCAGCGCGTCTTCGAGCCGCTGCAGGTCGGCGGGACGCTTGTCGATCTCGACCACCACCTCTCCGGGCTCGAGGCCGGCCCGTGCAGCGACGGAACCCGGCAACACGCGCTCGATCACGAGCCCTTCGGGGCCTGGACGCACGGAGAGCCCCAGCGACACGGGCCCTTCTTCGACCTTCGGACGGGAAGCGACCGCCACGGGCTCCTCCGGAGACCGACCGAGCGCGCCCTTCAGCTTGCGGGAGTGCCCATCGCGCCAGACCTCGAGCACGAACGTGTGCCCGACACCGGCCATCGCGACGCGGTTGCGGAAGTCGGACGGCCCGTCGACCGCCTCTCCGTCGAACGACCGGACGACGTCGCCCGGACGCAGGCCCGCACGCGCCGCTGGAGTGCCGTCGGACACGTCGCCCAGCAGGACCCCGTGGGTGTCGGGGAGCTCCAGGGCCTCCGCGAGCCCCGCGTCCACGGGCTGGATGCTCACGCCCAGCCAGCCCCGCTCCATCACGCCATCGTCCGAGAGGTCGGAGGCGACGGCCTTCGCGAGGTGGGCCGGGATCGCGAGCCCGATGCCCTGGCTCCCGCCCGTGCGGCTCAGGATGGCGGTGTTGATGCCCACGAGCCGCCCGTCGAGCGTGACCAGCGCGCCCCCCGAGTTCCCGGGGTTGATCGCGGCATCGGTCTGGATGAAGTCCTCGTACTCCACGATCCCGACCTGTCCGCGACCCTTCGCCGACACGATGCCGCGCGTCACGGAGTGGCCCATCCCGAACGGGTTGCCGATCGCGAGCACCGTCTCGCCGAGCCGGAGCGCCCGCGAGTCCCCCCACTCGAGGGACTCGAGGTCGGCTGGGGGGTCGACCACCCGCAGCACGGCGACATCGGACCGGGGATCGCTCCCCACCAGGGTCGCGTCGAGCTCCCGGCCGTCGTGCAGGGCGATCCGGATCGCGTCCGCCCCGTCCACGACGTGGTGATTGGTCACCACCAGGCCATCGCCGACGAGCACACCGGACCCCAGGGAACCGGTCTCGTGGGGAGCCCGCGGTACCGGGAACGGGAAGCCGAAGCGGGGATCGCCCTGCATCGACACCTGCGGGAGCGTGCGGGTCGTCGAGATGTTCACGACACTGCGCACCACCCGCTCGGCGACCTCGGGGATGCGGTCGACGAGGTCGACACTCGAGAAGGCCGGCGTTCCAGGGGACGTCGGCGGGCTCACCTCCACAGGGGGGTCTTCGGTTCGGATGCGTGTGGCGGGGGTGGGCAGCGTGCTGCAGCCCACGAGCATGGCGGCCACCATGGTGGCCAACGGCGATCGGGTCATCGTCGTCCTCCAGAGTGAGATGCGCCCATGTGGGACGCGGTTTTCACTTAGCCGCAGTACGGTCCGCGGCCTGAGGAATTGCGCCACGGACGGTCACCGGTCGTCACGCCTCAGCGGGGTCTCGTATTGCCGCAGAAGGTGACCTCCGTGAGGAACCCGGCCTTGTTCGACACGCGGTGCCGGGCGCTCACGGAGAAGACATCGGGGTTGAAGCCGGCCTTCTGGTCGACGAACCGCACGGGCTTGCCCGCATGGAGCGCGCCGCTCCCCTGCACGGTGGCCCGCCCGCGCACGCCCATCCGGGCGAGGCGGTTCATCTCGGCGACCGCCATGCGCTTCGCCGCCTCCTGGGAGGCCACCCACACGTCGGAGATCGTGGCTTCGCCCGCGAACGTCTGCCCGCCGCCGGACACGAGATCCTGCCCGCCCCCGATGCCTTCGAGATCTCCGGCACCCGCGGTGGCCTCGATCTTCTGCTTCGTGAGGTAGTCCCAGCCGATCACGCGCACGGTCTGCGGGATCTGCCGCGTGGACTGCTCGTAGTCGAGGCTGATCACCTGATCCCGCGTGACCTCGTGGCCCCCGTCGTACTGGGGCTTCCGGAAGTCGATCCGCCCCTCGTTCGCGGTGAGCACGTATCCGTTGCGGGCCGCGAGCCTGCGAAGGAAGTGGTAGTCGGACTCGTTGCGCTGGAACGTGTAGGGCGACTCGCCCTCGGTGTCGTCGATCAGCCCGACCGCGCCGTACTTGCCGAGGATCTCGTTCACGACGTCGGCGTCGGTCTTGCCCTCCCAGGTCTGCGTGCTGCGCGACGCCATGACCTTCGCGAGGGGGTCCATGCACCGAAGGGTGAGACTGTCGCGGCCCCGGGCGTGCCCGTGCTTGAGGCCCACGATCGTCCCGACGAACACCTTGCGGTCGCTGCCGCCAACCGTCACCTCGACGTCCGCGCCCATCTGGAAGCTCGACCAGTCCGCCTGCTCACCACGCCCATCGCCGGCCTTGAACGACAGCTCTGCCACACCGATCATGTCGATGTGGTCTTCCACCATCGTGTAGTCCATGCCCTGGGGCGCGTCGTGGGTGACGGCCTGCCCGAGTCCTCCGATGTCGACGCGATAGGTGGGAGCCGCCCACCGATCCTGGGCCGAGCTCATCTCGGGGGCCCACAGACGGTAAAGAGAATGCGATGGCCAGACATGTTCACCTCCTGCGGGTCGGGGACATGGAAAAATCGTAGGACTGTGCCGGGCGAACGTCAAGAGGAGCGGACATGCCACAGCTCGTCGTGATTGCAAGCGACATCGAGATCGGTCCCGGCGGGGTGAACGACGACTTCGTCGGCTCCGAGTGGATGGTGGGCTGGCTCGCTCGCCGGCCCCGTGCCGAGCGGGTGGATCTCGTGCTCGCGGGCGACGTCTTCGACTTCCTGAAGACCCCGGTCGACGGTGTGTGGCCGCGTCACATCGACGCCGAGGTCGCGCTCCGGAAGTGGGACGCCATCTCGGCCGCGCACGCCGCCATGCTCGACGGAATCGCGGACTGGCTGGGCGAGGGCGACCACCACGTGTGGTTCATCGTCGGCAACCACGACCTCGAGGTGCAGTTCCCCGAGATCCAGGCCGCGCTGCGCGACCGTCTCGGCCACCGGGATCGCGTGCACTTCCCCGGCGATTCCTGGCGCCGCGGCGGGCTCGAGATCGTCCACGGGCACATGAAGGACAACATGTTCCGGGTCGACGGCCCGCCCTTCCTCGACTTCCACGGGCGACGCCTGCTGAACCTGCCCTGGGGTGCGGTCGCGATGCTCGATGTCGCGATGCCGCACCTCCCGGAGATCGGCATGCTCGACCGCCTGAAGCCCCGCGAGCGGGTGTTCGAGCTGCTGCCCGAGGCCCGGAGGTTCACGGCGGATGCGTTCTGGCGGTACTGGACCCACGACTGGTGGCGCGACCTGATGGACGGCGACCCTGTGAAGCGCGTCACCACCGCGATGCTGAAGGAGGTGCTGTACCGCATGGGCACCGGCGACTCGAACCTGGTGGCCGACGCGAACGTGCTGCGACGCCTCGAAGACCCCGACGCGCCGGCCGTGTTGGTGATGGGCCACTACCACCGCGCCGGCTGGCAGCAGCAGGGCGACCGGAAGCTGCTGATGACCGGTGCGTTCCGGAACGAGTTCCCGGTCGATCGCGAGGGCAACATCGGGCCCGCGCTCACGAAGACCCACGCCGAGGTGTGGATGGACGGCGACCGCGTGCTCACGTCCGCGCTCATCGAGAACGAGGCGCCCCCGCTGCCCGACGACTACATGCCGAACAACCTCGACCAGGTGCGCCCCGTGCTCGAGCGCCTCACCGCCGCGGCCCTGCTGCGCGGGCAGACCCCGAAGCCGCTGCCAGTCCGCTGACAGTGTCACGCGCGCCGCCGTGCGTGTCTTTGCGGTGGAGGTGACGATGCAGCGACCCCTGTACCGCTTCGACGACGAAGACCTCGTCCAGACCGAGCTCGTGCGCCCGATGGCGCCGGAGAGCCCGCGCCCGACGGGCCTGATGTGGGTGTTCGTGCTGAACGCCGGTGCCGCCGCCTTCGCGGGGACCTGGGCCGCCGCAGCCGCGGGGCTGTACCTGCTCGCCTGACCGGCGCAGGCGGATCGGGATAGTCGGGAGCCATGGCGGATCCCGGCCCACCCGAGCCCTCCGCGGGCTCCCCCGCGAAGCCCGCGCGCGAACGCCTCGCGCTGGCGCTGTTCTACGGGGTGTCCGCGCTCGTGATGCTCGGCGGGCTCGGGGATCTGGCGATCACCGACCTGCTCGATGCCCAGGAAGCCATGCTGAGCGGGAACGGCGCGTACCCCATCTCCCCGCCCGCCCGCACCGTGTTCCTCACCGTGCTCCACGCGATGGCCGGCGGGCTCGTGGGGGTCGGCGCGGCGTCGCTCCTGATGACGCACTTCGGCATCCGGCGCGGCCACGGCTGGGCGGTCGCGGGGGTCGCCGTGGCGATCGGCGGCGCGGAGTCCGCGAACACCCTCGGGATGTTCACCCTCGGATCTCCGTTCTGGGTCATCACCGCGACCTACCTCGGGCTGCTGGCCGTCGCGGTCGGGCTGTGGATCCCGTCCATGCGGAGCGGGCCCAACCCCTGAACGTAGGCACGAGACGCCGTGTGTACAGGCGTTTCCGCGCACTCTGTCGTGTCTAGCCTCTCCGTGAACCCGGACGACCCGCCGGCGGTGCCCTGCCCGCTCGGACGGACGGCGTCCGCACGGAGGAGATCCCATGAACACCGACAAGCTGACCCAGAAGTCGCTCGAAGCCCTGCAGAAGGCGCAGTCGCTCGCGGTCCGTCACGGTCACCAGGCCGTCGACTCGGACCACCTGCTCGCCGCGCTGATGGAGCAGAGCGACGGCATCGTGCCGCGCCTGATGAACAAGGTGGGCGTCGAACCGACCCGCCTCGTCGAGGCCGCGCGCACCTCGCTCTCCCGGAAGCCCCGCACGAGCGGCGGGGATCCGAACCGCGTCTACGTCACGCGCGAGCTCACCGAGCTCCTCGCCACCGCGGAGGACGCCGCGAAGCAGCTCACGGACGACTACGTGAGCGTCGAGCACCTGGTCCTCGCCATGCTGCGCACGAACGGGCCGGCGAAGTCCATCCTGACGGGACTCGGGGTCGACGAGACGCGCTTCCTCACCGCGCTCAAGGACGTGCGCGGGAACCAGCGCGTCACGACCGCCACCCCGGAAGCGACCTACGAAGCGCTCGCGAAGTACGGCACCGACCTCGTCGAGCGGGCGCGGTCCGGCAAGATGGACCCCGTCATCGGGCGGGACGGCGAGATCCGCCGCGTCGTCCGCATCCTGTCCCGGAAGACGAAGAACAACCCCGTGCTCATCGGGGAGCCGGGCGTCGGGAAGACCGCCATCGCGGAGGGCCTCGCGCAGCGCATCGTCAGCGGCGACATCCCGAACTGGATGGAGGGCCACACGGTCTTCGCGCTCGACATGGGCGCGCTGATCTCGGGCGCCAAGTTCCGCGGGGAGTTCGAGGAGCGCCTGAAGGCCGTGCTCGAAGAGGTGAAGGCGAGCGAGGGCCGCGTGATCCTGTTCATCGACGAGCTGCACACCATCGTGGGCGCGGGTGCCGCGGAAGGCGGGAACGACGCCGCGAACATGCTGAAGCCCATGCTGGCGCGCGGCGAGCTGCACTGCATCGGCGCGACGACCCTCGACGAGTACCGCAAGCACATCGAGAAGGACGCCGCGCTCGAGCGCCGCTTCCAGCCCGTGCTGGTCGAGCCGCCGAGCGTCGAGGACACGGTGTCGATCCTGCGCGGCCTCAAGGAGCGGTTCGAGGTGCACCACGGCGTGCGCATCCAGGATGTCGCGCTCGTCGCGGCGGCGACACTGTCCGACCGGTACATCTCCGACCGCTTCCTGCCCGACAAGGCCATCGACCTCGTGGACGAGGCGTGCGCCATGATCCGCACCGAGATCGACAGCATGCCCACCGAGCTCGACGAGATCACGCGGCGCGTGGTGCAGCTCGAGATCGAGGAGGTGAGCCTCGCGAAGGAGACCGACAAGGCGAGCCGGGAGCGGCTCGAGAACCTCCGGCGCGAGCTGGCCGACCTGAAGTCCAGCGCCGACGCGATGCGCGCGCAGTGGGAGTCCGAGAAGGCCGGCATCGACGGGCTGCGCACGCTGCGGGCCGAGATCGAGAAGGTCCGCGGGGAGATCGAGAAGCACCAGCGCGAGTACGACCTGAACAAGGCCGCCGAGCTCCAGTACGGCGTGCTGCCCGACCTCGAGCGTCGCCTGGCCGCCGAAGAGGAGCGCCTGGCCTCGCAGCAGACGAGCGGTCGCCTGCTCCGCGAGGAGGTCGGAGACGACGAGATCGCGGAGATCGTGAGCCGGTGGACCGGGGTGCCCGTGACCCGGCTGGTCGAGAGCGAGCGCGAGAAGCTGCTCCGGCTGGACGAGGTGCTGCACGAGCGCGTGGTCGGGCAGGACGAAGCGGTGCAGCTCGTGGCCGACGCGGTGCTGCGGGCCCGGGCGGGCATCAAGGACGAGACGAAGCCGGTCGGGAGCTTCCTGTTCCTCGGACCGACGGGGGTGGGCAAGACCGAGCTCGCCAAGACGCTCGCCCACGCGCTGTTCGACAGCGAGGACGCCCTGATCCGCATCGACATGTCCGAGTACATGGAGAAGCACAGCGTGAGCCGCCTGCTCGGAGCGCCCCCCGGCTACGTCGGGTACGACCAGGGCGGTCAACTCACGGAGGCCGTGCGCCGCAAGCCGTATGCGGTGCTGCTGTTCGACGAGATCGAGAAGGCGCACCCCGAGGTGTTCAACGTGCTCCTGCAGATCCTGGACGACGGGCGCGCGACCGACGGACAGGGGCGGACCGTGGACTTCAAGAACACGGT
Organism: Myxococcota bacterium; assembly: GCA_041389565.1. GTDB lineage: Bacteria > Myxococcota_A > UBA796 > UBA796 > JACKEQ01. Next base: position 154,710 of record JAWKRP010000022.1, read on the forward strand.
CATCATCCTCACGAGCAACCTCGGCTCGCAGTTCCTGCTGGACGGCGTGGAAGACGGCGAGATCTCCGAGAAGGCCCGCGACAGCGTGATGAACGCGCTGCGCCACAGCTTCCGGCCGGAGTTCCTGAACCGGATCGACGACGTGGTGCTGTTCAAGCCGCTCACCCGGGCCCAGGTCGCCACCATCGTGACGCTGATGACGGGCGCGCTGAACCGGCGCCTCGCGAAGCAGCACATCGCGCTGGAGCTCACCGAGGCCGCGACCGCCTGGATCGCGAACGCGGGCTACGACCCGGTCTACGGGGCCCGTCCGCTCGCGCGCACGCTCCAGCGGCACCTCGAGACCGCGATCGGCCGGAAGATCGTCGGGGGCGAGGTGAGCGAGGGCGACCGCGTGCGGGTCGACGCGAACGACCTCGGGCTGGTGTTCGAGGTGCTCCCGGGAGCCGCAGCCGCGGCCGCCTGAATCGGCGGTCGGCGGTCGGCGGTCGGCGGTCGGCGGTCAGCGCCTCGCCGCCCCCTCGAGCGCGTGCCGGTGGACGGACTCTGATGGCCTGCGCGAGCGAGACCCTCAGCGGAGTCGCAGTCCCGCCTTCTCGGTGAGACCGACGCGCAGGGTCTCGATGGCGTCGATGCTCCAGGTGGGGCCCTCGGGGAGGTTGCCCCACACCGGGCTCGGCCAGCAGGCGTCCTCAGGCCTGCGGCCGATGACGTGCAGGTGCATCTGGGGGACCACGTTGCCGAGCCCCGCGAAGTTCACCTTCCCGTACCCGAGTGTGCCCTTGAGGAAGGAGGACACCGCACCACAATCGGAGATCACCTGCGCGCGCTCGAGGGCGGGGAGGTCGAGCAGATCGGGGACCGTCGTGCGCGGCACGACGACGAACCAGTGCAGCGACGCGTTTCGATGGAGGAGCAGATCCGAGGCCACGAGCTCGCCGAGGGGATGGCAGTCGGCGAGCAGCTGCGGGTGGATCGTGTGGGGTTCCATCGCTCCTCCAGGATCAGCGGGTGTTCTACGGGATGTGCACGTCGGCGTCGAGGGATCCGAACGCCGAACGCTTGCCGTCCCTCGAGCACGCATCCGTGGGAAGCTCCGGGTCCTCCGGAGGACTCATGGAGACCGCGTCGGACCTCCTCACCGAGATCGATCGCCAGAGCCGGGCGTTCGCAGAGAAGCGCCTGCCCGACATGCGGCGCCTCGCCGACCTCCTCGAGCGCGTGCCGGTGGACTCGATCTGCGACGTCACCGGCGCGACCCCGCTCCTGTGGGCGATCGACCAGAAGAGCCCCGTGGCGAAGTTCCTGCTCACGCGCGGGCCGGACGTGAGCCAGCGCGGAACCGGCCGGTTCGACGTGCTGCCGATCGAGCTCGCCATGCAGCGAGGCCTGCACGACCTCGCCCGCTCGCTGACCGCCCACGGTGCCGTCGTGCCGGCCGCTCTCGCCGCACAGATGGCCGCCGAGCAGGCCGCACGCACCGCCCGCGAAGCGGAGCTCCAGTCCGTGTCGCGCCACCTGGAGGGGCGCCTCGCCGACCCCGGCTTCCAGGCCGTCATCGCCGAGCTCGAAGCCGACTTCGGCGTTCCTGCGAAGCGGGTGCGCGGTCAACCGGGTCGCGTGACGTTCCCCCGCGTCCCCGCGCGGAAGCTGGCGAGGGCCGCAGGGCTCGAAGACCCCGCTTGGCTCGTGCATCGGGTACGCACGCTGCTTCCGAGGGGCGTGTCGCTGTATGCCGCGGTCCCGCCGGACCAGGCGCGGCTCGACCTCTGCGCCGCGCCGACCGCGAGCTGGCGCGCGGCCCTCACCACCTCGCGCCTGCTCTCCGACCGGGCACAGCTGCACCCGCCCCACGAGAAGCTGGAGAGGGCCGACCAGCTCGCAGTGTTCGCCACCCTCCACCCCTTCGCCCTCGTCGTGTCCGGCCCGCTCGGAGTGCTCGTCCACCTCGACACGACGCCACCCGATGCCACGGAGGTGGCCCGATGGGCGCTCGAGGCCTGCCCCGAGCTCGAGTCCCTCGTGGACCGGCGCGGGGACCCCGCAGAAGCGGCGGTGGCGCGGGACCTCCGCGAGACCGGCCTGCTCTGGCTGCCGTGGGGTGTGGAGAGCTGAGCCAGTCCGGGGTGTGAACCCGTCAGCGGTCGTCGCCGGACACCGGGTTCCGCCGGAACAGGCGGGAGCCCGCGTTCCGCGTGAGGGCGGCGAGCCCAGCGGCGTCGAGGCCGAGCGCGATGGTGGTCGGCGCCTCGAGCTGCTCGCGGAAGAACCGGCTGGTGTTCACGAACCCCTGGACCGTGAACACGCGGAACATCCGCACGCCGGCGCCCGCGAGCGCGGAGTCGAACAGCCCGGAGAGCTCGGAGTCGAGGTCGACCACGTCGAGGGCCGTCGACCCGATGCCGAAGCTGATGACGAGCTCCATGGTGTCGAGCACCCGACCGGGTCCGGATGCCTTCCGGGTGTGCCAGCCGAACGTGGGGCCCGCAGCGAGGATCGGAGAGACGCCCTGCTGGCCGCCCTCGTTGCCATGAGGGAGCGTGATGAGCACGCCTGCGAAGCCGTCGAAGGTGGGCCCGGCGTCTCGGCGCACGAGCAGCGTGCGCTCCGTGTCGCCCTCCGGACGGACGGCCTCCACGAGCAGCAGGTCGCCATCGGAGAACGAGTACCCGTCGAACGGCGTGTCGAAGTGCCGGATCGGCAGCCGCAGCGCCCCCGTGAGCGGCTCGTCCATGGGCAGGAACACGATCTCGTTCGCGAACCGACGGTCGAGCCCCCCGGTCACGGCCCGCACCTGCTGGAACCCGCTCCGGTCGAACAGGCCGGTGCCGCGCACCCACAGCCGGAGCTCGGTGTCGGGCTCGAGGGGCGTCAGCACGAGCGTGTCGCGGATGCCCACCTCGGCGGGCCGCTGGAGCACCCGTCCGGAGCGGTCCTCCATCCGGTCGTGCTCGAGCGTGCGCACGACCCCCTTCCGGTCTTCGGCCTCCACATCGACCGCGTCGAACGGCGTGTCGGCGTACACCACGTGCTCGGGAGCCAGGAGCTTGAGGTGCCGATGCGCCACCCCGCACCCGGACGACGCCGCGATTGCGAGGCCAGCAGCGATCCGAACGGCCGTGGTGCGCGTACCCAGGGTCCCTCCCGTGCGCGAGTCTATGCGGCCCCGCTCGATTCCGCCCGGGACGCAGCACCCAGCCGGAGTTATCCGCCCGGGTCCGGAGGTCTCATGCAACCGTCTCGTCGCGCCGTCCTCGGAGGCGGCACCGCGCTCGCGGCGTTCCTCGCGTCCAGCACGGCCTCCGCCGTCGCACCTCGCACGCGGCTCGCCGCCCTGTCCGACCTGAAGGTGGGCGAGCCCCGGGTGCTGGCGTACCCCACGCCCGATCACCCCGTGGTGCTCGTGAAGCTCGGGCGCGCCGCGAAGGGAGGGGTCGGAGAGGCCCGCGACATCGTGTGTTTCTCGATGCTCTGCACCCACCAGGGCTGCCCCGTCACGTTCGCCGACGGGCGGTTCCTGTGCCCCTGCCACTACAGCCAGTTCGATCCCGCGGTGGCTGGCCAGTGCTACCAGGGTCCGGCGTACGAGAACCTGCCGCAGATCCGGCTCCAGCTCGAGGGCGAAGACGTGTTCGCCGTCGGCATCGAAGGCCTGATCTGGGGCCGCGTGGAGAACCCCGCATGACCGAGCGCCTCCCCCTCCCGCCCCGCGATGCGAACGTCGAGCAGACCGTCTGCCAGTACTGCACGGTCGGCTGCGGCTACACGGCCTACACCTGGCCCGTCGGCGGCGAAGGCTCGCTCACCGACAACGCGCTCGGCGACTTCAGCCGCCCGCAGCCGTCCCGCAGCGGCATCCCGTACACGGCCTCCATGCACAACGTGGTCCTGCGCGACGGCGTGCCCCACCACCTCGTGCTCATCCCGGCCAACGACTCCCCCATCAACGTCGGGCGCAACCACAGCTCGCGCGGCGTCACGAACGCGGCGTCGATGTACGCGTCCGACCGCCCCACGCGCGACCGCCTCCAGTGGCCGCTGCTGCGGGTGGGCTCGGATCTGGTCCCCATCACCTGGGAAGAGGCGGTCGAGATCGCGGGCGGCGTGCTGGCCGGTGTGCTCGAGAAGCACGGCAGCGAGGGGATCTGCGCGAAGGCGTTCGACCACGGCGGCGGCGGCGGCGGGTTCGAGAACAACTGGGCCGTCGGGAAGCTCCTGTTCGAGGGCTTCCAGACCCAGAACGTCGCGATCCACAACCGGCCGGCGTACAACTCGGAGGTCTGGGGCAGCCGCGACCGCGGGGTGCACGAGCTGCACTACACGGCCGAAGACGGGCACCTGTGCGACACCCTGGTGATCTGGGGCGCGAACCCGTACGAGACGGCCACGGTGTTCTACCTGGAGCACCTCCTCCCGAACTTCCGCGGTGAGACGCGCGAGGAGAAGCGCGCGGCGTTCCCCGACGAGCCGGAGTCGGAGGTGCGCTGGGTCGTGATCGATCCACGCCGGTCCGCCAGCCTCGAGGTCGCCCGCAGCATCGCGCCCGACCGGGTCCTCCACCTGCGGCCGGCTCCCGGCACCGACGTGGTGCTCGCCGACGCCATCGCGCGGGCGATCCACGCGAAGAAGTGGTCCGACCGTGAGTTCATCGCGAACCGCACCGACGCGGCGTCCTGGGAGGCCTACCAGAAGGGGTCCCTCCGGACCGGCGTGCCCTACGCGACCGCACAGGCCGAAGCGTCCCGCATCACGGGCGTCCCGGTGTCCGACATCGAGAAGGCCGCGGAGTGGATGGCCCGTCCGAAGAAGAAGAACGTCCGGCGCCGCACGCTCACGCTGTACGAGAAGGGCATCATCTGGAACTACCGCAACTACGACACCGTCGCGGCCGTCGTGCAGGTGTCCGCCATCGGCGGGAACCTCGGCCGGCCGGGCACGGGCTGCGGGCGCCAGGGCGGGCACCAGGAAGGGTACGTGCGTCCGGGCTACCCCGGCGGGCGCCCCCCCGTGAACGTCGACCAGCTGCTGATCGACGGCGGCGGCAAGGCGTACTGGGTGATGGGCACGAATCCGTACCGGTCGACGCCGCGCACGTCCGAGTTCCGCAGTGTGATCGGGCGCCGCACGGCGTCGCTCACCACCGCGATCGAAGGGAAGGGGCCCGTCGGCACGCGTGCACGCATCGACGCCATCCTGGAAGGGCTCGCCAAGGGCGACGGCCTGTTCCTGATCGTCAGCGAGCTGTACCTCACGGAGACGACCCGCGACGCGCACCTCGTGCTGCCCGCCGCCGGCTGGGGCGAAGCGCAGCTCACGTCCATCAACTGCAACTCCCGCCTGCTCCGCCTGTACGACCGCTTCATGGACCCGCCGGGCGAAGCGAAGCCCGACTGGTGGATCTGCCAGGAGGTCGCGAAGGCCACGCGGGCCGCACTGGGCGCCGCTCCGCAGGCGAAGCAGTTCACCGGGTGGACGTTCGAGACCGCCGAGGACGTGTTCCTCGCGGGCGGTGCGAGCTTCCCCGACAACGTCGTGAGCGAGGAGGAGGCCGAGGGCCTTCCCTGCGAGTGCTATCGCGGCGTCACGTACGCGCTGCTGAAGGAGCGCGGGCAGGAGGGCATCGCGACCCCCGTGCGCCAGACCGACGCCGGAGTGGTGGGCACGAAGCGCCGGTACACGCACCGGTTCGGGTCGGCCGACGGGAAGCTCTCGTGGCACGCGGCCGATCCGTGGGCGGGCTACCCCGCGGAGCTGGAGCGCGACGTCACCGGAGATGGCGCGAAGGAGCACGCGTTCTGGCTCACCACGGGCCGCAACGTGCACCTGTGGCAGACGGGCTACCACGACCGCCACCTGCCCACGAAGACCGAGCAGGTGCCGCTCCCGTACGTCGAGATCCATCCCGACGACGCGAAGCGGCTCGGCATCGGAGACCTCGAGCTGGTCGAGGTCTACAACCGCACGGGCATGGTCGTGCTCCAGGCGCGCATCACGGAGGCCGTCGCGCCGGGCCAGCTGTTCGGCCTGCAGTACCACTGGGCGGGCACGTCGAACGCGCTCATCACGCGCTACACCGACCCCAAGACCACGATCCCCTGGTACAAGGGCGCCCGCGTGGGGGTGCGCCGCGTCGGGCCCGTGTCGGCGGGCCTGCAGACGAGCCCGCGCTCCCCGATCGACTTCGGGGTCTGACCCGTCGGGCTACCGCGACATCGCGTGGTCGAGCAGCGACAGCAGGTCGGACACGCGGGCTCCCCGCTCCACGGGGTGGCGCAGGGGGAGCGAGCGCTTCACGGCGTAGTGGTTCCGTCGCCCGTGCTTCTCGACCTCGAGGTATCCGGCCTCGGTGAGGTCGTGTACGATCCGATGGACGGCGCGCTCGGTGATCCCCACCTGCTCGGCCACATCGCGCATCCGAAGATCGGCATCGTGCGAGATGAGCAGCAGCACGTGGGCATGGTTCGTGAGGAACGTCCATTCGCTCATTGGGCCTCCCGGTACCAGGATACCTGGATCATGAATCCTTTTTCACATGTGGAGTGCGGCGCGCACCACCGCGTCGGCTACGCGTAGATCGTATTCCGCGTCGATCGAGGCTTTTCGGGCTTTCGCCAGCGAGTCTTCACGGAGCAGGAGCTGGAAGAGATCGCTCCCGCCGAGCTCCACGCGGCGCCGCTCCATCTGCAGCACCTCCCGAGCGCGCTCCGCGGCCTCCCGTGCCGCGACCGCAGCGGCCTCCGCGAGCCTCCGGGCCTCGAGCGCCCCGGCCACCTCGGCCCGGATCGCATCGTCGAGCGCGCGGCGCTCCTCCTGGACGGCCCGGGAGCGGGCATCCGCTGCGCGGCGCTCGCCGATCCCCTGCCGGAAGGCCAGCGGCGCCTCCACCGACACGCCCCCGATGATCTCGGTCTTGGTGTCGGGATCGAGGGGCTGGATGCCCGTGGCGCTCACCTCGAGCTTCGGGAGCAGGGCGTTCTTCGCCCGCCGCTGATCGATGGTCGCTCCGAGGACCTCCGCGTCGGCCTTGGCGCGGTCGGGGCGCCACCCCAGGGCCTGCAGGTCGCGGTCGGCCTCGGGGAGCGGGTCGAGGGCCGGCCACTCGGCGGGGGCCTGCTCGGGGGTGGGGACCTCGGGGGCGCCTCCCGGGTCGCGCAGGAACAGGGACAGCGCGAACCCGGCGAGCTGGACCTTCTGCTCGGCCATCGCGACCGCGGCCTCCCGCTCGTACAGGACGCGCTGGTTGTCGATGAGGTCGAGCTGTGGACGGCTCCCGAGCTCGACCTGGCGCTGGAGCGCGGCATTCCGCTGGCGGGCGAGCTCCCGCTGGTCTTCCGCGACCTGGAGCGCCTGGTGGGCCGCGACCCACGACCAGTAGCGCTTCGCGGCCTCGAGCCGGGCCTTCCGCCGGACGTCGAGCAGCGCGGCCTCCTTCCCGAGGCGGGATGCCTGCGCAGACTCGAGGTACGCGCGGTCTTTTCCGTAGCCGAGGCCATCGAGCACGGGCACCGCGAGGTGTGCGTACACCTCGCCCGACGGACCGGTCTCGGCGTCTTCGGCATAGGCCGGGAAGTCTCCGACTCCGCGTGCCCACCCCACCTCGAGCGACGGCCCCCAGATCGAGTCGGTCGCGACCCCCGCCGTGATGGTCGTGCGGGGGTACTTGTTCAGGTACGTGCCCCCCTTCCCCACGAGCACGGGGTCGAACGCGCCTCGCGTGGACAGCACCTTGCCGTGGGCCTCGTCGACCCGGGCCTCCGCGGCGGCCATCGCCGGGAGACGCGCATCCACACGGTCCAGCACGTCGCCGAGCTGCAAGGGCGCGCCCCACGCGAGCCCGATCAGCAGCGCGATCACTTCAGCGCCGGGGGCGTGCGGGGCTTCTTGGCGGACGGGAGCGCGGTGGTGGTGCCCTTCTCGATCGACGGCTTCGGCGGGAACCCGTTGATCTGGCGCCACACCTCGAAGCCGAGCGGCACCTGGCCGAGCAGCAGGAAGCCCTTCACGCGCACCCCCTGGCGCAGCAGGTGGCCGTCGGGCCACTCCGCGCCGGGCGCGGGGACCACCACCACGCGGAACTTCCCCCCGTCGTCGGTGGCGTCGACGAACGCGACCTGACCGGCGAACGTGCCCTGGCTCGCGCCGTGCAGCCCGACGAACTGCAGCGCGGGCCAGCCTTCGAACACCAGCCGCACGTCGGCATGATCGGACACGAACGGCATGTCGTTCCCGTCGAGCCACAGCTCCACGGCGCGCGAGTCGGTCGCCGGCACGAGCGTGACGACCGGGTCGCCCGCCTTGATCTGCCCGCCCCCGAGCCCACCGTGCAGCCGGAAGACCGTGCCGTCACGCGGGGCCACGACGACCTGCGCGGCCTGGCGCGACACCTTCACGTCGAGGTCGACGAGCTTGCGTCGCACCTCGGAGAGCTTGCTGCGCGCGGCTTCGAGCTCCGCGCGCGTGCTCTCGATCTTCTGGTCGGCCTCGGCGCGCGTCTTCTCGAGCGACTGGCGCAGAGCGGAGATCTCGCGGTCGCGGGCATCGAGCGCGGCCTGAGCCTTGCGGAGGCTCATCTGGGCGAGCTCCTGGTCGCGCGTGGACGCGATGCCCTCGGACGACAGGATCTGGACGCGGCTCGCGTTGAGCCCGGCGGTCTCGGCTTCGGCCGCCTCTCCGGCGCGCTTCTGGAGCGTGCCCTGGATCTTCGCCTCCGCTTCGGCCACCGCGCGGTCGCGGCTGGCGTACGAGGCGTCGAGCTTGCGCTCGTAGCTGGCGATCTGGGCTTCCGTGGCGTCGCGCTCGGCGAGCGTGGCGAGGCGCTGCTCTTGGAGCCGCAGCATCAGGTCGGGAGCGTTGTCGCGGAGCTCGACCAGCGGGGTTCCGGCCGTGACCTGCTGGCCCTCCTGGACGTACCACTCCTGGATGCGGCCGGAGATGGGCGCCTCGACGAGCTGCTCCCGCTCCTGCGGCGCGAACGCGATCACCCGACCGGTGGCGAACGCGCTCTGCTGCCAGGGCACGACCAGTGCGAGGATCGCGATCACCGGGAGGGCCACCGCGAGCACGATCGCGGCCAGGCGCAGGCTCGCAGGCGGCCGGATGCGCGTGAGCGACGACCTCCCGGACGCAGGGTTGTCCGGGTGGATGCGATCCAGGACCGTGCGCTCAGACGGGCGTGAGGCGGGGGCGGACATGCAGGCTTCCCTCCCTTATTTCGAGGATGTCGGAGCAGCGCTGGGCGAGCGCGGGATCGGCGGTCAGCAGCACGAGGGTCCACGGGGCGCGGCGGTCGAGCGCGACGGCCATCCACCGCTCGCGGCTCGCGGCCGGGATGCCGTCGAACACCCCGTCGATCACGAGCAGGCGCGGCTCGAGAACGATGGCCCGCGCGACGATCAGGCCGCGCACCTGGAGGTCGGACAGGGGTGCGCCATCGGGCAGCAGCGCGGTGTCGAGGCCCTGCTCGAGCCGGCGGACGACCGAGTGCAGGTCGAGCGCTTCGAGCACCGCCCACAGGTCGGTGTCCGAAACACTCCGTCCGAGCGTGAGGTTCTCGCGCACCGAGCCTGCGAAGAGCCCGTCGTGACGGACCAGGACGGCCTCGTCGTACAGCTCGGACGGCCGGAGCGACTCCACCGGGATCCCGTCGCGCAGCACGACTCCGGAGGTGGGCCGGCGCGCGCCGAGCAGGAGCTCCGCGAGCGTGCTCTTCCCGCTGCCGGGTGCACCGAGGATCGACACGGACCGACCGGCGCCCACCTTCAGGTCGAGCGAACCGAGTGTGGTGCCCGCGCCCGGGAAGCCGAACGTCACCTGCTCGAGGTCGACGGACGCCGACGACGTGCGGGACGTGCGCCGTGCGCCGTGCGTGCGCTCGAGCGGGAGGTCGAACAGCGCGCCGAGCTTGTCGACCCCGGCGAGCAGGTCGTACACGGTCTCGAGCTTCTCGGTGAACTTCGACACGCCCGCCAGTGCCGACGCGACGATGAACTCGGCGGCCACGAGCTGACCGAGGGTGAGCTGCCCTTCGAGCACGAGCCAGCCGGTCATCACGAGCAGCGCGGCGGGGAGCACGACGGCGATGGCCTGCATGCCCACGTACTGCCGGAAGAACACGTGGAAGTGGGACTCCCGGGCCTCGAGGTAGGCGTCGGCCAGGCGGTCGGTGCGGTCTTCCGCGAACCCCGCACCGCCGAACTTGAACGCCAGCGGGTGGCGCGCGATCTCCTCGAGCCATGCGGCCACGGCGTACTTCTTCTTGGACTCGACGATCGCGGATGCCTCGGCTCCGCGGGCCAGCGGGAACAGCACGGCCGCCACGAGCCCCACGACCACGAGGTCGAACACGAGCAGCAGCGGGTGGTACAGCGCGAGCAGGATCAGGCCGACCGCCGCCTGGAGCGCGGCAGCGAGCCCGTCGAGCAGGAGGGTGTTCGCGGCCTTCTGGAGTGTGAGCACGTCGAAGAAGCGATTCGCGAGCTCGGGGCCGTACGAGCGGTCGAAGCTCTCGATGCGCACCCGGGCGAGCCGCGCGGACAGATCGGTGACCGTGCGCGCGAAGATGCGGCGCTGCACGATCTCCACCGCGTGGCGCTGGGCCGCCTTCAGCACCCCCACGAGCGTGAGGCAGAGCAGCAGGGCCATGCCGAGCGTGACGATGGGCTGGAGCAGGGCGCCGAACGCGAGCCAGTTGATGAGGAGCTGGATGGCGAGGGGGGTCGCGAGCGACAGCACGCCGATCGCCACCGCGAACACGACGATCACGCCGATGTCCTGACGCTCGGCGCGGAGCAGCGCCATCAGCCGCCAGAACGGCGAGCGCGGCAGGCCTTCACCCGCACCGAGCGGGGTGGCGGGCAGGATGGGGAGCACGCGGGCCCACGCGCGCGACTCCGACCCGAACAGCACGCCCGGATCGACCCACTGCGTGCGCTCCCCGTCTCCCAGCGCGGTGACCTGAACGCGCCCGAAACGCTGGGCGCTCACGATCATCCAGCTGCCGCCCACCGCATCGTCGAGCCACGTGACGAGCGGGAGGTCGGGACGGGCCTCGCGCAGCGCCACCTCGGCGCCCCCCGTCATCCACCGGGCCTGCAGACCCACGGCCGGCAGCGCGGAGTCGAGGCGCTCCATCCACGGGCCGGTCACCCGGAGGGCCGCCTCGCACGACGCATCGGAGGCGCTCCGCCCGGTGGCCGCGAGGAGCACACGCAGGAGCGCTTCCAGGCTGTCGGCGGGCTCGCGCAGGGCGGATGTCGACATCAGACCTCCAGGACACATCCCCACGTATTGCCGCCACGCGCGCCGCCGAGCCCCAAACCTGTCACTTTTTTCATGTCTTTCGAGTCCTGAAGGAATCGAACCCCATCGTGATAGCGAGGAGCAGCGGAGGACGGATGGAATCTCGGGATCGCACACGCATCGAGCACGACAGCATGGGGCCGATCGCGGTCCCGCGCGACGCGTACTGGGGCGCGCAGACGCAGCGGAGCCTCGCGTACTTCGCGATCGGCGATCTCCGCATGCCCATCGCGCTGATCCGCGCCTATGCCCACATCAAGCACGCCTGTGCCGAGGCGAATGCGGAGCTGGCCGGCCTCCCGGCCGACGTCGCGGGCGCGATCGGAGGGGCGTGTGACGAGATCCTCGCGGGCACGCTCGACGACCAGTTCCCGCTCAGCGTGTGGCAGACGGGCTCTGGCACGCAGACGAACATGAACGTGAACGAGGTCGTCGCCCGCCGCGCGACCGAGCGGCTGGGGCACGACTTCCGCGTGGAAGCGCGCGTGAAGGCGAACGACGACGTGAACCGGAGCCAGTCGTCGAACGACACGTTCCCGACGGCCATGCACGTCGCCACGTACACCCTGGTGGTCGAGCGCACGCTGCCCGGCCTGCAGGCGCTGCGCGACACGCTCCACGCGAAGTCGCTGGCGTTCGACGACGTCGTGAAGCCCGGCCGCACCCACCTGATGGATGCCACGCCCCTCACGCTGGGCCAGGAGCTCGGCGGGTACGTGGCGCAGCTCGATCGCGGCATGGCAGCGATCCGCGACAGCCTGGGGCGGCTCGCGGAGCTGGCGATCGGCGGAACGGCCGTCGGTACGGGCCTGAACGCGCCTCCAGGCTTCGCGGAGCACGTGGTGGCGGGCCTCTGCCGCCGCACGGGGCTCCCGTTCGTGCCCGCCGGCAACCGGTTCGAGGCGATGTCCGCCCATGACGCGATGGTCGAGATGTCGGGGTCGCTCAAGCGGGTCGCCGTGAGCCTGTTCCACATCGGGAACAACGTGCGTCTGCTCGCGAGCGGTCCGCGCACGGGGCTCGCCGAGCTCACGCTCCCCGAGAATGAGCCCGGGAGCTCCATCATGCCGGGCAAGGTGAACCCGACGCAGTGCGAGGCGCTCACGATGGTCGCGGCCCAGGTGATCGGGAACGACACCACGGTGGCGCTCGCCGGCACCCACGGGCACCTCCAGCTCAACGTGTTCAAGCCGGTGATCGCGTACAACGTGCTCCAGAGCGCCGAGCTGCTCGGGGATGCCGCGCGGAGCTTCGAGGAGCACTGCATCCGCGGTATGGAGCCCGACCGCGCCCGCATCGCGGCACTCGTGGGCCAGAGCCTGATGCTCGTCACCGCGCTGAGCCCGCACGTCGGGTACGCGCGCGCCGCCGAGGTCGCACAGAAGGCGCACGCCGACGGCACGTCCCTGCGGCAGGCCGCGCTGGCGCTCGGTGTGCTCGATGCCGAAGCGCTCGACCGCATCCTCGACCCCTCCACGATGGTCGGCCGTTGATCGGTCAGTCGTCGTCGCCGTCGTCGCCGTCGTCACCGTCGCGGATCGACCTCGCTTCGGACCCGTGCCCGCCGCCCTCTCCGCCGAGGGTCCGGTCCAGACCCGCCTGCAGCTCGGCCCGCTCGGCGTCGGTCAGTCGCGCGGACGGGTGCAGCGCGAGGTAGTACGCGGGCGGCATCTCGCCCTCCGCGACGGCTTCGCCGGCCTCGTGGGCCTCCTCCTGCGGTCGGTTCATCTCCGACAGGTTCAGCGCGGCGCGTCCTTCGTCCACGTGGTCACGAACGAGCCAGGCCACGGGCGCGATGTGTCCGTACCAGGGCACGACGACCTCGTTGCTGTGGCAGTCGTAGCAGGCCCGTCGCGCCAGCTCTGCCGTGCGGGGGCTGTCCCACGCAGGCTCCTGGAGCACCGGGGGGTTCGAGACGCGGTACGGGACGAGCTGGATCAGCACGGCGATGGCGGCGAGGATGCCGAGGGCTATCTGGATGCGTCGGATCATGGGGTCCTCCTGATCCGAAGGTGCACCCGTGCCCTCTCCCGGACCATCCGTCACATGACGCACGTCGACCAGAACACCGTTGCGAGCGCCCTCTTCACGCTCATCGCACTCCTGGTCGGAGCCGACCTCCTGTCGGATGCCGGAGCGGGTGCGGGCCTCTTCCACCTGTCTGCGGAGGGGGCTGGCACCCTGGTGGCGATCGCCGGTGCCGTGTGGTCGTTCCGTCGGTTCCTGACGGAGCAGGGCACCGCGCGGGAGTGGCGCGCGCGCGCCGAGGAGCTGCTGGCGTCGGCGGGCACCTCGGTCGACGCGCAGCTGGCGAAGTGGGATCTCACCCCCGCCGAAGCAGAGGTCGCCCTCCTGCTGCTGAAGGGTCTGTCGTTCAAGGAGATCGGTGCCGTGCGCGACACGTCGGAGCGCACCGCGCGCGACCAGGCCCGCAGCGTCTACAAGAAGGCCGGAGTCGCCGGGAGGGCCGAGTTCTCGGCGTGGTTCATCGAAGACCTGCTCGGGGGACCGTGAATCTCCCGCAGACCTGGGTCGAAACACACCGTTCCCGTTCGCACTCCAGCGCGATAGTCGCCCGCCGTGCTCTGGATCCTGCTGTCGACGGCTTTCGCGCAGAGCTCGGGCTCGTTCCTCAGCCCGGGCCCGCTCGCACGCGCCCACGAAGACCTCGACACCGTGACGCAGTGCACGGCCTGCCACGCCCCCTTCAGGGGGTCGATCCGACGCGCTGCCTGGCGTGCCACGAGCGCGTGAAGTCCCAGATCGACACCCGCAGCGGGTTCCACGCCACGAAGCAGGAGGCGTGCGGCACGTGTCACGCCGACCACCGAGGCCTCGACGCCGACATCATCCGGCTGCGGGCCGACACGTTCGACCACAGCGAGACGGGGTTCGAGCTCACCGGCAAGCACGCGAAGCTCGAGTGCACCGACTGCCACAAGTCCGAGACCGACTGGACCGATCTGCGCTCCGAGTGTGAAGCCTGTCACCGCGACGTGCACGGTGCCGTCGAGTCGGAGCGCACGCTCCTGCAGGACTGCGAGGGCTGCCACCACACCGGCGGCTGGCGCACGGAGGACATCCCGCTCACCCTGTTCGACCACACGAACGCGAAGATGGTCGACTACGTACTGACCGACGCGCACACGAAGGTCGACTGCATCGACTGCCACTTCGACTTCCGCTTCGTCCCCACGCCCCACGAGCGCTGCGTCGACTGCCACGCCGACCCCCGGTCGTGGTTCACCTGGAGCGCGAAGAACCCGTGGTCGATGTCGAACCCGTCGACCCACGTGGTGGAGGTGTGCCAGGCGGCGCAGTCCTGCCCGACGAAGTGGGTGGGCGTGAGGCGGGTACACACCGAGCGCGAGCGCACCGCCGACCCCGAACCACTGCCATCGTGCGAGCTTCACGTCACGGATTGTACCGCCTCATGGAGCCCATGGCACGCCGAGATCCGCGTGTTCGTCCCGACCGACCGTCGATCCGCGCTCAGGGCTGACGGCGACGGAGCATCAGGCCGAACAGGCCGAACAGCACGAGCCCACCCGTCCCCGCGGGAGAGCTGGTGCAGCCGCAACCGCCTCCCCCACCGCAGCCATCGCAGCCCTGGTTGTCGATGATGCCGTCGCAGTCGTTGTCGATCCCGTCGTTGGGGATCTCCTCGCCGCCCGGGAACACCTGCTCGTTGCCGTCGTTGCAGTCGCCCGCCGCCGCGCTGAACCCGTCGCCGTCGAGGTCGACGTTCGAGCTGTCGGTGTCGGCGTCGGTGTCGATGTCGACATCCGAGTCGACGTCTCCATCGGTGTCGGCGTCGGCATCCGTGTCGGAGTCGGCATCCGTGTCGGCGTCGGCGTCGGTGTCGGCATCCGTGTCGGCATCGGCGTCCGTGTCGGAGTCGGCATCGGCATCCGTGTCGGCATCCCCGCCGGTGTCGCCGGTGTCGCCCGTCTCCACGTCGGTGTCGGTGTCGGGCGTCCCGGTGTCGGTGAGGCCCGTCTCGGCGGTCTCGTCCATGCCGGTCTCGGTGTTCACGCAGCCGTCGAACGAGTCGTCGGGGCAGGGATCGCAGCCGTCGGGCACGCCATCGCCGTCGGCATCGGAGGCGTCGTCGAAGCCGTCGCACACGTCGTCGGTGTCACAGACCCCGTCGTCGTCGCTGTCGTCGGGGCTGTCGAGCGGGCACGGGTCGCAGAGGTTCGGGACGCCATCGCCATCGGTGTCGAGCGTGTCGTTGCCGTTCGGGCAGATGTCGTCGCTGTCGCACACGCCGTCGCCGTCGCTGTCGTCCGGAGCGTCGAGAGGGCACGCGTCGCACGCGTCGGCCGTGCCGTCGCCATCGGTGTCGAGCGCGTCGTCACCGGCGGGGCACACGTCGTCGCTGTCGCACACGCCGTCGTCGTCGCTGTCGTCGGGGTTGTCGAGCGGGCACGGGTCGCAGAAGTTCGGCACGCCGTCGCCGTCGCCGTCGTTGGCGTCGTTGCCACCGGGGCACACGTCGTCGCTGTCGCACACCCCATCGTCGTCGCTGTCGTCGCTCGCGTCGCTCGGGCACACATCGCAGCCGTCGGGCACGCCGTCGCCGTCGGCATCGAGGGCGTCGTCCTCGCCCTGGCACCGGTCGTCGCTGTCGCAGACCCCGTCGCCGTCGCTGTCGTCGCTCGCGTCGTTCGGGCAGGCGTCGCAGAAGTTCGGCACACCGTCGTTGTCGGTGTCGAGGTTGTCGTTGCCGCCGACGCACACGTCGTCGGAGAAGCAGACGCCGTCACCGTCCTGGTCGTCGGGGTTGTCGAGCGGGCACGGGTCGACGAAGTCACACACGCCGTCGCCGTCCGCGTCGGCCGTGATGTCGCCACCGGGGCAGTCGAGCGAGTCACACGCGCCATTGCCGTCGGAGTCGTCGGGGTTGTCGAGCGGGCACGGGTCGCAGAAGTCGGCCACACCGTCGCGATCGCGGTCGATGTCGTCGTCTCCGCCAGGGCACACGTCGACGCTGTCGCAGTAGCCGTCGCCGTCGCTGTCGTCGGCGCTGTCGAGCGGGCACGGGTCGAGACAGTCGGGAACCCCGTCGCTGTCGGTGTCGACGCGATCGTCGGCACCGGGGCAGCGGTCGACGGAGTCGCAGATGGTGTCGTCGTCGCTGTCGTCGGGGTTGCTGGCGGGGCACGGGTCGCACGCCGAAGGCACGCCGTCGCCGTCCGGGTCGATCGCGTCGTCGAAGCCCGGGCAGGCGTCCTCGGAGTCGCACACCCCGTCGTCGTCGGAGTCGTCGAACGTGTCGTCCGGGCAGGCATCGC
The DNA here is from genome assembly GCA_041389565.1 of Myxococcota bacterium. GTDB lineage: Bacteria > Myxococcota_A > UBA796 > UBA796 > JACKEQ01. Next base: position 171,305 of record JAWKRP010000022.1, read on the forward strand.
ACGCATCGGGCGTACCGTCTCCGTCGGAGTCGATGCGGTCGTCGAAGTCGGGGCACAGGTCGTCGGAGTCGCACACACCGTCGGCGTCGGCATCTCCGGGGTCGCCGTCGAGCGGGCAGTCGTCACACTTGTTCGGGATGCCGTCGCCGTCGGTGTCGATCCGGTCGTCGCCGTTCGGGCAGATGTCGAAGCAATCGGCGATGGTGTCGTTGTCGGCGTCGAAGCCCTCGTCGGTCTGGTCGTCGCAGTCGTTGTCCTGGCCGTCGCAGATCTCCTGCATCTCCCCCGAGTTGTTCGGATCGAGGTCGTCACAGTCGAGGTCGCACACGCTCGAGCCGTCGAGATCGAGGTCGTCGGAGCCGAAGCCGGGCGTGCCGTTGCCCCCGGGCCCGTAGGACGGGTCGTTCGCGGGGTTCGTGAAGCCCGTGGTGAGACCGGTGGTGGGGTCGCACACGGGGCAGGCCGCTGCGAAGGCCTCGCCCTCGATGGGTGCGGCGTAGTCGACGCGCGAGACCGTGTTCCCCTGGGACTGGAGCACGATGGAGTCGCTCGTGTTCACGAGGGAGTAGCCGTTCGGGTAGTCGTAGTCGCACGCGAACGCGACATTGCTCGCGTCGCGGCAGAAGGTGGCGAACTCGCCCGGAGCGAGCACGATCGACGCATCGACCGAGAAGGCACCGGTGCCGCCGACCCGGAGGCCGAACAGGTCGTGGGGGACCGTGTCGGCGTTCATGATCTCGAACCACTCGCGCTGGTTGTCGTTGCCGAAGGGGTCGGCCATGAACTCGGTGACGACGAGGTCGCACGGGGCGGCCGGCTGGGCCACGGTGACGTCGACGGTGTCGATGCCGACGCCGCCGTCGTCGTCGGTGACCGTGTAGGTGACCGTGTACAGACCGGGGGCCGCGTAGGTGTGGGTGACGGTCGGACCGGTGGTGACGGTGCCGTCGCCGAGATCCCACTCCTCGGTGTGGGTGTCGAGCACGCCGGCGTCGGTGAACGAGCCGCTCAGGACGACCGCATCGCCGAGGTCGAGCACCTGGTCGGGGCCCGCATCGGCGACCGGATCGGCGTTCGCGACATCGACCACGAGGACATCGATGTCGGTGGCGCCATCGTCGTCGGTGACGGTGATGGTGACCGAGTACGTGCCGTCGTCGAGGTACGTGTGCAGGAACGTGCCCGTGGTGGTGGACGAGGCCGTGGTGCCGTCGCCGAAGTCCCACAGGTAGGTGAGCGTGTCGTCGCCCGGATCGGTGGCCGACGCACTGAACGTGAGCGACGAGCCCTCGACCTGGGTTCCCGACACGCCGGAGGACACGATCGTGGGCGCGACGTTGTTCACGGTGACGCCGCCACCCGTGGACGCGGGGCTCCCGTCGTTGTCGGTGACCGTGACGGTGACCGAGTGGAACGCGGGGCCGTCGGCGTACACGTGCGACGTGGTGCCGCTGCTGGTGGACGTCGTCGTGCCGTCACCGAAGTCCCACGCGAACGTGAGGGGCGCGTCGCCGGTGGCCGTGACCGAGAACGTGGCCGTCGAGCCCTCGTCGATGGTCTGCGTGATGGACGAGCTCGTGATGTTCGGCGCGGTGTCGTTGACGGTGACCTCGCCCGTGGTGGACGCGACCCCGCCATCGCCGTCGGTGACCGTGACCCGGGTCGTGAACACGCCGTCCGCGGCGTAGGTGTGCACGACCGTGCCCGTGCTCGACGACGACACGGTCGTCGCAGGCGAGCCGTCGCCGAAGTCGAACGTGTACGTGAGCGGCTGGTCGGCCGCGACGTCGGACGCCAGGGCGAACAGCGTGATGCTCTGGCCCTCGTCGATCGTGCCCGACAGCGAGAAGCTGTTGAGGATGGGGTCGCGGTTCGTGACCGTGGCCGTGCCCGTGATCGTGGAGCTGCCGCCGTCGTCGTCGGTGACCGTGACGCGGGTGGTGAACGTGGCGTCACCGTCGGCGTACGTGTGGCTGCTCACGCTCGAGGCCGTGGTGACCGTCGGCGAGCCATCGCCGAAGTCGAACGTGTACGTGAGGGTGTCGGCCGGCACGTCGGACGCCGCGACGAACAGCGTGGTGGACTGCCCTTCCGGGACCGTGACGTTCACCGTGGAGCTGAACGCGTCGATCAGTGGGTTCACGTTCGACACGGTGACCGTGCCCGTGAGCGTGAACGTGCCGGAGTCGTCGTCGCGCACGGTGATCGTGACGGTGTGCGTGGCCGGACCGTCGGCGTACACGTGGCTCGCGGACGACGAGCTGGTGAACGTGGGCGAGCTCCCGTCGCCGAAGTCGAACTGGAACGTGAGCGGGTCGGTCGGGACGTCGCTCGCCGACACCGAGAACGTGGTGAGCGTGCCTTCGTCGACCGTGCGCGTGATGCTCGCGGAGGCCGTGGGGTTCGCGTTCGTGACGCGGAACGACCGCGTGGTGGAGCTCTGCAGCCCGCCCGCGTCGGTGACGCGCAGGGTGGCGGAGAACGTGCCGTTGTCGGGGTACGTGCACGACAGGCCCGCACCCGTGGTGCTGGATTGCTCGAACGTGCCGTCGGTGAGGCAGTCGAACTCGTAGAGCACCACGCCATCTTCGTCGTCAGGCGCCACACCACCCGTGGAGCCCGTGACCGTGGGGCTGAACGCGACCCCTTCGACGGGCGACGCGTTCCCGATGACCGCCGTGGGCGGGAAGTTGATGTGGATCGACGCCGTGGCGGTGTCGGAGTTCCCCGTGGTGTCGGTGACCCGGTACGACGCCGTGTAGTCGCCGGAGACCGCGAACGAGCACGTCTGCGTGTCGGTGACCGTGGTGGTGGCCCCGAACGAGTTGAAGAACGAGCCCGACGTGGACGTGTCGCAGTCGATCTCGGTGAAGATGATGCCGACGGCATCGCTGCCCATACCGGTGATCGGGAAGCTCGTGCCCGGGTTCGCCAGGTACGGGCCCGTCATGCTGGCCGTGGGGGGCGTGGAGTCGCGCACGCTGATCGTGGCGCTGGCCGTGCGGCGCTGGGCCGCGAGGTCGTACGCGGTGAACGTGGCGACCTTCGTGCCGGGCGTGGGGTACGTACAGTCGGCCGTGCCCGTGAACGATGTGACGCCGCCGAACGACGCCGTGATGTCGATCGTGCCGTCGCTCTCGCAGTCGATCTCGTAGTAGTCGAGGTCGTCGTCGGCCGCGAACAGCGACAGGACGACGGTGTCGAACACCGCCTCGGCCGGGTTCGGCGCGGTGCCCGTGATGCTCGCCTGGGGCGGACGGTTCGAGATGGTGAGCGGCTGGTCGTAGGAGAACGAGCCACAGCCGAAGCTCACGGCGATTCGGGCCCCGGTGGCTCCAGGCACGCCGTTGCAGTCGATGAAGTTGTCGTAGACGAAGGAGTACGCGAAGCAGTTGTACGCGTACGGGCTCTGGCTCACCGGGTAGCAGTTGGCGTAGTTCGCGCCGGCGTAGAACGTCTGCCCGACGAGGTTGCCCACCGAGTTGATGCAGTAGAACGACGCCGAGTAGGTGGGAGGCAGGCCGTTGTTGCTCGCGTACTCGAAGCTGAAGCCCAGGTAGGCCGTGCCGGACGCCCCTTCGAAGCCGAACCCGCCGTACTTGTACGCGTACTGGCAGTCTCCGGCGCCCGACAGCGACCAGTCGGACACGTCGACCCCATCGGCCGGACCGAGCAGCGACTCCCCGAGGTCGGGCACCTGGATCTCGGGCTTCTCGGCGGGTGCCGGCGTGCCGAACGAGCACGACGCGAGCATCGCAGCCGCGAGGATGGGAGACGACAGGGCGAGCAGACGCATCGCGGACGAAGAGGAGCGTGGGGACACGGAGGACCTCCGGAGGCCCACCGACACTACTCGTAGCGGCCCGGACCCGCAAGACGATCCGTGCTTCCAAACCCACATCGGGCCCGTTATACGCCCGCCATGATCGTCGTCGCCGGAACGAAGCGCAGCGGAACCTCCCTGTGGATGCAGATCCTGTCGGAAGCGGGCTTTCGCTACGTCGGCGACCGCTTCCCGCGGAACTGGGAGCAGAAGCTGCGCGACGCCAATCCCAACGGGTTCTACGAGTCGGTGTTCCGGCAGGGCGTGAATTTCCAGACGAACCCCCATCCCCGCACCGGGAAGTACCTCCGGCCCGAGCAGTCCACGAAGCTGCTGGTGAAGGTCTTCCCTGCGGGGGTGTCGCGCAGCGACATCGCCTTCCTCGACCGGGTCGTGGTCACCATCCGACCGTGGCGCTCGGTCGTCCGGTCGGTGCGCGCGATGCAGCGGCTCGAGGCTGAGGTCTGGGGCTGGGAGACGCTCGAGTCGCCCCCCCTGTACCTCGTCCCGGAGGTGGAGTGGGTGTACGAGAACTTCCTGCTCGTCCGCGACCTGCGCCTGCGCGCCTATCCCAACGTCGTGCACAGCCACGCGCACCTGATGCGCGACCCCGCGCGAACCATCCGCACCGTGCTGGAGTTCCTGGAGGGTCCCGTCGAGAAGACCCCGCAGCTCGCGAAGCTGATCGACACCCGCCTGAACCGCCAGAGCAAGGGGGAGCACGAGGTCCCCTCGGTGTTCGACCCGTCCGTGGCGGCCGGGCTCGACCACTGGATGGCGAACGTCGAGGCCGGGCGCTGGAACGACCGCGACGGCCTCGAGGCCCTCGAGGAGGCATGGAAGTTCATCCACCGCGAGCGGCTCGTCGGCATGCCCCTCCCCTGGAACGACCCGCGGGTGGCCGGCGATGTCTGACACGCGCCATCCTCCCGTCGGCCCTGCGCCCCCCCGCGACCCCCGACGCCCCTGGTCGGTGCCCGAAGGCCCCCGCGACACCACCCTCCACGTCGTGTGGCAACAGGTCGACGCGGCCCTCACCGACGAGCTCGTCGCGTTCTGGACCGGCGCGAACGCCCTCTCCCCCGAGGTCGCGCGCGGCCGGGCCCCCGAAGTCGCCGTCGTGGCGCGCGACGCGAGCGGGGCCATCGTGGCGGTGTCGTCCGCCGTCGCGAAGTTCTCGCCCGCGCTCCGGGTGAAGCTGTTCCACACGCGCGTGTTCGTCGCCCAGCCCGCCCGGCGTCAGCGGCTGGCGATGGAGGTGTTCGCCACCGCGCGCGACACGCTCGAAGACGCCTGGCTCGACGGCCTCGATCCCGAGTGCATCGGGCTGCTCGTCGAGGTCGAGAGCCCGCTCCTGAAGGCCCACCGCAACCAGGCCGTCTGGGAGACCGGCCCCGTGTTCGTCGGCCGCAACGCCCGCGGGGATCACATCCGCGTGTACTGGTTCTCCGGGGCCCGCATCACCTGAGGCGTCAGCCCTGGCGGTCCTTCTGGGCCTGCCGCCCCTGGAGGTGGGCCAGGAACGACGCACCGTACTCGAAGTTCCCCACGTGCCCGAGCCGCTCGTCCGCCAGGCCCCACACGGTCTCGCCGAGATCGCGCACCCGCTGGCAGAACGAGTAGTCCTCCGACAGGTAGCTCCCGTCGTCGCGCCGGATCTCGCCGAAGAAGTCGCGCATCGTCTCCTGCAGCCCCATCTTCACGAGCTTCCCGGACGGCACCTCACGCGCGATGCCCGACTGCACGAGCCTCTCGAGCAGGTCGCGCCGCGTCAGCACGCACCCGAAGCCCAGCCCGTCGACCGCGCAGAACCCGTTCTGCACCGTCATCGTGCCGCTCGTCACCCGCACGTTGAAGTTCGTGGACATCCCGCGCGCCTGGTCGTCGGGGTAGCCCTCGTTCCGGAAGCCCACGTACTTCTCGAGGTCGAGGCTGCGCTCCGAGTACACCCCGCCCACCATCGGGCGGTTGAACGCCAGCAGGCGCTCGAACACCCGCATCGGGATCGCCATGTCGCTGTCGATCCACAGCACCCACCCCACGGCCGGGTTCAGCAGGGCCATGTTCGCGAGGTAGTTGCGCGCCATGATGATGTCGGCGCCGTCGAACGTGGAGTGGTGGTAGTCGAGCCCGGCCGCGTGGAGCGCCTTCGTGGCGTTCACCAGGGTGGCCGTGTAGGCCGACGTGACGAGCTGGTTGGCGGTCGGAGTCGCGATGAGGACGTGCATGGAGCGCGTCTATCGCCCGTCGCCCGACTCCACCAGCGACCGCGCGCGCTCCAGGAGCAGCGCACGCTCCTTCGCGTTCTGCGCCAGGAACGCCGCACGCTCGAGCTCGGCCCGCGCCTCCTCCGTGCGACCCAGCTTCGCCAGGAGGTCGGCCCGCACGGCCGGCAGCAGGTGGTAGCCCTCGAGCACCGGGGCGTCGGCGAGCGTGTCGACGAGCTCGAGCCCTTCGTCGGGACCGAACGCCATGCCCACCGCGACCGCCCGGTTGAGCGCGACGATGGGCGACTGCGTGACCTCCACCAGCGCGTCGTACAGCGCCACGATGCGCTCCCAGTCGGTGGCCTCGGGCGTCACCGCGCGGGCATGGCACGACGCGATGGCAGCCTGCAGCGAGTACACGCCGAGCGGTCGGGCGAGCGCGTCGGCCCGCTGCAGGGCCCGGAGCCCACGGTCGATCCGCACGCGGTCCCAGCGGGTGCGGTCCTGCTCGAGCAGGAGCACGGCGTCGCCGTTCGCGTCCGTACGGGCCTCCAGTCGGGACGCCTGGAGCTCGAGCAGCGCCACGAGCCCGTGCACCTCGGCCTCTCCGGGCACGAGGTCGGCCAGCGTGTGCGCCAGGCGCAGCGCGTCGTCACACAGCGCCGGCCGTACCCAGTCGTCGCCGCGCGTGGCCGCGTAACCCTCGTTGAACACGAGGTACACGACCTCGAGCACCGAAGCGAGCCGCGCCGACAGCGCCTCTCCGGTGGGGACCTCGAACGGCACCCGCGCTTCGGACAGCGTGCGCTTGGCGCGGACGATGCGCTGCGCGACCGTGGGCTCCGCCACCAGGAACGCCCGCGCGATCTCGCCCGTCGACAGGCCGCCCAGCAGCTTGAGGGTGAGCGCCACCCGCGCCTCGCGCGACAGCACCGGGTGGCACGCGATCAGCATCAGCCGGAGCACGTCGTCACCCACGTCGTCTGTCGGAGGGGGCTCGAGCGGGGGCTCCGACACCTCGGGACGCGGCTCGTGCGCCAGCTGGGCGTGCTTGCGCTCCAGCATCTCGCGCCGGCGGAGGCCGTCCAGCGCGCGGTTCCTCGCGGTGGTCATCAGCCAGGCGCCCGGGTTCGCGGGGATCCCGGAGGCCGGCCATCGGTCGAGGGCCGCCAGGAGGGCGTCCTGGGCGAGGTCCTCCGCGAGACCCACGTCCCGGACGAGCCGGACGAGGCCTCCAACGAGCCGCGCCGACTCCTCCCGCCACACCCGCTCGATGGCGTCGATCGAGGCGTGGCAAGCCATCAGAGCGGCCGGATGTCGAGCTCGAGCCGGTCGTAGACCGACAGCATCAGCGCGGCGTACTCGTGCGTGATCGCCAGGCACTCGTCCATCGAGTCGAGCTCGAGCACCACGAACCCGCCGATCAGCTCCTTCGACTCCGCGAACGGCCCGTCGACCACCGCGTGTGCGCCCCCCTTCCACGTGAGCCGGCGGGCCTGCGAGGACGGGGCGAGCGCGGCCGAGCCGGTCAGGATGCCCTCCGCGGCGAGGCCGTCGAGCACGGACGTGAGATCGGGCGCACGCCCGGCTTCCGTGGCCGGCGTGGCCTTGTGCACGATCAGGTACCGCTCCGGGGCGTCGGCGGGCTTCTCGCCGAACCCCAGGTCCCACGCCTCCGTCAGCTTGCCGACCTCGAGCTCCACGTCGCCGCCGATCGCTTCCCCGATGCGGGTGGCGGCGTCGATGGCTTCGTCGCGCGAGCGGACCGTGACCTTCACGAAGCCCGCCGGCACCTCGTTGCGGCCCTCGTACGGCCCGTGCGTGACGGAGCGCTGCCCGCCCTCGAAGGTCACCCGCGACCGCGTGCGCCGGGCGCCCAGCCCGTCACCGTCGACCAGCTTGCCGCTCTGCGCCAGCCCGCCGACCATCTGGCCCATCGCGGCGACGAACTCGCCCGGCGGGACCCAGCCTTCATCGGTGCTGTCGTGGTGGCGGTGCATCAGCATGAACTTCATCTCGTGCTCCTCGGTCGGTCGACCGCTCGGGGGACGGTGTGCCCCCCTCTCATCGACGCGACGAACGAGGTCCGTCGGATCGACATCGACCTCGATCTTTTTTCGCGAACGGACGTCAACCGCCGATCTCGGCGGCCTCGACGTAGCGCCTGAGCTGTTCCACACGCTGGCGCACCCGGAGCGCACGCGCGACGGGAGCCCCCGTGCACGGTGGCGTCTCGACATCGCGGTGGGCGATCCAGGCCCGCTGGCTCGCACGCAGCAGGTCGGTCGTCGCGCCCCCCGAGCCGGACGTGAGCGTCTGGTAGGCGGCGTTCAGGTCGGCGTCATACACGGCCTCTTCGCACAGCGCCTTCCCGTAGCAGTCGTCGGAGGCCGTGAACGCCGGAGGCGGGTCGCACAGCGCGTACGACAGCTCGACCGCGCGATCCTGCAGGAACCTCGCCTCGTGACCCGCGTGCACCATGGGCCACATCGAGCCGTCGCGGGTGTAGAGCTGCGTGAGCCAGGCGTGCTCGGCGTCGCGGTGCGCTCGCCAGGCCGTGGTGAGGTCGGTGCCGGGATGCGCGGCCGACAGGCGGCCTTCGAGCTCGGTGACCAGGCCCGCGTAGGCGTCGCGACGGTCGCGGCCGCACAGGTTGAGGCCCGTCTGGCTCGGGTCGGCCTCGATGCACGTGTCGTAGGCGGCGTCGATCGGCACGAAGCTCGCGAGGACCGCGTCGGGCGCGGGCTCGATCGCCGTGGGCTCCGCGAGCACCGGCTCCACGGGAGGCGCCTCGGTGGATGGACCGGGGACCTCGGGCCCCGCAGAGGGAGCGAGACACGCCAGGAGCGCGAGGATCACGGCGCCGAATCCCGAGAGCTCTCAGCGCTCGAGAGGGCCCCGAGCAGCACCGGCTCCTGGTCGGCGGGCATGGCGGCGCGCTCGGCCTCGGTGAGCCGGGCGTACACCTCGACCGCATTGCCGGCGGGGTCTTCGAGCCACAGCTCGTGCAGCGGCGTGCCGCGCCAGGTCGTGCGGGCGGGCTTCTTCACGGTGAACCCCGCCGAGACCGCGCGCCGGTGGGCGTCGATCACGGCATCGCGGCTCGGGAGCTCGATGCCCAGGTGGTACAGCGTGTCGTGGTGCAGCTCCAGGCCGTCGGACACGAGGATCACGAAGTTCGTACGCAGCGCTTCGCTCACGAAGGTCACGTAGCGGTGCGTCCACGTCTGGGGCTCGACGCCGAGCAGCCAGCGGTAGAACCGGGCCGCGCTCGCGAGGTCGGGCACCCGCACGCTGGCGTGGAACTCCATCGGGTCGAGCGGCTCGGGGCCGTTGCGGAGCGCCTCGAGCACCGCCAGGCGCGCATCGATCGCGTCGCGGGCCGTGCGGAAGTGCACGAGCCGCTCGGCGTCCGTGAGGTCTTCGTGCTTGCGGTCGGGGTCGGGCATCGCCCAGCTCATCCGCCGCGCGCGCCCGAGGAACACCGGGCACGACTCCTCCGCGCACAGCGTGATCACGAGGTCGACCGTGCTCGGGTCGATGGTGTCGACGTGCTTGCTGTGGTGCGCGGACGCGTCGATCCCGACCTCCGCCAGGGCCTGCGCCGCGAACGGGTTCACGCGGCTCGGCTCGCTCCCCGCCGACTGCACCGTGACCGACGCGCCGAACCGCTGGCGCGCCAGCCCTTCGGCCATCTGGCTCCGCGCGGAGTTCGCCACGCACAGGAACAGGACGCTGTCGAACTTCATCGCTGGACTCCCGGGTCGGCGAGCATAGCCGGTTCCAAGAAGACGGTCCCATGGGTGCGACCAATTCGTGCTAGTGTGTGGTCCGGTCCAAGGAGGTAGCATGACCGTCAAGATCCAGGTCAACGGAGTCACGCGAGAATTCGCTTTCTACGCCCCAATTGGCTGGGAGCGATGGATCGAGGCCGGGAACAAGGGGCTTCCTGTTGTAATCGCACTTCATGGGGGCGGCCAGAATCCCATCGACTTCGCAAACAATTGGTTCTTCCCGTCGATCGCGGACGGAAATCAGGCTCTCGAGAACCGCTTCTTCACCTTCTACCCCTTCGGAGCGACCCAGTACTTTTCGAACTTTCAAACGACGCCTAAGCTTGGGTGGAACACCGGGTGGAGCAGCAACGGTTATCTCGTTGACCGTCAACGGCGTCCTGTTCATCCAACAAATGCTGTCGTTCATGGAGAATATTCTCCAAAACCGACTCCAAGATGTAGGAATCAACGTGATTCCCTTCGACCCAATTCGGATTCATCTGTTCGGATACTCTCAGGGTGGCATGCTAGCCCATAGGCTCGCCCATGAGGATCCCAACCGATACGCGTCCATGTGGGTTCAGAGCGCGTCCATCGGCGGCCAAGCACACGATGGGGGGGCGTCGAACATCTACGGGCCCCCTGTTGTCTTCCCCCCGACGACCATCTACTCGATGAGCTACTTTCACCACCATGGGCAGCTGGATGAGAGCGTCGTGCCCGGAGGTGGTGAGTCTGACCCTCCCAATGCCAGCTTGGAGTCGCAAGCTGACTTCGACGGTCCCGGCGGCCTGAGCACGGCACAGGCGCTGAAGTACCGTCGAACCGACTACCCAGCCATGAGAGCGGTGAGTGAGTACTACTACCACAATGGGGCTGGATATTCGACCGTGCACACCAACCAGCCAGACCGTAACGGCGGAACAGCCTCAACTCACACCATCTGGTCACCGCCGGGAGGGCCAAATTCCAATCCGACCGTTCACTACTACCTCGACCCCACCATGGACCACACGAACTTCACAAACGCAAGCTCAAATCGCTACTTTCAAGCGACGAACGTCTGGTCCTGGTTCGAAAGTCATTGGCGGGTCAGCTTGTGACGACGACCCCTCAGGTCACGGCAGCCCAGCAACCGTGTGCAACACGACCCAGCGGCCCGGTGATTGCGCTCGCCGCGATTTGGGTATCGCTCATCAGCGGCTGCCAATCGGATACCCGTGACAGGGCGGACACCAAGGTAGCGGCGTCGAGCTCGGCGCGGGCTCACGACACCGGCACCCAATCCACCTTCGCGGCATGTTCTCTCGACACGTCCGCCCTCATCGACAGCCCGATCGGTCCCATACGCACGAGAACGGAGCTCGCGCACGGAACCTGGTACGGGTCCGAGGCCAATGGATACTTCGGCACGGACATGGCTATCGATGCAGACGGAGCCGTGTACGTCCTCGCCCCTGGCTGGGCTGACGCGGGCATGGTCATCGCGACTCGAGCCGTGATGTCGTACAGCACGCCGCCCGCTGGCGACCTTTCCTCTGAAGAATACGTGACGAGGCTCCGCTGGGAGCACCCCTCCATCAGCTCATACCGACCTGGGGTCGGGCTGGCGGCGGGGCCGTGGGGGCCCGGCGGGCAGGAGCTACTTGCGGTGCCGTCCTACTTCCCTGTCATGGGGGACGTCTACCTCTACGATCCGCCACTTCCGCCCGGCGACCGGTTGGCTGAAGTCGATGTCGTAGCCGAGTTCGCTTGGGATCATGTCGATTGGGTGCGGCTCCTCTGGTGTGACTTCGGTCACGCGGCCTCCCGAAGCTCGGCCAGTTCGTCCTCTGCGTAGCTTCGAAGGTGATTCCGCTCGAGCTCGCATCGCTGATGGAAGCGCCAGTACTCATCGAAGTCTCCCGATGCTCGCAGCGAGCGCAGCTTGAGCACGGCCTCGGCGCCGGGCAGACCCCATCGCGCGCCCGTGAGGTCCATCCGGTCACGGACCAGGGAGCGGCAAGCCCCCTCGATCACGCCGGTCGCGATGGGGAGTCCGTCGCGGAGGAACTCGTGATAGCGAAGCTGCTCCCTATGGTTGAGCAGGTAGCCGCAGCAGGAATCCACCGCCTTCCGGCGGTCTCCTCTGAGGTTTCGTGCCGTCGCGCTGCGACGGATGCCAGCGGCGACATCGCTGGACTCCCCATCGAGGATGCGCTTCGCCCGT